>CAWFUF010000022.1:130000-168734 GCA_963818775.1 uncultured Alphaproteobacteria bacterium | reverse complement strand
ACACACGCTGCGGGCGATGCTCAGCGCCCGTGCACATCTGGTTGCTCAGAGCGTGACGCTGGCGAACGCGATCCGAGGTCTCTTGAAGGTGTTCGGCCTGGTGGTCAGGCGGGCGAAGGGTGGACGGTTTGAAGACCTTGTGCGCACCGCGATCGCCGACCAGCCCACGACGGTTGTTGCGATCATCGAGCCGCTGCTCGCGGTGCTGATCGCAACGCGCGAGCAGCTCGCCGGATATGAGCGCATTGTTCGACGGCGAGCGCGAGCGGATGAGACTGCCCGGCGCCTAATGACAGTACCCGCGGGTTGGCACCGTGGTCGCACTCGCCTTCGTATCGACGATCGAAGATCCCGACAGGTTCAAGCGATCATCTTCCGTAGGTGCTTACCTGGGGCTGACACCCCGACGCTATCAATCGGGCGATTCAGCCCGAGATTGCACAGTACTGCGTCGAAACTGCAATCCGCGAACGAAAGCGCCTGCCCGTCCTCGACAGAGACTGAAGTATTCGGCGCTTTGCCAAGACGCTCACGCGCCTTCTTGGCCATAGCCGGCGAAACATCAGCGGCGATGATATGGCCTGCGGGGCCGACAGCGGCGAGGGCCGCATCGGCCGAAAGCCCAGCGCCCGTCGCGATGTCGAGGACGTGCATACCCGGTGCGACGTGGGCGGCCCGCAACACGAAGGGCATGAAATGCGCGGTGACGTGTGCGAAGGCGCGGTCGTACTCCGCCGCCGCCTCGTCCCTGAAGGCTAGCTCCTACGCCATCGCGAGATCCTAATTCTTGGCTGTTCGTTGCAAGTTGAGAGCTCAATGCGCGGCCACCGCTTGCCACTTATACTTCGCGGCGTTGGACGCCAGCCACTTGTTCACCCTTCTCCGCGGTCTCGATAGCGCTCCGTGAGAGCGCGTGTCGAGATCGCCGGCTACGATGGCGCCATCGTCAGGCCGTCTTGGACTTGAGCTCGTCGAGCTGCATTCGCGCGCCAGCGACCATGCACGACAGATCGGACGTCAGCATCACCATGTCGAAGCCGCGCTTCACCGCACCTGCCGCGAACGCCGCACCGGCACAGTGCATGACGCACTTGATGCCGTGCTTATGCGCTGCCTCCCGGATCTTGTCGCAGGTGGCGAGATGGAGCGGATCAGGGTTATCGCCGCGCGGCGCCAGGCCTAATGCGAAAGACAGGTCGGCTGGCCCGATGTAGACAGCGTCGAGGCCGGGCGTGGCGCAGATGGCATCGAGGTTGGCTAGGCCTTCCTTCGTCTCGATCATGGCCATGATGACGATCTCGTCGTTGGCGTGCGTCACGTAGTCGGCGCCGCCGTAGTGCACGGCGCGAACCGGCCCCGACGAGCGCATTCCGACAGGCGGATAACGGCACGCAGCCACCGCCATCGCGGCTTCCTCGGCGGTATTGACCAGCGGTACAATGATGCCATAGGCGCCGAGGTCAAGGGCCTTCATGATGGTCGCCGGCTCGTTCCATGCAACCCGAACGACCGGGACCGTGTCGGTCTGCGAGATCGCCTGCAGCAAGGGGCCGACGTCTTGCATTTCAGCGGTTCCGTGCTGCAGGTCGATGCACAGGGCATCGAAGCCCTGACGCGCCATGACCTCGGCCGTGAACCCGTGGGACACGGAGAGCCATCCCAGCGTCGCGCATTGCCCGGCACGCCACATCTGCTTGATCTTGTTCGGTCGCATGGTCCCACCTCTGGCGTTGTTCGTTGATCCCACGTTCGGACTGTTCTCTTTCAAACTGAAACCACGGCCCGAAGCAAGGGCCAGCCCCGCTACAAGCACCAGGCCAGCGCATGCTACGATGGCTTAATATCGATGGCGATCGTCGGGGAGATGTAACATGGAAGACCGGGATATTCGAGCGGCTCTGGATCACCACTGGGCCGCCTCCGATGCGAACGACTTCGAGGCGGAGCACCAGATTTACCGAGAGGACGCGGTGCTCGAATATCCGCAATCGGGCGAGCGCATCCGCGGGCGGCAAAAGATACAGTTATCTCGCACCGCGCAGCCGAACCGGAAACGCTTCACAGTACGGCGGATAATCGGCGCAGGCGACCTCTGGGTCACTGAATATGTCATTATCTATGATGGGCAGCCCTCGTACACCGTGAGCATCATGGAGTTCCTCGATGGGAAGGTGGCCCGCGAGGCCCAGTATTTCGGCGATCCGTTCGAGCCCGGGCCTTCGCGCGCGCAATGGGTCGAACTGATGCCCTGAAACCTGGCCGCCGTAAGGATGGCGGACTGTCACTCGCTCGTACGCTCTGAGTTGCCGATCGATACGATCGCTCTCGCCCGCTATCTCATCGGCACGGTATTGGTGCGGGAATTGCCTGAAGGCCTTGCAAGCGGCCGTATTGTTGAGACCGAGGCGTATGTCGTTGGCGACGCCGCAGGGCACGCCTATCGCGGGATGACCCGGCGTAATCGTTCGCTGTTTTTCGAGCGAGGGCACGCCTACGTTTATCTCGCCTACGGCGTCTCATACATGCTGAATGTCTCGAGCGAGATGCCCGGGATCGGAGCCGGTGTCCTGATCAGGGCGCTCGAGCCGCTCGAAGGCATTCCGATCATGCGGCGAAATCGCGGCATCGAGCGCTTGCGCGACCTGGCGCGAGGACCAGGAAGGCTCGCCGCGGCGTTGCGGGTTGATCGTCGGCTCGATGGGCTCGATCTTTGCCGGCAAGGCCCTCTATGGCTCGGACGCGGTGACCACGAACCCGGCGAAATCGGGCAGAGCATCAGGATCGGTATTTCGCGGGATGCGAACCGCCTCCTGCGATTTTATCTTCGGGGCAGTCCGTTCGTCAGCGGTCCGAGATCGCTCAAGGAATAAGGATTTCGTTGAAGCCGGCAATCCGGACATCCGGCGTTGCGGCCCCAAACTAATATCCCGCAGTGATGTCGATCTCCTGCAAAAGTCGACCGCCGGCCTCGACGCTTCGGATATTCGCCGCGATCTCGGTGACGAGTTGAGCGACGGTCGGCCGCCGTGCCACGTGCGGCATCACGGTAACCTTGGGGTGTAGCCAAAGCGGGCTCGTTGGCGGTAGCGGCTCAGGCCACAGCGCGTCCAACGCAGCGTATGACAGCTGCCCCGAATTGAGCGCGTTGATCAGGTCCTCATCCACCACATGCTTGCCGCGCCCGACATTCACCAGCATCGCCCCTCGTGGCATCATGGCAAAGGTGCGCGCGCAGAAGATGCCCTCTGTTTCCCTCGTCAGCGGCAGAAGGCAGACGGCGATGTCGGTCTGCTGAAGAAATGGCTCAAGTTGGTCGGGGCCGTGGTAGATCGGAATGCCACCTTCGTCCCGTGGATGTCGAACCCAGGCCGAGACCTTGAAACCGAGCGACTTCAACACGAGCGCCGGCGCCTTCGCCATCATGCCGAAGCCGAGGAATCCGACACGCCTTTGCTCGGGTCGCACAATCGTCGTGCGGCGCCACTCCCGATTGGCCTGAGCCGCCTGATACCCGGGCATGTCACGATGAAAACGAAGGACATGCATGACGACGTATTCCGTCATCATCGGATCGCCGCCTGGCGGCTCGACCTTGCACAGCGGCGCCTTCGGCAGCTTTGGATGATCAACGAAGGACTCGACCCCGGCAGAGCGACTGAACATGGCTTTCAAATTCGGAAAACTGGGAAGAGAATTGAAATTGGGATGCATGAAGGCGAGATATTCGATGTCCGCCAACTTTCCCGCATCAGGCCAAATGCGGATTTCCAGATCGGGAAGCTGTGCCTCGAACGTGTCGCGCCATGCCTTGGCGTTGCCGATATGCTTGTCGAGATCAACGATGAGCAACGCCACAACCGTCTCCTGGGCCATTCGATGATGGTTCTACCCGCAATTCCCCCATTTTTCTACACACGGGCTTTCCGTGGAACCCATGCCATGTTCGCCACACCGGCTGCCCGCAGTAAAAGAGGGAAACGCAAATGCACGCAGATCAGAAGAGATGAACGCAAATACTGGCTGAACCGACACTGGCCCGCGCGCCCAAGCCGCGGACCGTGCCAGCGCGCCATCCAGGCTTCCTGTTGCGACCGCGCTGCAGTACCGTGGCGGCTATTGGTTGGCAAGTTGTGGCTGGCGTCGCGCCGTCAGCGTCACCGTCTGGAATACCCCCTCCGATCTATTGCCACGAGGCATTGCCATGACCCTCAAGCCCATACCCGGTGCTCCGATCGACGCACCGATACCCGATTTTCCAACCGGCGAACCAGGCCCACTGGTCGTGCCAGCATCCCGATTTGCGCGCCGTTCTGCTGAGTTCTTGCCGTTATCTCACCTCCCGCACGCGCCCATGCCCTCCCTGTCGCCAGCGCGGCGGCCGGGACCGGTCAAAATTGGCGGCGATGGCGATCGCACCCTCACGTTCCGATGCATTCCCGAGGTACCAGCCATCAACCGGTCGAGCATGACCATCTCGATCACCGGCGAGCCGACGGAGGATGATTCCCCTCGGGTGATGCCGCATCTCGACCTGGCGACGGACGAAGCCAAAGCGTTCCTGCTGGGGTTGCGCGATGGAAATCCACCGATCCTTGTCGCCGACAGCCGAAGCGGGTTTCAGGTTGAATTCGCCATTGCGGAGGACGGGCCAACCTTCACCGTCAGCAAGCCGGGCCAGGAACTTACCGCGCAGCGTTTCAATTGCGGGTCGGGCTACGATGTGAAGGCGATGGCGGCGGACCTTCTAGCTGATCTTGGCCCATAAGCCGATGTAAGTTTCGCATCGTCGCTGTCGCGCTACCACTTGTAGATTTTCTGCAACGTTCCGCCCATCAGCGCCGCCTTGTCGCTGTCGGACAGGCGTGTGGAGTTGCGGAATGGCGCGACACCCTGCTCATAGGTCAGCATGCCGATCGTCCGCGTCCAGTCGGTGCCCCACATGCAACGATCCAGCCCGAACGCATCGATGATCCGCAGCACCGGCTCCCAGATGTCGTCGTACGGGAAAGGACGGTGCGACATCGTGCAGGCACCGCTGATCTTCACCCTTACGTTTCCGTATTGGGTCAACGCGAGCAGTTTCGGCAGATCGGCCCAAGCGTCGGCCGGAACCGGCGGACGAGCGGGTTGCAGCAGGCCGAGATGGTCAATCACGATGACTGTGTCGGGGTGTCGCTGGATGTGCGGCAGGCCTTTGTCCAGGATGCCCCAGCAAAGCAAATTGACAGGCAAACCATGTTTGGCGGCGGCGGCGAAAGCGCGGTTCAGGCCGGGATGGTCGGCGTCCATCGGCAGGCCGTCGCGCATACGGATGCGAATGCCGCGCGCGCCTGGCGTCCCCGCCCATTTCGCCACCACATCGTCGATCGCCGGATCGGTCGCATCGACCGGCGTCACGACCCGAAACTTGTCTGGATACGTGTTGTACACCTCGAGTGCGTAGCTCGGATCGTATTCATAGGCGCTGAACGACGACACCATGATCGCGCCGTCGACGCCGACACTGTTCATGGCGGCGACCATCTCCTCGCCCGTGGCGGAGTCCAGTCCGTGCGAGGGACTGGCCCACGGCCGGCCGGGGTGGTTCCGATCGAAGGGATGCACCTGAACGTCGATCACTGGCATGGCCATCCTCCTGTTTGTTCGTTGGGACCTGGTGTGAGTGCGGCTCAGTAGTACACCGAGCGCCCGGCCCCTCCGCTTGCCGAGACCAGTTCGCCGGAGACCGCCCAGGCCTTGTCCGAGGCCAGGAATACCGAGACGAATGCGACCTCCGAGGCGTCCACCATGCGGCAGATGGCGTTGCCGCGCGATGAGTTGGGGGAAAAATCCTGCCGCTCCGCTTCTTCCGGGGATACGCCCAGTTGGGTGGCGCGGGCCGCGAGCAAACTCGGCGTGCGCTCGGTGCGGGTCGTGCCGGGATGGATACAATTGACCGTGATCCCATGACGACCCAACTGGACCGCCAGCGTCTTGGTCATGTGAACCAGGCCGGCGTTGCGTGCTCCGCCACTGAGATTGCCGGCATTGCGTGCGTTACCGCCGCTGATGTTGATGATGCGGCCCCAGCCCGCCGTCTTCATGAACGGAATGACGGCGCGTGAGCAGCGCAGCGCGCCGACATACTTCACGTTGAAATCCTCTATCAGATCCTCGTCGACGACAGTTTCGATCGGGCCGGTCGCGGTGGCCGAACCGCCTGGCGCGGACCCGCTGTTGACCAGGATGTGCACGCCGCCCAGTTGCTGCGCCGCCTCGGCGACCATGCGGTCCACCTGCTCCTTGCTGGTGACATCAGCCGCGAGGGGAAGGATGTGCCGGTTCGTCTCAGCTCCAAGTTCGCGTGCCGTCGCCTCCAGAGCCTCCTTGTTGCGCGCTACGACCGCCACATCGACGCCTTCGCGCGCCAGTTCCCGCGCGATGGCTTTGCCGATGCCCCGACTGCCGCCGGTCACGATCGCATGCTTGCCTTGCAATCCGAGGTCCATGGCTTTCTCTCCCCTTGGCGGCGTGACCGCGATTTCATTGCCTCGGCGCTCATTGTTCTCTCTGAGGGAACCCTGGCGCAAGGGTTGCCGGACGTACGGCGAATGCAACGTGCCTGCTGCCTTTGAAAGATACGTAGCCGCCCGACCTCGATACCGAAGCACCTTGCGATCGGGCGAAGGACGAAGTCGTCAGCAGCACACTGCGCGACCAACCGTACGGATCGCGGAGCGAGCGATCCTCAATCAGCGGGCGTGAGAATAGGGCCCGCCCCAAGCGCCTTTCCTCTTCCTTCCCTGGCCCACCCGCCAGTTCGAGGTCCACCATCACCGGCGCATGGTCGCTGCCCGCCGCTATGCCTTCCTCGTAAAGGTGTTCGATGTGTCGCACGACCCAATGGCGGCTGACCCAGACGGAATTGAAGCGCCGTCCCGTTCCCGGCGAGTTCTTCCGCTTCCCAGTCCGGTGGGTGATGGCGAGGGGCCCGGACGGGTCGCTAGCGTAAAGCCTGACCAATTCATCGGGATGAAGGGCGAGCCAGCGGCGCAGCGCGTCATCGAGATCGTGCACCTTGGCGGGGCCGAACAGACGATCATCTCCAGGCTCGCCGAGCAGGCGCCGGTGGCCGGTATGCCAGTGCGTCCGGGTATTGGCAAAGTCGAGCGCGTCAATCAACGGCGTGTTGGCGTCGGCACCCAACAACAACGGCCCGTTCTGCGTAATCAACCACGAAGCGAAGGCGACCGCCTGCTGCGGCTTGACGATTCCGAAGGCTACGCCTGGCGAAGCGTGATAGCTCACCGCGATAAACGGCGTCCCATCCGTTTGTGTCTCAATGATCAGTATCCGCTCCGATTGCCGAATCCCTTCGAGCAGCCACGAACGGCCGGGAGGCGACCCGTTGCCGGCGATGGCGACACCGTGCCGCCGAACGGGTGCGTCGTGCGGTTCCGGGATACGCAGATCGATCGCCCTGATCATCCAGTCGGCGCCAGCGGCCTCCTTGAGGGCCGTCGACGAACCGGGATTGAGCTCTTGCAGCAGCATCAGGTCCGGGGCGAGTTTGCGCAGCAGATCCCCTTGCCGTTTCGCTGCTTCGAGGTCGCGGAATGCCATGTTCCATGAGACGACCCGCACTTCGCTTATCTCCGCCTGTCAGGGGGCCGATTGACTCTGTCCGAACTGCCTCTCACGCTCAGCGAGATACTTTTCAGCTTCGGAAGACACACGCACCATGAGCCCGTCGGACGTTGCGTGGCAACAATTAATCTCCGCATTGCACGCGTCCGGCCGCAAGGCTGCACTTGCAATAACCGGCGGCGGCAGTGGCGCGATCAGCGAGTTGCTGCGGGTTCCCGGCGCGTCTCGGCTGTTGATCGAGGCGCAGGTTCCCTACGACGCCCTGGCGCTTGCGGCGTTTCTCGGCTTTGCACCGGAACAGGCAAGCAGTGCCGACACCGCGATCGCGATGGCACGAAACGTACGGGCACGCGCAGCCAGATTCATGCCGGCGGCCACCGATCCGGTCGGTCTCGGCGCGACGGCGGCACTGGTGAGCGATCGTCCCCGTAGAGGCGAGCATCGATTTCACATCGCGTTCGCCGACTCTGCACGCACCGCGCACTGCACCGGCGTGCTGGCCAAAGGCCGGCGTGATCGCGCCGCCGAAGAAGACCTGGTTTCGCGCGCAATCGTCCTGTGGCTGGCCCACGCATGCGGCGTTGCCGTACCGTCGCCGCGCAGCCTGCTCGATGCGGATGAACAATTTTCCGAAATGGTCGTCCCGACCGTGGATTCCATCGATCAGCTCCTGGCGGGCGAGGTCGATCGCGTCACCGTGCAGCGCGATGGCCAGATGATACTGTCAGCGCCTCGGCCACTCGTGCTGTTGCCAGGTTCCTTCAACCCGCTGCATGAGGGACATGTGTTGCTGGCGCGGATCGCCGAAGAGGTCAGGCAGCAGCCCGTGGCGTTCGAAATCTCTGTTACCAATGTCGACAAGCCACCGCTGGCGGCCGAGACGGTGAGACATCGGCTCGCACAATTCGCCTGGAAGTGGCCGGTCGAACTCACGCGGGCGCCAACCTTCCTCGAGAAGGCGCGCTTGTTTCCGGGGGCTACATTTGTGATCGGTGCGGATACAGCGGAACGGCTGATCGCACCGAGGTATTATGGCGATGACGAGGTACGAATGCACGCGGCGCTCGAGGAAATCGCTAATTCAAAGTGCAGCTTTCTGGTAGCCGTGCGGATCGACGCGGCTGGGCGCCTACGCGCGCTGAACGAAATCCCCGTACCGCGGCGCCATGCCAATCTCTTCACCGAAATCCCTGAGCACCGTTTCCGCCTTGACACCTCATCGTCCGAGATTCGCGCAGGGGGACGCTCGGTTGGTAGTTCATAGCCAGCTACGTCTTTGCCACGGCAGGTCAGGTAATTGCATTCTAGTTTAGTCAGGCAATCCTGAGAGCAGGTAAACCATCTGCAGCATCGGCCCTGGCTGGAAGTTCTTGCCGAATGTGTGCTCCAGAATTGCGGTGATTTCGCCGGAGCCATAAATATGGCTGAGCGCGCGATCGATTTCGAGCCGGAAATCGTCGTCGCCGTGCGGCAAGGCCAATGCGTAGGTTTCTATGGTCAGGTAGGAATCTGCCAGTCTCAATTTCTCGGGTGCCTTGCTGTTCGCGATAAGCGCCATCAGGATCGATCGATCGGCGAAGTAGGCTGAGGTCTTGCCATTTTCCAACATTGCCTGGCCCTCTGCGTGGGTCTTGGCTGGAATGACCTCTGCGGTGATCCCGGCGCCACTGAGCGTATTGCGCAGCTCCTGCTCTGTCGTCGTGCCGGCCAGTACGCCGATTGTCCGTCCAGCCAGCTCCTGTAGATTATGCGGTCCGTCTGATGTGATCATGAGGCTGGCGCCGTCAACAAACGTCGTCACCGAGAAATCCACGAGCTTGCGGCGTGACAGAGTGCTGCTGGTTGGCTCACAGAGCAGATCGGCCTTGTTCTGCTGAATTGCCTCGAAGCGATCGACCGCAGTCACCGTGAGATAGCTTATTTTCAAAGACGGCAGATTCAACTGCTGTGCGAGCCGTCTGACGACCGCCTGGCAGAGATCAACCATCAATCCGGCGGGTTGCTCATTGTCGTTCTTGTAGGAAAAGGGCGGCGCGTCGGCGCGCCACGCGACGCGGATGACGTTGTCCTGGCGAATGCGGTCGAGCGCACCCGCGGACGCTGGGCCCGGCAGGAAGGCCATTGCCAGAAAGACCAGCATGGCGAACCCTGCCGTCGTTCGCCATCTGCACAGTGCTGCCATCATGATGAGCGCCTCCCCCCGAGCCAGCCTGGTCCTCGAATTGGCCAAGCGAATGAAATTACATCCACATCCGCACCAACCCGTAGACAAAGTGATTGGCGATCATAGGTTCTCCAGTCCGAATTGTAGAGGGCCATATGACCGACCGCGATTACTTGCGTACTCTCGCGGCGCAAATCGTCTCTGCGCATCTAGCGAAAAATGCGATCTCTTCTGCAGACGTCCCAAAGCTGATCCACGATGTCCATCGCGCCCTGGCGGATGCTGAGCGTGGGCCTGAGTCGTCAAACGGGAAATCACCTGTGCCGGTGAAGCAATCTGTTTTCTCGGACCACCTTGTCTGCCTCGAATGTGGCAAGCGCTTTTCGATGCTGAAGCGGCATCTTGGGACCGATCACCAGCTCACGCCGGATCAATACCGGCAGAAGTGGGGTCTCCCGGTGTCGTATCCCATCGTGGCACCGGACTACGCAAAGGTGCGCTCCAAATTGGCGAAACGCTTTGGCCTGGGGCGTCTCCCGGTGACGGCAGCGCGAAAGCAAGCTAGACGCGCGGCCGGCTGACCCGATCCGGCAGGAGGCGTCAGCCATTGTCACCGACCTCACCGCCGGCCGGGAACAGACAGACTTCAATCCGGGATTTTGTCGGGTAAAACTCTCCAGCCGCTGGTCCGCGAGCAGTGAATCACTTCATATCGGTACGGCCCGTCCGAGGCCAATTTCCGTCGCGTCACGAACCGCCCCTTGGGGCCAAAAGCGAACGGAGTGGGTCATGGGCAAGTTTCTGGTTCTAGCCGCCGCAACAGTGGCCCTCAACGCATTCGCGCCTTTGGCCCACGCCCAGGACTACGTCGTCAACGGGCACGCGGCATCGAAGGCGGAAGCGCAGTTCCTGTCGTCCTACAGCGCCCCGGCGGGCCACTGGCAGGTCGATGGATACGGCTTCTCGCGGGTTGCCGACGAGCATCCGGTCCAGCCCGTGGCGCAGACCACTGGTCCCAAGTGCTGGTATGTGCTCGACGTCAAGCTCTGCGATTGAGCTGAACCGAGACCGGCAGCTGCCCCATCAGGCGGCTACTGGTCCCGGGCTGGTGAGCGACCGGCCTTATGAGATCAGTGCCGACCGGCACTCCACCGTTCGACCTGCTGCAGCAGCTCCGCCATCTTACGCGTGCTGCCGGTCATCATCTGCAGTGGTGAGGAATCGCCAAAGAATGGTCCTGGCTTTCGTGTTGTGACCCACCGTGGGATACCTCCCTTGGGATCCAGCTTCAGGAACGCCTGCTCCAAATCGATCAGACAAGCAACGCGCAGCAGCAGGTCTTCTGTCCACACGATTGCCGCGATGTTGCCCCCAGGAACGCCGACCAGCGCTGTTGCGTCAAACCGATCGAGCTCCCACGCCCTCACGATTTGTCGGAGCGCGACAACAGCCTCTTCCGGTGTGGGTCTAACACTCGGAACACCCTGACCTGGCATCGTCGCCGTGACAGACGGGCGAGGTCGGGTCGGCATCGAGCGTAATTGCTGGTTCGACGAAGCCTTGGGCATGCCGGCGGCTTCTGGCTCAAGCCGCAACACAAATGCCTCGACCCGTCGCGCTATGTTTTTGAGTTCGAGCGCGCCAAGTTCGTCGAACGCCAGATTTAGCCGGTCGCGCACATGATCGCGCACCGGTCGCGTGACGCAGATGCCACCCGGCGGACATTCTGCCTGAAGCCTGGCCGCCACGTTGACCACGTCACCATGCAAATCCGTCCCATCGGCAATTACGTCGCCAATGTTGATTCCCATGCGGAACCGAATGGCTCGATCGGGGGTAAGGTCGCCGTCGCGTATCTGCACCTGTTGCTGCACCTGCACGGCGCAGCGTACCGCCCCCTCGATGCTATCGAACACAATGAGCAGGGAATCGCCTCCGGTCTGGACGATCTGGCCACCATGATCATTGATGGCGGGGTCAATGACCTCGCCGCGCAGCGTACGCAGCCGTTCGATCGTTCCTATGTCGTCCAACCCGATGAGGCGGCTATAGCCGACCATGTCCGCGTGGACTACCGCGATCAGCTTCCGCCGATTGAGCGGCCTTTCGGTCAAATGCGATGCCCCGGTCACTGACATGGTGGGTGGTCTCATCATCACATCAGTCCGGCAAGCTGTCTACCACCTGGGGTTGCCCCTAATTTGCAGGAGCCCCGCCGTGTCGTCTCGTCCGAACAGGCCACAGATTGCGGTTCTCCCTAGGGCGTCGCAAAATATGGACAAGTGGTTCCTGAAAGCGGCGATGAAATCCTGGGCCACCGGCGCCCCTGCGATTCTGTCGTGAGCATTATGGTTTTTGCCGGTTTTGCATAGCGTATGCAGCGACCATGGCGTCGAACGAACAAACCACTCCGGAGAGGAGACCAGGATGATCGCTGGCTGGACCAGCGAAGACGTGCGCCACGTTTGGCCGCGATGATTCCTTGTGCTCGCCGACGCGGCCCTTGCTGAATATTTCAGGTCTGTCGTGCACCACGGTGACAAGATAGAGCCGGCTGACCACCAATCCTGGTGCCAATTTGCATACTGAAGTGCTACATGAAGTGTCACGACGACCGGATTTCACCTATTTGATTGTCTCAAGCCGCGGGTCAGAATGGCGACCATGAAAGCTTCTGTGCTGGCTGCAGCGTTGGACGGACGCGTGATGGGCGCTGCCGACGTGGAGATTTCTCGTGCCGTGCATCCGGCGGAAGCCTCCTGCGAGGGCGATGTCGCGATCGCGGCCTCGGCGGATACAATCAGGATCCTAGGGGCAAGTCAGGCAAAGATCGCGCTCGTGCCGGAGGGCACGCAAATCCCGCTTCAGAGCTTTCAGACTGTGATCTTCATGCCTCGATCCCGCTCCAGTCTGCCAGCGATCACGCAGGTGTTCCGGTATCGTCCCGAGGTTCATCCGGGCGTACATCCGAGCGCCGTGGTCGCATCGGATGCGATGATCGGTGAAGGGGCGACGGTCGGACCCTTGGTTGTCATCGGCCCGGGCGCATCTGTCGGGGCCCGCTCGGTGATCCTGTCGCAAGCGACGCTGGCGGCCGGCGCGACGCTCGGCGCGGATTGCCTCGTCTATCCCGGCGTTCGCATCGGCTGGGGATGCCGCGTGGGAGATCGCGTCGTCCTGCACCATAACGCGTCGATCGGTGCGGATGGGTTCAGTTTTGTGCCGACGCGGCCTGGCGCGCTCGAAGCGGCACAAGGCCCTGCCGGTGCGGCGCCGACCGATCCGGAGCGGAACGAATTGCTGAAAATTCATGCCTTGTCGATCGTTGAGGTCGGTGATGATGTGGAGGTCGGCGCACTGACCTCGATCGACCGTGGCACGCTGAAGCCGACGCGTATCGGTGCCGGCACCAAGATCGATGATCTCGTGATGATTGGCCATAACGTCGAGATCGGCACGGATTGCCTGATCTGCGGACAGGTGGGACTTGCGGGCGGTGTGGTCATCGGTGACGGTGCGGTGCTCGGTGGTCGAGTGGGAGTTGCCGACCACCTCAAGGTCGGCGCCTGGGCCGTTGTGGGCGGAGCGGCCTGCGTTGGAACCAACATTCCGGCTGGCGGGGTGTATGCTGGATATCCGGCAGTGCCGCGCGCCGAGGCGATGGAGAATCTGAAGTTGATGCGGCGCGTGCGGCGGCTCGTGGCCCGACTGGCCGAGGTCAGATCGGGCGTCGTCGATGGCCTATAGTCGAACAGAAACAACGCCGGCAGGTGACCATGGAAGAGACGATGACAGACGCGCTTATGAGAGTGATTGCCAAACAGGCCCATTTGGACCCGTCGGTGATCAAGCCGGAGTTTGTCCTGTCCGAACTGGGCGTTACGTCACTCGATCTGGTCGAGATCATCATGACGATCGAAGACGAATATGACGTGACCATACCGGGGGACGCGGTCGAGGCCTGGAACGCCTACAAGACTGTCGCGAACCTTATCGAGCTGGGCCACTCGCTCGGGCTTGAAGGACGCAGCAGTGCAGCATGAGCCTGTCGTGGTCACCGGCGCCGGGTGCGTTTCGGCGCTTGGCCATTCGGTGGCCGCATTCTGGTCGGCTCTGCAGGACGGGCGCTGCGGTCTCGGCAAACTCGAGCAGGCTGCACCGTCCGATCTGAAGGTCTCTGTCGTCGGCGCCATTCCCGCGCCTGATCCTCGCGAAATGCTCGACGCCCGTCGGTTGCCGATGCTCGACCGCTTCAGCGTATTGGCGATCGTTGCGGCCCAGCAGGCGCTCGCACAGTCGGGCTTGCCGATCGAGCAGGTTGGACACCGAACCGGTTGCCTGGTCGGCGTCGGCACGGCAGGGGGAGAGACGATCGACGAATTGTACCGCAGGCTTTTCCTTGAAGGTGCCAAGCGCGCCAACGTGTTCAGTGTGCCGCGGGTCATGCCGAGTGCGCCGGCAAGTCAGATCAGTATGGCGTTCGGCATCCGCGGCCCCGTGTTCACCGTCTCTTCGGCGTGCGCATCGTCCAACCACGCGATCGCAACGGCCGTGTGGCTGCTGCGCAGCAACGTCATCGATGCAGCGATCGTCGGCGGCACGGAGGCGCCGTTGACCTACGGGATCCTGAAGGCGTGGGAGGCGCTACGCGTCATGGCGCCCGACACATGCCGGCCGTTCGATCGGCATCGCAAAGGTCTCGTGCTCGCCGAAGGAGCGGGCATGGTGGTACTCGAACGGGCGGATCACGCCAAGGCGCGCGGGGCAGAGATCCTGGCGCAGATCGCCGGGGTGGGGATGAGCGCTGATGCAGCCGACCTGGTGGCGCCGACGATCGAAGGTACGGCCGCCGCGATACGAGCGTGTCTTGCCGACGCCCGCGTCTCGGTCGATGCCATTGACTACATCAACGCGCACGGCACCGGCACCGTCGCCAACGACATCACGGAGATCAAGGTCCTCAAGGCGGTGTTCGGTGACGCGGCCAGGCGCCTGTCGATCTCCTCGACCAAATCAATGCATGGGCACGCGCTTGGCGCGAGCGGTTCGCTCGAGTTGATCGCGGTCATCGAGGCGATCCGCCACGGGATCGTTCCGCCCACCATCAACATCGAGGAAGTCGATCCCGAGTGTGATCTCGATGTGACGCCTTGTCATGCGCGGGAGCGTCCGATCCGGGCCGCCATCAGCAACGCTTTTGCATTCGGCGGAACCAATGCGGTGGTCGCGGTGAAGCGTTACGAGGGCTGACGGGGCCACGAGTCTCATCGGCCACTCGTCGCCGTCATGGTGAGCGAAGGCCCACCATCCACGTCTTTGTAGCTGCACACGAGGAAATCGAGTAGGGAGACGCCTCGCGGCGTCCCCCTCTCACACCACCGGGCTTACGGATCACGTACCACGGCGGTTTCCGACAAGATTGAGTGCGGCGTGATGGTTGGCCATTCTGGTCAGCCCGCGTGCGTCGAACCACGCGACGGGCATGGCTGTCTTGGCCTGCTGGCTGTCGGTCAAGCGCCACCACCCCTTGCCCGACGAAGCCAATTTGAAGGCATTTACCCGCGTCACGCCATTGTCGATCAGGAAGTCGATGATCGTGCGGACGCGCTTGCAGCGCCTGAGCTGGACGCAGCGCAACTGCGACGGAGCCATCTGTCAAGGTCGCGCAGCGTGCTCGTGCTCTGAGCGTGGCGGTAGTATGTCACCCAGCCCGTGGAGAAGCGGTTCGTCTGCTCGATCATCTGCTCCATCGAGCAGTCCCCGCGATTGCGCCGAGTGATCTCACGCAGACGATCCTTGGCGCGGGCCAGACTCTTGCGCCCGATGCCAAGCGCCCCTCCCTTGCCTAGACGGTGGCCGAGGAACTCGCGTTCTCCGATCGGGGCGACTGCGCTCTTCTGCCGGTTGACGTTGAGCCGCAGCCGGTTCTCCAGGAACAACGTCACCGACGCCATCACCCGCTCGCCTGCCGCCTGCGACCGCACATAGATGTTGCAGTCGTCGGCATATCTCCCAACCCGCTGTGGATAAGTGGCCCGCCTGCGCCAGACTCTTGGCGGTCGCTCCGGCGGGCCACTTACCCACAGCACAACCATCAACCCGACAGCATCCAGTACGCTTCAATCGCGGCTGGTCAGGGGGTCGCTATTGGACGCGAAATGGGGGTCGGGGTTCCAAGCGATTTGACATCCATGCCGAACCATCAGCGCACGACACCCACTCAACACAAGGTGGCCTCAGCACGCCGCTTACGTTTGATCTCAAGGCGAGGCGTGCCGAAGTTGAGTAGCAGGCAGAGATGCAAGCCCGTGGCTTTCAGATGGTTCAGGCATTGCGCGAGATGAATCTCGTCGATCGCCTTGGCTACCTTCAATTCGATGAGGACGATGTCTTCGACGAGTAGGTCAACAGTATATTCCCCGACCACGATCCCATCGTATCGAACGGCCATGGGATGTTGTTGTGAGACGGCGAGCCCAGACTTGCGGAGCTCGTAGACCAACGCGTTTTCATAGACTTTCTCAAGGAATCCGGTTCCCAGCGCGTGGAGCACCGTCAGGGCGCAGCCAATGATTCGCTTGGACAGGAGGTTAATCCTATCCTCGCCGGTATCCATTTGCGTGTTTTGCGGTTCCAGTTTCCTTGTTTACTGCCGGCACAGCCTTGCCAATTCGTTGACGCCAGCAGAAGGCCGCGATCGCGCGATATCGACCGTAAGCGCCGGCTGATATCCCTCACAGCGCCGTCATACCGCCATCCACGAACAGCAGGGCGCCGGTGACGTAGGAGGCATCGTCGGAGGCCAAAAACAGAATCGCGGCGGCGACCTCCTCGGGCCTGCCCGGGCGCTTCAGCATGGTGCCTTGTGCGGCGCGGGCGTTGTATTGCTCGACCGTCTTGCCGGCAGCCGCGATGCGGCGCGCATGGAACGGCGTGAAGATTGGGCCAGGGCCGACAGCGTTCACACGAATGCCCTCCGCCGAGTGGTCGGCGGCGAGCGCCCGCGTCAAGCCCGCGACCGCGGCCTTGGTGGTGTCGTACTGCGGGTTGCCGCCGCCTGCGACGACGGAACGCACGGAGGCGACGTTGACGATAGCTCCCCCGGGGGCGCCGCCCTGGTTGCCGCGCATCAGCGGAACCGCCGCCTTGGCACAGAACACGTAGCTCATGAGGTTGACGCTGAGGATCTCGTTCCAGCTCGCAGCACTCGCCTCGTCGACCTTCTCGTATTTGCGGATGCCGGCATTGTTGACGAGGATGTCGAGGCGCCCGAATTTTTCCCCGGCACCGTTAACGAAGGCGAGGCATGCGGCCTCGGTACCAACGTCGGCCTGCGTGAAGGCGACGCGGGCGCCGGCGGTCGCGAGTTCGGCCGCCACGCGCTGGCCGCGCTCACCGTCCCGATCGCAGAATGTCACGCTCGCGCCCTCGGCTATGAAACGCCTGACCGTCGCCTCGCCGATCCCCGATGCACCGCCCGTCACCGCTGCAACCTTGCCGTCGAGCCTTCCCATGTTCGCCACCTTTCATTGCATTGCGAAACGCGCATCCACGATACGTCGTATCCATCCGACGCCCGACCTTAACAGGCGGCGGAAGCTTCAGCCGGCTCCGCCTCGATTTCCCTGTTGACATAGCCCGTGCGCCGCATGGGGCTTTAACGGGTTTCGGACAACATGACAGTATCAGGCGCAACCATCGAAGCCCTGCGGCGCGGAAGGATGAAGTGGATGATCACAGCCGCAATCACGTAGACGCTGGCGCAGGCAAAGAAAACAACGGTGTAGTTGTTATGGGTTGCGTCAAGTACACGGCCGATGACCGCGGCGGAGAAAGCACCCGCGACGGAGCTTATAGCGCCGCCGAGCCCGACCGTGGAGGCGACCGCTCCGCGCGGCATGGTATCGGATACCAGCGTGAACAAGTTAGCGGAGAATCCTTGATGCGCGGCCATGGCGATGCCGATCAGCACGACGGCGGTCCACATGCTGTCAAGCTGCGGCGCAAGGAATACCGGTACCGTGCAGGCGGCACAGATAAGCAGCGTGATCTTGCGGGCGGGGAACACGTCCATGCCGCTTTTGATCAGAGCCGAGGAGACCCAGCCGCCGGCGATTGAACCAACATCGGTGAGCAGATAGATCAGTATCAGCGGCAATCCCACAGCGAACAGCGACACATGGAACTTGGAGTTGAGAAAGCTCGGTACCCAGTTGTTGTAGAACCACCAGGCTGGATTGGTCAGCACACCGCCAGCGATATAGACCCATGTACCGGGATAGACCAACAACCTGATCCACGGAACCTTCTGCACCGAGACTTCGGGATCCTGATTGATGTAGGCGAGTTCGCTCGACGTGACGCGCGGGTGCTCGGCGGGGTCGCGATAGCTAATCAGCCAGAACGCGACCCAGACGAACCCAATCGCGCCGGTGACATAGAACGCGGATTGCCAGCCGGAAAAGGCAACGACCAGAGCACCGATCAGCGGCGCCAGCATTGCGCCGATATTGCTGCCTGAGTTGAAAATGCCGGTGGCGAACGCGCGGTCGCGAACCGGGAACCATGTGGCGATCGTCTTGATGCAGGTTGGGAAATTGCCGCCTTCGCCAAGGCCGAGGACGATGCGGGCGAGGATGAACCCGCCAACGGAACTCACCATGCCATGTGCGGTGGACGCCAGGCACCACAGGATCGCGGCGGCGGCAAGGCCCAGGCGGATACCGATTTTGTCGGTAAGCCACCCCATCCCTGCATAGCCGATCGCATAGGCGATGGAGAAGAAGAAGATGATGTTGCCGAAATCGGTCTCGGTGAAGTGCAGATCGCCCTGGATCGTCGGCTTGAGTACGCCGAGAATGTTGCGGTCCATATAGTTGATTGTGGTGATGAGGAACAATAGACCGCAGATGACCCACCGGTAATTGCTGGCAGGTCTGCCGCTGGTTCGTATGCCGGATATGGTCATCCGGGCTCTCCCTTGGTTGGCTCATGGACTGCGCCTATCTACAAGCGCACAGGTCTCATTGGCGAGAGCCGCCGATCAGATCCGGGCCGGAGGTCTGCCCTCGGTTGGTACCCCCGACGGCGCTGGGCCGACCTGCCGCGCGGATAGATCGACGCAAAAATGCAAATCGCGTGTCCTGCGCCAGATTATTCGCCCGGCATTTCTCGGGCGACGGCATAACCAGCGATAGGACAAGGTGGCAAGTTTAGTCGGCGTTGCTAATACGCGGGCGGCTCAGCAGCCGCCCATATGCGGCGGCCCCAAGTGCAGAAACTCGGCGAGCGGATCGTTGTGGGCTCCTACGTCATCGGTCGTCACTTTCCCATTTGTGAGAATAGAGAGGAAGTGATCGAGGACGTCGTCGGTGAGTGCCCGGCCATTGCTCGGATAGGACCCCGGGCGCCTGTGGTCAAAGCGCATGATATCCGGCAGCAGTGTCCTCGCTACGCGCAGTGCCTCCTCTGGGGTGTACCCACCGGCGTGCTCCAACGAGTGCGCAAAGACGGCGACGAAATGGGCGTCGTCCGCAGGCTCTGCGGCAAGGTAAGCATTCCTCTCCTCGCCGGGAAGAAAGACCGATTGCGCGGGCAGCGCACCGCGGTCAGCCTGCACCCAACTGCCGCTCGTGCCGTCCAGCGTCCGCACCCAAAGGTTGACTTTTTTAGGCCCGAGAACAGAGTTTGGCACTTCCAGGACAATGCTGCACACGTCTTTGTCGGCGAAGAAATCCTTCCCGGTGAACTGGAAGCCATTCAAGGCACCGACCGGGCCGAAGAAGAAAGGATCGCTCCGCCAGCCAACGAAAAAGCGGTGATCGCCAGCTTCCGCTACCCATACCTCCCCGTTCAAAGAGACCGGCGCCGCGTCGAATGCCCCCTTTCAGCCGAACAAGCGAATGTCCGTAAGCATAGCGTTAAACCCATATTGCGCGACGCGGCGACGGTGTGATGCGTGTTGTCCATGGAGATGGACGACGGTCCGGCCGAACCGGGAGCTGAAGTAGAGAGCGGTCATACGACTGATCGTATGAGCGCTCGCAGTCAGCGGATCGAGGTGATCACGCGCGGCGAGCGGCGCCGACGACGTTGGTCTGTCGAGCAGAAGCGGGAGATTGCGGCGGAGAGTCTGGAGCCTGGCATATCGCCGATCACGGTGGCGCGCCGCTATGGCATCAGCAGTGGCCTGCTCTACACGTGGCGGCGACATCTGCTGGAAGGATCGCTCGGGACCGCGTCCGGGCCGGGGACAAAGTTCGCGCGTGTGGAAGTGCTGGCCATGCCGGCGCAACCGGTGCCGGCGACACCGTCGCTGCCGCGGCCGGTGCCGGCGCCGAATTCGCTGAACCACCCTGAGGGGACGATCGAGATAGCCTTGCCGGGCGGTGTGAGCGTGCGGGTCGATACGCAGGTAGACAGCGGCGCGCTGCGTCGGGTGCTCGCAGCCCTGGTGCGCCGATGATCGCGCTGCAGTCCGACGTCCGGGTCTACCTGGCGTGCGGCTATACCGATATGAGAAAAGGCATGCAGGGGCTGGCGATGCTGGTGCAGCAGGTGCTGTCAGAGGATCCGTTCAATGGCGCGTTGGCTGTGGCGGCGCACTGCATGTGATCGGCGACGACCGCACTGAGCAACTCGATCTGGTTCCTGCCCAGCTGCGCGTGAAGGTGGTGTGCCGGCCGCGCTATGGATGCCGCGCCTGCGAGGGCACCGTGGTGCAGGCACCGGCGCCGGAACGGCCGATCGACGGCGGCATGGCCACGGAAGCGCTGGTGGCCCACATCGTGGTCAGCAAATTCTGTGACTCGCGTGTGTCCCGAACACACCGACAGCGATGGAGGTGTGGAGCTATGTGAGAGATGAGGGTGGGCCCCTCGGCTCCGACGATCAGGAGTTGGTGCCAAACCACTGCGAGCTGCTGTCGTAAAGAGCGATGGTGGTGAGCGTCGCGGAAAAGGCGGGACATGATCCCGTCAGGTGTAGTTCAGAGAGACGAGCGAAAGCGAACCGCTGATGAGAGGTCGAAACAGAATTGGCGATGTCAAAACCGGGGGCGTGAGTCACTCCGGGACGAGTCTGGGCGGAGTCCTGAAGCCCGGCCCAGACGGCATCCGGCTGAAAGGCGGCGTGAACCTGAACCAGGCTCTTGCATGGAACGGGAGAACCTGTCGTCCCGATGCCAAGGGAAAGGGTCGAGTGGGCAGCCCCTGCGAGACTCGAGGACCGATGCGGGACACAGGGGCAGAACAGCCCGTAGTAGGGTTGAAGGCGTCGTAATGACGCTGGACCGAAGGGGCTGTGGTGTTCAGCCTTGTGTGCGGCCAACCGGTGACGGGAGGAGCCGTGTGATCAAGGCAAAGCCGTTCGACATCCCAAAGCGGGAGGTCTGGGAAGCCTTCAAACATGTGAAGGCCAACCAAGGAGCGGCTGGAGTGGACGGGCAGTCGATCGAAGACTTTGAGGCTCGCCTCGGTGACAACCTCTACAAGCTCTGGAATCGACTGTCGTCGGGCAGCTACATGCCGCCACCCGTGCGTCGCGTGGACATCCCTAGCCTGGATTTCTCAAACGCGGCCGACATTTATTCTGTGAACGAGGCTGTCAGCGGTTGCTTTCAGCATGCGAAGGCCGCCACCCGGGCCTATGGGGGTATTTTTCATTTGTCTCGCGCAATGCGAGTCCGGAGGTTATGTCTTTCCCGCCATGCGGGTGGGAGAAGGCATGTGTCGTGGCTAGGGCGTCGGTGTCCGGGTTGTCTGACGTGGGCCGCACCTACGCAGAGCTGAACGCGCGCTGGAGATAGATGTACGCGAGTTCGAACTCGATCTTGTTGGGGCATCCCGAGGCCATGGCGAAGTGAATGCGCCGCACGCTGGTACGCACCTGGGCGCCGAGCTTCAGGAGTTTGAGACGGATGGTCTGCGCCGAGGCATCGGCGAACTGAGTAAAGTGCAGACCGACGCGGCGTAACGTATCGACCAACACGTAGGCCATCGCCGAGAACCACATGCGCAGTTGGTTGGCCATCATGGTGGCGGACGAGGCACGATCTGCGAACAGTTCGAACTGCTCGCCAATGCGGTTCTCGGCCTCGCCACGGGCGCAGTACAGGTCCTCGTAGAGGGCACGGGGATCGGCCATGCGGGCGTGTTTGAGCGAGGTGACGACAAAGCGAGGATTGGCACCGTCCGGCGTGTGCTCGGCCTTGCCGACAACGCGCCGTTTGCGGCACCAGCTGTCACGCGTGCGATAGCGGAAGTCACGGAACACCCGGGCGGGCTTGCCCGAGGCCAGGCACAGGCGCCTGGCCTCGGCACCCTGTTTGCCGAGCGCGGCCTCCAGGCGGGAATTGCGTGCCAGACCGAACACATAATCGACGCGATGCTCCTCGCACCACCGCATCAGCGGCTCGTTGGCGAAGCCGCTGTCACCGCGCAGAATGATGCGCACGCGCGGCCACGTCTGGCGGATCTGGCCGATGATGCGCGTCATCTCTTCGATCGCGCCATCGCTGCCGGCAACATTCGCACGCCGCTGCCGGGCCAGCAGCAGATGCCGGCCGCAGAACACGTAGAGCGGCAGGTAGCAGTACGCGTCATAATAACCATGGAAGAACCGGCCTTCCTGAGCGCCGTGCAGCGGAATGTCGGTATTGTCGAGATCGAGCACGATCTCGCGCGGCGCACGCTCATGCGCCTCCAGGAAAAGCTCGACCAGCAGCGCGTCAACCTGTGGCCCGTCACAATCGATCCTGTGATACTTCGCGGCATGGCGTTTGGGCGTGTGCTCGAGACGATTGAGCGTGCTCTTGCCCGCCAGTGCTTCACAGTCCGACCGCAGCACCGGATGCAGCTTGCCGGTCAGCACGCCGAATGTTGGGTCTTTGCGCAGCTCGTCGTGGTCATTGAGGTCCTCGTAGCCCAGCACCAGGCCAAAGATCCGCTGTCCCACCAGTGTCTCAACCCGGTGCTCAACGTAACGAGCATCGCGACGGTCGGTGAAGCAACCGGCGAACCGACGGATCAGTCCAAGGCCACGATCCACCTGCCCCAACAGCAGCGCCCCCGCGTTCGAGGTGATGTCGCCGCCGTCGAAACCAGCCATCACCGCTCGCCGTTCAACCGCTTCAAATTCGAACAGCGTCGCGCTACACTCTGTCTGCATCGGGGCCATCCTGGATTCGGAAAAAACTGTTCTCGCACAACACTTTTCTCAGATTCTCAGCCCCGATGCACCTCTCTCGTTTGAGAAATCCAGGCTAAGGTTTCATTTCGTTAGCCGCTTGCGGATTGACTGCAATTCCAGCCGGCGCTTTGTGCTCGTCTTGGGGTAGGTCATTTTGAGTCCTTCGAGCGTATCGAGGAGAATTTGCGATACAATCAGGCGAGCGTTCTCTTTGTCGTCGGCGGGAACGATATACCAGGGTGCGTCCTGGGTGCTTGTCGCACTCAGGCATTCCTCATACGCCTTCATATAGTGCTTCCAGAATTTCCGCTCCTCAATGTCTGCGAGGCTGAATTTCCAGTTCTTTTCCGGCTCGTCGATGCGTTGAAGGAAGCGCTTTCGCTGCTCCTCCTTCGAGAGGTGGAGGTAGAACTTGATGATGCGGGTTCCATTGCCGTGGAGGTGTCTCTCTAAATTCGCGATCGAGCGATACCGGTCGTGCCAGACCGCCTTGTCGTCGTGTGGCGAGTCCGGGATCCCTTCGCTGCGGAGAATCTCGGGATGCACGCGGGCGATCAGTACCTCCTCATAGTAGGATCGGTTGAAGATGCCGATCCGCCCGCGTTCCGGTAGGTCTTGAGTAGTACGCCAAAGAAAATCGTGTTGCAGTTCCATGGGGGTCGGATGCTTGAAGCTGAACACTTGGCAACCTTGCGGATTGACCCCGGACATCACGTGCCTGATGGCGCCATCTTTTCCTGCCGCTCCATTGCCTGAAAGATCAGCAGGACGGCATAGCGGTTGGATGCGTAGTGAAGGTGCTGCAGCGAGCTCAGCTGCGCAACATGCTCTCCCAGCAGTTCTTGATATTGGTCCTTCGACTTGTACACGGGCGCTATGTTCGTCGGCCATTTTTTGAGGTTGACCTCGTCTCCCTCCCGCACCCGAAAATCGTTTGAACTGATTTTCATTTCCATCCCTTCGGCGGTGCCGGCAGCGTGGGCCCCGTCGGATTACATCGAGGGTTTGTCTGTCCGAATCTCCTTTTCTGCCTGGAGCCAGTCCTGAACCTCGCGCCCTTCGCGGCGCCCCTGCTCAGATAGTTCATAGGCCCGCTTGGCAATCTGCGGAGTTAGATCGGTCAATGTCTGGACCTTGGACTTGGGCTCGGCTTTGACTGGATCAAGAATCCGATAGGCGAGCAGTTTCACAGGGTCGGTCAGCAGAAACCACGCCATGGCATAACCCCAAACGAACAATGCCCAACCCCAACCGAGGGGCGTCATAAGCATCCCATAAACCGCAATCAGAGTCGCCAGTATTTGCGTGCCGAGCACGGCCATCCATAAAATCGGCGCGGGACGTATGGACCAGAACGGACCACGCGTGCGCGTCTGGAAGATCGTCAGATGTCCAGCCACCGACAGCATCAGATACATCATCGTCTGGAGATGCGGACGGTCGAGGTGAAAAACGCGGTCGCCAAGGAAAAACAGGCCAAACGCGGCGATGGGGCCGACGATGCCCAGCACCGTCGCGATCCCCAGCACCAGGCGCATGTTCCACCCCTCGGGCTGATCCTTGTAGTGAACGTTGTCATAGGCAATGGACAGGATGGCGCCGTCGTTGAGCAATGCCAGCATCACGATCATCACTGCCGTCAACGGATAAAAGTTGAAGACCAGGATCGCTAGCGTCATGAACAACAGTACGCGCAGCGTCTCGGCGATGCGGTAGATCGCGTAGCTGTTCATCCGCTGGAAGATCTTCCGGCTCTCCTTGATCGCGTCGATGATGACAGACAGCCCGGGTGTCATCAGCACGATGGCCGCTGCCGCCCGCGCCGCGTCCGTCGCACTCGAAACGGCGATGCCGCAGTCGGCTTTCTTTAGGGCCGGGGCGTCGTTCACTCCGTCGCCGGTCATGCCGACAATGTGGCCGCGCTTTTGCAGGTCCTCGACAATGTGGAACTTGTGTTCGGGGAAAACCTGGGCGAAACCGTCGGCGTCCTCGATGGCCATAGCCACCGCCGGCGTCTGTTGCTGCTTTTCGCCGCCCAGGCTGGCGGCATCAAGGATATTTGCGCCCATCCCCAGTTTCTTGGCGGTTTCCTGGGCGATCGCCAGCGCATCGCCGGTCACCATCTTGACCTTCACGCCCATATGTTGAGCGGTCGCGATGGTTGTCTTGGCATCGTCGCGTGGCGGATCGAACAGGGGCAACACACCAAGGAACTGCCATTTGCCATCTCCCTCGGCGCGCGCCACGCCCAATGATCGAAAACCGCGCGCGGCAAATTCGTTGACCGCCTTGTCGACGGCGGATTTCACCTGAGCGACATTGGCCGCCAATGCCAGGATCACCTGCGGCGCGCCCTTCGTCACCTTGAACGCCTTGCCGTCCGGGCCGGTGACGGCGGCCTCGGTGCGTTTGTGCACCGGGTCAAATGGCCGGAAATGCCCCAACTGGTAGCCTTTGAGGGCCTGATCATTTTTCAGGCCGCCCAGAACGGCGAGATCGATGGTGTCGTTATTGTCAGCGCGCGACGCCATCG
Source organism: uncultured Alphaproteobacteria bacterium (assembly GCA_963818775.1). Lineage (GTDB taxonomy): Bacteria > Pseudomonadota > Alphaproteobacteria > Acetobacterales > Acetobacteraceae > JAMXLO01. The sequence goes on along the minus strand of CAWFUF010000022.1, from coordinate 143,223 downwards.
CGGCAGCCAGGACCACCTGCGCCGGGGGGACATCGTTCACGCCGAACGGGTCGCCCAAGGTCAGCTTGTTCTGGGTCAGGGTGCCGGTCTTGTCCGCGCACAGCACGTCGACGCCCGCCAATTCCTCGATCGCCACCAACCGGGTTACAATCGCCTTTTGCTGCGCGAGCAGGCGCGCGCCGACGGCCATCGTCACCGACAGCACCGTCGGCATCGCCACGGGAATCGCGGCCACGGTCAGCACCAGGGCGAACTGCAACGTGGTGAGGATCGGATCGCCTCGGAAGATTGCGACCGCAATGATCGCCGACACCATGGCCACCGCCAGGATGATCAGGTAATTGCCAATCTTCAACACCGCGCGTTGAAAATGGCTGACGGTCTTCGCCCCCTGTACCAGCTCCGCGGTCTTGCCGAAGTAGGTGTTCGCACCGGTGGCATAGACCAGTGCGCCGATTTCACCCTGACGAATGATCGAGCCGGAAAATATCGCCTCGCCGGATTTGCGCGTGGCGGGCAGTGACTCCCCCGTCAGCGCGGACTGATCGACCTCCACCGGATCGCCGTCCAGCAAGCGCGCATCCGCCGGCACGATGTCGCCCAGACGGACGCGGATGACGTCGCCCGGCACCAGCTCACGCGCCGGCGGGGTGATCCACTTCCCATCACGTTTCACCCGGGCCTTGATCGCCAGCGTGGCCTTCAGTGCGGCGATGGCGTTGCCGGCCTGGTGTTCTTCCCAGAATCCGACCACGGCGTTGGCCAGCAGCAGAACAAGGATGATGCCAAAGTCCGGCCAATGCCGGGCTGCCGCCGAAAGGATCACCGCCACCTCGATCATCCACGGGATGGGACCCCAAAAATAGCTGAGGAATTTCAACAGCTCATTCGTCTTTTTTTCTTCTATCTCGTTGGGTCCGTATTGTGTCAGCCGCTTCTCCGCCTCGGCTTGACTGAGGCCATCCGGCGACGAGCCCAACTTTTCCTCCACCTCCGCCAGGGGCAGGGATTTCAGATCGTCCTGTTGATCGGGCTTCAATCCCGGCTTGGCTGCGGGAGCCTTGGACTGGTCGGAATTGCGTTTCGTCATGGGTATTCTTTCTGTTTGTGCTACGCTCCAGGGTTCGTGAGTTGCCGGTTACACTCACCCCCGGCAGCTCTTTGTCGCGGGCGACCAGCGTTCTCGCTGCGTCCATAAGCGCTCGTGGATTTATTTGGGGTTGCCCCACTTTCAGTTCGGGTATCGAGAAACACGCAAGTGGTCGCCATTGCGCTCCCCATCGTCTTATCTTCAGTCGATCGGATCATCGCTGCCACAGGATTCGTGCGTCTTCCAGTGGGATTGCAACGCCATCGCAGTGCGGTATCACCCGCGCGGTATAGTCCGTTGATGGGCGGGCGGCAGACACGGCCGCACTGTAAACGTAGCCGCCTGGCGCGCCAGCCAGTTGGCCAACACGCTTCATCTGCTCCCGCACGGTGTAGCGCGACAGCTCGTTTGGGTAGGTTGTTTCTCCGTTCCGAATGGGGCGGAGAGGCGGATGACCCGGCTGGATCGGGAGGCGCGCGTGACGATCAAGACGCTGGTGTCGCGTGGGACGACCAACACAGCGGTGGCGCGTCTGATGGGCGTGACCGAGGGGTCCGTACGTTACCCACGTGTCGCGGATGGTGACCGGCGCGGTGGACGGTCGCGGCATGCAGCCATTCAAAGCGGCACCGCAGGCCGAGGCGATCGAGCATTGGCGGCAGAGCCAGCGGGACGGAGCGCTCAATCTGGCGGCACTGCACAGCTGGTTGGTGGCGGAACACGGGTATGGCGGTAGCCTGCGGTCTGTGCAGCGGTTTTGGGCGAAGCATTATCCGGCACCGGCGATCCGGGCGCGGCGCCGTGTTGAGACGCCACCTGGCGTCCAGGCACAGGCGGATTGGGCGCACTTCCCACAGGTGGTGATCGGCGGCGAGGTGAAGAACCTGATCGCGTTCAAGATGGTTCTGTCGCACAGCCGCAAGGACGCGATCGTCTGGTCCGAGAGCAAGGACATGCTGTCCTGGCTCGGTTGTCATAGCGAGGCCTTCCGCCGGCTTGGCGGGGTACCGGCGACAGTGCGCATCGACAACGAGAAGACCGCGATAGTCAGAGGTGCCGGGACCTGGGGCCTCATCAACAAGAGCTATCGCCGTTACGCGATGACGCTACGCTTTCATGTCGATGCATGCCCACCCCGGCAGCCACAATGCAAGGGGAAGATCGAGCGACGGGTGCGCGACCAGCGGTTCGCCATCGATCCTCGGCGATATCCATGGAGCAGTCTCGAGGACCTACAGCAATGGACGGACGCGCAACTGACAGCTCGGTCGAACCAGCTGGTTTGCCCGGCAACGGGCCTGACGGTGGCGGAGAGCTGGGCGGCGGAACGCCCGAAGCTGACACCTTTGCCCGAGGTCCTGCCGGAACCGTTTGACGATGTCGGTGTGCGCATGGTCGGGATCGACTGCCTGGTCGCCTTCGAAGGGCGGCAGTACAGCGTGCCATTCGCGCATATCGGCGAGCGGGTGGAAGTGCGTGGCTGCGCGCGCACGGTGCAGATCCTCAAGGACTGTCGTGTGCTCGCCGTCCACCAACGCCATACGCCGGCGCGGTTGGTGATGGATCCTGCCCACTATGACGGAACGAGTACGCCGCGGGTCGTGGCGCCCCCGCCGCTGGGGCGGATGGGAGCAAAGATCATGGAGCTGGCGACCGCGTCGGTCGCTCATCGCTCGATCGAATACTATGCGGCACTGGCGGAGGTCGCCCGATGACGGCGGCTCGGCCGAAGCTCGATATCGACACGACGCGTGACCGGCTGATGGCACTTGGCTGCATGCACGCGGCTGAGCAGTTGGACCAGATGCTGACCGAGGCGGTTCGCCAGGAGGTTCCGGCGCACAACTTCCTTGATCGCCTGCTACAGGCCGAACTGTCCGGCCGTGAAGGCCGTCGGGTGAAGACGTCGCTCAAGCTGTCCAATCTACCGGTTGGGCGGACACTGGAGAACTTCGACTTTGCCTTTCAGCCGGCGATCGAGCGTTCCCGCATCGACACGCTGGCCACCTGTGCCTGGGTGCGCAACGGCGAAACCGTGCTGGTTCAGGGGCCGCCGGGGGTCGGCAAAACGCATTTGCTGGTGGGACTTGGGATCCGCGCGGTCGAACAGGGCTTCTCGGTGCAGTATTTTCGCTTCGACGAACTGATGACCGCGCTGAAGGCAGACGCCGCCTTGCCCCCAGTGCGATTGAAGCGCCGCAAGTACATGTCGACGGCGCTGTTGCTGATCGACGAGCTCGGCTTCGACCCGATGAGCCGCCAGGAGGCGAGCTTGTTCTTTCGGCTGGTGTCCTACCGGTATGGCCGGGGCGCCATCATGATCACCACCAACAAGAGCGTGCGGGACTGGACCGAGCTACTCGCCGGCGACGAAGTTCTCACTTCCGCGATCCCTCGATCGCCTGCTCCACCGCTCACACGTGCTCAACATTCGCGGCCGCAGCTATCGTCTACGCGATCTTGAAGATGCGCTGAAGCCGCCACGGTCCTGAGCCGCGGCCTTCTCGGCCACTTCATCTTGGCACCGTGCTCGGTGCCGTCCACGACGCTTCGCGCCGGCTTCGCCGGTGCCGCTATGCGGCATCATGGACCGCACCTGCGCGCGGCGCCCACCACTTTCGATCCAGGCCGGGACGGGGGAATGGCCCCTTTCAGCCGAACAAGCGAATGTCCAGTCGATCCGTCGCAATATCGCACCGGATTCGTAAATCTACGTGTCGCCTTATCTCGTAACTCTACGTGTCGCTTGACAAATGCACATCGGCCACCTCGCGCATGCAATCGGCGAAGTCGCGCGCGGTTCGGTGGTCCGTCACCTTCACATGCCGCCAGGATGTGTGTGCGTCGAGAAACACGAACAGATTGGCCGTGCCATTGCGCCGATATTCGCAATCGTAACGCTCAGGCTGACCAGGTGCCGCCGGAATTGGCTCGCGCACTCACCGATCAACTGCGTCGGACTTTCGTCGAAGCAAACCACCGGACGCTTGGGATCGGCCTCTTCGGCATAAAGATCGAGCACATCCGCCATCCGGGCGACATAAGTGCCATCCACTTGCGGAATGCACCACATCTTCCGGAGCCAGGGCTTCAGGTCGTCCTCGGCCAGCCGCCGGCGTACCGTCTCACGCGACAGCCCTTCATGCTCCGTCAGTTGGACCATCTCGCCGGCCAGCAGATCCAGTGTCCAGCGCTTGCGGCCTGCCGGCGGGCTCGAGCAGACCGTCGCCACCAGCAACGCCGTCTCCTTGCCGGACGCGGGCGGCTCCAGGCCGCGCTTCTTCGCTCAGTGCGAGCTCAATGTTGCCTTCCACGAAGCGCCGTTTGGTCCGGTAAACCGTAGACCCACCCACCGAGATACTACTCGCGATCGCTTCGTCGCTGATCCCCGCGTCGGCGGCCAACAGGATTTGCGCCCGTTTGAGTTTGCGCGCTGCAAGTTTCCCGCCGCTCAGCATCGCCGCCAGGTCCGCGCGTTCCCCCTCGTTCAGTTCCACCCGGTACCGTATGTTCATGGCTGATCCCCGCTATCGAGGGCAACGATGAATCGTGCGGCAGGTGATTCTCACCCGAGGGTCACGCCAAGGCAGGGACAATATCTCGCGTTCATCCACGCCTACACGCTGGTGAACGAACGTCCACCAGCGCAAGCGGACATACAACGCTTCTTTCGGCTGACGCCGCCGTCGGTCTACCAGATGCTGCTGACGCTCGAACGCGACGGGCTGATCTCACGCCGCGCAGGGGTGCCGCGGAGTATCACCGTCCGAGTCGATCGAGCTCTCTTGCCCGCCTTGGAGCCAGCGCGGGCTCAACCGGTCAAAATCACTGTGCAGAGGTACTAGCCGCATCGCGGCTTGGCATCGGGCGGAACATGCCCGATAATATGAAAACGTCACTTCGGGATCCGGCTTCCGCCAATTGGTGCCGAGTTGCCGTCCCAACTAATATGAGGCTGAGGAGTACACTTGGAGACTTCATATGTATTGGCTAAAAGCTAAGGTTCGTCAATACCAAATAAAATATCCCATCCCCGTAGAAATGGGTCCTGAAGATCTTGAGTTACAGTTATTCCGAGGATACTCAAACTCGGACACCGCAATAATAGCCGAATTTGCAAAACCTAACCTCGTGCCAGAGCCCGGATTTATAGTGGATTTCCTCGGTGTAAGGACGCGCAGCACGTCGCTATGGCCGGAAGCGCGCGCTCTTGCAGGCAACGTCATCAAGGCGCCAATTCCAGGCGATTTTCATGCCGAGACCATCGAGTGGCTCGGCCTCCTCAAGAGCGTGAACAGTGCGCGCGGTCAGTACGTCGCAATGGAACTCGGAGCGGGGTTTGGTCCCTGGGCGATTGCCGGAGCGACCGCTGCTCGATCTCGGGGCATCAAGACGATTAGATTATGCGCGATCGAAGGAGACCCGCATCATTTCCGATTCCTACGTCAACATTTTCTAGACAATGGTTTTGACCCTGACCAGCACCTTCTTCAAGAAGCCGTGGTCGGTGTGGAGGCAGGCATCGCTCAGTGGCCGGTCATGGCAGATACTTCTGCAGAGTGGGGCTCTCGGCCCATTTTGGCAGAAGGCGATTATCTTGGACGAGATTTTCCAAGCACCAAAGACGTGACCATTGTCCCCATGGCAGAGCTCATAAGGAAGGAACGACATTGGAATTTGGTGCATATTGACGTTCAGGGGCACGAGGTCGATATCTGCCGATCGTGCCTCGACGATCTGAACGAGCGCGTTTCCTGGCTTGTCGTCGGCACCCACTCCAGAAAGCTTGATGGCGACATGCTCGAAATGATGTGTCGAGCAAACTGGGACCTTGAGCACGAAAAGCCCACGAAATTCCGCTACTATCGAAACCCTAAGACGCTTGAGGGAATGACAATAGCGGATGGCACCCAGGTCTGGAGAAACCCGCGTCTAGCGTAGAGGATCAATGGTTCTAAACGCCGGCCAATGACGGGCTCATCCCAAAGGGTTCCGAGGCTCAACGAGAAGCATTCGAAGATTCTCCACGCCTAGGTCCAGGTTAGGATTGTGAAACGGGTCCCAATGGAGGGCAGCGCCCCAACGCCGGCTCAGATAGTTACGCTCACGATCCCTAATGGCTCTTACCATGGGATCTACCAGGGTGTCGGAGAGAGTAGCCGATTCCATGTGGAGCAAAATTGCTCGAGGATTGAAGATGAGGCGGCGCCCGAGACGATTTACACGCAAGCTGAGGTCGACATCCTGAAGGTAAGTGCCAAGCAGGGGATCAAACCCATTGAGATCCTCAAATAGCGAACGCTCGATGACCATCGCTGCCCCGGTCAGGCAACTTACCTCTCTTGGCGCTTGCGTCATGAAGAGGTAGTCCCCTTCCCACAAACGAGCCGCTCGAAGTGTATGCCCTGCTAGGCCATCATACCCCATAAACATCCCAGCATGCTGCACCCTTTCGTCAGGATAGAGCAGTAAAGGCCCGCTGATGCCGACATCGGGATTCTGGAAGGGCAACAGCAGTTGCACCAGCCAATCCACGGTGATCGGCACCACGTCGTCGTTGAGGAATAGCAAGTATGGGGCAGAGGCTTCCCTCGCCGCAAGATTGCATTGCCGAGAAAAGTTGAAAGGCCCCTCATACGCGATTATCCGTGCGCGATTGCTATTCCGCAGATCGGTCAGCGTCTTCAAAGCATAGGGATTGCTCGTGTGATGACTCACGATCAAAATCTCGCGGATAATGTCTCCTGCTGTCTCCCGAGCACTGCGTACCAATTGCCGCAGGAGATGTCCCTTATTGCGGGTGCAGATCACGACTGAGACCGACCGATCGTAGGCTGCGACACGGTCTCGAGATACTGCTCCAAAATTAGCGTTGGTCTTGAGGTCCATTACTGCGTGAGCGTCTTCTGCCAGGTTAGCATGGCAATCCTCGATACGCATGAACCCTTGCGGTAAATGAGCACCTAGGACGCGTTTGCCACCATGCCTCGCGGCTATCAAGGCGCACGCCACCAAGTATGCATCTCCCGGGACAGTCTTGCCAACGACTTGGCAAATGGCCTCGGCGCGAGCAATGAAGCGGGAGCGAAAATAGTTGCAATTGAGACCAAAGATCTCATTCAATCCAGGATGAAGTTGCGGATAAACCCGGTTTCCTTCGACAAAATAGGTGTCGAAGAGGCAAAAGTCCGCACACGTTGACTCGGCTTCACAAAGTAGCCTCACTGCCACAGAATCTATTCTGTCGCCGGCCCTCAAGAACCAGACGAGGTCGCTCGGAGCGGCATCCGCCAGCAGCGCCTCCAAGGTGGTTCCAAAATCAGCGACGTCGGCAACCCGAGCACCAAGTGTTGTCAGGTCTGATTCTTCGATCGACCGCAGCGTCGCTTCGGCTTTTGTGGAACCCTTATTGCCAGTAACCAGAATCCAAACGCCAGAGCGTACCTTGCGCTTGCCACCTGATGCTGCTGCCCTATATGACAGAAAACGTTGCCACTGATCGAGATCGACTCCAAAATCTTCATCTAAGTGAAGGAAACCTCGAGAACCGTCGCTCCCGGCCGCTGCGATATGACCGCGCTGCACTGGCGCCTCTAGCGCCGCCAACTGATGCATCTTTCCGAAGACTGCCGATATTCCGCCAGAACGCCAGACGCGAACAGCGCGCGAGATAGCACCAAGGGGCCCCCACCTGCGAGACGCGGCTGGCAGCAAGAGCACAGTCTTCCACATGCGCACTGCAGTTCTTTTCACGCGGGGCTCGTCGCACAACACGAGTGGCACGTGACGGTAATCATGTCATGGGTCCTTGTCGATTTTCGGCACCACAGTTTCGCATCGAAAGACTCGGCGTGCGGGCGCAAGGTCTGCGGAGGAAATCGAGAGTGGTTCCCTTTTTCGGCGGGCGATTTCCACTGCCTCATTATAGAGATCTATGTGAAGCCGAGCGAATCTGTACAAGGCGGCGGAATCAGCACCTGCGTCCCGAGCAAGCTCGAACACTTGCGGCATCAGCACTGCGTGCCAACGGGGTCGATGGCGCGACCAGCTATTGTGAGCGTTGCCGACAATGCTGATGGGCGCATGCCAATAGCAATCGGTGTAGCGATAATTCTCTAGAAACCATTTGGTTGTCGGCACACACTCAGTCAACGTCTCGAAAGGTTCACCGTCGAACGGGTGGTTAAAACAAGCGGCAAAAAGATCGGATCGAAAGACAATGGGGTAGATGGCAGTAAATAGGTTGTCATGCTGGATTGCGACAACATTGACTGGATAAGTTCCCGATTCGAGCTTCTCGCCAGCGATTTCATTTCCCTCCGCAATCAGCGTCCGCACATCATCAAGGGGTCTCAAGCGCTCTCTGTGGTATACCGCAAAGTTGACGCAAGCCAGCGGTAGACCTGGATCTCCTTGGAGGAGTTCAAGTACAGCTCTCAGCTGCTGGGGCAGAATGAAGTCATCGTCACCAGTAACCCACACGTGACGCACCGTAAAAAGGGTCGAGCATACGTGCAGGTTTCCAAGCATCCCTGTATTCTGCGAGTTTATCACCAATGAGAAACAGGCCTCAGCTTGGAACTTTGAGAGCCGAGCGACTGTATCATCGGTGGAAGCGTTATCTACAACGACGATTCGCACACTTCCGTTTGCATTGGCAGCCTTAATCAACCACGCAACATTGGCTTCGATGAACGCGGCTCGGTTGAATGTGGAGAGCACGACTGCAAGCAAATGCTCCTCTGGGGGCAGATCCGCATTCCAATGCCGGAGGGCTCCCCGAAATAGCCTTTCATTGGCAGCAATTTGCTTTCGATGCCTTTCTTTCATAACCGCCTTGGCGGCACGCGAGGCCAAGGCCGCATCCAAGCTGGTTTGGCACGAATCCTCCAAGACTTGGCCCGGCAGCAGACCTGCAAAGTCCAAATCGTGTGCTCTATCAATCAGCTTCTCAGTAGTCTCGGCGTCTCTGATGCCCCAAAGATCGGCGACAAACGCGCACTTTGCAGTCTCAGCGTCAAGATTGACAGCAGAGTGCACGTCGCCGCTGAATCGGAAAATGCTGTACCGACGGCGCGAGCAGCCTGTGGCGGAAATGGCGCCCACCGTATCGACCAATACAAGGCGCGCGTCACGACCCCCGTCTAGACCCATTACCTTGCAACCAGCACCCATTAACTCAATAGGGCCGATTGATGACAGGGCCGTCCACAGTGACGCCTCGAGCACCCTCCCAGCCTCCATGAGCGGCTCATCATGGGAAGTCAGGAGGTTCACCACGTCTTGGCAGTAGTGTCTCCAATCCCGAAATCGTCTATTACTTAATTCGAAACGCAGCTTGCGGCGCATCGCGCGGTCCTCATGGAGGGCCCGTATAGCGTCCGTCAGCGCCTGCGGGTCATTTACATCACATGTGAGACAACCGCCGCCTGCAGCAACTTCCGCCATTGCACCAAAGTTAGCCGTTACGCAGGGAACGCCGCGGGCAAGGCTTTCGGCGATTGGTAATCCGTACCCTTCATCGTTCGACGCAAAGATCGAAAACATAGCGCGCTTGTAGGACGCTTCAATGGCGTCGGTCTCGGCATAATTGAAATACTTGACCTGGTGGTTGGCGTGCAGGATTCCGAGGAATTGGTCGCTTACAAAAGGATGAAGCGATCCGTAAACGTGCGTTTCCGTTCTTGCCGATATAGCGCCACTCGTTTGCAATTGCGTGATCGCCTTGAGCACTTCGATCTGCCGTTTTCTGGGCTCTACAGTCCCAACCATGATGATAATGTCCCGCTTACCCTCATCGTCCAGCGATGGAAGCGGCGGCGTCTCGGAATTGATTTCAGGCAGCAGAACCGGAACAATCTTCGCCGACGAGGCAAGTGCAGCGCTTGTCGCCTGACCCAGCTCGGTCTTATAATAGTGCTCAAGTACGTTTGCGCTTGTCACTGAGATTGGAATGATCAAATCGCCTCTCAGCAGATTCGCGACGTAAGAGATGTGCTGCCGGCGCGCGCCATGATAGACACTGTTCGTGATGGGGATTATGTCGTAAAATATGGCTGCTGTTCGAAATCCATATTCTCTAGCCTGCGAAATTATGCGGGCGAGGATTTCGTTGCCGTGTTCTTGATGATGGCTGATTTCGGGATAAAGCAACCACGTCTCTTCAGGGCGAACTACCGTATCTCCAAACCGGTACTGTGCGCGGTGAGCGAGCCGATTTGGTTTAATAGACGTCTGAGCCGGACCAAAAAGATGGGCAAGGTCAGCAGTATCTATGTACCGCAGCTGTCCATCGATCGGATCCCACTTAACGAGGTCAGTCTCGGCTACGTTCGCTAGGTTTCTTGCGACCTCGACCACTAGCCGATGGATGCCTGACCTGAACTTAACCCCCAAAGTACTACCGACAAAGACCAGAACTCTCACGAATCCACCTCGTCATAATCTGGAGCTTACCGCCAGTTTGCAGCCTAGCCAACGCCGCTCGCGGTGACCACGTCATCGGGGCTCTAGTTCAGGACACGGTGCTTAAGGAGAATCCTTCAGTATAATATGCGATGGCCCGGGACCTGGACACTGGTTGGTCGGTCTCAGTGCCCTTGCCCTTGGCTCGCTGTAAGGCAGCTGTTGGCCGAGGCGATGCTGGACGTCGCGGTGACCGCAGCGCGGGAGGCGCACGGGATCAGCAAGCCGCAGGCCTGTTCGATCGTTGGCGCTGATCGCAGCGCGATGCGCTACCGCCATCGGCGCGGCAGCGGCTGGACAAACTCTTCAGGCACCCCGACCGACGGTCAGAAGTTCCGCATCCTGGTGGTCGTCGATGACTTCACCCGTGAGTGCCTATGCCTGGTTGCTGACACATCGGACAGACAGGTTTGGCTGGCACTGCATCGCGCGTGGCAAGCCGCAGCAGAGCGCGGTTGCGGACGAGCTTCATCGGAAGGCCAGAACGAGACGCTGTTCACTCGCTGCGGCGGGCACGCGTCGTCCTGGCGGGCCGGCAGCATTGGCACAAGACGCCGCCCGGGCAAGAAGAGCCGTCCGTGACGCCGACGTCCTGGCAGTGCAAAATCAAGGTGGTTGCGGGGGCAGGATTTGAACCTGCGGCCTTCAGGTTATGAGCCTGACGAGCTACCGGGCTGCTCCACCCCGCGCCAATAGTAAACGGATGGGCTGGAAGACCTGGCGGCGACCTACTCTCCCGCGCCTTGAGACGCAGTACCATGGGCGCTGGGGGTTTTCACGGCCGAGTTCGGGATGGGATCGGGTGCAGGCCCCCCGCCAAAGCCACCAGGTCATCCAGCCCATCCGTCATCAGGGCTGATCGAGGTTCTGGGTGTTTGCTGTTGTGGCCCCCGGGCAGACCCCAAGGACAAGCTGAGGATGATTTCCATGCATGGCGCAATCTCGAGCTCTATCGGGCGATTAGGACCGGTCAGCTCAGAGCGTTGCCGCCCTTACACACCCGGCCTATCGACGTGATGGTCTATCACGGCCCTCAGGGAGACCTCGTTTCGAGGTGGGTTTCCCACTTAGATGCTTTCAGTGGTTATCCCGTCCGCACATAGCTACCCGGCGGTGCCGCTGGCGCGACAACCGGTGCACCAGAGGTGCGTCCATCCCGGTCCTCTCGTACTAGGGACAGATCCTCTCAAGTCTCCTTCACCCACGGCAGATAGGGACCGAACTGTCTCACGACGTTCTAAACCCAGCTCACGTACCACTTTAATCGGCGAACAGCCGAACCCTTGGGACCTGCTCCAGCCCCAGGATGTGATGAGCCGACATCGAGGTGCCAAACCTCCCCGTCGATGTGGACTCTTGGGGGAGATCAGCCTGTTATCCCTAGAGTACCTTTTATCCGTTGAGCGATGGCCCTTCCACGCGGGACCACCGGATCACTATGGCCGACTTTCGTCTCTGCTCGAGCTGTCACTCTCGCAGTCAGGCGGGCTTGTGCCATTGCACTCAGCAGCCGATGTCCGACCGGCCTGAGCCCACCATCGCGCGCCTCCGTTACTTTTTGGGAGGCGACCGCCCCAGTCAAACTGCCCACCATGCAGGGTCCCGGACCGGGCTGACCGGTCTCGGTTAGACGCCAGAAAAACTCAGGGTGGTATTTCAAGGTTGACTCCACCAAAGCTAGCGCCCCGGCTTCAAAGTCTCCCACCTATCCTACACAGAGTTTTCCTGGCGCCACTGCAAAGTTGCAGTAAAGGTTCATAGGGTCTTTCCGTCTGACCGCGGGTACCCCGCATCTTCACGGGGAATTCAATTTCGCTGAGCCGATACCGGAGACAGTGGGGAAGTCGTTACGCCATTCGTGCAGGTCGGAACTTACCCGACAAGGAATTTCGCTACCTTAGGACCGTTATAGTTACGGCCGCCGTTTACCGGGGCTTCGGTTCGGAGCTTGCACCCCTCCCCTTAACCTTCCGGCACCGGGCAGGCGTCAGACCCTATACGTCGTCTCTCGACTTCGCAGAGCCCTGTGTTTTTACTAAACAGTCGCCACCCCCTGCTCTGTGCCACCCGCCACCGGTTGCCCGGCAACAGGTCTCGCTTATCCCGAAGTTACGCGAGCAATTTGCCTAGTTCCTTCGGTATCGTTCTCTCAAGCGCCTTGGTATTCTCTACCAGTCCACCTGTGTCGGTTTCGGGTACGGTCTCGTCGCCAGAGCTGTTTCCTGGAACGATCCACAAGCCTGGGCAATCCGATAAGCCCAGACAAGACTTCACGTTCGTCACTTCTGGCAGGCCCAGGAATATTGACCTGGTTCCCATCGACTACGGCTTTCGCCCTCGCCTTAGGGGCCGGCTCACCCTGCGCGGATTAACCTTGCGCAGGAACCCTTGGACTTTCGGCGACAGAGTTTCTCGCTCTGTTTGTCGCTACTCATGTCAGCATTCGCACTTCCGATACCTCCACGGCGCCTCACAGCTGCCGCTTCACAGGCTTACGGAACGCTCCGCTACCGCGCACCTGTCCGATTGCTCGGACAAGCACACCCGCAGCTTCGGTACGTGGCTTTAGCCCCGTTACATCTTCGGCGCGGGATTTCTATTAGACCAGTGAGCTATTACGCTTTCTTTAAAGGATGGCTGCTTCTAAGCCAACCTCCTGGTTGTTTTG
>CAWFUF010000022.1:0-125000 GCA_963818775.1 uncultured Alphaproteobacteria bacterium | reverse complement strand
ATAGCCGTAGTCGTTGCCACCCGCCGTCAACGCCGCCGGGTCCAATGTCAATGCCAGCGCCGGCCAGGACGCCCGTTCCACCGACCCGCGCAGCCGGATCAACAGTTCGGTTGCCAAATGCTGGCTGTCCGCCGCCGACCCGCCATTGCCGCAAAACATAAGTTTGCCGCCACGCCGCAGGCTCACCTCGCAGGCATCCACCACAGCGACGACCGCATCGGCCAGCTCGACCGCGATCCGCTGCTTGAGCTCGGCCGACCGCCGCATCATCGCCGCAAACCGGGCGATCTCATTCATTACGGATGTCTACACCAACCGCCGATCATTGCGCTACCCAGCCGCCATCGATCGACAGCGGCGTGCCGGTGATCGTCTTGGCCTCGTCCGAGCACAGAAACACTGCCAACGCGCCGATCTGCTCCGGCGTGGAGAACTGCGCCATCGGCTGCTTCTCCGTCAGGAAGCGGAACTTCTGCGTCTCCACGTCGGTGCCTTCTTGCTTCGCCCGGTCCTCAAGCTGCTTCTGCACGAGCGGCGTCAGCACCCAACCGGGACAGATCGCATTCACCGTCACGCCATGATTGGCCAGTTCGATCGCCGCCACCTTCGTCATGCCGACGACGGCGTGCTTGGCCGCGACGTAGGCCACCTTCTGTGGGCTCGCCACCAGGCCGTGCGCCGAGGCGATGTTGATGATGCGTCCCCAGCCGCGCCGTTTCATGCCCGGTATCGTAGTCCGCATGGCATGGAATACCGCAGACATGTTCACGGCGATGATCGCGTCCCAGCGTTCAGTGGGGAACTCCTCGATATCGGCGACAAACTGAATGCCGGCGTTGTTCACCAGGATATCCAGCGATCCAAGCTTCGCCTCAGTCTCCCGTATCATCGCTGCGATGTGGTCTGGCTTGGAGACATCGGCGCCGGAATAGCCGACGCGCACGCCGTGCTCGGCGGCCAGGCTGGCCCGCAGAGTCTCGATCCGGGTGGCGTCGCCGAAGCCGTTGATCATGATGTCGGCGCCGGCCGCGGCAACAGCGCGGGCAATCCCGAGCCCGATACCGCTCGTCGCCCCGGTAATCAGAGCTGCCTTGCCCCTCAGGCTCATGGGGTGCGTCCTTCCCTTATTGGCCACGCAGAGCAAGCTTGGCAGATTTCCGCTGCACCGCACAAATAATTCCGAGCGCGCCGCCTTTATTTCGGCGGATCACACCTTCCTGAATTTGTGCAGCGATCGCAGATTTTCGGGGCGCGGCTGATTGGGCCAGGTCTGCGGCCAGTTGGTCCACGACACCTCGCCGACATAAAGGTCACCGCGCGAGTCCACCGTCAGGCCGTGCGGGGCAAGGAACTCGGTCGGACCGATCCCCGGTCCCATTCCGCCAAGCCGCGCGATGCGCTTGCCTGTGTGATCGACGATCGTCACCCGCGGCCCGAGATTCGGCACATTGCGGCTGACCGGCTGCACCGCGCCCAGTTCGCCGATGTAGCAGATCGGGCACTTGCCGGGCGGCATGAACAGTCCGCAGGGCCGATGCAGATTGTTCCACTGCGCCTCGTACTTGCCATCGCCGTCGAACACCTGCACGCGATGGTTCTCGCGATCTGCCACATACACCCAACCATCGGCATCGCAGGTGATGTTGTGCGCGATGTTGAACTCGCCCGGATCGGTGCCCGGCGCACCCCACGACAACAGCAGCCTGCCGTTCGGCGAGAACTTGTGCACCCGCGAATTGCCGTAGCCGTCAGACACGTAGATATCGCCCTGTGGCGACATCGCGGTATGTGTGCAGCGATGGAACGGCTCGCCGCTCATGTACGGCGCCGGCTTGCCGGGAATGCCGAGGGTCAGCAGCACTTTTCCTTCCAGCGTGCACTGCCGCACGGTGTGATCGCCATCGTCGGTCAGCCAGATCGTGTCGTCCGGCGCCATGAACACGCCATGCGCCCGCGGGAATACTCCCTCGCCCCACGAACGGAGGAAATTGCCCTCACGGTCAAATACGATCATTGGGTGTTCGCCGCGATTGAACACATAGACATTGTCGTGCTTGTCGACGCCGACCGAGCCGATCTCCTTGAACGACCAGCCCGGCGGCAGCTTCGCCCAGTCCACGACTGGTTCGTAAACGTAATCACCGTTGCCCACCGTCGCCATGGCCGTCTCCCCTCTCCTCCGTCCTGTCAGTTTGTCATGAAGCCAGGACCGGCGCTACTCCGCGGCGCGGCGCTCAGGAGAACCACGGAACCGCGTGCGCAGAGTGTCCCATTCATCGGCGCCGACCCGGTTGAATGCGTCGCGCACCGTCATGTCAGTACGCGGCACCGGATGCACAAACTTCGCCTTCAATTCAGCAAGCATCTCGTCGCACGCACCAATCACCGCCTTCAGCAGCAACCCCGGCACGATCGCCAGCCGATAGCCCATTTGTTGCGCTCGCCGCAGATCGATTTCTGGCGTCTTGCCGCCCCGCACGACGTTCAACAGACACGGCCCAGCGACGCGCTGTGGCACCACGGCCAATTCATCCATCGTCTGTGGCGCCTCGACAAACGCCATGTCGGCGCCGGCGGCCAGCGCCGCATTGGCCCGCGCCACCGCCTCGTCGAGGCCGGCGACCGCGCGTGCGTCGGTCCGCGCGATGATCATGAAATCGTTGTCACGCCGCGCCGCCACCGCGGCACGGATCTTGGCTATATAGTCCTCGCGCGGCACAATCTCCTTGTCGTCCAGATGGCCGCACTTCTTCGGCGATATCTGATCCTCGATGTGGATCGCCGCCACTCCGCGGCCCTCGTACTCCTGCACGGTACGGAACACATTCAGCTCATTCCCGTAGCCGGTGTCGGCATCGGCGATCACGGGTACATCGACGGAGCGGACGATGCGCGCAGCGTTCTCCACCATCTCGCTCATCGTCAGCAGGCCAAAATCAGGGTAGCCGTGCGACACCGAGGTACCAGCCCCTGTCATGTAAACTGCGGGAAAGCCCGCCTGCGCCACCAGTTTCGCTGTCAGCCCATCATAGGCGCCAGGCGCGATCACCATCGCCTCGCCCTTCAGCAAGGCACGCAGCCGGCTGGCACTGTTCATCGGTTCCTCCATCGTATCGCACGGCACGATGGTAGAGGCGCTTCGCCTGACCGGTCCAGGGCGGCGACCTTGGCATTCGGCCCGCGCAGGTCTTGAATGGCATTCACCGTGATGAGGAGCGCCCGGATGTCCGATATTCCCAAACATGTGCAGATCAACGAGGAAGGTCCGCGTGAGGGATTCCAGTTCGAGAAGGGCCCGATCGCTACCGACCGCAAGATCGAACTGATCGACGCGCTATCGGAAACCGGCCTGAATCACATCCAGGTCGCGTCCTTCGTCAACCCAAACCGCGTGCCAGGGTGGGCTGACGCCGACGAGGTCGTACAGCGCTATGAGCGTAAGCCGGGCATCCACTACACCGCACTGTGGCTCAACCTGAAGGGGTTGCAGCGTGCAATGGCGACCAACCGGCTCGACATCGAAGGCTCGTTCTCGCTGACCGCGTCGCCAACTTTCCTCGCGCGCAACCAGCAGCGCTCGATGGAGGACAACATCCAGCAGGCGCACGAAACGATCAAGATGTACAAGCAGCACAACATCCCGCTGAAGCGTGCCAGCATCATGGCGGCGTTCGGCTGCAACTTCGAAGGCGAGATCCCGCACCAGCGCGTGCTCGACCTGATGCAGCAACTGCTCGACATCGCGGCCGAGCATGGCGTGCAGCCGCAGGTGTTCTCGCTCGCCGACACGATGGCCTGGGCGACGCCGAAGTCGATCAGGCAACTGGTCGGCAAGGTGCGCGAGCGCTTCCCCGAACTGACACTGTCGCTGCATCTGCACGACACGCGCGGCATGGGCGTGGCCAACGCGTATGCCGGTCTTGAGATGGGTGTCTCGATTTTCGACTCAACCGTCGCCGGCCTGGGTGGCTGCCCGTTCGCCGCGCACAAGGGTGCCGCCGGCAATGTCTGCACCGAGGACCTTGTGTTCATGCTCGATGAAATGGGTATCGAAACGGGCATCGATCTCGACAAGCTGATCGAGGTTGCGCGTCTCGCCGAGGACATCGTAGGCCATCCATTGCCAGGCTCCGTAAAAATGGGCGGCAGTCTGAAGGCACTGCGCGAGAAGCTGAACTGACACACACCCCGAGGAGCATCACATCATGTCCCTGACCAAAACCCTCGGCCAATTCGTCGCCGACCTGTCGCCCAACCGGCTGCCGGAAGATGCGGTCCGCATCGCGCGTCTCGGCTTCATCGACTGCATCGGCACCATGATCGCCGGCCGCCGCGAGGATTGCGTGCGCATCATGAAGCAGGTCCTGGCACCCGCCGATGGACCCGCCACGCTGACCTTCGGCGCGGAGAAGACCACCGCACCGGAAGCCGCCTGGATCAACGGCACCGCGGCGCACGCACTCGACTACGATGATGTCGGTCTGCGCGGCCACCCCAGCACGGTGCTCGTTCCGGCAATCCTCGCCGAAGCCGAAACGCTAGGCTCGACCGGCGCCGACATGATCGTCGCCTACGTTGCAGGCTACGAGACCTGGGCAGAACTGTTCTGCCGCGATTCCGGCCTGCTGCATGAGAAAGGCTGGCACCCGACTGGGCTCTACGGTGCGGTCGGCGCCGCCGCGGCATGCGCATCTCTACGTCGTCTCGATGCCGACAAGGCAGCGCAGGCGATCGCCCTCGGCGCATCGCAAAGCTCCGGCCTGATGGCGAATTTCGGCACAATGACCAAGCCATTTCACGCGGGCAAGGCCGCGCACGCCGGCATCATGGCCGCGCGACTGGCCGAGGCCGGCTTCACCGCCAGCACCGATGCGCTGGAACATCCGCAGGGCTTCCTGCACGCGATCTCGCCCACCGGCACCGAGGACCGCACCAGCGAGGCGAAGCCTGGTGAGACCTGGGCCATTTTGACTCAGGGGTTGGGTATCAAGAAATACCCCACCTGCTACTGCACGCATCGCGCGATTGACTGCATGATCGACCTGGTGAACGCGACTCCGATCAATACGAATGACGTTCAGAAAATCACCGTCAACATCAGCGACTATTTCGCCACGATCCTGCGCAACCACCAGCCGGAGACCGGGCTCGCCGCCAAGTTCAGCATGGAGTTCGCCATGGCCAGCGGCATCATCGCAAAGCGTGTCGGCCTGCGCGAGCTGACCGACGAATTCGTCCAGCGTCCCGATATACAGGCGCTGATGCGCAAGGTCGAAATCGTCACCACAAAGGAATACGATGCCGAACTACCCGGCGCCGCATTTCAGGATCAGGTGACAGTCGAACTCGCCGATGGCAGCACAATCGCAGGCGAGCCGGTGTCGCGCGCCACCGGTCACGCATCGCGTCCCCTGACCGAGGCACAGATTTACGAGAAATTCGCCGATTGCCTGGATGCCGGTGCCTCCGACATTCCGGCCGACGTGCTGTTCAAGCGCCTTTCGGCGATTCAGTCGATGTCGGCGCGACAGATAACCGCGCTGCAATAGCGCTGCGAGATCCGCTGTGGGCTTTTACGTCCACAGCGGATCGATCGGCCCCCTCCCCGCCAGCACCGCCGCTATGTTGTCCAGCGCTCGAAAGCCCATGGCGTTGCGCGTCTCCACCGAGCCGCTGCCGATGTGCGGCGACAGGATCACATTGTCCAACGCGGTAAAGCGCATGTCGAAGTCGGGTTCGGATCGGAACACGTCGAGCCCCGCGGCAAACAACTGACCCAACGTCAGCGCATCGAGCAGCGCATCCTCATCCACCAGCCCACCGCGCGAGACGTTCACCAGCACCGCACCGCGCTTCAGCTTCGCCAGTGACTCCGCGTTCACAATCTTGTCGGTCGCCGGACCGGCCGGCGCGTGCAACGACAGGAAGTCGCAGTGCGGCAGCATCGCATGAAACGAAGCGAAATAGCGCGCGCCTTGTTCCTGCTCCGGCGGCAGCCGGTTGCGCGAATGATACAGGACGGTCATGTCGAAGCCGCGCGCCCGCTGCGCCATCGCCCGTCCGATGCGGCCCATCCCCAGAATGCCGAGCGTTTTGCCGGTCACGCGAACGCCCAGAAGATCGCCCTGGCCGATACGATAGCGCCATCCGGCCCGCATGATCTTGTCGTATTCATAAGCCCGACGCGCCGCCGCCAGCAGCATCATGAAGGCGAAATCCGCGGTGCACTCGGTCAGCACGCCGGGCGTGTTGGTCACAATCAGACCGCTAGACTTCGCCGCCGCCACGTCAATATGATCGTAGCCGACGCTGCTGGTTGCGCCCACACGAACACTCGCGGGCAGCCTTGCAATCGCGTCCGCGGTCAGCGGCAGCGTATTGGTAAACATGATCGCATCGGCACGGTGTGCAGTGGCAGCCTCTATCACCTCCTCTGCCGTCATGTCGTCCTTGCCATCCACCACGAGCGCGTCGAACTCGTCCCGCGCCCGCACCACGACATCGTGCGGCATCAGAGCAGCGAATATCAGGCGTGTTGGCATCAGTAGCTCCCCATTTTGCTGCATCTTATCGCCAGGCCGATGGGTTGCGAATGGGCCAGCCGCGCGTCAGGGTGGGACCATGTCTCGCACCATAATCATCGGCGGCGGCATCGTCGGCTCCTGCACGGCGTATTTCCTGGCCGGCCATGGCGAGGTCATCGTGCTGGAGAAGGACCCGACCTATCAGTTCGCGTCCACAACGCTGTCCGCCGCCTCGATCCGCACTCAGTTCTCGCTGCCGCTCAACGTGCGGATGTCGCTGTTCGGCGCTGCGTTTCTCGAGGCAATGGCCCAGCGCGTCGGTCTCGTCCGCCGCGCCTATCTCGTTCTGGCCGGCCCCGACGGCGAGGCAACGCTGCGAGCCAACCGAGATATGCAACTGGCCGAAGGTGCCGACGTCGCGGTGTTCGATGCCGACAGGCTCGCTGCGCATTTCCCGTGGCTGAACACGGAGGGTCTGGCCTGTGCCACGCTGGGTCTGAAGCACGAGGGGTGGTTCGACGCCTACAGTCTGCTGCGCGCAGTCCGCGCCGACGCAATCGCGCGTGGCGCACGCCACAGCCATGACGAGGCTGTGGCGCTCGATGTCGTCGCAGGCCGCGCCACCGCTGTGCGCACTGCGAACGGCGAGCGTATGACAGCGGACCACGTGGTGATCGCTGCCGGCCCCGCCTCCGGTCGCATCGCCTCGCTCGCCGGCATTGCGCTTCCGGTCGAGCCGCGCAAGCGCACAGTCTTCATGATCCGCGCGCCGCTCGACGGGGCCGCCATGCCGCTCGTGTTCGATACGTCGGGCATGTGGATCCGCCCAGAGGGCGACGGATTCATCTGCGGCATCTCGCCGCCAGCCGGTTCCGATCAAGACCCAGAAGGCAACTTCGATCCTGATCTCGAACTGCTGGAAGACCCTCTCTGGCCGCTACTGGCGCAGCGCATTCCTGCCCTGGAGCAGTTGCGATTGCAGCGGGCCTGGGCGGGCCACTACGACATGTGTCTGCTCGACCACAACGCTGTGATAGGGCCCTTTCCGGACATTCCCAATCTTATCGTCGCATCGGGGTTCTCTGGCCACGGCGTGCAACATGGTCCCGCCACCGGCCGCGCCGTCGCCGAACTGATCCGCTTCGGCAGCTACCGTACCCTCGATCTCACCCCGCTCGGCTATGAGCGCGTGCGCGACAATCGCCCGATGTGGGAGAGCGTGGTGTATTGAGGGGTCACGCGCTCCAGGGGTCCACAACTGGTATAGGCAAATCAGTAAAGTGGCGCGTGTTATGCGTTGCGAGAGTTGCGTGACCGGCAATCACGATGCCGGCGATCATCGTGTCGCGCAGGTCACCTGTGCGGCCGGCACGCCTCCGTTCCGCCATCAACACCGCCGCGGCATTCGCGGCAGAGGTGTCGAATGGCACGACACGGCCCTGAATGTCGTCCTTGACCAATCGCTCAAACTCAATCTCCAGTGATCGACGACGGCGGCTCTGGGGCAGTACCTCGATGCCACTGCGCACCTCGAAAACAGTGATTGATGTGGTCCAAACTGACAGCTCGGCCTGACGGTCCAGCCACTGCCTGACCGAAGCCGGGGGCCGCTGATGCATCAGCGTCGAAAGCACATTGGTATCCAAAATGACCATTCAGTCAAAGGTGGGCGGCTCGATGGGGTACCCTCGAAGCTCCGGTATCTCCTCACCCTCGCGTAGCCCGATGCCGGCGAAACGAGCCGCAATGCGCGTTCCAAGCCCGCTTCTCGGACCAACCTCCTCCTTCACCGCGTCGCGCAGGATGGCACGGACCTCCTCCTCCATGCTCTGCCCATGCGCCTCGGCACGGCGGCGCAGCTTTGCCTTCACCTCGTCGTCCAGATTGCGAACCACAAGTTGAGCCATTTATTTCCGATATCACGATAGCACAGCCGGCGCAATCCTGCGCTTGCCACGGCACGGCCGAACGGGTTCACTGCCGTATTCGAACAATCCGCCAGAGGACTGGATGCCTTCTGCTCGACTGGCCGTCGATATCGGCGGCACCTTCACCGACCTTGCACTTGAGCATGACGGCACGCGCTCCACCATCAAGGTCCTCACCACACAAGCCGCGCCGGAACAGGGCGTGTTGTCCGGCGTACGCGACATACTGCTGACCTCCGGTGTTTCGCCCGCGGACATCGGCATCGTGATCCACGGTACCACGCTCGCCACCAATGCGGTGATCGAACGCAAGGGCGCACGCACGGCGCTTATCACCACGCGGGGATTTCGCGACGTGATAGCGATGGGGAACGAAAGCCGCTACGACCAGTATGACCTCAACATCGTGCTCCCCGAGCCCTTGGTGCCTCGTTATCTGCGGCTTCCCGTTCCCGAGCGGCTGGACAACGAAGGCAACGTGCTCCTGCCACTCGATGTCGATGCGGTCCGTGCGCTCGTGCCGTCCCTGCAACGGGAGCGCGTCGAAAGCGTCGCCATCGGATTCCTGCACGCCTTCGTCAATCCGACGCACGAGCGCCGCGCGCGCGACATCCTGGCGGAGGCGTTGCCCGACATTCCGATATCGCTGTCCAGCGAGGTCTCGCCGGAGATGCGCGAGTGGGAACGCTTCTCCACCACCGTCGCGAACGCTTACGTGCAGCCACTCATGGCACGCTATCTGCGCGAACTGGCGGACGGGCTGCGAGTTGTCGGGATAAGCGGGCCAGTGTTCCTCATGCTATCAGGTGGTGGCCTGACCACGATCGAGACCGCGTGCCGTTTCCCCATCCGCCTGGTGGAGAGCGGTCCCGCGGGCGGCGCTATCTTCTCCGCCACCATCGCGCGGCAATGCGGTATCTCCAACGTCCTGTCGTTCGACATGGGCGGCACCACCGCGAAGATCTGCCTGATCGATGACGGCAAACCGCAAACGTCACGCGCATTCGAGATCGCGCGCGTTGGGCGGTTTCGCAAAGGTTCCGGTCTGCCGCTGCGGATTCCGGTGATCGAGATGGTGGAGATCGGCGCCGGCGGCGGTTCGATCGCGCATGTCGACACGATGGGTCGCATCGCGGTGGGGCCGGAAAGTGCCGGCGCCGATCCCGGTCCCGCGTGCTATGGCCGCGGCGGCACGGAACCCGCGGTGACCGACGCCAACCTCGCACTCGGCCGCTACGACGCCGCGCGCTTCGCAGGTGGCACGATGCATCTGGATGCCGCGGCGGCCCATGATGCGCTGACATCGCATGTCGCGGGCAAGCTTGGGCTCACCGCGGAGATGGCAGCACTCGGCGTCATCGAGATGGTGGACGAGAACATGGCCAACGCCGCGCGCGTCCATGCCATCGAGTCAGGCAAGACCTATGAGGGGCGCACGCTGATCGCCTTCGGTGGCGCCGGCCCGGTGCACGCGTGTCGCGTCGCGGAGAAGGTCGGCATCAGGCATGTGCTTGTGCCGTCGGGCGCAGGCGTTGGGAGTGCCATCGGTTTCCTGCGTGCGCCAGTGGGTTACGAGGTTGTTCGCAGTCTTTACCAGCGATTTTCCAGCTTCGACGTTGTCGCGGTGAACGCGCTCCTCGTCGACATGGAAGCCGAGGCGATGGAGGTCGTCGCACAAGGAAGCTTCGGCGCGCCGGTTACCCAGAGCCGCATCGCCTATATGCGCTACGTCGGCCAGGGCCACGAAATTCCCGTCCCGCTGCCCGCGCGTCCGCTCGGCGCAGACGACGTGCCGCAGATACGCGCTGCCTATGACGTCGAATATACGCGCTTCTATGATCGCCCGGTGCCCGGTTCCGACGTCGAGATCATGAGCTACGCCGTGGTCGTGGCGACGGTCCCGCAGGACGATCTTGGCACTCCGGTCCCCGGCGACTATGCCGTGTCCGCACTGGACGCAAACCCCTCGCGGACACAGCTCGTGCGCGACACGACGACCGGCGAAGTCTCGCCATGGCGGGTGCACGACCGCGCTTCGCTCGCACCTGGAGTACGCATCGATGGCCCGGCGATCATCGCCGAGGACGAAACCTCGACATTGGTCAGCCGCGGGTGGAACGCCACGGTCAACGGCCTTGGCTACATCGAACTGACGCAGGAGAACGCCTGATGGCGCACGAGACCAACACGCTTGCGCAGATCCACCGCCAGATCATGTGGAACCGGCTGATCGCCGTGGTGGAAGAACAGGCCCAAACCATGATCCGCACCGCGTTCTCCACCACGGTGCGCGAGGCCGGCGACTTGTCCGCCGGCATCTTCGATTTGCACGGTCGCATGATGGCGCAGGCGGTCACCGGCACGCCAGGTCACGTCAACTCCATGGCCGAGAGCGTCGGCCACTTCCTGCGCAAATACCCAGCCGACACCATGAGTCACGGCGATCACTACATCACCAACGACCCCTGGCTCGGCACCGGCCATCTTCACGACCTCACCGTAGTCACCCCAGCCTTTCACAACGGTCGCATCGTCGGGCTGTTCGCCAACACCGCGCACGTGATCGACGTGGGTGGTCTCGGCATGGGCCCCGAAGGCCGCTCGGTGTTCGAGGAAGGCATGTACATCCCGATCATCAAGTGCTTCGACCAGGGGCGCCCGAACGAGACCTTCTTCGACTTCGTTCGCGCCGGTTCGCGACTTCCTGTCGAACTGGAAGGC
This sequence comes from uncultured Alphaproteobacteria bacterium, assembly GCA_963818775.1. Taxonomy (GTDB): domain Bacteria; phylum Pseudomonadota; class Alphaproteobacteria; order Acetobacterales; family Acetobacteraceae; genus JAMXLO01. The sequence goes on along the minus strand of CAWFUF010000022.1, from coordinate 113,827 downwards.
GACATCTACTCGCTGTGCGCGTGCAACGACGCCGGCGTGCATCGCCTCGTCGAGATGATGGACGAATTTGAGATGGACAGTCTCGACCCTCTGGCCGGTTTCATCTTCGACAGCTCTCATCGCGCTACAATCGCCGAGATAGCCCGCCTGCCGCACGGCACGTATCACGCCGAGATCCGCTCCGATGGCTATGAGGAGCCGGTCACGCTGAAGGCGGCGATGACCATCCTGGATGATGGCATCGAAGTGGATTACGCAGGCACATCCGGCCTCGCCTCGCGCGGCATCAACGTGCCGCCCGCCTATTGCCGCGCCTATTCCTGCTTCGGCATCAAGTGCGTGGTCGCGCCGGAGATTCCCAACAACTGGGCGAGCCTCGCACCGTTCCGCATGAAAATTCCCGAGGGCTGCATCCTCAATGCGCCGCATCCCTATCCCGTGTCAGTGCGCCACGTGATCGGCCACCTGTTGCCGGACCTGATGATGGGCTGCCTGCATCAGGCGGTACCCGAACGCGTCATGGCAGAAGGCGCATCTGCGCTGTGGAACATGCCGTTGCGCGGCGGCTCATCGGTGTCGGGTCAGGCGCGGGGCAATCGTCCGGTGATACCGGATTTCGAGATCATCACTTTCAACTCCGGCGGCACCGGCGGGCGTCCGACGCAGGATGGATTGAACGCCACGGCCTTTCCCTCAGGGGTGCGCACCATGCCCGTGGAGGCCACCGAGAACGTCGCGCCCGTGGTGTTCTGGGTGAAGGAGCTGCGTCCCGATTCCGGTGGCGCCGGCCGCACGCGCGGCGGCACCGGGCAGACCATGGAGGTTGCAGCAAAGAGCGATCTGGAATTCGCGGTCAACGCCACGTTCGATCGCGTCGCCAACGCTCCGAAAGGCCGCGAAGGCGGCATGGACGGCGCCGCCGGCGTGGTCGCGCTGAAGTCCGGAGCGAAGTTACGAACCAAGGGTTTCCAGGTGATCCCAGACGGTGACCGGCTGATCCTGAAGCTGCCGGGTGGCGCTGGCATGGGCGATCCAACCACGCGCGACCCCGCGCTGGTGGCGCGAGACGTGCGTGACGGACTTGTTTCAGCGGAAAACGCCCGCGAGCTTTACCATGTAGTTGTCGCGCCCGACGGCACCCTCGACGCGGCAGCCACTGCTGTCATCGCGAGCAGCGGAGCGACGAAGCAATCTCGGTCACAATGAGGGCAAATCCTCGATCGTCGCGTATCAGCCTTGCGCCGCGCCCTCCGGGAACACCAGCGGCACTGCGGCCTGCGGTGACAGCAGCCAAAACGTGAAGCTCTCCTCGATATAGAGGCGCACCGACCCGGAATCATGATCGAGATAGCCGATCGAGAAATCCTGCCCAACTGTCATCTCGAAATCCTCGCCGCGCATCGACAGCACGACCGCGCCCTCCAGCCCGGGCGCCCAGACGAGCGGCCCATCGATCAGCCGCCGCACGTGCTGCAGTACAGGATAACCATCGTCAGTCGCCTCAGTAAGCTCCGCGTAGCAGCGTTCGCTGAGAGCGATGGCAAACGGGCCACCAACCCCCGCATCGCGCAACCGGTTCAGCGCGTTCGTCACCAGCGACGGATAGTCGGTCGTCGTGCCGCTGATTTCCACCGATGCGTCGGCAATTTCGCATATGCCGCGGATTCCGGCGGCCGGATAGCCATGGAATACCGCCCGGTCCTCGGCGATCGCGATTTCGCGCGCAGCCGCAATGATCGGATCGGTGTCGAAGTCCTTTGCTCCACGATCGAGCGCACTCAGCTCTGCGCGCCGCAATTCGAACGGCACGCGCAGCTCCACGAGCGGCAGAACCTCGCGCAGGCGCGTCTCGACGCTGGTGCGCGCCGGCGGCTCCGCGGTCTTGCTGCGACCGATGCCGACTGCTGATGCCTGCCACCCCAGTGGTCCCACGAAATCCACCAGCTTCCGTGCGGCCAGGGTCGTCTTCAGCGTCCGCTTCGCCTCGTTCTCGATCTCCTGCCATCCGGCTTCGGAGATCGGGGCCAGTTCGCGGAAAAGATGATTCATCGATCAGCCCTTGAGGCTGCCAATCGACAGACCGCCTGCACCGTCACTGGCACCCCCGCCCGTGCCCGCCTCGCGGATCGGGCCCTGACTGAATAGATAGGTGCGCATGTGCCCATCGAACTCCGCGTCATTCCGCCGCAGCCATTCCAGCAGCATCGACGCATGCTCCTTCTCCTCGTTGCGGTTATGCGCGAGAACCGCCTGCAGCTCGGCATTTGCACTTGCCTTGATCCGCTGATCGTACCAATCGATCGCTTCCAGCTCTTCCATGATGGTGGATATCGCGCGGTGCCGGTCCAGAATGTCCTGCCCAAGCACATTACGATCCTCGTGCAACGTCTCGCCCGCCATCGCCAAACCTCGCTGCCGTTCTTTGCCCCAAGATACCGTTGCGGTCCTTCGCTCAAAAGGTGCGGCACGCGAACGTGACGCGTCGCAAGAGAAGGTCAGTTATGCTGTCCTATGAGCCCTCCGACATCGCGATGGCTCTTCTGCTTGTCGCCTCGCTGGCGCCGGTGTTGATTGAAACCTGAACGGAGGAAGCACGCGCCATGAAGATCACCCGCATCGATGCATTCCAGGTGCGCTGGACTGCCGATGAGAAGTCCACGCAACACAGCGCCTTCGTACGCATCCATACCGATGACGGCATCGACGGCATCGGCGAGGCGTCACCGATGCAGGGCGGCCTCGCCTCACTCGGCATAATTCGCCACGACCTGGCACCCGCGCTGATCGGCAAGGACCCGCTGGACCACGCCGTGCTGCTCGACACGCTGCTCCACACCTGCGTCAAGCTGGGGCCAGAGGGCGCGTTGACCGGCGCGCTGGCCGCGCTCGACATCGCAATGTGGGACATCAAGGGCAAGTTGACCGGCCTGCCGATCTACAAGCTGCTCGGCGGAGCCTGGCGCATGGCACTGCCATTCTATGCCTCTATCGGTGGCAACGGCGATCGCAGCCTTGATGCAGGTACTGCGCGTCGTGGAGGCGCGGCTGAAGGACAAGCCAGCGGCGATCAAGATCCGCTTCGACAATCCTCGCACGCTGCTGGATCGCGACATTCCCGGCGACATCGCCAAGGCACGTGCGGTGCGCAAGCTGGTCGGCGATGACTTCCCCCTCGCATTCGATGCCAACAACGGCTTCACCACTGGGGGCGCCATTCGTGTCGGTCGCGCCTTGGAGGAGTTCGGCTATTGGTGGTTCGAGGAGCCGGTGCAGCACTATCACGTCAAGGCGATGGGCGAGGTCGCGCGTGCGCTGGACATCACCGTGTCAGCCGGCGAGCAGACCTACACCCTCGCAGCGCTCGCGGATCTGATCGATGCCGGCGTTCGCATGGTGCAGCCGGACATCGTGAAGATGGGCGGCATCACCGGCTTGGTGCGCTGCGCGGCACTCGCGCACGCGCATGGCGTGGAACTGGTCTCACACCAGACGCAGCCGATGATCGGCCATATGGCCAACATGCATGTCGTCGCGGCACAGTTGCAGGCGAGCAAGCCGATCGAATGGAATGACCCCTCCACGCGCACGCACGCCGTATTCGAGAACCCGCCGAAGCCTGTCGACGGTCTGTTCCACTTGCCTGACGGGCCGGGATTGGGGCTGCGCATCAACGAGCCGGAATTGGCCAAGCGCACTGTGACATCGTCTCAGTCACCGCCTGGAGTGCACGCGTGAGATCCAACGCAATCTTCCCACCGGCAAAGCGCGTCAGATCGATGCGGCCCAGCAGCACGTCGGCATCCGTCACCGTCGGCTGGTTGCCGCCGCGCGCATAGCATGCCGGACCTGGATCAGCGCCCGCACTGTCAGGCCCGACGACAATACGCCGGAGCGAGTCCACACGCGCGATCGAACCACCACCAGCGCCGATCTCCACCATGTCGATCACCGGAATACGCACCGGAAAACCACTACCCTTGGCGAATCGGTAGGCCCGCGCGACTTCGAAGTGCCGCGACTGCTGCGGTGTATAATCGTCGATCAGCGTGATCTTTGCGGTCGTGCCGCCCATGTCGAAGGAAATCGCCCGATCGTAACCCCCGCGAGCCGCAACGTGTCGCGCTAGAATGGCGCCGCCCGCCGGCCCACTCTCCACCAGCCGCACCGGGAAACGGCGCGCGGTCTCCACCGTGCAGATGCCGCCCGAGGACATCATCAGCAACAACGGACAGGCTGCACCGATGCGGCGCAATCCATCCTGCATCCGCGCAAGATAGCGATCCATCATCGGCAGCACATAGGCGTTCGCAACCACCGTCGAGGTCCGCTCGTATTCGCGAATCTCACGGCATACCTCCGAGGAAATGCTGATCGCCAGATGCGGCAGCACGCCCGACATCACCTCGCGCGCACGCTCCTCATGCGCGGGGTTTATGTACGAATGGAGGAAGCTGATCGCCAACGCCTCGATTTCGTGTTGCTTGATCGCCGCCGCCAGACGCTCCAGCACATTCTCATCTAGCGCGAGCAGCACAGATCCGTCGGCGGCAAGGCGTTCCGGCACCTCCAACCGCAGATCTCGCGAAACCAGCGGCTCGGGTCGTTCCATATACAGGTCGTACTGCTCAAACCGGTGCTCGTATGCAATCTCCAGCGAGTCGCGAAAGCCATCAGTGGTAATCAGTGCAGTTCGCGCACCTTTACGCTCGATCAAAGCGTTGGTGGCGAGGGTCGTGCCGTGAATCACCAGATCAAGCGATGATGCGCCGATGCCCGCCTCGCGCAGGATCGTCTGTGTTCCCTCGATCACCGCTTCCTCCGGCGAGCCGTGCGTGGTCAGCAGCTTCGCGGAAAGCGTGCGAGAGGGCAGTTCCAGCACGAGATCAGTGAAAGTGCCGCCGATATCGACGGCAAGCCGGCTGCGCGCACCATGTCGTTGGGTCATCGCGTTGCGCCATCGGCTTCTCTCTGCGCCGCGGTGAGGAATCGCTGCTCCACCTCCAGCACCGTACCTGAATCCCATCAGCTCGAAGGACACCAACTCGCGGAAGCATCGCGTCTTCGTGACCATGTGCCCTCCTCTGTATGATCGACGCGATCGTAAGGCGCCCATCGGCCGACGCCTATAGGCGCCCATGTCTGCCGAGCTGCGCACCGTCGAGCAAGAAGAGTTAACCCTGAAGGGCAAGCGGCGCAAAGGAGAGCGAGCGATGATCGCCCCTGCTCCTTCTGGGCAGCCACCTTACTGTAAGCGGCGTCGCCATCCACCTGGCGCGTCGCGACGACGCCTACAAGCCACGCATCGGCAGGTGGCTGCCGGGCGTCTCGGTGCTCCGGTGCGATTCCGACATCATCGTCTGCCTCGGCTCCCCGGCGACTACTTCGGCACACTCTGGCACTTGTCCGACCTCCCGCCCAACGGGCATGGTCGGCCGGCATACGGAGTCCAACTACCGCTGGCTATGCGACGCCGGTAAGGCCTTGCGCGATCCCAGACGCCAGGAGCGCATGCGCCTGTGCCGTTGGATGCAGCCCATCGAAGAACAGATATTGACTCTGCGCAGCGCCAGTCGCCGCAAGTGTTCCGCTACTGGAACTGGTAAGGCTGCCGCTCCACAGCGGATCGGTCACGTTCGTGAAGCCATAGGCGCCAGGATTGGCAATCACCCCGTCGAGCACCGCGAAAGTGTTCACCAGATCGATCTTCAGCGCACCGGACGCCTCCAAGGGCTGCAGTGCCGTCGCAAGTTCGCTGTCATACAGCGAAGCGAGTGTCGTCGCCGACTGCGCAACTGCCGGCCCGCGCGCTGTCTCGTACGGAGTCTTGCCCAGATCGGGCACGTTCAGCACAAGCAGGTTCTGCGCGCCGTGCGCCGCCAACCCGCCGATCACTGACACCTCGTTCTGCACTGCTGCACCCACGTCGGCCTGCTGCTCTGCGGGAGTCAATGAGCTGTCGTTGGTAATATCGAGCACGTCATTGGCACCAATCCATATCGCATAGAGCGCGCCAGGCTGTGGCGACGGAACCTGCGTCAGGAACTGATCGTACTGCGATGCAAGATCGGTCGGATTGAGCGTATGTGCCGGCGTTTGTCCGGTCTCCGCACCGCCGTAGGCAAAATCAGAACCTCCAGCGAGGCTCGGTTTTAATGCGGGCAGGTGCAACGACTGCGCAAGGTCCTGTGCCCACACAGGACCATTGCTGAAGCTGTGGTTCGCGTACGGTGGCGATACGGGGACCTGACCGAGCGTGGCAAGCGACACATTTCCCGTGTCCGACAGGCTGTCGCCGAAGACATACATCGCAGGATAGGGCGCACCTGGAGCGGCTACGGTCGGCGCGACAGGCACCGCGGACGTCAGCGCCGCCGCTACGTCCGCGCTGATGAAACTGAGCGTGGAGGGCTGGCTCAGCGTGTTCGTATTGATCGGCGCGGAAGAAATCGGGTCCTGCGCATTGCGGAGATCGTCGAATACACTCTGTAGCGTGGCCATGCCATTCCCTTCGGATGCCGTCACGCTGTCCGAAAGCGTCTCGCGCCCGCTCGGTTTCCTTCACCTTCCCGTGACTATCCCCAGAGCGGCTCAACGCTTTTTCTTGCCGCCCTTGGCTTTGTCCCCATCCCCGGCCTCGGCCGCCACTTTGCGATAGAATGCAGCCCGCTCGATTGATCCGTTCACAATGAAGCTGTGATCGTTGCCCGAAGTAATGAAGCGCGAGCCCATGGCGATATAGCGCCGCGCATCCTCGTCGTCGTTGATCCCGCCCACGCCCAGTGCCTTGCCATGCTTGCGGCATGCATCGCCGACTCTCTCGCAGGCGTCGATCAATTTTTGATGGCCCATCTGCCCAGGAATACCCATTTCCGATGTAAGGTCAAAACTACCGATCAACAGCACGTCAATGCCATCTACCGAGGCTATGTCGTCGGCGTTCTTCACGCCCTCAGGGCTTTCGATCATCACCACCGTCAGCACTTCGTCGTTGATTGCCTTTTGTGCCTCCGACACGTGCGGTGCCATATAACTGTAGATCGGTGGCGGCCCGCCCCAGCTTCGGTGCCCCATTGGCGGATAGTGGAATGCATCGGCAATGCGTTGCGCCTGCTTCCTTGTGTCGACATGCGGCACGACGATGCCCAGCGCGCCGTTGTCCAGCAGACGTGTCGCTTCGTCGATCGCGCCGGCACAAACGCGCACAATCGGAGCGATGCCAGCGGCCAACGAAGCGATGCAGATCTGCGTGGCCTCCTGCACGGTAAACGCGCCGTGTTCCATGTCCATGAACAGATAGTCATGCTGCGCGGCACCAGCCAGCATCGGTGCCGCGCTGCTCCGCAGATGATGTAGGCCAAAGCCCAGGGCAATATCGCCCTCCCTCAGCTTCCGCTTTGCAACGTTGTGCACGATTGCCATCGCGTCCTCCCCATCTGTCGGCCTGTTTTATCTGCTTGCCCAAGCCCTACACCGTGCGAGGCAAGCCCGCGAAGAAGCCGCTGCGTGCGTTCGCACCCATCAGGATGTAGCTGTGATCGGATCCGGTCAGCACAAACCGCGCACCCATGCCGACATAGCGCGACGCATTCTCCTCATCGTAAACACCGCCCATGCCGAGTATCTTGCCGTGCTTCGTACACGCGGCGCCCACGGCCGCATATGCGTCGATCACTTTCTGATGGCCCATCTGGCCAGCAATCCCCAGTTCGGATGACAAATCCGACGTGCCGATGAACAGCACATCGATACCGTCCACCGCGGCGATATCAGCTGCGTTCTTCACCGCCTCAGGGCTTTCGATCATCACCACCGTCAGTATTTCGTCGTTGATCGCCTTCTGCGCCTCCGCCATCGAGGGCGGCTGAAATCCATAGACCGCAGGCGGACCACCCCAGCTTCGTCGACCCAAGGGCGGATAGCGGAACGCCTCAGCGATGCGCAGTGCTTCCGTCGCCGTATCGACGTGCGGCATGACGATGCCGAGCGCGCCATTGTCAAGCGCGCGCGTCGCCTCGTCGATCGCATTGGCGCACACGCGAACCAGTGGCGTAACCGCGATTGGCAAAGCAGCCATGCAAAGCTGGGCAATCTCGCTTACCGAGAATGCACCGTGCTCGTTGTCGAGAAACAGCCAATCATGACCGGTGGCCGCGGCAATCGCCGGTGTGGCTATGCTGCGAAGGTGGTGCACGCCAAAACCCAGCGCCACCTCGCCCGCCCGCATCTTGCGCTTCGCGTTGTTCGGCATCAGCGGCATCGTTCGCCCTCCCACAAGATATGGCGGGAGCGCAGCACGCGACCAATTGTCGGTCAATCGGCCGCGGCAACAGCCGGCCTGTTCTCCACCAGCGCCATCAGGTTCTCCAGCCGGTCCGCCTCCGCCGCGGGCTTGTCGGTTCGGATGCGCGCGATACGCGGAAATCGCAGTGCCACGCCGGACTTGTGGCGGTTGGACAACTGCGCCGCGTCGAATGCAACCTCCAGCACCAGCGACTTTTCCACCTCGCGCACCGGACCGAACCGCGCCACAGTGTGGTTGCGGATCCAGCGATCGAGGAACGCCAACTCCTGATCAGTGAAACCGAAATAGGCCTTCCCCACCGGCACCAATTCATCGTCACGCCACACGCCGAATGTGTAGTCGGAATAGTAGCTGCTGCGCTTGCCGTGACCGCGCTGCGCGTACATCAGCACCGCGTCGATACTCAGCGGATCACGCTTCCACTTCCACCACAGACCCTTCACCCGACCCGGAACGTAGGCGGCATCGCCGCGCTTCAACATCAGCCCCTCAATCGAGGCCGCGCGCGCACCATCCCGCAACACCATCAGTTCATCGAGCGAGGCAAACCGGATCAGTTCCGACAGATCCATCCGTGCCGGACGTGTTCGCGCATACCAAGCCTCCAGCCGTGCCCGACGTGCATCGAACGACAGCGGACGCACATCCTCGGCTGCCTCAAACAGTAGATCGTACAAACGGATGCCAACGGGATATTCTGCCATCATGCGTGCACTGACGACCTTGCGGTTCAACCGCTGTTGCAGATGCGCGAACGGCGCAGCCTGTCCGTCGCGCACCACCAGCAGCTCGCCATCCAACACAGCGTGAAAATCTATCGCCTCCATAACTTCCGGGAACGCGCCGGAGATGTCCTCCGCGCCGCGTGAATAGAGTCTTCTGCCACCTTCGGTCGCGACAAGCTGAACGCGAATGCCGTCCCATTTCCACTCGGCGCGCCAATCAGCCGGCTGCATTCCAGCAAGGTCCCCCGCCTCCAGCGGATGTGCCAACATGGGCGGACGAAACACCGGCGCCTCCGCCGGATCGGGTCGCGGAGCTCGCTTCTCCAGCCACGCAAACAGCGGCAGATAGGGCGGCGCCAGGCCGTGCCATACCTCCTCCACATCGTCGGCCTCCACGCCGCCGATCTCGGCCAGCGCGACCTTCGCCAGCCGCGCCGAGACGCCGACGCGCAGGCTACCGGTGATCAGCTTGAGCAACGCCAGCCGCACAGATGAATCCGACGCATCCAGCCAGCCCGCGACAATGCCCGGCAGTGCAATCTTGGGTGCGCTTTCCAACGTCTCCACCACCTCGGCGAGGCGTGGCGGCGCCGCGTTCGTTGGCGCAGCAGGCCACATCAGCGCGACGGTCTCGGCCAGATCGCCGACGTAGTCGTATGACCAGGCGAACAGCACCGGATCGGTGCGCGCCGCGGCAAGCTCGCGTATCAGGCCCGGCTTGGCGGCGGTGAACGACAGCTCGCCGGTAATTGCCGCCAGTCCAACGCCGCGGTCCGGGTCCGGCTGCGCCGCCAAATACCGCCGCAGCAGCGCGATCTTGGCATTGCGCGACGGTGTAAAGACCAGGCGCTCAAGCAGCTCAGCGAAGGCGATCATGCCGCTCTATGTTGGCGTGGAGCGCGCATTATGCCAGCGTGACAGTCCAGGGGCGACCTCGCGCAGTGCCGCGAGCAAAAGTCCAAGGTCGTCGCGGTCTCGACCTAAGATGACCAGTCCGAGATCCAGGTGGATGAAGCCAAGGCGCGATCCTGCACGACAGAACGAGACTGGCAGGCCGTCAGTCGCTAACGAGAAGGACATAACGATGTCGTCATCATTTGCTACAAGCGCCGTGTTCGCCATCGCCTCCACGCTCGTGGTCCCAGCGCAGGCGCAGCTTCTGACCCACCGTGATCTGTCGTATCAGATCGCCCGCACCGTCGCCGAGACGGCGATCGAAAGCTGCGGCGCCAAGAACTATGCCGTGTCGGCCGTGGTCGTGGATCGCGCCGGCGAGGTGATCGTGGCAATGCGTGCCGACAACGCCGGTCCCCACACGATGGAGAACGCGCGCCGCAAGGCATACACGGCACTCAGCTTCCGCACACCGACCTCGGAGTATGCGAAGCGCTACGCTGACAACAACCCGGTTGTCCGCCAGCAGGTGACACTGCCCAGCATCATCGCGATCCCCGGCGGCCTGCCCGTGAAGGTGGGCGGCGACGTGATCGGCGGCGTCGGCGTGTCGGGCTCGCCTGGCGTGGATGAACCCTGTGTGCAGGCCGGCCTCGACAAGGTCGCGGACCAGCTCAAGTAAACGGCACCCGGTTTCCACCGGAAGCCACTTCGCCTAAGCTTGCTTCGTCCAGTGCAAGGGGAGGACGACGATGATCATCGAAATGCGCACCTACACGCTACAGCCTGGCACGCTGGCCGAGGTGGAGAAGCGCTTCGGCGAGTCGCTGCCGAACCGTCAGAAGCACTCGAAGTTGGCAGCATTCTGGCACACCGAGGTCGGGCCGCTGAACCAGATCATCCATGTCTGGGCCTATGACAGCTTCGAGCATCGCACCGCGGTGCGCGCCGCCGGGTTGAAGGAGGCGAACTGGCCGCCGCCGATCCGCGAATTCGTCACCAACCAGCAGAGCGAAGTATTCGTTCCGGCGCCGTTCTCGCCGCCGCTCGAGCCGCGCCAGGTCGGACCGCTGTTCGAAATCCGCCAGTACACGCTGACTCCCGGTTCGATTCCCGGCCTCATCGAGCGCTGGTCGGAGAAGATCGAAGGGCGCCAGAAGTTCTCGCCGCTGATCGCCGGCATGTACTCGGAGTTTGGTGCGCTGAACAAGTGGGTGCACATCTGGGCCTACAGGGACGCCAACGAGCGCACATCCGTACGCGCTGCCGCCGCCGCAACCGGTCAGTGGCCCGCCCGCAACCCGCCCGGCGTCGTCGTGAAGCAGGAGAATGCTTTCGTGATGCCGGCGTCGTTCTCGCCGATCAAATAACGCGACAGGCCGCTGCCTTATCGTCATGGCCGGCCTCGTGCCGGCCATCCACGCCTTCCTCACGCGCGGGTGCCCGCAGAGGGCCAGCCGCGACCTATCTCTCCCAAGCCGGCGTTTCGGGGCGCATCCCATGCGCTCCTCCATACTTCGCCACCTCCGGCGACTTCCATCCGGTCAGCAGACGCATGTCCACCGCATACACCTCTACCCCCAGCGGCCGGCACACATCGATCGGATCGCGCGCATCAGGACCCCATAGCGGCACCGACAGATCACCACCCGGACATGCCGAAATCGCGCACAGCAGATCGATCTCGGCAAAGAATTCCAGGTGATCGCCCGGCTTCGCCGGACATGCGCGCATGAAATACTGATCATCCGAATTCAGCCCGGTGACTTGAAACACGTTCAACACGTCATGCACGTCGAACTCGGTCAGACCGTACGGCGCAACGGCGCGGACCAAATTCGAGTGGCAATGAAAGTCGAAATCCACGCCCATCAGCAGCCGGTTCACGTAAGGATCGCAGCGCGTTCCCAGCAGGTCGTGCACGCGGCCACCCACCTCATCGATGCCGTAGCCCGACAGGGTGTCATCCGTGATCGTCACCAGGGGTCGCAAATACGGCAGGTTCGACCACAGGCGATCGAACGTGCTGACATGCGCCGCCTGCAACTGCCGCGAACGCGAGGCCCACATCCGCTCGCGCGGATTATGCGCATTCCAGATGTTCAGATCGCCAACCTGCGGACCATCGATGGTGACGATGCGGAACACGTGCCCTGCCGGCACGCGCCAGGCACGCCCGGAGCGGATCGGCACGACCAGTTGCTCGATCAGTCGGCGCGCACCCTGCTCCTGCGCAATACGCTGATAGAACGCACGATCAACATCGAGCGGCGAACCTTTGCTGGCCTGATAGGCCGGAGCAATATTTGGCATCTGGCTACTTCTCACTCAGAGCGGGCCTCACCTCAGCCGCAAACAGATTGAGCGACCGGCGCGCCTCCTCGGTTGTGAGATCGCCCCACTGGAACGCGGCGCACAGGTAGTTGTGCTTCGGCCCGACAGCAGCGACAAGGCGCTGCAGCTTGTCCCGCACAGTGGCGGCCGAACCGGCCAGTACGTGTCCTGCCTCGATCATCGCTTCGACATTGACGCCACCCGGCTGCGGCAGTGCCGCGGAAGGTGGCACGCCGCCCTCGATCCTGACCTCGGTCGCATGAAAATGCTCGGCGTAGGCGACAAACGCTCGGCGTGCCAGCGACAGTGCCTCGGCATCGGTATCCGCCACAACGATATGTCGCGTCGAGCCAACCAACGGATCCTCTCCCAGGAAGCGAGGATCCTTCCGCGCGCGTCCCGCCTCCCAGATCTGCCAGTATTGCTCCACCATCTCGCGCGTCGTGCGTCCCAGCCCATTCATTCCCTGCTCCGCCGCGCGCTGCAGATTCCCCGCATACCAGAAGCGCGGATACGGCTTCTGCACCATCTCGAAATGCACCGGCACGTCGTCGTACTGGAAGCGCTCTCCGTGATGCGTGATCCGCCCGATTCTCAATCCTTGCAGCACGATCGACAGCACTTCATCGTATGCATCGCGCGTCTGATGGACGTCGCTGCCAAACCATTCGTGCTCCACATCGCGTATGCCGCGCCCGACGCCCGGCATGAAGCGACCGTGCGAGAGCTGGTCCATCATGCAGATCTCCTGCACCAGCCGCGTCGGATGATACAGCGGCAGGCACAGCACCATCGTGCCCAGCCGGATCTTCGTCGTGCGTCGCGCCACCGCGGCGAGGAACACGATCGGCGACGGCGCCATATCGAGCGTCGTGAAGTGGTGCTCGGCGATGTGGTAGCCGTAAAACCCAAGTTCCTCCGCGTGTCGGATCAGCTCGATGCGCTCATCGTACTGCTGCCATAGCGGCATATCCGACCGCTGCTCGAAATGGTCCCACCAACCGAATTGCAATGTCATGGAGCTACTCCCCAGTCTGACGCCAAACTGTCTGACGCCAAACTTGACCCATCTTTCCTCGCTGGCAATCCTCCCACCAATCGAGGAGGCGCCCATGTCGCTGCTGTCCCTTCCCGCCGTGTTCATGCGTGGCGGCACCAGCCGGGCGGTGATGTTCCACGCACGCGACCTGCCGGACCGCGCCGAATGGGATCCGCTCTTCCTCGCCGCCATGGGCAGCCCCGATCCGAACGGGCGTCAGCTCAACGGCATGGGCGGCGGCATCTCGTCGCTGTCGAAGGTCTGCATCCTGGCGCCTTCGGATCGAGCCGATGCCGACATCGACTACACTTTCGCCCAGGTGCAGATCCGCGATCCGCGCGTCGATTATCGCAGCAACTGCGGCAACATGAGTTCGGCCGTCGGACCGTTTGCGGTGGATGAGGGCATCGTGCGGCCGAACGGGGACACCGCCATGGTGCGAATCTTCAACACCAATACGCAGAAGATCATTCGCTCCACCTTCCCGCTACAGGACGGCCGTGCGGCGACCGATGGCGACCTGACGATCCCTGGCGTGGCCGGCACCGGGGCGCCCGTACGGCTGGACTTCCTCGCACCTGGCGGTGCGACCACCGGCCGCCTGCTGCCGACAGGCCAGCCCAAGGATCGGCTGGATGTCCCCGGCGTTGGTCCCATCGAAGTCTCCATGATCGACGCCGCCAACGCGTGCGTTTTCGTGCGTGCGCGGGACCTGGGGCTGAGTGGGGGCGAACTGCCCGAGGAGCTGGAGCGCGACGCGGCCCTGCTGGACCGGCTTCAGTCGATCCGTCGCCAGGCCTCCATCACCATGGGCATCGCGCGGGACGACGCCGAAGCGCGAACGGTCGCTGCGGTTCCCATCATCGGGTTCGTCGCGCCGCCGATGGATGCACCCACCCTGTCGGGCGATCCGATCTCCGCGGCGCAGGTTGATCTGACGGCTCGATTCCTCTCGAATGGACAGCCGCATCGGGCGCTGCCGCTGACCGCCTCGCTGTGCACCGCCGTCGCAGCCAACATCGCGGGAACCCTGGTTGCCGAAGCGCTGGCACCCGAAGCCGGGGCGCAGGTGCGGATCGGCATGCCCTCAGGCATTCTGACCGTAGGCGCCGAGGTGGAACAGAGCGGCGCCGGCCAGTGGGTGGCTCACAGCGGCGCATTCTACCGCACCGCCAGGCGGTTGTTCGACGGCCGGATCTACGTTCCGCGCTAAGCCTATCCAGTTCCCAGAAAGTTGCGCCGCCTCATCACGAGCGCGCCGCCGGCGCGGCTGCCGGAGCAGCTTCACGCCTCAGACGATTCTCTCCCAGGAACAATAGGATAGGCGCCGCAATAAAGATCGAAGACGAGGTGCCGACCACAATACCGAACAACATGACCCAGGCGAAGCCCGAGATCGATTCCCCACCGAACAATGCCAGCGGCAGACTGGCGAGGAACACCGTCATCGACGTGCCGAGGGTCCGGTTCAAGGTCTCGTTAATCGAGAGATCGATCAGATCGCGCAGCGGCAAGGTCTTGTACTTGCGCAGATTCTCCCGCACTCGGTCGTACACCACGACCTTGTCGTTGGTGGAATAGCCCAGGATCGTCAGGATCGCGGCAACCATCACCAGGTCGAACTCGATCCGCGTGAGAGCAAGAAACCCTATGGCCTTGGTTATGTCGAGAATAAGGGTGACAACGGCGCCAACCGCAAACTGCCATTCGAACCTGAACCAGATGTAGACCAGGATCATTAACAGGCTAATGCCGAGGGCCAGCAGGCCATTGCGGAACAGTTCCGCGGACACGGACGCCCCCACCGCATCGGTCCGCAGAACCTTCACTCCCGGCACAGACTTTTCCAAAGCGGTGCGCACCCTCGTCACCGCCTCCTGGACGGCGGCCTCGGTTGCCTGGGCGCCGAGCCGGATGAGCACCTCCGAGGGGTCCCCGAACTGCTGCACTCCTTGCTCGGGAATGTGTTCGGCCGCGAGTGCCGCGCGGATCTGGCCGAAATCGGCCGGCCCCGGCGTCCTCACTTCCATCACGACGCCGCCCGAGAAGTCGATCCCCAGATTAAGCCCCGGATAGAAGAACATCACCACCGAAGCCGTTGACAATACGGCAGAAACGACGAGACCCATAATCCGGCCCCGCATGAAACGGATTTGGGTGCCGTCAGGAACCAGCCGAAATGAGGGACGGAGGAACATTGGCGGTCAGACCGGCAATAGCTGCGGACGCCGCGCAACATACCATCGCGACACCAGCAGGCGGGTGAGCATCCAGGCGGTGAACATGGAGGTGGCGATGCCGACAGTGATGGTCACGGCGAATCCCCGAACTGGACCGGAGCCGAATACGAACAGCATGACATGGGCGAGGAATGCCGCGACGTTGGAATCGAAGATCGTATTGTAAGCCCTTGTGAAGCCGTGCTCCAGCGCCGACAGAGGCGGGCGGCCCAAACGCTGCTCCTCGCGAATCCGTTCGTTGATCAGAATGTTGGCGTCCACCGCCATGCCCAGTGTCAGCAGGATCCCCGCCATGCCCGGCAGCGTCAGTGTCGCCTGAAGCACGGACATGATGCCGAGCATGAGGACCAGATTCACCACCAGGCACACATTCGCAAACCAGCCGAACAGTCCGTAGAACGTCGCCATGAACCCGATGACGAGGACGAATCCGACCGCCAGCGAGAGCGCCCCCGCCCTGATCGAGTCGGCACCCAGTTCCGGGCCCACGCTCCGCTCCTCCACCACGGTCAGTGGCGCCGGCAGTGCGCCAGCCCGCAGCAGCACCGCCAGGTCGTTGGCACTTGCGGCGGTGAAGTTGCCGCTGATCTGACCGCGCCCACCGGTGATCGGCTCGCGAATCACCGGCGCGCTGATCACCTTGCCGTCCAGCACAATCGCGAAGCGATGGTTGACGTTCGCCCGGGTAATATCTCCAAACCGTCGTGCCCCAACGGAATTAAAGGTGAAATTGACCACCCACTCGCCGGTCTGCGGGTTGGTGCCGGCGCGCGCGTCGGTCAGGTCACCACCGTCGACGTCGACCCGCCGCCGTACCGCGATCTTTTGGTTCGGATTGTCCTCCATCGACAGAAAGTCCACCCCGGGCGGCGGCGGTGTGCCGGCATTTGCGTTCGCCGTCTCGTCAACGAGTTGGAACGTCATGTGCGCGGTCTTGCCCAGCAACTCCTTGATCCGATTGGGATCGCCGATCCCAGGCAACTGCACCACGATGCGCGTGTCACCCTGTTGGGTGATCTGCGGATCGACGACGCCTGTTTCGTCGATGCGGCGACGCACGATCTCAATCGACTGCTGCACCGCGCTCCGGGCGCGGGCGTTCAGAGCAACCGGCGACAGCGTCAGCACGATTGTCTCGTCGGGGTTTGAAATCTCTTCGAATTCCGGCGTCCCCGTCGGTCCCTCCGCCGCGATCAACGGGCGAATCGCTGCGACGGCCGCATCCAGCTTGGTGGGGTCGCGCAGTTTCAACAGGATGCGGTTCTGGTCGGGCTGCGCCTCCAGCGTCTGATAGAAGATCGATCCCGGCCGCAGCGCCTGCCGCACGCCATCGACCATGCTGTCCAGCCGCTCCTTCACCACCGCCTTCATGTCCACCTCGAGCAGTAGGTAGGACCCGCCACGCAGGTCCAGCCCGAGATGCACGGTCCGCCAAGGCAGCCAGACGGCCGGAGCGGGGAACAGATTCGGGATGCAGAGGATCGCGCCGAGAGCGCAGAGGCCGAGGATGACCGCGGTCTTCAAAGGGGTGAAGTACATCATGGATGGTCGGCGCTTCCTCTGGGCGTCGCGCCCCTATGCGCCAGGGTTTTTCCAGCGTCCAGATGCCGTCGATCTCTTTGACATCTTCTAACAATAGAGTTAATTATACAAACTGAACTGTGGGACTGCCCGATGATCCCTGCCCTCCCAGAAGACCATCTCGACACGATGGTCGCCGCGCTCCCTCCAACCGAACACGACGACGACGAGCGCCAGCTTCGCCGGGCCACCGCCGCCGTCGTCCTCCTGCGCTCGCTCGGCGCCAGAGAACCGATCGAGGCCATCCTCGCCACCCAGGCAGTCCTCGCGCACCACACCGTCATGCAGTGCTTGCGCCGCTCCGCCCGTGCCGGTCAGCCGGCGGCGCTCACCTCGCGCCTGCTCGGGCGTGCCACCGCGCTTTCGAACGCGTTCGTGCGCACGGTCCACGCCCTCCGCCGGCGGCAGAACGAACGGCCATGACGATAGAACCCCATGCAAAGCGGCGAGGCCGCCTGAAGAACGGGGCGCCAGGCGGCGATCCTTCCAAGGCGCCTCGCTGCGGCGCCTGCACCCGCGCAAGCACTCTCTGCCGCGCCCCAGCCATGGCGAACGGCCGCTGCCGCATGCACGGCGGCGCCAGCACCGGCCCGCGCACCGAGGATGGCCTTCGCCAACTCCGGGCCGCCCGCACCACTCATGGCTTCTGGACCCCGGAGAGCCGCGAATTCCGCCACTACTGTGCGGTACTCCTGACCAACGCGCGGACTTGGCTGGCAGTAACGGAACTCGGCCGCGCGGTTCGGCGGCCAAAGCACCTGCAACGCGCGAGCTCTCGGATGTGGCGAGATACTGACTGAGGATCTTGGCCATGGACGCGAAGTGGATGGCATGCAGATCGTCGATTCATTTCGATAGCACAGCAGGACCGCGAAGCTACCCCGCATACAGCCCCTGCCAGTTCGGAAACGTAGGCTCCAGCGGCTGCATCAACTCGCCTATCGTGGCGTGCAGCCGTCCCAGCACGCGCCGCTTCTCGTCGATCGATCCGCCGAACGGATATCCGCAACGCAGCAGCACATCGCGCAATGCGCCCTCCGCCAGCGCGCACATATCGCCAGCAGACGTCGCCGGCACCAGACCAGGCACAGCGAGAGCATGGACCAACAGCACCGCGCATAACCGACGCGCCGGTCGAGTGGACGCCTCGGTTGCCAACCTGATGACCGAGTTGACCGACGGCTGATCGATCGGCTCCATCCCCAACACCGCGACACACTGCCTGACAATCACCTGCCGTGCCGCCCGCAGTCTCACGCTGCGGCCACGTCCCCCTTTGGCCGCTTCCAAGGCAGTCGCAAGATCGCGCAGTGCTTCGTCAAGGTTCATCCCACTCACCCCGGCTCCTCTCAATGAGAGCCGGTCTTATAGCGCGATCGCCGGCCTCTCATCCTCCGCCTCACCTTCCGCCTCTCCATGCAGGGCCATCGGCACGCCGTGCGTCTCCACGCCGAGAATGCTGAACGACAGCCCGACGCAGACCATCGCAAACGCCAGGAACATGAATGCCGGGAGCACCGCCTCGGCGGTCGCGTGTGGTGAGATGATATTCCCGGTGCCGGCGATCAACGCCAGGCTGAGCGGCCCGACGATCTTTCCTACGCCATTCGCCGCCTGCCCCAGCCCGGACGAGCGCGCGCCCAGACGCACGCCGAACACCTCCACGGTGTACGGCGCCAGGTTCGAGAAGCTGCCGTCGATGCCGAAGGTGGAGCAGCACAGGAACACCACCAGCAACGGCACGCCGTCAACGAAGGTGTTGCTGAAATACGCTGCCGCCGCCAGCGAGATGGCGCCAATGAACCCCCACACGATGCCGCACCGCCGCCGTCCCATAATCGGCGAGACGATGGACACGACGATCTTGCCCACGATGCCGGCGGCAGGGACGAACACGAAGTACCCGGCCGCCGCCGGCACCGAGATCCCCAGCAGCAGCGACACGATCGTCGGTCCCCACAGATAGACGCCATAGGCGGCAGTCGACGCGCCGCCCCAGATGATGACCGTCTCCCAGAAGCGCGTGGGATTCCGGTACAGTTCCGCCAGCCTGCCTGACGGCGGCGCGACCGGCCGCACGTTCGGCAACGGCACCCGCTCAAGCGGCAGGCCGAGCTGGCGTGCCACCTGCGCTCTCGCCTCGGCGAAACGCCCCTTGGCGGTAAGCCATCGCACCGACTCGGGAACCACCAGCGCGATCGCAACGCCGACCGGTATCGTCACCGCACCGAGCATCGCGACGCCGCGCCAGCCCAGCAATGTCAGCAATGTCGCCGAGGTCGCCGAAGCCAGCAGCGCGCCTGCGGTGGCGAACACGACGTAGAAGCTGGACACCGCCGTGCGGTAACGCGTCGGGGTGATCTCGACGACGAGTGTGAGACAGGGTGTCACCGCCGCGGTCAGGCCGAAGCCGACGACGAAGCGCAACATGGCAAGCACGCCCCACGCACCCTGCGGCACCAGGCCGATCGCGCCCGCGCCGATGCCGCAGATGAATGTGCCCAGGACCAGCTGACCCTTGCGCCCCCAGGCGTCGGACAGACTGCCCCACGCGACCGCGCCGCAGATCGCGCCGAGACCCCCGCTGTACAGAATGATCGCCGACTGCCCGTATGTCAGGTGCCATTGCGGTCCGAGCACCGCGAGCAGAAATGCCACGATGGCGAAGTCGAAGAACTCCAGCACCGTGATGAGCGACAACAGGCTGAAGTTGACCCAGTAGCCCGGCCGCAACCGGCTGCTGTCGAACAGCGACAACAAGGCTTCGGATGTTTGTCCGTTCATGGGCGCCTCCTGCTGGCGCCGTGCCTGGCCAGACGCGTCCGGCCAGGACGGCGCTGTTGCGAGGGTCATTGCGGCTTCATCAGACCGTCATGCGACGATAACCCCGTCACGCGATGCACGCACCAGATGAGCAACGGCGCGAAGCGATCACCGTTGCGTGTTCCGCAATGCCATATACGCCAGCGCGAAATCGACGCGCGGCAGCAGCCGAATCGCACGCGGCAGGTCATCGCCAAGTGATTGCCCTGCCACGTCGGCCGGTTCATCGTGCGTCTAGATCGCCATGCGGTCGAGCCCCGCGCGGCCCGCGCTGGGCGCCATAGGCGACCATAAACATGATAAACGGCAGCAGGGCCGCGCCGGCGGCAGTCGAGCTGCTACCAAAAAAGGATAATGGTGCTAAACGGAAAGATCGAGCAGTGATCCGCGGGGCAATATCCGACCTTGCGCCTGATCGCCATCCCGCCCTGGCAGTGCTGCGATCGCGGGCATTGCCTGCGCCGTGGGCCGCGACGGCTGGGTCTCCAACGCGCGCACGCGCTGGACCGGGCCGGCTCCGGCGAAGCCCGGCACCACGCCAGCGGAAAGGGCAGCAAGTGCGGTGGACGAAGACATGCGGATACCGTAGCGCAGGCACGTTAACAATGACTGAACCGGGTGGGGCCGCGCAGATCGCACCACGGCCGGGCACGGCGGACGCGGCTCACTGCTCAAGACGAGGACACATGGCGAAGATCAAGGTGCGCCCCTGTCGTTGAGCTCGACGGCGATGAGATGACCCGCATCATTTGGGGTTCATCAAGGACAAGCTGATCCTGCCCTATCTCGATATCGATCAGAAATATTACGATCCCGGCATCGAGTATCGCAACCAGACAGACGATCACGTGACGGTCGACGCGGCGCACGCTATTGCGCAGTACGCTCCGGTGTGAGGTGTGCGACCATTACCCGGACGAGGCACGGGTACGCGAGTTCACCTGAAGCGGATGTATCGGAGCCCAAACGGGACGATACGCAACATCCTCGACGGCACGATCTTCCGCGAGCCGATCATCAGCTTCACCGCGCCCTACAAAGCGGCTGGCCGCCGCAAATGCAGTCGGCCACGCCGCCGCGGCGGCTTCCAGATGTTCGGCCTTCTTCGCTTCGCGTCGGCCTTGGCGACGTTCGATCGCGCGTTGGCGGCTGCCAATTCGGCCTGGTCATCGGCCAGCGTCGCAGTCGGCCCTGGCGCTCCTGACCCCGCGTCAGAGCGCCGCGAGCGCGGCGTTCAGCGTCGCACTCGGCCGCATCGCCGCCGATGCCTTGGCGGGATCGGGCAGGTAGTAACCGCCGATATCGACCGGCTTGCCCTGCGCGGCGATCAGTTCGGCATTTATCCTGGCCTCGTTGGCCGCGAGCGTCTTGGCCAGCGGTTTGAAGCGGGCTTGCAACGCCGCGCTCTTGCCCTGCGCCGCCAGCGCCTGCGCCCAGTAGAGTGCCAGGTAGAAATGGCTGCCACGATTGTCGATTTCGCCGACCCTGCGCGCGGGCGAGCGGTTGAATTCGAGGATCTTGCCGTTGGCGGTGTCGAGCGTTTCGGCGAGAATCTGCACGTCGGCTCTCTTGTTGGTCTGCGCCAGATGTTCGAGCGAGGCGCACAAGGCGAGGAACTCGCCGAGCGAATCCCAGCGCAGATAACCCTCTTCCTGGAACTGCTCCACGTGCTTGGGCGCCGAACCGCCGGCACCGGTCTCGAACAAGCCGCCGCCCGCCATCAGCGGAACGATCGAGAGCATCTTGGCCGAGGTGCCAAGCTCCATGATCGGGAACAGATCAGTGAGATAATCGCGCAGCACGTTGCCGGTGACGGAGATCGTGTCCTGCCCCTTGCGAATGCGATCGAGCGAGAACTTTATCGCCTCGACCGGGGCCAGGATGCGGATATCGAGCCCCGAGGTATCCTGCTCCTTCAGGTATTTCTCGACCTTGGCGATCACCTGCGCGTCATGCGCGCGCTTGGCGTCCAGCCAGAACACCGCCGGGGTGTTGGTGAGGCGCGCGCGGCGAACCCCGAGCTCGACCCAGTTCCGGATCGGCGCGTCCTTGACCTGGCACATCCGGAAGATGTCACCCGTCTCGACCGGCCGCTCCAGTAGGACCGTGCCGTCGTCGGCGATCACGCGGACCGTGCCGTTGGTGTGACATTCGAACGTCTTGTCGTGCGAGCCGTATTCCTCGGCCTGCTGCGCCATCAACCCCACGTTCGGAACCGAGCCCATCGTCCTGGGGTCGAACGCACCGTGCGCCTTAACGTCCTCGATGACCGTCTGGTACAACCGCGCGTAGCTGCGATCCGGGATCACGGCCTTGACCTCGTGCAGCTTGCCGTCGGCGCCCCACATGCGGCCGGATTCGCGGATCATCGCCGGCATCGAGGCGTCGACGATCACATCGCTTGGCACGTGCAGGTTGGTGATCCCGCGGTCGGAATTGACCATGGCGAGGCCGGGCCGTTCCGCGTAGGTGGCCGCGATATCGGCCTTGATGGCTGCCTTTTCGGCGTCCGGCAGCTTTTCGATCCGCGTCAGGAGATCGCCCATGCCGTTATCGGGATCGACGCCGATCCGCGTGAGCGCGGAGGCGTGCTTGCTGAACACATCGGCGAAGAAGACGGCAACGCAATGGCCGAAAATGATGGGATCGGAGATCTTCATCATGGTCGCCTTCAGGTGCAGCGAGAACAGCACGCCCTGATTCTTGGCGTCCTCAATCTGCTCAGCGTAGAATGCGCGCAATGCCTTGCGGCTCATCGCCGAGGCGTCGATGATTTCCCCGGCCTGCAGCGGCGTTCTTCCCTTCAGCACCGTGACCGTGCCGTTGGTGCCAACCAGCTCGATGCGGGCATTGGTCGCCGCCGCGACAGTGGTCGCGATTTCCGAACCGTAAAAATCGCCGCCCGACATGGACGCCACATGCGTTTTGGAGGAAGCGCTCCAGGCGCCCATCTTGTGCGGATTGTTGCGGGCGTATTGCTTCACGGCGCCGGCGGCGCGGCGGTCGGAATTGCCCTCGCGCAACACCGGGTTGACGGCGCTGCCGAGCACGCGGCTGTAGCGGGACAGGATGTCCTTGTCGGCGTCCGTAACGGCGTTGTCCGGATAGTCCGGCACGTCGTAACCCTTGCCTTGCAGCTCCTTGATCGCGGCCTTGAGCTGCGGGATCGAGGCGGAGATGTTGGGCAGCTTGATGATGTTGGCCTCGGGCCGCATTGCGAGTTGGCCAAGTTCTGTGAGTTCGTCGTTTATCCGTTGCGCTTGCGTCAGTTTCTCCGGGAGATTGGCGAGGATGCGGCCGGTCAGCGAAATGTCCTTCAGCTTCATCGTCACGCCGGCCGTGCCGACGAAGGCTTCGACGATCGGCAGCAGGGAGAACGTCGCGAGCGCTGGAGCTTCGTCGGTCATTGTCCAAACGATTTCGAGATCTGACATGCTTGCACCTCTGCGCGCCGGGCTGGCCTGAGCTGCGTGGAATTATCCACGGTTTCAACGCCTTGTCGCACCGGCGTGCGGGTAGGGCAAGCGGGGCCGCTCGCCCGCATCCTCACCCGGAGATGAGAAGGCGTCGTTCACCGACATTTCCCGGATGCCCGGCCAATCCGAGCACGTTGGGTGACCGATGAACATGGCTGAGCGCGCCAGGATCGGCGGCACGACAGGCCGCCCGAAATCCTAATGACCCGCAACGGGCCACCCGTTCAGGCATCGAATACCGCGATCAGACCGACGACCAGGTGACGGTCGACGCGGCGAGTGCGATTCGCCAGTACAGTGTCGGCGCGAAGTGCGCGACCATTACCCTGGACGAGGCCCGGGTGTGCGAGTTCAATCTGAAGCGGATGCATCGGAAGCAGACCGGAACGATACGCAATGGGCCGGATCAGAAGTGGCTCTACACGCAGGATTTTCCTGGCGAGGCTGGATCAGAACCCGAAGAAGACGATGGGCTGACATTGCGCAATCCGGCTTCTTCCCCAACTCTGCGGCAACACACACCGGGAGGGCGATACCATGAACGACATGTCCGAAGTTGCTGGCCTGCGCCGCTATCCTCTCGCGCGCCGCGGCTTCGTGATGACCAGCCTGATGACCGGCTTCACGCTCGCCACCACAGTGGTCGAGGCTCAGGCCATTCATACCGACACGAGCGGCCTCGACGCCGGCGAAGTCCAGATCCCGGTGAAGGACGGGCACCTTCCCGCCTACTATGCGCGCCCGGCCGAAGGAACCAACTTCCCCACCATCCTGGTCAACGAGGAAATCTTTGGCGTCAACGCATACATCCAGGACGTCTGCCGCCGCTTCGCCAAACTCGGCTATTTGGCAGTCGCTCCCGAGATCTACGCTCGCATCGCCGACATCTCGAAAATGACCGACATACCGCAGGTCTTCCGCGAGGTGATCAGCAAGAAACCGGATGCCGAACTGTTCAGCGACCTGGACGCCACGCTCGCCTGGGCGGCGCAGAACAAGGGCAGCGCAACCGCGATCGGGGAGACCGGCTTCTGCCGCGGTGGGCGCAACACCTGGCTCTATGCGACTCACAATCCGAACCTAAAGGCCGCCGTCGCGTGGTATGGTCCGATCAAGGGACCGACCAGTGAGATTCAGCCGAAGGTCGTGCTGGATCTGGCCGATCAGTTGAAATGCCCGCTGCTAGGTCTCTACGGCGCGCAGGACACCAGCATCTCGGTTGCCGATGTGCATGAGGCTGAGGCGAAGGCAAAGTCCGCCGGCAAGACCGTCGAGATCGTCATTTATCCCGATGCACCGCACGGCTTCCATGCCGACTACCGCCCCAGCTATCGGCAGGCTGACGCCGAGGATGGCTGGAAGCGCGCCCTCGCCTGGTTCAAGCGCTACGGCGTCTGATCAGGCGCCGAGTTCGGCGCTGCTGACCATCTGCACGCCGAGGCGCGCCAACCGCTCGCGCGTCTCGTCGATGGTGGTGCGACCATCGCCAAGTGGCACGCCGATGCCGCGGCATGCGTCCTCGACCACCATCACCTCGTAGCCCAGGCGCGCCGCATCCTCGGCCGACCATGCGACGCAGAAATCGGTGGCCAGTCCGGCCAGGAAGATGCGTCGGAAACCGCGCTGGCGCAGCCAGCCATCGAGGCCCGTGGCGGTGCGCCGATCGTTCTCGAAGAATGTCGAATAGCTGTCGATGTCGCGATGGAACCCTTTGCGAATGACCACCTCGACGCGCGTCAGGTCGAGGTCGCGATGCAGCGCGGCGTTGGGACTGCCCTGGATCGCATGGTCCGGCCATAGCACCTGCTGACCGTAAGGCACCGCGATCGTGTCGTATGGTTTGTGCCCGGGATGCGCGCTGGAGAATGAGCTGTGGCCCGGCGGATGCCAGTCCTGCGTGGCGAACGCGTGGTCGAAGCGCGCCAGCAGACGATTGATCACCGGCACCACGGCGTCGCCTTGCGCCACCGCGAGTTCGCCGCCTGGCATGAAGGTGGGCTGCACATCCACTAACCCGAGTATGTCCGTAGCCCGGTCGATCATCAGCCGCGTCCTCAATCAGCCCGCGAATCGCGGAATCACCTTCTCGCCCACGATCTCGATCGAACGCATGATCTGGTCGTGCGTCGTGCGGCCGATCTGGAACATGAAGATCATCTGATCGATCCCGGTCGCCGCCCAACGCTCCACCTGGCGGCAGACGCTGTCGGCATTGCCGCCGATAGCCATGCCGCTCTGCAGCAGGTCGTCGTCCGAATAGCCCGTCATGCGCGCCTTGATCCGCGCGACGCCTTCCGAAGAACCGAACCGCACGTGGTTCAACTCGGCATCATTGTCGCCGTAATAGAACCGCGCCGCCGCACAGCCGACATCGCGCCCTATCCGGTCATCGTCATGCACGCAGCCGATCGCGAACACGCCGGCATGGTTGTTGACGAAACGCCCGATCGGGGTAGCGGTGCGGATCGCGGCACGATATGCCTCGATATGCGGCCTGATCTCGGCATGTGTGTACCGAGTGACGCCGAGTACGCCGACACCCGCTTCACCGGCGCGTTCGAACGTCTCCAGGTTGGAGGCGGCGAACCACAGCGGCGGATGCGGCCGCTGGATCGGCCGTGGCACAACCTGACGCGCAGGCAAAGCGAAATGCCGACCCTGATAGCCAGGGAAATGCTCCTGCTCGAGCATCTGCACCACCGCTTCGAGCGCCTCGCGACCCACCTCGCGGCCGTACTCGGCATCAGCGTTGAAGCCGAGACCTTCCACCACGTAGGCAGCGGTTCCGCGCCCGGCGCCGAATTCGCAGCGGCCCTTGGACAGCACGTCGAGCGTCGCGACCCGCTCGGCGATCATGAACGGGTTGTGACACGGCATCAGGATAACCGCGAAGCCGAGCCTGATCGTGCGCGTGCGCTGCGACAGCGCGGCCAGGAACATCTCCGGGCTCGAGGAATGGCCGATCTCGGCGAAGAAATGCTGCTCGGTGAGCCAGAAGTGGCTGAACCCTGCGTGCTCGGCCGCGACCACGTGGTCGAGGTTCTGCCAGTACACATGACGCTCGGTGTCGTCGGCCCACGGTTTAGGTACCTGGATTTGACTCAGCAGACCGAATTTCATCGCTGTGCGAGACCTACTCTGCCGCGGCCATCGCAGGCCGCACCGGGGCGATCCGCAAGACCAGCATTGACGCGAGCAGGCACGCCAGGCCGCTCGCCATGAACGCCAGCAGATAGCTGCCGGTCCAGGTACGGACGATGCCCGCGCCGACGGCTGCCATGGCGCCCCCGATCTGATGCGTCGCAAAAATCCACGACATGAGCACCGGCGCGCTCTTTCGGCCGAACACCTCGTTGACCAACGCGAAGATCGGCGGCATCACCGCGATCCAGTCGAGGCCGTAGAACACCGCGAACACCGACAGACTGACGCTGTCGAAGCTGGTGTAGGGCAGCACCATCAGCGAAAGGCCACGCAAGCCAAAGATCCAGAACAGCAGGATGCGCGGATTGTAGCGATCGGTCAGCCAGCCCGAGATGGTCGAGCCAACCAGGCTGAACACGCCGACCGATGCCAGAATGCCCGCGCCGGCAAACTGCGAATACCCGTGATCGACGCAGAACGCGATCAGGTGGGTGCCAATCAGCCCGTTGGTCGAGAACCCGCAGACACCGAAGCTCAGTGCCAGCAGCCAGAAATCCATCGAACGGACGCCGCGGATCAATCCGTCGATCGCCACGGTGAACGGGTTGGCGGCGCGCGGCGCAGCCGGTGGTTCGGATGTGGTGCCGAGAGGGGTGAGGCCGATCGCGGCGGGTGACTCAGGCAACAGCAGCACGGCCACCGGGATCAGCACCGCGATGGTCAATGCCACCGTGATGGACACGCTCTGCCAGCCGTAGGTCTGCGACAGACGTCCGAGGATCGGCAGGAAGATCAGCTGTCCCGCGGCATTGGCCGAACTGAGCAGTCCTATGGCAAGCCCGCGATGCGCCACGAACCAGCGGTTTGCAATCGCCGCCGCCATGCCCACTGCTCCGGCGCTCGCGCCGACGCCGACCATCAGGCCCCAGGTCGCAAACAGCTGCCACGGCGCCGTGATGAATGTCGAGAGACCGGTGCCCAGCAGCAGGAGCGACAGACACAGCAGCACCGTGCGGCGCAGTCCGAGCGTCTCCATCAGGCCGGTGATGAACGGCCCGGTCATGCCGAGCAGCAGGATGTTGAGCGAGATCGCGGCCGAGATTGTGCCGACGCTCCAGCCGAATGCCTGCTGCAGCGGGACGATGATCACGCCGGGTGCGGCACGCACGCCGACCGCACCGAGCGTGATTGTGAAGGCGACGGTCAGCGCGACCCACGCGTAATGGACGCGCCCCGCGCAAATTCTTGCCAGAGCGGCGGTCATGCACGATCTCTTTCTGCTACCGGCCAGTATGCCGACGCACCTCGCTTTCCACCAGACCCCAGACCTGTGCCTTCAGTGCAGCGTAGTCATGCGAAAGTTGTATCGACACGTGCCTCGGCCGTGGCAACGTGTTGTCCAGGATCGCCTTCACCCGTCCCGGCCGCGCAGACATCACCACGATCCGGTCCGCCAAAATCAGCGCCTCGTCGATGCTGTGGGTGATGAACACCACAGTCTTGCGACTGCTCTCCTGGATGCGCAGCAGCTCCTCCTGCATCTCCTGGCGTGTCATGGCATCCAGCGCGGCGAACGGCTCGTCCATCAGCAGCACCTCCGGATCAGCGGCCAGAATGCGAGCGAGAGTCACGCGCTGCTGCATGCCGCCCGACAGCTCGGCAGGGTAGTTGCGTTCGAAGCCGGTGAGCTTCACCAGCTCGATGAAGCGGGCGGCACGGCGGCGGCGTTCGGGGCCAGGCATGCGCTGCATGCGCAGGCCGAACTCGACGTTGCCCTGCACCGTCTTCCATGGAAACAGCGCATAGGACTGGAACACCACGCCGCAGCGCGGCTCGATACGGGTGATCGGCTCGCCGTGCAGCAGCACGCGGCCCTCGGTGGGCTGGATGAAGCCGGCGAACATATTCAGCATCGTGGTCTTGCCGCAGCCGGAAGCACCGAGCAGGCAAACCAACTCGCCGGCCGCGACGTCGAGTGAGAAGTCGCGCACCGCCACGACGCCGGGGCCGCTTCCGATCGAATAACTGCGTGTGACGTGAACGGCTGCGAGGATCGGCGGCATCAAGTGCGGCGATGCCGTTCCCAGGGCAACAGAAGGCGCTCGATGCGATTGGCGATCACATCGGCGATCAGCACCGTGATCGAGATCGCCACCATGCCGACCAGCACAAGGGGCAGATTGCCCCAGTCTTTGCCTTGCCAGATCAGTGCGCCGAGGCCGGATTGTGCCGCTACCAGCTCCGCCGACAGCACGCAGGACCACGAGATGGCGAGCGTGATCTTCAGACCGGCGATGATGCCGGGCAGAGCGGCAGGCAGCACCACCTGCCACATGACCGCGGCATCAGATGCGCCGAGATTGCGCGCGGCACGGATCAGCAGCGGATCAACCCGCTGCACGGCAGCGAGTGTGTAGAACAGCATGTAAATCCACGAGCCGAGAAACACGATCGCGACCTTCTGCTGCTCGCCGATGCCCAGCCAGAGAATGGTGAGGGGAATCCAGGTGATCGAAGGCAGCGGCCGCAGCAGCGAGATGAACGGATCGATGATGGCCTTTGCGGGCCACCACACCGCCATCACCACACCCAGCGGGACGGCGACAAGACCGGCGAGCACGAAGCCGGCGAAGACGCGTTCCGAGGAGATCAGCACCGATTTCCCCAGATCGCCGGTGGCGATCAGGTCCTGGGCCTGCGCGACGATCTGGGCCGGCGTTGGCAGAAAGATCGGCGAGATCGCCCCGGTGGTGGTGGCGACGTGCCACGTGAGCAGAAACACGGCGACCGATGCCAGACTGATGGCAAGCCGCTTGAATACTCCCCCTCCCCCTGCGGGAGGGGGACGGGGGGAGGGGGCTGCGCCAGTGTCGCACCGCCCCCTCCCCTCAACCCCCTCCCGCGAGGGGCGGGGGAGAAACTTTAGCAGCCTCACTGCTTCGGCATGAAGCTGGTGTTCTCCCACTTCACCACGTCCGGCACGCTGGGGATCTTCTTGTTGTCATACAGCCACTGCGACAGATACTGCATCTGCGCGGTGTGCAGCTTCATGTGCTCTTCCCACCCTTTGGTGCCGAAGAACTTCAGCGGCTTCATGCCCGCCAGCACCTCCTCCGGCGATTTCTTGAAGTAGTGCGCCGTGGTCTTCGCCGCGTCCTCGGGATTGGCGATCGTAAAGTCGGCACCCTTCAGCATCCCGAGGGCGATGCCGCGCGTCTGGTCCGGATGCTGCTCGACCAGTTTGCGCGCGATGATCGCGATGTCGGGCGACGCCATGGTGCCGAACTTCTGATACGTCGTGGTGTCCGTATCCAGGCCCAGCATCTTGCCGTCCGGCGCCGCCTTCTTCAGCCCATCGAGCAGCGGCTGCCAGACGCACGCAGCTACCACGTCGCCCCTGGCAAGCGCCGGCGCCATCTCGGTCGGGCCAAGGTTGAGGTAGTCGATGTCCTTCTCGGTCATGTTCTGCGTGGCGAGCAGGCCGCTCAGCGTGATCTCGGCCGAGGTGTTGGCGGCAACCTGCTTCCCGCGCAGATCCTTGATGGAAGCCACGCCAGCCCGCGCCCAGCAGCCCTCGATGCCCGGTGAATCATCGAAATTGTAGAAGTAGAAGAAGTTAGTGTCGCCGCGTGCCATCGCCGGGATGATCGAACTGCGGCCAAGATTGCTGAACGCCGACGAACCGGCATCCACCGAGGCCAGCCGGTCGGAGGAATTCAGTATCACCTGATATTCGATGTCGAGGCCCTGTTCCTTGAAGAAGCCCTTGTCGATCGCGACCATGATCGGCACCTGGCCGAACCACGTGACGGATCCGGCGAAGCCGAGAGAGTCGGCCCGCGCGCCGTTCGCCGCGAACAACATCGCCACAGCGCCCAACATACCGATCGTGCGGCCCATGCCGATTCCCCTTGGTTATTATGCTAGCTCAACGACGTGGCGGCCGCTCCGGCGCACGGGCGTGTGAGCCGCCGTGCTCGGGCCATTCCCACGGCCCGTCCACGTCGACACCTATGCCGCGCAACATCTCGCGGTGGTCCTCCGCATTGTCCTGCGGACGATAGCCGAGAAACTCCCAGTTGGGATCGAACGTCTTGATCCGCGTGTTGGCCGAATAGCCGTTGACCACCAGGCAGCCGGGATCAGGATGCCGCAGCGATGCATCGACCAGGCGCGCCACGTCACCCGGCGACAGCCAGGTGGCGAGCGAACGCTGGTCGATCGGCAGTGTGCGGTAGGTGCCGATACGCAACGAGACCGACCGGATGCCGTGGCGGTCATAGTAGCAGCGCAGCATCGTCTCGCCCCACGCCTTGAACGTCCCGTAAAGGCTGTCGGGGCGCGGGGGCAGCGCCGGGGAGACGCGCTCCTCGATCGGATAGCAGCCGAAGGCGTGATTGCTGGAGGCGAACACTATGCGCTGAACGCCGGCCAGTCGCGCTGCCTCGAACACATCGAACATGCCGCGCGCATTGACGCGGAACAGGTCTTCCAGAGTGTAGTCGCCGCCAACGCCGGTCATGTACACGACGGCGGCCACACCCTCCATCATGCGCTCGATCGCCGCACGGTCGGAGATATCGGCGACGATGCATTCCTCGTTGGGCGTGGGGTCGGCGATCGGCCTGACATCTGTCAGGCGAAGATGGCGCCAGTCAGCGCGCAGCCCGTTGCGCAGCGCGGTGCCGATCGCACCGGCGGCACCGGTGATCAGGACGCGCTCGGTGGCGGGGTTGATCATGGGACAGGCCTCCACTGCATTTGACCATGTATCCCCCTCCCCTTGCGGGAGGGGTTTAGGGGGAGGGGGAGGGGGAGGGGGACGGGCCAGTGCCGCACGGCCCCCTCCCGCAAGGGGAGGGGAGAGTCCAATCTAATTTCAATCTAATTCACATTCCTTCCGCGCACCGGGCCACGCGCTCCACCGCGGCCAGGTACTCCTCGATCCCGCGTTCCTCTGGCGCCACCAGCACGTGCTGGATGCCCGCGGCCTTGTATGCCTCCAGACGCCCAAGCAGCGCGCCACTGTCCCGGCCCTCGTCCGACGTGCGCAGCGAGATCGCGAACCCGGCGTCCGGCCGGCCGGCGCGCAGACGCTGCACCATCGCCGGTGCCTGCTCCGGCGTCACACGACTGCCGTGCCAGCCGTCCAGGCGCAGTGCGCGCGCGATCGCCGCATCAGATGAGCCGCCGATCCAGATGGGAATTGGCGCGCATGGCTTCGGCTGCATGCGCATGGTGTCGATCTTCGCCGCGATCCAGCGCGTTGGGAACGTCACCGGATCGTCGTTCCACACCGCCTTCATCATCGCGATGCCCTCGTCCATGCGCCGGCCGCGCTCGCGGAATGGCACGCCGAGCGCGTCGAACTCTGCCGCCATCCAGCCGACACCGGCGCCGAGGATCAGACGTCCCTGCGACAGATTTTGCAGCGTCGCCAGCTCCTTCGCGAGCGGCAGCGGATGCCGCATCGGCAGCACCAGCACACTGGTGCCGAGTTTGACGCGCTGCGTGCATGCGGCAGCCCAGGTCAGTGTTAGCACCGGATCCCAGAAGTTGGCCGATGGCGGGTAGTTGGCGTCCTTCGGGATGATGATGTGCTCGCTCACCCAGACATCGGCGAAGCCGAGTTCTTCCGCCTGCACAGCGGCTCGGCGGATTGCGTCAGGACTCGCCTTGCGGCCGATATGGGGCAAATGGATGCCGACTTGCATGAGCGCCAACTCCTCCCGTCACGCAGGGAGGCTCGCGCGTCATGGCGGCTTCGTCCAGAGGAGGTCAGTCCTCGGGGTCACCGCGCCGGCCACCATAGACTCAGCCAATGGTCCTTTTCGGCTTGCAACTGCTGCGTTTGGGCGTCTCCAGCAGCTTGCCGCGCCCCACTCTCGGCGTCGTTCGCACCCAAATGATCGCCGCGCTCAGCAAGCGATCTCGCAGTCGCATCGTCGGCCGCGGCTTTCTCTTTCGACTGCTGCGCCCACCTCGCATGCTCACGGAAGGCGAAATCGTACACGTTGCGGTCTGGCGATGCGCAGCTCGCCACGATCAGCGCGAAACCAGCGATGAGATATCTTGTCTTCATTGGCGGCAGATAACGCCCATTGCGGGCGACGGTTGCAGCATGAGGCGAGTGATCGTGACGCCGCGCGCCCTGCGGTCGAAGGCTTGCGCAGACCAGCGTGGCTGCGCCACTTTCGCGCCCCTTGATCCGTGACCACCCAAACGAGTCGGTGCGACAGTGCAGTCATGACGAGTGTCCGCGATGGAGAGCCAGCCCCTGCGAGACCAGCTCGCCGTTCCCGGCGGCGGCGCAATGAAGCGGGGTTGCCCGATTCGCTCGCGCCGCCGGACATGTTCGTTCCGCTGGCGACCGAGCGACTGGTCCTGCGTCCGCTGGTCCCCGAGGATGCCGAAGCGCTGCACAGCCTGGTCAACAACTTTGACGTCACGCGCAATCTGGCGGCGGTGCCGTTTCCCTATCCCCGGGAGCTGGCGGACGACTGGATACGGTCAACGCGTGATTCGCTGGCGAAGGGCAGTGCCTACCAGTTGGCAATCACCGGCCACGAAGGCAAACACGAGACGCTGGTGGGCGTCGTCGGACTGCGCGTCGATGCATCCGCCCGCATCGGGCGGCTCGGCTACTGGGTCGGCCGCCGCTTCTGGGGTCACGGCGTCGCCACCGAGGCCGCCGGACGGCTCGCACGCTGGGCGTTGGCCAACCTCGACCTCGAGCGGCTCGAGGCCGGAGTTGTCACCGACAATCCAGCCTCAGCCGCAGTGCTACGCCACATCGGCTTCCGCCACACCGGTGAGGGAACCGACGAATTCGTGGCGCGCGGCGGCGAGCATCGGGTGTGGCTCTTTGAGGCGACGCGCGACGACATATTCGGCCACATTGAGCCGGAGGGTGAGGACGGCAGCAAACCATTGCTCCTGGTTGCCGCCTGCGCGCTGATCGATGTCGACGGCCGCGTGCTCCTGGCGCGCCGCCCGGAGGGCAAGAAGATGGCCGGGCTGTGGGAGTTCCCCGGCGGCAAGATGCACCAGGGAGAGACGCCGGAAGCCGCCCTGATACGCGAACTCAAGGAGGAACTGGGCATCGACGTTTCGGCCGCATGCCTGGCGCCCTTTACGTTCGCGTCGTACGATTATGAACGGTTTCACCTGCTGATGCCGCTTTATCTGTGTCGCCGCTGGAAGGGCACGCCGAAGCCGCGCGAGAACCAGACACTCGCCTGGGTGCGGCCGCAGAAACTCGCCGACTACCCGATGCCGCCGGCCGACAAGCCACTGATCCCGCTGCTGCGCGACTTCCTCTGAAGGATACGCCGATGCCCGAAACGAACCCCACCGCGTGCCTGCTGGTGATCGGCAACGAGGTGCTGTCGGGTCGCACGCAGGACGCCAACATTCGCTTCCTCGCCACCGGTCTTGGAGAGATCGGCATTCCGCTGCGCGAGGTGCGGGTCATCCCCGACGTGCCGGATACCATCGTCACAACGGTGAACGAGGTCCGGGCGAAGTTCGACTACGTGTTCACCACCGGCGGCATTGGCCCGACGCACGACGACATCACCAGCGAATGCGTCGCCGCCGCGTTCGGCGTGCCGTGGGAGGCGCACCCCGAGGCGTGGGCGCGCATGGAGCGCAGCTACAAACCGGGTGAGTTCAACGCCGCTCGCCAGCGCATGGCGACGATGCCGCGCGGCGCGACGCTGATCGACAATGCGATGTCGGTGGCGCCGGGGTTTCAGATCGGCAATGTCTACGTGATGGCAGGCGTGCCACGCGTCATGCAGTCGATGTTCGAGTGGCTGGCGCCGCGGTTGAAGGGTGGCGCGCCGATCGTGTCCCGCGCGGTGCACGTGACTGGACTGGCGGAAGGCATCATCGCGGCCCCGCTCGGTGAGGTGCAGGCGAAGTATCCGGAGATCGATATCGGCAGCTACCCGTTCTATCGCCCGAGCGGCAACGGCGTGTCGATCGTCGCAAAGGGCACCGACGCGACGGCCGCAGAAGCAGCAATTGCCGAGGTAACGACGATCATCACTGGGTTCGGCAAAGTGCCTGTTCCGGGTGAGCCGGCGGGGTAAAGCTCCGAAATTCCGAAATACTGTTCAAGCTGCCAGGAACCGCGCCAACCGAACTGCGGTATGGCCACGGCTTGGGCGCAGGCTAGGCATGATCAGCAGACAGTCGTCGTGCGGAGTGCGGATTTCCGTCTCGCCGTCCATCGCGATCAGCGTGTTTCTCTGGCGGATCACGTCGCCGCCGCGATAGGGCTGCACGAAAGCGAAGCTGCCTGTTGCTGCCGTCACCGCCATTGTGACTTCGGCAAAACGCTGCGGCTGCGGCGCCGGCCTCGGCAGCGCCGGATGGGGTGCCACCACGTCCATATGATGCAGCAACCCGACAGCACTGGCGAACATCGTGTCCACCGTCGCCTGCCGCCAATGTTGTCCGGCCTCCACGAGGCTCGCCGCGCACGGCGTTGCCGCATCGGCAAAGCGTGGATAGTCGATCATGCGGCGTCCGCTGGCATGTCCACGATCGGCGACGACCAGTGCCGGCACCCCGGCGCCAAGGGCAAGGCGCTTTCCCTTTGGCGAAGTGCCGCACAGGATCAGCGGGTCCGATGGCCACAGCATCGAGTGCAGGTCGAACAGGACGTCCACCGTGTCGATCAGCGGCCGGATCTCGCGTGCCCGGTCGAGCTCAATCGACCGCCGGGCGCTGTCCAGCACTGCTGGATCCCACAACCGGTTGATGTCCTCATCGATGAAACGCGATGCGGTTGGCTGACGTGGCTCGAACCGTTTGTACGCAGCCACGTTGACGAAGCCGAAGGTCAGCCTGCCGCGTGTCGGCGTCAGTTGCGCCTTGAGCAGCCGGTCGAGCACGATCGCGCCGGCGATCTCATTGCCATGAGTGATCCCCAGCACTGCGACATGCGGACCCGCAACTCCGGAATTGCGCGTGGTGAAGCCGCGAACGCCGGTGTTTCCGGCGAGCCAGTGGGCGATGTCGGGGGCGGCAATGTGTACCTCGAATGCTAGCAACGGCGGCTGCACGGTCGGTGACATATGGTGTGCGGGTCAGACCAGCACGCGATCCACCAGACGGCGGATGAACGCGTCGCATGCGTCGAGCTGCTCCTGCGCGATCCACTCGTCCGGCTGGTGTGCCTGGGCGATGTGGCCAGGGCCACAGACGATCGTCGGGATACCGGCGCCCTGGTAGTAGCCGCCTTCTGTACCGTAGCTCACTTTCCCCGTGCTGTTCGAACCGGTGAGCTGCTTGACGATGGCGGTCAGCTCATGGTCGGCGCCGAGCGACAGGCCCGGCATCAGGGTAAGCACCTCAAAGTCGAAGCCGGTATGGGCATTCACCGCATGCATCGCCGGCTCGATGCCGTCCGCGACGAACTGCCGCATGCGCTCGACCTGGCGCATCGCATCGTCGCCCGGAATGGCCCGCCATTCCATGACGAATTCGCAGCGCTCGGGGATGATGTTGAGGATCGTGCCACCCTGGACAGTGCCAACATGAATGGTGGTGTGCGGCGGGTCGAAGCCTGCTTCGAACGGCCCTTCCTTTTGCAGGCGGCGTGCTTCCGCTGCCACATAGGCCAGAGCCTCGCCCGCGGCGTGGATCGCGTTGACCCCGTTGCCCGGCTCGGCAGAGTGTCCGGTCAGCCCGCGCACTTTCACACGCAAGTTCAGCTTGCCCTTATGGGCCAGGATTGGCTGCATGCCCGAGGGCTCGCCAACCACGCAAAGCGCCGGCTTCAGACCAGAGTTGTCGAGATCCTGGATCAGCCGCTGCGCGCCCTGGCACCCGACCTCCTCGTCATAGCTGATGAACAGGTGAAGCGGCCGCGCGAGTTTGCGCGCCTTGATATCCGGGACGGCGGCGAGGCAGGCGGAGACAAAGCCCTTCATGTCGGCCGAACCGCGCGCGTAGAGTCGCCCATGGTCGCGGCGCAGTGTGAACGGATCCGCGGTCCATGCCTGGCCGTCGACCGGTACGGTATCAACATGACCTGACAGCGCGATGCCACCGGGACCTTGTGGACCGATGATGGCGTGGATGTTGGCCTTTTGTCCGGTCGCGTCCATGCTGACGCGATACGAAATGCCGAGCGCGTCCAGGTAGTCCCGCACGAAGCTGATCAGCGCGAGGTTCGAATTGCGGCTCGTCGTGTCGAACGACACCAGCCTGGCTAGCAGTTCCGCGGTGGTGCTGGGTGCATCCATGGGGTGAGCTTATACGGGTCGGCGGGGCCGGCCAACTGATGGCACCAGTCAGTGGGGGCATGATATAGTTCGCGCCAGGGCACGGGAGACCTGATGACAACCTGGCTGATCCGGCGGCTGATTTAGGCACTTTTCGTTTTGCTCGCGATGTCAGTGATCGTGTTCATCGGCGTGCATGTGATCGGCAATCCGGTCGATATCCTGATCTCGCCCGAGGCGGACCAGGCAGAACGCGCGCGCGTCATCGCGGCGCTTGGGTTGGATCAGCCGCTGTGGAAGCAATATCTGCTGTTTGTCAACGACGCGATGCACGGTGATCTCGGTCGCAGTTTCGTGTTCAACGAGCCCGCGCTCCGGCTGATCGCGCAACGTATGCCGGCGACGATGGAACTTGCGGTCACCGCCGTGCTGATGTCGATGCTCATCGGCATTCCACTCGGGCTTTACGCCGGGCTGTATCCCGAAGGTGCGCTGGCACGCACGATCATGGCCGGCAGTATCCTCGGATTTTCACTGCCCACATTCTGGGTCGGGCTGATGCTGATCATGGTCTTCGCGGTGCAGCTCGGCTGGCTGCCCAGCACGGGCCGTGGCGCGACCGCGGAATTGTTCGGCATCCAGTGGTCGTTCCTGACGCTGGACGGCCTGCGGCACCTGCTGCTGCCGGCATTGAACCTGTCGCTGTTCAACATATCCCTGGTGCTGCGTCTGACACGGGCTGGCGTGCGCGAGACGTTGCCAATGGACTTTGTGAAGTTCGCGCGCGCCAAGGGGCTGACGCCGGCGCGGGTGATCTTCGTGCATGTACTGAAGAACATCATGATCCCGGTCGTGACGGTGGTCGGATTAGAGCTTGGTTCGACCATCGCATTCGCGGTGGTGACTGAGAGCGTGTTCGCCTGGCCGGGAATGGGGAAGCTGATCATCGATTCGATCAATGTGCTGGATCGACCGGTGATCGTCGCGTACCTGATGATGATCGTGCTGCTGTTCGTCACGATCAACCTGGTGGTCGATGTGCTTTACACGGTGTTGGACCCGAGGGTGCGGTTGGAGACCAAGGGGTGAGCGGCATCGGTGGAAGTGCCCCTTCCTCCCAACCGCCTCCCGCAAGGGGCGGGAGAGTATCTACAGCGACAGCGCTTCCCCTCCCTTTGCGGAAGGGGGGTGGGGGAAGAGGTGAGGAAACTCCATTCCGCCGCTTCGTCTCCGAGTTCGCGGCTTCCCACATTGCTCTTGCGGCGCTTGTCGCGTTCGTGCTCATCGTCCTCGCCGCGATCTTCGCGCCGCTCATCGCCCCGCAGAATCCCTACGATCTGTCACAGCTAGACATCATGGACGGTCGGCTGCCGCCAGGTTCCGCATCCGGGGCCGGCTACACCTACATCCTGGGCACCGACGACCAGGGCCGCGACATGTTCTCCGGGATCCTGTACGGCCTGCGCATTTCGCTTGGCGTCGGCATAGGCTCCGCATTCATCGCGTGCATCTTCGGCACCGCCCTCGGCCTGTTCGCCGCCTATACCGGGGGACGCACCGATGCCGCCATCATGCGTCTGGTCGATCTGCAGCTATCCTTCCCCTCCATCCTTGTAGCACTGATGATCCTCGCCATGCTCGGCAAAGGCGTGATGAACGTCTTGCTCGCGCTGGTAATCGTCGAATGGGCTTACTACACGCGCACTGTGCGGGCTTCAGCCTTAGTGGAACGCCGCCGCGAATACATCGAAGCGGCGGAATGCCTCGCACTGCCGAAACACCGCGTCATCTTTCGCCACCTGTTTCCCAACTGTCTGCCACCGCTGATCGTTATCGCCACCCAGCAGGTCGCGCGCGCCATCGCTCTCGAGGCCACACTGTCGTTCCTCGGCCTTGGCGTCCCGATCACCGAGCCGTCGCTGGGCCTGCTGATCGCCAACGGCTATCAATACATGCTGTCCGGCAAGTACTGGATCAGCTTTTATCCGGGGATCGCTCTGCTGGTCACCATCGTCGCCATCAACCTGGTCGGCGATCAGTTGCGCGACGTGCTGAACCCGCGGCTGCAACGGTGACCACCGCGACTCTCGAGGTACGCAACCTGCGCACGCACTTCTTCACGCGCGCTGGCGTGGTGAAGGCGGTGGACGACGTGTCGTTCTCCATTGCGCGCGGACAGGTCCTGGGACTGGTGGGTGAGTCGGGTTCCGGCAAGACGGTCACCGGCTTCTCCATCATCGGCCTTGTTGATCCACCGGGACGTATTGTCGGTGGTTCGATCCTGTACCAGGGCCAGGATCTTGCGAAACTCTCCGAGCGCGAAATGCGCACTCTGCGCGGCAACCGCATCGCGATGATCTTTCAGGATCCGATGATGACGCTCAATCCGGTCCTGCGCATCGACACGCAGATGATCGAGGCGGTGCGGGCGCACGCCAAGGTGTCGCACGCCGAGGCGCGCGCACGCTCGCGCGATGCCCTTGGCATGGTGGGGATCCCCAGCCCCGATGAACGTCTCGCAGCCTATCCGCATCAGTTCTCCGGCGGCATGCGGCAGCGCGTGGCGATCGCCATCGCGCTACTGCATCATCCCGATCTGCTGATCGCCGATGAGCCGACCACGGCGCTGGACGTCACCATACAGGCCCAGATTCTGGCCGAGGTGCAGAAGCTCGCGACAACATACGGCACCGGACTGATCTGGATCACGCACGATCTGTCGGTGATCGCCGGCCTCGCGGACGAGATCGCCGTGATGTACGCAGGCCGCATCGTGGAGACCGGTCACGCGGAGGCCGTGCTTGACCGGCCACTGCATCCGTATACACATGGCCTGATCGGCAGTGTGCCGAGCCGCAACCGGCGCGGCGAGAAGCTGCGGCAGATTGCCGGCATGACGCCGAGCCTGCTCAGCCTACCACCGGGATGCGCATTCCGCACCCGCTGTGCATACGCCGACGCCGCGTGCGAGCTGGAACCGGAAGCGTCGCAGCCGGTGCCGGAGCAGATCACCAGATGCTTTCATCCCCTGGTCGCGGTTCCGGCATGAACGCCACGCCGATTATCGAGCTGCGCGGCGTATCGAAGCGCTTCGGCCCAACTCACGACGGGGTCGCGCGCCTCGCCCGTTCCGTCTCGCGTCGGTTTGGCGCCGCACAGCGGAACGAAATCGTGCAGGCGGTCGATAGCGTCGATCTCAGCGTGGCACGCGGTGAGGTGGTAGGCCTGGTAGGCGAGTCCGGCTGTGGCAAGTCCACCCTCGGCCGGATGGTCGCCGGCATCATGCCGCCATCCGACGGTACGGTCCTGTTCAAGGGCCAGGATATCGCCACCTTGGCGCCGGATCGTGCGCGCGATGCCAAGCTCAAGGTGCAGATGATCTTCCAGGACCCCTACGCCTCGCTCAATCCACGCCTGCGCGTCGAGGACATCGTCGGCGAGGCCCCGCTTGTCCACGGCCTCGTCTCGCGCGGCGAGCTGAATGGGTATCTCGATGCACAGCTTCGCCGCGCCGGCCTCGATCCGGGCTATCGTCGGCGCTATCCGCACCAGTTTTCCGGCGGCCAGCGCCAGCGCATCGGCATCGCCCGCGCGCTCGCGGTACAACCCGAGTTTTTGGTGTGCGACGAGGCGGTCGCCGCGCTGGATGTCTCGATTCAGGCGCAGATCCTCAACCTGTTCATGGATCTCCGCCGCGAACTCGAC
Source organism: uncultured Alphaproteobacteria bacterium (assembly GCA_963818775.1). Classification (GTDB taxonomy): domain Bacteria; phylum Pseudomonadota; class Alphaproteobacteria; order Acetobacterales; family Acetobacteraceae; genus JAMXLO01. Next base: position 73,326 of record CAWFUF010000022.1, on the reverse strand, counting down.
CTCACCTACCTGTTCATCAGCCATGATCTCGGTGTGGTCGAGCATCTCTCAGACCGTGTGCTCATCATGTATCTCGGCCGCATCGTGGAAAGCGCGCCGGCCGAGGAAGTATTCGCGCGGGCGAACCACCCTTACACGCAGGCACTGCTCGCCGAGGTGCCGCGCATCGAAATACGCAAGCGGCACTTCACCGCCATCACGGGCGAGATCCCCAGCCCACTCACGCCGCCCCCGGGCTGTCACTTCCATCCGCGCTGCCCGCACGCGATGCCGCGCTGCAGCCAGGAGGCGCCGCGCCTGCGCGAAATCGCCCCCGGACACCGGAGCGCGTGCCACCTGAACGACGGGAGCTGAACGTCCTGTGACTTCCTCATCACTCCGTATCGGCGTTGCTGGTGTCGGCCATTTCGGCCGCTATCACGCGCTGAAGGTCGCGGAGTCGAGCCGCGCGAAATTAGCCGGCGTGTTCGATCCTGATGCCGCGCGCGCGGAGACGGTAGGTTCGGAGGTCGCCGCGCCGGCAATGGAATTTGCGGCGCTGCTGGCGGCCAGTGACGCGTTGGTGATCGCGGCGCCAGCCGAGGCCCACCACGCTCTGGCTGCCGAAGCGCTGCGGGCGGGGAAGCATGTGCTGGTGGAGAAGCCGATCGCCGCCACGCTTCCGCAGGCCGATGAGCTTGCCACGATGGCAGCGACGCAGGGTCTGGTATTGCAGGTCGGCCATCAGGAACGCTTTTCCGCCGCGTTCGCGGCAATCGAAGGAAGGCTCGGAGCCCCGCTCTATGTTGAGGCCACCCGAATTGCGCCGTTCAAGCAGCGCGGCACTGACGTGTCGGTGATCCTCGACCTGATGATCCACGACCTCGACCTGATCCTGTCTCTGGTGGCGAGCGAGATCGACAGTGTCGATGCGGTCGGCGCCGCGGTCGCCAGCGAGCATGCCGACATTGCCAATGCACGCATCCGCTTCGTCAACGGTGCAGTCGCGACGATCACTGCGTCGCGGGTCGCCATGCGCACCGAGCGTCGCATGCGCGTGTTCGCCCAGAACGGGTATCTGGCGGTGGACTTTGCCAACCGCCGCCTGACAGCGATTTCGCGTGGACGCGGCGCGCCGGTGCCTGGCGTTGCAGGCTTTGGTATGGAGGAGGCTTCATGGCAGGACCACGACTCGCTCGCCGCGGAGCACGCCGCGTTCGTCGCCTCGGTGCTGGACGGCGCACCGGTGCTGGTGGATGCGACGGCCGGGCGGCGCGCGTTGGCGGCGGCGCTGATGGTGACCGACGGCATCCACACCGCCCGCGCGCGGATGGTGGCGTCAGGGCTGATCGAGAACATCGAGAACAGCGGCGGCGGCGGCGGCTGACGGAGTTCCGGCAGGCGCCCGCAGCGAACCCAGCACGTCGCGACAACCCGCACGCTGCGTCTCGGCAACCGCTGGATCGTCCAGCAGCGAACGCACCGATGCCGCCAGGCGATCCGGCGTGCACGCTGCCTGGATGAGTTCCGGCACTACCTCGCGCTGCGCCAGCAAATTGACCAGCGCGGCGTACCGCACGGTGAGCAGCCGCCGCGCGATCACCGCGGTTAGCGGGTTGACCCGATATGTCACCACCATCGGCACGCCGGCCATCGCCAACTCCAGCGTCGAGGTGCCGGACTTGGTCAATGCGGCTGAGGAGGCAGCGAAGGCGTCGTGCTTGGCCTCCAGCTCCGTCACCAGCACCGGCTGCCGCGGCCAGTTGCGCGCGCCCTCCTCTACCGCATGGGCCACCGGCGCCGCCACCGGCACCACCGGCACAGCGTCCGGCAGAAGCTGCAATGTGGCGCCGAGGATCGGCAGAAGCCGCGTCACCTCGGTGCGACGACTGCCGGGCATGAGCGTCAGCACGCGCGCCGTCGGATCGATGTCGTGCATCGCCCGGAATCGTGCTGCGTTGCCCCGATCGGCGCCGCTCTCCAGCACCGGATGGCCGACGAAGGTTGCGGGGAGATCGTGGCGCGCGAAGAACCCCGGCTCGAACGGCAGCAGGCAGAGCAACTGATCCCACAGACCGCGATAGTGCTGAACACGACCTTCGCGCCACGCCCAGACCTGCGGCGCCACGTAGTGCACGCGCTTCACGCCGAGTGACTGGATCGCCCTCAGCAGCCGAAGCGTGAACCCGGGGCTGTCGATCGTCACCACCACATCTGGACGGCGCGCGGCGATGTCGGCAACCGTTTGGCGCAGCCGGCGCCGCAGATGGTGCAGGCGCGGCAGCACTTCGAGCAGGCCCATTAATGCGAGGTCCTGCATTGGGAACAGGCTGGCGAGGCCCTGCGCTGCCATCTGCTCGCCGCCAATGCCGGCGAAGGCGAGGTCCGGCTGTCGCATTCGGAGTGCGGCCATCAGTCGACCACCCAGCACATCGCCGCTCGGCTCGCCGGCGACCAGGTAGATCAGCGGCACTACGACAGCGCGTGCGCCAGGAGCGGCGTCAGAGTGCGATGATGTGCGATCGGCGAAGGCGTATCCGGCGGAGCCGTCATGCCGATCCGATCATGCCACCATGTTGGCATCCCGACACGCGCGGTGCCGAACAGGTCATAGGCGGACCCTGCCACGAACAGACAATTCTCTGCCGTCACGCCCAGCTCGTTAAGTGCGAGGCGATAAGGCTGCGGGTCCGGTTTGTAGTGTACGGCACGTTCGGCGGTGACGATTACGCTGAACGGAACCGGGATGCGGCCGGCAGCCAGGCGGCCGAGTGCCTCTGAGCAGTTGGTGACCACGCCGAGCGGCATGCCGGCTTCAAGCAGCTTGCCAAGTACTTCGCCGGCTTCGGGCCAGGGCTCGATGTCGCCATAGCGCGCTGCGAGTTCGTCGGCAAGCCGACGCGGCAGTCCGACCAATTCGGCGGCCCTGGCCACGAGCTCTTCGTAGGGCTGATAGCGCCCGGTCCGATAAGTGATCGCAAGATATGCCGCGCGCCAGCGACGGCCAGCCTGCTCGCTACCGGCGACGGCATTCCACAGTGTCCAGCTGTCCAGCAGGCCGGTCAGCAGGTCGAACAGCACGGCGTCGTAGCGTCGAATCATGACAACAGTTCGCGACAACCGAGATCATCGACCGCCAGAAAGATGCGCTCCATGTGATTCCACCAGACGACGGGCGGAATGTCGTGTGCCGCCTGCCATACGGGGGTCGCCATCTGCCATAAAGCCGCCCAGCGATAGTCGTCGTCCAGCGACTGACGGTCATAGCCACGCACGCCATGGGCGAGCAGCGTCGCGTGGTAGCGGTCCAGCAAAGCACGTTCCAGGCGGTGCCTCCGGTCGCGATACCAGTGCAGCGCCATCATGTAGGCGAGGTCGTAGGCGGCGATGCCGATCCGCCAGCCGTCCCAGTCGAACAGCCGGAGATCGTCGCCGCCGTCACGCGGCAGGAAGATGTTCCACACATGCGCGTCGCCGTGAATGAGCGTGACGTTGCGATGCGTATGATCGCGCTGGAGCAGGCGCGGCGCGGCATCAAGCAATCGCTCGAACAGCATCCGACGTTCGCGCGGCAAGCGATCGCCGAGGCGGTCGACGAAGCGGGCAAAATGCGCCGCGAGATCCCGCAGCATGCGATCCGACGCCGCCGCGTCCCGCCAGGTGCCGATCGAGCTGCCCAGCCGCGGATCGTCCCACCAAGTGGCATGGAACCGGGCCCACGCAGCCACAATCCTCTCACACTGCTCTGTCGTGGGAGGCAGAGGCCACATGGTGGCGAGCGAGTGAGTGTCGGTCAGGTCCTCGAGCAGCAGATGCCAGGACCTTGTCGTTGGCTCGCAATGCGCCTCGAAGCAGCGTGGCACGATGCATCGCGGCAGTGACCCGGCGACGTCGGTGTAGAATGCCACTTCCTGGCGACCAGCATTCCAGCGGGTGTCCACGCGATCCGGATGGGGTGTCTTGAGAACTACGGAACGCGGCGCATCGGCGGCGTCATTATCGTAGATGAGGCGCAGGCGCATGATCTGCGAGAGGATGGTGGGACGGGAGCTTTCCACAACGACGTCGCGCACGCAGTCTTCGCCAAGCATGCCGCTACGGCGGAGTGCTTCGGTGAGGTGCGCGGCATCGGCGGCCGCGGGCAGGTGTTGCGTCGTCAAGACCATCCCGCACCCTTCAGTGGCCGTGACTGCCGTACAAGGTCTCTGGTGATACCAAAGGCGCAGCAATCTCCACCAGGTCGCCATTGCGCGCGGCACGGAAGAAGCAACTTCGGCGGCCGGTATGGCAGGCGACGCCCTCCTGATCGACCAGCAGCAGCAGCGTGTCGCCGTCACAGTCGATGCGCAGTTCCTTGAGGTGCTGCACCTGGCCGGACGTCTCGCCTTTGCGCCATAGCGCGTTGCGGCTACGGCTGAAATAGCAGACGCGATTGGTGGCGATCGTCTCCACCACCGAGTCACGGTTCATCCAGGCGAGCATCAGCACCTCGCCGGTGTCATGCTGCTGCGCGATGGCGGGGACCAGGCCCCCGGCGTCGAAGCGGATGGCAGCCAGTATGTCTCGTTCGCTCATGGCTGTTATATTGGGGTGGAGCAGCGCGTTGGGAAAGATCAGGGCTCCGCCCTGAAACGCGCCAGAGGGCTTTGCCCCCTGGACCCCCAGCAAAGGCCGGGGCCTTTGCAATCCCGTTTGGTTGGGGAGGGGTGGAGGGCGCCGTCCGGGGCGAGCCCCGATTTCCATTGCGCACCGACACAATTGTCCGGACGATCCCGCAAATGCACCGCTCGCTACCCCTCATGTTCCGTTCCTTGATGTACGCGCTGCGCGGCGGCTTCCTGGTGCGCCCGCTGGTCATCGCGTTGCTGCTGGGTACAGCCGGCGCCGTGTTGTCCTCGATGGAAGAGGCGGTGCCATCCATCGCGGCCTGGCTGCCGGAGACGTTGTTCCCGTCGCACCAGGATCCGCAGATGGCCCAGGTGATCTTCGGCGGCATCGCCGGATCGATCATGACAGTGGTGTCCATCGTCTTCGCCATCCTGCTGATGACACTGACGCTCGCCTCCACGCAGTTCTCGCCGCGCATCCTGATCAACTTCGTCCGTGACCGCACGACGCAATGGACGCTGGGCGTGTTCCTCGGGACGTTCACCTACTGCATCGCGGCATTGCCCGCCGCGCGCTCGCAGCCATACCCGTTCGCCCCCGTTGCCACGCTGCTCGGCGCGATGCTGCTGGCGCTGCTGTGCGTCGGCTGGCTGATCTTCTTCATCAATCACATCTCGCAGTCGGTCAGCGTCAACCACATCATCGATCGCATCGCCCGCGAGACCGAGCTGGTGATCGACGAACTGATGCCGCGCACGCGTATGTCACTGTATCAGGCGGTTCCGCCAGAGGTGCCGGCGATCGACGATGAAACAGCCATCGTCAGCGAGATATCCGGCTATGTACGGTTCATCGACGTGGGGCGCCTGGTCTATCTCGCGCGCAGCCATGGCATCCGCGTACGCGTGCAGCGCCGCGTCGGTCATTTCATTCCTGCCGGCGTCGCCCTGCTGCTGGTGTCGCGGCCGGATCGGCTGACCCACGACCTGATCGCGGAGCTGCGCGGCACCATCGATATCGGCCCGACCCGCACGCTGCAACAGGATGTCGAATTCGGCATTATCCAGATCGTCGATATCGCATTGCGCGCGATCTCACCGGCGGTAAACGATCCGAGCACGGCGATCAGTTGCGTCGATCAACTCAGCCGCATCATGATCCGCTGGGTCGGCCGCGTGCGGCCGCCATCGCATCTATATGACCCGCCGCACGTGCTGCGCGTCGTGCTGCCCTGGATCGGCTTCGACGGCCTGCTTGATACTGCGTTCGAGCAGATCCGCCACTACGGCACGGGGGATGTCGCGGTTAGTCTGCGCCTGCTTCGCGCCTACGCCGACATTGCCGGCACGCTGCGCGATCCGGCGCTGCGCGACGTGCTGCACCGGCGCGCACAGGCCGTGGTCGCGGGCTGCGAGACACGCCTGCCGGACACGGACCTGGCCAGGCTGCGGGGGCGTGCAGCCCTTCTTGCGGAGCTCCCGCGGTGACGCCTTATGTGGGCCAGCCTGTGCGGATCGGATCCCTGCCGTCCCATCCCACGGCCGCCTCGCGCACCGCATCGAAGATGCGCCGGCGCACCGGCGTGGCGTGCGACATCTCGATGACCGTGCCGGGATGGCCCACGTTGTGGAAATACACGAACCGGCCGCGCGGCGCGTCGCCCTCCTGACCGACGGTGTAGCCGTTGGCCAGCGCGCGGTCATAGAGCTCGTCGTAATTCTCCGGCCATCTCGACCAGTGCTGCAGCCCGCCGCGCGGGTTCACCGCGAGGAAGTCGCGGCCCATCGACGGATGGTCCGAGCGCTGCTGGATCAGCTCGATCTGCATCTCGCCGGAATTCGCCAGTGCGATCGACAGGTGGATGTCGTCATAGCGCTTGCCGCCATAGCTGAACGACGCCAGCGGCAGGCGCTCGGCATAGAACCATGGACCGACGCCGCACACCTCGATCCAATGCCGCATCGCAGCCTCGACGTCGGGGACGACATAGCCCATCTGGCGCAGCGGTCCGAACAGCCGGCTCATGGCCCGTCCTCCCTGTTGTGGGGAGCGATGTTGCGGCTCATGCGGCTGCCACTCAAGGGAGCAACCCCAAACCTCGTCCACGTCCGGAAGCTCAGATGTACTTACGCAGCGCGAATCCGGCCAAAGTCTGGCTCAAGGGGCGACTTGGATAAAGCGGACGGCATCCTTCACGGTGCGGATATTGCTCGCGTCCGTCCTGTCGATCTCCACTGCGAACTCGTCTTCGAAAGCGATCATCAGCTCGGCGATATCGAGGCTATCCGCGCCAAGGTCCTGGCCGAAGGAGGTATCGGGCTCGATCACCTCTTCGGCAATCCCCAGGTGGCTTGCGACGATCTGCCTCACTTTATTGGTCACGTCAGACATCTGCACTGTACCCTGCGCCAATTCATAAAACGGGGGAGGTCATTTCACTCCCTTATGCAGCACGATTAATTCCGCTTCACATTAGCAAAGCGTACTGGATCTGTAGCTCGGGGAGGCCGAGGTTTCAGCAAACAAGGTAGTAGATAAAAGTATCAATTACGCTGCAGGCACATGCCCGACGCGACGATTGGCGTCGGCTCGGGGCTCCAGGGCAAAAGGCCCCATCCTGCCCGTACGCGGTGGAACCATGCCCTCGATCCTCACCTATCGATCTAGTCCGATGGAGTTCGCAAGCGTAACTGGATGAACTTTCGCCCCACTACCCGCTGATCGATCTAGTCCGCAGCCAAGGAAATCAGCCGCTGCGGCAGGAGGTCTATGACCGGGACTAAGACCTTCCTCATCCGATCGGTACCGTATTGCCGGTTTGACCCACGCATCCGTAACGAACATTCTGAGCGGGCACAAATCGCATTGGTCCGCCACATCATAAAGCGGGCCCCTATCCATGGGGGACGAAGTGAAAGCTGTGATCCAGTCAGGCGGCAAAGGCATGCGCCTGCGACCGTACACCACCATACTGCCGAAACCGCTCATGCCGGTTGGATCCAAGCCTGTCTTGGAACTCCTGCTCAAATGGCTACGCAGAAACGGAATACACGATGTCTACATCACCACTGGGTATCTTGGCCACCTGATTCGCAGCTTTTGTGGCGACGGACATCAATGGAACCTTCGCATCAGCTACACAGATGAGCCTGAGCCACTGGGTACCGTGGGCGCGTTGAGTTTGCTGCGCGACGAACTCGATACCCGGTTTCTGGTCCTCAACGGCGACCTTCTGACCGATCTGAACCTGAACGCCTTTGTCTCATGCCACCGAGAGGGCGGTTCCCCGCTGACGATCGCAACGGTTGAAAAGGATATCCGGCTGGACTTCGGGATCATTGAGGGCAAGGACAATCGCGTCTGCCGCTTCCGGGAAAAGCCGCATCTTCGTCATCTCGTGAGCATGGGCGTCTACTGCATGGAACCCGAGATGCTGGACCATATCCCGCATGGCATTCCGTTCGGGTTCGACGATCTCATGTACCAAATGCTTGATTTGGGAGTTCCGGTCAGCACCTTTCTGCATAGTGGCTTCTGGCTTGATATCGGCCGACCGGAAGACTTCCAGAAGGCACAGGAACTCGGTTGGGACGACGGTGCGCCGGCGTTCGAAATGGCACCTTTGGAGTTCGACACGGTCTAGGTCGTTTCGCAAACCGGATCACGATGGGAGGCCGCGCTTCGGCCTCCGGGCAGGCGTTGCCGAGGAGCGGGGACAGAGCTGTCGAACGGTCCTGGGCAAAGTCGGTCACTCTCAATGAGAAACGAAAGGATAATCGGGTGGTTGCCGGGTACTCTGTATCGGACCATCCCCGGGCGCCAATCGAGTGGCACGCCGACCATCGTTCGCACTCGAGCGCTCAGGTCGATGTGTCGCCTGGTGTGCTAATTCTCGTCGAGCGACGGGAATTCATTCGGGGATGTCTGACCTGTTGGCTGGAGAAGCACTGCGGAGAAATCGCAGCTATGCCCGTGGCCGACGTCGAATTTGCCGTGCGGCCAGATCTGCTATCTCGTTCGGTAGCTGCTGTCATCGGCATGGAGCCCTCAGAGCAACATGACTGGCTATACGGCCAGGTCGCGTGGTTGCGCGCGAGGCATACTAGGCTCCCAATAATACTGGTCGTTGAATCAGACCAAACCCAGGCGGCCTCTGACCTCGCCGCCCAACTGGATCTGCAGGGCTACATCCCAACATTCAGCAGTCTGGAAGTTGCCGCGGCAGCCGTCCACTTGGTGGTCGCCGGCGGCAGCTATTTCCCACGGCCGCGCCGCGAGGAGCCGCGGCAAAGGGAATTGCTGCTCGGCCGCGAAGAGTTGGCAGCCAGCCGCGAGAGGATTGCCGAACTGACAGCGCGCGAGCGGGCGGTACTCGGGCTGCTAGGTAGCGGCATGCCAAACAAGGTCATCGCCCATCGGCTCGGCATGTCGCTCAGTACCCGTGAAGGCTCACGTACACCATATCATCCGAAAACTGAAAGTCGGGAATCGGACCGAGGTTGCACTGCTTGTGCAGCATCTATGTTTGGGCGCGACAGAGATATCTGACGCCGGTCCGCCCCCCATCGCCCTGGCGCCAAACCCTCCATCCGCCATTTGCGCAACAATGGCAGACGCCGACGCTTCTGCTGACAGCGGGGGCGAGGACCGTCCGTGAAGCCGGTTGGGGTGGTTGGGTGACTTCCCCTCGCATCGGCCGGCGACCCGAACTCGAGATGGAGCAAGATGGATCGGGATTGATTCGGCGCGATGAAACCGTCACGTTCCGTGTATGCCGGAATTCGTCCGCAGAATCCCCGAGGGTGACAATCGCGAGCGCCTGATCTGCGCTGATTGTGGTCATATCGCCTATGACAACCCAAAAGTTGTTGTCGGCTCGGTCATTCTTGCCAATGATTCGGTATTGATGTGCCGCCGCGCCATCGAGCCGCGCCGCGGTTTCTGGACCCTGCCTGCCGGCTACCTGGAGCATGGCGAGACACTGGAAGAGGGCGCGGCTCGCGAGGCCTGGGAGGAGGCCCAGGCCGATATCGTGCTGGACGGCATCCTCGGAGTATTCAGCGTCAGCCGCATCGGTCAGGTCCAGGTGATCTTTCGCGCCCGATTCGCATCACTCGGTACGCCGCGCTTCGCCGCTGGCCCCGAGAGCCTGGAGGTGGCGCTGTTCACCTTGCCGCAGATTCCACGTGACGCCATCGCCTTCCCGTCCGTCATCTGGGCGCTCGATGCCTGGCAAGACGCCGGGTCCGGACCGCTCGGTGTGCCCGCGGGCAACCCGGCAAGCGACAAGCGGGGAACCATTCATCGGCTGCAGTCCACGCCCGGAATTGACCAATGAAGCGGCCCTGTTACGTTGTGCTTGCGCTGCTTGCCACCACTGGCGCCAGTCCACCGAGCCATCTGCCGGAGCCGCCGATTCCACCAGCGCATCCGCCGACAGCCCAGTCTGCGCCCATACCGAATCCCGATGCACAGGCGCCGCTGTCGACTGAATCGCGGGGTGCGCGCGTGAGCGTGCAGGACTTCCGCGCCGATCGTTTTGGCCAGGCGCTCGGCTACACGCCCGGCTCACAGTTCCAGACAAGCGAGGACAAGCGGCCGATCCAGACGCCGGGCGTGGCTGTACAGGTGCCCCTGCATTAAGGCGCCCATGATGTTAAATTGGCAGCGTATGATCCAGATCAATTGGGTTGCAGACCCGATGGCATATATGCCGCACGCACCGCAGCTACAGCGAGGGAACGGACGATGGCCCTGAAGGACATACTGGTACATCTCGACATCACGCCGCGCTGCGCCACGCGGCTGGAGGTGGCCGCCCGCCTGGCGATGCGGCAGGGCGCCCACCTGACTGGCCTGCACGTGATCGATATTCCCTCGGCCAATTACTTCTATGGCGCCGCGATGCCGTTTGTGCCGGCCAACCCGGAAGAGATCGTGCAGCGAATCCGTGCCGAGGCGCGCGAGGCGGCCAAGCCGGTGGAAGCGGCGTTCCGCGACTGCCTGCGCCGCAACGGCATCGAGGGTGAATGGCGGATGGTGGAAGGCTCCCCGTCGGCGACCGTGGCGCTGCACGCGCGCTACACCGACCTAAGCGTGGTCGGCCAGCCCAATCGCGATGAGCCGCAGGATTCGGATGCAGTGACGGTAACGGCGGTGATGACCTCCGGCCGCCCGGTGCTGGCGATACCGTTCGCTGGCGAGTTTCCCACGATCGGCGAACGGGTCCTCGTCGCCTGGAATGCTAGCCGCGAGGCGGCACGCGCGGTGAACGATGCGTTGCCGCTGCTGATCGGCGCGAAGCAGGTGACGGTACTCGCCATCAACCCGCAACGCGGCGTTGGCGGCCATGGCGACGTGCCGGCGGCGGATATCGCGCTGCACCTCGCGCGCCACGGTCTGAAGGCGGAGGCGGCGCATACGGTGGCGCGGGACATCGCTGATGGCGAGGCACTGCTATCGTATGCCGCCGACATTGGTGCCGATCTCATCGTCGCCGGTGCCTATGGGCATTCGCGGGCGCGCGAACTGGTGTTCGGCGGCGTCACCCGCACGCTGATCGCAGAGATGACTGCGCCGGTGCTGCTGTCGCATTGAGTTTCGCGCAAGCGATCGACTCTTTGGCCATGCGGTTGTGGCGCCCGTCCAAGTTGCGCTGTTGGTCACCGGCGATCGCGTGGGCTTGGCGACTGCTCTGATTGAACACAGAGAAGGCAGGGCGAGAACCACAGAGTTCACGGAGTAGTAGGAAACGGCGTTTCGCGCGGAGCGCATACATTGCCTTCTCCGTGCCCTCCGCGGTTCTCGCCTTGCCTTCTCTGTGTTGAAATAAAGTTGCGCCGCTAGTTTCTGTCAATCGTGATCGGAGGGGGACTCGAAGGACCACAGCCGATGGATGTTGCCGGTCAACGTATAAATGTAACTGACGTACCTCGCGATGGCGCTACGGATGCGGCAAGTGGCGAGCTAGGCCCCGAGGAAATCTGGCGGGAACCGGTGGACCGGTTGCTCAACCAACTCGCGACGACCGAGGCGGGCCTTGCGAGCACGGAAGCACTGTCGCGGCTGGCGATCTACGGACCCAACGACGCCGCGACCGTCAAGCGTTCACCGCTCTGGCTGCAGTTCCTCGTCCGCTTCCGCAACCCGCTGGTCATCATACTATTGGTGGCGAGCGCATTGTCTGCGGCGAACGGCGATATCGCGAGCTTCGTCATCATCATTTTCATCGTGACGATCAGCATCACCATGGATTTCGTCCAGGAAACCCGGGCCCAGAATGCCGTCGAAGCCCTGCGCCGCTCGGTCGCGGTGCAGGCAACCGTGCGGCGCGACGGGGGGAAACTATCGCTGAACTTCGACCAACTGGTCCCCGGCGACATTGTCGAGCTGATCGCCGGCGATCTCGTTCCGGCAGACTCGCGTGTACTCGAAAGCCGCGACCTGTATGTCAACCAGGCTCTCCTGACGGGCGAACCCTATCCCGCCGAGAAGGGCGCCAGCGATGCAGCATCAGGCGCGGAAAATCCTGCTGGCGCGTCCAACGCGGTGTTTGCCGGCACGTCGGTGATCAGCGGCACCGCGACCATACTCATCTGTCGAACCGGAAGCAGAACAGCGCTCGGGCATCTCGCCACCAGCCTGGCCGAGAAGCCACCCGCCACCGCATTCGCCATCGGCATTCGTCGCTTCGGCATGCTGATCATGCGGTTCACCGTGTTCATGGTGCTGTTTGTCTTGGTCGTGAATATATTCTTCAACCGACCGTTGCTTGAATCTCTGATGTTCGCGGTGGCGCTCGCTGTAGGGCTTACTCCCGAGTTGCTGCCGATGATCGTCACGGTCACGCTCGCCAGATCCGCCATGCAAATGGCCAGGCGAAAGGTGATCGTGAAGCGCCTGTCCGCGATCCACGATCTGGGTGCCATGGACGTGCTGTGCACCGACAAGACCGGCACGTTGACGGAAGCCACGATCAAACTTGTCCGCACGATCGACGGGGCGGGTGCCGAGAGCGTATCGGCGCACGCTTACGCCTTCATCAACAGCCAGTTTGAAAGCGGCATGAAAAGCCCGCTGGACACGGCGATTCTCGCTGCGCATCCGTTCGATATGACAGGTTGGAGGAAGCTCGACGAAGTACCGTTCGATTTCGAGCGACGGCGGGTCTCGGTCCTCGTCGAACACGACACAGAGCACAGGTTGATCGTCAAGGGCGCGCCGGAAGAGCTGCTGCGGCTGTCGCAACGATACGCGGCGGCGGACGGCGTGGAGCGGCCGCTGGACATCGAGACGCGCCGTACGTTCGAGGCCACGCTCGACGCGCTCGCTGCGCAGGGGTTCCGGGCGCTGGCGATCGCAAGCAAGCTGGTGGACGGCGGCCATCAGACCATAGCGACCACCGATGAGAGCGACCTGGTGTTCGCTGGCTTCGCAGCCTTCCTGGACCCGCCGAAAGCCAGTGCCGGAGCAACGATCCGGGCAATGGCGGAAGCCGGCATCACGGTGAAGGTGCTGACCGGCGACAACGAGCTTGTGGCGCGCCATGTCTTCGCCGAGATCGGTGTCCCGGTGACGGGCGTACTGACGGGCGACGCGCTGGAGCGTCTCACGGAGGAGGCGCTCATTGGGCAGTTGCCCCGCATCAACCTGTTCTGTCGCGTCAATCCACAACAGAAACTTCGTGTCCTGCTGGCACTGAAGCGGCTCGGCCATGTCGTCGGCTTCCTCGGAGACGGCATCAACGATGCGCCGGCGTTGCACGCGGCCGATGTCGGGATCTCAGTCGATGGCGCGGCGGACGTCGCGCGTGCGGCTGCCGATCTGATCCTGCTCGAACACGACCTGTCCGTCGTTCGCGAAGCTGTGGTGGCCGGGCGCAGCACGGTCCAGAACGTGTCCAAATACGTCCTGATGGGTGCGAGTTCGAATTTTGGCAACATGTTCAGCATGGCCGGGGCGGCGCTGATCCTGCCTTTCCTGCCGATGCTGCCAATCCAGATATTGCTCAACAACCTCATCTACAACGTATCCGAGATCGCCATCCCGTTCGATCATGTCGATCCGGAATTTGTCATCGGACCGGTGAAGTGGGACGTGAAACTGATCGAGCGCTTCATGCTGGTGTTCGGACCAGTGAGCTCCATCTTCGATTTTCTGACGTTCTACGCCTTGTTGTACTTGTTCAGCGCAGGCGAGGCGCTGTTTCAGACTGGCTGGTTCATCGAGTTGATGACGACCCAGATATTGGTCGTCTTCTGCATAAGAACGCGGCGGCGGTTCTACCGGAGCAGACCGTGCGATTTCCTTGTCGGCATGACGTTTGCGGCGGTCGCCGTCGCGGTCGTTCTTCCGCTTCTTTCGTTGGGCCGATGGTTTGGCTTCGTGATGCCGCCACCTCTGTTCTTCGTATTCGTGACCGGTGCGACCCTCGCTTATCTTGCACTGGTGGAAGTAACCAAGGCCATCTTTTACCGTTTCATGGCCGCGCGCTGATCACTCACCAGGCAAAGCGCGGAATGGTCGCAATCGGCGCGACGCATGCCTCGCTCGCCAAAACCTCCGCTCTGGCAACGTCATAGCGCCCCGATCCGTCCACCAGCGCCTCGCCATGAATGCCGCTGAGAACCCAGCAGGCAGCAACATCGACCCCCGCCGCTCCGGCAATGTCGGTGTGCAATGCATCGCCGACCGCCAGCACGCGTCCGACCGACACACCGAGACTTTGCAGCACCGGCTGGTAGATCGCCGGATCCGGCTTGCCAAGCGAGCGAACGTCGCCGCCCAGTTCCTGATAGCGCAGTGCCAGCGATCCGGCGCACAGCACGCGAACGCCGCCACGGATCACCTGCATATCCGGGTTGGCGCAGATCATCGGCAGACGATGGCGCGCGCAGTCCTGCAGCACGTCCTCGAATTCGGCCATCTCGGTGGGATTGCGATGATCATCCGGACCGGTGTTGAGCACGAAATTCGCATCCGCGGGCTCGGCCACCTTGGTCAGGTCCAGACCCTCCAGCACGCCACGGTCGCGTTCCGGGCCGAGGTGGAAGACGCGCTCGCCGAGTTCCGCCCACCACAGGTCGGGCGGCCGCCGCAAGGCGCGGCGCACCGCCTCGCCGCTGGTTAGTATATCGTTGTAGAGGTCGTCCGGAATGCCCATCGTGCGCATCATCGCCTGCGCTGCGTCGTTCGGCCGCGGCACGTTGGACAGCAGCAGCGTGCGCTTGCCCGCATCGCGGAGCCGGACAAGGCAATCGACGGCATGTGGAAACGCATTCACCCCGTCATGGATGACTCCCCATAGATCGAGGATGAAGCCGTCATACCGGTCAGCGAGAGGCGCGAAGCCTGGCAGGTGTTCCATCAGCCGTATTCTGCCAGACGCTGCGCGTCCTTGCCCACCGCATCCTGCACGCTTGCGAAGCCGCCGGCGCTCAGGGCGCCGGTGAGTTCGCGCTTCAAACGTGGTATGAGCGCAGGACCGGCGTAGGCGAAGGCGGTGTAGACCTGCACCAGCGACGCGCCCGCGCGAATCTTGGTCAGTGCCTGATCGCCGGTAGAAATGCCACCGACACCGATCAGCACGAGTTGCCCGCGGGCCAGCAGAAAGGCCCGAGCCAGCACCGCGGTGGAGAGCCGGAACAATGGCGCACCGGACAGACCGCCCGCCTCATGCGCCAGCGGCGAACGTAGTCCTGGGGGCCGAGAGATAGTCGTGTTCGTCACGATCAGTCCCTGGACGCCCCCGGCGACACAGGTCTCCACAAGCGCCGCCAATGCCTCGTCATTGATATCGGGCGCAATCTTCACCAGCAGTGGAGGGCGGGTCGGCACGCGCTCCGCAACGGCATGCAGGATCGCACGCAACTGGGTCTCGCCCTGGAGATCGCGCAGGCCCGGCGTGTTCGGCGAGGAGACATTGATCACCGCGTAGTCGGCGTGCGGCGCGACCGCTGCGATCAGGTCAGGATAATCGCGCCCGGGATCGGCACCATCCTTGTTGATGCCGACATTCGCGCCGAGTACGACGGGACCGCGCGGACGCTGGGCGAGCCGGGCGAGATAGGCGTCGAGGCCGCCATTGTTGAAGCCCATGCGATTGATCACCGCCGCATCCGCCGCCAGTCGGAACAGCCGCGGCTTTGGATTGCCGGACTGTGGCCGTGGCGTCACCGTACCGGTCTCAACGAAACCGAACCCCAGGCGCATCAGCGCAGGCACTGCCAGCGCGTCCTTGTCGAACCCGGCAGCGAGGCCGATCGGATTGGCGAACCGCCGACCCAGCACTTCGACGGCCAGACATGCGGCGTCGGCCTCGCGCGATCGCCCGGCAAGGCCGAGGCGCAGTGCGGTCAGGGCCAGGAGGTGCGCCCGCTCCGGATCAACCCGTCGCATGAGTGGTGTGAAGGCGGAAGCAATCGCGGGCGTCATGAGTGGGGATCGTTATGCCTGCGGTCGCACCGCCACGATAGCCGGCAGTCGCGGTTCATCTCGCCATATCGACCCATTCTCTGAGCTGCGCGTAGCTGTCGGCACATGCTGCCCGCGCGTTTTCGGTTTGTCGCGCCGCACGCTCGGCGGTGAGCGCCCACGCGCCGAGTTGTTCGACAGTACGTGGCCGGCGTGGCGCCCGAGGCACCGGCATGCCTTCCTGGCACCGCTGCGGACCGGGCTCCGGGCCGGGCGGCTTACGCGGCGGCGGTGTAACACAGGACGCGACAAGCACCAGCGCCGGCAGAATCAAGGCGGCCGTGCGTATCATCGCCGTGTCCCTGGCAACGGCACGTTGCTCGCCCGGGTGATCGAGCTCATGTCGCTGTGCAACTCCACCATCTGCCGCTCGACCACACCAATGCGGGTATCGAGGTTGCCGTACCGGGCATCGACCTCAGCCAGGTGCTTTTCCGCCTGGTCAAGTCGCGCGCGCGTATCGGGCAATGCGTTGAGCTGCTGGCGGACATCGGAAAGCCCAACGGCCACCGCCTGGCGGAGCTCGGTGATCTGCCCGGAGACGCTCGCCTGCAATTCCGCCAGTCGGCGCTCATTGTCCTGGCCGCGATTGGCATTCAGCACAAACCAGTAGACGAGGGCGATCAGCAGCGAGGCGACCTGGATACCTTGCAGCAGGGCGACCAAGCTGAATTCCCAGACCACCCGCAGGCGTTGCCCGGGACGTTCGGCCTCGCTCATGGTCGATGTTCTCCGTAGCTTGTCATGCGAGGTGCTGACGGCGACAATCCCGCAGGTGTGGAACGAGCCCTACCTGGAAACCTGCTGCCGCTCGGCGCTCCACAGGCTAATGCTGAGCGGTACGGCCGGCCGGCCGGCCGGAATGAAGGACGGCTTCTGCCTGGAGCGCCTGGCCGCGATGGGCCTGGCCGAGGACCAGCGGGACGGCCGGTACGCGATCACCGAGGCCGGCTCGCTGAAGCACGCACGCGAAGTGCTCAACCGACCGATACCGCCGCGGCGGTAAGCGATCATACCAGTGGCGCGGTGGTGATTTCGCCAGCGGTCCCCGAGGCGATGGTCACGATGCGGCCTCCGTCGGATGCCGAGACGATCATCATGTCGCCTTCCGCCAGCATATCCGCGGCGTCAGCAAAGAAATCGACTTCTTCGATGTGATTGAGCCGGTCCTTGCCAGCCTTGTAGTGCCACAGCGTGAAGCCGTTGGCATAGGCGAGCACGGAGAGATTGCGGATGGCGAACGCCATGGCAGGAGGTCCCTTCGGGCAAAAAGAAAGGGGCCGCCGCGGATCGCGGCAGCCCCTTGAGGTTTGAGGAGGAGAAAGGTCAGCAGGCACATAGTCCGCCCGTTGACTGCGACAGACTATGCAATGAGCGTGTCTTTTGTCAAGTAAATTTTCCTATTTGTAATAATCATCCCACAATCCCCTTGGCCCGCAAGGGCCACTCGAGCCGCTCGAGAGCCTCGCGCCACAACCTCCAGTCGCAGCGCTCGACCGGGAATGCTGGATTCGGGGAAGCCTGCCGCTCGCCCCAGATGCGCAGTATACGCGCGTGCACAAGGTCGATCCGGCGCCGGCGATAGAGCCCGTCCAGGCACTTCACGACGTCGTCCGGCTCACATGGGCGCACGACCAAACCCTGATTGGCCCTGAAACGGGCACCCTCGCGCCGCGCCATCAGTGCGGCCATGGTCCACAGCCATGCCTCCTCGGCGTCACGGAACGGTTGGCAGCGGCGATTAGGGGCAATTCTGGGGCGGAGATCGGATTGTGCCCGGTTGGCGTTTGCACCCATGGCGCGTCTCCTTTTGAGGCGATCTTGAAGAACATAAGACGAACATATAAAACCATAGGTTGCATGTAGATGGCAAGGAACAACTATCGATGGCTCAGAATATTTTCCTTGGCGAGGATCTGGCGCGTGGCCCCAATCACACGCACCGCCATCGTCCAGATGCGTTGCCGGACTGAATGCAGCACCTAGCTCGTGCGATCAGTGAGGAATGTTGGCGGTGCGCCTCGTCGTCGTGAATTCCAACTAGGCAGCCGGTGCCGGCTAGGTCCCCGCGCCTGCCCCATCGAGCATCTCGGGCGGCAGCCAGACCCGCGTCACGTGCCATGCGCCGTCGCGGAGATCCATTTGCAGACGGATCGGCGCGAAGTTACCTGACGTCCCCAGGTCCACCATAAACGCCGACGGGCTGACGAAAAACGCCCAGTTCACCCGCACTCCGTCACTTTTGGCCAACCGTTCACGAGCAGGCTGTTGCGTCGCCGCGACCAGCGCCTCGGGCGTCACCCGTTTGTCCACCGTATTGGTTGCAATGCCGCGCACGAAGCCCGCGCCGAACGGCGGAAGCTGGCCACTCTTTTGTGCCGGTTCCGGTTGCTCGACCACCTGATCGCAGATGTCTTCCTTGATCCCCTCGCGTACCGAGGCCCAGTCGACCATGGTTTCCAGTCTCACTGCGTCGCCCTGCCGGACGGCCTGGCCCAGCTCATACAAGGCCACATAGGGATAAAGGCCATAGGCAAAACCAGTCGTCAGCAAAATTCCAATCAGCGGCTTTTGGCCCACCATTATCGCGCGCACCCTTCTGGCCACTCGCAGTTCCTAGTGGCTACTACGAACCAATTCGTGTCCGGTTAACAGCAATCGTGGATTACAACCGCTTGAGAAGGCAAACGTCTTCGCGAGCATGGCACGTCCGATCGGAGTCGTCACGTCCGAACTATCCTAAGCTTCCAGCTGGTTCCGACAAATGCCCACCAACCGCTCAGAAGAGTTCGGATCGGTCGCATCTTCCGTAATGAACGCCAGGACACGGCTGGACCTATCAGCCGGCGAACCACGCGGCGCCGGGGGCGCCACCAACGATGCCGGACCCGGCGAGGAGACTCATGCAACCATCGGTTGGCCGCCGCCTGTCGCGAGGCCTCTCGGGCGGCATCGTCGTAGGTGCCGGGCACCGGCGGACCTCCGCACCGTATCGGGCGATCGCGTCCATCCGTGCCTGGCTCACGCTCTCGTGGACGAAGATTGGACACCGACAGCGGAAGCGCTGCGCGGTCCAGGCGACGGCGCGGCCGTGATTGCCATCGGTGGCACAGGTGAACCGTGATGCCTTCGGTCACATCGCGGTAGCCGTCGTTGGGCTGACAGTGCCTCCAACGGAAGGCCGTGCTGCGCCAGTGCGGTGGCCAGCACGCATGCCACGCCGTACGCACCGCCAATCGCCTTGTAGCTGGCCCAGGCAGAAGCGGGTCGCTTCGTCCTTCAGCCGGATCGCGCCCAGACCTGCCCGCTGGGCAAGGGCGGGCAAATCGCGCAATGGCGTTATCTCGTAGCCATCCCACGAAGTGATCTCCGCCCTGGCGCGCTGGAAACCGAGATCAGGAAGTGATGCTATCCGGCTGCTGCCGAAGCCTGGACTGATAAAACAGACGGCAGGGCAGCGGACCGAGCACGGCAGTACCGTGGAGCGGTTCATGATACGCTGCAATCGGAGGACTGATCGGTGAAAATATCGATATTGGGCGGCGCCGGGTTCCTCGGCCGCAAAATCGCCGCCCGCCTGGCGCAGGACGGCAAGTTAGGCGACCGGCCGATCACGGCCCTGACGCTGATGGACCTCGCGGCGCGGTCAACGCCGGAAGCCGCATTCCCGATCACTGCGATGGCGGGCGACCTCGTGGACTTGCCGCCAGAGGCCATACCGCCTGGCACCGACGTGGTTTTTCACCTCGCCGCAGTGGTCTCCGCCCAGGCCGAGGCCGATTACGACCTGGGACGCCGCGTCAACCTGCGTGGCATCGATGCCGTGGTCGATGCCTGCCGCCGCCTCGTCACTGACGGGGGCACGCCGCCGCGTGTCGTGTTCACCTCGTCCGTCGCAAGCTTTTCCGGCGGTCAGGACGCGGTACTCGGCGACGACGCACGACAGGTTCCAGCGAACAGCTACGGCGCTCAGAAGGCGGCTGCAGAACTGATCCTGGCAGATGCCACGCGACGCGGCTTCCTCGACGCGGTCTCGATCCGCCTGCCCACGGTGATCGTCCGTCCCGGCCGACCCAACCGCGCTGCCAGCTCATTCCTCTCGGCGATCGTCCGCGAGCCGCTCCTCGGGCTGCCCGCGGAACTGCCGGTGTCCGACGCATTCGCCGCATGGGTGTGCAGCCCGCGCCGCGCCGTCGACTGGCTGCTGCACGCTGCGGCGATGGACAGCACGCTGATGGGTCTCGACCGCAGCATCAATCCACCAGGCGTCAGCACAACGATCGCGCATCTGTTGCAGGCGCTGGATGCTGTGAAGACGGGCGCGTCCGCACTGGTGCGCCGCGTCGAGGACAAGGAAATTTCCGCCATCGTTGGTCTGTGGCCGGCGGCTTTCGAGGCGGTACGCGCTCACACATTGGGCTTTGCCTCGCATGAACCGGTGGTCGAAGTGGTGCGGGCCTTCGTCGAGGACGATCTCGAGGCGACCCGCGCCGAGCGCGAAATGCAGCCGCTTTACAAATAAGCGGTTAAATTTACCACACTCCGTGGCAAATCGGTCTCACGGTGGTTGATCCTGCGGCGCACTGGTTCCAAGAATGCGTCTGTTTCTCGCTGGCCCGCTGGACGTACGTCGCATGTCGACACTCCCTGGCGACTCAACCATCGCGGGTGCTTCGGCAAACCCGCACGCGGGTAGCACTGCGTCCAGTCGGTACCATCGCCCGCGCCGTGCTTTCGGCGACGCGGTTCTGCATGCGCCGCAGACGTTGCGTGCGCTGGTCCGCGCAGATGAAATCTGGCTGGTCGTGCTGTCTGCCTTCGTCGGCTGCGGCGCGGGCGTTGCCGTGTGGCTGATGACCGAGACCACTCAGTTGATCCATCAGCTGCTGTTTCTGATCAGCGCGGGCGAGCGCCTCAGCGCCATGGTTGAGCTCGATCCGATCCGCACCGTCGCAGTGCCGACTTTGGGCGGTCTGCTGATCGGGCTGATCGGGCTGGCGATCGTGCGCTACCATCCGCGCCGCGCGGTCGACCCGATCGAAGCCAACGCGCTGTACGGCGGGCGCATGTCGCTGAATGACAGCCTGATCGTCGTACTGCAGACGATTTTGTCGAACGGCGTCGGCGCCTCGGTCGGGCTGGAGGCCGGCTATACCCAGATCGGCTCCGCCTTGGCGTCGCGCTTTGGCCGCATGTTCCGTGTCCGGCGCAATGATCTGCGGCTGCTGGTGGGCTGTGGCGCCGCTGGCGCCATCGCCGGCGCCTTCAACGCGCCCCTGACTGGCGCCTTCTACGCTTTCGAACTGGTGATCGGCACCTACTCGCTCGGCACCTTCGCCCCGGTCGCGGTCGCGGCAATCGTCGCCGTCGCCGTAGTGAACGCACTGGGCAATTCGCCGTTCGATCTCGTGCTGCAGGTGCCAACGCGCGTCGAGGCACTGGACTACATCCCGATCCTCGCCCTCGGCATGGTCTGCGCCCTCGTCGGCATCGCCATCATGCGCGGTGTCACGCTGACTGAGGAGCTGTTCCGCAAGAGTGGCGCCCCGGGCTGGCTCCGCCCAATGTGCGGCGGCCTCGCCGTCGGCACGTTAGCATTGGTGACGCCTGCGGTACTGTCCTCCGGGCATGGCGCACTCGGCGTGGTGATCGAGGCACCCTACACGCTGACCCATGTGACACTGTTGGTGGTGCTGAAGTCGGTGGCGTCCGCAATCTCGATCGGTTCCGGCTTCCGCGGCGGCCTGTTCTTCGCCTCGCTGTTCCTGGGGGCGCTGGTCGGCAAGGCCTTCGCGGGCGCGCTCGCCATCGTCAGCACAGCGCACGCAGTCTCACCGGTGGTCTGCGCTCTCGTTGGCATGAGCGGTCTGGCGGTCGCGATCATCGGTGGTCCGCTGACCATGGGCTTCCTGGCGCTTGAGAGCACCGGCAGCCTGCCGCTGACCATCGCGGTGCTCGCCGCCTGCGTGATTTCCGCGCTCACGGTGCGGCGGACGTTCGGCTACTCCTTCGCCACCTGGCGCTTCCACTTGCGCGGGGAGGCAATCCGCAGCGCGGTCGATATCGGCTGGATGCGCAATCTTACCGTCGGCCGCATGATGCGGCGGGAGATGCGCACGGTGCGCGCCGACACCCCGATCGAGGCGTTCAAGCGAGACTTTCCGCTGGGCGCGCACCAGCGCGTGGTGGCGATGGACGAGGACGACCGGTATGCCGGGATTGTGCTGCCGGCCGAAGTGCACGCGGACGCGGACGAGAACCACGCTGTCCGCGACCTGCTGCACTACACGGACACGGTGTTGCTGCCGCAAATGACGATAAAGGAGGCGGTGGCGATGTTCGAGAACGCCGAAAGCGATGCGCTGGCCGTCGTGGATGGCGCGGAATTGAAGCGCGTGATCGGGCTGCTGACCGAGCAATATGCGCTGCGCCGTTACAGCGAGGAGCTGGACCGGCGCAGGCGGGAGCTGTCGGGCGAATAGCGCATCCTTCTCCCCTCCCCTGCGGGAGGGGGCTGGGGGAGGGGACCAGGAGCACACCATGAAACCCGAAGACGTCATCGCCGATCGCACGCGCCCCTACACCGGCATCGAGTACATACAGAGCCTGCGCGATGGCCGCGAGGTGTATATCGACGGCGAGCGTGTGCCGGACGTGACCAGCCACCCGGCCTTCCGCAACTCCGTCCGCTCCATCGCACGCCTGTATGACGCGCTGCACGACCCGAAGCGCCACGAGCTGCTGACCTGCCCCACCGATACCGGTTCCGGCGGCTACACCCATCGCTTCTTCCGCGTGCCGCGCTCGCGCGACGACCTGCGCGGCGCGCAGGCGGCGATCGCCGAGTGGTCGCGGCTGACCTATGGCTGGATGGGCCGCACGCCAGACTACAAGGCGGCGTACTCCAACACCTTAGGTGGCAACGCGGATTACTATGGCCCGTACGCCGGCAATGCTCGCACCTGGTACAAGCGCGCGCAGGAAACCATGCCGTTCATGAACCACGCCATCGTCAATCCTCCGATCGACCGCCACAAGCCGGCCGAGCAGGTGAAGGACGTTTACGTCTCGGTGCAGAAGGAGACGGACGCCGGCATCATCGTATCCGGCGCCAAGGTGGTGGCGACGTCGGCGGCGATCACCCACTACAACTTCATGGGCCAGAGCTCGAAGACCGCGACCGAGGACCTGGACATGTCGCTCATGTTCATGGTGCCGATCGACGCGCCGGGCCTGAAGCTGATCTGCCGCACGTCCTATGAGAAGGCGGCACTGCTGAACGGCTCGCCTTACGACTATCCGCTGTCATCGCGATTCGACGAGAACGACGCGATCTTCATCCTGGACAACGTGTTCGTCCCCTGGGGGGACGTGTTCATCTACCGCGATCCGGCGCGCGTCCTGAGCTTCTACCCGCGCTCGGGCTTCATGCATGGCTTCCAGTTCCAGGGCTGCACGCGATTTGCGGTCAAGCTGGATTTCCTGTGCGGCCTGCTGGCCAAGGCGCTGCGCTGCACGGGCAGCGACGAAGCACGCGGCAATCAGGTGCAGTTGGGCGAGGCGATTGCCTGGCGCAACCTGTTCTGGTCGCTGTCCAACGCGATGGCGAACGATCCCGATCCTTGGGTAGGCGATGCGGTGCTGCCAAACCTGCGCGCGGGCTTGGCGTATCGCGTGTTTGCGCCGGATGCCTATCCGCGCATCAAGGACATCGTCGAGCGTATCGTGACCTCGGCGCTGATCTATTTACCGTCGTCCGTGAAGGATTTCGCCAATCCGGCGATCGAGCCGTATCTGCGGCGATATGTGCGCGGCTCGCACGGCATCGAATACAAGGAACGCATCAAGATCATGAAACTGCTGTGGGATGCGATCGGTACCGAGTTCGGCGGCCGTCACGAACTGTACGAGCGAAACTACGCCGGCGGCTGGGAGGACATCCGCGCCCAGACGCTGACCGGAGCGGAGCGCGGCGGCGACCTTAAGGCGATGGAGGCACTCGTCGACCAGTGCATGGCGGACTATGACGAGAACGGGTGGACCGGGGAAACCTGGCTGAGCGTCGGCGCGGGTCAGCTAAGCCGGTAAGAGGAACGCTGCCGCAAACGCCAGATGCGTTGCGCCGATGCGGCAAAGAACAGCAATGGCCCCGCAATGGAAAGAACCGCAAATGGCAGATACGCGACGACGTGTCGGGCCCCCCCTTGCAGTGGACGATTGAGAAAATCAACCGCGAAGGCATAGGAAATGTAGTTGAGCCCAACCGTGCGCAAGAGCCACCAGACCCAAGGATTGAGTGTCTGATGCAGTCGGGCAATGGAGAAGAGCGCGAGCAGGTAGGTCCAAATAACTGCGATCCCGAAGAAGACGAAGGTCGAAGCCCCTGGCGCAGCGCCTATTCGGCAGAGCCAAGCGACGAGGCCGAGATGCACGAGATGTGCTGATGCGAACGCGAGACCGAATTCACGGGCACGCCGTCTCAGTGGCAGAAAAGTCTGGCCGAACAGTTCAGCCATCGCGCTGCCGGTATACGCCGGCCAGAAGAGCGTGAACGATAATCGCCCGGTCAAGAAGAGTGCAGCGTTCGTGCCTTTTTGGTCCGCACCAATGATGTCGATCACAACAGCCGCCAGGGCAGCCGCAGCGCCGAAACCTGAACCCATCCACAGCGCAGTGGTTGCACCTAATCGCATCCCGCATGCTCATTACAGCACTTTCGTGCTGATTGGAATCAGGACGGGCGATTGGAGCATCACGTGCCGATGATGGGCTGGCGCCCGTTCATCTAATTGCGGCTTGCATCTACCATCGTCCACCGGCGAAGATATCAGCCAACCGACAACGAGCCACGCGCCGGCGCCCAAGGAGGAACCGTCCATGAGCCCGTCCGGAGCCGTCGCGTCCGCCGACATCGCCGGCCCGCTGGAACAGCGCTACCGCGAACGCTCCGCCGCCTTCCGCGCGGCCAGCGATACAACACGCGTTACCCGCACGCACTGGCACATTGCCATTGCCAATGGTCTCGGCTGGGGCTTCGACGGCATGGACGGCGTGATCTTCGCCCTGGCGACACCACTTATCATCAGGGACTTCGGCGTCACCCTCCCCGAATATCGCAGCGGCCTACAGGTCTCACTGTTGATCGGCATCCTGGGCATGTATGTCTGGCCCTGGCTGGCCGATCGCTACGGCCGCCGTAGCCTGCTCGCCATCAATATCGCGCTGTTCTCCCTGCTGATGCCGGTCATAGCGATCACCACCACCTTCGTCGCCTTCGTCGCGGTGCGCAGCGCAATCAACTTCGCCCTGAATGGCGAATGGTCGCTCGGTTCAATGTTGGTCGCCGAGACCTGGCCGGCACATATGCGAGGCCGCGTGATCGGCATCAATCGGGGCACCTGGTGCTTTGGCGCGGCACTCGCCGGCGCGATCGCCACGTTCATCATTGCCGAATGGGGCTGGCGCATCGCCTGTGTGGTGCCGGCGGTGGTTGCGCTGCTCGCGGTCTATGTACGGATTCGACTTCCGGAATCGCCCTATTGGGTACGGCTACAGGATCGCAAGCGGCGTATCGTCGCAGCGCAAGCATCCGGCCAGCCTCTGCTGTCCGCTGACCAAGCCTGGCTCGACAAGGCGGCAAAGATACCTGTCCGGCAACTCTTCCTGCCCGACATGCTTGGCAACACCGCGGCGGCAACGTTCATTGCATGCTGCAGCACGATTATCTACGGGACAGTCGGCGGCTGGATGCCGCTGTATCTCGCACAGGAGCGGCACTGGTCCACTGCGACCTACGGCACGTTCTATATCTGGTGGGGGCTGGTCGGATTCGTTGGCCTGTTCGCAGCGGGATTGATTGCCGATCGGTTCGGTCGCAAGCCGGCGTTCTATATCATGTTGGTGGAAGGCGCGGTATTTCTGACCCTCTGGATATTCGCCGAAACCGACACCGAGTTGTGGATCTACGGACTGCTCTGGAGCATCGGCTTTCTCGGCTTCTGGGCACCGAGCATGATCCTGACGGCGGAAATCTACCCGACGCGCATCCGCGGCGTTGGCAACGGCTTTTCTTGGGCGGTAGCCTGGCTAATCGGCTTCGTGTTGTGGCCATTCGTCACCATAGGCATCCAGCAGAGCACCGGCTCGTTCTCCAAGGCGTTCCTGATCGTGCCGGTAGCGATGCTGCTGATGGGCGTCGGGATCTGGCTGTTCACGCCGGAGCACCGGGGCAAGGAACTGGACGCAATCGCGGTCTAGCGCGATGAAGTCGCCATGAAACGCATCGCAAAATACTGCCTCTCTGTCGCGATCGCAGGTCTGACGATTGCGTCGGCCCCGCTGGGCGGATGCGCCGAGCCACAGGCTTCGCCGCTCGCGCAGCGTCCGGCGGCGGCGACCGGCAAGCGCCTGTTCTATATCGGCCTCGCACTTTACTCCGAATCGTGGTCCGAGAACGATGTCGTCGAACTCGCCGACAGGCTGCGGACCGCGAGCCGATTCCACGTCGTGCCGATGATCGCGAGCAACGTCGTATCCGCTCAGAACCGCTACCCGATCGCCAATGATGCCAACATCGCCGCGATGGTAAACTCGGCAGCCGCACAGGCAGGGCGGGACGACATCCTATTCGTCTATATCAGCACGCACGGCTCGCATCAGGTGCTGGCACGCAAGGTGGGCAACAATGCGCCGACTGCGTTGCCCTCACGCGAGCTTGCGCGCAAGCTGGCCCCGCTTGCCGGCCATCAGTCGGTAATCATCATCTCCGCCTGCTACTCCGGATCGTTGATCGGCGATCTGCGCTCACCGGAACGAATTATCATCACTGCGGCACGAGCGGACCGTAGTTCATTCGGCTGTGCGGCCGGTAACCAACATACATTCTTCGGCGCGGCTGAGTTGGACGCTTTCGACCAACGGGGCCGCAGCCTGCACCAAGTCTTCGCTGCCACCCGCAACGAGGTGGCTCGCATGGAGCGGGCAAGGCAGTTCCAACCATCCGAACCACAGGTGTCGGTCGGCGCGGAAGTCGCGGACCTTTACGACGCGCCGTTATTCTAGCTGCGTCAGCGCAGTGGTCGAAAGAACGCCTGTATCTCGCCGGCCAGCGCCTCCGGCTGTTCCATTGCCGCGAAGTGCCCGCCGCGCGGCATGGCGGTCCACCGGCGAATATCGGTGTAGGTTCGCTCGGCGAGCGATCGCGGCGCACGCAAAATCTCGTGCGGAAATTCGCTGTAACCGGCAGGCACGGCGATCGTGCCGCCTTCCGGGATCGGCCAAGGCCGATGCATGCGGAAGTAATACGGGAAGAATGACGAGCCGATCGCGCCGGTGAACCAATAGAGGCTGATGTTCGCCAGCAACTGATCGCGCGTGAACGCGCTCTCCAAGTCGCCGTTGCAGTCCGACCATGCCCGGAACTTCTCAACGATCCATGCAGCCAATCCTACGGGCGAATCCGTTAGACCGAAGCTGAGCGTCTGCGGCCGCGTCCCCTGAATCCACTGATAGCCGGTCTCCTCCTTCAGCCAGTGAGCCAACTCGCTGAGGTACTTGCGCTCTTCGGGCGTCGGGTTGGACAGCATGTCGGGCTCGCGGCGAACCGCGAGCAGGTTGACATGGATGCCGATCAGCTTCTCGGCATGTGCGTAGCCCATGCGGGATGCGGTGATGCCGCCCCAGTCGCCGCCCTGCGCGGCGAAGCGGTTATAGCCCAGCGTTTCTGTCATCAGGTCGGCCAGGCAGTCGGCGATCTCTTCGATGCCGAAGCGCTTCTGGCCCGGACGGAACGACAGCCCGTAACCTGGCAGCGACGGCGCCACGACAGTGAACGCGTCCGCCGGATCGCCACCGAAACTGGCGGGATCAGTCAGGCGCGGGATGAGGTCCATGAATTCGAAAACCGACCCTGGCCAGCCATGCATCAGCAGTAGCGGACAGGGATTCGGCCCCTTCCCCGGCACGTGCAGGAAATGCACGTCGATATCATGCAGTGCGGTCTTGTACTGAGGAAATGCATTCAATCGGCCTTCCTGCGCGCGCCAGTCGAACTTTGTGCGCCAGTACTCGGCCAGTCCGCGCATATACTCAACGCTCGTGCCATAGGCCCAGGGCTCGCCGGGCGCCTGATCGGGGAGCCGCGTGCGCGCGAGACGTTCGCGAAGATCGGCGATCGCAGTATCAGGGACGTTCAGGGCGAAGGGTTCCGGTCGAGCGTTCATCGTATGTTCCTCCATTATTGCCGCGATTTGATGCTGCGTGCCGTCGTCTGGCAACCCGCCTGGCGCGCGAGCGGTGTTTGCTGATGAGCATCGGCAGCGACATCCTGATGCGCATGTTCGGCTGTCCGCGCGGCCCTTTGGGCTGGCTGGGGGGCGTCATTTTGGCACGCACCAATCGCCCCCATGCCGCCTGGGTTGTCGGCCTGCTGGATGTTCGGCAGCAGGACAGCGTGCTGGAGATCGGCTTCGGTCCGGGCGTAGCGATCGAACTCCTGGTGCATAAGGCGCACCGTGTCGCCGGTGTCGACCCGTCCGAAGTCATGCTGCGTCAGGCGACGCAGCGCAATGCCGCAATGATCAGCGAGCGCCGCGTCGAGTTGCGCCAAGCATCCGCCGATCACCTGCCGTTCGTCGACGGCAGTTTCAACAAGGTACTGGCGATCAACTCGATGCAGGTGTGGTCGGAACCCCTGGCCGGGTTACGGGAAATATCGCGCGTTCTTAGAGGTAACGGCCGCCTTGCACTGGCGTTCACCGTGCATTCCGGCCAGCGACGCGAGGGCGTGACCGAACTCGTTGCGGCAGCCGGGTTCAGCGACTGCCGCATGGTTGAAGCGGATCAGGCGTTCTGCCTACTTGCCTCAGCGCCGCCGCACACCGCATGGTCGGGATCAGTATAGTCGGGCTCAGTGGATATCGGCCGCTGTAAGAATCATCGCCAGCAACTTGGCAAACGCAAGCGAGCCGACACCTTCCCGGTGACTCCTGTCCGCCGCGGTGCCCATTCTGGCCAGGTGAACGATGACGAGGTCGCTGGTCGGAATGACAATGACGAACTGACTACCGTTGCCAGCCGCAAAATAGCTTCCCGCCGGAAGGCCCATCGAGATCAGCGGCCGATCCGCAAACGCCGTCCACCAAAGATAGCCGTAACCCGAGCCGGTATTGGTCGTGGAATAAGGTTTAACGCTGGCATCCACCCACGATGCAGGAATGATCTGCCGGTCGCCCCATAGTCCGCGATGCAGATACAGCAGGCCGAACCGCGCGAGATCGCGTGCGCTGGCGAAGAACAGATACGCAGGATAGTTGGAAGCGGGCCCGCCGGAATATCGACACTTGCGCGGATCGAAGTCCTGCATCCCGATCGGCTGTGCGATCCGTTCCTGGAACGCGGCAAAGATCCCGGCACCGGCGGCATGCTCATAGATCGCGCCGAGCACGTTGAAGTCCCAGTTGTTATAGTACCAGAAAGTGCCGTGCGGATGGCTGCCGCGCAGTGGTCTCAGCGCCGCCATCGCCTGCGTCTCATGGTTCGCGCCGTGATAGACGCCGGACCGGGCCTCGAGCAGATCGGCGACGGTTGCCTGCTTCTCATCCGGCGTCAATGACGGCGCATTGTCGTCAATGCCCAGCCTGGCGAGCGTGTCGTTCAGGTCGATCTGGTGATTGCCGACGGCAATGCCGATCAATGCACTGAGCAGGCTCTTGCGCGCGGAGTTGAGCAGAATATCGGCCGATATGTCGCCCCAGGAAGCCACGATCGCGCCATGCTGAACGATCACAACCGCCGTTGTGCCTATCAGCGTCGACCACTTTTGTGCCGCATCAAGCTCGCTTGCCGACCAGCCGGCTTGCGTCGGCGCGGTGCGATCCCACTCGCTACCGGGATAGCGATCCGCCGCCGGGGCGGCCGCGATCGTACGGCAGAAAAGCCAGACAATGGTGGCGACAGCTAGCGCCGCCTTGTTCCGTACAACCAACCGGCCGCCTTCTCGCGATCGATCTCGATTGCCACCTCAGTCGGCACCACGATCTTGCCAACCGGCATGAGCGCAGCGGCAGCGATCTTGAGATGCGCCCACGCGAACGGAATGCCGATGATGGTGATCGCCGAAACGCAGGCTGCCACGACGTGCAGCACGATCAGCCACCACCCGGCGAGCAGGAACCAGATGACATTTGCCAGCAGTCCCAGTCCTCCAGTGCCGAGCGACTGACGTCCCGTCGCGTCATAGCGCGACACCAGCTCGCGGCCGAACGGCGCCAGCGTGTAGTTCGCCAGCGTGAAGCAGGCCTTCGCCCAGGGCAGCCCGATGATGGTGATCGCCATCAGCAGGCCCGCCAGGACCCAGAAGAACGCCGCGACAAAACCGAGCCCAGGGACGTTCCACAGGACGTTGAGGATCGTCCGCATTCAGCGTCTGAAATGCGGCATCACCTCTGCCGTCACGCGATGATACTGGTCGAGCATGATCGACTGCGGCGTGCCCATCGGCGTGGACAGGCTGATATGTTCCAGCCCCGGATAGCGGGCCTCGATGTCCTTCAGGTACGCGACCAGCTCCTCCGAGGTGCCGGCAAACCAGCCGCCCAGATTTATGTAGTGCTCCACGCTCGGCACACCGGCGCCGTACCAGCCGCCACGCCGCGCCACCGCCGCGATCTGTTCCTTGGTCATGCCCGGCATGAAGCCGAGCGGGGCAAACATCTTGGCGTGCTCCTCG
Source organism: uncultured Alphaproteobacteria bacterium (assembly GCA_963818775.1). GTDB lineage: Bacteria > Pseudomonadota > Alphaproteobacteria > Acetobacterales > Acetobacteraceae > JAMXLO01. The sequence goes on along the minus strand of CAWFUF010000022.1, from coordinate 42,539 downwards.
TAGAGCGGAACAATCTCCTTCAGCGCCTGCTGTTTCGAGTCGGCCAGGTGGATGACGATGCCGATCATCAGGTTCTCGCCCAGCTTCCAGTCCTTGCCGGCGCGATGCGCCGCCGCCTGGAATGCGGTGATCGGCCCTTGCTCGAGGGTCGCCGCACCACCACCGACCGCGCCCTTGATGTTGTGCTTCACCATGAAGTCCAGTCCGCGCGCCGATGCGCTGACCACCGGCTGCCAACACTCCACCGGCAGATGCACCGGGCGAGGCACCAAGGTCAGATCCTTCAGTGTGTAGCCGCGATACGGCACTTCTGGCGGCAAGGTGTAATGCTTGCCCTTGTGCGAGAAACGCTCGTTGTCAAACGCCTTGAAGATGATCTCGACCTGCTCCTCGAACAGCTCGCGATTGGCGTTCTGATCGAGCATCGGCGCGCCGAAGGTCTCCACCTCGCGCGTGTGATAGCCGCGCCCGACGCCGAAAATGGTGCGGCCCTTGGTCATGATGTCGGCGCAAGCGAAGTCCTCGGCCAGCCGCAGCGGGTGCCACATCGGCGCGATATTGAATCCGCAGCCAATCCTGAGGCTCTTCGTCAGATGGCAGAGATGCACCGCCGCCATCAGCAGATTCGGGATGACCTCGTAGCCTTCCTGCTGGAAGTGGTGCTCGGCCATCCACAGCGTGTCCCAGCCGCCCTCGTCCATCACCCGGGCGATCGCCTCGCTTTTGTCGAACACGCTGGCGAGATGCGCGTTGGAGAAGCGTCGCTCGTTCGCGGGTGTCGCGTCCTGGCCACGATCCGGCAGATCGACGTGGCCGGCATAGACGGTCGCAAACTTCTTGATCATGACTCAAACCCTCCGCGTCATTCCGCCCAGCTCGAACGGCCCTGGATCGCCCATCGGCCGTCCTTGAGCGTCACGATGTACAGCGACCGGTAACTGCCGATAGCGCTGCCATCCCCACGATACCGAGTGAACTGCACACGAAAATGCACCTTAGCCGCGCCAGCGTCGATCACCTCGACGGAGTCCCAGGCGGAACGTCCCCAACCGGCCGACTGGCCTCGGCTATCCCATACCAGATTATGGTAGTCCGACGGCGTCTGCATCACCGTCACGGTGCCACTATGAAATCGCGCATGCGGGAAGTGGAACCAGCGCGAGCGGATCGCATCGGCATCCCTCGCGTTGAACGCCGTCATAAACCCGTCCATCGCCGCGCGCGCACCCTCCACCGCGCCGTGCGTCAGCATCTCTTCCGCAAGCGACTGCCACTCCTCATCGAGCGACACGGTGGCAGGCTCGCGACCGGCACGACTATACCAGCCGCCTGCGTTGCGCGTGTCGCCTTCCTTGCGGTGCAGGTAGGCGTGCACCGCGGAACCGGTCCTGCCTTCATCCTGCTGCGCGCAACCATGGGCGCGATTCCAGTCGCCCTTCGCGTCCCACCACAGGGTCTGCAATGCAAGGCTGATCCCGTCAGGCGGCGCACCCTGCGCCACCGTCGCGCGGAACTGCGTCAGGTCCATGTCTGCCCTCCTGTCATTCCTCCGCCGGAGTGTGCGCGGCGCCAGCCCCTGCCTCAAGTCCCGGCAGCGCTGCTTCTCGGCTTCATGAACTTCGCCGCCACCGGCCTGGCCTTGCTGCTTGCCGCTATCTCGATCGCTTGGCACGACCGCCATCCACTGCTGGTGGTTACGCTGGCACCGGCGGGCTGCGTCGCGCTGTTCTTCTGCCTCCTCACGGGTCTGCTGCTCGTCTACGCGCTGATCGCGGGCTATCAGCTGCACTGGCTATGGCCGCACCGCCGGCAGATCTCAGCGGTTCTTGTGCGCTTTGCGGCGCTCGTACCCCTGGTCCGCACGAGCGCGTGTGGTGCAAGACAAGGTGGGCCCGTGTGGCTTCGATCACCTGGTCCTGCTCGGCGCGGGTGGCGAACCCGACCTGGCGCACTTCGCCTCTGACTGGCTGGCGCTGATCGCCCAATCCAACGTCGCCGCCCTGTTCCGCTTAGGCAGGGCGCCTGTTCAGGGTGACAGCGCGCGCGTCACGCTGCCGCATGCTCTGTGGTCGGATCAATCATCTTGCGCACCTCGGTGATCTTGGTCGCCGGAAACCCACTGATCTCTGCGTGCTTACGGATGATGTCCTCGTCCTTTGCCAGATAGACACAGAACGTCTTGTCGGCGGCGACGTAACTCTCCACCCATTGGATGTCGGGGCCGAGCTGGTTCAGCACCTGGTTGGATTTTGCCGCCGCGCCACGAAGCTGTTCACGCTCAAGCGAGCCGACCGCGGGAATGTCGCGTTCAATGATGAACTTGCGTAGGGCCATGGTTTCCTCCGGTTCTGATTGAAGCGGCCGCGACGTTGCCACGCGTGGGCACGCCCGCCAAGCAGAAGGTATCAGACCAGCGGCGAAGGCTGTGGCCGCGAACCGTCGGTGAAGCGGCTGTAGCGGAACGGCGTCGGATCGACCACCGGGGTCTCGCCGGTGACCAACTCCGACATCAGCCGCCCCGCACCTGGACCAACGCCGAAGCCATGCCCGGTGAAGCCGGTGGCAATGAAGAATCCGGGCACAGTGTCGACCGCCGAGATCACCGGCACCGCGTCGGGCGTCACGTCGATTACGCCACCCCAGCTCTCCGCCACCTTCATGTCGCGAAACGCCGGGAACGCCGCGGTGAGATGCTGCCGCGCCTGATCGAGTATCGGCTGGTACGGCTCGGGATCCAGTGTGCGCACGCGTTCGAACGGCGACGCACCATCCAGCGTCCAGTGGCGCGGCACCTGCCACTCCTCCAGGAATTTTCCACCGATGCGCAATCGCATGGTGCGCCATTGCAGCCGCAGCGCCGGCAGGAAATCGGCGAAGAAGCGGAACGTGTCCGGCACGATATCCACGAGATTGCCGCTCCAACTCGCGACGTTGTAGCCGCCGTCGAGCCGCTTGCGCACACCGAAGCCGAAGCCGCTGCACGAAGTCTCGAGCCCGGCGTCCATCTTTTCGGTACGCATCACCGACGACATCACCTTGAGCTGCGGCAGACGCAGGTCGAGATTGCCGCAGAACAACCGCGACCACACGCCGCCGGCGAGCACAACACTGTCGCATGCAATGCGCCCCCGTTCGGTCACCACGCCCGCGACGCGCCCCGCCTGTGTCTCTATGCCGCGCACCGCGCATTGCTGCAGGACCGAGGCGCCATGCCGCCTCGCGGCCTCGGCGATCGCCGGCGCCGCCTTCTGCGGTTCGCCGCGGCCATCGCTCGGCGTATACAGCCCACCCTGCCAGTCGCCCGTCAGACCAGGCAGCACCGCTGCCGCCTCATCGCGCGACAGCATCCGCGAATCGAGCTGATATGGCCGCGCCTCTTCCAGCCACGCCTCGCGCTTCGCCATGTCCTCCGGCGTCTTGCACAGATAGACGATACCACATTGCCGGAAGCCGGTTTCCGCTCCGGTCAGTGCATTCATCTCCGGCCACAGCCGCAGCGCCTCGATCGCCAATGGAATCTCGCGCGGATCGCGACCCATCTTGCGGCACCAGCCCCAGTTGCGGCTCGACTGCTCGCCGGCGATGTGGCCCTTCTCGCACAGCACCACTGGAACGCCCTTGCGCGCGAGGAAGAACGCCGTGCTGGTGCCGATGATCCCGCCGCCGATGACCACCACGCCGGTGCGGGCCGGGACTTCGCTGTCGGATACGACGGGATCGACGCGCGGGGCCATGTGGTGTCTCCTTCTTGAAGCGCTGGCGTCACGATTCGCAGTCTGGGTCGCGTCATCATCGGGGGAACGCACAATTGTCGCAAAACGACGAGGGGCAAACGCCTGTTTCGGATGCAATGTGGAGCCAGGAATATGCGCTGCTCGAGGAATATGCCGCGATCTTCTGCAACGATTGGACGGACGGCAAGCCGCCCCCGCGTGCACGGCAGTGGCTGGATGACCACGAGCAAGAACTCCGCTCCACGCAGAGGACCGCGCTCTGCCTGTCAGGCGGCGGCATCCGCAGCGCGGCGTTCTGTCTCGGCGCATTGCAGGCATTGGCAGCGAAGCGGCTGCTCGGTGAATTCAACTACCTCTCGACCGTCTCGGGCGGCGGTTATATCGGCGCCTGGCTGGCGACGATCATGCACGGCGGTGGCAAGGGCAACGGCGCGCTGAGCGCTGCGATCAAGGCACTGACCGAGCCAGCCGACCCTGCGCTGCGCAGCCTGCGCAACTATACGAACTTCCTGATCCCCGAAGGCGGACTCGGTTCGTCAGATACCTGGTCAGCGATCGTCCTGTGGCTGCGCAACGTGCTGCTGAACTGGCTGGTGTTCGGCCCCATCCTGCTGGCGCTAGCGATCGTGCCGCTGCTGTACCGCGAATTGCTGTGGGACGTTGCATCGGGTTGGGGGGGCGTGGCACTGATCGCTGGCCTCCTCTGCCTGCTGCTCGGTACCGTCATGGTCTGCCGCTCGGTGCCCACGCACGCCTATGATGGCACGAGGGGTTCGCGGACTGGCGGTTATGGTGTGGCAGCCTCGACCGTGCAGCGCTGGGTGGTCACGCCGATTCTGCTGTGGGCGTTTCTCGCACCGCTATGGTTCAGCGCTATGTCTGCCAGCCGCAGCGACACAGTCGGGTTCTTGTCCTGGACCTTCGCACCAGTCTCTCTGGGAGCTTTCTGCGCGCTCATCGGTGGCTATATCATTGCCGCCGCGACGCTCGGCCGGAAACACTGGCCCGCTTTCGCGTGGAACTTGGGCTTCTGGGCGCTTGGCGCGGCACTCAGCGCGTTCCTGCTGCAACTCGGCGCCACGCTTGGCCAGCAGATGTCGGTCACGACGCTCGCTGTACTCGCCCCGCTCTGGGTCATCGGTGCGCAGGTCCTGCACAGCACGCTCTATGTCGGCCTGCGCTGGACCGCCGCCTACGCCGAGCTCGATCGGGAATGGCTCGCACGGCTGAACGGCGAGAAGCTGGTCCCCGTACTTGGCTGGAGCGCACTCGCTGCCATCACGCTGGTCGTGCCAGCCCTGGTGTTTGAGCAATGGCCGACCACCTATGCCGCCGCTGTCGGATTTGTCAGTGGACCTTTCGGCGCCTGGCTCGGCCAAAGCGCGAAGTCGTTCGGCTCAAAAACCTCTCCCGACACCACCGGCACTACCTCGTGGATCGGCATGGCACGCGAGGCCTTGATCGCGCTCGCCACGCTGCTGTTCGCCGCGACGCTGTTCGTGCTGCTGGGCAGGCTCGGCGCCATCATTGTCGAAGAGCTGGATGGCGCATGGTTGGAGCGTTCCTGGCTGACCGCGCTTGGCGTGATTGTCCTGCTGGTGGCGCTATCGCTGTATTGTGGCAGCCGGATCAACATCAACCGCTTCTCGCTGCACGGCGTCTATCGCAACCGGCTGTCCCGCGCCTTCATCGGCACCGCGCGGCCGCCGCAGGAACGCAAGCCAGACGCCTACACGCGCTTCGATCCCGGCGACAATCTGCGCATGCAGGAGCTCTATGAGGGCAAGGAACAACGCGGCATTCTGTTCCCGGTGGTGAATGTCACGCTCAACCTGTTGGAGGGCGCGCCGAGTGGCTGGGCGGAGCGCAAGGCCGCTCCGTTCACCATCACGCCGCTGCGCGCCGGCGCCGCCTGCCTCGGAGGGGCGAACGCGAACGGCGATCCCAAGGGATGCTATGTCAAAACCGCGGACTATGCCGGACAGGAGCGCGAGTTTGGCGCCGAAGATGAGAAGCGCGGCATCACGCTCGGGACCGCGATGACGATATCGGGCGCCGCGGTGAGCCCCAACATGGGCTATCACTCCTCACCCGCCACCTCCTTCCTGATGACATTGTTCGATGTCCGGCTGGGTGCGTGGCTGCCCAATCCGGGTGTTATCCAATCCTGGGGACAGGCGAAACCCAGCAATGCACTACGGCCACTGTTCAGCGAGATGCTCGGCCGCGCAAATGACAAACGCAAAGACGTCTACCTGTCGGACGGCGGGCATTTCGACAATCTCGGTGTCTACGAGATGCTGCGGCGTCAGTGCCGCCGCATTGTGGTGATCGATGCGGGTTGCGACCCCGATTACCACTACACCGATCTCGGCCGCGCGCTGCGCATGGCGGCGATCGACCTGTATGTGACGATCGAATTCATAGCGCCGGTCATCAAGGGCGACGTCAATCTGAACGCGTCCGGCGCGCTCGCGCAGATCACCTACCAAGACGGGTCGAAGGGATCGCTGCTGTATCTGAAGCCCTGGCGGCCGAACTACATGCGCGCCGATGTACTCGCTTACTGGGCCGACCATGACGACTTTCCCCATCAGAGCACGACCGAACAGTTCTTCGAAGAGAGCCAGTTCGAGAGCTATCGCGCGCTCGGCGAACAGATCGTTTCAATGGCCTTTCACGGAGCCGAGCAGCTCACGGCCAACCGGCTCCAGCAAGTCTTCGAACGAGCAGAGATCATGGCGCGTTACGCCCTTGAGGACGCACATCCGCTGACGCCGACGCAGCAGATGCCGCCAGGATGGCAGGGGCGGCCACCCCATCCGGAATAAACCGCGGCCTCGCACGGTTCCCGCACGAGTAAGCAGGACCAAACCGTGGAGGCGATCAGCATGCGATGCATAGTCAACGTGAGCGCTGGCATTTGGGTGCTGTTGGCGGGCATCACATCGATCGGTCAGGGAGACGCGGCACCGATGGCTCCAGACGCAGGGAAAGAGCCTTCTCCGACACTCGCGCAACAGTTGGCTACCGCTGATCCGGCTGCAGGCGAGTCGTATGCGAAGAGGGTCTGCGCGGCCTGTCACTCACTGGAGGAAGGCGGCAAGGCAATCGTCGGGCCGAACCTGTATGGCGTTGTCGGCGGTCCGCACGCCCACATGCAAGGCTTCAACTATTCCGAGGCCCTGAAGGCCAGGCAGGATCCATGGACCTATAACGAACTCAACGCGTGGCTCACCAAACCGAGCGATTACGCTCCGGGCACGCGCATGGCGTTTCCCGGCATCAAGAACGAGAAGACGCGGATCGACGTCATCGCCTATCTCCGGACGCTTTCCCACAACGCTGCGCCATTGCCCTCGCCGCAAACGGCGCAGCAGACGCCCACCGCCGCGAGCCAATGACGCGCCGCGGCTGATCAGGCACCAATTGCCTCGGGCGATGGAGCGCCAAAACGCGCAATGAACGCCGCCACTTCGTCGCGCGATCCCAGCGACGGTTGCGCACCCAATCGCGTCACCGCCAATCCGGCGGCGGCGGCGGCGAAGCCGAGACTGTCCGCAACGGTTCGATCCTCCGACAAGGCGGCCGCCAGTGCACCGATGTAAGCATCGCCGGCGGCGGTCGTGTCCACCGGTTCCACCGCAACGGCAGCGCAATGCAACGCGTCACTCGCGTCGCAATACAGCGCACCTTCGCGGCCCAGAGTGATCAGTGCGGCGCGCGCACCCTGCGCCAACAAGTGCCGCGCCGCCGCGTGCGGATCGCTGGTGCCGGTAAGCGCCGCGGCCTCGGTCTCATTCGGAGCGATGAGGTCAACCAGCGGCAGTAGCTCCGGCATCACCGGACGCGCCGGTGCCGGATTGAGCACGATAAACCAACCCGCCGCGTGTGCCGCACGGATCGCGTGTGCATTCACCTCCTCCGGTATCTCGTGCTGCAGCAGGAGGATACCGGGCGCACCCGCGCCGCCCAGCGCACGGTCCACCAACGCCACCTCACAGGCAGAGTTGGCACCGGAGATCACGACGATCGTGTTGGCGCCCTGTGCATCGATGGTGATCAATGCGGTGCCGGTCGGTCCGGGCACCGTCTCGACAGTACCCAGGAGCACCCCATCGCGCCGCAGCCCGGCAACCAAGTCAATGCCAAACTGATCGTCGCCTACACAGCCCGCCATCGCGACGCGGGCGCCTAGCCGCGCAGCGGCCACCGCCTGATTTGCCCCCTTGCCCCCGGCGGCCGTGAAGAAGTCCGTGCCAAACACCGTCTGCCCGCCGCGCGGCAGATGCTCGCACCGCGCGACAAGGTCCATGTTGAGGCTGCCGATCACCAAGACCGGCTTCGCGGCAGGCATGTTTCCTTACCTCAATTTCGCCATCACGGCAGCGTGAGTGTGACCTGAAGTACATCTGGCGACAGCCTCGGTACTATGACATCAATCGTCGCGGCAACCCGATAGCGGCCCGGGAGGAGACGACACCTGGAATGAGCGAGAGCAGCGGCAGAACCGGCGCCTCGTGGGCGATACGCGGGCTTGTTGTCGCCTCAGTTCTGCTGCCGCTCCTGGTGTTGGCCGGAGGCGGCTGGCTGGCTTGGCGCGGCACCGTGCGAGAGGCAAACGCGAGTCTGCTGAGTATGCTTGCGGTCTCCGACGAACAGGCGGCGCGCGTGCTCGACACCCACGTCCTGCTCGGCGGAAGGGTGAATGATCTGCTCGGCAATCTCGACGATGCTGCGGTGACCGCACGTGAAGCCGAACTGCACGATCGCCTGGTGGCCATGATCGCCGGCTACAGCCAAGTGACGGCAATCGTAGTGACCGGGGCGGACGGGCACGCGCTGGTCGCGACCTCTCGCTTTCCCGCGGACCATGACATCAACTTCAGCGACCGAGTATATTTCGCGGCGCTGCGCGACAGTGGTGCGCCATTCGAGATCGGCGGGATCGTGTTCGGCCGGTTGACCCGAGCGGATGTGTTCACCGTTGCTGTTCGCCGCGGCCACGACGCACGGCATTTCGAAGGTGCCATCCTGGTCGGCGTGTCACCGGCCTATTTCAGTAAATTCGACAGCGACCTGTTTGCCGGCGACACCGACTATAGCGCGCAGTTGTTGCGCGCGGACGGGACGCCCCTCGCCGGCTATCCTGAACCGACGCAAGCTGAGGGCAGCCAACATGACCAACTGTTGGTCGATGCCATCGCCCGCGCACCAGTCGCCGGGCTTGTGCATGGAAGATCGTCGATCGACGGTGCCGAGCGCGTTGTCGCCTATCGCCGGTTGGCCAACTATCCGGTCTACATAGCCATCGGCCGGCGCTGGAGCTCAGTAGTCCGCGAATGGCGCGACGCCATGGCGGCACACCTGATCTTCGGCATTCCGGCGACGCTGGGCCTGCTTGCACTCAGCCTGTTGGCGGCGCGGCAGTGGCGACGACAGCACGACATGTTGGCGAAGTTGCAGGATGCGGTGCGCCGCAGCGAAGTCGCCGAGGAAACACTGCGCCAGTCACAGAAGATGGAGGCGGTGGGTCGTCTCACCGGTGGCATCGCGCACGACTTCAACAACCATCTGACGGTGATCAGCAGCAACATCGAGCTGTTGCAGCGGCGGCTGCCACCGGACAGCGCTTCGCTCTTCAGACTGACCGAGTCCGCAATGGCCGGTGTGCAACGCGCCGCGACGTTGACACATCGGCTGTTGGCATTCTCCCGCCAGCAGCCCCTCGACCCGGAACCACTCGATATCTCGCGGCTGGCGGCTAACATGTCCGACCTGCTGCATCGCACCCTGGGCGAGGACATCGTGATAGAGACCGCGTTCGCCGGCGCGCTGTGGCAGACCTGCGTGGATGCGAACCAGCTTGAGAACGTACTGCTCAATCTCGCGGTCAACGCGCGCGATGCGATGCCGAGAGGCGGCAAGCTGACAATCGAGACAGCGAATGCGCGTCTTGATGATGGCTACGCCGCCACGCACTCCGAGGTTGTTGCGGGCGATTACGTTCTCCTCGCGGTCAGCGATACCGGCACCGGCATGACAGCCGATGTGATCAACATGGCGTTCGAACCGTTCTTCACCACAAAGCCTCTCGGTCGGGGCACCGGTCTCGGCCTTTCGATGGTGTACGGGTTCGTCAAGCAGTCGGGTGGCCACGTGGCGATTCATAGCGAACCCGGCCAGGGTTGCAGCGTGAAGGTCTATCTGCCGCGATTCATCCGTCCGGAGACGCAGCCGGCAATCACTGCTGGACCCGTGGCAGCGGCACATTCACACGGCGACGGTGAGACGATTCTGGTCGTGGAGGACGATGAAGAGGTGCGTCGCTCCTCGGTCGAGGCGCTGCGTGAAATGGGGTATCAGGTGCTTGAGGCCGGCGATGCCATGGATGGTGTGCGGCTCATCGTCGACCGCGGTGGCATCGACCTGCTGTTCACTGATGTCGGCCTGCCAGGCGGGGTGAACGGCCGGGCCCTGGCGGATGCGGCACGCAGTGCACAGCCAGGTCTGCGCGTGCTGTTCACCACCGGCTACACGCGCAACACCATCCTGCACGACGGCGCGCTCGATCACGACGTGCATTTCATCCCCAAGCCATTCAATCTGAGCGCACTGGCGGCCAAGGTCCGCGAGGTGCTCGCAACGCCCAACAGCACAGCGGAAACGAGGGTTGAGGGATGAGCGAGACAATCGAGCACGCGCGCGAGGGGCTGGAGCACGCGGAACACGCGCCCGCGCACCACAGCGACAGGACGGCGCGCCGCATCGCAGTCCTGATCGCGGTGCTCGCGGCGGCACTGGCGCTGTCCGACATGGGCGAGAAGGGCGCTCAGAATGCCTACCTGACACATCACGTCGCAGTGTCGGACGAGTGGGCGTTCTACCAGGCGAAGAACGCCCGCGCGACGATCTTGGCGGTCGAGGCAGGGATCCTCGCCAATCTGCCCAACGCTGCCGATGCGGGGCCGCAGGCGGAAATCGCCCGCGCCAAGGACGCCGAGGCGCGAATGCGCGACGAACCGCAGGACGACGGCATGAAGCAGGTCGCCGAGCGTGCGAAGGCCGAGGAGCGCGCGCGCGACGAGGCATTTCACCGCTACCATGAATTCGAGCTCGTGGTGGGCGCGCTGCAGATCGCCATCGTGCTGGCGTCAGTTGCCGTGGTGACCCGCATCCTGGCGCTCGCGGTCGCCGCCGGGATCATCGGTGCAATCGCCGCGGGCTTCGCACTGTTCGTCATCCTCTGAAGCCCTGCGAAGTCCTTCCCCTCCCCTCGCGGGAGGCGGGCTGGGGGAGGCGGCCTCTCGCGCTCCGGAGCTTCGGTTGACGCGCGCCCGCGCGGCGGCTACATCGCGCGCCCTACCACTGCGCCCGCAATCGTCGCGGGACACATGATTGCCCAGGTGGCGGAATTGGTAGACGCGCAGGTTTCAGGTACCTGTGGCCGCAAGGTCGTGGAAGTTCGAGTCTTCTCCTGGGCACCAACACAGTGAGCACCACCCAATTCATGCCAGGCGGCACCATCCATCTGCACCGCAACGATCTGCCGGAAGGCCTCGCCCTGGGTCCCGTCGTCGCTGTCGATACCGAGACCATGGGCCTCAATCCGCATCGCGACCGGCTCTGTTTGGTGCAGCTCTCCTCCGGCGACGGCCACGCGCACCTTGTCCAGCTCATTCCGCCCGGTCTCGGGGGTCGTGGCTACGATTGCCCCAACCTGAGCCGTTTGCTCGCCGAGTCCGCCACGATGAAGCTCATGCACTTCGCGCGCTTCGACGTGGCGATGCTGCAGTATACTCTCGGCATCGTCGTGGCCCCGGTGCGCTGCACCAAAATCGCCGCCCGGCTGACGCGCACCTTCACCGATCGCCACGGCCTCAAGGATCTGTGCAAGGAGCTTCTTGGCGTCGATCTGTCCAAGCAGCAGCAGACGTCGGATTGGGGCGCAGTCGAGCTGACCGCAGATCAGCTCGCCTACGCTGCCTCTGACGTTCTGCACCTCCACGCACTATGGGCAAAGCTCGAAGCCCTGCTGGTGCGCGAGGGCCGCCGCGAACTGGCCGAGGCCTGCTTTGATTTCCTGCCCGCCCGCGCCCGGCTAGACCTCCTTGGTTATGAACAACCTGACATTTTCGCGCATTGAGTCAGCCACAATCGGTAAAATTGGCACGATTCTTGTCAGGACTCGGGTGTTCCGGTTGACCCTCAGGCTGCCTCCGGTCAAAAGAGGCTGATGACCGTCGCTTCCGCTCCGAATCGAGGGGACCTCGATGTCGCCCGCTCGGTGCTGCACACCGAGGCGGCGGGGCTTCACGCGCTCGCCGCCGGCCTGACCGCCAGTTTTGGCAACGCGGTCGATTTGCTTGCACGCGCCACCGGCCGCGTTGTGGTCTCCGGGATGGGCAAGTCCGGCCTTGTCGCCCGAAAGATCGCCGCCACGCTTGCCTCCACAGGCACCCCTGCCCTGTTCGTGCATCCGGCCGAGGCTTCACACGGTGACCTCGGCATGATCGTCCAGGGCGACGCGCTGATCGCGCTTTCGAACTCCGGCGAGACAGCCGAACTTGCCGACCTGGTGGCACATTCGCGCCGCTTCGGCGTGCCGCTCGTGGCGATCACCGCGCGCGCCAGTTCAACACTCGCCGCCGCTGCCGATGTGGCGCTTACGCTGCCGATTGCCGCGGAGGCGTGCCCGATGGGCCTTGCCCCGACCACTTCCACCACCATGCAGATGGCGCTCGGTGACGCGGTCGCCGTCGCATTGCTGACCCGCCGCGGCTTCACCGCAGCCGATTTCCACCAAATCCACCCCGGTGGCCGCCTCGGCACACGCCTGCGCCGCGTCCGCGACCTGATGCACCCGGGCGACGCCATGCCCCTCGCGCCACCAGAATTGCCGATGGACCGCGCCCTGTTGCTCATCACCGAAAAGCGCTTCGGTTGTCTCGGCGTCGTCAACGCCTCTGGCAGGCTGGTCGGCATCGTCACCGACGGTGACCTTCGGCGTGCCATGGGCCCCGACCTGCTGTCACGCAAGGTTGCCAGCGTCATGACTCCCGCGCCGCGCACCATTGCTCCCGACGCGTTGGCCGGCGAGGCGCTACACACCATGAACGCCAATGAACGCCCGATCACCGCCCTTTTCGTGGTGGACGCCACTTCCCGGCCACTTGGCATCCTTCACATCCATGACCTGTTGCGCGCGGGTGTCGCATGAGCGTCCGTCCGCTGCCCGTCCGTGCTGGCCACCGCCGGCCCGGTCAGCGACTGGTCACCGCTGCCGCTGCGCGCATCCGGCAAGTCCCCACAACCCGCGGCCTGGCACGTCGCCGACTGGTCATCAACCTCGCCAAATGGTTGCTGCCCGCCACTGCTTTGGTGCTTCTCGCAACGATCGCGCTTTGGCCGGAGATCGAGCGCATGCGCGACACCGCCCGCGACGCCTACCAGCGTGCCGCCAGCCAGATCGGCGCCGCCACTCTGACCGACGCCCACTACCGCGGCGTCGACCAACAAGGCCGCCCCTACACCCTTACGGCCGCAACCGCGCAGCAGGTCAGCCCCGAACGCATCAACCTCACCACGCCCAAGGGGGACATCACCTTGGCCAATGGCACCTGGCTAATGCTGCAGGCCAAGGATGGTGTGTTCCTGCAACACAGCAATCAGCTCGACCTGTCACGAAACGTCGTCCTCTATCGGGATGACGGGACCACCGTAACCTCCAACAGCGCCTCAATCGACCTGAAGAACGGTGCCGCCGCAGGCGCCGAACCGACCCATGCCGAAGGACCTTTCGGCACCCTCGACGCCCAAGGCTTCACCATCACGGACAAGGGCGCCGCCGTACAATTCGCCGGCCCGGCCCATCTGGTCCTGAACGGCGCCCCAAAGTGAGGATGTTGTGGCCAGCCAGCGCGGCAGCACTGGCGCTCTTCACGACGCTCTCGCCCGTCTGGGCGCAGCAGTTGGATCTGGCGCATGGAGGACCGATCGCGATCACCGCGAGCGATGAGATCGAGTGGCGACAGGAACAGCGCGAGGTGATCGCCCGTGGCAACGCCAAGGCCGTCAGGCAGAATGTGACGGTGACGGCGGATCGGTTGATTGCGTTCTATCGGCCGAAGAATGGCGCAGCAGCGCAGCCGGCGCCGCCCCCGCAGCCGGCACAGCCGGCCCCGAGCGTCGTCACTGACCCAGATACGGGCGGCAATGAGATCTATCGCGTGCAGGCGGAGGGCAATGTCCGGATCTTCACACCCACCGATCAGGTCCAGGGCGATCGAGCCGTATATGACATGGACAAGGCCGTGCTCGTGGTAACCGGGCATGCGCTGAAGCTGACCACACCCAACGATGTGCTGACTGCCCGGGATGATCTCGAATATTGGTCGCAGAAGCACATGGCAGTGGCACGCGGCAATGCCGTCGCAGTGACCAACGACGGACGGCGGATCGCAGCTGATACGCTGGTGGCCTACACGACCGATGCGCCATCATCGCCATCGCCCACACCACCGCAGAACGCCGCAGATCCGCTCACCGCGTCGGGCAAGCTGCAGAAGGTGGAGGCGTTCGGCAATGTCACGGTCCGCACAGTGACCGACACGGCGATCGGCGATCGGGCGGTTTACGTGCCGGACACCGGCATAGCGCGGCTGGCTGGACGCGTGCGGATCACGCGCGGGGAGAATCAGCTCGATGGTTCGGAGGCGGAGGTCAACATGAAGACCGGCATCGCACAGTTGCTGCCGGGTCCCAGCGAGCGCGTGCAGGGCCTGGTGCTGCCCAACGATGCCACCAACCAACAGTTAAGTGGGCAGGCTCCGCCAGGACCAGCGAAATGAACGAAATGCGCATGGAACTACGGGGATCGGGGTTTCGGGTCGTTGCCGGTGGTGCGGGGCTGGTCGCGCGCGGCGTAGGCAAGACCTACAAAAAGCGTCCGGTCGTTCGAAACGTGACGATTGAGCTGCGCCGCGGCGAGGCGGTCGGTCTGCTTGGCCCGAACGGCGCCGGCAAGACCACGACGTTCTACATGATCGTAGGCTTGGTGAAGCCGGATACCGGCTCAATCAGCCTCGACGGCGCCGACATTACCACCTTGCCGATGTATCGCCGCGCGCGGCTCGGCATCGGCTACCTGCCGCAGGAAGCGAGCGTGTTCCGCGGCCTCAACGTCGAGCAGAACGTGATGGCGGCACTCGAGGTGGTCGAGCCAGATCCCGACAGGCGTGACCTGATGCTGGATGAACTACTGGGCGAGTTCGGCATCGGCCATCTGCGGCGTACGCCGGCGCTGGCGCTCTCGGGTGGCGAGCGGCGGCGCGTGGAGATCGCCCGCGCGCTGGCGACGCAACCCGCCTACATCCTGCTCGATGAGCCACTCGCAGGCATCGATCCGATCGCCGTGAACGAGATCCGTGATCTTGTGTCGCATCTCAAGGATCGTGGAATTGGCGTGCTGATCACAGACCATAATGTGCGCGAGACATTGGGCATCATTGATCGCGCCTACATTATGCACGACGGCAAGATGCTGATGGAGGGCCGGCCTGACGAGGTCGTGGCGCATGAGGATGTGCGCCGCTTCTACCTCGGCGAGCGGTTCAGCCTTTGACACCTCGCGTGAACGTTTTGTTTGCGCCGAAGCCCTAGCATCGTGGTCGCACGATGAAGGACCAGGGCGTCTCATGGCGTTAGGGCCACGCCTCGACCTCCGACAGACCCAAACCCTCGTCATGACGCCTCAACTGCGTCAGGCGATCAAGCTGCTGCAATACTCGAATATCGAGGTGGCGAGCTTCGTCGAAGAGGAGTTGGAGCGGAATCCTCTGCTTGAACGCGACGACAGCGCGGAGTTGCCGAATACCGAACGTGCCGCACCAGACCAAACACCGGAGCGGTTCAGCGAGTCCGCGGATGCAGCGCAGTTGGCGCAGGCAGATACACTGCCCACGGAGACGGCCGCGCCGCTCGACACCAACCTTGGCGAAGCCTACGACGCGGGCGGCGTTGCCGATGGTGCACCGCCGGCCGCGGCGATCACCGGCCGCGGCGGTGCCAGGGACTTCGACGTTGATGAGCGTGGCATCGATGATATCGCCGATGATCGTCGCCCCCTGCGCGACCATCTTGGCGAGCAATTGCGGCTGTCGTTCAACGACCCGGCGGATCGCTTGATCGGCGCACATCTCATCGCGCTGCTTTGCCCTGCTGGGCGGTTGACCGCGGATCCCGCGGCGATCGCCGATGCCATGGCGGTGACGCTGGAACACGTCGAACGAGTACGCACCCGGATGATGCGGTTCGATCCGGTCGGACTGTTCGCACGCGATCTGAGGGAATGCCTTGCCGCGCAGCTCGCCGAGCGCGACCGGCTCGATCCGGCGATGGCAGCTCTCCTCGATAATCTTGACCTGCTCGCCCGGCGCGAATTGCGGCGGCTTACCACGGTCTGCGGCGTCGACGCAGAAGACTTGGCTGATATGATAACGGAGATCCGTAGCCTCGATCCGAAGCCCGCTGCGAGCTATGACACGGCGCCGGTGCAACTTGTGATCCCGGACATTCTGATGCGCCCGAGTCTGGATGATGCCTGGGTTATCGAGCTCAATCCGGACACCATGCCGCGTCTGCTTGTGAACGAGAGGTTCTTTGCGCGTGTCGCACCGCGCGCGCGCAAGGAGGATCGGCTGTTTATGGCTGAGCAGCTTGCCAGCGCGAACTGGCTGGTACGTTCGTTGCAGCAACGGGCACAGACCATTCTGAAGGTTGCCGCAGAAATCATCCGCCAACAGGATGGTTTCATGCGCCGTGGCGTCGCGCATCTGCGCCCTTTGATCCTGCGCGATATTGCCGAAGCGGTCGAGATGCATGAGAGCACGGTCAGCCGCGTCACAGCGAACAAATACATCGCAACTCCACGCGGCACCTTCGAGCTAAAATATTTTTTCACCACGGCCATCCCAGGAACGGATGGCGAGAGCCACAGCGCCGAGGCTGTCCGCTACCGGATCCGCTCAATGATTGACGCAGAGGCCTCTGAGAACATCCTGTCCGACGATGCGCTCGTGGCAGCGTTGCGGGATGAAGGTGTGGACATCGCACGGCGGACCGTGGCCAAATACCGTGAGGCGCTGCGAATCCCCAACTCGGTGCAGCGCAGGCGGGAGAAAGCCGCGCTGGTCTGATTCTCGAAATCGGGCCGAGGGATTCACATCCCATTCACGGACGCACGCGGAGAGGCACGATGCAGATCACGGTTTCGGGCAAGCAAATCGACTTATCGGACGCGCTTCGCACTCGCGTGACAGACCATCTGGACGCCATATCCAGCAAATATTTCGACCATGCGCTGGAGGCGCATGTCACGTTCAGTCGCGCGCGCAGCTTCTTTATCTGTGACATAAATGTGCATGCCGGTCGCGGGTTGACGCTCCGCGGCGAGGGGGAGGCGGCGGACGCCAATACCGCGTTCGATGACGCCGCCGAGCACATCGCCAAGCGGCTGCGCCGCTATCGCCGGCGCATGAATGAGCATGCTCGCGACAGCGCCAACCGCGAACGGCCCGAAGCGGCGCGACAGTATATACTGCGGCAGGAAACCGAGCCTGCTTCGGATATGGCAAACGGCGAGACGCACGCCACGGTCATCGCTGAACAAGCGACCGAAATCAGTCTGCTGTCGGTCAGCGAGGCAGTGATGCGAATGGACCTCGCCGATCAGCCGGTGCTGATGTTCCGCAACACGGGGACCGGCCAGTTGAACGTAGTGTACCGCCGCAGCGACGGCAACATAGGCTGGATCGATCCGACGCCTCCGTGACCCCTTTCCCTTGCGCGTTGCCGAGCCCGCCGAGGCCAGGCCGTGCGTCCCGAACGGCCTGGCGCAAGAGGGCAAAGAAAGGCGGCCGTCAGTGTACCTGTGCCGGTACCATCTCATGTTGGACGATCGCCGCGACCGCCAGATCGAGTTCCCCGGCAATCGCCATCGGCGTGCCATCGGCGGCATGGATCGCGTACGCCGCGGTCCCATTGACGACGACCGGCTTTACGTAGGCGATCTGCTGAAGGCCAAGCTGCGCAAGCTGTTCGGTGGAAATGTGACGGATGTCGACCAGGGCAGCCATTACCGCCTGCGCGTCCGGTTGCTGAATGCTATTGATATTCATCGTCGTACTCCTTCCTGGCGGCGGCCCGCTGCTGCAGCTCCGACGCCTTTTGGTGATCCGGCCCACATTTTGCGGCGCCGTCGTGGCCGGGCAGGCCTTATTCCTGCCCAGGTTTGCTATCGACCATCCTGAGCTTTCCGCCGCCATGACCATTACTGCCGTTGGCGCGGCTGATCTGGATCGTCTTCACGCGTGCTTCGGGCTGCGGCCGAACAAGGTCAATATGCAAGAGCCCATTGTCGAGCCAAGCACCCTTCACCTCGATCCCTTCTGCGAGCACGAAGGCCCGCTGGAACTGCCGCGCCGCGATCCCGCGGTGCAGGAACACGCGTTCTTGGTCATCCTCAGTCTGACGCCCGCGTATTACCAACTGGTTGTCTTCCTGGGTAATTTGCAGGTCATCCATAGTGAATCCGGCAACCGCGAGCGTGATGCGCAGCCCCGACGGGCTGGTCTGCTCGATATTATACGGCGGATAGCCGTCAGAAGATGACTTCGACGCCCGCTCGAGCATCTGCTCGAGATGGTCAAAGCCCAGGAACAGTGGCGAGGTGAACATCCTCGTAGTCATAGCCTCCTCCTTGGAGCGAAGCGTCGCCGGAACCCATAGCGGCATTCCGGCAAACGACAATTTTGGCAGTGGCGGTGGCGGTTGCAAGGGGGCCGGGCGTTGATCGAGCCTGAGGGCACCGCTACATGCGCGACATGAACGCGACGGTGGAGACCCTGCCGATCCTGGTCGTGCCCGACCCGATCCTGAAGGCGCGGGCGAGACCAGTCGGCCCCAGCGACATGGAACAGGTGCGCACGCTGGTGCCGCGCATGTTCGCGACGATGTACCGCGCCCCTGGCATCGGGCTCGCCGCGCCACAGGTGGGCGTTGGATTGCGCTTCGCTGTCGTCGATCTGATGCAGGACGAAAAGTCGTCGCCGATCGTGCTAATCAACCCCGAGGTGATGGCGCGCAGCCAGGAGGAGGCGACGCGCGAGGAAGGCTGCCTGTCGCTGCCCGGCCAGTATGCCGACGTGACGCGGCCGGCCCGCGTGACGGTGCGCTACGCGGACGCAGAGGGGGCGAAGCGGCGGATCGACGCGGAGGGACTGCTGGCGGCCTGTCTGCAGCACGAGATCGACCATCTGGACGGCATACTGTTCGTCGATCACCTCTCGGCGCTGAAGCGCAACATGATCCTGCGCCGGCTGGCCAAGGAGCTTCGCCAAAAGCGCACTGAGGCCATGTAGCGCCATGCGCCTCGCTTTCATGGGTAGCCCGGACTTCGCCGTTCCGGCGCTGCGGGCGCTGCACGCGACCGGACACGAGATTGCCGCGGTGTATTGTCAATCCCCCAAACCGGCCGGGCGAGGCTATACGCTGCGATCTTGCCCCGTGCAGTTGGAAGCTGAGCGGCTGCGCCTGCCAGTTCAGACGCCTGCGCGACTCCGCGGCGAGCCGGCCGAACAGACGGCTTTCGCGTCGCTTGGCCTCGATGCGGCCGTGGTGGCGGCGTATGGACTGATCCTGCCGCAGGCGATGCTGACGACGCCACGCCGTGGCTGCCTGAACATTCACGCCAGCCTTCTGCCCCGCTGGCGGGGAGCCGCGCCGATTCAGGCCGCGGTGCTCGCCGGTGACGCCCAGACCGGCGTCACCATCATGCAGATGGATGCGGGGCTGGACACCGGCCCGATGCTGCTGCGGCAGGCGGTTCCGATCAGCGCGGCCACAACCGCGGCGGAACTGCACGACACGCTTGCCGAATTGGGCGCGCGGCTGATCTTGCGCGCGCTGAACGAGCAGCCGGTGCCTGTGCCACAGCCGGACCACGGTGTGACCTATGCGCCCAAGTTGACGCGTGCAGCGGGCCATATCGACTGGGCACGCGACGCCGCGGCGATCGAACGGCAGGTCCGTGCATTCAATCCCTGGCCAGGCGCGTTCACGACCCTGCACGGGGCGGTGCTGAAGGTGCTGGCGGTCCAGCCAGTGTCGGGGTCTGGGCCGCCTGGTGCGGTGCTGGACGATCAGCTGACTATTGCGTGTGGTGCCGAGGCACTTCGTCTGGCACGAGTCCAGTTGGGCGGCCGCCCCGTCATGACAGCCGATGCCTTCCTGCGGGGCCATCGAGTCCCCGCGGGAACGATGCTGGGCGGATGACCACCCGCACCCAGGACCAAGAACCTCCCCCACCCCTCGCGGGAGGCGGCCGGGGGGAGGAGGCCGCGGACCGTCCCCTAACCGCCTCCCGGATGGGGAGGGGAAGTGTCTACCCGGGTTTCATCACCCAACAATGACCCGGTGGGCCCTCCGACTGGAGTACGACGGCGCCCCATTCGTTGGCTGGCAGCGCCAGTCCACCGGTCTGTCTGTCCAGGAAGTGCTGGAGTCCGCAGCTTCCAAGCTGAGCCACGGCGCGCCGATAGTCAGCACCGTCGCGGGCCGCACTGACGCGGGCGTACATGCCTCGGCTCAGGTCGCTCAGCTCCACCTGCCCGATACGCTCGTGGCCGCGAAGGTCCGCGATGCGCTGAACTACCACATGAAGCCGTATCCCGTGGTCGTGCTGGATGTCGCCCCGGCCCCCGACGGCTGGAACGCGCGCTTCTCGGCCATCGGCCGGACCTACCGTTACCGCATCCTGAACCGCCGTGCCCGCCCTGCACTGCTGGTCGGCCGCGTCTGGCATGTGGCCGCCGAACTCGACGCCGATACCATGCATCGTGCGGCCCAGAGCCTGCTCGGCAGGCACGACTTCTCCTCGTTCCGCGCCGCCGCGTGCCAGGCCAACAGCCCGCTGCGCACGCTCGATCGCCTCGATGTGGAGCGCAACGGCGACATCATCGAGATCGTCGCCACGGCGCGCAGCTTTCTGCACCACCAAGTGCGCAACATGGTGGGAACACTGAAGCTGGTCGGCGACGGAAGCTGGCCGGTGGATCGCGTCGCCGCGGCACTGACGGCGCGTGACCGTTCGGCGGCCGGTCCAACCGCGCCGGCGGATGGTCTGTGCCTGACCGCAGTGCGATATCAAGGCGATCCATTTTCCGCGACGACCTGATCACTGGGTTGGTGACATGCCTTGAACGACCTAACATGCAGTACTTCGGTTCGAAGTGGAGCGCGCCTTGGCAAAAGTGCTTGTCATCGAAGACGACGACGGAACCGCGGACGAGATCGTCACTGCGCTCAATGATCGGGGATACATGCTGGATCGCGCAACTGATGGGACCGAGGGATTGCAGCGTGCTCGCTCCGGCGGATGGGACGTCCTTGTGGTTGACCGAATGCTCCCCGGACTGGACGGGCTCAGTGTCGTTGAGACACTGCGGGGAGAGGGAATAAGGACACCCGTCCTGGTACTCAGCGCTCTCAATGCGGTGAATGATCGTGTCCGCGGTCTGCGCGCTGGCGGCGACGACTATCTCGCGAAGCCCTTCGCGCTGTCGGAGCTCGCCGCAAGATTGGAGGCATTGCTGCGCCGCCCTGGGGATCCGCGCGAGACCTTTCTGCGCGTCGGGCCCCTCGAATTGGACCTGCTGGCAAGGACGGCCTGCCGCGGTCGGCGAGAGCTTGAACTTCTGCCCCGCGAATTCCAGTTGCTCGAATACATGATGCGACGCGAGGGACAGGTTCTGACACGGGCCATGTTGCTGGAAAACGTGTGGAATTACCGATTTGTGCCGCAGACCAATCTGGTGGACGTGCACATTGGCCGGCTACGCCGCAAGGTGGATGCTCCAGATGAACCGCCAATGATCCTGAGTGTGCGCGGTTCGGGGTTTATGTTGCGTGCGCCTGCCTGAGTTCGTTCATTCAACCACCGTTCGCTGGGCACTGGCTGTGGCGGGTGCATTCGGCGTTTGCACACTGCTGCTGTTCGGCTTCGTCTACTGGCAGACCGCAACCTACCTGACCGAGAACCTCGACGCCATCATCATAGCGGATGCACGGCTGAACAATGCCGCTGCGCGCGACCAGGAGCTGAAGTTTGTCATGCAGCACCTGGTAGAAGACCCCCGCCGGGTCAAATTGGCGGAGCTCTTCGGGTCGGACAATGTGCCGATCGCGGGGAATGTCCAAGCAATGCCACCGGGGCTGCTGATCGACGATACGCCACATACCATCAAGCTGGTGCGCGTGGATATTCGAGGGCGCGAGTTGCAGACCGCCCGCGTTATCGCCGGTCGGCTACCGTCCGGCGACATCCTTCTGATTGGCCACGATGCCGGTGATGTGCGTCAGATCGGCCAGGTTGTGGCCCGTTCCCTCGGGCTCGGCCTGCTTCCGGCGGTCTGTCTGGCTCTCCTGACGGGAACCTGGCTCAGCAAGCGTGCACAGCGGCGGATCGATGAGATGAACCGCCAGGTCCAGCTTGTTGTCGGTGGCGATCTCAAGGAACGGCTGCCGGTCGGCGGCTATGACGATCCGCTCAATCGGCTGGCCACGATCGTCAATGGCATGCTCGATCAGATCGAACATCTGGTCGGCGAACTATCGAGCGTAGGCGACGACATCGCACATGATCTGCGCACACCGTTGACCCGCGTTCGAGCGATTCTGGAGCGCGGGCGTGACAACGCGCTGACACTTCAGGACCTGTCCATAGCTACGGATCGCGCGATAGCCGGGCTCGATCAGTCATTGGCGATCATCACCGCGCTCTTGCGCATTGCCGAGATCGACCACAGTCGCCGGCATGCCGGAATGGCCACCGTTCAGCTCGCCGAAATCCTGCGAGCCGTGCATGAGCTTTATCATCCGATCGCCGAGGACAAAGGCGTGTCGCTACAGCTTGATTTGACGAACGCTGCTCCAGTGTCTGGCGATCACGATCTGCTGCTCGAGGCCGTGGCAAATCTGGTCGACAACGCCGTCAAGTTCACGCCGGCGCACGGTTCCGTCGCGATTCGTCTGCTACAACGTCCTGAGGGACCCGTGTTACGCGTTGAGGATACCGGGCCAGGCATCCGCTACACAGAACGAGACACCGTGTTCACCCGGTTCTTCCGCTCAGACAGAAGCCGTCACGCCGTTGGAGTTGGGCTTGGCCTCAGCCTCGTCGCCGCGATCGTAAAGCTGCACGGATTCCGGCTGGCGATCATCGACGGTCCCGGCTGCCGCATCGAAATCACCTGCTATTCAGCGTAAACCGAGCCAGCACTTCGCCGGCCCGGGTTGCGCTGTTAGGACCGTCAGCTGCCGCTGGAACGTGTCCCCGCGGTGGCGGTGGCGGCGGAGGGTGCAGCCGAAGAGGTGGCGGTGGGTTGGGTCGTGGACTGGGAGCCGTTCACAACCACGTTGTTGGCCGGCGCCCCAGGGGCCGTGGCAACCACCCCAGGAAGCTCGGTGAAAAACGTGTTGGCGATCGTTCCGCCCTCATCATCTCCCGCTTCCGCGTAGGCTACGCCCACTCCGATGCAAAGCATCGCGGCGGCGGCCAGAAGTATCGTCTTCATCAGTATATCCTTTTCGGTCCAATGCCCGGAAGACGCCCTGTCCTCAAGACAAGGCTGACGTATGGACGTCGGCTCGACATTTCGATTAAAGACGGATTTAGTTCCTTAAATTCGCAGTTAGTCTTCGCCGGCAAACGTGATCAGAATCAGCTCACCCATTCCGGAACGTGTATCCGTACCCGTTCAGCGCGGGACCGCCCCCAAGATGCGCGTAGAGCACCTTAACGCCCTTGGGAAAGAATCCGTTCCGGATCAGATCGATCAAGCCCTGCATCGACTTTCCTTCGTAGACCGGGTCTGTGATCATGCCCTCGATACGCGCTGAGAGACGGATCGCCTCCAGCGTCTCCTTCGACGGCACGCCGTAGCAGGGGTAGGCGTAGTCCTCCAGCAGAACGATATCGCCCGCAACGATGTCCCTGCCGCCCACAAGGACAGCAGTGTTCTGTGCTATTTCGAGAACCTGCGCCTTGGTCTGCGCCGGGGTGCCGGAGGCGTCGATGCCGATGACGTTGCGCTCGCGTCCGTCCGCCGCGAAGCCCACCACCATGCCCGCGTGCGTCGAGCCGGTGACAGTGCACACGACGATATAGTCGAAGCGCAGGCCCATCATCGCCTCCTGCGCCCGCACTTCCTCAGCGAAGCCGACATAACCCAGACCGCCGAACTTGTGCACCGATGCGCCGGCTGGAATGGCGTAAGGCTTGCCGCCCTTGGCGCGCACCTCGTCGAGTGCCGCCTTCCAGCTGTCGCGAATACCGATGTCGAAGCCGGCGTCTACCATGCGGGTCTCGGCGCCCATGATGCGCGACAGCATGATGTTTCCCACCCGGTCGTAGACCGCGTCCTCATGCGGCACCCAGCTTTCCTGTATCAGCAGGCATTTCATGCCGAGCTTCGCCGCCACCGCCGCGACCATGCGTGTGTGATTGGACTGCACCCCACCGATGGAGACCAGCGTATCGGCGTTGGAGGCGATCGCATCCGGCACGATGTACTCAAGCTTGCGCAGCTTGTTGCCACCGAACGCCAGGCCCGAATTACAGTCCTCACGCTTGGCGTAGATCTCCACTGCGCCGCCGAGGTGTTTGGTGAGACGGGACAAATGTTCGATCGGCGAAGGACCGAAGGTCAGGGGGTAGCGCTCGAACTGGGAAAGCATGCGGGTCCTGGCTGGAAATCTTCCGACAGAGCCGAGTAATCCTGATGTGTGCAGGCAGCAAGACTCAGCTCTTGCCTCTTGGGTAAAAGCCGCCCGGAACGAGACAGGAACACCAGATCCGAAACGTCTTGCCACAAAGCAACGTGATACCGAAACGCACGGCTGCCCTATCCGCCGGCGAGCGTCACTCCAACCGCAGCGAGCAGCACGCCGATCGCCACATCCAGCACCACCAGCCCAGCCGCCGCGGCGAACCCAATGCCCAACGTCAGTCGAAAGACGAACCATTCGAGCCAAAGCGCCCAGCCGAGCCCGACAAGCTGCGCCGCCTGGTCGAGCGGCGCCGGCGCGCCCAGCAGCCCCGGAATGCTGAACACCACCAGCAGCAGGTACTGCACCACGTTGCACCAGTTCCAGAGCGCGATGCAGCGCGGCCAGCGCTCGCTCAACCCCATCGCGCCAACCAGCCGGTGCGACAGCACAGCAAACCCGCACCAGCCGATGCCATAGGACAGCAGGTCTAGCGCGAACACATGCGCCGCGCGCGGCGGCATGCCCCCGCTCGTCCAGGCCAGCAGTCGCAGGCAGACGAATGCCGGCAGGCATATCGCGGCAGCCCAGAAGCTGCGCGCCGCGCCGCCCATGTCAGCCTCGACGTACTGGACCCCCTCCGCCCGCCCACGCGCCAACAACCAAGCCGCGTGCAGGCCAGAGGACACCGCCGTGCCGATGCTCACTTCTCCCCCAGTCCGCCGTCGCCGATCAGCGCCAGCATGCGCGGTCCCAACACAAGCAGCACCGTTCCGAAATTCACCCCAAAAACCAAAAGCGCCGCGCGAACGCGCGATAGGCCGAGACCGTGGCGGGCCAGGAACCAGTGCAGCCACAGGCCATACGATACCAGGCCAAGCACAACGCTGGCGCTGGCAACGGTGCGTGGCAGACCGAGCGCGGCCAAGGTCCCAAGCACCACCAGCAGCAGGGTGCCGATCACGGGTATGACCCATTGGCACCAGTTGAAGGCTGTGGCAAAGCGCAGCCACGCATTCTGTCTACCCCACAACCGCGCAACCTCGAACGACAGCACCGGCGGCGCCACCAGCGCGCACAGCGTCGCCAGCAAATCCCCAAGCGCGGTCAGGCCGCCGCCACCCAGCAACATCAGTACGCCACCCACCAGCGGAAAAGCGATCAACGGCGCCAGGCTCGCCAGGAATGCTTCGCGTGTCGCGCCGAACTGACGGATACCGTCGGCACGTCCGCGGGCGAGGCGAAGGACGCCGAGTACGATGTTGCTAAACTGCGGAGGACGCCCGCGCGTGTAACCGCTCATGTCAGAAAGGCCGTCAGGATATCGCGATAAATGCGCGCGAGTTCCCGCAATTCAGCAACCGGAACGCGCTCGTCCACCTGATGCATGGTAGCGCCAACCAGACCGAACTCCGCCACCGGACAGTAACGCGCAATGAAACGGGCATCCGAAGTACCGCCGCCCGTATCGAGCTTCGGCTCCACGCCACTTGCACTCACGATTGCCTGGCGCAGCGTGTTCACCAGTTCTCCCGGTTCGGTCAGGAACGATTCGCCGCTGATCGCGATGTCCAGGTCGAAGCGCTCCACATGCTGTGCGATCACCGCGCGCAGCCATGCGGAGAGCGCAGCTCCGGTGTGGTCGCTGTTGAAACGGATGTTCAGCATCGCTGATGCGGTGGCCGGGATAACATTGGTCACCGGGTTGCCGACGTCGATGCTGGTGAACTGCAGGCTCGACGGCTGAAACCACTGGTTGCCGGCGTCGAGCGGCGCCGCGGTCAGGGCATCGGCGATGCGGATTAGCCGGTGAACCGGGTTGTCGGCACGCTGCGGATAGGCGACGTGACCCTGCGTGCCATGCACCGTGATCTTTGCGTTCAGGCTGCCGCGACGGCCGATCTTCACCATGTCGCCGAGCGCCACCGGGCAGGTTGGTTCGCCCACGACGCAGAAATCCGGAATCTGGCCGTTGGCCTGCATCCATTCGAGCACCCGCACCGTGCCATCGACCGCAGGACCTTCCTCGTCGCCTGTAATCAGCAGGCTGATCGAACCGCGCGGTGGACCGTCGGCCAGTAGCTGTGCGGCAGCCGCCACGAAGGCCGCGATGGCGCCTTTCATGTCGCAGGCACCGCGGCCGTAAAGCATGCCGTTCCGCACCTCGGCACCGAAGGGATCCGATTGCCAATTTGCATTGCCGACAGGGACAACGTCGGTGTGGCCCGCAAAGCAGATATGCGGCGGTTCGGTGCCAATGCGCGCGAACAGATTGTCGATCTGCCCATAGCGCATAGGTGTGACGGCAAAACCGAGTTGCCGCAGAGCATCGGCCAGCACTGTCTGCGCGCCCGCATCCGCGGGCGTGATCGAGGCGCAGCGGATCAGTGCCTGCGCAACGGGGAGGGGATCATGCAGGTCGGTCACAGATCAATCGCGCAACAGCTCATTGATCGATGTCTTCGCTCGCGTCTGCTCATCCACCGTCTTGACGATCACGGCGCAGTATAGCGATGGCCCGGGCGAGCCATCCGGCAATGCTCGCCCTGGCAGCGATCCCGGCACCACCACGGAATACGGCGGAACTCGCCCGACATGAATTTCGCCGGTCGCGCGATCGACCACCTTGGTCGAAGCCCCGATGAATACCCCCATCGACAGCACGCTGCCGCGCTCCACCACCACTCCTTCGGCAACCTCCGACCGCGCGCCGACGAAGCAGTCGTCCTCAATGATCACCGGATTGGCCTGCAGCGGTTCCAGAACGCCGCCGATACCGACGCCACCGGACAGATGGCAGTTGGCCCCTATCTGCGCGCAGCTTCCCACTGTCGCCCAGGTATCCACCATCGTGTTCCGCCCGACATAGGCGCCGACATTGACGAAACTGGGCATCAGCACTGCGCCCGGCGCGACATAAGCTGACCGCCGCACCACAGCGCCGGGCACGGCGCGGAATCCTGCGTCGCGAAAGCGGTTCTCACCCCAACCGGTGAACTTCAACGGCACCTTGTCCCACACCGGCGCGCCGCCTGGTCCCTCCATCGCCATGGAATCCGTCAGCCGGAACGACAGCAAGACCGCCTTCTTCAGCCACTGATTGACCTGCCAGCCTGACCCGCTCGGCTCGGCGACGCGCGCGGCGCCGGAGTCGAGCAGGTCGAGCGCCGCCTCCACAGCTCCACGCGCCTCGCCGCCGGTCGCAGACGACAATGACTCGCGCCGTTCCCATAGTTCCTCGATTGGCTGCTGCAGCGCGTACTGGCTCATACGGCAAAATCCTCGGTCGAATGCGCCGCCGGACCATGCGCAGAGGCCTGGAACCTGTCAACGCGGTCGGCAACGCTTCGTTAGCCTGAATAGCGTCTAATGAGCCGATCCGGGACAGGACGTTTGGCGTCATGACCGATAAGATCGCCGATATCCCGCACGTGCCCGGGACCGATGCGACCCTGCGGCGCGCGCTGCTCGACAGCCGCCAGCGCTGGCGCGATCTTGTGATCACTGCCGCGGACCTCGCCTATGAAACTGATGCCTGGGGCCGTTTCGTGTTCGTCATGCCGGACGCGGCACTTGGTTGGGTTCCCTCAACCCTCATTGGCCAGCCTGCCGAGTTGCTGCTGGCCGGTGGCATCGGTGCAAATGGCTTCAACCCGTTCCGGGTCACCACTCCGGTCCGTCGGCGCGGCGCCTGGCTCAAGCGTGCGGACGGCAGCTCCATACTGCTCGCATTCTCCGCTGCACCGCTATCGGACGCGGAGGGGCGCATCGTGGGCACGCGCGGCATGGGGATTGATTGGACCGAGTTCGACGAAAGCGCAGGACGCGTGGCGGCTTCGCTGCGCCGCGGTGAGGTGCTGGGCCATATCCTCTGGCGGATGGGCCACGAGGTACTCGCGCCACGCATGATGCAGGCGGCGTTGGATGCATTGATGAACGCGCTCGGCGCAGAGGGTGCCGCGGTGATCGAACTGCGCGGCGAGGAAGGCTCAGTGATGGTTCATCGCGCCGGCGGCGGCGGCGATGAACTCCTGACGGAGGCGACCGGATTGCTCGCGACGGCGAACGGACCGATGGTCGGCGCTGCCAAAAATGGACGACCGATTCTGGTCGCGGCCTGCCGCACACAGCTCGGCGCCGACGCAGGGGTTGCACTGTGGCGTTCCCCCGGCTCACGCGGCTGGGACGCAGAAGACATGTTGCTGATCAACTCCGCGGCCGGCCTGATCCGGATGGTGCTGGAACATGACGCCATCCAGCGGGAGATGGGGCGTCAGGCGCGAACAGATCCGTTGACTGGATTGATGAACCGTCGCGCCTTCCTTGAGGAGCTGAGCCGCCACATCGACCGACTTGACCGCGAGGAGCAGCCCGGAACGCTGTTGTTCGCCGACCTCGACTATTTCAAGCCGGTGAACGACCGCCTCGGTCACGAGGTGGGCGACCAGGTTCTGGTACGAACTGCCAACGTCCTGCGCAACACCGTGCGACCGACCGACCTCGTCGCGCGGCTTGGCGGCGACGAATTCGCTCTGTGGTTGAATGGCGCAGATCACCTGACCGCGGCCGAGCGCGCTGACCACCTCTGCACCGAGGTGCCGAACCAGTTGCTGGAAATCGCCTGCGACGGCGGATCAACACCAACCGTCTCGATAGGGATCGCCACGCGTGAGCCCGCCAGTCATGAACCGGTGGACAGCCTGCTGCGCCGAGCAGACCAGGCGATGTACGAGGTCAAACGCAGTGGTCGTGGCAATTGGCGTGTCGCACGCGAGGCAAATGCCTGATCATGGATCAACCTTACGCAGTGCCAAAAGATGAAGCGGCCCGAGTCCGCCTCGGCGCCGGTGCGGCCACCAAGGCGGATGTGCTGATCGACCTGTCGAACGACACTTCGGTCACCGTCCGCGCAGCGCTCGCGCTCAACACCGCCGCACCGCCTCGGGTGAACGAGGTGCTCGCCGCCGACAGCGATGAACGAGTTCGCATCCTCCTGGCGCGCAAGCTGACGGCGCTCGTTCCTGGGTTGTCGGCAGCCGAGCATGCGCGGCTGCATCAGGAAACCTGGGACACATTGAAGGCACTCGTCGCGGACGAGGCCGTGCGAGTGCGCGCAATCATCGCTGAAGCAGTCAAGGAGCTGCCGGATGCACCGCGTGGGCTGATCCGTCAGCTCGCGCATGACACCGAAAAATCGGTGTTCGAGCCGGTCATTCGAATGTCGCCGTTGTTGACCACCGAGGATCTCCTGACTTTGGTGGCGATGGCTCCGGCGGCTGGCACTGTTCTTGCCGTGGCGCATCGCGCGGAACTGGACCCGGTCGTGTCCGATGCAATCGCGGCGAGCGCCGACGGCACCGCCATCCGCGCGCTGCTCGCAAACCCGTCAGCGCAGATTCGCGAGGCAACGCTCGACGTCTTGGTGGCGCGGTCGGTCAACCACCCAGACTGGCATGAGCCGCTCGTACGGCGCCCTTCGCTGCCGCCGCGCGCTGCGCACATGCTGTCCGAGCTCCTGGCAACTCATCTTCTGGCCGAACTCGCCACGCGCGCCGATCTCCCGCCATCTCTGGCCGAGGAACTGCGCCGACGTATCGCGGTCCGGCTGGCTCCAGTACCGGAGCCGCCGACGGCGCCGTTGGACACAACGGCGGAGGACGCCCTCGCACAGGCACGCGCGACAGCGGCGCGTGGCGAGTTGGTCGAGGAAACCTTGCTGGCGGCGGCGCGTCGGGGAGAGACGCGCTATGCGGCGGCACTCTTGGCCCTGGCCGCAGATACGTCGGTTTCGGTGGTGGATCGCGCATCGTCGTTGCGCAGCGCCAAGGGGCTGGTCAGCCTCGTCTGGAAGGCGGGATTCACCATGCAGGTCGCTGTAGCGCTGCAGACCTTGCTGGCGCGGCTGGCACCTGAAGCGGTGCTGACCGCCGGACAGTCAGGCGGCTTCCCCCTGGCCGTCGAAGAAATGCGCTGGCAGCTCGATTTCCTCGGGCGCATGGGGCGGTGAGCCGCCACAAAGCGTGCACCTTACGCCGCAGCGCGACTAGCCACCTTTGCCTCCGCCTCGCGCACCGCTGCGATGGTACGCGGCACGCTGGACGCCACGATCTCCGAGTCCCGATCCACACCAAGCGTCAGTTGCGTGAGGTCGTTCGGAGCCGATCGAGAACCCGTCGAACACCGCAGCAAGACCCGGCAGCCCAAAAGGCCGCGAACCGGAATATCTGGAACGAGCGCGCGAATTGCAGGCATTCGTCGACCATCCGGATGCCGGGCTGCTGCCCAACCCAATGGTGCAGCATACCCAGCCAGAGGCAAACGAAGAACCCATCGAGGAAGCCGAACTGCTGGAGAACCTTGGCGAGTTTCCAGGACGGACGGATCAGGGCGACCGGGTGCCGGCGCCTATGACCAAGCGGAAAGCCCGCGCCTACCTGCGTCGCGGGTGAACGCTATGGCCGCGCTGGGCTAGGCCAGTTCGGTCGGTCCAGCGGATCGACCACCCGGGGGTTGTCCATATGGTCCTCCACCACGCGGACACCAGGAACGTTCTCGGCCGCCACCACCAGTGCCTGACGCAGTGTCTCATCCGGCGCAACACCCCACAGATGCAAGACGCCGTCGCTCACCACGGCATTGATCGCGCCGGATCCGCCAGCCCATGCCTGACGGCGCAACTCGGCATAGAATGCGTCGCGGATCGCCCTGTCGTCGGGCGTAACCGCAGCCACCGACAGAGTGGTGGCCAGCGCCTGCAGCAGGTTGCGCCGGCTGACGATGCCAACCAACCTGCCCTCACGCGTCACCGGCACACGCTTGATGCGCCTTGTTTCCATCAGGTGTGCAACCGCGGCGATCGGCGTGGTGTCGGTCACGGTCACCACGTCGCGTGTCATGATCTCGGCCGCCTTGCGTCCATGCGAGCGGGTGTAGCCCGCCGCCAATCGGTCAGTGGAGGTCACCAGCTCCAGCCAACGCGACGGAGACGGCTCGGTCCCGGTCTCCACCCGGCGCAGCAGGTCGCCTTCGCTGATGATGCCAACGATGTGGCCGGCATCGACGACCGGTAGGGCGCTGATCCGGTAGTCCAGCATCAGGCGTACCAGCTCAGGCAACGGCGTTTCAGGGCTGGCAAAAATCACATCCGGCGTCATGACATCGGCTGCGTGCATCGTGCTGTTCCTTGGCGACATGCGCTGCACTAGCCGGTGTAACCTGCGCGCGCATTGACCCAGATCAATCTGCGCACCCGCGGTAACGGCGCCCCTCGGCTTGAACCGCGTCTGGCTTCGTGCCGATACTGTCTCGATAAACCGGGAGAGAAGCATGGCCAGGGCCATCGCCACACCGTTCACACGCCGCACTGTGATGCGCGTGGGGCTCGCAGCCGTGGCCGCGCCCACCGTGCTGCGCCATGCACGCGGTGAGACGCCGATCCGCATCGGCATGCCGCTCGCCCTCACCGGACCCGCCGCCGAAATCGGCCAGCAGATGCGCCACGGGGCGGAATTCTGGGCC
This sequence comes from uncultured Alphaproteobacteria bacterium, assembly GCA_963818775.1. Lineage (GTDB taxonomy): Bacteria > Pseudomonadota > Alphaproteobacteria > Acetobacterales > Acetobacteraceae > JAMXLO01. The sequence goes on along the minus strand of CAWFUF010000022.1, from coordinate 10,464 downwards.
AAGCAGGTGAACGCCAAGGGCGGACTACTCGGACGGCAGATCGAATTGCGCGTCGAGGACACCACCGGCGATCCCGCCACCTGCGTGCGCAAGGCGCAGCTCGTCGTCGAGCGCGATGACTGCCACCTGCTGTTCGGCATGGTCCTGTCATCCGAGGCGCTGGCGGTGGTACCGAAACTCACCGAGTGGAACGCAATCTTCATGTCGTCGGACAATGGCGACGGACGGCTGACCGGTTCGTCGTTCGTACCCAACTTCTTCCGTGCCAACATCTCCGGACCGATGGAGACACGCGTGATCTCCCTGTGGCTGCGCCGCGGCGAGATGCAGAACTTCTACGCGATCGGCATGGACTATGCCTGGGGACACAACAGCATCGACGTGTTCCAGGACGAGGTGAAGAAGGCGAAGAAGAATTTCGTCGGTGCCGTGTTCTCGCCCATCGGCACGAAGGATTTCTCGACCTACATAACCAAGATCCGCCAGGCAGGCGCCGATGCCTGCTTCATTGTCATGCAGGGCGCCGACAACAACGCGTTCCTGTCGCAGGCGCGCGAGTATCGCCTGGCAGACAAGGTGCAGCTGCTCACCTCGATCGTCGACCTGAACAGCATCCATGCGGTTGGCGACGCGGCGCTCGGGCTGGTCGGTTCGACGCGCTACGTATTCACCATCGACAATCCGGCGAACAAGGCCTTCGTCGAGGCGTGGCGTAAGGAATACGACGCCGAGCCGGACGTGTTCGAGGGCGAGCAGTGGCAGGCGTGCCAGCTTCTCCAGGCTGGCATCGAGAAGGCGAACAGCATCGATACCGACAAGCTGCGTGCCGCGCTGGAGACGGTCGCGGTGGACTCGATCAAGGGCCACGTCGCCATCCGCGCCTGCGACCACCAGGCAGTGCAAGGCGGCTACATGGTGAAGGTCGTGAAGCCGGAGGGCTCCAAGACACCGGTGCCCGAAATCATCGCGACCTATCCTGGCGACGAGGTCACGCCAGCCTGCCGGCAGATGACGTTCGATAGCTGAGCCGCCCAACCAGTCCTCCCCCTCCCCCCAAACCCCCTCCCAATTCCGAGGCCCCGCTGCACACTGATGGACTTCGTCGGCTTCCTTATCACCCAGTGCCTCAACGCCCTGTCGCAAGCGGCATTGCTGTTCTTCCTCGGCGTCGGCCTGACGCTGATCTTCGGCATCATGCGCATCGTGAACTTCGCGCACGGCGCGTTTTTCATGCTGGGCGCCTATGTCGGCTATTCTGCGGTCAACATCGTCGGGAACTTCTGGGCGGCCCTCATCATCGCGCCACTCCTGGTCGGCGCCTTCGGTGCCATATTCGAACTCGGCATTCTCCGCCGGCTCTACCGCCGCGATCACAGCGCCTTTCTGATGGTCACATTCGGCCTCACCCTCATAATGGGCGAGGCAATCCGCCTGATCTGGGGCGTCAACGCGCTCGAGGTCCCCGCGCCATCGGCACTTTCGGGCATCGTCTTCATCCTCGACGAACCGTTCCCGATCTACCGCCTGTTCCTCGCCGGCGCCGGCATTGTGGTAGCAATTGCCATGTGGCAGTTCCTCGAGCGCACACGCCTGGGCCTGCTCATCCGCGCCACGTCGCAGAACGCCGAGATGGTGCACGCTCTCGGCACCGACGTGCGCCTGGTACGTTCCGCAGTGTTCGGCATCGGCTGTGGCCTCGCAGGCATCGGCGGCGTGCTTGCGGCACCGCTGGTGACCGCCTCGCTTGCCATGGCACCGAATGCCGTGATCGACACCTTCGTCATCGTGATCATCGGCGGCATGGGGAGCTTCCTCGGTTCCGCGATCGGCGCACTGCTTGTCGCGTTCGTTCAGGTGTTCGGCACCTACTACTTTCCGGACCTCGCGCTCGCGCTGATGTATCTCGTCATGCTCACCGTACTTGTCGTTCGCCCCGGCGGACTGCTCGGCAAGGAATCCTAATGCGCTTCTGGTGCGGACTCGCTGCCGTCGCGTGCCTGCTTGCGCTCGCGCCCACCGGCCTCCCGCCCTACGCGATGACGCTGCTGACCGAGGCGCTGATACTCGGCCTGTGCGCCATGAGCCTTGACCTCATGGTGGGCTACACCCGGCTGCTGTCCTTCGGTCACGCAGCGGCATACGGTCTCGGCGCGTATGCCTGCGGCAACCTGCTGCTGCACACCACCATTCCACTGGTGTTCGCCGTGCCGATCGCCGCGGCGTTCAGCGGCATCGTGGCGATCGGCGTCGCCTGGGTATGCACGCTTGCGTCCGGTGTGTCGTTCTCCATGCTGACGCTTGCCTTCGCGCAACTGCTCTACGCGGTGGCCTTCAAATGGACGCCGGTCACAGGCGCCTCCGACGGATTGGCAGGCATTCCCCGCAGCCCGGGCCCGTTCGGCATCACCGTCTTCGCCGGCAAGTCGGGTTTCTACTATTTCGTGCTTTTCTGGCTGTTCGGTGCCTTCGTGTTCTGCCGGGCACTGGTGCGCTCGCCATTCGGCGCGGTGCTGCGCGGCATACGCGAGAACGAGGCAAAGACTTTGTCGCTCGGCTACAACACACGCCGCTACAAGATCGCTGTGGTGGCGATCTCGTTCGGATTGGGCGGGCTGGCCGGCGCGCTCTACGCGCCATTCGCCGGCTTTGCCAATACCGAGCTGCTGTTCTGGCTGTTCTCCGGCCAGGTATTGATCATGGTGATCGTCGGTGGCGCCGGTACATTGATCGGACCGATCATCGGTGCAGCGTTCTTCATGCTGGTGTCCAACCTGCTCAGTTCGTGGACCGATTCCTGGGCATTGTTCTTCGGCCTGATCTTTATCCTGTTCGTGCTGTTCGCCCCGCAAGGCATCTGGGGTCTGGTGACACGCGTGTTCACCAGCGAGCCGTCAATCGCGAGACGAGGGCGATGGCGCTCCTTGAACTGGACGGGCTGACGCGCCGCTTCGGCGGCATCATCGCCGTCGATCGCGTGACAATGCGTGTCGAGGCGGGCGAGGTGCGCGCAGTGATCGGCCCGAACGGCGCCGGCAAATCGACGCTGTTCAATCTGATCACCGGCGTGGTGAAGGCATCTGAGGGCAACGTGCGATTTGCAGACGAGACGTTGACCGGCCTCTCGCCCTATAGCATCTGCCAGCGAGGCATATCGCGCACGTTCCAGATCACCGCGCTGTTTCCCGAGATGACGGCACGTGAAAATGCGCGTCTCGCGGCGCAGGCACGACACGCGCGGCGCTGGCAACCCTATGGTGGCGGCGCGGTCTTCGGCGATGCACAGCAACGCGGCGATGCAGCACTGGAGCGGTTGGGCTTGACGCATGTCGCGACGCAGCCGGCAGGGTTGCTCTCGCACGGCGACCAGCGGCTGCTTGAAGTCGCGATGGCGCTGGCGCAATGGCCGCGCCTGCTCCTGCTGGACGAACCGACGCAGGGGCTTTCCGTCGAGGAGACGGCGCAGGCTGTGGATACGCTCGCCGGGCTGCTGTCGGATGGTGCGATGACTGTGCTTCTGGTGGAGCACGACATGGAGGTGGTGTTCCGTCTCGCCGGCATGATCACAGTGTTGCATCGCGGCTCGGTGATCGCCGACGGCTCGCCTGAGCAGGTCAAGGCGGATGACGAGGTGCAGCGTGCGTATCTCGGAGGCCTTGCCTGATGCTGACGATCAAGGACCTCAACACGCACTATGGCGCAAGCCACGTGTTGCAGGGCGTCGACCTGATCGTGCCGGAGGGCCGCATCTGTTCGGTGCTTGGCCGCAATGGCGTCGGCAAGACGACGACCTTGCGCACCGTGATGGGACTGGTACCGCCGAGTGGTGGGGGCGTGCTGCTGGATGGTGCGGACATTACTGGCTGGCCACCGCATCGTGTCGCGCGCGCGGGCGTCGCGTATGTGCCAGAGGGACGGCTGATCTTTCCCGATCTCACAGTTGTTGAGAACATTCGTGTCGCAGAGCGCCGGACGTCGCGGTCCTGGCCCGTGCCGCGGCTGATGGACCTGTTCCCACCGCTGCGCGAGCGCGCGTCGAGCCGTGGCGGAACTCTGTCGGGCGGCGAACAGCAGATGCTGGCAATCGCGCGTGCGCTGGTGAGTGATCCCAAGGTGATGCTACTGGATGAGCCGAGCCAGGGTCTGGCACCGCTGGTGGTGCGCGAACTGGCCGAAGTGATCCGCGGTCTGCCGAGCCAGGGCGTGACGGTACTACTGATCGAGCAGAACATGCGTCTGGCCGAGGCGGTGGCGGACGAAATCCACATCATGGTGAAAGGGCGCATCGTGTATGCCGCGTCGCCTGAACGGTTTCGCTCCGAGGAAGCGGAAATCCGCAGTCGTTATCTAACAGTTTGAGAACGGGGAGAAAGCCATGGACCTGAACCTGCGCGGCAGGACCGCTCTGATCACCGGCGCGTCAAAGGGCATCGGCTGCGGCGCCGCCGAAGTCCTGGCAGAGGAAGGTGTCAACGTCATCCTGGTCGCGCGCACGAAGACCGACCTCGATGCGGTGCGCGACACCATCTCGGCGCGCTGGAATGTGCGCGCAGAGGTGCACGCGCTCGACATCTCGGACAGCACGAACGTTGACAGGCTCGCCGCGCTGCATCCCGACATCGACATCCTGGTGAACAACGCCGGCGCCATCCCTGGCGGGAACCTGCAGGAGATCGACGAAGCGCGTTGGCGCGAGGCATGGGACCTGAAGGTGTTCGGCTACATCAACATGTGCCGCCGCTTCTACGCCCTCATGCAGCAGCGCCGAAGCGGCGTCATCATCAACATCCTCGGCATGGCGGGCGAGCGCATGGATGCCGGCTACATCGCGGGTTCCACCGGCAATGCCGGATTGATGGCGTTCACCAGAACGCTGGGTGGCGCCGCATCCGCCTACAATCTGCGTGTCGTCGGCATCAACCCCGGCGCCATCGCGACCGACCGGCTGGTGACGATCATGAAAAAGCGTGCGCAGGATCGACTGGGAGACGCGAACCGCTGGGAGGAGCTGATGAAGCCCCTGCCCTACGGCCGCGCTGGCACGTCCGAGGAAATCGGCTGGATGGTGGCCTTCCTCGCGTCTGACAAGTCCGCCTATACCAGCGGCACCATCATCACCATCGACGGCGGCGCCGCCAATCGCGGGCCGATGTTCTGAGGAGCAACGCATGAACCTGCAAGGCAAGGTCGCCGTCGTCACCGGGGCGAGCGGCGGCATCGGCTCGGCCACCGCGCGTCGGTTCGCCGAGGCAGGGTGCCGCGTTGTCGTCGGCTACAACAGTCGATCCGCCGAAGCCGACAAGGTGGCGGCGGGCCTGCCGGGCAGCGGTCATCGTACAGCGCGCATGCCGATGGAGGACACCGTCGCGCTTCGCCAGGTTGCCGCGATGGTGGAGCGCGAATACGGCCGCTGCGACGTGTTGGTGAACTCCGCCGGTTTCACGCAGATGATCGCGCACGCCGACCTCGAGGCACTGACCGACGAACTGATCGATGCGATCTTCGTTGCCAACGTGCGCGGACCGTTCGCCACCATCCGTGCCTTCGCGCCGCTGATGAAGCGGTCCGACGATGCGGTGATCGTCAACGTCTCCTCGGGCGCTGCGCTTTCCGGCGGTGGCAGCAACATCGCGTACGGCGCGTCCAAGGCGGCGATCGACACACTGACGAGGTCGCTGGCGCGTGTGCTTGGGCCGAACATCCGCGTGCTGTCGGTGTCGCCCGGCGCGGTTGATACCGGGTTCGTGCCCGGCCGCACCACGGAGATGGTGGAGCGTGCGGCGCAGCGCACGCCGCTGAAGCGCGTGGTTCAGGCGGACGAAGTGGCGCAGACGGTGATGGCGGCAGTCACTCTGATGACGGCGACGACAGGAAGCATTCTGCTGGTCGAGGGCGGCTCACTGCTGTAGCAACCTGTCATTGCGAGAAGCGTAAGCGACGAAGCAATCTCGGTCATGGATGCCCTCCTTGAACGAGATTGCCGCGTCGCTACGTCCCTCGCAATGACACTGGTCTACGCTTGCTGCCCGCGTACCAACCGACCCGGCAATTCGCCAGTGGGCTCGCCGTTGCGATAAGTTACACATCCCGACACGATCGTGGTGTCGTAGCCGTGCACCTTCTGCATCAGCCGCTTTCCACCCGCCGGCAGATCATGCACCACGTACGGCTTGTCGCAGCCAAGCCGATCCCAATCGATGACGTTGACATCGGCCTTCTTGCCCACCGCCAGCACCCCACGGTCGAACAACCCTGCGGCATGCGCCGTATCCGACGTCACGCGGCGGATCAGCTCCGGAACTTCCCAGCGCTTCATCGTCCGGCCCCAGTGCGTCAGCAGCCAGGTCTGATACCCGGCGTCGAGAATGAACGCGACATGCGCGCCACCATCGCCGAGGCCCATGATCGTATTGCGATCCGCGAGTGTGGTCTCACTCACCGACAGATCGTAATCGGCGTAGTTGCCGAGCGGTGTATAGATGAACGCATTGCCGTCATCCTCCAGCAGCACGTCGTAGGCCACCTCCTGCGGTGTCCGCCCCTCGCGCAGGGCGATCGCCTCGAGCGAATCTTCCTGCCGCGGCTGATAGTTCGGCGGATTGCCGAAGCGGAACATCTGCCCGAATGACAGCCGGTGGAACAGCGGGAATGTGCTGTCCTTCTTCGGATCCTCCGACAGCATCTGTCGGCGGAACTCCGGATCGCGCATGCGCCGCACTCGCTCGGCCAGCGGCAGATGCGCGATCGACCTGTACGACGGCGTCGCGGAGAACGGGTTCTGGCTCCCCTCAAGGCCGAGCAACACGCCGATCGCACGCGGCGCCACGACGGGGCGGATCGACACGCCGGCAGCGACCGCTTCATCGGCATAACCGAGCAGCTCGCGCCACACGGTCGGCCGCGCATGGCGCTGCGTCAGCGTGAACACACAGGGTCTGCCGCACGACTCCACCACGCGGCGGATCATCTCGAACTCGGCCTTCGGATCGGGCGCCCATTCCGACACGATTTCCAGAAAACCCGAACCCGCGTCGCGCATGCCCATCGCGATCCCGGTCAGTTCGTCCTCCTGCGCGCGCAGCGTCGGGGTCGGATCGCCCTTCAGGCTCTTGTGGCTCAGGCTGCGCGAGGTGGAGAAACCAAATGCCCCGGCACGCATCGCATCGGCGGCGATCTCGCGCATTTGCGCTATGTCGGCCTGGTTCGCGTTCTCCAGTCCAACCGCCCGCTCGCCCATGACAAAGACGCGCACCGCGGCGTGTGGCAGCAGCGCGCACAGGTCGATGTCACGGTTGCGCCGTTCCAGCGCTGTCAAATACTCGGCGAACGATTCCCATTCCCACTTCAGGCCCTCGTGCATCACGGGGCCGGGGATGTCCTCGACGCCTTCCATCAGTTCGACCAGCTTCTCGCGGTCGGCCGGTTTGCATGGCGCGAAGCCGACGCCGCAATTGCCCATGACCGCGGTGGTGACGCCATGCATCGACGACGGCGTCATCCGGCTATCCCACACCGCCTGGCCGTCATAATGCGTATGGATATCGACAAAGCCCGGCGTTACCAACCTGCCCTTGGCGTCGATCTCCTCGGCGCCATTCTTCGCGAGCGTGCCGATGGAGGCGATGCGGTTGCCCTTGATTCCGACATCGGCCTCGATCGGTGCGCGCCCGGTACCGTCGACGACAGTGCCGCCGCGGATGACCAGGTCGAATTCTTCTGCCATTGGACTTATCTCCGTGGACTGGTCGAATATTGTGCTCCGACCTGCCGAAAGAGCAAGCTGCGCAGCAAAGCCCGAGGATCAACCATGATGCCGCTCGACGTGAGTTCCGCACCGCCCCAGACCACCCCGCGCGAGACCCGGCTGGCCGACTACCAGCCGCCTGAATTTCTGGTCGAGACCGTCGATCTGGCGTTCGATCTCGATGAATCGGCGACCCGCGTGCGCTCGCGGCTGGCGGTGCGGCGCAACCCTGCTGCCGCCCATGCAGATGCACCGCTGTCGCTGGATGGCGAGGCGCTGACGCTGGTGCGCATCGCCCTGAATGGCGAGGAACTCGGCGCCAACCGGTACCACCTCGAGAACGGCAAACTGCTCATCCCGGACATGCCCGACTCCGGCACACTGGAGATCGAGACGCTCATCGCGCCGAAGGACAATACCGAGCTTTCGGGCCTGTATACCTCGAACGGCAGCTTCTTCACCCAGTGCGAGGCCGAAGGCTTCCGTCGCATCACTTACTTTCCCGATCGACCCGACGTCATGGCGCGCTTCACCACGACAATCACGGCGGACAAGTCGCGTGTGCCGGTCATGCTGTCGAACGGCAACCCTGGCGGCGTTGAGGACGCGGGCAACGGCCGCCATCGCGTGAAATGGACCGACCCACACCCCAAGCCCTGCTATCTGTTCGCGCTTGTCGCCGGCGATCTGGTCGCAGTGAAGGATCACTTCGTCACGCGCTCCGGTCGTCGCGTCGAACTCGGCATCTGGGTGCGCCGCGGCGATGAGGATCGATGCGCGCACGCGATGCGCTCGCTGAAGACTTCGATGAAGTGGGACGAGGACGTGTTCGGGCTCGAGTACGACCTTGACGTGTTCAACATTGCCGCGGTGTCAGACTTCAACATGGGCGCCATGGAGAACAAGGGGCTGAACGTCTTCAACACGAAATACGTACTGGCCAAGCCGGAGACTGCGACCGACAGTGACTATCAGGGCATCGAGACTGTCATCGCCCACGAGTATTTCCACAACTGGACCGGCAACCGTGTCACCTGCCGCGACTGGTTCCAGCTTTCGCTCAAGGAAGGGCTGACGGTCTATCGTGACCAGGAATTCTCCGCCGATCAGGGCAGTCGCGTGGTGAAGCGCATCGGCGACGTGCGGGCACTGCGCGCGGCGCAGTTCCGCGAGGATGCGGGCCCGTTGGCGCATCCGGTGCAGCCGGACAGCTACATCACGATCGATAATTTTTACACCGCGACGGTCTACAACAAGGGTGCCGAGGTGATCCGCATGATGGCGACCATCATCGGTCGTGAGGCATTCCGTCGCGGCATGGATCTGTACTTCCAGCGCCACGACAACCAGGCGGCCACCATCGACGATTTCGCCCAGGCGATGCAGGACGCATCCGGCGTCGATCTCTCGCGCTTCAAGCGCTGGTATCACCAGGCAGGCACGCCTGAGGTCACAGTTTCCGATGGCTACGATGGCAGTGCACGTCGCTACACGTTGACGCTCAAACAACGCACCCCTCCGACGCCGGGCCAACCGGACAAGCAGCCCCTTGTGGTACCGGTTGCTATGGGGCTGCTGGACAGCGCCGGCCGCGAAATCGCCGACCGCACGCTGCTGTTCGGCGAGACGGAGCAGAGCTTCGCATTCGACGATGTGCCCGAACGGCCTGTGCCGTCGCTGCTGCGCGGCTTTTCCGCGCCGGTGAAGCTGTCAGATGTGCCAGTTGCTCAACTGCAGTTCCTCGCCGCGCACGACACCGACCCATTCGTGCGCTGGGAATCCGGGCAGCAATATGCGACGCATTTGCTGCTGGCGATGGCGGCTGCGTGGCGACGCGGTGAAACACCGGTGATCGACCAGGGACTGATAGATGCGCTGGCCGCCACATTGCGCAATGTCGATGCAGATCCCGCGTTCGCGGCCGAGGCGCTGACACTGCCTGGCGAGGCATTCCTGGCCGATCATATGGCGGTTGCGGATGTCGACGCGATTCATGCGGCGCGCGACTATGCGCGGGCTGCGATCGGCCGCGCGCTGAATGCCGGGCTGCAAAACACCTACGAGAGGCTGACGGACAGCGGTCCGTACCAGATCGACGGCACCTCGATCGGCCGGCGCGCGCTGCGCAACGCTTGCCTTGCGTATCTAGCGGGGGACAGCAGCGCCGACGGCATTGCGCGGGCGAAGGCGCAGTTCGACGCGGGGCAGAACATGACCGACGTGCTGGCAGCTCTCGCGGTGCTGTCGGCGATCGACTGTCCGGAACGGCGCGCGGCGCTCGACACGTTCCACGCGCGCTGGCATGGCGATGATCTGGTGCTCGACAAGTGGTTCGCCATTCAGGCGATGTCGCCGCTACCCAGTACGCCTGATGCGGTGCGCGCACTGGCGAAGCACGCGGACTTCGATCTGCGGAACCCAAACCGCGTGCGCGCGCTGGTCGCCAGCTTTGCCTCCGGCAATCAGGTGCGCTTCCACGATCCCTCTGGCAGCGGTTATGGCTTCCTGGCAGACACCATCATCGCGCTGGATCCGATGAACAGCCAGGTTGGCGCGCGTCTGGTGCCACCGCTTGGTCAGTGGCGTCGCATGGAGCCGGCACGCCAGACGCTGATGAGGCAGGAGCTGCAGCGGATCCTCGATGCGCCGAACCTCAGCAAGGGTAGTTCGAGATGGCAACGCGCAGCATCGCCTAAGCACGGGCAGCCGCAGCAATCAACTCG
>CAWFUF010000021.1:0-363174 GCA_963818775.1 uncultured Alphaproteobacteria bacterium | reverse complement strand
GTGTCCTCAGGCGTGGCGGTATCGGGCGAGCGGCCCAGGAAAGCGACAAAGCGTGAGACAATTCGGATGTAGCAGCCGCGTTTTCTCCGAAGGGCATGCAGGCTCATATCTTCGATCAGACGTTCGCGCAGACTGTCGGAAGCGGCAGTGAGTAAGGACTTGTTCGATGGGACGGCTCCTGGAACGTCGAGGGTATCCGCCCCAGGCTCGACCAAAGGCTCGCCGCATAAGCCAGACCGGCGACGCGTTAGGCGGACGCTTACATCGGGGATGTCTGCCGACGGCACTTGGCGCACTGATAGAGATCGCGGGTTGTCACTACACAGTATTGCCTGCCACCGCATACCTGGGGCACTCAAAGCCATGTGGCCAGCGTGATGTACTTGAAATCCATCGCCCGGCATTGCTCCTCGGTGCCGTAATGCTGTGCGAACGCGGGCTCGCTGAGACCCCTTTTGGAACTGACGACATTACGCGCCATCGTAACAGGGGCAAAAGCCCGGGCGAGGGTTGAGAATTTGCTTGTGCCGACACGGGGCAGTTTGATCCAAGCTGGTTGTGACCGCCCCAGCCGAGATTTCTGGCCTGTCGAACGCGGCGCTTCAGCAGCTTGTGCTGAAGCTGCTGGGCGAGAACACGGAACAGAAGCGCTCTATTGTGGAGTTGCGTGAGGAGATTGCGCGACTGAAGGGCTTTGAAGGTCGCCCCTATATCAAGTTGAGTGGCATGGAGCAGGAACGACGCCGGAGCGGGAGGGGATGTGCGCTCTGGCTGGCGCGGCCGCGGCAAGGTGACGCCATGGGTCAGCGTCGAGGAGACGCTGCGGAACGTGTCAACGACTTTGATACATCCTGGATCGGCATTTAGGCTTGGATCTTCAGCGTTGACGCTGGTGGATTGATCCAGGCAGCGGTTGGTTTGTCAGGCGGTGTTGGTGGTTTGTTGACGAAGCGCTCTGGGTTGTTGCGGAACGCGCGATCGAGTGTGTTCTGACGTGCGGCGTGAATGGCATCGGTCTGACCGTAGTGGACCTGTCCGGTGTCATCAAGCCGATCCCGGCATGGTGATGCTGCTGATTTACCGATCGAAAAAGCGGCGACAGAAGCTTTTGGCGTCCTCGATGCAGCCGAAGCGTTGAGGGAAGCGCGGCTGATACTTGAGGGTTTTGAAGTGGCTCTCGGAGAACGGATTGTCGTTGGAGGTATGCGGTCTGTTGTGTGAACGGGTGACGCCGAGGTCGGCAAGCAGCAACGCGGTAGCCTTGGCCTTCATCGGGCCGCCGCGGTCGGCGTGCAGGGTGAGTTGACCGGGAAGCACGTTGTGTTTCGCAATGGCATCATCAAACAACGGCCTGAACAGCGCGGCGCTCTCTGCATCAGCCACGCACCAACCCACCACGCGGCGACTGAAGATGTCCAGAATGACGTACAGATAGAAGTAGCTCCACTTCGTTGGTCCCATAAGTTTCGTGATGTCCCAGGACCAGACCTGGTTGGGCAGTTCGGCGATAAGTTCAGGCTTCCGGTAGGCGGGATGGCGGAGCTGCTCGCGGCGTTCGCGGACTTCGCAGTGTTGTCCAAGAATGCGATACATGGTGCGGATCGAGCAGTGGTAGACGCCTTCATCGAGCAGGCTGGCGTAGATTTCGGCCGGCGCCTGGTCTGCGAAGCGCGGCGCATGCAACAGCTCCAGTACCACCTGCTGTTGCGGATCGCTCAATGCCCGGGTCGGCTTCGCTCGCTGGCGGTCGATCGCCGGTGGCGCGGCCAGGCGGGAGCGGCGGCGCTGGACGCTGGCACGTGACACCCCAAGCGCGGCGCAGACCGCGGCGGTCATGCCGCGGGCGGGTGCGAGTGCAACGACAGCCTCGGTCAAGCTTCGCCGTCGCTGGGCGTCAGCGGGATGCCCAGCAGCGCCGCAACTTTTTTTGGATATCGATGATGGCTTCGGCTCGCGTCAGGCGCAGTGCCAGACGGGCATTATCGCTCTGAAGTGCGGTCACTTCGGCTGAAAGCGGGCTCGGGTCGGTAGCCTTCGGGCCGCGCTTGCCGGGAACCAGTGCTGTGAAGGCCCCGGCGTCACGCTGCCGTCGCCAGTCAGTGAGAGCCGATGAGTAAAGTCCCTCGCGACGTAGGATCGCGCCGATACCACCGGGCGCCGTGGCGCGATCGGTCTCCGCCAGGATGCGTAGCTTGTCCTGCGCAGTGAACGTCCGGCGGCGCGGACGGTCCGATAATTCGGGTGATGGCGAGGCTGGCGCTGTCACCACCGTCGGCCTACGGCCTCCGCTGGCGGCAGCGCCAGCCTCGCCATCAGGTGTCTGCTGCATGGGCATGTGCGAGATCATCCTTCCGCGCCCTCAAGTCTAAATTCCCGGCAGCGCCATGTCTCATCTTCATTGGCACGGAGGGTGCTTTCGTTGGAGGTCCCGCCGGGTTCCCGCTTCAAGGGATACGAGGATTTCGTGGTGCAGGATGTTGTGCTGCGGGTTCGGACTATCCGCTATCGCCGCGAGCGCTGGGTTACGCCGGATGGACGGACGGTGATTGCGCCGTTGCCACCTGGTGTGACGGGCCATTTCGGGCCGGAGCTGCGCCGTTTCGTGCTGGCGCAATACCACCAGGGGCAGGTCACGGTGCCCCGGTTGGTGGAGCAACTGCGGACGATCGGCGTTGCCATTTCGAAGCGGCAGGTGATGCGGCTGCTGATCGCTGGGCAGGACGAATTCCTCGCGGAGGCGCAGGATGTGTTGCGTGCCGGGTTGCGGACCGCCAGCTGGATCACCGTGGACGATACCGGCGCACGGCATAAGGCCGGCAATGGCTTCTGCAGGCAGATCGGCAACGACAACTTTGCCTGGTTCGGCACGACCAACAGTAAGAGCCGATTGAATTTCCTCGCGTTGCTGCGTGCCGGACACACTGATTACGTGATCAACGATGCCGCGCTGAGCTATATGCGCGAGCGAGCGCTCTCCGAGCCCGTCATCGGCCGCCTCGCAGCACACACGGACAAGCAGTTTGCCGATCCCGCGGCTTGGCAAGCGCATCTTGAGCAGCTTGGGATTACGCAGCTGGCGGTGACACCCAACCCGATGCGGATCGCGACCGAAGGCGCGCTGTGGGGCAGCATTCAGGGGCACGGTTTTCTGCAAGAGGGAGTGATTGTCAGCGACGACGCCGGCCAATTCTCTGTCGGCAAACATGCGCTGTGCTGGATCCATGCGGAGAGACTGGTACACAAGCTTGACACGTTCACCGACCACCAGCGTGCCGCCCAGCAGCTTGTGCGCTCGCTGATCTGGCAGCTCTACGCGGCGGCGTGGCCAGCTCAGCGCACGGTTCGACTATATCTTCTGCCGCCACACCGGCTTCCCTCCGTGCCAATGAAGATGAGACATGGCGCTGCCGGGAATTTAGACTTGAGGGCGCGGAAGGATGATCTCGCACATGCCCATGCAGCAGACACCTGATGGCGAGGCTGGCGCTGCCGCCAGCGGAGGCCGTAGGCCGACGGTGGTGACAGCGCCAGCCTCGCCATCACCCGAATTATCGGACCGTCCGCGCCGCCGGACGTTCACTGCGCAGGACAAGCTACGCATCCTGGCGGAGACCGATCGCGCCACGGCGCCCGGTGGTATCGGCGCGATCCTACGTCGCGAGGGACTTTACTCATCGGCTCTCACTGACTGGCGACGGCAGCGTGACGCCGGGGCCTTCACAGCACTGGTTCCCGGCAAGCGCGGCCCGAAGGCTACCGACCCGAGCCCGCTTTCAGCCGAAGTGACCGCACTTCAGAGCGATAATGCCCGTCTGGCACTGCGCCTGACGCGAGCCGAAGCCATCATCGATATCCAAAAAAAGTTGCGGCGCTGCTGGGCATCCCGCTGACGCCCAGCGACGGCGAAGCTTGACCGAGGCTGTCGTTGCACTCGCACCCGCCCGCGGCATGACCGCCGCGGTCTGCGCCGCGCTTGGGGTGTCACGTGCCAGCGTCCAGCGCCGCCGCTCCCGCCTGGCCGCGCCACCGGCGATCGACCGCCAGCGAGCGAAGCCGACCCGGGCATTGAGCGATCCGCAACAGCAGGTGGTACTGGAGCTGTTGCATGCGCCGCGCTTCGCAGACCAGGCGCCGGCCGAAATCTACGCCAGCCTGCTCGATGAAGGCGTCTACCACTGCTCGATCCGCACCATGTATCGCATTCTTGGACAACACTGCGAAGTCCGCGAACGCCGCGAGCAGCTCCGCCATCCCGCCTACCGGAAGCCTGAACTTATCGCCGAACTGCCCAACCAGGTCTGGTCCTGGGACATCACGAAACTTATGGGACCAACGAAGTGGAGCTACTTCTATCTGTACGTCATTCTGGACATCTTCAGTCGCCGCGTGGTGGGTTGGTGCGTGGCTGATGCAGAGAGCGCCGCGCTGTTCAGGCCGTTGTTTGATGATGCCATTGCGAAACACAACGTGCTTCCCGGTCAACTCACCCTGCACGCCGACCGCGGCGGCCCGATGAAGGCCAAGGCTACCGCGTTGCTGCTTGCCGACCTCGGCGTCACCCGTTCACACAACAGACCGCATACCTCCAACGACAATCCGTTCTCCGAGAGCCACTTCAAAACCCTCAAGTATCAGCCGCGCTTCCCTCAACGCTTCGGCTGCATCGAGGACGCCAAAAGCTTCTGTCGCCGCTTTTTCGATTGGTACAATCAGCAGCATCACCATGCCGGGATCGGCTTGATGACACCGGACCAGGTCCACTACGGTCAGACCGATGCCATTCACGCCGCACGTCAGAACACACTCGATCGCGCGTTCCGCAACAACCCAGAGCGCTTCGTCAACAAACCACCAACACCGCCTGACAAACCAACCGCTGCCTGGATCAATCCACCAGCGTCAACGCTGAAGATCCAAGCCTAAATGCCGATCCAGGATGTATCAAAGTCGTTGACACGTTCCGCTTCGTCACTCTTGATCGCCTGCTGCAGCGGTTGCACGCCAATCACACCGAGTTGTTGGCCGTGCTCGACCATCCGCACATTCCGTTGCACACGAACGGCTCGGAGAACGACATCCGCTGTCAGGTGACCAAACGCAAAGTCAGCGGTGGCACCCGCAGCGACATCGGTCGCGACTGCCGCGATCCTTCCTTGGTCTGGCCAAGACCTGCGCCAGTTGGGCGTGGCTTCTGGGATTATCTCGGCAGCAGGCTCGCCAGCCCAGGTCAACCAATCGTCCCGAGCCTGGCAGACATCATCCATTGCCGGGGACAGCCAGCGTAACCCTCGCCCGGGCTTTTGCCCCTATTACGCGCCATCGCCACAACCTCATGAAATGCCATAGAATTCCTGGCCTGCTACCACGTGTTTCGTGACTGAGGGAAGTGCGTAATCAGGAAAGATTATGCCAACGAACGAGCTACTCGTGTGGATCGCCCTGGTCTCGGAAGCACTTTGCCGCCAGCCGAACACGCGCCATGATGTTCCCGCGGTGCGAGAATTGAGCCGGCTCCGCCAGGCATGCGGGCTTCCAACTTTTCTCGCCCTCTGGCGGATAGTCACTGGGTTACTGCCACGATCGACAGAGCCTTCATGCTCGCGCTGATCGCATGTTTTGTTATCCTCGCGGGCATCGCCGTTTTCGCGGGGGGGTATTAGCGCCCTGGTGCTACCGATCCGGTGGCACAGACCGTCCCCAGATCAGCCCTCGGCATCGATCTTGGCACGGAAAGAACAGCGAACAGCGAGAACCGGCTTGCCCCCGTAGGTGACGAGCTTCACTGACACGAAGGGCTTCAGTGGCATCTGCAGGTCGTATTGCGCAACGGGCGGCGACACTACGCCCGCGTCCGACAACGCGACGATCCGCTCCAGATCCGCACGGCGACGGGATACTGTGACAACCGATCGTGGTGCTGTGGCCCGCCGCTGATAATGACAACGTCGTGGATCATCACTCTCGTGAAGCGATGAAGGGTACATCACAATACTTGCCTCCTGTCTCCGATTGGCGCGGCGGCAGGGCCCGTTGCAATTGCACTGAGCCACCGTGCGTTCAGCATGCGCGATATCGAGGGCTTCCTTGGTTGCGTTCCTCGACCATCTGGCTGAAACTCCGCGCCTCTGATCGGGGGAACGATGTCGGCCTGTCGCCTGATGCGCGCCGTGAAGAACAAAGCGGATCGGGGTGATCTAGAAGTGCGGCTTTGCATCGATCACCAGCCAGGCGCAGCGGAGGCTCGCGAAGCACCGTTTAGGCATCCGCGCGAAATCAGCGACCTTGCTGGTCGACGCGATGGCCATGCCTCGTGAGCCGACCACATCCGACTCGGACGCCGGGCAGGCGCACCGCTCTGCACCCGGATCTCAGGCGGAACGGCCAAATTCCGCCACCAGCTTCGAGGCCCGCTCTATGCCAACCCACCGTCGGCTGGCGGCCGTGCTGGTCGCTGATGTGGCGGGATATTCTCGCCTCATGGGAGCATACGAGGAACGCACCCTCGATCGGCTCATCACGATCCGGGCGGAGGTGATCGACCCGACGATTGCGACGAACCATGGCCGCCTAGTCAAGACCACAGGGGATGGTCTGCTGATCGAGTTCGCCAGCGTGATCGACGCGGTGCGATGCGCAAGCGAGGTGCAGCGCCTGATGGCATCCTACAACAGCGGCCTGCCGGCGTTGGAACGGATCGAATTCAGGATCGGCATCAACGTCGGGGAGATCATCATTGCCGAGGACGGCGACATTTTCGGCGATGGCGTGAACATCGCCGCCCGACTGGAAACACTGGCCGGCGCCGGAGGGATCTGTGTCTCGGCAAGGGTCCAGGAGGATGCGGCCGGACGGCTGGATGTCGGGTTCGACGATATGGGCGAGCAGAACCTCAAGAACATCGCCCGGCCGGTGCGGACCTATCGCGTACTGCCAGGCGCGACAGCACGCACCACATCGCCTGCGGAAAGTGCATCAACGCTCGCGCTGCCGGACAAGCCCTCGATCGCTGTCCTGGCGTTCACCAACATGAGCAACGATGCAGAACAGGAGTTCTTTGCCGACGGCATCGCCGAGGACATCATCACCGAGCTGTCCAGATCGCGATCGCTGTTCGTGATCGCCCGCAACTCAAGCTTCACCTACAAGGGAAAGCCGGTCCCGATCAGAGACGTCGGCCGCGAACTCGGCGTGCGCTATGTCCTGGAAGGCAGCGTGCGCAATGCCCGCAACCGGGTGCGCGTCACGGCGCAGTTGATCGAAGCGACGACCGGCGGCCATGTGTGGGCCGAACGCTATGACCGCGACCTTGCGGATATCTTTGCGGTTCAGGACGAAATTACCAACAGCGTTTCGGCCGCCATCCAACCGGCACTTGAGCGCCGCGAGCGCGAGCGCGTTGTACGCAAGCCTGCCGACAGCCTGGATGCCTGGGAAAGCTACCACCGCGGGATGTGGCATTTCTCCAAGGTCGAGCCGACAGAGAACAAAAGGGCCCGCAGTTTCTTTCAGCGTTCGATCGAGCTTGATCGCCAGTTTGCCCGCGCGGTCGCGGCGCTGGCGCTCACCTATCTGAGCGAGATCACGCTGTTCCGCCCGCACCTGCGCCCGGTCAATCTGCCACTTGCGCTCGAACATTCCGTGCGGGCGGTGACGATCGATGCGACGGACGCTACCGGCCACGCCGCGCTGGCGCGTGCCCTTTGGATGTCGGGAAGACACGCTGAGAGCCTGGCGACGGCGGAGATCGCGGTCAGCCTCGAGCCCAACTCAGCGGCGGCGCACGGCGCGCTAGGCGGAGCCCGGGTCTGGGGTGGCTTCCCGCGCAGGGCCATCGAACCTCTGCAGACGGCCATTCGGTTGAGCCCATTCGATCCGTTGATGCCTCTGTGGCTGCACTTCATGGCACGGGCGCACTACTGGAGTGGCGACTATGAGGCGGCCATCGCCGTCGCCGGTCAGGTCCGCCAATCATTTCTTGCGTTCCGTCAGCCCTATAACACGCTGATGGCCGCGCTGGGGCAGGTCGGCCGGACAGAGGAAGCCAACGCGGTGATGACCGATGGGCTTGCGCTGTTCGGCGACGCCTTCAGGACGCTCATGGCATTGCCCTTGGACGATCTGCGCGAACTGCGCCCCGACGACCGCGAGCATTTGCTGGAAGGGTTTCGCAAGGCGAACCTGGCTTAGCCTCGCAGCGGCGATCGCTCCACGACTGGGCGAACGCATTTTGCCCCTCGGACGACGCGGTCTCCGGCATCAGCAGCACCAGCGCTGCCAGAGCAATCGACGCGATGACCGCGGCGGTGAGAACGGCGGCCGAGTACCCAGCGTGGTCGACAATGACACCGGCGATCAGCCCGCTGCTCGCAGCGCCAGTTCCCTGAAGCGTCGCGACGGCACCCTGTGCAGTGTTGAACCTGCCCGTGCCACGCATCAGGTCGGCGATCACCAGCGGCGTGATCGCGCCGAAAAATGCCCGCGCCCACTCCGTCGAGCAACTGGACGCCGATCAGCCACCAGGTCTGATCGGAGAACGTGTAAAGCACCGCGCGTAGCGGCAACACGGCGAACCCAATGAGCAGGATCGGCTTGCGCCCGACACGGTCGGCGTTCCGGCCAACCGCGATCGCGATCGGCAGCATGATGAGTTGCGCGGCGATAATGCACGCCGACATCATGGCGGTCGCTACATCCTTGTACGCCGCGGCAAGCTTCTGGCCGACCAGCGGCAGCAAAGGCGCGTTGGAAAGATGAAACAGCAGCGCGCAGCAGCCGAAAATGAGCAAGGGCCGGCAGCCGCTCAGCACGCGCCAAAGCGAAGGCGGCGCGGTCTGTGTCTCGGCATCCGCGCCGCGTGCGCGCGCGTGGTCGATGGCGGCACTCGGGATGGACAATACGGCGGCCGACGATAACGCCGCGAAGATCGGTACGAGCAGGAAGACCGAACGCTGTGAGAATGCCCATCCGACACCGCCGGCCGCGGCGGCAATCGCGACATTGCCGGCGTGATCGAAGGCCGCGTTGCGGCCCATGCGACGTGCCAGCACCGTGCGCGCGCAGAGGCCTAGCGTGAGGGCCGAAATCGCCGGGCCGAACACGTCGCCGACCACGGAGATCAGCGTGTTCGCAATCATCACCGGCCAGAAACGCGGGACCGCGTAAATGACGACAGCGCTCGTACCTAGCATGGCGAGAGCCGCCACGATGATGCCGCGCTTCCAGCGGGTCGCGTCGATCACGGCGCCGATCGGCGTCTGCACGGCAAGCCCAAGCAGGCCGCTGACGGTCGTCACCAGACCGACGCTCGACTGACTCCAATGCTGCTGCGTGATGAGAAACACGTTCAGGTAGGGACCGAGCGCACCCCGCGCACGTCGGCCAGCGGGAAATTGATCGCATCGAGCGATAGGGCGGTATTCATGGCATCAAACGGACGCGGAGCGAATGCGGACGGTCCCCTGCGATGTTGGACCGGTGACACGTTGCCTCACGCGACGACTGGTCGCATACCTGCCTTCCCGTCGTTGTGAGCTCCGTGGCGACGATTTGACTAGTGGGAGTAACGCATGGGGTTGCCGGATGACGGTGCCTGGACCGAGCCCCTGGCTGACGGCTCTGTGGCCGGCCCCAACCTGGAACTCGACCCGGAGTTTGGAGCGCTCGAACGCGCCGCTCAAGGCAAGCCCGAGCAGCAATACGGCGACACGATCATCGCCGCGTCGGATCCGGACTGGAAGGAGGTCGAGGAGCAGGCGCTGGCACTGCTGGACCGTACGCGCGATCTGCGGGTGCTCGCGCATCTCGCGATAGCGCGCCTGCATCTCGCCGGCGTTGCGGCATTCGCCGCGATGCTGGGATCGGTCCGGCAACTCCTGGAGATATCCTGGCAGCAGGTCCATCCGCAGCTCGACCCGGACGACGACAACGACCCGACCTTGCGCGCCAACGCGCTGCTCCGGCTGGGGCATCCGAGCTTCGTGCTCCGCCACATCCGTGACCTGCCGCTGGCGAACTCGCCGCGGCTGGGTCGGTTCTCCTGGCGTGACATCGCGCTCGCCACCGGCGTCCTCGACGTTGATCAGGACCAGGAACGTCCCAGTGAAGCCATGATCCGCTCGGCATTCCAGGACAGCGACATTGCCCGGCTCGCCGAGCTGCGCGCCGCAGCTCTCGTTGCGACCGAGCAGGCGACGTCGATCGCGGCGATATTCGATGACAGGACCGGATACGGCACCGGTCCCGATTTCCTGCCACTCACCAAGCTGCTCAGTGAGGTGGTCCGCGACATCGACCGCTATGTCGTGTTTCCCACCGCCTCCCAGGACGCAGGCCCCGCACAGGTATCGGAACCCACGGACGCAATGATGCCAGCTTCTCCTCAGGCAGCTCCGCAGCCCCAGACCGGCGAGTCGGGCGACGTGGCTCGCTTCGCGCCGGTCAGATCGCGCGCCGAGGTCATCCGGCTGCTGGACCTCGTCTGCGAGTACTACGAGCGCTACGAACCCTCGAGCCCGCTGCCGATGCTGCTCCAGCGCGCCCGCGGCCTGGTCGACAAGAACTTCCTAGAGATCCTACGCGATCTGGCGCCTGACGGGCTCACCCAGGCCCAGACGATCGTCGGCTCCCGCGACGAGTGATTGGAGTCATACGGCTTCGCATCCACTGCCGGTATTGCTCGCGCCACGCCCTAACCAAGCGAGGCAGTCATGGCAAAAGCGAGCAGCCAGAAGTTCATCGGCCGCAATCGAGCGCCACGCGTGCAGATCGAGTACGACGTGGAAACCTACGGGTCGCAGAAGAAGGTGCAGCTTCCCTTCGTGGTCGGCGTCATGTCCGACCTCTCGGGGAAGCCGGTAGAGCCGCTGGCGCCTGTCGCCGACCGCAAGATGCTGGAGATCGACGTCGACAACTTCGACGATCGCATGAAGGCGATGCAGCCGCGCGTGGCCTTCATGGTGCCGAACACTCTCACCGGTGAAGGCAACCTCGCGGTCGATATCACCTTCGAGAAGATGGACGACTTCAGTCCCGCGGCGGTGGCGCGCAAGGTCGAGCTGTTGAGCAAGCTGCTCGAGGCGCGCACCCAGCTCTGCAACCTGCTGACCTACATGGACGGCAAGAGCGGCGCCGAAGAGCTGATCGGCAACATCCTCGGCGATCCCGCGCTGCTGCGGACCCTCGTCGCCGCACCCAAGCCCGCCAGTTCAACCGACGACGCAACGTCCGGCGCGGAGGACCAGTCATGAGCGAGACCCAGACCTCCACCCAGACCTCAATGCCGGCCGCGAGCGTCGTCACCGACGGCCCCAGCGACTTCTCCGCGCTTCTCATGCGCGAGTTCAAGCCGAAGACCGACCACGCCCGCGAGGCGGTCGAAGCCGCGGTGCAGACGCTGGCGGAACAGGCGCTGGCGCATACCACGCTGATCGCCGATGACTCGCTGCGCACGATCCAGGCGATCGTCGCGGCACTCGATCGCAAGCTGACCGAACAGGTCAATGCGATCATGCATCACGCGGACTTCCAGCGCATGGAGTCGGGCTGGCGCGGCCTGGAGCATCTCGTCAAGAACACCGAGACCGACGAGATGCTGCGCATCCGCGTCTTCGACATCTCGAAGAAGGAGCTTGGCCGCACGCTGCGCAAGTTCCGCGGCACCGCGTGGGACCAGAGCCCGATCTTCAAGAAGATATACGAAGAGGAATACGGCCAGTTCGGCGGCGAGCCGTTCGGCGTGATGATCGGCGACTACACCTTCGATCATGGCCCGCAGGACGTGCAGCTGCTGGGCGACATGGCACAGGTCGCCGCGGCGGCCCATGCCCCGTTCATCGCCGCGGCGGCGCCGTCGGTGATGCAGATGGAGAGCTGGGGCGAGCTCGCCAATCCGCGCGATCTGACCAAGATCTTCCTGACGCCGGAATACGCCGCCTGGCGCAGCCTGCGCGAGAGCGAGGACGCGCGCTACCTCGGCCTGTGCATGCCGCGCTTCCTGGCGCGCCTGCCGTACGGTGCCAAGACCGATCCGGTCGACGAGTTCGACTTCGAGGAGGACACCGAAGGCGCCGACAGCGAGAAGTACTGCTGGGCCAATTCCGCCTATGCGATGGCCACCAACATCACGCGCGCCTTCAAGCTGTACGGCTGGTGCACGCGCATCCGCGGCATTGAGAGCGGTGGTGCTGTGGAAGCGCTGCCGACGCACACCTTCCCGAGCGACGACGGCGGCGTGGCCATGAAGTGCCCGGCCGAGATCGCGATCAGCGACCGGCGCGAAGCGGAGCTGGCGAAGAACGGCTTCATGCCGCTGATCCACAAGAAGAACTCGGACTTCGCCGCGTTCATCGGCGCGCAGTCGCTGCAGAAGCCGCAGGAATACGACGACCCGAACGCCACGGCGAACGCCAACCTTTCGGCTCGCCTGCCCTACCTGTTCGCGAGCTGCCGCTTCGCGCACTACCTGAAATGCATGGTGCGCGACAAGATCGGCAGCTCCATGACCAAGGCGCAGCTCACCGAGTGGCTGCAGACCTGGCTCAATCGCTACGTCGACGGATCACCAGATACCTCGTCCGAGGAATGGAAGGCATCGCACCCGCTCGCTGAAGGCCGCGTCGATGTCGAGGAGAACGAGGAAAATCCGGGCTACTACAACGCCAAGTTCTTCCTCAAGCCGCACTACCAGCTTGAGGGGCTGACCGTCTCACTCCGGCTGGTCTCCCGCATGCCGAAGTAACGACACCCGACCAATCCATACGACATCCCCGAACCCCAAGAGAGGATACCATGGCTATAGACTCCTATATGGCATTCGTGCCGTACACCGGCTCGCCGCTGCTTGCCGAATTGCAGGTGGACATGAGCCAAAATACCGAAGAGCTGGCGCAGCCTGACCTGCAGGGCTTTGCCTCGAACAAGCAGCTCTTTGAGCTTGACGAGTACAGCTTCGATGTCGAGCAGGTGCTCAACATCGGCAGCCAGAGCAGCGGCGTCGGCGCTGGCAAGATCAAGTTCAACGCGTTCTCGATCACCCGCAAGATCGACCGCGCCTCGCCCACGCTGTTCGACATGGCGTGCTCGGGCACCGCGTTCAAACAGGTGACGCTCGCGTTGCGCAAGAGTGCTGGCGGCATGACCACGGGCCAGATCTTCCTGCGCTTCGATTTCAAGCTGGTCGGCGTGAAGACCATCCAGTGGGAGCATGACGAGGAGAGCCCGAAGGAGACCGTGACGTTCGAGTATGGCGGCCTGCTGATCCGCTACTGCCAGCAGAACCCGGACGGCACCCTGGCCTCGTCCATTCCGGGCGGTTGGAACGGCTGCAGGAACACGCGGGACCACAGCACCAATCCGATTGCCGGCAAGGCGTAGGCCGCCCGGCGACAGGGATCGAACGATGCATGAGATCGCAAGCCGGGAGAGGCTGCAGCCGTCGCTCCTCGACCGGCTCACCGATGCCGCGCCGGAGCAGACGCGCGAGACCTTCGAGCAGCAGACGCTTGGCATGCAACAGCTTCGCCAGGCGGTGCTGCGCGATCTCGCGTGGCTGCTGAACACCACCAACCTGGCGGCGACCGAGGATCTCTCGGCTGTGCCGCTGGCGGCGAAGTCCACGATCAACTTCGGCGTTCGTGGCTTCGCCGGACTGGTCGGAACCAGCGATCGCATCGCCTCGCTCTGCGCCGGCATCGCCGAGGCGATCCGTGCGTATGAGCCGCGCATCAGGGCGGAGACTTTGAAGGTGCGGATGCGACCGCCGCACGAGGACAAACCGACACCAGCGATCGTGTTCGAGATCGAGGGCGAACTCTGGACGCAGCCGGTACCGCAGCAGCTCTTCCTGGAGACCTCTATCGAGCTGGAAACGCGGCTTGCGGTTGTCACCGACGCAAGGAGACGCGGCTGATGGATCCGTCACTGCTCAACCACTACGAAGCCGAGCTCGCGTTCGTCCGCGAGACGGGCGGGGAGTTCGCACGCGAGTTCCCGAAGATCGCCGCGCGTTTGAATCTCGGCAGCTTCGATGTCGCCGATCCCTATGTCGAGCGGCTGTTCGAAGGCTTCGCGCTGCTCGCCGCACGCATCCAGCTCAAGCTGGAGGCGGAGTTCCCGACCTTCACGCAGTCGCTGCTGCAGATGGTCTATCCGCACTACCTGGCGCCCACGCCGGCGATGGCGGTGGTGCAGTTCCGTCCGGAGGCCAGCCTGCGCGGCGTGCCGCAAGGCGTCACGTTGCCGCCTGGCACCGAGCTGCGCAGCCTGCTGGGCACCGAGGACCAGACCAACTGCGAGTTCCGTACCGCCCATCCGGTGCAGCTCCTGCCGATCGAGCTGACGGAGGCCGAATACATCGCCTCGCCGGCGGCGCTGACCGCGCTCGGTCTGCCGGAGCAGCCTGGCGTGAAGGCGGCGATCCGGCTCAAGCTGCGAGCGACCGGCGAGGCACCGTTCGCGCGCATGGCGCTGGAGCGCCTGCCGCTGTTTCTCGCCGGGCCGGAAGGCGCGCGTGTGCGGCTCTACGAGCAGTTGGTGGCCAATCTCACCGCGGTCTATGTGCGCCCCGCGCAACGACCGCTGCCCTGGCAGGAGCGGCTGCCGGCCGCCGCGGTGCGCCCGCTCGGGTTCGAGCCCGAGGAGGCGCTGCTGCCGCGCACGCCCGCCTCGTTCGAGGGCTACCGGCTGCTGCAGGAATACTTCGCCATGCCGGAGCGCTTCCTGTTCGTGGAGCTCGGCCGGCTCGATCGTGCGGTTTCCCGCTGTGCGGGGCAGGAGCTGGAGATCGTCCTGCTGCTGAACCGCAGCGAGCCGGTGCTCGCGGCCTCGTTCGGTCCCGATCATCTGGGGCTGTTCTGCACGCCGGCGATCAACCTGTTCCCCAGGCGCGCCGACCGCATCAACCTCAATGGCCGCGAGGCCGAGTATCACGTGGTGCCCGACCGCGTGCGCCCGCTCGACTTCGAGGTGTTCGGCGTGACTTCGGTCGAAGGCTATGCCGCCGACGGCAGCGCGCCGCAGCCGTTTCTGCCGTTCTATGCGGCCAACGACCTGACCCGCACGCCGGGGCACCAGGCCTATTACATGCTGCGCCGCGAGCCGCGGCAGCTCTCCGCACGCGCCCGGCAGCGCGGGCCGCGGTCGAGCTATCTGGGGCACGAGGTGTACATCTCGCTGGTCGATCCGGAGCAGGCGCCGGTGAACCATTCGCTGCGCCAGCTCGGGCTCGACCTGCTGTGCACCAATCGCGATCTGCCGCTGTCGATGCCGGTGGGCAAGCAGCACACCGACCTGACCATCGCGGTCAGCGCGCCGGTGGCCTCGGTCCGCTGCCTGGTCGGTCCGGTCGCGCCGCGTCCCTGCCGCAGCGGCGGCGAGTATGCCTGGCGCTTCATCAGCCATCTGGGGCTCAACTATCTGAGCCTGGTCGATACCGATACGCGCCAGGGCGCATCGGCGCTGCGCGAGATGCTGCGGCTTTATGTGCCGTCGGCGACCTCGGTCGCGGCGCGGCAGCTGGAGGGGCTGACCTCGATCGCGTCGCATCCGATCGTGCGGCGCATCCCCGGCGCGGGACCCATCGCGGCGGGACGTGGTCTGGAGATCACGCTCACCATCGACGAGGCGCCGTTCGGCGGCGCGGGCGGCATCCTGCTCGCCAGCGTGCTGGATCGGTTCTTCGCGAAATACGTCTCGATCAACGCCTTCACCGAGACCGTGCTGCGCAGCCCCGAGCGCGGCGAGGTGATGCGCTGGCCACCCCGCTTCGGCCAGCGGCCGGTGCTGTGATGAACGACGACACGTCATCCGCGCCCGCGCCCGACCTCGCCACCGAGTTGCTGACGCAGCTCGCGGAGGCGCCGTGGGAGCACGGCTTCTATCAGGCGATGCGGCGGCTCGAGGCGCAGTATCGCGACCGGCCACGCTTCGGCGACAGCGTGCGGCCGGCACAGGATGCGGTGCGGCTGGCGCAGGAACCATCGGTCGTGTTCGCCCCTGCCACGCTCGCCGCACTGGAGCCGGAGCAGGACGGCAACGCGGCGCGGCTGCTGGTGCATTTCTTCGGCCTGTTCGGCCCTGACGGCGCACTGCCGCTGCATCTGACGGAATACGCGCGCGACCGGCGGCGCAACCATCGCGATCCGACCTTTCAGCGCTTCGCCGATATCTTCCACCATCGCGCGCTGTCGCTGTTCTATCGCGCCTGGGCCAATGCGAGGCCGACCGTCAGTCTCGATCGTCCGGAACAGGACCGCTTCGCGCTCTATGTCGGCGCGCTGATCGGGCTCGGCATGGACAGCCTGCGCGACCGCGACGCCATGCCGGACCTGGCGAAGCTGCATTTCGCCGGGCATCTCGCGGGCCAGACGCGGCATGCCGAGGGGCTTGGCTCCATCCTCTCCAGCTTCTTCCGCACACCGGTGCGGATCGAAGGCTTCATCGGCGCCTGGCTCGGCCTGCAATCGAACGACCGCACCCATCTGGCACATGCGCCGGAGACCGGGACGCTGGGCAAGACCGCCCTGCTGGGCGGTCGGGTGTGGAGCCGGCAGCACAAGTTCCGCATCGTCATCGGACCGCTGCCGCTCACCGACTATCTACGGCTTCTGCCGGGCGGCACCAGCTTTCACCGGCTAATCCCGATCGTGCGCAACTACGCCGGCGACACGCTGATCTGGGACGTGAACATCATCCTCAGGCGCGAGGAGGTGCCGCCCACGCGTCTCGGCGACCGGAAGACCGGCGGCGGCGCGCTTGGCTGGACCACCTGGCTCATGCCGCGACAGAAGCCCGCCGACGCGGCCGACCTTTACCTGGATGCGAGCGCCGACAGCCACTCACGCACCATCGACGCAAAGCTGCCTGGCAGCACCGTGGCGGAGACAGTCCCATGACCGAGATCAGTCGCGCCGCATTGTTCGGCAAGCTCCATCCCGTGGCGTACCGCGCGATCGAAGGCGCGACCGTGTTCTGCAAGCTGCGCGGCAACCCGTATGTCGAGCTGGTGCACTGGGTGCATCAGATCCTCACCACGCAGGATTCCGACCTGCACCGCATCGTGCGGCATTTCGAACTCGACCCGGCGCGGCTGGCGGGTGACGTGACGGCGGCACTGGACCGGTTGCCGCGCGGTGCGAGTTCGATCTCCGATCTCGCACCGCAGGTCGATGAGGCAGTCGAGCGCGGCTGGGTGTTCGCCACGCTGATGTTCGGCGCGACGCAGGTGCGCACCGGGCATCTCGTGCTGGGGGCGTTGAAGACGCCGACGCTGCGCAACGCGCTCGCCGCGATCAGCCGGCAGTTCGAGCGGGTGAAGGCCGAGGTGCTGAGCGAGGATTTTGCCGCCATCCTGCAAGGCTCGCCGGAGGCCTCGCCGGTCTCCGCCGAAGCGGCGGGGGTGGACACTCCAGCGCCGGCGCTGATGGGGAAGCAGGAGGCGCTGCAGCGCTTCTCGATCGACCTGACCGAGCAGGCGCGACGCGGCGAGATCGATCCGATCATCGGCCGCGACGCAGAGATCCGCCAGGTGATCGACGTGCTGATGCGGCGGCGGCAGAACAACCCGATCCTGATCGGCGAGGCGGGCGTCGGAAAGACCGCGGTGGTGGAGGGCTTTGCCCATCGCATCGCTCAGGGCGACGTGCCGCCGCCGCTGCGGGACGTCAGCGTGCGGGTGCTCGATGTGGGGCTGCTGCAGGCCGGCGCCGGCGTGAAGGGCGAGTTCGAGAACCGGCTGCGCCAGGTCATCGAGGAGGTGCAGTCCTCGCCGCGGCCGATCATCCTGTTCATCGACGAGGCGCATACGCTGATCGGAGCGGGTGGGGCGGCGGGCACCGGCGACGCGGCCAATCTGCTGAAGCCGGCGCTCGCCCGCGGCACGCTGCGCACCATCGCGGCGACGACCAGGGCGGAGTACCGGCGCCATGTCGAGAAGGACCCGGCGCTGACCCGTCGCTTCCAGGTGGTGCAGGTGGAGGAGCCGGCGGAGGACCAGGCGATCCGGATGATGCGCGAGATCGTGCTGCCGCTGGAGAAGCACCATCGGGTGCAGATCCTCGACGAGGCGATCGAGGCGGCGGTGCGGCTGTCGCATCGCTACATCCCGGCCGGCCAGCTTCCCGACAAGTCGGTGCGGCTGCTCGACACGGCGGCGGCGCGCGTGGCGGTCAGCCAGCACGCGGTGCCGCCGGCGGTGGAGGATTGCCGCCGGCGCATCCAGGCGCTCGAGACCGAGCTTGCGATCATCGGGCGGGAGAGCGCGATCGGGATCGGCGTTGCCTCACGTGAGGCTTCGGCGCGCGAGGCGCTGAGGCGCGAGCAGGCGGCGCTGGCGGAGCTGGAGGCGCGCTGGGAGGCCGAGAAGGCGCTGGTCGACCGGGTGCTCGCATTGCGCGCTGCGTTACGGGGGGAAGGTGCCGACCGGGAGGCGCGGGAGGCGATGCTGGAGGAGCTGATGCCGCTGCAGGCGGAGCTTGCCGCTGCCCAGGGCGAGGCGCCGCTGATTTTGCCGAGCGTGGACGAGCAGACGGTGGCGGCGGTGGTGCAGGACTGGACCGGCATTCCGGTGCGCCGGATGGTGACCAACGAGGTGCGCGCGGTGCTCGGGCTGGCGGATACGCTGGGCCGGCGGGTGATCGGCCAGGACCACGCGCTGGAGATGATCGCGCGCCGGGTGCAGACGGCGCGGGCGGGGCTCGACAATCCGTCGAAGCCGGTGGGGGTGTTCCTGCTGTGCGGCCCGTCTGGCGTCGGCAAGACCGAGACGGCGCTGGCGCTGGCCGAGGCGCTGTATGGCGGCGAGCAGAACCTGATCACGATCAACATGAGCGAGTTCCAGGAGGCGCACACCGTCTCGACGCTGAAGGGCGCGCCGCCCGGCTATGTCGGCTACGGCGAGGGCGGCGTGCTGACCGAGGCGGTGCGTCGGCGGCCGTATTCGGTGGTGCTGCTGGACGAGGTGGAGAAGGCGCACCCCGACGTGCACGAGATCTTCTTCCAGGTGTTCGACAAGGGCGTGATGGAGGACGGCGAGGGGCGGCAGATCGATTTCCGCAACACGCTGATCCTGCTGACGTCGAATGTCGGCACCGAGCTGATCATGTCGGCCGGGCGCGATCCCACCAGGCGGCCGGAGCCGGAGCGTGTCGCAAGGGCGCTGCGTGCGCCGCTGCTGGAGGTGTTTCCGCCGGCGCTGCTGGGGCGGCTGATCACGGTGCCGTACTATCCGCTGAGTGACGCGGTGATGGGCGACATCATCCGCCTGCAACTGGAGCGCATCGCCGCGCGCATCGCGGAGCAGCACGAGGCGGCGTTCAGCTATGACCGGGACGTGGTCGAGCTGATCGCGAGCCGCTGCACGGAACCCGAGAGCGGCGGGCGCATGATCGACGCGATCCTGACCAACACGATGCTGCCGGCGATCAGTGCCGCGATGCTGGATCGGATGGCCGAGGGCGCGGCGATCGCCAGCGTTCAGGTCGGCGTGGCGGAGAGCGAGTTCAGTTACGCGTATACGTGACCGAATGGCTGAACCGCCTGGAAACGCGTGGCTGCGCAACCTCGCTGGAAACTAGTCTCGGGTTTATTAAACGCCCGGCGGCGACGCTCTGGCGGATGGCCGCCGTCCACCCGGTGCGGTCCTTGCCGCCCAAAGCAATGGAACAGTGCCGCATCAGGGTCGTTCGCCAGGCCGATCAAGCGTCCTGAAACGCCGCCTCTGGATCGGATCAGAAACAAATTAATGGTATTGCAGAGGCGACGGTGTCATCCGGGGTCTTCGCCGAAGCCGACGCCGACGGTGGCGACTGAACGCCAAGGCGCCGAGGCGATCCGGCCCCGGTCGCTCGGCGTACGATTGCGAACAAATCGTCTGGTGGCCCCTCCTATTATATCCTTTCCAGCGCCTCTGCTCGCCCGTTCAGGTGCCAGCCTTATCGCACCGTATTCGACAGCGCCGCGAGAGTGGTCGCGACCGTCTTCTGGATTGCGAGAGGCACGAACGGATTGGCATCGAGATCGGCTATGATGGGGCTCGCGGCCAGATAGTCCCGGTGACGCTCGATGATCTGCCGTGCTTCCTCCACCAGTTCCGACCGCTGTTGAGCGTCGGCGGCATTGCTCGCCGCATCCAGCTTGTCAGCCAGCAATTCGTCGAGTGTGCCCAGCAGGGGGGCCACACGTGCCTGGAACTGGCCGTCGAGTTCGGTCGCCCTGTCGCTGTAGGTGCTCAGGATGGCTTTGCGCAACGTCTCGACATCGCTCTGGACCTTGTTCCGCGTCGCCACCCAGGCAACGCGTGCCTTGTCATAGAAGGGCTGGCCTGGCGTGGCGCTGGGCGAGGCGCCTGAAGTGGGGGCAGTACCCGGAAACGGTCGGGCCAGCCTCCATGGCACGCCGCAGCGATTCGATGTCTGCGGCTGCATAGGTGAGATTGCCTGTCTTCAGGTTGACCTGAGCCTGCCGTGCAAGCGTCGCCAGCGTCTCCTTGCGAGGCGGATCGGCAGCGACGACCTCGGGGATACGGCGCACCAAGGCGGTCAGCTCCGCCGTCAAGGCTGAGGGGTCCGGCTTCGCCTGTGCCTCGGGTGGTGGTGGCGGCGGGACGAGTTCGCCGCCACCCGCATTGTTGTCCGGCGTCGTTTCCTGGGCGGCGAGACCGTTGCGCAACTGCGCGAGATACGTGGCGGCGTAGGTCAGATTGTTGGTCTTGATATTGACGTTGGTATCGGTCGCCAGCTTCGCCAGCCTTGCCTTCATGGCAGGATCGGCGACGTCCTTTATCCGCTGAACAAGAACCGCGAGTTCGTTCTGCAAGGCGCCAGCGTCGGGTCTGGCATCTGCTTCTACAACCTGCCCGTCGGTGGCGACGCCAACTCCCGTCTCCTCGGCCGCGGTCTCCACCGGCGTGCCGTCCTCCAGCAAAATCTGCACCTTGCGGAAGCCGGTGCCCTTCAGCGTCTTGACCAGCCGGCGCGCCATGCTGGTGACCGGCTTGTTGAGCATGAACTTGACGAGCGTCGGATCGTCGTCGGTGTCGACCACCGCGGTGCCGAAGCGGGTGTTGAAGGCGGAGGGAAATTGCTTCTGCAGATCGCCCTGTAGCGACTTGGCGGAGCGATGCGGCGACAGCATCAGCAACGCGACGCTCTTGTCGTCACCGACGCCGAGTGCGCAGTTGACCGGCTCCTGCTTCGACTTGAGCAGGAACCGCTTCATCTCCGCCCGTTCCATTCCGGTCTGTGTGTCTCCTGGCATGCCCCAAGCTCCTGAATTCGACAGGGGTAGTCATCACATCGCCCTCCGCGACCAGGTATCACTCGGGTCACTTGTCCGACCGAGCGTCCAAATCATCGGAAGACCTCTGCGGTCTGCGTTGTGACAGCAGTCACAGGGGCAGTGCCGACGCCCAGGGCATATCACTCATCGGACGCCGCACCGCACGTACAGATCGCGGCGCCGAACGAGAGAGGATGATGTCGCATGCCTGCCACTGCTGAACAGAACGCCTGGGTTCTCCGGGTGCTTGGCGTGTCGCTCAATGAGCCCGCGGCTGCGCCGGCCAAAAGCCCGGCCGGATTTAACGGCTCCATCATCTGGCGCGACGCCAAGGAGGCGGTGGACGCCAACATGACGGCGCTTGGACAGGCATTGCGCAGCTATGGTGATCCGGACCTCGATCGCATCGCCGAGCTTGGCCTGCACGGCATCGGGACCACGCAGAACGTCGCCTTGGCCAAGGCACTCATCGAATACCAGACCGCAGGCGGCGAGGAGGTAGTGAAGGCGACGACCGGCCTGCGCACCGCGGTGGCGAACTATCGCACCCTGCTGGCGACGGGGCTCGTCAGGGTGATCGATGAAGTTCCATTGCCGAAAGCTCCGGCGATTCGCGCGACGCTCGGCACGGCACTCGACGAGATAGAACGCGTGATCGGCTGACGTCCCACGCGTGACCGCAACCAGACGCCACGAGGATAGCAACGATGTCCGAAACAGATACAAGGCAGTCACGTCCCAATCGGCCGAAAGGCAAGCAGAACGCTCCCGAGGGACTGCGTCAGTGGAAGCAGGACTTCTTCCGCGAGGTCGGCTGGAAGAGCAAGATCGACGTTCAGAACCAACTGCAGAACGAGATGGTGGCTTCGTGCGCTGCCGTCGAAACGCACTTCAATCCGGACCCCAAGGTGAGCCGGGCCACGGCGCTGGGCCAGGACGATCTCGACGCCGGCCCTGAATTCAAGGCGTTCCTGGCCAAACTGGAATCGTTCGAGAAGGCAGATCTCCCGCGTTCGCAGGGATTGGTTGAGGATTTGCGCGCGGCGGCGCAGACGTATCTCGACCACTACGACAAGCACTTCGACCGGCAGAAGAAGCAGCCTAAGACCCAGCGGAAGGCCGATGCCTGCCGCGAGGTGCTGGCAGATCTGCGCGGCTATGACATGCGGCAGCAGCTGGTCGAGCTGGGCGATCCGCCGTGGCAGAGCGAGCAAGCCCTGCAGGCATCTGAACTGAAGGCCATGCTGGATCTGGAGAGCCTGCCCGCCGGCCAACGTGTGGCAGAGCCGCTGGATGGCAGCACGGCGAGTGCGGCATTCTGGATCAATCGACAGAAGCCGGGCAAGGAAGCAACGAAGTCGGCGCTGTTCAAGCCCGATCTTGATCGCATCAGCCCCATCGAGGGCTTCCCATCCGGGGGCGAACCGGTGCGCGAAGCCATGGCAGCCCGCACCGGCGATGTGCTGAACGGCATGACGATGATCAGTTTCGGTATACCGGAGACCAACATCATCAGCCTCGACTGCACTCGCCTCCCGGAGGGAGCGCTGTTGCGCGCGATGGCCGGTCCGGATGGACTGGTGGCCGACAAGGAGAACCAGCCTCAGTTGGACAAGAGCAAGCTGCTGGTCGGATCGGTGCAGCAATTCATCAGCAATAAAGGCGCGATGCGCAACCAGCCGCTGGAGGTCAAGGGCAAGATACCGGCGCAGGACTGCCAAAAGATCGCGATCCTCGACACGATCACGCTGAACATGGACCGCCATGGTGGCAACCTGATGATCAACGACGAAAGCGGCACGCCGAACCTGGTGCCGATCGATCACGGATTGACCTTTCCACCGGCCGAGGCGCGCAAGGAATTGCCCGAGCGGCTGGGCGACAAGCACAATGCGCTACTCGGCATTGCGTCGGCCTATGAGCCGTTCTCCGCCGAGATGCTGAACTCGATCGCCAAGATCGAGCCGGGCAAGATGGTGTCTGCCCTGAAGCAGGAGCGTGGGGTGGTCGATGCCGTGCATGAGGGGACGGCCGCCAAACTGGACGACGAGGCACTGGAAGCGTCGCGCCGCAGCGCGATGTTCCTGAAGTGGGCGGCGCCGGTGCTGGCACCCGCGGTGGTGCAGATTGCGCTTGGGCAGAACGCGAATACCTTGTTCGAACCAGGGATCAGCGACACCGAATTCACCAAACGGGCGCAGACCGCCATTGACGCCGTACAGAAGAACGGCGGCGCTTATGCCGAATATTTCCTCATGACGTCGGAGGAGAAGCTCCGCATGGAGGAAGCGCTGGTACACAACGGCTGGCCAGAGAAAAAAGGCTCGCTGCGACGCGACTGGCTGCTGGCCAACATGGCTCTGGCGTTGAAGCTGTACCGGGCGGACATGCGCAATCCGACTCTCGAACGGGAGGCGCTGCAAACGCTTTCTGCCAATGAGCTGAGCGAGCAGCTCAAGCAGCGGTCGCTGAGCAGCATCGTGACGAGAATCCGCCTCAATCGCCCGGCGCCCCAGCGGGACGCGACCTTTGACGGCGCGCAGGCGCAAACCGAGTTGGAGGAGCTGAATGCGACCTTCCCGAAACTGAAGCTGACGCCGGAAATGACCACCTACGTCCCGCAGCTGCACGCATGGCGGCAGGTCAAGGCAAAAGGCGGCATGGTCGCGGTGACCGACGCCGTGAGGGTGCTGGGCTATGACGCCAGGGATGAGGCGCAGGCGAAGGCCTCGCCGATCGATGCTGTGACGGCGCTGGAGCAGAGCGAGTCGCACGGCGAGGCAATGCTGGATGTGGCGCTCAGGGACTTCGATGATAAGGCACAGCGCGACGCCGCGGATCAGCAGACGCTGCAATATGCGCAGGATCTCGCAGCTCTGTTGCCGGCCGACGATGCTGCGCGGTTACTCAAGCTCCTGACCGCGCGGTGGGATGGTGTGAAACGGGCGCTCCCCGCGGCGCGGCGAAAGGTGGTGGAGGACATCCGCAACACCATGTTCGACAAGGCGCGCGAGGTGCTGTCGTCGGCGGCGCAGAGCTTGCCAAAAAATCCGTTCCCCCCCGGGAGTATGGAGGCATCGCGGTGGGCAGCTCAAATGACCAGCGTCGAAGATGTGCTGGCGAGCGGCAACCTGTTCCGTGCCAGAGACGAACTGAACCAGATGAAGGCGTCGATCCCGAACGGCTAGGCCCGGCACGCACTGGTCCTCTCATCCTGGGTCGCGAGGCTGCCAAGAGGGAGGGCCAGGGAGCTCCTGACCCTCGCAATGCATCTAGGCAGCGGGCACAGCTCACGAGCAGCGACAGTGACGCTGCCGGCGAAGAAAGCGCCGGCCTTGCGTCGCGCACGTTCTACCCGGTTCAAGCTCAGCAGGCAGCTTTATGCAAAGCCTTTCGTTCATCAGCCAACACTAAATAGCCATCGCCTCCTTTTGCACCGTGGCCGTCGATGAAGAAGCGCCGCGATGATGAACGATAGGATGACGAGCGAATGGCGAGACGATTGCATGGGCGTCGCGCACGGCGGCAGGTTCCCCATCCTGCGTGGCCTTTGCTAAGCTCAAAGCCCTCCTGTGAGCCAAGGCATCGCGAACCGTCAGACACTCTGGAATGCGCCTGGCGATAACCGCGGCAGCATATCCCACCTGAGTGACCGAGATGAACCGGCCCATCACGCCCTGACAGCCGCCTGCGAAGCCAAGGCACGGAACACTGGACGGCCGCGCAATGTGTGGCCTGTCATGGCGTCTGCCCCTGCTGCAAAAGCAGAGCACGTGTGTTGGGGCGGAAGCAGGCAACGCGGTAGCAGGCAACGCGGTCCCCGCGCAGTGTCGCCTCCGCACAGCGCGAGTGAGCTCAGTTCAGGCCGGCAGCGATCTGCGTCGCAGCCGTGCCGCTTTCGCCCTAGAGTCGCACGTGGTCCAGCACGTGCAGGCGTTCGTCGCGCAGCAGGGCGGCAAACTCGCCAGGTGAGGTATCGGCAAGGCGCTGCACCGCGACCCAGTCGTAGTCGGTCGAGCGCTGCTGGCGTGCCACTTCGATGGCCTGGCCGATCGCCGTCAGCCCGTAGCGCGGCGCGGTGCCCAGCGGATCATCGGGTGTTGGTTGCATGAAGGCGCTGGCGAGCGTTGCATCGTCGGCGATCACGGCCTCTGCCTGCGTCACCACATCGTCGGGATCGGCGTTAGGCGAGCCGTCGGTGATCGCCAGCGCAAAGCTGCCGGCGGTCACCATGTCGCGCAACCAGATGTCGAACACTTCGGCGCAGCGGCTGAATTCAGGCTGCAGTGCCGTCAGTCGGCTGCCGGGGCGTGCGCCGAACGGGACGCTCTCGGCCAGGTCCTCCAGCGCCATCGCGACGACCTTGGCAACCGCCGCCTTGGCGGGTGGCGCGGCGGCCTGCAGCCGCGGCATGAGCGCATGGCGCGCGATCATCGTGATAGCAAGCCGTTCGGCTGCCGACCTGCCGCGCCGGAACCAAGTGTGCGCCACGATCGAGGCGGCGAACATCGAGAGTTCGGCAGGCACGATGATCTGGTGCAACGCGTCCAGCAGCCGGTCGATCGCATCGAGAATTGCGGCCTTGCCGTCGCTGATCTCAGTCTGTGCCGCGAACGCGGCGGCGCCGATCCGATCCGCGTAGTCCGCCGTCGGGCCGGCAGCGGCGAACGCTGAGAATGACGCAGCAAGTGCATCTTCGGCGGTTTGGTCATCCTCTGTCGCGGTGGCAGCCCAGTCTCGCACCTGGGTCAGCAGACGCGCGGTGACAGCGCGGCGATCTTCGCCGATTTGGTCGTGTGACATGATCGTCTCCTTGAACCCGCGTCGCTAAAGGACGTAATAGCCGCCGATCTCATCCATCGCGGCGTACAGCTCGTCGAACAGGTCGCGCAAGTCGCCTCGCATTCTTTCCTGATTTTTGCGCCGGATTCCGAGACCCATCATCAGCCGCCAGACCT
This sequence comes from uncultured Alphaproteobacteria bacterium, assembly GCA_963818775.1. GTDB lineage: Bacteria > Pseudomonadota > Alphaproteobacteria > Acetobacterales > Acetobacteraceae > JAMXLO01. Next base: position 336,946 of record CAWFUF010000021.1, on the reverse strand, counting down.
TCACCACCTCGTCCTTGAGTTCCTTGCTGGCAGCGGCGAGCCCGCCGGCTTGCGCAATGCGGTCGAGTACATCGGCGGCACGTGCGGCAGCGATATCGACTTCCTGTGTGCACACCGACGGCTTATTGGTGTCAGTGGTCGCCTTGGCGCGCAGTGCCACGGCAAGTCGCTCGAGTTCGCCCATCGCGCCCTGGATGGCTGGCTGCAGTTGAGCGATTTCCGGGCACTTGACGGGTGCATAGTTCAGCACATCGACCAGATCGCCGATCAGTGCGAGGACCTCCCTGCGCAGCTCCATCGCCGCTGAGGCGCCGCCGGCCTCCGGCAGGTCAGCGAACTTGGCCGCAGCGCCAGTGGCGCCCTTTTGGATCTCGTCGATGGCCCGCTCGCAGGTGCGGACGAGCTTTTCGTACGCCATCTCGTCGGGCTCTGCCTGATCACCGATCTGGGCGCCCTTGCCTCCGGCGGCGATCACGTCGACCAGGGCCTTCTTATTGGCTTCGAGCATCTTCTTGTGGTCGAAGTGCCCGCCGCCGCTGTGTTCGCCACTGACGTTGCTGTGGTTCTTCTTCAGCTTTTCCCGCAGTTCGTCGGCCCGTTCGGCGAAGCGACCCTTGTCGCTGGTGATCACCATCGGCGTGGCGTGATCCATCTGCATGATGGCGCGTTCGCCCTGGAATCCGCCGACCTTGTCGCGGGTCAGTGCCGCGACGGGGTGCGTGATCTTGGTGTAGTGGCCTTCCACGCCATGCACGGCGCTCAGCATCGGGCGGTCCTGGACGGCGCCGCGGAATTTGACACCATTCGCCTCGTTGGCGCGCTGCAATTCCGCGGCGACGGCAGCGCCCAGCGAATAGCCATGGATGATGATCTTGTCCGGATCGTAGCCAAGGTTGATCAGATGCTGCAGCATGGACTGTGCGTCTTGTTGCAGGCTCAGTTCGCTGGTGCCGTCGGGTGGCGCCGCGTTTCCGCCGAAGCCGGCATAGTTCACCGAGAGTACGCTTGCACCTGTCTCGGTGTAGAACTTCGCCACGTCGAAACCCTGCTCTTCCGCGCTGCCACTCGAGCCGGTGAGCAGCAACACGACTGGGCGGGACGTGTCGACCTTGTTGTCGTTGTTCTTGAGGTTGTAGCCATCGGCGGAAAAAAAGTTGCCCCGGAGCTGGCGCTTGCCCTCGCCGATGATCTTCACCGCCGCCGCCGTGCCGTCATTCAACATGGCGCCGATTTTTTGGCAGTTCTGGCCATGCAAATCTACGTCTTTGCCATCGACCTTTTTCAAGGTCCGGCCCGCTCGGTCGTCGGGATCGCCAAACAACTGACCGGCAAGCTGTTTTCCGATCCATGAATTCGGAGCAGGCTTGCCGTTGTACTGGATCGGCGGCAAAGGCTTGTCGCGAATGGTCTTCTGATCGGGTATGAACCCGTTCGCCAGTGCCGCCTTTGCTTTTTCGTTCGCTTGCACCTTCTCGCCCAGTGCTTTGTAGGCCTGCACCTGCCAGTCATCGTAGACCGCCTCGGATGGTGCGCGATTGAGTGTCTCGCTCATCGTTCTGGTTCCTCAGCCTACAAGGGTTTGGTCGATCTCGGCCAAGGCCGCGCCGAGCGTTTCACGGATCGCGACGGGCTCTTTGAGCGGATTGTCATCGAGGACCCGGGTCAGCGCATCCATTTTCAGGTAGTCACTGAATTCGCTGATCAGGCGGCGCGCCTTCGCGCGCGCATCGGGCTGCCGGTCTGGCGCTGCGCCATCGACTTCGCTGAGCGCGGTCAGCAGCGCCGCGCTCCGTTCACTGGTGGTCCCATTCAGATCGAATGTCGCGAGACGCTGGAGGTCCGGGTCGGGCATGCCGCTGAGGCGTTCCCTCAGGGTGCCGATCTGTTCCGCGGTCCTTTCGCGTGCTGCGGCCCAGATCTCGCGGCCGCGGATCGACACATACGACGATGGCGGCTTGCGAAGCGGACGACGGGGCGCCGCCTTTGAAGGCGTGCTCGCTGCTACGAGGGCGTCCAGCGCGCGGCGCAGTGACTCTATTCCGGCGGCTGCATAGGCGAGGTTGCCGGTCTTGATGTTGACGTTGGCTTCGCGCGCCTGTTTGGCCAGCGCCTCCTTTTGCGCACGGTCAGCGACGTAGGCGACGCGAGGCACCAGGACGGCAAGTGCTGCGGACAGTGCCGCGGCGTCGGGCCGCGCCTCTACCGTTGGCGGCGGGGCAGGCGGTGGAGGGGGTGCCGCCGCCGGCTCGGCTTCGGTCGGTTGAGCGGGCGCGGTATCGCCGCCGCCCGGAACCGCATCGAGCGCGCGGCGCAGCGATTCGATGCCGACAGCGGCATAGGTGAGATTACCGACCTTGATGTTGACGTTGGCTTCGCGCGCCTGTTTGGCAAACACCTCCTTTTGCGTGGCATCAGCGACGTCCGCGATGCGGCGGACGAGCGCCGCCAATGCCTGTGCCAACGCCGACGCATCTGGTTTCGAGTCACCTTCGGTCGCAGAGCCAGGGGCGCCACCCTGCTGCGCACCTTCCTCCTCGGCCGCGGTCTCCACCGGCGTGCCGTCCCCCAGCAGGATCTGCACCTTGCGGAAGCCGGTGCCCTTCAGCGTCTTCACCAACCGGCGCGCCATGCTGGTGACCGCCTTGTTGAGCATGAACTTGACCAGCGTGGGATCGTCATCGGTATCGACCATCGCCGTGCCGAAGCGGGTGTTGAAGGCGGTGGGAAACTGCTTCTGCAAATCGCCCTGCAGCGACTTGGCGGAGCGATGCGGCGAGAGCATCAACAACGCGACACTCTTGTCGTCGCCGATGCCGAGTGCGCAGTTGACCGGTTCCTGTTTTGACTTGAGCAGAAACCGCTTCATCTCTGCGTGGTCCATCCCGGTCGGTGGTGTTTCGGCTGCCATGTCCGTGGCCTCACTGCATTCGATGCAGGTCTCGTCGCATGCGGTATTCGCCGGCGGGTATGACTGGAATCACCGGCGCTCCAGGCGGCCGCGGACTGAATGCCGATCGCTGGGCGCGAGTGCAAAGAGGACCTCGGTAGTGAGCATGCCCGAGCGGAGCGAGCCATGCCTTGTGGAGTGTTGGCGGGAGGTGGATCTCTGGGCCGGCCGGCTCACAGGCACTGCCTGCCCCACTGCGACGCCACCGCGTGCGACGCCGGCCGGGCCGCTAACCTGAGACCCGTGGTCGCTCAAACCTCAGCCACAACACCGAGGGCGCTGAGCAGATCGCCTCGGAGCGATGCGAAGCGTGCGCCGGTATTCCGCCAGGGATGAGGCAGACCCACGACCTGATCAAGGATAATGCGACCTTACTCCATGACCAGCACCCGGTCCGCGAGGACGAGTACCTCATCCACACCGTGCGTCACCATCAGAACCGTAGGGCGATGCCTCTCCGCCAGCCGGAACAGCAAGCAGTTCGTGCATGCGAAGCCGCGTCGGCGCGTCAAGGGCGCCGAACGGTTCGTCGGCTTGAGGCCGGTCGCACAGCGAGGCCATACTCCGGCCCCGACAGTTGCCAGGCGGCGACGATCAGAATGCGCTCGCCCGCGCCTTGTGCCTGGATTGGTGGCGTGTTTCCTATGGTCACGAGGTCGAGCGCGCCGGCGCGAAATGCTTCCAGAACCGCAGGGCCGCCGAGGAAATTCTCATAGGTAACTTTTTTCGCAAGCCTTGCCTGTGCTTTCGCCCGCGAAAGGACGCCAACCTCGCGCATGCGAATTCCTTACTCTCCGATCAATCGCAGCCTCTCGCCACGCGCCGCATTGACGAGATCCGTATCGAGTGTCGCGAGCAGAACCCCTTCCCGCTGTGCCAGCTCGAGATAGCTCGCCTCATAGACCGTCAGCCGGTGCCGCCTAGCCAGCGTGAGGATCGCCGCCTCGTCAGGAGTGCGGTCGATGGTCACCCCCAGCCGAGCCAGCCCGCGCAGAAAGACCGTCACATCGGCCTCGGTCAGCCGACCGCGGCGCTCATTGACGATCAGCGTGTTGCGCACCTCGAACCACCAAAGGCTTGGTACGAGCGCCTCATCGCTGCGAATACGCTCGAGGGCCAGCGCTGCGACAGGATGATCCTCGTCCTCGAAGGCCCAACACGCCGCAATGGAGGCATCGATGACGAACGGCATCAGGTACTTGTGCCCTTCGTGACGAGCCGACAGCAGCTCGGCCAGAGTGATCTTTCCAGTGTGCCTGCGCAGCGCCCGGATGCTCTGGATCGCCCGATCGATCTCTTCCTGCCGGCGATGCGCCTCGGGCACCAGTCGGGCAATGGCGCGGCCATGGCGGGTAATGACGATCGTCTCACCACGCTCCACGTCATCGAGGAGCTGGGGGAGGTGGGTCTTGGCCTCGGAAGCCTGGATTTCGCGCATGATGGTTGCCATGGTTTGACTGGTCGATTCGACTGGTCAATATATGTGGATTGAGCGCGCCACGTCAAATCGCCTGGGCGCGCGACGTATGATCCGAGTCACCGGCCCTCCCGAACCGGGCTGCTAAAGCCCCGGCACTCAGTCGGGAGTGACGACATGCGCTATGAAGTCAGCTTTGGCAGCATCAGCCGTGCACCGCGGGCCGCGTCGGCGGGCGCAAAGTTTCGCCTGGCCCTGCTCGGCGATTTCTCGGGACGCGCCAACGCGGGCAGGCTGGAGACCGGCGCCGCACTCGCCGCACGCAAGCCGATCAAGGTCGATGTCGACAACATCGACCAGGTCATCGAGCGCATGCAGCTTTCGCTCGCACTGCCGCTGGCCGAGGACGACCGCGCGGTCGTCGTTCCGATCAGAAATCTCGACGATTTCCATCCCGATCAGCTCGCCGAGAATGTGGAGCTGTTCGAGCAGTTGCTTGATCTGCGACGCAGGCTCGGCAGCCGCACCGGCTTCGATCGCGCGGCGAAGGAGGTGCTGTCCTGGAGCGGCGGCGCCCCGTTGCCGCGCGCGCCACGCAAGGCACGCGGCGCCGCCGTCGCCTCCGACTGTCGGCTGTCGGATTTCGCGCGCCTGGTAGGGCGCCCGGCCGTGGCGGATGCCGAGGAAGCCTCGGTCGACGACCTGATCCGCCGCCTGGTCGCCCCGTACATCCAGCCGAAGCGCGACGCGCGCCAGGATCAGCTCATCGCGCGCGTCGACGAGGCGCTGTCGGGGGCGATGCGCCGGGTGCTGCATCATCCCGACTTCCAGGCGGCCGAGGCGATCTGGCGCGGCGTCGAGTTCCTGGTGCGCCGCATCGAGACCGGCGAACGCATGGAGATCGTGCTCTACGACGTCTCAGCCGAGGAGTTCGCCGCCGACATCGCCGCGACCGACGCGCTGGAGGAAACCGGGCTATACGGCATGCTGGTGGAGCAGCCGGCGCTGGACGCGGCACAGGGTCGGCTGTCGGCGATCATCGGCCTCTACGGCTTCGAGCTGGCGCCGCCGCACGCCGACCTGCTCGGCCGCGTCGCCCGCATCGCCGCGGCGGCTCGCGCACCGTTCGTGGCCGGGATCGATCCTGATGCGCTCAAGACCCGGTTCCACGACCAGCATCCGCTGATCAAGGACGCATGGTCGGCGCTGCATGGGTTGCCGGAAGCGGCGTATCTCGGGCTTGCTGCGCCGCGCTTCCTGCTGCGCCCGCCCTACGGCCGCAAGAGCGACCCGATCGACGCCTTCAGCTTCGAGGAGTTCACCCCGCAAGGCGGTCTCGGCGCCATGCTGTGGGGCCATCCGGCGCTGCTGTCTGGCCTGCTGCTGGCGGAGAACTGGCTTCAGCAGGGCAAGGCGATGCGGCTGGGCACGGTGATGGGCGTCGGGGAGATGCCCTATTTCGTCTATGCCGGGGCGGACGGCGATCAGGTCGCTCTGCCCTGCACCGAGCGGCTCTACACCGAGCGCGAGGCGGTTCAGGTGGCGGCGTACCGGGTCATGCCGCTGCTGTCCCTGCGCGGGCGGCCCGAGGTGCGGCTCGGCGGCTTCACATCGCTGGCCGGCGGGACGCTGGCCGGATTCTGGGCGCCGGCGGAGATGGCCGCGCCCCAGAGTGCTGCTGTTGCCCCCGCGTCGGAGGCCGATCAGCCCGATCAGTCGGAACCGGAAGCGCCTGCGGTCGCCGACACGCCGGTGCCGGCCGTCGATGAGGCCGCGGTACCTGATGGCGGCGCGGGCGCGACCGATGATCTCGACGCGCTGCTCGCCGGCCTGAGTGCGCCAGCGCCTGCCGCGCCGGATGCCGCTGCTGCAGCCGGGGGAGAGGTCGACGAACTCGACGCGCTGCTTGCCGGCCTGAATGCGCGGCCGCCGGCGGCCGCGCCGGACGCCCCGGAGGCTGATCTCGACGCGTTGCTCGCGTCGCTGAAGTAGCCGCGGGGGAACCGGACCATGCCACCGCTACGGGCCAAGCAGGATGTCCACTCGCTGGCTCTCCTGCGCCATGCCGGGCACCTCGCTCACTGCGCGCCGAACGCGGCTGATCCGTTCGCGGGCGACGCCTTGCGCAGCAAGCTGGTCCTCGATCAACTGGGCGCGCAGCCGCGAGAGATCGGCGATCGCCTGCGGGCCGGCCGGGTCCAGGTATTCGGCCAGCGTGATGGTTGCCTCGGGCTGCCGGTTCGCCTGCGCGGCGGCAGCCTCGATGACAGCCAGCGCGGCCTGGTCCAGCAACACCGACCACGGGCCGAACATGACCGCGTGGTCAGGCGATGCACCGCGAGTCACCCCCATGACGCGGGCAACGACGTTCGGATGCACCAGCCACGGCATGCCGGCCGAGGGGTCGCCGCCATGCCGCGCCCACTGATCGCGGACGGCGGCCACACTTTCGCACGGCACCAGCTCGACGCTGACATCGGGCGACAGCGTGTTGGCGAGCAGGTCGTCGAGATGCACCTCGCCGCTGACCAGCCAGACGCGGCCTTCGAACTCGGCCAGCAGGATATCAGCCATGCAGTCCTCCACCACACAGAGCGACTGATTGCACAGGAGGGGAAGTAAGCACCATGCCGCTGATTCTTACACTGGAACAGGTCAAAGGCTCTTCCGACGCCCCGATCAGCGGCGGTCGTGAGACCCGGACCCTGGATGAAGGAAGGCTGACCATCGGGCGGGGACCCGGAAATGACTGGGTGCTCGCGGACCCCCAGCACCATTTGTCCAGAACGCACTGCGTCGTCGCCTTTATCGACGGCAGCTATGTGCTGACCGACCTCAGCACCAATGGCGTGTTCGTCAACGGCGCGGCGGACTCGCTCTCCCCGGATCGCCGCCTCGTGCTCGCGGATGGCGACGAGATCCGGCTCGGGAGCTACCGGATCACGGTGGCGGAAACCCTGCCACCGGTGACGTCGGCGGCAGACACGGATGATTCGCTTATCCCGCAGCCAGGGGCCGGCTTCGCCTACCCGTTCGCTGCCCAGTCGGCGGTGCGCGAGGACGACCCGTTCGACCGCATCGACGAAGTGCGGCGTGGCGGGCGGGCGGATCCGGACGATGATCTGTTCCGCGGCGCCGAGTTGCTCGACGTCTGGCAGGGACCGTCGCAGCCGGACAACGCAGACGCTCCGCTGCACGCTCTCGCTCCACCGAAGTTCGTTGCTTCCTTCCAGCTGGATGACTCTGGCATCGATGCGCTGCTGGGGGATACGCCGCCGGGCGACGTGGCGCACCCGCCCTCTCCGATTCCGGCTGCGGCGGCGCCCGCGCGTACGCCCGCCGATGCGACCGCACAACTCAACCAATTCCTCGAAGGCGCCGGCGTGCGCCTCGACCCCGACACAGACCCGCAGGCCGTGCTGCGCACCGCCGGTGAAGTGTTCCGCGCCATGGTAGACGGGCTGCGGGCGGTGCTGATGTCCCGCGCCGCCATCAAGCGCGAGTTCCGCGCCGACCATACCCTGCTGCGGCCCTCCGACAACAATCCGCTCAAGTTCTCCGTCACGACGGAGGAGGCGATCGCGGCGCTGCTGCGTCCGGGGCGTCCCGGCTACCTGCAACCGCTGGCCGCGACCTCGGAGGCCTTCGCCGACCTGAAGGCGCACGAGCTGGCCGTCATGGCGGGCCTGCAGACCGCGCTGACCAATCTGCTTCGTCGCATCAGTCCCAATACGCTGGAGGAGCAGCACCGCGCCGGACCGGTCGGTAGCCTGCTCCCCCTCGCCCACAAGGCGCGCTGCTGGGAGCAATACCGGACGACCTACAAGGAGATCACCCGCGAGGTGGAGGACAGCTTCACGCTCGCCTTCGGCCGCGACTTCGCCCGCGCCTACGAGCAGCAGGCGCGGCGGGTCTGATGCGACGGGAGGGCAGGATGCTGCGTCGGCTTATGACACTCGGCGTGCTGACGGCGGTTGCCGCATGCAGCGCACCACCCAAACCGCCGCCGCCGACGGTGGTCGAGCTCACGCTGACCGCGACGCCGGATGCCAATCCGTCGCCGTCCGGCCAAGGGGCGCCAACACAGGGCGCGCCGCTCGTCGTGCGCATCTACCAGCTTGGCTCGACCAGCGCGTTCACCGGGGCGGAGTTCTTTCCGCTGTTCAACCAGGACCAGGCGACTCTCGGGACCGATCTGGTCAAGCGGGACGAGCTGACCCTGGTGCCTGGCCAGACCAGGACCCTGACGCTGACACCGACCGAACAAGTGAAGTCGATCGGCGTGTTCGCGGCCTATCGCGACTTCCAGCACGCGACGTGGCGCGGCAGCGCCGATGTGCCGCCACACCAGACGACGAAGGTCACGGTGCAGGCCGCCGGCGACGGCATCTCCGTCAAGCCGCAGCAATAACCGGGTGAGCAAGGGGGCACGTAGATGGGGTGGGAGAACAAGGTCGTCTGGTCGGAAGGGTTGTTCCTCCAGCCGCAGCATCTGCAGCAGCAGGAGCGCTATTTCGACCGACTGGTCCGCAGCAGCACCGCAGGCCTGCGCCCGTTCGGCTGGGGCCTGACGCAGCTCGACATCGACACGGATCTGCTGGCATTGGGCAAGTTCGCGGTCCGCTCGATTGCCGGCATCCTGCCCGACGGCACGCCGTTCAGCGCGCCTTCCGACACCGACTGCCCGACCCCGCTCGATCTGCCCGAGGGTGTGCGGAACAGCCAGGTCTATCTGCTGTTGCCGACGCGGCAGCCCGGCGGCGTGGAGGCCGCGCCACCGGAGCGGATGGAGACCGTGGCGCGCTTCGTCACGGCCGAGCATGAGGCGATTGACACCAATGCCGGCTATCAGGGCACCGCGACGGTGCCGATCGGCCGACTGCGCCTGCGTTTCGCGCTGGAGGGGGAGGCGCGCGGCGGTCACGCCGCCATCGGCCTCGCCCGGATCGTGGAGATGCGGGCCGACAAGAGCGTGGTGCTGGACGACGGCTTTATCCCGCCGCTGCTGGTCAGCCTCCCCTCCCCTGTTCTGGCCGGTTTCGCGACCCAGCTTCAGGGCCTGCTGCATCACCGCGCCGAAGCGCTGGCGGGGCGTGTGTCCGAGAGTGCGACGCGCGGTGCGGCCGAGATCGCCGACTATCTGCTGCTGCAGGTCTGCAACCGCTACGAGCCGCTGATGACGCATCTGGCCGCCACGCTGGGCCAGATGCATCCCGAGGACTTTTACCGGCTTGCCGTCAGCCTGGCCGGCGAACTCGCGACGTTCACCGAGGCGCGCAAGCGTCCCGCGGCGTTCCCGGTGTATCGCCACGACGACCTGCAGGCGACGTTCCGCCCGGTGATGGCGGCGCTGCGCCAATCGCTCTCGGCGGTGCTGGAGCAGACGGCGGTGCCGATCCCGCTGCAGGAGCGCCGCTTCGGCATCCGCGTCGGCCCGATCGCCGACCGCAGCCTGCTCAGCAACGCGAGCTGGGTGCTGGCGATCAAGGCGCAGATGCCGCCCGAGGCGCTGCGCCGCAGCTTCCCCAATCTGGTCAAGATCGGCCCGGTCGAGCAGATCCGCGAGCTGATCAACGTGGCCCTGCCGGGGATCGCGGTGCGCGCGCTGCCGGTGGCGCCTCGCCAGCTCCCCTATTACGCGAACACAACGTATTTCGAGCTGGACCGCAGCAGCCCCTACTGGAGCGCGCTCACCCGCTCAGGGGGGGTAGCGATTCATGTCACAGGGGACGTCCCCGGCCTGGAAATAGAGTGCTGGGCGATCAGGGGATGACCGGGCCATGAACGAGACCGACGATCCTTTTGCCGAACCGGGAGACGTCAATGCGACGCTGATGCTGCCGCGGCCCGGTGGCGTCGCGACAGCACCGCGCCCCGCGCCCGCCGCTGTTGCTGCTGCCACCGGCCCTGCTGCCGCCGCCCCCGTCCGGCCCCGGCGCGTCCAGCAGCCGGAGTTCGTGCCGACTATCGGTGCCAACACGCTGATCGCAGCGGCGGCGCCGCTGCTGGTGGCGGCCGCCCGCATCGGCCGCGGCCGGGCGCCCGATCCCGACCAGCTTCGCCGCAGCATGGTCGAGGCGGTGCGTGAATTCGAGTCGCGCGCCGTGGCGACCGGGCTCGACACGCACAGCCTGCGCGCCGCGCGCTACGCGCTCTGTGCCACGATCGACGACCTGGTACTCAGCACGCCGTCGGGCAGTTCCAGCTCGTGGGTGACGCGGAGCCTCACCAGCAGCTTCCACAACGAGGTCACCGGCGGTGAGCGCTTCTTCGGCATTCTGGAGCAGATGCAGAAGGATCCCGGTCGCCATGCCGAGGTGATCGAGCTGATGTATCTGTGCGCCTCCATCGGCTTCGAGGGGCGGTATCGCGTTCTGGGGCGCGGCAGCGCGGCCCTCACCGAGCTGCGCGACGGCCTCTATCGCGGCATCCGCCAGCGCCGCGGCGAGTTCGAGCGGGAGCTGTCCCCGCAATGGCGCGGCATCGGCACCGGCGGCCGGAAGCTAGCCTGGCGTGTGCCGCTGTGGCTGATCGGGCTTGGCACGCTGGCCGCCACCTGCGTGATCTATCTGGCCTTCAACCTCTCTCTGGCCGGCGAGTCGGACATCGCCTTCGGGGAGTTCGCGGCGCTGCCCCCGCACGGTCCCGTCAAGGTCGCGCGGGCCGCCGCGACGGCGCCGCCCCCACCCCTGCCGGCCACCCCTGCTGTCGCGAGCGCGAACCCGACCAGGCCCTCGCTGCACCAGTTCCTGCAGCCCGAGATCGCGGCCGGCCTGGTGCAGGTGCTGGAGGATCCGCAATCCGTCACCGTGCGGCTGGTCAACCGGACCATGTTCGCCTCCGGCTCGGCGGAGTTGAACCCGAGTGCCATGCCGCTGCTGACCCGGATCGGCCAGGCGGTGCGCGACGAGCCGGGCAAGGTGTTGGTGAACGGCTATACCGACAACCAGCCGATCCGCACGGTTCGGTTCCCCTCCAACTGGCAATTGTCGCAGGCGCGCGCCGAGGCGGTGGCCAAGGTGCTGGCCTCGCAGCTTCCCGCCGATCGCCCGGTAAGCGCCGCGGGCAAGGGGGACGCCGACCCGCTGGCGCCCAATGCCAGTGCCGACGGACGCGAACGCAACCGCCGCACGGAGATCGTGCTGCTCAGGACATCGAGGCTGCCATGAAGACCTTCTTTGCCCGCATCGTCCGCAGCCGCTGGCTGACGACGCTGCTCGGAGTGCTGCTGCTGGGGCTGGTGGTGTGGTTCTTCGGGCCGCTGCTCGCCGTCGGCATCACCCGCCCGCTGGAGACCGAGTTCGCGCGGGGTGGGGTCATCGGGGCCTGCCTGCTGGCGTGGCTGGTGTGGAACCTCACGCACGTCTGGCACGCCCGCAAGCGCGACAAGGCGCTGGTGGACGGCGTCGCCGCCGAACAGGTCGATCCATCCGAGGCCGCGTCGGCCGAGGAGGTGGCATTGCTGGGCGGGCGGCTGCGCGAGGCGCTGCATGCGCTGAAGCGCGCGAAGCTGGGCGGGCGTTCGGGGCGCTATCTGTATCAGCTTCCCTGGTACCTGTTCATCGGGCCGCCCGGCGCCGGCAAGACCACGGCGCTGACCAATTGCGGCCTGCGCTTTCCGCTGGCCGATACGTTCGGCCCGGGCGCGATGCGCGGCGTGGGCGGCACCCGCAACTGCGACTGGTGGTTCACCGACCAGGCGGTGATGATCGACACGGCCGGCCGCTACACCACGCAGGACAGCGACGCCCGCGTGGACGGCGCCGGCTGGCTGGGCTTCCTGCGCCTGCTGAAGCAGCACCGCCGGCGCCAGCCGCTCAACGGTGTGGTCGTCGCGATCGGCCTGGCCGATCTCGCCGCACTCGATGAGGACGCACGGCATGCGCATGCCCGCACCATCCGCCGCCGCGTGCGTGAGTTGCACGACCAGCTTGGTGTGCGGGTGCCGATCTATGCCGTCTTCACCAAGACCGACCTGATCGCCGGCTTCGTCGAGTTCTTCGACAATCTGGGCAAGGAGGAGCGCGAGCAAGTCTGGGGCATGACCTTCCCGCTGGATGAGGCTGCCGACGAAGCGGGTGCGGTCGCGCAGTTCGGCCCCGAGTTCGACCGGCTGCTCATGCGCCTCAACGACCGCATGCTGGAGCGCGTGCATCAGGAGCCGGACGTCGAGCGCCGCCGGCTGATCTACGGATTTCCCCAGCAGATGGCGTCGCTGCGCGAGGTCGCGCGGGAGTTCCTGGACGAGATCTTCCGCCCGAGCCGGCTGGAGGCGCGACCGCTGCTGCGCGGCGTCTACTTCACCAGCGGGACGCAGGACGGGACGCCGATCGACCGCCTGCTGGGCGTCATGGCCGGCCGGTTCGGCCTGTCGCGCCAGGCGGTGACGGCGTTCAGCGACGCCGGCCGTAGCTATTTCCTGACCCGCCTGGTGCGCGAGGTGATGTTCGGTGAGGCGGCGCTGGTCGGGCTCGACCGCAAGGTGGAGCGGCGGCAGCGCTGGACCTGGATCGGCGCCTACGCCACCGCGGCCGCCGTGCTGCTGAGCCTGACCGGGGTGTGGACCGCGAGCTACTTCGGCAATCGCCTGATGATCGCCGAGGCGCATGAGACCGTGCAGCACTACCAGGGGCAGTATGCCGAGCTGACCAGGCGCGGTGCACAGGACACCGATCTGACCGCCATCCTGCCCGCGCTCGAGACCCTGCGGACGGCACGCGGCGGCTACGCCGATCGGACGGAGGCGACGCCGGTCGCCCTGACCTTCGGCCTCTACCAGGGCGCGAAGCTGGGGGCGGCGTCGATCGATGCGTATGACCGCGCGCTGAACGGGCTGCTGCTGCCGCGGCTGCTGGCGCGGCTGGAAGAGCAGATGCGCACGCATCTCCAGCAGCCGGATTTCCTCTACCAGGCGCTGAAGGTCTACCTGATCCTCGGTCGGCAGGGCCCGCTCGACGCCGCCCTGGTCGAGCAGTGGATGGCCGCCGATTTCGCCGCGAGCTTCCCGGGCGACGAAGCAGCCGAGGCGCGTGAGGCGCTGGCGCGGCACGTGCACGCGATGCTGGAATACAAGCTGGAGCCGGTGGCGCTGGACGGGCCGCTGGTCGCTCAGGTGCGCGGCATCCTGACGCGCCAGCCGCTCGCCGAGTACACCTACAACCGGCTGGTGCGCAGCTCCGTCGTGCAGTCGCTGCCGGAGTGGACGGTGTTGGACAATGCCGGGCCGGCCGGTGCGCGCGTCTTCGAGCTGCGTGACGGCAAGGCGCTCAACACCGGCGTGCCCGGCATCTTCACCTGGAACGGCTACCACACGGTTCTGCTGCCGCTGCTGCCGCAGGTGACCAAGGACGCCAGCGAGGACGGCTGGGTGCTGGGACGCCCGCCGGTCAAGCTCAGCGAGAGCATCAGTCAGCTCAACCAGCTTCGCCGCGATATCCTCGGGCTTTACCTCGACGACTATGCGCGGCGCTGGGATGCGCTGCTGGCCAACGTCGCGCTGAAGTCGTTCGGCGAGATCGCGCAGGGCTTGGACGAGCTCTATCTGCTGTCGGCGCCGGAATCGCCGCTGCGCGACCTGCTGCAGGCGGTCGATACAGAGACCCAGCTCAGCCGGCCGGCGGCGACCGAGAAGGCGACCAGCGAGGTGGAGGCGAAGGCCGCCAAGGTGGGCAAGAGCGTGGGCGGGTTCGCCGGCTACCTCGCGCGCTCCGGCCTGACCTTCCAGCAGAACGAGGCGGTGTCGATCATCGCCCAGTCGTTCGGCACCGCGCCGGGCGGCAAGCCGGTCGATCCGGCGCAGCGCGTGGACCAGCACTTCCAGGCGCTGCACGACTTCGTCGCGGGCGCCGAGGGCAAGCCGGCGCAACTCGAGGCGGCGATCGGCAAGATCGCGCAGGTCTATCAAGGGCTGAGCCAGGCGGCGAACGCGCCTAACCAGGGTGCCGCGCTGCTCGGGATGGTGGCCGGCCAGGGCAATGCCAATGCCGGTGGTGGGGGCGGTGGCGGTGGCGGTGGTGCCGTCGGCGCCGCCGCACAGCTTCAGGAGCTGTCGCAGAGCCTGCCGAAGCCGGTGGCCGCCATGCTGCAGACCGTGTCGCAGAGCAGCGCTGCGGTGACCGCGAACGGCGCGAGCACGGAGCTGTCCGATGCCTGGCGGTCCAAGGTGCTGCCGCTGTGCCGGGCCGCGTTCGACCGCTACCCGTTCGTCGCCAAGAGCACGCAGGACGTACCACTGGATGACTTCGTGCGCCTGCTCGGCCCGAGCGGACTGACCGACCAGTTCTTCGACCAGTACCTGAAGCCGTTCGTGGATACCTCGCAGACGCCTTGGCAGTGGCAGTCGGCCGACCACACGCGCCTCAACCTGTCGCCGGCGACTCTGGTGACCTTCCAGCGCGCCGCCGATATCCGCGATGCGCTGTTCGCCGCCGGCGGGTCGCAGATCGGCACGAAGTTCCAGCTCGTGCCGGAGACGCTCGATCCGGGCCTCGCCTCGGTCAGCCTCGAGGTCGGCGGCCGCAGGGTGAGCTACGCGCACGGCCCGACCGAGGCCACCAGCCTGCAATGGCCGGCGGCCGACGGGAACACGCTGGTGCGCCTGACCATGACGCCGGCGGACGGCAAGCCGGCGACGATCGTCGAGAACAACGGCCCCTGGTCGCTGCTGCACGTGCTGGACAACGCGCATGTGACGCCCAGTGATCAGCCGGACAAGTTCCGCGTGACGTTCACCGCGCCCGCCGGCACGGCGAGCTTCGCGCTGAATGCCAGCAGCGTGCGCAACCCGTTCACCCTGGCGGCGCTGCGCACGTTCCGCTGCCCCTCCAACCTGTAAGGCGACCCGTGTGATGTCGGACAGCGATGCAAAGCCGCATGTCGATGTGACGATCAATCCGGACCCCGACTTCAAGTTCGGTTTCACCGCTCTGCGCGCTAGCGAGGAGTTGGGCCGGCCTTTCCTGTTTGAGCTGGATGTCTCCAGCGGCAAGGTGAAGGGCGATCTCACCTCCCTGCTCGGCAGCTCGGCCACGGTCACCATCTCCGTGGACGACAAGACCAAGCGGTACTTCAACGGCATCATCGCACGCGCCTCGTATGAGGGGCTTGCCGCCGGCGCGCATCGCTACCGGCTGGAGCTGCGGCCATGGATCTGGCTGCTGTCGCGCATCCGCACCAGCCGCATCTTTCAGAACCAGTCGGTATGGGATGTCATCACCACCGTATTCCGCGACGCCAACTTCACCGATTACGCGGATAAGCGGCAGAACGGCACCGGCGACATCATGCTGGACTACTGCGTGCAGTACGAGGAGACCACGCTCGACTTCGTCACTCGGCTGATGGAGACGTACGGGCTCTACTATTTCTTCACGCACAGCGACAGCAAGCACACGCTGGTGATGGCGGACGACCCGAATTCCCACGCCGCCCTGGGGAAGGCGGTTCCGTTCAATACCGATGAAACGGAATATCGGGGCATCGACGATCATATCTGGCAATGGTCCTCGGCGCTGCATCTGCAGTCCGGCGGCGTGGCGCTGAACGACTATAATTTCACTACGCCGTCGGCCGACCTCACGGCAAAGTCGCTCGATGCGGGGGGCCATAGCTACGGCTCTTACGAGATGTTCGACTATCCCGGGCCACACGGCACGACGGGAGACGGCCAGAAGCTCGCCGCTGTGCGCATGCAGGACATCGCCGCCCGGCGCCAGGTGCTGAACGGGACCAGCAATTGCCGCGGATTGCACGCGGGCGGCAAGTTCACCCTGTCCGGTTTCACCGACGAGGCGCAGAACCGCGAATACCTGGTGACCGGGGCGACCTGTACGGTGGAGTTCGCCGAAGGTCAGTCGGATAACCGCGGCGAGTTGACCGACACGTTCCGCTGTGCCTTCGCCGCGATGAAGGGCGACATTCCGTTCCGCCTGGACCGGCGCACGCCACGGCCGGTGATGCGGGGCCCGCAGACCGCCAAGGTCACCGGCGCGCCGGGCGACGAGATCACCACCGATCAGTACGGGCGGATCAAGGTCAAGTTCTTCTGGGACCGCAGTGCGGTGCAGGACGACAACAGCTCCTGCTGGATTCGTGTGGCGCAAATCTGGGCCGGCGCGAACTGGGGCAGCATGTTCATCCCGCGCGTCGGGCAGGAGGTGGTGGTCGAATTCCTCGACGGCGACCCCGATCGGCCGATCATCACCGGCTGCGTCTACAACGCCAACCAGGGCGTGCCGTATCCGCTGCCCGACAACAAGACGCGCTCGGGGATCAAGACCCATTCGAGCACCGGCAGCGGCAACAACGAACTGCGCTTCGAGGACAAGGCGGGATCGGAGGAGATCTTTCTGCAGGCGCAGAAGGACTACAACAAGGTGGTGCTGAACAACGAGACGGTGAAGGTCACCCAGGACACCACGACGACGGTGGAAAAGGGCAACCGATCGGTCACCGTCTCGCAGGGCAACGATGGTCTGACGGTCTCGACCGGCGATCACACGATCACGGTCTCTGCCGGCAACAGCACGATCAAAGCGGGCCAGTCGATCCTGCTGCAGGTCGGCGGCAACTCCGTGCGGATCGATACCGACGGCATCACGCTGGTCGGCTCCAAGATCTCCATCATGGCGCAGGAGTTGATGTCCGCGGATGGCGGGCTGTCGATGACGCTGCAGGCCGCGCAGATCGCGATCAACTGAGCAGCGCCATGATGGACAGCGAATTCACCGCACTGCTCGAACGCGATGTCGGTTCGCTGGGCGAGACCGCGTGCCATGTGCTGGCCGAACATATTCCGGCGCGCGGCGACGTTTCAGGTCGCGTGATCGAGGCAGCGATCGCGGCGATCGATCGCCGGCTGAGCGAGCAGTTGAATCTGATCCTGCATCATGTGGACTTCCAGCGGATGGAAGCAACATGGCGCGGTCTGAGCTTCCTGGTCGGCGGCATCGAGAACAGCTTCATGCAGAAGATCAAGGTGCTGGACATCTCGAAGCAGGAGCTTGGCCGCACGCTACGCAAGTTCCGCGGCACCGCGTGGGACCAGAGCCCGATCTTCAAGAAGATATACGAAGAGGAATACGGCCAGTTCGGCGGCGAGCCGTTCGGCGTGGTGATCGGCGACTACGCGTTCGACCACGGCCCGCAGGACGTGCAACTGCTGGGCGACATGGCACAGATCGCGGCGGCGGCGCATGCGCCGTTCATCGCCGCGGCCGCGCCGTCGGTGATGCAGATGGAAAGCTGGGGAGAACTCGCCAATCCGCGCGATCTCACCAGGATATTCCAGACGCCGGAATACGCCGCCTGGCGCAGCCTGCGCGAGAGCGAGGACGCGCGCTATCTCGGTCTGTGCATGCCGCGCTTCCTGGCGCGCCTGCCGTACGGTGCGCGAACCGATCCGGTGGAGGCGTTCGACTTCGAAGAGCAGACGGATGGTCCCGACGCCAGCAGGCACCTGTGGACCAACGCGGCCTATGCCCTGGCGGCGAACATCGCGCGCGCCTTCGAACAGTACGGCTGGTGCGTGCGCATCCGGGGTGTCGACACGGGCGGGATCGTCGAGGGGCTTCCGGTGCTGAGTTTCCCAACTGCCGACGGCGCGGTGGATGTGAAATGCTCGACCGAGATCGCACTGAGCGAACGACGCGAGGCGGATCTGGCACAGGCCGGGCTGATCCCGCTGGTCCACCGCAAGCATACCGGCACGGCGGCTTTCATCAGCGCTCAGTCACTGCAGATGCCGCGGCAGTATGATGACCCGGCAGCGACGGCGAGCGCCAACCTCTCGGCGCGGCTGCCCTACCTGTTCGCCTGCTGCCGCTTCGCGCACTACCTGAAATGCATGGTGCGCGACAAGGTCGGCTCGTCGATGGACAAGGTGCAACTGTCGAAGTGGTTGCAGGAGTGGCTGCTCGGTTACGTCGACGGCGCGCCGGACCGATCGAGCGAAGAATGGAAGGCCGCCCATCCGCTGGTGAATGCGCGCGTGACTTTGCTGGAGAAGCCCGACTCGCCGGGCCATTACGAGGCGCGGTTCTTCCTGCGCCCGCACTACCAACTCGAAGGCTTGACGGCGGTGCTGCGCATCGTCTCGCGCCTGCCCACCGCATGATCAACACGAGGAGGACACCATGTCGATCGATCTGCTGATGAAGTTCGTCAAGGAAGGCGACGCCATCAACGCGGAGTGCCAGACGACTGTCGATTCGAAGGACGATCTGCTGCATGACTTCAAGGCGGGCAAGTTCTTCGAGATCGACGAGTTCAATTTCGGCGTCGGCCTGGAAGACGACGATGCGGCCGGTGAAAAGGCCGGCGAAAAGTACGGGGAAAAGCTGAAGGCCGCCCAGGGTGCGCATGCATCCCCGCGCACGCGGTTCACCAATTGGCTCCGCGGCGAGACGAAGAAATATCCGGTCGATCTCGAGCCGTTCACCTTCAGCAGGCAGATGGATCAGGCATCGCCTCTGTTGTTCGAGATGTGCTGCAATTCGCAATCCTTCGCCTCGGTGACGCTGATCAAACGCAAGGCTGCCGGCACCGACGTCAGCGGCCGGGCATTCCTGCGGATCGACTTCAAGGACGTGCTGGTGATCGGCGTCGATTGGGACAGCGGCGATGTCGTGAAGGAGAAGTGCAAGTTCATCTGTCGCGACGTGGAGATCCAGTACAAGCCGCAGACGCCGGACGGCACGCTGGGCGCTGCGGTGCCGGGGAACTGGAAGCGGAATATGCCGAAGAAGGGAGGCGCATGATGTGCCCATCCTGTCGCCGACCAAAGAGGTCGATACAGGGGCGAACGCCTGGACCTACCTCACTATTGCGATGGCAGGCCGATGGTCTGTGGCGGGACAACCCGTTGACCTGACGCAGGGCGATACCAGTGACATCGACTTCATCGCGCCTATAGCCGCATTACAGCACCGATTAGCATAAGCATAGGGCACGCAGAGCGCGCGCCCGCTACGCCGCCGTGGCCGTCGCCAGCGAGCGCATCACCTGCCCCGCATCGCAGCCCAGCACGCACGGCGCGGACAGCACCGCCTGAAGCCCCAGCGCGGCACTCAGCGAGGCGGCAAACGCGCAGGTCGGCAGGCCGATCCCGATCACCGGCAGCGACAGCGGCACCTGCCAGTTCAGCGAGGCGAACGCGCTCATCTGCAATGCCGCCTGCACCGACGCACTGGTGGCAAAGCTCGTCGGCACGAACGGCAGGTTCGGCAGCAGCGCGAGCAGTGCCGCGAGCAGACTGCCGCCGCCGCCGCTCAGGTTCAGCCCGAACCGCGCGGACAGCGTCGCCAGCAGCGCGCTCAGCTTGAGCGAAACGCGTAGTTGTATCGCCAGAAAGCCAAGCTGCAGCGGACTGACGCCGAGGCTCGCCTGCAGACTGGCGACGGCGTTCAGCGCGGCGGTCAGGCTCGCCATCAGTTGCGGCGCCACCAGACCCGGCAGCGAAAGCCGCGCCAGTATCCGCAGCGCGGCGGAGAACTGCGTTGTCTCGGTCAGGCTCACGTTCAGGTTCGCCGCCGCGGCGATCATCGGCAGCAGCGCGCGCAGCAGGGCGAGAAAGCCCGCCCATTGCGGCATCGGAATGCCGCCAGGCAGCGTCAGCGACAGCATCAGGCTGGGCGACGGCAGCAGCAGGCCAAGCCGCAGCGCGATATTGATCTGATCGATCGCCGCGTTCAGCCCTGCCAGCCGCAGCCAGGCCAGCGGATTGAAGTTGAGATGCACCAGAGCCGAGAGCCGCGCATTCATCGTGGCCACGATGCGGACGAACATCAACGCCTGTCCGGGGATCAGCAGGTCGAGGCCGAACTGCGCCAGGACCTGCGCGCGAAGCTGCGCCAGCGCCGAGATCGTCGCCACGGCGCGGAGGTTCAGTTGCAGGCTGGGCAGCGGCAGGCCGAGCCAGTTGGGCAGCGGCTCCCAGGGCAGCGCCGGCAGTCCGCGCAGATTGAGCCACGCCGACAGCGACAGCGGGATGTCCGCGCCAGGCAGCGCGACGCTCGCCGACAGGTCCAGCGACGCCAGCAGCCCGGCGGGCGGAAAGCTATGGCAGAAGCAGCCCATGTGAGATCCCCTTCAGCGAGTGAGTCCGCGCATAGCCGGCGCGGCGTGGTTCCTGTATCGGCAGCACTGTCGATCTGTTCGGGAAAGGACGCAGACCATGGGCCCACCTGCCGCGCGCATCGGCGATCTGGTTCTGCAGGACGGACCGCACTGCCACGCGCCCATGCATCCGGCCGCGCCGGTGCCCACCCCCATGCCGCATCCTCCGATGCCGCTGCCGATCATCAGCGGCTCGCTCGACGTCACGATCGGCGGCGCACCGGCGGCGCGCCTCTCCGACAACACCGACCCCTGCGACATCCCCGTCTGCATCCCCGGCGGCCCCGGCATCATCGGCAAGGGCTCGGCCACGGTGACGATCAACAAGCTCGCCGCCGCGCGCGTCGGTGACATGACCCAGCATCCGGCATGTGTCGGTCCGATCCCGGGCCTCAGCGGATCCATCACCGGCCCTGGCTGCCCGACCGTGACCATCGGCGGCTGAGGCGCCAGCGTGCGCCGCCGCCACTTCGCGGCCTTCGCCCCGCATTGCCCACGCTGCGCCCGCGACGGCGCAGGCCGCCATCGAACTGACGCTCGACGCCGTCCTGGAGGAGCGGGACGACGATGTGCTGAGCGGGATCCTGCACTGCCCCAACCCGGCCTGCCGCCACGAATATCCGATCATCGACGGCATTCCCGTCATCGTCCCCGCTCTCGGCGCGCTGCTGGCAGAGCGCGGCATCGAGTTGCTGCTGCGCGAGGACCTCGATCCGGTGCTGGAGAGCCTGATCGGCGACGCGATCGGTCCCGGCACCTGGCTCGATACGCTGCGCCAGACCGTCTCCACCTATGCCTGGGACGGCTGGGCCGATCTGGACCCGGAGGAGGCCGATCCTGCCGATGGCGTGCAGCCCGGCGCCGTGCGACGCTGCCTGGCCCGTCTGCTCGACATGGCGGGCACGCGTGTCGCGGGCCGCGTCATCGATGTCGGCTGCGGTGCCGGCCGCACCGCCTTCGACCTGGCCGCACGCGGCGAGGACACTCTGGTGCTGGGAGTCGATATCCATCTGGCACTGCTGCGTCTGGCCCGCCGCGCCGCCGCCGGCGTGCTGTCCTATCCGCGACGGCGCATCGGCATCGTGTATGACCGGCGGCGATTCCCGGTCCCCCTGCCTGGCGCCGATAGGGTGGATTTCTGGGCCTGCGACGCGCTCGCCCTGCCCTTCGGCCCCGGTACGGCCAACCTTGCCGTGGCGCTCAACCTGCTGGACTGCGTCAGCGAACCGCGTCGGCTGCTGGCGGGTCTCGCCGAAGTGGTGCATACAGATGGCCGAGTGCTGCTCGCGACCCCTTACGACTGGTCCATCCGTGCGACGCAGGTGGAGACCTGGATCGGCGGCCACTCCCAGCGCGCGGCGCATGAAGGTGCGGCCGAGCCGTTCCTGCGGGCGTTGCTGACCGAGGGCGCGCATCCCCAGTCGGTCGCCGGGCTGCGCGTGCTGGCCGAACAGGCCGCGTGGCCCTGGCAGACCAGGCTGCACGACCGCAGTGCAGTGCTGTATCGCGCTCATCTGCTTGCGCTCGTCCGGACCGCCGCATAGGCCTCAGAAGGCTCCGAGCGACGGCGCGACGGCTCCAAGCACGCTCAGCGCCACACCGGCCGTTCCCAGCGCACCGGCGAACCGGATCAGCGGGCGCGACAATGTCACCACCGAAGCAGTCGCGAGCACAATGCCGAGTTCGAGCGCAGCGGCGGCGTTGTCAAAGCTATGGGCGCGCTCGAGGGCGTGTTCGCGCGCGGCCTCGAAGGCCTCGGCACGCGCCGCGATCGCGGCCTTGCCATCCTTGTCGTCGGTCTCGTAGCGGACACGGTCGGCCTCGAACTGGCGCAGGACGCCCTGCCGCGCGGCAACCAGTTCCGCCCGCGTTGGCTGTTCCAAGGTATAACCCAGCCGCTCCAGGTCCTGTGCCAAGGCCGAGCGGATCGATTTGGCCTGATATTGGCTCCAGGTATCGGCGGCGAGGATCGAGTTCTCCTGCACCGCGATCTCCGCCTTCTTCGCCTGCTGTTCGGAGACTGCCAGGGCGGCCGCAAGCATGGCGATAAGCAGCGCGGCCCGCTTGCTGCCATGTGCCGCGGCGTGCGCGGCGTGTTCGGCATTCTCGTGATGTACGATGGTGTCGTTCATGGCTGCCTCGGGGATCTCGTCGTCGGCTGCGATACTGCCCGCGGTTCCGGCCGGGACGAGTGACCCGACGCACATGCGCCTCAGGCGGAGCTACTCGATGTCGTGCTCAAGCAACAGGGCGCGCAGTGCGCCGATGTTGCACAGGGTGATCGTGCCTTCGGTCAGACCGATCCAGCCGGCATCACGCCATGTGCCGAGATGGCGGTTGATGCTTTCGCGGATCAGGCCGGTCATCGCGCCGAGTTCGCGCTGCGAGAGCGGCAGTCCGATCTGCGGCCCCTGCGGCGTCGGACGCGAATGCAGCGCAGCGAGCTCGATCAGCGCCTTGGCGAGGCGGACCGGCGCGGGAAGCTCCAGGTTTTCGGTGACCTGCGCCGTCGTCTTGCGCAGCCGCTGGCTGAGCAGGCGAATGATGGCCAGCATCGCCTGCGGTGCGCCGAGCAGTTCGCGGGTGAACGACCGTCCGTCGATCGCCAGCAGGGTACAGGCGGAGAGCGCGGTCGCGGTCGCGGCCCGCGGCCACTCGTTCAGCACCGCGATCTCGCCGATCACATTGCCAGGCTCGGCCAGATCGAGCACCACCTCGCGCCCGCTCAGCATGGTCACCGACAGTTTCACATATCCCTCGACGACCACAAGGACGGTGCGGCCGGGATCGCCCTGGCCAAAAATCTCGTCACGCTCGGGATAGGTGAGCAGACCGGCACGCCGGATCAGCGTGCGGAGGGATTCGATGGGAATGAGGCGCATGATCTCGTGCGCCTCGAGTAACCGCAGAAGCTCGGCTTCCTGTGGGGTACTTGGCATGGCATCACGATACCGGCGATTTCGAGATTCGGACAGTGCCGCAAGTTTCATCGCGATAACGCGCAACGCTGTTTCCAATCTCATGCGGGCGACGCAGGATGGAGCAGCTGGAACAGCGCGCGCATCGGCGCGGTCGGGGTATGATTTGATCACCATCGGTGCGAACCGGCTATGGGTACGCAAACTGCGGCTCGTCACCGGCCTGACGCTGTTCACCTATGTCACGACCCACCTGCTGAACCACTCCCTGGGCAACATCTCCATTCCGGCGATGGAAGCCGGTATGGTTGTGCAGAAGTGGATCTGGCAGGGCGTGGCGGGCACCGCGGCGCTGTATTTCGCGCTGTCGGCCCATTACCTGCTGGGATTGTGGGCGTTCTATGAGCGGCGGCATTTCGGTTGGACCCGGCCCGAAGTGGTGCAGGTCGTGCTGGGACTGACCATTCCGCTACTGCTGATGAACCATCTGTTCGTCACGCGGATTTCGTTGGCCGTATACGGGACCGAGAAGGGCTATGCCCAGGAGCTGTATTCCTTCTGGGTCACGGCGCCGCGCCTTGGCGTGCTGCAGGTGTCGGTACTGATCGTCGCCTGGATTTACGGCTGCATCGGTATGTATCAATGGCTGCGGTTGAAGTCGATGTTCGGCCGATGGATGCCGTACCTGTTCTGCGGTGCGGTACTGCTGCCGGTGCTTGCGCTGATGGGCTTCTGCCAGGGTGGACGCACAATGCTCAGCCTGGCGCAGGACCCCGCATGGCGCGCGGCCAGTCTGAACCCGTGGCAGATCGGGACGCCGCAGGACAATCACCAGCTCATGGTCTGGCGCAACTGGAGCATCGGGACCGCGATCGCCCTGCCGGCGTTGGTTCTTCTGGCCAGACTGGTGCGGGCCTGGCGCGAACGGCACGGCGCCGCGATCCGCGTCACCTATCCGCAGGGACAGTCGGTGAGAGTGCCGCTCGGCTTCAGCGTGCTGGATGCAAGCCGGAGTGCCGGCATACCACATGCCAGTATCTGTGGCGGCCGCGGCCGCTGCTCCACCTGCCGCATTCGTGTCACCGGCGGCGCGGACAAAGTGCCGGCGCCCTCCGTCGCGGAACGCGCGGTGCTGGAGCGGGTTGCCGCCGCCCCGTTGGTTCGGCTGGCCTGCCAGGTGCGGCCTCAGGGAGATGTCTGCGTCGTACCTTTACTGCCGGCCGACTGGCCGGAGACAGCCCTGCGCCGCCGGGAATGGCCGCTCCCGGGAGAGGAGCGGTTCATCGTCGGTACTGGTAGTGGACATGCGGGATTCGACCCGGCTCGCCGAAACCCGTCTGCCATTCGATGCAGTGTTCGTCGTGGACCGTTTTGTCACTGCGGCAGGCAGCGCGGTTCAGGCAAATGGCGGACGGGTCAGCCATTTCCTAGGGGACGGGTTGATGGCGACGTTTGGGCTGGGGTGCGGCGCCAAAGATGCCTGCCTTCAGGCAATGAGGGCGCTGGCCGCGCTCGGACGCAATGTCGCAGCTCTGAACCGAGTGCTGGTTGCTGAAACCGGCGAGGCAATCCGGTTTGGCGTCGGCATGCATTGCGGCTCGGCTGTAGTGGGGGAAATCGGCCACGGGGAGGTTCGCGTTTTCACAACCCTGGGCGACGTTGTGAACGTCGCGGCCAGGCTGGAGGGGCTGTGCAAGGACTTTGGTTGCGAAGCCGTGATCTCGCACGAAATTTGTGCCGTGGCAGGCGTTCCCACGGATAGCCTGTCAGGACGGGAAACCGTGGTGCGAGGGCGCAGCACACCGCTGCATGTGCACCCGATCGAGCAGGTGGACCAGGTCGCGCTGCTTGGTGTGGTCGCGGAAGATGCCTTGGTGTACGCCCCACGGGGTTGAGCGGCTCGAATTGTCTGTGATTCCATCTGCGGCGCCGCTTCTTGTGGTACCAGATGTGATGATCAAGAACGCCCCCGCTAGGACCGGGACAAGCTGCGCTATCCGAGTGATCTGACCGATGAGGAACGGTCGCTTATCGTTGTTCGCCGATGCAGGCCGTGGCAGAGGCTCTACCACGCTTGTCCATCGAGATGGTAAAGCGGTTCGACCAGGCGAACGGCTTCGTGGTCCTGCCAATGCGCTGGGGCGTCGTTCGAGGCGACGGACTCGCGCAGAACGGTCACCGCCGTTGCCGGCGCAGCCAATGCTGGCGTGACAAGGCAGCACTCATTGTTGATGACGCAAGAGGCGCATGTTATACGAGAAAAGACGCGCCTGTGAGCTAACTCACAGCGTTCCGCGTCCCAAACCATCAGGGCTGAGCAGTTGAGCAAGCGCGGCATTTAGATCGCATCCAAAGTATGTTGGGGGGCAAGTCGTGAGCCGTCGTCAAGTCCGGACCTTAGGTCTAACCAGCGCGCTCCTGCTCTCGTTGACGGCTTGCACGGTGCACTTGGTCTCCGATTACGACGACCAGATCGACTCGGGCCTGACGCAGGCCAACACGGACATTACGGCCTTTGTAGACAAAATGACTGGCGCAGCC
Organism: uncultured Alphaproteobacteria bacterium; assembly: GCA_963818775.1. Lineage (GTDB taxonomy): Bacteria > Pseudomonadota > Alphaproteobacteria > Acetobacterales > Acetobacteraceae > JAMXLO01. Next base: position 311,010 of record CAWFUF010000021.1, on the reverse strand, counting down.
GGCACACCCGACGGCACCTACAACAACAACAAAGACTTTTATACCTTGGAAAAGGCTCGGCTAAGCTCGATACGAGTACGAGCAGAAGCGCACAGAGCGCTCAACAGCTGTCCGACAACTGTGGTGATTAAGGACGCTATCACGACTAGCATGCCGCAACAGCCTCCATCCGGGCCGATTCCAGCCATGACACCCCAACAGGTTTTGGCAAGACTACCGCAAGACGACTGCGAAGTTGTTCTGATATCGCTTATCCAAGATGCGTTCGGAGACCTTGAGACCTTCCACATGGCGCAAGGACAGAAAGGGATTCCACCGTCAGCCCGGGACCCGATCCTAGTCGGTGGGGTGGGCTCGCTAATTCACTCTGGAATCCAAGTGGAAATCGCAATGAAGTCTGGTAAGTACCCGGGGGGAAGCTAAATGGCAATTGATACTCAGGCGTTGGTCAACGCAATGGTTTCAGCTGGACAAAACCTTGGATCAACACTTCTCTCGCAGGCGAGTAGCTATGCGCTTCCTGAATTCACAAAGATAGCCTCACAGATCGTCGCTATAGAGTTTCACTCGGCTGACTACACCGAGGCCGGTGCACGGGCTCTGCTAGATATGCAGATGCGTGCTAGCGCCGGCGTAATCGTGGCAATGACATCGCTGGTGCTCCTCGACGTGCAAAATGCGATAAACGCTATACTGCAGGCAGTGAAGGGCGTCGTGAACCAGGCTGTTGGATTTGCGCTCATCGTTTAGATTTGACTGGACGGCTCGGATCCAGCGGCCCCAATGAGGCTAAGGACTTATTTCCTCAAGTCAGCGCAAGCATATCAACGCCGCAGCACAGTGTCGTAGCGCGCCATGGGTCCCATTACTTCAGAGAGCAACGCACCCAACCGATCGGAGCTGCGCGCGAGGTCAACCACAATGCCTACCGACCCTCGTCGACGCCGGACGAATGCCCAACCACGCACATGGAGCAACGGAGGGTAGGGAGCCTCTTTGGCCGCGCTTCCGTCAAGCCCACCAGCGCCGGGTAGGATGACCGATAAACAACCCGGGCCGTGCCGCTAGGTTCCCGCGCCAGCGGTCCACAAGTCCCCAGGGCTGTTCAACGCTCAATACATGACGCGCATGGCGAGGATTGCACTGATGCCGCCGAAGGCGATGCGATGCCGACCATCCGGGACGTTATGAATGCCGTTTAAGCGCAGGATGTTGGCAGCAAAGGAGCGCATACGCGCAAAGATGCCAGGATTGCAGCGGATGCGGCAGGCGTCCTCGGCGAAGCTGCCGTCACGGACATAGTGCGAGCGGTTCTCGATGTGCCAGTGGTCACAGATGGCTTTGGCGCATTGAGCGGCTGGCAGCATGACGTCGCTGACGAACAAGGCGGTCTCGCTGCTATCGCGCCATAGGCCAGTGGTGGTGGAGCGGGTGAGTACGTCGCGATTGACACGGATAATCGCACGGATGTGGCTATCCCACTCGGTGTCGGCCAAGCTGCCGCCTGGCGCGAATACTTCGACCGTGCGGGCTTCGTCGCGGCACCGACGCTTCTTGTCGGCGGTTGGGGGTGCTATCGAGGGGTGCTGCGGTGTCGCACAGTGTGGCGATAGGGTTATGCAGGGCGGGTTGGTTGGCTTTGACCTGGGCGATCAGATGAACGCTGGCGGCGGCGGCTTGCTCGAATGCTTTTTTGACAATGCATGGCATCGACAGCGCAAGCGAGGCGAGCATGTCTGGACCGCCGGGATTTCATTGGACTTTTCGTCTCAGTCGAGATGACCCAGCACTAGAGCTTTATCGGAAGCAAAGGCGCTGAGTATGTCCGCGGCGCGGCGGTCAAGAAAGTTGTTGAAGCTTCGTCGCAAGGTCTTGCCATCGATCGCCACATGACGCTGACCTTCGCCGTTCCTCGCGTCGTTCAACACGGCGGCATGGCGGCGGAACGCAGCTTCGACCGAGGCGGGATCGAGTTGTCGCAAGAAGCCACGGATCGTCGTAAGCGTAGCGTTGAACCCACATTGCGCGACGCGGTCACGGTGTGATGCGTGTTGTCCATGGAGATGGACGACGAGCCGGTGGAACCGGGAGCTGAAGTAGAGAGCGCTCATACGACTGATCGTATGAGCGCTCGCAGTCAGCGGATCGAGGTGATCACGCGCGGCGAGCGGCGACGACGTTGGTCTGTCGAGCAGAAGCGGGAGATTGCGGCGGAGAGTCTGGAGCCTGGCATATCGCCGATCACGGTGGCGCGCCGCTATGGCATCAGCAGTGGCCTGCGCTACACGTGGCGGCGACATCTGCTCGAAGGATCGCTCGGGACCGCGTCCAGGCCGGGGGCAAAGTTCGCACGTGTTGAAGTGATGGCCATGCCGGCGCAACCGGCACCGGCGACATCGTCGCTGCCGCGCAGCCGGCGCCTGCGCCGAATTCGGTGAACCATCCGGACAGAATAATCGAGATAGCACTGCCCGGCGGTGTGAGCGTGCGGGTCGACGCGCAGGTGGACAGCGGCGCGCTGCGTCGGGTGCTCGCAGCCCTGGTGCGCCGATGATCGCGCTGCAGTCCGACGTCCGGGTCTACCTGGCGTGCGGCTATACCGATATGAGAAAGGCATGCAGGGGCTGGCGATGCTGGTGCAGCAGGTGCTGTCGGAGGATCCGTTCAATGGCGCATTGTATGCCTTCCGCGGACGCCGCGGCAATTTGTTGAAGCTGGTGTGGCATGACGGCATCGGTCTGTGCATGCTGACCAAGCGGTTGGAGCGCGGTCATTTCATCTGGCCGATGACGAGCACGGGCTCGATCGCGCTGTCGACAGGGCAATTGTCAACGCTGCTCGAAGGCTGCGAGTGGCGGGCGACGGCGCGCAATCTGGGACCTGAGCTGGCAGGCTGATCAGCATCGGCGCGATCACGCGGGAGTCATTGGCTGCGACGCGACGGCGTGCGTCAGCATCATTGCGTTGTGCAGATCGATCTCGCGGCGCTGCCTGACGATCCGGATCTTCTGCAGCGGATGCTGCGGGAAGTGGTGCCTGAGCTGCAAGCCGAGAACGAGAAGCTGTGGCAGCTGATCCAGCGTCTGCTGCGCCATCGCCATGGTCCTCGTTCGGAGAAGCTCGACCTCGACCAACTGCAGCTGGTGCTGGAGGATGCGGAGCAGAGTGCCGCCGAAAGCGACGCTGCCAAAGATGCGGCAGAGCCGGCGGAGAGACGGCGGCGCGCATCGAGGTGGCCAACCGCAATCGTGGTGCCTTGCCAGCACATCTACCGCGCTACGAGGTCGTCATCGATGTCGAGAACAAGCAATGCCCCTGCTGTGGCGGCGCACTGCATGTGATCGGCGACGACCGCAGCGAGATGCTCGATCTGGTTCCTGCCCAGCTGCGCGTGAAGGTGGTGTGCCGGCCGCGCTATGGATGCCGCGCCTGCGAGGGCACCGTGGTGCAGGCACCGGCGCCGGAACGGCCGATCGACGGCGGCATGGCCACGGAAGCGCTGGTCGCGCATGTGGTGGTCAGCAAATTCTGTGACTTGCGTGTGTCCCGAACACACCGACAGCGATGGAGGTGTGGAGCTATGTGAGAGATGAGGGTGGGCCCCTCGGCTCCGACGATCAGGAGTTGGTGCCAAACCACTGCGAGCTGCTGTCGTAAAGAGCGATGGTGGTGAGCGTCGCGGAAAAGGCGGGACATGATCCCGTCAGGTGTAGTTCAGAGAGACGAGCGAAAGCGAACCGCTGATGAGAGGTCGAAACAGAATCGGCGATGTCAAAACCGGGGGCGTGAGTCACTCCGGGACGAGTCTGGGCGGAGTCCTGAAGCCCGGCCCAGACGGCATCCGGCTGAAAGGCGGCGTGAACCTGAACCAGGCTCTTGCATGGAACGGGAGAACCTGTCGTCCCGATGCCAAGGGAAAGGGTCGAGTGGGCAGCCCCTGCGAGACTCGAGGACCGATGCGGGACACAGGGGCAGAACAGCCCGTAGTAGGGTTGAAGGCGTCGTAATGACGCTGGACCGAAGGGGCTGTGGTGTTCAGCCTTGTGTGCGGCCAACCGGTGACGGGAGGAGCCGTGTGATCAAGGCAAAGCCGTTCGACATCCCAAAGCGGGAGGTCTGGGAAGCCTTCAAACATGTGAAGGCCAACCAAGGAGCGGCTGGAGTGGACGGGCAGTCGATCGAAGACTTTGAGGCTCGCCTCGGTGACAACCTCTACAAGCTCTGGAATCGACTGTCGTCGGGCAGCTACATGCCGCCACCCGTGCGTCGCGTGGACATCCCTAAGGCGACCGGCGGGACGCGACCGTTGGGCATTCCTACGGTTGCCGATCGCGTTGCTCAGGAGGTTGTTCGCCGATATCTGGAGCCATCTGTGGAGCCGATCTTCCACGAAGACTCCTATGGATATCGGCCTGGGCGTTCCGCTATCGATGCGATCCGAACGGCACGCCAGCGGTGCTGGCACTACGATTGGGTCGTTGATATCGACATCAAAGGCTTCTTCGACAGCATCGATCATGTGTTGCTGCTGCGGGCTGTGCGCAAGCACACTGCTTGCCCGTGGGTGCTGCTCTACATCGAGCGCTGGCTGAAGGCACCGATGATGACGGAGGACGGCATACTTGTGCAGCGGGATGTGGGAACACCGCAAGGAGGGGTGATCAGCCCACTGCTTGCAAACCTATTCCTGCACTACGTGTTCGACGTGTGGCTTGACAGAGGCTTCTCCGGCGTTCCGTTTGAGCGGTATGCCGATGACATCATCTGTCATTGCCGCAGCGAACGCGAAGCCCTGAAACTGCGTCGGGTTCTCGATCAGCGGTTCGCTGAGTGTGGACTGGTGCTCCACCCGGAGAAGACCAAGGTGGTCTACTGCAAGGACACCAACCGCAAAGGGGATCATGCGATCATCCAGTTCGACTTCCTCGGCGACACCTTTCGGCCGCGGTTGGCGAAGTGGAGGGGCGGTCTGTTCGGGGTGTCCTTCCTCCCGGCAGCCAGCCCAAAGGCCCTGAAGGCAATCCGTCAGGCGATCCGGGGCTGGTCCTTGCAGACCCGGAGCGACAAGGAGCTGGACGACCTGGCTCGCACCGAGAAGGGCGCGGAACTGGCTGGCACGGGTGATCCGAACATCGCCGGATCTATTTGCTCACTGGACGCTTCTCCATGGCGGAGGCCGAGCACCGGGAGCCGTATGAATCGAGAGGTTCACGTACGGTTGTGTGTCCAGCGAAGGCTGGCATGTTCAGCAGGAGATAAACCTGCCGGGGTAAGAGTCAGAGCCCCGTAGTTTGGATAGCAGAGGTGATGGAAACTGAAACTCTGAAGCCTATCGACGAGGTCTCCCTAGGGGAGGCCACGAGTCACCGGGCCGTAACAAAAGTGAACGTGTTGTGGCCTCGAAAGTGAAAGTCCCCGAGGGCCGAGCCTGCAACCGTAGGGCGAAGGCAACATGAACAGCCGAAATCTGACCGATGCGGCTGTTCACCTCGGCGGGGTGGAAGCGACAGCACGGTGACAAGGACATGCTGAGCAACTGGAGCAGCCCTCCTCGTCCCAGCGAGAAATCGCTGGAGCAGGGTAGGCCGTATAACCGGCGAAACCGGGAAGTCGGCCGAAGACGAGAGGGTGGCGGCTGGGCCCGTAGTAGCGATGAAGCGGAGCAATGTCCGTGGAGCGAAGGGGCCCTGCCATTTGCGATGCCTCCAACATAGGGAAGGCAAGGACGAGATGACAAAGGCGTCCATTGATTTGCAGGACCTGAGACGGAGGATATACGTCAAGGCGAAGGCTGAACCGTCCTGGCGTTTCTGGGGTCTATACGTCCACGTCTGCAAGATGGAGACCCTGCGCGTCGCGTATGAGATGGCCAAACAGAACGATGGTGCTCCGGGAGTAGACGGGGTCACTTTCGAGGCCATTGAGTCACAAGGCGCGGAGGCTCTGCTCGGGCAGCTGCGGGACGAGCTGACTGGGCACACCTACCAGCCACTCCCAGCGCGAAGGCAGGAGATACCGAAGGACGGGGGCAAAGTCCGCGTGCTTTCGATTCCGGCGATCCGCGACAGAGTGGTTCAAGGTGCGCTCAAGCTCATACTCGAGCCTGTCTTCGAGGCGGATTTCCAGCCGGGATCGTTTGGATATCGGCCCAAGCGGACAGCACATGACGCGATCGAGCGAGTCGCTGGGGCAATAGTCCAGCGGAAGACGCGCGTCCTCGACTTTGACCTGCGCGCCTATTTTGACAATGTCCGGCACGACCGGTTGTTGGCGAAAGTGGCTCAGCGGGTTGATGACGCGGAGGTCATGCATCTTCTGAAGGTTATGCTGAAAGCTTCTGGCAAGAAGGGCGTTCCACAAGGCGGCGTCATCTCGCCCTTGCTCAGCAACCTCTACCTCAATGAGGTGGACCGGATGCTGGAACGAGCGCGGGAGGTCACGCGAAATGGCAAGTACACCTACATCGAATATGCGAGGTTCGCAGACGATCTGGTGATCTTGATTGACGCCTACAAGCGACATGACTGGCTGACTGGGGCAGTGGACAAACGACTTCGGGAGGAGTTCGGCAAGCTGCAGGTTGAAGTCAATGATGAAAAGAGCCGGACAGTCGACCTGGAACGAGGCGAGAGCTTCGGGTTTCTAGGCTTTGACTTCCGCTATCTCCGCAGTCTACGCGGAGCGATGCGGCCGCATTACACGCCCAAGCTGAAAAAGCGGACGGCACTGATGCGGGAGCTCAAGGAAGTGTTTCGCCGACACCGGTCGCAACCAATCGGACGGGTGATAAACCTGATCAATCCGATGCTCCGAGGATGGGTGAACTACTTCGCGGTTGGGCACTCCAGTGAGTGCTTCAGCTTCGTCAAAGACTGGGTGGAGAAGAAGGTCAGGCGCCAGCTGGCGCATGCTCAGAAGCGCAGGGGCTTCGGCTGGGAACGATGGAGTAGGCGGTGGCTGTACGACACTCTGGGGCTGTTCAATGCCTATCGGGTGCGACGCGACAGGCCGAAAGTCGCCCTAGCAGGATAGGTCCCATAAGCCTCGGCATGAAGCGAATGGGGGCGCGCAATGCGGGAAACCCGCACGTTGCGTGCGACGTGGAGGGGGCTGGAGACGTGGCATGGTCGGGACGGCCAAGGCCGGCGCGCCAGTCCTCGACCCTACCTGGGAGCGCGCGGGGGTGAAATTCCCCCGCGCGACTCGCTTGCCGCTCTACCGCCAGGCACAGATGCTCAAGCGCCAGGGCATCACACTGGATCGTTCGACGCTGAGTGCCTGGGTGGGACGCGCGTGCTGGTGGCTGACGCCGCTGTATGAGTTGGTGCTCGGCACGGTGCTGTCGTCGGACAAGAGACGACGCTGCCGGTGCTCGAACCCGGCAAGGGAAGGACCAAAACGGGACGCCTCTGGTGCTATGCCGTCGATGACCGGCCTTGGGCCGGCGCCACGCATCCAGCAGCAGCCTATGTCTACTCCGAGGACCGCAGGGGCGAGCATCTGACAACGCACCTGGCGGCATTCAGAGGCACCCTGCGGGTCGACGGTTATGCCGGGTTCGGCAATCTGGTTGATGCGCGCAAGGATGCCTCGATCCAGCTGGCTTTTTTGCTGGGCGCATGCGAGGCGGCCGCTCTACGAGTTCTACACGTCCAACCAGTCACCGCTCGCCGCCGAGGTGCTGGCACGCATCGCCAAACTCTACGAGATCGAGGCCGGGATCCGCGGCCAACCGCCTGATGTGCGCAAAGCCGTTCGTCAGCTGCGAAGTCGACCGCTGGTCGCGGACCTGCACGTCTGGCTACAGGAACACGTGCCGCGCGTGCCGGGCTGGACTGATCTGGCGAAAGCCATGCGCTATGTGTTGCGACATTGGGATGGGCTGATCCTTTATCTCGATGACGGTCGCCTGGAGATGGACACGAATGTCGTCGAGCGGGCCATCAGGCCGGTGACCATTACGCGAAAGCACTCATTATTCGCGGGCAGTGACGCCGGAGCCCGTCGGTGGGCGATTGCCAATACCTTGATCCAGAGCTGCAAGCTCAACGACGTTGAGCCGCTGGCCTATCTCACCGATGTTCTGCAGCGGATCGTCTCCGGGCGCACCAAAAGCCGCGATCTGAGCGCACTGCTGCCGTGGAACTGGCGTTCGCCAGCCACCATCGCCGCCGCGTAATCACCGCTACGACAGTTTACCGTTCCGCCTCGTTGCTGCGTCAACCAGATGCAGCCGTGGTGACGGCGCGCCGGTTACTGGCCTCCGATTGGAGATCAGGCGCGACCGTCGAATGTTGCACTCCAGTCGTTGGCCGGGGCGCCAGCCACGACGTTGCTGTTGTGATGTATTGTGGCGTCAACTGACAGACATGCAGCTGCTGCATGGTCGCCAAACAAGTTCTGAAAAATAGACATAGCTGGGGAGGGGAACAAATGACGCGAAATTTCGCTGATCGCCTCGCAAAGTTGCGCCAAGAGCTTGCACACCGATGCCTGGACGGTTTCATCGTTCCGCGTGCTGACGAGCATTTGGGGGAATACGTGCCGCCGTCCGCCGAGCGTCTCGCCTGGCTGACTCGGATTCACTGGAGGTATGAGTGGCCATAGAGCTTATGGACAAGGCAGCGGTCTTTACCGATGGTCGCTATGTTCTGCAACTCGCGGGAGCAAGCCGATTTCCGCCCTTGGGAGCGCAGGCACCTAACCGAGGAGCCGCCCCAAACGCTATACACGGGTGCCGATCGCGGCGAAGCCGGGACATCCCGCACGGCATGACTATGAGGACCAGCGCAACGGAACGGCCAACCTCTTCATGCTGTTCGCACCGCTGGAAGGCTGGCGGCACGTCGAGGTGATCGACCGCCGCACGGCCCGCGATTACGCCCAGGTCCTCAAGGATCTGTCCGATACGCACTTGCCCGAGGCGAGCAAGATCGTGCTCGTGCAGGACAATCTCAGCACCCATAAGCCGGCCTCACTCTACGACGCATTCCCCGCTGCCGAAGCGCGCCGGCTCGTCGAGCGGTTCGAGTGGCATTACACGCCCAAGCATGGCAGTTGGCTGGATATGGCAGAATCCGAACTCAGCGTCCTCTCCGTTCAGTGTCTCGATCGGCGGATCCCTGACAGGCAGACCTTGATCGAGCAGGTCGCCGCCTGGCAGGACTGCCGCAAGCACATCAGGGCCGACTGGCACTTCACCAGCGTCGATGCCCGCGTGAAGCTCAAACCTATGCCCAGCGATATGAGCGACTCAGGGCACTAGTCGAATAGCTCGGCAAGACTGCGCTTCTGCTCAAGGCCGTTAACCGCTGGCCCCAGGTAGACCCACTGGTGCTTCCCCGTCCACCAAAGGCGTTCGACGAAGATGTTCTGCGTCGACGCAGAACCTTGCCGTCTGGGTGTTCGACAGACGCCACGATGGAACCCACCTGGCCACCAATCGATGATCGCGACCATGCGACGGCTACGCCACCCGATGCCGCTCCCGCAGGAACTGGAAAAACTCCACGCCCTCGCGCAGTCGGCGCTTCATCATCTGCGGGCTGCGCACCATCTCGCCCAGGATCGAGGCGATCTTCGGCGCGCGGAAATAGAACCGCCGATAGAACGTCTCGACGTTGTCGAAAATCTCGGTGTGCGACAGGTGCGGATACGCGAGCGGCGCGATCTGGATGCCGTGCTCGTCCACCAGCTCAGCATGTGTCTCGTCCAGCCAGCCGTTCTCCACCGCTTGCCGGTGTAGATACGTGCCGGGATACGGCGCCGCCAGCGACACCTGGATGGTGTGCGGATTGATCTCGGTGGCAAACCGGATCGTCTCCTCGATCGTCTGCTGCGTCTCGCCCGGCAGGCCGAGGATGAAGGTGCCGTGTATCTTGATTCCCAGCTCGTGGCAGTCGCGCGTGAAGCGCTTCGCCACCTCGATGCGCATGCCCTTCTTGATGTTGTACAGGATCTGCTGGTTGCCGCTCTCATACCCTACCAGCAGCAGCCGCAGCCCATTGTCCTTCAGCACCTTCAGCGTCTCGCGCGGCACGTTCGCCTTGGCATTGCACGACCACGTGACACCCAGCTTCCCCAGCTCGCGCGCAATCGCCTCCGCCCGCGGCAGGTTGTCGGTGAACGTGTCGTCGTCGAAGAAGAATTCTCGAACTTGGGGGAAATACCGCTGCGCCAGAGCGATCTCCTCCACCACGTGCCCCGGCGAGCGCACCCTATACCGATGCCCCCCCACCGTCTGCGGCCACAGGCAGAACGTGCAGCGCGATTTGCAGCCGCGCCCCGTGTACAGCGACACGTAAGGATGCAGCAGATAGCCGATGAAATAATCTTCGATGCGCAGGTCGCGCTTGTAGACCTCGGTGACAAACGGCAGCTGGTCCATGTCCTCGAGGATCGCGCGGTCCTGGTTATGCACGATCCCGCCCACGTCATCGCGATACGAAATGCCATCGACCGCCGCCCAGTCGCGTCCCTCGGCGATCTCCTTGACCGTGAAATCGAACTCGTTGCGCGCCACGAAGTCGATGGGCGCGCCCTGACGCAGGCTTTCATCCGGCTGCACCGCGGCCTTGGCGCCGACGAAGCCGATCTTAAGCGCCGGATTCGCGTCCTTCAGCGCGGCCGCAACCTTAACGTCCGAGGCGAATGACGGCGTCGATGTGTGGATGACGCACAGCTCGTAGTCGCGCGCCTGCGCCGTCACCGCGTCCAGCCCGACGCCCGCCGGCGGCGCGTCGACCAGCTTGCTCCCCGGCACCAATGCCGCGGGCTGCGCCAGCCAGGTCGGATACCAGAAGCTGCGAATTTCCCGCCGCGCCTGATAGCGCGAGCCGGCCCCGCCGTCGAACCCATCGAACGACGGCGGATGCAAAAACAGCGTCTTCATCATCGCGGTTTGAACCCCTGCGCTTCGAGTGTATGGCCGCGCCAATCGACGCGGCGGCCGGCGTAGCTGACAGCCATCACGACCACCGACATAAGCTCGCGCAGCGGCAGAAGCCAGAGAGGCGAGCGGTTGGCAAGTGCCAGTGCCCGATCGACGCCACGCACGGCGGCGGCACGAATGGCCCAGACCAGCGCGAACCAGGCCAGCGTCCAGGTCGCGCCACCTCCGAGCAGCACGGCCAGCGCGCCCCAGACGAGCGGATATTGCAGCACCGAGGCGGCGAACGCGGCCGGTTCCAGGGCGCGAATGGTGCGTGCCCACCGCAGTTCGTGGCGCCAAAGGGCAAGCAGCGTGGTCTCCGGCACGGTGGTCGCCGGGATCGTCTCGGCAAGTTCGACCCTGAGACCAAGGCCCTGAACCAGCCGACCCAGCACATTGTCGTCCGCCAGATGGTCAACCAGGGCGGCGAACCCGCCGATTCGCTCCAGCGTCTCCCGCCGCAGCATCATCGTGGCCCCGAGGCAGTCCTGCCGTCCCATGGCCCGTGCCAGCAGCGCGCCAGGTAGGAAGTAGTGGTTGATCTGCGTGGCACCGAGCGCACCGATTAAAGCCCTCCCCCTCCCCTCGCGGGAGGAGGGCGGGGGGAGGGGGCCGACCGGCACCCCTGTGTACACCGTCGTCACCAGCCCCACACCCGGCTCCTCCAGTGCCGCGACCAGCCGGTGCAGCCAATCCGGCGCCACATGCATGTCCGCATCAGCGATCACCAGCACGTCATGCTTCGCCGCCGGCAGCATGTTGATCAGATTGGCGACCTTCCGATTGGGACCATGGTCCCTGGGATCCACCACAACTGCGATGTCGCAATCGGGAAACCGCGCCTGGAGCCGACGCACCAAGGGCAGCGTGGTGTCGGCCGCGTCCTGCACTCCAAACACCACCTGCAATGCAGGGTAGGCTTGGCGGCAAACGCTGGTCAGCGCCTCTTCCAGCAACGGTTCGTCGCCGTGCAATGGCTTCAGGACCGACACCGGCCTCGTGGCGTTCGCCGCCGCACGGCCGCATCGGCCGGCAAACCGCCGCACCACAACCCAGCCGGCAATCGCCTGAGCAACGCCGATCGCGGAGAGTATGGCGGCGATTCCGGCCCCGATCACCGGCTCATCCGGAGGTGCTGTTCGGCAGCCGATCCGACGTCAACCATTGACTAGGATTTAGCTGCCTACGATCGCAAACACGAAGCAGGCGGCAACCGATGGACCCGTCGAAGTCGTCACCACGCAGGACGCCGTGGCGCGCACGCTGGTTAATGGGTGAATACGGTTGGGCCTTGCTCGCCATCGCCCTCGCCTGCCTCATGGTCGGCGCAGCCGTATGGGTGCAGCAGTCCTGGCAGCAGGACGTCGCCACAGAGACATCCCGCGTCACCGATGTGGCAGCACAGGATGTCGCACGGTACGTGGAGCAGCTGGATCTCATCCTGCAGACAGTTATGGTGGGGATCGAACGCCGGCAAGCCAGACCCTGACCGCAGACCAGCGCAATACACTCCTGTTCGAGCGCACACCACGCGATCGCTACATCGAATTCATTGACGTATTGGATGCGAACGGCAGTGTTCTTGCCACTTTGACCCCCGACAAGCCCGCCACCAGTTGGGCAAGGCGAGACTATTTTGCAGCCCAGCACGACAGTACGACGAATGGTTTGTTGATAGGCTGGCCATTCTCGATTGAACATGAGAACGGCGTCGGGTTCACGGTCAGTCGCCGCATCACAACCAACGACGGCAAGTTCGCTGGTGTCGTCGTTTTGGGGATACGCCTCGCATTCTTTCGCGATCAGTTCAGCCGATACGACCTTCGCGAGGGCGAATCCCTGACGCTGCTGCGTAACGACAGCACTGTTCTGCTGCGGTTGCCGTTCGACGTGAGGGCCATCGGCCATCCTGTAGAACCGGCATCGCCGTTCGACGCATTTGCCCGAGCCGAGCAGCCGCCCTACATCGCACGCGACAAAACTGATCACATCGAGCGACGATACGTGTTCCACAGGGTCGGAACCTTGCCGCTGATCGTAAGCATCGCCACACCGGTCGAAGACCGCTTTTTCAGCCCGGTGCTGTGGTGGGCCTTGCCCGGCATCCTCGTGCTTGGCGCGCTATGCGTTGTGCTGATGCGCCAACTACCGGAACGCCACCAGGTGGCTCCACGAAAAAGCCCGGGATCATGTTGAAGCCTGAGTTCGCCGCAGCGACCTGACCGACTGACGCTACCTCGCTGTGATCGCCTGCCCTCCGGGCAGCACCTCGCCCAACCCGATTGCACCCAGCGCCGTCGCCACGATGTCCTTCGCACTCAGCTTCGCCTCAGCCAACTGCTTCGCCTGCGAGTCGTGGTCAATGAACACGTCCGGCAGAACCATCGGCCGCACCTTCAAACCCCGGTCCAGCAGCCCCTTCCACGCCAGATGATGCAGCACTGCCGATCCGAACCCGCCGATCGAGCCCTCCTCGATGGTGATTAGCACCTCGTGGTGCCGCGCCAACTGCTCGACCAGCGCCGCATCCAGCGGCTTGGCGAACCGCGCGTCCACCACGGTCGCCGGCAGCCCGCGCGCCGCCAGCTCATCGGCCGCCTTCAGCGCATCGCCCAACCGAGGCCCCAACGCCAGGATGGCGATGTTGTTGCCCTCCCGCAGCACACGCCCCTTCCCCAGCGCCATCGCCTCGCCGCGATCGGGCAGCACCACGCCCAGCCCATCGCCACGCGGATAGCGCAGCGCGGACGGCCGGTCGCCGATCGCCACCGCAGTCGCCACCGCATGCACCAGTTCGGCCTCGTCCGACGGCGCCATCAGCACGAAACCTGGCAGACATCCCAGATACGCGAGATCGAAGCTGCCAGAGTGGGTCGCCCCGTCGGCACCCACCGGACCCGCCCGGTCCAGCGCGAACCGCACCGGCAGGCCCTGGATCGCCACGTCGTGCACCACCTGGTCGTAGGCCCGCTGTAGGAACGTCGAATAGATGGCGCAGAACGGCTTCATCCCCTCGGTCGCCATTCCCGCGGCGAACGTCACCGCGTGCTGCTCGGCGATCCCCACGTCGAAGCTGCGTTCCGGGAACCGCTTGCCGAACCGGTCGAGCCCGGTGCCAGAGGGCATCGCCGCGGTGATCGCCACGATTGTCGGATCCCGCTCCGCCTCGCTGATCAGCGCCTCGGCGAATACGCGGGTGTAGGCAGGCGGCCCCGGCGGCGCCTTCGCCTGCTCCCCGGTGATCACATTGAACTTCGACACGCTGTGCAACTTGTCCGCCGACGCCTCGGCCTGAGGATAGCCCTTGCCCTTCTGCGTGATGGCGTGGACCAGGATCGGCCCGGTCTCCTCTGCCTCGCGCACGTTGCGCAGGATCGGGAGGAGGTGGTCCAGGTTGTGCCCGTCGATCGGGCCCAGATAGTAAAACCCCAGCTCTTCGAACAGCGTCCCGCCGGTCAGCATGCCGCGGGCGTACTCCTCCGCCCGCCGCGCCGTCCGCTCGATGCCGCGCGGGAAGCGTTTGGCCATCCGCGACCCCAACTCCCGCAGCGACAGAAAGCTGCGTGAGGACATCAGCCGCGAGAGATAGGCGCTCATCGCCCCCACTGGCGGCGCGATCGACATGTCGTTGTCGTTCAGCACCACGATCAGCCGCGTATGCCGCGCGCCGGCGTTGTTCATCGCTTCATACGCCATGCCGGCGCTCATCGCGCCATCGCCGATGACCGCGATGATGTTGCGCTCATCGCCCTTCAGGTCACGCGCCACCGCCATTCCCAGTCCCGCCGAGATGGAGGTAGAGGAGTGCGCCGCGCCGAACGGGTCGTACTCGCTCTCCGCGCGGCGGGTGAAGCCCGAGAGGCCGCCACCCGTGCGCAGCGTGCGAATCCGGTCACGCCGCCCGGTCAGGATCTTGTGCGGATAAGCCTGATGCCCGACGTCCCAGATCACCCGGTCGTGCGGCGTGTCGAACACCGCGTGGAGCGCGACCGTCAGCTCCACCACCCCGAGCGAGGCGCCGAGATGGCCGCCGGTGACAGATACCGCATCGATCGTCTCCGCGCGCAATTCGTCAGCCAATTCCCGCAATTGCTCCACCGAGAAGTTGCGCAGATCGGCCGGATGGCGAACGCGATCCAGCAGCGGTGTTTTCACAGGGCTCATATTGCCTCTCGTTCCGAATTCAGTTCCGCCGGCTCACGACGTAGGCCGCAAGCGCCTGCAGGAGCCTGCCGCGCTCACCGAAGCCATCGAGGTGTCCAGCCGCCTGGCGGGCCAGCATTTCAGCCTGCGCCCGCGCCCGTTCAATGCCCAGCACCGCGACCATGGTGGCCTTGCCGGCCGCGGCGTCCTTGCCGGTCGTCTTGCCGGTCTCCTCCGGTACTGCCTTCCGCGTCCAGTAGATCATCCGCGATCTGGAAGGCTGCGCCGATGTCGCGGCCATAGGCCGCCAGCAGATGCCGATGGGACGGCGGCGCGCGTCCCAGGATCGCTCCCGCCTCGGCACTGAACTGGATCAGCCGTCCGGTCTTCAACGCCTGGAGCCTTGTCACCGCCGGGCCATCCAGCGTCTGGCCTTCCGCCAGCATGTCGATCATTTGGCCGCCCGCCATCCCGCGCGCGCCGGCCGCTGCCCCCAAAGCCGCAACCAGCTCACAGCGAGCCTGCGGGTCGGAGTGCGTGTCGTGCTCCGCCAGCACCTCGAACGCGCGAGTTTGCAACGCGTCGCCGGCCAGGATCGCGGTTGCCTCATCGAACGCCTTGTGGGTCGAGGGTTTGCCGCGCCGCAGATCGTCGTCGTCCATCGCCGGCAGGTCATCGTGGACCAGCGAGTAGGCATGCAGCATCTCGACCGAGGCGGCAACCCGCGCCGCGCACGTCTCAGAGACCGCGAACAGCGCGGCGCTCTCCATCACGAGGAAAGCGCGCAGCCGCTTCCCACCACCCAGGGTTGCATACCGCATAGCGTCGGCCAGCCGGGCCTCTGCCCCCTCTGACGGCGGCAGCAACACCTCAAGCGCGGCCTCCACCTCGGCGGCAACCCGCAGGAGGGCGACCGGCAACTCCGACTCGACCAGTGTCATACGTCCCGATACCACCCTCGACCCGCCTTGGTCCGTCCGATCAAACAAATGGGATTGATCGCCCCGACCCGGTTGTACGAATCACACGCATGTGTGGCAGTAAAGTCTCGACTTCGGTCACGGCTTACCGCAACCACCGGTTCTGTGCCATACGCCGGCCCCGACATTGCTGCCCGACGTTGCTCCCTGGGGGGTGGGATGCCATATCCGGCCCACTCGGTTGGACTTTCGGCGCCGCGGCGCCGGTTGGAGATTTGCCCATGATCCGCGTCGTCCTGGCCCAGCCCCGCGGTTTCTGCGCCGGCGTCGAGCGGGCGATCGAAATCGTCGAGCGGGCCCTGAAGAAATACGGCCCGCCGATCTATGTGCGACACGAGATCGTCCATAATCGGCACGTCGTGGAGGACCTGCGCACCCGAGGCGCGGTGTTCGTCGACGAGCTGGACGAGATCCCGTCGGGCGCGATGACCATCTTCTCCGCCCACGGTGTCGCCAAGCGGGTCGAACAGCTGGCCGCCGAGAGAGACCTGCCGGTGATCGACGCCACCTGTCCGCTGGTGGCCAAGGTGCACAACGAGGGACGTCGCTACGCGTCCCAGGGCCGCGAGATCGTGCTGGTCGGCCATGCCGGCCATGCTGAGGTCGAGGGCACGATCGGTCAGGTGCCGGCCAAGGTGCATCTGGTGCAGACCGTGGCCGATGTCGCCAGGCTGGAGGTCGCTGATCCGGAGAAGCTCGCCTACATCACCCAGACGACGCTGTCGGTGGACGATACGCGCGGCATCATCGCCGCGCTGAAGGAACGCTTCCCCTCCATCGTCGGGCCGGACGTGCGCGACATCTGCTACGCGACGCAGAACCGCCAGCAGGCGGTGCGCGACCTCGCCGGCGAAGTGGAGACGATCCTGGTGGTCGGCTCGCGCAACAGCTCCAACTCCAACCGGCTGCGCGAGATCGGCGAAGAGCTGGGGAGGCCATCATACCTGATCGACGACGCCGATGCGCTGCGTCCTGAATGGTTCGTCGGCGTGCGCTCCGTTGGCGTCACCGCCGGCGCGTCGGCGCCCGAGACGCTCGTGCAGGGCGTGCTGGATGGGCTGCGCCAGTTCGGCGAAATCGACGTTTCCACCCTGGCCGGTGTGGCGGAGGACGTGCGCTTCCGCTTCCCCAAGGAACTGGCCGACACGTAGAGGATCGAGACCATGGCCGTGCCGCTGAACCAGGCGCTCCGCGTCGGCGCCTATGTCGTGAAGCAGCATCTGCTGGGGCGGAAGCGCTACCCGCTGGTGCTGATGCTGGAGCCGCTGTTCCGCTGCAACCTGGCCTGCGCCGGCTGCGGCAAGATCGATTACCCTGCAGAGATCCTGAACCAGCGCCTGTCGGTTGCCGAATGCATGGAGGCAATCGACGAATGCGGCGCCCCCGTGGTGGTGATCGCCGGCGGCGAGCCGCTGCTGCATCGCGAAATCGAGCAGATCGTGCAGGGCGCCATCGCGCGCAAGAAGTTCGTCATCGTCTGCACCAACGCGCTGCTGCTGGAAAAGAAGATGCACCTGTTCCAGCCCAGCAAGTGGTTCTCCTGGTCGGTGCACCTGGATGGGTCGCGCGAGGAGCACGACATCTCGGTATGCCAGGACGGCGTGTATGATCGGGCGGTGGCGGCAATCGCCGCGGCGAAGGCGCGTGGCTTCCGCACCATCATCAATGCCACGCTGTTCGATAACGCGAATCCCGAGCGGGTCGCGGGGTTCTTCGACGACGTGATGGCGATGGGCGTTGACGGGATCTCGGTGTCGCCGGGCTATGCTTATGAGCGCGCGCCGGATCAGCAGCACTTCCTCAATCGCCGCAAGACCAAGGAGCTGTTCCGCGGCATCTTCGCCCGCCAGGGCAAGACGAAGTGGGCGTTCAATCAGTCGTCGATGTTCCTGGATTTCCTGGCCGGCAACCAGACGTTCCACTGCACGCCGTGGGGCAACCCGACGCGTACCTACTTCGGCTGGCAGCGTCCCTGCTACCTGCTCGGCGAGGGCTATGCGAAGAGCTTCAAGGAGCTGATGGAAGACACCGACTGGGATCGCTACGGCACCGGCAACTACGAGAAATGCGCCGACTGCATGGTGCATTCCGGCTACGAGGCGACTGCGGTCAGCGAAACGGTGCGCCGGCCATGGAAGGCCGCCGCACAGGCACTGCGAGGCATCCGCACCGAGGGGCCAATGGCGCCCGACATCTCGCTGGCAAATCAGCGGCCGGCCGAGTTCGTGTTCAGCGCCCACGTCGAGCAGGCGATGACGCGGATCAAGGCGCGCAAGCAGGACGAGGTCGTTTGACCTTGTCATTGCGACTTGCCACCGGGCGTTCCCGACTCCAGGATGAACCATGTCCTTCCGCGGCCAGTCACTGCCTCGGCTTGAAGACGCGCGCTTCCTGACCGGACGCGGGCAATACATCGAGGATATCGACCTCCCAGGGCAAACGTGGATGCAGGTCGTGCGGTCGCCGCATGCGCACGCAACGATAGCGCGTATCGATATCGCGGCGGCGCGCGCCATGCCCGGCGTGCTGGGCGTGTTCACCACTGCCGATCTTGCCGCACTGGGTCCACTGCCCTGCACTGTACCAGTGGCCAGTTTGGCACCAATGATCGTGCCGCCACGCTTCACGCTGGCGTCGGACCGGGCGCGCCACGTCGGCGATCCGGTGGCGTTCGTGGTTGCCGAGTCGCACTCAGCGGCACGCGATGCAGCTGAATGCGTTGTGGTTGACTGGCAACCCCTGCCGTCGGTGGTCGATGGTCCGGCGGCATTGCGGTCTGGCGCGCCGCAACTGTGGCAGCAGGCACCCGGCAACCTGTCCTACCGGTTTCAGAAGGGCGACCGCGACGCCGTACGCGACGCGATCGCCGGCGCCGCCCATGTCGTCGAACTGGAGCTGATCAACAACCGCATCGTGATCTCGGCGCTTGAACCGCGCGGTGCGATTGGCCGCCACGATGGCGATGGCTTCCACCTGATGTTCTCCGGCGCCGGTGTGCATGCGCTGCAAACCCAGCTCGCCAATCGCGTGTTCCGCGTGCCGCCCGAGACGATGCAGATCGCCTGCCCGGATGTGGGTGGCGGTTTCGGCGTGAAGAACGCGCTGTATCCTGAATGGGTGATGCTGCTCTGGGCCGCGCGTGAACTCGCCCGTCCGGTGCGGTGGATGAGCGAGCGCGCGGAGGACTTCATCACCACCGCGCAAGGCCGCGACAACGTCACACGAGCGCGACTTGTATTGGACGCTGAAGGCCATTTCCTCGCGCTGGATGTCGCCACCGTTGCCAATCTCGGTGCCTATCTGTCATCCGGCGGACCAGGCAGTTCCACCAACGCACCGGCGAATGCGATGGGCTGTGGCTACGTCATCCCGGCGATCTTCATGGACGTCCACGGCGTGTTCACCAACACCGTGCCGATCGACGCCTATCGCGGTGCCGGCAAGCCGGAAGTGAACTACATGATCGAGCGCCTGATCGACGAAGCCGCGCGACGCTGCGGGTTCGATGCGATCGAGCTTCGGCGGCGCAACCTGGTGCGCGAGTTTCCCTATCGCAAGGCGCTTGGCACCGTCATCGATTGTGGCCGCTTCGCCGACAACCTCGATGACGCGATCGTCGCGGCGGATCATACCGGCTTCACCGCTCGGCGCGAGGCATCGCAACGTGGCGGCATGCTGCGCGGCATCGGCGTGACCTGCTTCATGGAGACCGCGCGCGGGGCGCCGAACGAAGGCGCGGAGCTTCGCTTCGATGACGATGGTCGCGTGGCACTGCTGGTTGGTACGCAGTCGAACGGCATGGGCCATGAGACCGCCTACGCGCAGATCGCCGCCGACCTGCTCGGACTGCCGATCGAGGCGTTTCGCTATGTACAGGCAGATACCTCGATTGTGCGTGCCGGCAACGGCCATGGCGGAGCGCGCTCCATGCACATGGGTGGTGCCGCACTGTGCAAGGCAGTTGATACGATGCTGGCGAAAGGCCGCGCCATCGCTGCGCGTCTATTGCAGGCGTCGGAGGAGCAGTTGGTTTTCGTCGATGGCCGGTTCGCATTGCGCGACGATCCGAATCGCGCCATCGATCTGCTCGCGGTTGCTCGTGCCGCGCGTGATCAGGCCAATCTGCCCGACGGCATGTCACCTGGCCTCGATACCTATGTCTGGAACCTGCTCGACCTGATCACCTTCCCGAATGGCTGCCATATCGCCGAGGTGGAAGTTGATCCGGACACGGGCGCACTCACGCTGGTGCGCTACACCGCGGTCGATGACTTCGGTACTCTGATCAATCCGATGCTGACGGTTGGGCAGGTGCAGGGCGGCGTCGCACAGGGCATCGGCCAGGCGATGTTGGAGCACACCGTCTACGATCCGGATTCCGGTCAGATGCTCAGCGGTTCGTTCATGGATTATACTTTGCCGCGCGCCCAGGATCTGCCGAAGTTCGACATCACGCTGACAGGCGTGCCGACAAACGCCAATCCGCTCGGTGTGAAAGGCTCCGGCCAGGCCGGCGCAATTGCGTCACCCCAGGCGATCATCGCCGCCGTGCTGGATGCACTCGCGCCACTCGGCGTCACGCACATCGATATGCCGGCAACATCGGAACGCATCTGGCGTGCCATGCAGGACGCGAAACACCCATGATCGGTCGGCGCCGGTTCGGTCTCGGCGCCGTCGCTTTGGCGATCAGCACCGGCGCGCATGCACAGGCCGCCAAGACCGTGCTGCGCGTTGTGCCCCAGGCGGAACCGCAGGTGTTCGACCCGCATCAGTCAGGCGTGAACGCCACGCAGGAACATGCGGCACTGGTCTACGACACGCTGTTCAGCTGGGACGCCGACATGGTCGCGCGACCGCAGATGGTGGAGGCGTGGAACAAGTCCGACGATGGCCTGCTGTACAGCTTCACGCTGCGCCCCGGCCTGAAGTTCCACGACCTTACTTCGGTGACGTCGCGGGATGTCGTCGCGACTCTGCGGCGACTGCTGGTGCGCGATACGCAGAACCAAATTCTCGCCGGCCTGGTGGCGGAGCTGCAGACCAAGGACGAAAGAACGTTCACGCTGCGGCTCAAGGAGCCATTCCACTACGTCGAGTTCCTGTTGTGCGGCAGCAACGGCGTGATGGGCGGCATCATGCGCGAGAAGGATGCGCTGACCAATCCATTCACGCCGGTGAAGGCGCGCATCGGCTCCGGCCCGTTCCGCTTCGCCGAAAGCGAGTATCAGCCAGGCAACAAGCTGGTCTACGAGAAGTTTGCCGAATACGTCCCGCGCGCCGAACCCGCCAGCGGCTTTGCCGGCGGCAAGCGCGCTTTGGTCGATCGCGTCGAGTGGATGATCATGCCGGACGCTGCGGTTGCCTATGCGGCGCTGCGTCAGGGCGAGGTGGATTTCCTCGATGCGCCACCACTGGACCCGCTGCCCACCGTGGCCAACGACAGCAACATCGTCATCGGCGACGTGTGGCCGATCGAGACCTATGCCGTGCTGCGCTTCAATTCGCTGTGGCCCCCATTCGACAACGTGAAGGCACGCCAGGCCGTCGCACATGCGGTGAGCCAGCGCGACTACATGTCGGCCGCGTACGGCGACCCG
Source organism: uncultured Alphaproteobacteria bacterium (assembly GCA_963818775.1). Taxonomy (GTDB): domain Bacteria; phylum Pseudomonadota; class Alphaproteobacteria; order Acetobacterales; family Acetobacteraceae; genus JAMXLO01. The sequence goes on along the minus strand of CAWFUF010000021.1, from coordinate 289,357 downwards.
AAATACTGGCGCGAGTGCTACGCGTTCTGGATCTGCGGCAGTTCTAACGGCACCGAGGTGGGATCCGAGGACTACCGCAAGCCCGACATGGACAAGGCGCGCGCCCTGGTGCGCGAGTTGGGCTACGACGGCAGGCCTGTGGTACTGATCGGCGGCTCCGACGTGCTGCCGTATCAGCGCATGAGCCTGATCACCGCCGATCTGTTGAAGCAGATCGGCATGAACGTGGACATGCAGCTCTCCGACTGGGGTAGCGTTGCGGCACGCCGTGCCAAGAAGGACGCGCCATCGAAAGGCGGTTGGAACCTGTTCCACACCAGCGCCAACGGCGCGCAGCTTGCCAGTCCTCTCACCAGCCCCTCCACTATCACGACCTGCGACGGCAAGAACTTTCCCGGCTGGCCTTGCGATCAGGTGGAAGAGGATATGCGGATGCAATACATCCGCGAGACCGATCCGGCCAAGCAGAAGACATTGCTGGATGCGATGCATCGTCAACTGTGGCAATCGCTGCCCTACGTGCCGTTGGGCCAGTTCAGGCAGCCGTTCCTATGGCGCAGCAACATCAAAGGCGTGCTGAAGACCAATACCGTCGTCTATTGGAACATCGCGAAGACATGACGGCGTTCGCCTACGCTCGTGTCGAAGCCGACGGAGCCGCAATCGCGGTGCGCACGCTCGGCGCCGGCCCGGCTCTGGTGCTGCTGCCAGGGCTCGGCCGCTCCAGCCACGATCTCGATGTGTTTGCCGAACACCTTGTCGCCGCAGGGTATCGTGCTGTTCTGCCGGAACCGCGCGGCATGGACGGAAGCACTGGCCGGCTGGATGGCATCACGCTGCACGATCTGGCGCGCGACATCGCCGCGGTGATCGAGGCGCTGTGCGACGGTCCCTCCGTGGTGATCGGTCATGCGTTTGGCAATCGCATCGCCCGCTGCCTCGCTTCGGATCGCCCGGAACTGGTCAATCTCGTCGTGCTCCTGTCGTCCAGTGGCAAGGTGCAGCCGACGCCGGATATTGCCGAGGCGATCCGTCTCGCGCAGGCGGTTGACACGCGTGCCGATATTCGTGCGGCGGCAGTGCGCGCAGCATGGTTTGCTCCCGGCAGCGACATCACGCCCTGGATCGAAGGCTGGTCGCAGCCGGTGATGCACGCCTATCTCGCCGCGGCGGCGTCAACGCCGGTGGACGACTGGTGGACCGCCGGCATAGCCGACGTGCTCATCGTCCAGGGCTTGTGCGATGTCAGCGCGCCCGTTGGCAACAGGAGGTTGCTGTGCAGCGAGATCGGCGACCGTGCGGCGCTGATCGAGCTTGCCGATGTCGGCCATGCGCTTCCGGTAGAAAAGCCTTCGCTGCTGGCTGACACGGTTGTGGATTTCCTGCGGTCTCGTACCGCGAACAGGAGCAGTCGAAATGGATAGCGAACCTCGGACACGCATCGCGGCCGAAGACTACCTGGAAGCACTCGCCGCGCATGGCATCGACCACCTGTTCTGCAATCCCGGCACCGACTTCGCGCCGATCGTCGAGGCCTTCGCGCGCGCCGCCCACACCAACCGCAAGGTGCCGCGCCCGATGGTGGTGCCGCACGAGAATGCCGCGCTGTCGATGGCGCATGGCTATACGATGATCACCGGGCGGCCGCAGGCGGTGATGCTGCACACCAATGTTGGCACGGCGAACTCGATCAACATGCTGATCGATGCGAGCCGCGACCGCGTGCCGGTGCTGTTGACCTCGGGTCGCACGCCATTCACCGAGACGGGCGCCGAGGGCTCGCGCAGTGCGCACATCCACTGGGCGCAGGAGATGTACGACCAGGCCGGCATGCTGCGCGAGATGGTGAAGTGGGACTACGAGATGAAGCGCGGCGATCAGGCCGCGACCGTGGTCGATCGCGCGCTTGAACTGGCGATGGCTTCGCCTAAAGGTCCGGTCTATCTCTCGTTGCCGCGCGAGGTGCTGGGCGAGGTGATGCAGACGCCGGCCGAGAGCAATCGCGCGCACCGCGCCGGGCCGCGCGCGCCGGTGCCGTCGCCCGCTGACATCGAACAACTCGCCGACTGGATCGCCACGGCGCGTGCGCCTGTCGTGATCACCGGTCTACTCGGTCAGGACCCGCGCGATGCAGTGGTGCTGGCGCGGCTGGCGGAGCGCTGGGCGTTGCCGGTGATCCCATACAACACACGCTACTTCGCGATGTCCGCGAACCATCCGATGTTCCAAGGCTCGATGCCGGGTCCGCTGCTGGAGGATGCCGACCTCGTCATCGTCATCGAGGGCGATGTGCCGTGGTTGCCGAGTAAGGAGGCACCGCCGGCTGGCGCACGTATCGTGCAGATCGGCGAGGATCCGCTTTACGCGCGCTATCCGATGCGCAGCTTCCCCTCCGACCTGACGATCACTGCGACCGCGCTTTCGGTGCTCGAGGCATTGGAGCACGCGTTGCAGGACCGCACCGGCGCCCATGTCGACGAACGGCGCGCTCGGCTTGTCGCGCGATCGGCGAAGCTGCACGCGCAATGGCACGATGAGGCGGAACAGGCAGGGCGCGGCAACAAGAACACACTGACCTGGCTGAACCATTGTCTGCGCGAAGTGGTGGACCCGGACACGATCGTCATCTCTGAGTACTCGTTTCGCCAGGAGTACTGCCCGCTGGAGAAACCGGGCAGCCTGTTCGGGGTGAGCAATGCAGGCGGACTGGGCTGGGGGTTTGGGGCATCGCTCGGTGCGAAGCTCGCAGCACCGCAGCGGCAGGTACTGTCGGTGCTGGGCGACGGCGCCTACATGTTCGCCAATCCCACCGCATGCCACTACGTGGCACAGATGCAGAATCTGCCGGTGCTGACGGTGATCTACAACAATGCACTGTACAACGCGGTGCGGCGCGCGACGCTTGACATGTATGGCAGTGGCGTCGCGGCGCAGGGCGATGGTCGCCTGCTTGCCGATCTGCCACCGCCGAATTTCGAGAAGATCGTCGTGGCGCATGATGGCCATGGCGAGCGTGTCGAGCGGCCCGCCGATCTGCCGGCCGCATTGCGTCGCGCAGCGGCGGCCGTGCGCGGCGGACAGCAGGCACTGGTGAACGTGATATGCCCGCCCTGACGCTAGACCGTCTCGCAACGCGGGTCCTGATCGTCGGTGGCGGACCGGTCGGTACGACTCTGGCGATGGACCTCGCGTGGCGAGGCATCGACGTGATCGTCGCGGAGCAGCGCCATCGCGGCGAACCTCCGAGCGTCAAATGCAACCATGTGTCCGCGCGCACGATGGAGATCTTCCGTCGGCTTGGCGTGGCACGTTCCGTGCGCGATGGCGGCATGCCGCACGATTACTCGAACGACATAGCGTTCCGTACCACCGTCACCGGCACGGAATTCGGGCGCATCAGAATACCCTGCCGGCGTGATCGCTACACGGCCAAGGACGGCCCGGATGGATGGTGGCCGACGCCCGAACCGCCACACCGGATCAATCAGATCTTCTTGGAGCCGTTGCTGGTCGAATATGCCGCGACAATGCCGGGCCTGCGCTATCTGAGCCGCGTTCGCGTCCTTGGTTTTGACCAGACCGATGACGGGGTGACAGCAGAGGCGGAGGATCTGGACAGTGGTCGGAAATTGCTCATCACCGCCGATTATCTGATCGGCTGCGATGGACCTGCCTCGGAGATCCGCCGACAGATCGGTGCGCGGCTGGCGGGCGACGCACTGATCAATCGTACGCAATCAACCTACATCCATGCGCCCTCGCTGATCCGCAGGATGCAGGCGGTGCCGGCATGGTCTACCCAGTCGCTAAATCCTCGACGCAGCGCCGGCATGTTCGCGGTTGATGGTCGCGAGACCTGGCTGGTCCACAATTATCTCCGTCCGGACGAAACGGACTTCGCAACGGTCGATCGCGATCGCTGCATTCGGTTGATCCTCGGTGTGGGCCCCGAGTTTGAATACCAGGTCCTGACCCAGGAAGATTGGATCGGCCGTCGCATGTTGGCTGATCGGTTCCGCAATGGACGCGTGTTGATCTGCGGCGATGCGGCGCATATCTGGGTGCCGTATGCCGGCTATGGCATGAACGCCGGCATTGCCGATGCGATGAACCTGTCATGGATGCTGGCCGGTGTGCTGCAAGGCTGGGCCGCACCCGCAATCCTCGATGCCTACGAGGCAGAGCGCAGGCCGATCACCGAGCAGGTGTCGCACTACGCAATGAACACTGCCATGTCTGTAGCACGGTCGCGCGCGGAGGTCCCGGCGAACATCGAAGGTACCGGGCCCGAAGGCGAAGCTCTGCGGCAGCGTATGGGCCGCGCGTTGATCGATCTTCACACGCCACAGTTCTGCTGCGGCGGGCTGAATTTTGGCTATTTCTACGATGGCTCCCCGATCATTGCGCATGATGGGGAAGTGCCACCACCCTATACGATGTATGACTTCACGCCATCCACTGTGCCCGGCTGCCGCACACCACATATCTGGCTGCGCGACGGACGGTCTCTGTACGACGCACTCGGTACATCCTTCACCCTGCTGCGCTTCGACCGATCCGTGCCGGTAGATGCACTCGCGGGCGCAGCGGCAAAGCGCGGCGTGCCGCTTGCCGTTCTGGACGTGGAAGCAGAGGAAGCTCGCTTGCCTTACACACACAAGCTCGTTCTGTCGCGTCCCGACCAGCACGTCGCCTGGCGTGGCAACGCCGAGCCCAACGAACCCATGGCACTGATCGATCTTGTTCGTGGCGCTACGATGCCGTTGTCGCAGGGATCTGCGGTGCAACCTTCCGCATAAACAGCGTCAGGCTCTGCGCCACATCGTCATACGACATCGGCCCGAGCCTGAACTGCATGATCACACCACCGACGCCGATCGCGGCCACCTGCGCCAGCTTCTCTGCCACCGTCGCCGGCGAACCGTAGATCAGCGAGTGCTCCACGACCGTGCGCGCCGCGGGAGCCGTACCAGGCGCCGGCATCGGCACGATCGAAACGCCCTGATCCTCATAGACGCGCTTGCGCATCGCCACGCGATGTTCGTGCATTGCTTCGAACGCCGGCAGGGCGATGCGCTCCGCCTCCGCATCAGTCTCGGCGACGAACACGTTGCGCCACACCCAGCACTGCTCGACGTTGCGTGCAACGGCCGCGTCGTCCATGCCCTGCTCGCGCAAGGTGCGGCGATAGAGGTCCATGCGGTGGCGGGTCACCTCGTTCGACTGCACATTCATCATGAACGGCCGGCCTTGTCGCGCGATGTGCAGCATCCCCTCCTCGCTGGAAGCTGAGCGAATCACATGGGGGTGCGGCTTCGTGTAGGGCAGCGGCCGCAGCATCGGCACCTTGATGTCCCAGAATCTGCCGTGGTGCTCGAACCTCTCGCCACGCCATGCCTGAAACATGATGGCCTCGGCTTCCTCGAAGCGCGCCTGCGCCTCGGTGTGATCGAGACCGTAGCCCTGGTAATCGTAAATGTTATACGCGGTGCCACGGCCCAGCCCGACGATCAGCCGCCCCTTGCTGATGTTATCGATCAACGCCATCTGTTCCGCCATGCGGATCGGATGATGCAGCGACATCTGCGCCACGGCGAAACCGATACTCGCCCGCTGCGTCGCAACGGCCAGCGCCGCGGCAAAGCTCACCGGATCGACATAGGCGCAAATGCCGTCGAAATGATGCTCGGCCAGCCAGATCACATCGAAGCCCAACTCGTCGGTAAGTTGCGCCTCGCGCAAGACCTCATCGATCACCTGCCCGTCACGCGCGGGGTCACGGCTCTCCGGAAACAGGAAATTGCTGAACTTCAAGCGCGGGCCTCCTGGCGTTGCGCGTGTCTTTCCATCACTGGGGCAGCATGGTACAGACTGCAAAGCTTGTCATCTGGGGCGGAAAGACAGCCGGGAGGGAACCATGACCATCATCGTCGGCAGTGGCGACTATCGCTACGAACAGATCGACAACTGGGCAAAGGTGCCGTCAGGCTGGTCGTTGCATGAGGTCGGCGCGGTGGGTGTCGACAGGCAGGACAACGTCTACGTGTTCAATCGTGGTGAACATCCGATGATGGTGTTCGATAGCGAAGGCAATTTCCTGCGCGCATGGGGCGAGGGACTGTTTCCTCGCGCGCACGGCCTGCATATGGCGCCCGACGACACCGTGTTCCTGACCGACGATGGCGATCATTCGGTGCGGCAGTGCACGCTCGACGGCAAGGTGCTGCTCACAATCGGCACGCCCGGCAAACCGGCGCCATTCATGAGCGGACAGCCGTTCCACCGCTGCACTCACACCGCGCTTTCGCCGAAAGGCGAGATCTTTGTGTCCGATGGCTACGGCAACGCGCGCGTGCACAAATATGCGCCGGATGGCAAATGGCTGATGTCATGGGGCGAGTCGGGCACCGAGCCGGGTCAGTTCAACCTGGTGCATAACGTCTCGTGCGATCCCGATGGCTGGGTCTACGTCGCGGACCGCGAGAACCATCGCATTCAGGTGTTCGACGGTAACGGCCGCTACGAGACGCAATTCAACAATCTGCACCGGCCGTGTGGCATCTTCATGCCGTACTGCACCTGCCCGATCTGCTACGTGGGCGAACTCGGCCCCGCGACCCGTACCAATCGCAACTATCCGAACCTCGGGCCGCGCATCTCCATCATCGACAACAAGGGCAACCTGCTGACGCGCATCGGCGGCCAGCATCCCGGTACCGGCCCCACGGATTACATCGGACCGCACGGTCTCTGCGCGGACTCCCGCGGCGACATCTACATCGGCGAGGTGTCGCGCACGCTGTGGCCGCAATACTGGGCGGATCAACCGATCCCCGACGGGGTGCGTTGCCTGCGCAAACTGCGCAAGATCAGTTGAGGCCAAGACATGTCGTATGAACCGCAGCGCTTCGACTTCTCGATACCGGTCCGCGTCAACCTGTCCTCCGATACGCAGACCAAGCCTTCGCGCGGCATGAAGGAGGCGATGATGGAGGCTGAGGTGGGTGACGAGCAGATGGGCTCCGATCCCACCATCTGGGCGCTGTGCGATCGCAGTGCTGCGCTGCTCGGAAAGGAAGCCGCGGTGTTTCTGCCTTCTGGCACCATGTGCAACCAGGTAGCGATCGCCACACATTGCCGGCCGGGCGAAGAGATTCTCGCGCATGAGTCCTCGCACATTCTATCAAGCGAAGGTGGCGCGCCGGCAGCGATCGCAGGCGCGCTGATCAAGGGACTGCAAGGCGAACGTGGCCAGTTCACCGTCGATGCGCTGGAAGATGCGATCCGTCCGGTGTCGCGCTATTCGCCGACGCAGCGTTTGGTGGAGGTGGAGCAGACCGCCAATCGCGGCGGCGGCGCGTGCTGGAGCGCCGACGCACTCCGTGCGGTCACCGATGCCGCGCACAGACATGGGCTTTCCACCCACATGGATGGCGCTCGGCTGATGAATGCGGCGGTAGCGTTGGGTGTGCCGGCGACCGATCTCACCGAAGGCTGCGATTCGGTGTGGTTGGATTTCACCAAGGGCTTGGCTGCACCTTTGGGCGCCGTGCTCGCCGGCTCGCGCGAGTTCATCGGCCAGGCGTGGCGATGGAAACAGCGGCTCGGTGGGTCGATGCGGCAGGGCGGCATGTGCGCCGCGGCGTGTCTCTATGCGCTGGAGCACAACATCGATCGCCTTGCCGAAGATCACATCAATGCAAAGTCGCTAGCCCGCGGCATGGCGCAGATTCCCGGCATCACAGTCGAAATGCCGGAGACAAATCTAGTGTTCTTCGACACCGAAGGCACCGGCATGACCTCGGACACGTTTGCCGGCATGCTGCGCAAAGAGGGAGTGCTGGTGTCCACGTCCGGCAAGTACCGTGCGCGTGCCTGCCTGCATCTCGACGTGACAGCGGCGCATGTGGACCAGGCCTTGTCGGTGATGAAACAGGTGGTCAACGCGGCCTGATGTTCACCGTTCGCTCGATCGGCACGCTGCATACCCCCTGGCGCAGCATTGCCGACTGTCCGCGCAACGGACGGCAACCCAATCCGGCACCGCTGTGCACGGCGGTCGTGTCGCCGGAGTTTGTTGAAGGTCTGCGCAGCATCGAGGGATTTTCACACTTGATCCTGCTTTACTGGATGGATCAGGCGCGCGAACCGGAGTTGGTCTTCACGCCGCCGTTCGATGCACAGCCGCGCGGCGTGTTCGCCACGCGCGGACCGCGGCGCCCCAATCCGATCGGCCTGTCAGTCGTGGCATTCGAAGGTCTCGATGCACCGGATACGCTTAAGGTACGGTACCTGGATTGCATCGACGGCACGCCGCTGATCGACATCAAGCCATATTTGAAGACCACCGATTGCGAACCGGATTCCGACATGGGCTGGCTGGAGCCGCATGCGACGCGGCGCAGGTAGCGGTCAGATCACACCGGTCGCGTGCAGCGCTTTGATTCTCTCCGCATCATAGCCAAGTTCCATCAGGACAGCGTCGGTATCCGCACCAAGCGCCGGAGCACCCTGCCGCGGCATTGCCTCGCCGGGAAGGCGAAAGGCCGGTGGCACCATGCGGAACTCGCCGGACGGATGCGCATAGGACCACACGCGATCGTCCTGCGTCACGAAGTCCGAACTGAGCGCATGCGCAATATCGTGCACAGGCGCCGCCGGCACCGCTCCGGCAAAGTGCTCCAGCCACGCAGCGGTGCCGCGCGTCGACAACGCCGCATCCAGCAGCCGCGTCAGTTCGGCTCGACTTTCCAACCGCGCCTTAAAGCTGACGAAGCGTGTATCGTCGGACCATTCGGGGCGGCCAAGCCTCTCGCACAACACCGGCCAGAACTTCTGCTTGTTGCACATGATGAAGATCCAACCATCGGCCGTGCGATAGAGCTGGCTGGGCGTCAATGAAGGATGCGCACCGCGCGGTTCACGACCCTGCGCATGGCCGCCATTCAGGAACCATGCAGCCAGGTAGTTGAGATTTGCCAACGCCGTATCAAATAGGCTGATATCGATGTCGCGTCCCACACCGGTCGCGCGCGCCGACACGACGCCACCGAGCAGCGCCGTCGCCGCATATACGCCTGCCATCATGTCCACGATGGACAGTCCGAATCGCGCCGGCGTCTGATCCGGCTCCCCGGTCAGCGACAGATAGCCGGCTTCCGCCTGCATCAGATAGTCGTAGCCAGGCCACGACGCTCGGCGGCCCTCGCGGCCATACGCGGACAGATGCGCGCACACGATGCGTGGATTGGCAGACTTCAACTGATCATATGTGACGCCGAGCCGCGGCGGTTGGTCGCCGCGCAGATTGTCGAGCACCGCATCTGCCGTCGCTGCAAGATCGCACAGCACGCGCTGTCCCTCAGGCGCGCGCAGATTTAAGGTGATGGAACGCTTGTTGCGGTTGAACGCCTGGAAGAAATGGCTGTCATTCTCGCCCAGGAAGAATGGTCCGACCGACCGGCTGACGTCGCCACCCTCGGCTGGGTTCTCGATCTTGATCACCTCGGCTCCCATGTCAGCGAGCTGCATCGAGCCGAACGGTCCTGCGCCGTACTGTTCCACCGCGAGGATACGGACACCAGTGAGCGGCAACATCACGCGGGATTCCGCGCAACGAGCTGACGGGCTATGATGATACGCTGGAGTTCGTTGGTGCCCTCGCCGATCACCAGCAACGGTGCGTCGCGATACAGCCGCTCCACGGGAAATTCGGTGGAATAGCCGTAGCCACCATGCACACGCATCGCCTCAGTGGCGTTCTCCAACGCCGTCTCGGTGGCAAACAGCTTCGCCATGCCGGCCTCCATGTCGCAGCGGTCGCCTCGGTCATACAGCTCCGCGGCGCGTCGTACCAACAAGCGCGAGGCTTCAGTGCGCGTTGCCATGTCGGCAAGCTTCAACTGGATCGCCTGATGCTGCGCGATGGGCACTCCGAACGTCCTGCGCAACTGCGCGTAACGCAGGGACTCGTCCAATGCCGCCTGCGCGATGCCGACGCCGCGCGCCGCCACATTGATGCGTCCAAGCTCCAGGCCGGACAGCGCATGCTGCAATCCACGACCTTCGACGCCACCGATCAGGCGATCCACCGGGACGCGATAATCCTGAAACACCAGCTCTGCACTGTCGATTCCCTTATAGCCGAGTTTCTCTAGCTTGCGACTAACGGTGAAGCCGGCGCCTTTCTCAGCCAGCAGCATGCTCATGCCACGATGGCGCGGCTCTGCAGCCAGGTCGGTCTTCACCAGCAGCGCAAAGCATGAGCCGTGAATCCCGTTGCTGATCCACGTCTTGGTGCCGTTCACGACGTACGCATCGCCGTCACGTCGTGCGGTGACCCGGATAGCCTGCAGATCGGTGCCACAATCTGGCTCGGTCAGCGCCAGCCCGCCGCGCAGTTCACCCGAGGCAAAGCGTGGCAGGAACGTCTTCTTCTGTGCCTCGGTGCCGTTGCGCTGCACGATCGCCGACATGATCAGGTGCGAGTTGAAGATGCCGGTCAGCGACATCCACACGCGCGCGATCCGCTCGACGATGTCCGCATAGGTGGCGCATGGCAGCCCGAGACCTCCATACTCCGTGGCAATCGTGGCGCCGAACAGGCCAAGTTCGCGCATGCGCCCGACGATCGTCTCGGGATAGATGTCATCGTGCTCCAGCCCGTGCACATACGGCGCCACGTCGCGCGCGAGGAAGGCGCCGATCGTGTCGAGGATCATGGTGTCTGTCATGCTATCAGTATGCGGCTCCAGGCTTGGCCGGACAACGGAGGGTCCCATGTTCAGCGCCTATCACCGTGTCGGCGAAAACCGGTTTCAACAGCGCATCGGCCTTGACTTCGAGGATTTCGTGATCGGACAGCGTTTTCGCCATCGCCCGGGCGTGACACTGTCACAGCAGGACAATGCCGATGAGGCGCTGGATACACTGAACGGCGCGATGCTGCATTACGACGCGCACTATGCCGCCGCGACCGCATGGCGGCGTCCGCTGATGGTCAGCACACTTACGCTGCAGCGGCTGATCGGCATGACCAGCAAGACCTACGGCAGACGGCGCGCGATCCTCGGCTTCGATGACATCACGATGAACGGACCGCTGTTCGGCGGCGATACACTCTATGCCGAGTCCGAGATACTCGACCTTGATGCGGCTGGCACGGTCAGCACGCTGATTCGCGGCCACAAGGCCGACGGGACTGAGGTCGCGCGTATCAAATGCCGCATGGCGATCGACCGCCGCGAAGCGGACGCGGCCGAGGTGCAGGAGGAGCGCTTCGCCGCGTATCATATGGCGGACGACGGCGCACTGGTCGAACAGGTTGGCCTGTGGTTCGAGGACTGCGTTGCCGGCGAGACCTTCGTCCACGCGCCATGTCGAACCTTTCATCGCGAAGAGTCGCTGATGCACGCTTGGCGTTCGCTCGACCTGACACCGCAGACGCAGGTGCCGGAGACCTTCGTCGTCGCGGTCGCGACTGCCCTCACCACACGTACCTTCGGCCGCGTCGTGGCCAATCTGGGTTGGCACGATGTCCAGCTTCCGACGCCGGTTTCGGTCGGCGATACGATCGAGGCGGAATCGACGATCCTGGAAACCCGGGAATCCCGCTCGCGACCAGGCGAAGGCATAATCTCGGTTGTCACACGCGCGCGGAATCAGCACGGCGTTGAGGTGCTGTCCTATCGCCGCAGCTTGCTGGTGTACCGTCGTGGTGCCAGCGCACCCTATGCGCAGGCTGGATACTGAGCGCGCTACGCGGGCAGCGTGCGCTTCTGGTGCGCGCGGCCAATTCGTGCAGTTTCCGGATCGTGGCCGGCAATGACCCTCACGCCCTCGTCTAATCGTGCGGCGATGTTACCCGGCGAGCAGCCTTCCAGAAACGCGATACCATTGCGACGACATGCGCCGAACACGCGTTTCCTTGCCTCCGCCATCTCCGGCGGATAGGGGTCGCGCTGCAGCGTGGTGTAGCCGAGCGACAAGCCCAGGTCGCCAGGCCCCAGCTCGGCAAAGCCTAGCCCCGGGACGGCACAGATCGCCTCGCAATTTGCAATGCCCTCGGGGCTTTCCAGCTTCACACCTAGCAGCAACTCGCCTCCGGGGTTCAGCGGCCAAGGCTCACAACGCTGCATATACTCCTGTTGTGATACGCCCCATATTGCCGCAGCGGTTGACTCGGACCCACGGCCGCGCGTGCCGATGCCAAGCCGGTCGCCGCCACCGCGCGGCGGACGCACGGCGCCATGCATGCGCTGAACCGGTGACGGAATGGCAGGATCCACGCCGGCAGCATGATGCGGATATCGGCATGACTCGATGAATGCCCGCACGGCATCGGCAGTCTCCGCCTGGCACAGCAGAATGCCGTGCGCGCCACGCCCGAGGATCTGCCGGAACTGCCAAGCGTTGAACCGCACGTTCGCTTCGTCGGTGCCGTTCACCGGCGCCTCGACGATGACGGTTGGCGTGCGATGGCCGGAGCGCGTCGGGCCAGCATCGACCATGCTACGCAGATACTCGGCCAACCCCGCCATGTCGAAGGAACCATGCTCCATGCCGACATTCATGTAGTCGGCCCACGTGCCCGCATCGTCGCGGCCCTGCGCGTAAGTCAGCACATGACCGGAATGCGGGCCGTCGTAGTAGATCGCCTGTCCCTGTGACAGCAGCTCGATTGCCCGGTTGATGCGATCGGCCATACCGTTTCCCTTCAGAGCGAAGTGCCGCGCACCAGACGGCCAGGCAGCGCACCGGTTGACTCGCCGTCGCGATATACCGGCACACCCGAAACGATCGTCGCGACATAGCCATCGGTGCGCTGCACGAGCCGTCGGCCCCCACTTGGCAGATCGTAGACCACCTCTGGCTGCCGCAACTGCAACCGATCGTAGTCTATCACGTTGATGTCGGCCTTATAGCCAGGCGCGACCACACCACGATCGCCAAGTCCGATTGCCGCTGCGGAATCGTGTGTCAGTCGTTTGACCGCCCAGGGCAGCGGCAGCTTCGCGCCACGCGTGCGATCACGCGTCCAGTGGGTAAGCATGTAGCCGATCGCACTCGAATCGCACAGCACGCCGACATGCGCGCCGCCGTCGCCGAGACCAACGATCGTTGCATTGTGGGTCAGCATGTCGTGCACTGTGTCGAGATTGCCGTAACTGTAGTTGGACAGCGGCCGATACAGAATCGCCTTGCCGCCGCGCTCCAGCAGCAGATCATACGCGACTTCGGCCGGATCGCGGCCTTGCCGTGCCGCCATGGCTGCAACCGACGCATCGGCTGACGGCTCGTAATCCGGCGGATCGCCGAGCGGAAACATGCGATCCCACTTCGCCACACGGCGCTCCATGCGCTGGCCGTCGCTCGTCTCGGCGAGCAGGCGCGCACGGAAGTCGGACTGGCGCAGGGTGGCGATGCGCTGCTCGAACGGCAGCGATGCGATCTGCTGATAGCTTGGACGATTCACAAACGGGTTCTGCGAGATTTCGAATCCGAGCAGGATACCGGTCGGTCGCGTCAGCACCTGACCCAACATCGGCAGTCCCGCGGCATTAGCTTCGGCGATCCAGCCGGCAAGCCGACGCCACTCTTCGGGCTTGTTGTCACGCTGGAGGATCGTGATCGCCATCGGCCGGCGCGATGTGGCGACCAGACGCCGCAGCATCGCGAATTCATCGTCCACATCATCGAAGTCTGAAATCACCTGCATCCAGCCTGCGCCGATGTCGCGCAGTGCGCCGGCAATCGCGGCAAGTTCCGCCTCCGCCGCGTTCAGCGTCGGAATCGAACGGCCATCCAGAGTCTTGTGGTTCAGCGTGCGCGATGTCGAGAAACCGAGAGCGCCTGCCTTGATCCCTTCCGCGGCGAGGCGAGCCATCTCCATGCGGTCCTGCTCCGTGGCAGGCTCGCGATCGGCACCACGCTCACCCATCACGAAGACACGCAGCGCGGCGTGCGGGACCTGCGTCGCCACATCCATGTCGTAGTGGCGCGCAGCCAGCGCATCGAGGAAATCCGGAAAGGTCTGCCAGTTCCATGGCAGGCCCTCGGTCAGCACAACCTCGGGAATGTCTTCGACACCCTCCATCAGTTTCACCAGCATCTCGCGCTGCGATGGCTTGCATGGCGCGAAGCCGACACCGCAGTTGCCGAACAACGTGGTCGTGACGCCGTTCCACGAGGAAGGCGTGATGCGGCTGCTCCAGGTCGCCTGGCCGTCGTAGTGCGTGTGCGGGTCGACGAAACCCGGTGTCACCAGCAAACCGCGCGCGTCGATTTCCTCAGAGCCACGATTTGCGATCTTGCCGATCGCGACGATCCTGCCGGCATCGATCGCGACGTCAGCCTCGAACGGTTCGGCGCCGGTGCCGTCGATCACCGTGCCGCCGCGAATGACCATGTCCGCCATGGCTCACAGCCCCAACTTGTCGGCGAGGCCATAGCCTTGCGCGAGATCCTGGAGCTTCTTCCAGGTGGCGTCCTCCACGGGGATTCCGTTCTTCCGACGGTCCTGCTCGCGCTTGAACTCGATCTCGCCGGGATACAGCACTTCTGTGAAGCCCCGCGCCGGCGGCGTCGCCTTCAGGTAATGCGCGAACTCGGTGACCTCCTGCTTGAAGGTATTGAGATCGCGGAACGCGGCAACGTTGAACACGGCGATGAAGCAACCGTCATTGTGCCGTCCCGTCGGCTCGACACCGTAGCCAAGACCCGTGAGCAGGCCTGAAAGGATTTCGACGATCGTTGCAAGGCCATAGCCCTTGTAGCCCTCGGAACCGCCGACCGGCAGCAGCGCGCCGCCCTGGCGCAGCACGCGAGGATCGGTGGAAGGTTTGCCGTCAGCGTCGATCAACCATCCGGCGGGCACCTGTTCACCGCGCGCGGTTGCGACGTTGATCTTGCCGGCCGCGGCGGCCGATGTAGCCATGTCGAAGAACAGCGGCCCTTCAAGGTTCGATGGTATCGCGAAGCAGATCGGGTTGGTGCCGAGCCTTGCCTTCGCGCCACCGAACGGCGCCACTGCCTTGGCGCTGCGGCCGGAGTCGGCAGTGATCATCGCGATCATGCCTTCGCGCGCGGCCATCAGCGGATACGATGCAAGCCTGCCTATATGGCTTTGGCGATAGACGGTCGCGGCGGCAACCTGCTGCTGCTTTGCCTTGTCGATCGTGTAGCGCATGGCACGGTCGGTCACGACGTAGCCAAATCCCCAGTTGCCGTCGATGACAGTGCTGGTCGCGGTCTCCTGCATGACGGTCCACGGCGCGCCCGGCATGATGTGACCCGCCTTGATGCGATCGATGTAGGTGGGGATCAGGATGATGCCGTGTGAATCGTGGCCGACCAGATTGGCGCCGATGTTGTAACGCGCGATAGTCGCGGCCTCTTCGGTCGACGCACCAGCGGCTTGCAGCAGGGCATTGGCGATGTCCGTCAGACGTTCGGCTGACACGTTCGGCATGGCGGCATTCCTCCGGAACTTTGCGGTCAGCAAGGCGGCGAAGGCCCCTACTGTCAACCCCGGCGCTTCTGGCGTAGCCTGACCCGACCAATGCAGGAGGAGCGGACCATGGCAAGCCAAGCGAACGTCTATGCCAGCGTGGCCGGGACAGTCGGCCGCAGCGACAAGGACCCAGGAGCCGTCGGGGTGTTTCGTCGGCCAGCGGAAACGGGCGTATGGGAACACGTGCTGGGCGCATTCAGTAGCAACGTGGTTCACGTGCACCCGACCGATCCGAACATCGTGTTCGCCGGCACGCATGACGGGGTGTATCGCAGCACCGATCGCGGCAAGACCTTCAAGCGCGCCAACTTCCCCGACAAGGGCATGGAAATTTGGTCGTTCCTGGTCGATGCCGGCAATCCGAAGCTGGTCTATGCCGGTGGCTCGCCTGTCGCCGTGTATCGCAGTGAGGACAGCGGCGAGACGTGGAAGCGCCTGCCCGATCCGAACATGCCGACGCGGTGCGTCATGCCGTTCGGCTGCCGCGTGATGCGCATGGCGCAGCATCCCAGCAAGCCCGGCACGATCTTCGCGGCACTCGAGGTGGGCGGCGTCATGCGCACCATCGATGGCGGGGAGACCTGGAAGGATTGCAGTCCCGCTCTGGTACAGTTGGCGCAGAAGCCGCACCTCAAGAGCAAGATCGTCAGTGACACGTCCGACGAAGGGATGCTCGACGGCCACGCGATCGCCATCAGCCCGGCGGATCCGGACGCGGTGATCGTTGCGGTGCGCATGGGCCTGTTCCGCACCGCGGATGACGGCAATACGTGGGAGGACATGGAGGTGGGCCGGTTCTCGCCAACGACCTATGGCCGCGACATCAAGGCGTCGCCCGCCGAGCCCGATACGATCTATTCGGCGCTGAGCGTCGCCGCGGCGAGCAAGGACGGTGCTGTCTATCGCAGCAAGGACAAGGGGAAGACCTGGCAGCGGTTCGACAAGGTGCAGGTGCACGGGACGATCATGTCGGTGGCACTGCATCAGAACGACCCGAAGCAGGTCTATATCGGCGCGCGCTATGACGGCGAGGTGTTCGGCACGCTGGACGGCGGCGCAACCTGGCAGTCGATGAACCTGCCGTCTGGCACGAAGGATATCTACTCGCTCGCCTGCGGCTGATCACGCTGCGGCCCTGTCATTGGAGGAGTCTTGCGACGAAGCAATCTCGGTCAGAGTGCTCACTTTGACCGAGATTGCTTCGCTGCGCTCGCAGTGACAGGTGGGGGTGGTATCGCGCGCCGGAACGGACTGGACGGCAGCGTCGCAACTTCCCAGAAGCGCAAGAAGACACTCGGCAATTCTGCATCGAGCCGCCGGAACTTGCTGGGCTCGATGCGGCAAGCCGTGACACCAGCCGCCAGCAGCGCACGCTGTCGCTCCGTGTCGCGCGCGGCAAGCTCGATGGCGATCGGTTGGGCGCCATCCCAGAACACCATGTCGGCTGGCAGCAACTGACCGCCAGCCGGAACCCAGCCACGCGGCAGCGGACGCAGCGCAGACCACAGAAAGTCGTCGGGCGCATAGAGACCGTCGTATGGCTCCAACCGCGCAGTGAGTTCCGCACGATGCGTCTCGATCTGCGCTGCGACACAACGAAGATACGCATCGACGAACTGCCGCCGCAGCGGTGCATAGTCGCCGCACAAACTTTCCAGCCACACCTTCGCAGCCGCAATGCGCGCCGCGTGATCGCCGATAGCCAACGGCATCGCGTCCGGCGCCACCGGCTCGCTGTTCAGATGCAGCGGCTCATCGCCGGCAACTGCGCAACGTAGCCTTGGGTCATCCAGCGCGATCGAACGCGGCAGACGATCCAAGCCGTACGGAATGCGCAAGCGCCTCAGCGGTGGACCTGCCGCATCAGCTTCTCCCAGGAATCAATGATCGGCAGGCTCGTGTCTGCCTTCTCAAACTCCAGGTTGAACACTACGCGCGATACCCCGAGGTCCTCGTAGCGCTTCATCAGATCGGCGTCCTGCTTGGGCCCCCACACAGTGATCTCGATCGACTTCGGATCGCGCTTTGCCTCGGTCGCCATCTTGCGGAACTCAGGCAGCATGTCGGCGATCTCGGCGTAGGTGTTCCGCGTCGCATGCGGGATCCATCCGTCGCCGTAGCGGATAGCGCGACGTGCGGAATATGGAAACGCGCCGCCGACGATGACGGGCGGATGTGGCTTCTGCACCGGCTTTGGCCACGTCATCATCGGATCGAAGTTGACGAACTCACCGTGGTATTCCGGCTTCGATTTGGTCCATATCTCCTTCATTGCCTCCACCCTCTCGCGCGCCAGCTTGTGGCGCTGCGTGAAGACGGTGCCGTGGTTCTCCATTTCGTCCTGGTTCCACCCGTTGCCGATGCCGAACAGGAACCGACCGTTGGACACCTGGTCGATCGATGCGACGAGCTTCGCGGTCTGGATCGGATCGCGTTGCGCGACCAGGCAGACGCCGGTTGCGACCTTCAGCGTTTTGGTCGCGGCCGCCGCCATGGTCAGCGTCACGAACGGGTCCATCGTGTCGTAGTACTTCTTCGCCAGTTCGCCGCCACCTGCGGGCGCGGTCTTGCGCGACAGCGGAATGTGCGAGTGTTCTGGCGCCCAGACAAACTCGAATCCGCGTTCCTCCAACGCCTTGCCGAGTTCGCCAGGTGCCATCGAGTAGTCGGTGAAGAACATTGCCGCGCCGAATTTCAGCATGGAACTCTCCCTTTGGTTATTCAGTGCCGCGTGGCAGTTGCCGCTCGATCAACCGCGCATACAGCGCTGAGCCGAACGGGATCGCCTCATCGTTGAAGTTGTAGAGATGGTTGTGCACCGGCGCACAATCGCCATTGCCTAGATTGATGTAAGCGCCTGGCACCTGCTCCAGCATGAAGGAAAAATCCTCGGACGCGGACGCCGGCGCCTGCGCTCGGTTGACGTTGTCGTCGCCGACCAGTTCGGCCGCAGCGTCCGCGATCGCGTGCATCTCTGCCTCGTGGTTGACCAACGGCGCGAAGATCAGGCGGAAGTCAACTTCGGCCGTTGCGCCAAAGGTCGAGGCCACGCCGCTGACGACGCGCCGCATGCCCTGTTCCACCAAGGTCAGCGTCTCGCGATTCATGGCGCGCACCGTGCCACCCAGCGTCGCCGTCTGCGGGATCACGTTGTAGGCGTCGCCGGCGTGGATACGCGTGACGCTTAGCACCGCGGTCTCGCGGGGCGACACGTTGCGCGCCACAATCGATTGCAATGCCGTGCCGGCATGGCAGGCGACGAGCACCGGATCGATCGAAGCTTCCGGGCGCGCTCCGTGCGCGCCCTTGCCGGTGATGGTGATGTCGAAGAAGCCGCCGCCTGCCATGGCAGTGCCCGGCGAGATGGCGTACTTGCCGACCGGCATGCCTGGCCGGTTGTGCATTCCGAACACCGCATTGCACGGGAAGCGCTGGAACAGATCGTCCTGCAGCATGGCGAGTGCGCCGCCGACGCCCTCCTCGCCAGGTTGGAAGATGAAGTTCACCGTGCCATTGAAGTTGCGCGTTTCCGCCAGGTAACGCGCGGCGCCGAGAAGCATCGTGGTGTGGCCGTCGTGGCCGCAGGCATGCATTTTGCCCGGGTTGCGGCTGCGATACGCGAAGTCGTTGGCCTCGACGATCGGCAGCGCGTCCATGTCAGCACGAAGACCGATCGCGCCCTCGCCATTGCCCGAGCGCAGCACGCCAACCACACCTGTGGTGCCGACGCCACGATGCACCTCGATGCCCCATTCCTCCAGCTTGCTCGCCACGAGGTCGGCGGTGCGATGCTCCTCCAGCCCGAGTTCCGGATTGGCATGGATGTCCTGGCGGATCGCGGAGAGTTCGCTGTGATAGCGGCGGATCTGATCGATCGGTGACGTCATGCGATGCTCCTGTCTGTGCGACGACTATAGCGCATTCAGCGCCTCCACCACCTTGCGGTCCAGCACGATACCCTCGATGCGACGTTGTTCGCGTTCGCGGAACGCTCGCTCCGACGGGATGCGGATTTCATCAACACCAGGCTGTCGTGGTGTCGCCTTGATGCGCGCGACCAGCTCCACCATCTGCTCGGGGAAATCCGGCAGCAGCACGGCGGGATCGATCGCGATGAACAGGAAGCCGTAGTCCTGCACATCGCCGCGCGGCAGTGCGGCGCCAGCGAGCAGGCCGAGTGCCTGGATGGCGAACGACAGACCATAACCCTTGTGGCCGCCGAATGCCGTCACACCACCGTTCTGCGCAACCGCGCGGGCATCGCGTGTCGGGTTGCCGTCGCTATCGAAGCCGATGCCTTCCGGCAGCGCCTCACCCAGACGCGCCATCAGGAGCACCTCGCCCCACATCAGCGATGCGGTACCGATATCGTAGATGACCGGCCCATTGGCGGAGGGAAAGCCGATACTGAATGGATTGGTCCCGAGCGCCGGTCTGCGGCCACCGGGCGGCAGCACGTGCGGCTTCGCGCTCGCGGTGTGGATCGCGACCAGCCCGGCGCGCACAATCAGATCCACATAATAGGCGTTGCGGCCGCTGTAGTAGCTGTTGTGCACGCCAACGATGGCGATGCCGCTCGTCTTCGCCTTGGCGATGGCGATCTCCGCACCGCGATACGCCGCGACATAGCCGACCTTGTTGCCACCATCGACCAATGCCGACACAGGCGTCTCGCGCACCACGTGCACCGGCGAGCGAGGCTTGCCGGTCTTCTCATCCTCGGCAATTGCCAGAATGCGCGGCAGGCTGGCGAAGCGATAGCGGCACAGCGCGTTGTCGATCAACTGGTCGGTGACGATCGCCGCCTCATCGGACGGGTAGCCGATACGTTGCAGGGTCGCCTCACCGAGCGCACGTGCCTCCGCGACACTCAGGCGCACGCCGTCGGAGCGATCGGGATCGAGCATTCAGCGCCCCTTGAACGGACCGGCTGGACGCTTCTCGGTGAAGGCCTGCGCGGATTCGCGGAAGTCCTCGGTCAAATGCAGCTTCGCGAGGTTCACCTGCAACAGCACCTCACGCGACAATTGTTCAAGGTAGTAGCGCCGCGCACGCACCGCGGAACGCACGCCGAGCGGTGGGTTCTTCGCAACATCGCAGGCCAACGCGCGCGCAGTGTCCATCAATGCGCCATTCGGTGCGACGCGCTCGATGACGTTGGCGGCACGCGCCTCCTCGGCGGTGAAGAAGCGTCCGGTCAGTGCGACTTCGGTGGCGAGCGCCCCGCCTCCGCGGAAGTTCAGCAGCGCCCAGTATTTGGCGCCAGATAGACCGCGCGGGGTCTCGGTCACCTGGAACTGCGTGCCTTCCTCGGCGACGATCAGGTCGCATTCCAATATCAGGCCGAGCGCGAGGCCAAGCACGTAACCATGCACCGCCGCCATCACCGGCTTCCAGTTCACCGCGCGCAACAGCAGGTCGTGGCTCGACGCGTCGGGCGCCTGTGCGCCGCCGTAGCGTTCGAACTCCTCGCGCGAGCGTAATTGCCGCTGGCGCACATCGGCACCGGTCGAGAACGCACGCCCACGACCGCACAGAATGGCGATGCGCGCGCCATCGTCGGTATCGAACTGCCTGAGCGCGGCAGCGATCTGCCGTACCATGTCGTCGTTCACCGCGTTCAGCTTGTCCGGCCGGTTCAGCGTGATCGTCGCGATGTAATCGCTGCACGCATACTCAACCAGTTGGTCCGACATCGGCCGCTCCTTGGCATTCCTCGCACGGCCGATTGTGCACTACCAGGGACGCACGTCCAGCCAGGTGCTCTGATAGGTGGCGCCTTCGCCCATGTCGGTGAATGCGTCGGAGCACAGCATGTTCACCGTGCCACCGACGGTCTCGTTGTCCGGCCGCTGGCCCGGTACCAGCACCACGCCCGGCTGAACTTCATCGCGTACGCGAAGCGTCAGCCCCACCGTGCCGCGATCATTCACCAGCCGGACCGGCTCGCCGTCATGCAAATTGCGCGCGGTGGCATCGGTGGGGTGCAAGACGCAATATGGCTTGCCTTCGCGCTGGCGCAGGAAGGCGACGCCGGAAAATGCAGTGTGGCTCAGGAAGTATCCTGGGCCGGTCAACAGACGCAGCGGCCACCGCGCGCCTTGTGTTGCCTCGATCGGATCGGGCTGCCAATCGGGCATCGGCGGCAATCCCTGCTTCATCAGCGCCTCGGAGTAGAACTCCAGTTTCCCGGATGGCGTACGGAACTGCTGAGCCGATTTCGTGGCGATCGAGACCGGACCGGCGTTACGCAACGCGTCAGGCTCGAATGCGGCGACCGGTCCTGTCGCGCCGCGGAACAGCTCACGCAGGATCTCGGGCTGCGACATGTGGAACACCGGATCGGTCAGACCCATTCGCTCGGCCAGGGTTTGTGCCAACTTCAGGTTGGACCATGCCTCGCCTTGCGGTGGCACCGCACGGTTGCTGTATTGCATGTAATACGTACCGTAGGCGCGGAAGAAGTCCTCGCTCTCAAGATACGTTGCCGCCGGCAGCACGATATCCGCGTAGCGCGCGGTCGTCGTCAAGAACGGATCGTGCACCACGGTGAACAGATCCTCGCGTGCCAGGCCACTTCGCGTCTTCGTCGTGTCGGGACATGTGACGGCGGGATTGTTCGCGGCAATGAACAGCGCGCGGATCGGCGGATCGTTCAGCTCCAGCAGGGCTTCGCCAAGCCGGTTATGGTTGATGGTGCGGGTTTCCGCTGGGCCGGATGGCTTGCGCACTGCGTTGTAGTTCAGCTCGAACGACGCATTGGTTCCGTTCAGCGCGCCGCCACCATAACGGCCGTAGGCGCCGGTCACGCCCGGCAGCAGCGCGACCGTACGCAAAGCCTGGCCGCCGTAGGTGAAGCGCGTCATGCCCCAGCCGAGGCGGATCAACGATTTCTTGGCCGCGCCATACATCGCAGCGAGCCGTTCCACGTCCGCCACGGTCATGCCGGTGACTGATGCGACGTAATCAGGCGTGAAGCGCGGCAGCACCTCGCGCTCGACGCGGCTAAAGCCCAGCGTGTGCCTTGCGATGTAATCGCGATCGCACAGGCCGTCGCGCACCAGCACGTGCATGATGCCTAGTGCGAGGGCCGCGTCGGTGCCGATGCGGATTGGGATATGCCAGTCGGCATTTTGCGCCGACCGCGTGCGGCGAGGATCGATCACGACGAACTGCACGCGACGCTTGCGCGCCTTCTCCAGCTTCGCCCAGAGATGCACATTGGTGGCGAACAGGTCGGCGCCCCAGCAGATCACCAGGTCGGACTCGACGACAAACTCGGGATCGGCGCCGCCGATCGCACCTACTGTCGCCTCCCAGGCCGCGTCCATACAACTGTCGCACACCGTGCCGGCCCACAGACGGCTGGTGCCCATGGCGTGGAACAGACCGTTTGGCAGGCCGCGATTCATCAGGCCCTGATTCGCGCTGTAGCAATAGCCGAGTAGCGCCAGCGGCCCCGATTCCGCGATGATGGAGTGCCAGCGCGAGGTGATCTCATCGAGCGCCGCGTCCCAAGTGATCGGCGTGAACCTGCCTTCACCCTTGGCGCCGAGGCGGCGCAGCGGCGTGGCGATGCGTTCCGGCGAATGCACCAGTTCGGCGTCGCGGTTCACCTTGGCGCAGGCGAAGCCGGCGGTGAACGGCTGGTCGGGATCGCCCTCCACGCGCACCACGCGGTCACCCTCGACGTGTGCCAGCAACGAGCACATGTCCGGACAGTCATGCCCACAGACCACGCGAACAGTTTCCACGCCTTGTCTCCAGATTTCAGCAGCCGACGCTACGTCAGGCGGCGATGGGGTGATAGGCCATGTTGCCTGCACATGGCCAGACCATTGCCCGTACCGATCATTCGCGCGAACATTCCTTGGACACGACAAGAAGACGGGGGCGGGTGTCATGCGGCATGGCTGGCTGGGGGCAGTGGCTGGAATTGCGCTGTGCTGGAGCGCGTCGGCGGCCGATCTCAGGATCGGCGTGTCGTCAGAAGTGACCACGCTCGATCCGCACTTCTTCCACCTGACCTCCAACACCGAGATCGACAAGCTGATATACAGCGGCCTGGTGACCCAGGACGCGAACCTGAAGGTGATTCCCGACCTGGCGGTGAGCTGGCGCACGCTCGATGAAACGCACTGGGAATTCAAGCTGCGCGAAGGCGTCAAATGGCAGGACGGCTCGCCATTCACCGCGGACGATGTGGTGTTCACTTATCAGCGCGCGCGCAATGTGCCGAACAGCCCCGCGAGCTTTCTGCAGTTCCTCAAGCATGTGGCGAAGACCACCGCGGTGGATGCCCACACGCTGGTGATCGAGACCGATCAGCCGGATCCGATCCTGCTGAACGAGATCCTCAACGTGTGGATTGTGTCTCGCAAGAACGGCGAGAACGCCACCACCGCCGATTACAATTCAGGCAAGGCGGCGATCGGCACCGGACCGTATCGCGAGGTCGAGTGGGTGCCGGGTGACCGCATCGTGCTGGAGCGCTTCGATGGCTATTTCGGCGACAAGCCGGAATGGCAGCGCGTCACCTACAAGCCGATCACCAACGATGCGTCGCGCGTCGCCGCAGTACTTAGCGGCGATGTCGACCTGATCAGCAACGTGCCGGGCAATGACGCCGTCGCGCTGAAGGACAATCCGAAGATCACGCTCGGCACGATGGCAAGCAACCGATGCTACTTCTGGACGCTGGACGTCGATCGCGACGCGTCGCCGCAGTTTACCGATATGGACCGCAAGCCGCTGAGCAAGAACCCGCTGAAGGACGTACGGGTGCGGCGCGCGATGTCGATGGCGATCGATCGCGGCGCGCTGGTGAGCCGTGTGATGCAGGGGCAGGCGGTCGCGGCCGCGCAGTTCATGCCGGCGGGTGTGCCGGGCACCAGCGCGAAACTGAAGCCGGTGGCGTACGATCTCGCCGGTGCGAAGAAGCTGTTGGCCGAGGCGGGATGGGGTGGCGGCTTCGGGTTGACGATAAACTCCAGCAATGATCGCTATCCGAACGACGCGCAGGTCAACCAGGCGGTGGCACAGATGTGGAGCCGGCTTGGCCTGAAGACCACGGTGGATGCAATGCCGAAGGCGGTGTATTTCCCGCGTGTCACCAAGCTGGAGTTTTCCGTGTTGCTGAGCGGCAACTCCACTGACACCGGCGAGCCGCTGTCGCAGTTGCAATATCTGCTGGGGACATACGATGCGAAGAAAGGCATCGGCGCCGGGAACTACGGGCGCTATTCCAGTCCGCATCTCGACGCGATACTTGGCAAGGCGGCGATGACGATGGATGACGGCGAGCGCCCCGCTTTGCTGGCAGAGGCGTACGAGTTCGCCATCGGCGACGAAGTTGCGGTGATACCGATGCTGTTCCCGATCACCACCTGGGCGATGAAGAAGGGCCTCACCTACGGCGGCTTCCCGCAGGAGGCGACGGTGGCTTCATTGGTGCACGTGGCAAAGTGACGCCTGGGATGACACCAAGGGCCAGTTACATTGTCATTGCGAGGAGCGCAGCGACGAAGCAATCTCGGTCAAGTTTGGCGCGCACAGCGTGGAGATTGCCGCGTCGCTTTGCTCCTCGCAATGACAGTTCAAAATGTACTACGCCGCCTCGGCCAACTGCCCGTTGATCGTCAGGCCCTGCGATCCGGCGGATACATGCACAGTGTCGCCTTCCTTCACCGCGCCCTCCAGGATCAGCGACGCCAGCGGGTTCTGCAGGCTGCGCTGGATAACCCGCTTCAGCGGACGTGCGCCGTAGGTGCTGTCGTAGCCTTCGCTGGCCAGCCACTCGAGTGCGCTGCGGTCCAGTTCCAGCCCGACCTTTCGGTCTGCCAGCAGCTTGCGCAGGTGATCGAGCTGAATCGACACGATGCTCGCCATGTCGCTGCGCTGCAGGCGACGGAACAGGATGATCTCGTCCAGACGGTTGAGGAACTCAGGGCGGAAATGATGCCGCACGATGGTCATTACCTGACCCTGCACCATCGCTGTCGGCTCACCGTCCGGCTGTGCGGCCAGGATGTCGCTGCCGAGGTTTGAGGTCAGCACGATGATGGTGTTCTTGAAGTCAACCGTGCGGCCCTGTCCGTCGGTCAGGCGGCCATCGTCCAACACCTGGAGCAGGACGTTGAACACGTCCTCATGTGCCTTCTCGACCTCGTCGAACAGGATCACCTGATACGGCCGCCGACGCACCGCCTCGGTCAGCACGCCGCCTTCGTCGTAGCCGACATAGCCGGGCGGCGCGCCGATCAGACGCGCGACGGCGTGGCGCTCCATGAACTCGCTCATGTCGATGCGCACCATCGCGCGCTCGTCGTCGAACAGGAATTCGGCGAGCGCCTTGCACGTCTCGGTCTTGCCGACGCCGGTGGGGCCTAGGAACAGGAAGCTGCCGATCGGCCGGTTCGGATCCTGCAGGCCGGCACGCGCGCGGCGCACCGCGTTGGCGACAGCCTTCAGCGCCTCCTCCTGGCCGACGACGCGTTTGCGCAACTGCTCTTCCATGCGCAGCAGCTTGTCGCGTTCGCCTTCCATCATCTTGTCGACCGGGATGCCGGTCCAACGCGACACGACGCCGGCTATCTGCGACTCAGTGACCGCCTCGTTCACCAGCTTGCCGTCGGATGACGCCGCCAGCTTCCTCTCGATCTCAGGAATCACGCCGTAGAGCAGCTCCGAAGCGCGCGCGAGGTCGCCGCGACGCTGCGCGATCTCCACTTCGCTGCGCGCCTGGTCCAGACGTTCCTTCAACTTCTGGGTTTCCTGCACCTGCTCCTTTTCCGCCTGCCACTTCGCGGTCAGCGCATTCGACTCGTCTTCAAGATCGGCCAGTTCCTTCTCGAGCCTCTCGAGGCGATCCCGCGATGCGGCATCCTTCTCCTTGCGCAGCGCCTCGCGCTCGATCTTGAGCTGGATCACCCGACGATCGAGCTCGTCCAGCTCTTCGGGCTTGCTGTCCACTTCCATGCGCAGCCGGCTTGCGGCTTCGTCGACGAGGTCGATCGCCTTGTCGGGCAGGAAGCGGTCGGTGATGTAGCGGTTGGACAACGTCGCGGCCGCCACCAGCGCACCATCGGTGATGCGCACGCCGTGGTGCAGCTCGTATTTCTCCTTGATGCCGCGGAGGATCGAGATAGTGTCCTCGACCGACGGCTCGCCCACGAACACCGGCTGGAACCGCCGCGCCAGTGCCGCGTCCTTCTCGATGTGCTTGCGGTACTCGTCGAGCGTAGTGGCGCCGATGCAGTGCAGCGTGCCGCGTGCCAGCTCCGGCTTGATCAGGTTCGCCGCATCCATCGAGCCTTCGGCGCGGCCGGCGCCCATCAGATTGTGCAGCTCATCGATGAACAGGACGATCTGTCCCTCGGCCAACTCCATCTCCTTCAGAACGGCCTTCAGCCGCTCCTCGAACTCGCCGCGATACTTCGACCCGGCGACCAATGCACCGAGATCGAGCGCAAGGAGCTGCTTGCCTTTCAGCGCCTCCGGCACGTCGCCATTGACGATGCGCAGCGCGAGGCCGTCGACAATGGCGGTCTTGCCGACGCCAGGCTCGCCGATCAGCACGGGATTGTTCTTGGTACGGCGCGCCAGCACCTGGATGGTGCGGCGGATTTCCTCATCGCGCCCGATGACCGGATCGAGTTTTCCCTCGCGCGCCAACGCTGTTATGTCGCGGGCGTATTTCTTCAACGCGTCGAAGTTCGACTCAGCATTTGGGCTGTCGACAGTGCGGCCCTTGCGGATGTCGCTGACAGCCTTCTCAAGCGCCTGGGCAGTCGCGCCGGCGTTGCGCAGCGCGCGAGCGGCCGGCGTGTCGGAGGCGGCGATTGCCACCAGCAGCCGGTCCTGCGCGACGAACTGATCGCCGGCCTTGGTCGCGGCCTGCTGCGCGGCATCCAGGATGCGCACGAGGTCGGGAGTGATCTGTGGCTGGCCGGCACCTGAGCCTTGCACCTTTGGCAGCCGCTCCAGTTCCGTCCCGACCGCGACGAGCGCCGCCTTCGGGTCGCCGCCAGCGGTCTTGATCAGGCCGGCCGCTGCGCCTTCTTCGTCGTCAAGCAGCGCCTTCAGCACGTGCTGCGGCGTGATCTGCTGGTGAAACTCGCGTATCGCGATGGTCTGGGCGGCCTGCAGGAAGCCACGCGCCCGCTCGGTGAATTTCTCAATGTCCATCTCTATGTCCCTGTACGTAGGCGACCGGTCTCAAGTTCCCATCCCTGATCAGGCAACGGAAACGTGACCCTTTGGCAATCCAAGTGGGTCCAGGCACACTATGACTCAAGAGGGAGCGAGCCCATGCGCATCGAATACCTGTACCGCTACCCGGTGAAGGGCCTGACCGCAGAGGCGCTCGATGCGGCCGAGGTGGAGGAGGGTGGCTGCATCCCGTGGGACCGCGCCTTTGCCCTGGCGCAGGGCGATGCCGGGTTCGATCCGGAGAGGCCGCAATGGCTGCAGAAGGCCAACTTCATGTGCCAGATGAAGAACGCGCGAATCGCGGCGCTGTTCTCCTTCTTCGAGCCGCGCACCGGCATGCTGGCGATCCGCGCGCCAGACGGATCAGCCGTGGTGGAGAACGCGCTGACCAGCGCCGGACGCGAGCGGATTGGCGCGTTCCTGGCCACCTACATGGGCGAAGAAGTCCGAGGCGCGCCGCGCTTTCACCACGTGCCAGGCCACAGCTTCTGCGACCAGCGACGCAAGGTCGTCAGCCTGATCAATCTCGCCAGCCTGCGCGACTATGAGGCGAAGGTGGGCGCGCGTCGCCACCGGCGTCGGTTCCGTGCCAATGTGTGGCTTAGCGGCGCTGCGGCATGGAGCGAGCGCGACTGGGTGGGCCATCAGCTCCAGGTGGGAGGCGCCGTGCTTCAGGTGACCAAGCCGGTCACCCGCTGTGCCGCAACCCAGGTCAATCCGGAAACAGCGGAGCGCGATGTCGATCCGCTGGAGGAGCTGCGACGTATCTATGGTCATGTCGAACTCGGCGTGCATGCCGAGGTGATCGAGGGTGGGCGGTTCGCGGTTGGAGACGCGATCGAGGTCTTGCCGGAATAGACTTCCCTGGCAGCGCGCGATTGACGCGGCATATTGCGCTCTAACCTGCGAGGATGCCTCCATCGACTGCCATGGCATGACCAACCATGAAGCTCGCGGCCGGGCTACAAAGCCATAGTACGGCAGCGGCAATCTCTTCCGGCTCACCGAAGCGTCCGATCGGTTCCTGAGCCACCATGCGCGCCACCATTTCCGGATCGTAGTTCTTCGTGACAAAGACGGCCATCGGCGTGTTGACCATTCCTGGGCAGACCGCGTTGATGCGGATGCCCTTGTCGGCGTAATCGAGAGCGGCGCTGCGTGTCAGACCGATAACTGCGTGTTTGCTCGCGGAGTAAGCGCTACGCCCTCTGGAGCCCTTCAAGCCGCCGATCGAAGAACAGTTGACGATCGCGCCACTGCCCTGCGCTATCATCTGGCGAAGTTCGCCCTTCATGCAGTTCCACACGCCACGCAGGTTGACGTTCATCACGCGGTCGAATTCTTCGTCGCCGGTCTCCAGGAACGCGGCAGCCTCAGAGTTCACGCCGGCATTGTTGAAGGCTGCGTCGAGCCGGCCATAGGTGCTGACGGCGCGCTCGATCATCGCCGTGATCTGAGCGGTATCCGTCACATCACAGGTGACACCGATGGCGTTGTGACCGGTTGCGCACAGGCGCTCGGCTGCCTTGCCGATCATCTCCGCGTCGCTATCGGCAAGGATCACGGATGCGCCGGACCTGGCGAAGGCCTCCGCAGTCGCAAAGCCAATGCCACCGCCGGCTCCGGTGACGAGTGCCACTTTTCCGTCGAAAGCCGCCATTGTCATTTAGACTCTCCGATAGCTCGCCTGCCAGATACCCGCCGCCTGGCACGGTGTGTGTGGGCGGCCGCCCTCGCCGCAAGCGTCGCCATAAGCGCGCCCGGCCAACGCAGGCGGCGTTGATAGCTGTTCCGCGGCAGCCGATGCAGCGATCGCATCTCTTCCTGCGTCGGCTTGAGTTTTGTCACGTCAATGCAAGCCGGTCCCATGTTCTCAGGCTGCTCGAGCCGCAGGGTGGTTAGCAGGTCCGGCGCGGCGGTTGCTCGATCGCCCAACGGGGCGCCAAGATCGAACTGCGCACTCAACGTTGAAATGATCGATGTGTGGTCGAATGGTAGTCCGCCCTCCGGTGGCCGAAGAATGCTGCCCGCCGGCACGTAAGGCGAGACGACAACAGCCGGCACGCGAGGGCCGAAACGATCGAAGGCGAACCCGTTGGAGGCAGGACGACCCGTGGGCACCGCGGCAGGTGGCGGCACGTGGTCATAGCAGCCGCCATGCTCGTCGAAGGTGATGACGAGGAGCGTGCGATCCCAGGCCGGGCCGGCACGTACAGCGTTGTACAGCGACGCGACCAGCTGCTCGGCAAACGCCACGTTATGGGGCGGGTGAGCGTCGGTTGCTACGCGATGCAGCAGACGGCTCGTAAAGTACCGAGGTTCGATGAAGCTGTAGTCGGGAAGCCGCCCATCCGCCGCGTCCTCAAGAAATTCCGGATCGAAGAAGCGAAAATGTGTAGGAATCTGCGGCCACAGATCGACCAGTGATGCCATCTGAGGCGCGTCGTGGAAGTAGACCTTCCAGCTTCGCCCTCGGGATCCCAGGCGGCGAAACACGCTGGGCAGGAGGAAGGGCAGTGGAATCGCGGTGTTGTTAACTGCGCCGCCACTGCTGCCGGCATGTGCGAACAGGCGGTTGGGCCAGGTCTCGCTGGGAACGGACGAGAACCAGCGATCAGACACGCCAAAGTTGCGGGCCAGCATGCTCAGCACCGGTAGTTGTTCGGGGGTGAAGCAATGCATGACTGCTCGCGGGTCCAGCGGCGTGCCGCTCGCAGGCTGGCGCATGTAGTTATCGACAAACCCGTTCATTCGCGGTGTGCCGTCCGAGTGCAAGCCGAAGATCTGCATGCTGACATCGTCGAACAGCTCGCCGGGATCGGGGTCAGGAATGCTTGCGGCTTCGGGCGTGAGCGAACCGTCGTTCCAGACCGGGATCTGCTGCACTGTGCCATCGTCGCGGTGCCAGGGGTTTGCTTCGTCACCGCGCAGCCCGTCGAAATCCGACCGATCTCGGTACAGCCACCCGAGCATGCAGTCGAAAGAGCGGTTCTCCAGCATGAGAACCACGACGTGCTCGATCCGGGCCATGCTGGCGAAGCAACGATGAACGGCGGCTTGGGTTCTTACACCACTGAGCCAGGCGGAAATGATGGCCGCCGCTTTTCCATGTGGGACGCCAGGCCCTCTTTCGCCTCTGGTCCGCTAAAGCCGATGAATTCCAGCGCGAGCGAGGCGTCGAAAGACGGGCCTGCCATTCTCAGCCAGTTGTTCAAAGAGTACTTAGTCCAGCGGATGGCGCTTTGGGCACCTTCCGCCAGTCGCACCGCGATCTCGAATGCCTTCGCATCCAGTTCGGCATCCTCGACCGCCAGGGAGACTAGCCCGATCCGCTCGGCCTCGGCGCCGGTCACCGAATCGCACAGCAGCAGGTAGTACTTCGCCTTCGCCAGCCCGCACAACAGCGGCCAGACGATCACCGCATGGTCGCCCGCCGCGACGCCAAGCCGCGTGTGGCCGTCGATGATGCGGGCATCCTTGGTGGCGATCGATATATCGGCGAGCAGTCCGCACACCAGGCCCGCGCCCACCGCCGGTCCACGCATTGCACTAACCACTGGCTTGCCGCAGTTGATGATGTTGTATACGAGATCGCGCGCTTCCTTCCAAACTCGTGTGCGGGTCTCGAAGTCCGCGATCACCTGCTCGACCATTCTGAAGTCACCACCTGCCGAGAAGGCGCGACCGGCGCCGGTGATGATGACGGAGTTCACCTCCGGATCGGTATCGATATCGCGCCAGACGTCGCCGAGTTCGCGATGCATCACGGCATCGACGGGGTTCAGACGTTCCTCACCACCGCCCATGGTGATGCGCAGCACGCGCGGATGTGGCCGGTCGAAGCCAAGGCGCGTGTAGCGTGCATAGCGGTCTGACATCGGCATCTCCTGAATACGCTGTGATTGGGTTTGTCAGGCCGGGCGCAAGCGGCCGATTGCCGTCTCCGCGCACCGCCGCAGCGTACCGACCCGCCCCACGCCACCCAGCCGCCGGTCGAGAAAGCCGAGCGTCGCGGCGTCATCCTCGCCGGCATCGCGCAACCAGAACAACACGGTTGTCACGTACACCGCCGCAAGGATGGCTCGCTTGGTGTACCAACTGAAGTCGGCCGATCGATCGCCTGCGGCATGCCAGATCGCATCGACCGTTCGCGCCGTGCATGCCGCAGCCAACCGCGCGTTGCGTGGCAACGTGAGAAGCGCGAGGGCGCGGCGGATCGTCTCCTTGTGGGGCCGGTTCTGCTCGAGTCGCAGCGCGATGACCGCCCGCACTCGCTGATGCAGTCGCAGAGCGGGGTCCAGCGTGGCGGCAGCCGTCTCCATCCGCCGGTCGGCCCAGTCGCAGAACGCCTCGATCATGTCGGGGGTGCCGCCGGGGAACAGCAACTCCGCATCATCGGGAGATGCGGCGATATCGGCGAGGCCCATGCGCAGCGAACGGCGCGTCCAGCCGTCGAACGGCACGTGCGGCAGCATGGCGGCGATGGCGGCATCGCGTTCGGCGCTTCGCTCAGGGGGTGTCATCGGCTGTCCTGCTGCGCGGCCGCGGCGCGCGCCAGTTCTTCGGTGAAGCCGAACAGCGAGAAGTCCTGCATCCGCATCGGGTACAGAATGCCATCCAGGTGATCGTATTCGTGCTGCACCACGCCGGCATGGAAGCCGGCGACCTCGCGTGAGACCGGCCGGCCGTCACAATCGACGCCGCGATAGCGGATACGCGGCGCGCGAGGCACCGCGGCGCGCAGCCCGGGGATGGACAGGCAGCCTTCCCAGCGCAGGATGCGGTCCTCAGTCAGCAATTCGATCTCGGGATTGACCACCACGTTGTTGCCGATCGGCGTGTCGTCGGCGTCCTCGTTGCCGCGCGCCTCGGATACCCGGAACACGAACAGCCGCAGCGGCACATGAACTTGTGGCGCTGCCAGCCCGGCGCCGGACGCGTCCTCCATCGTGTCCATCATGTCGGCAACGAGGCGGCGAATCTCCGGGGATCCCGGATTTGCCACCGGCTCACACATTTGCAACAGCACAGGATGTCCCATGCGCGCTATCTTCAAAATGGCCATATGTTCCTCCGGAGCCTGTCCGCGGGTTGACCCGAGGGGTGGGCTGGCGAATTGTCCTCGCGGCATGATATAGGGCGCGTCCCTGATTGTCGGGGACGGATGCAACTGAGAAGGAGAAGGCGGCCAAGTGCAAGTACTTGTGCGTGACAACAATGTCGACCAGGCGCTGAAGGCGCTCAAGAAGAAGATGCAACGGGAAGGAATCTTCCGCGAGATGAAGCTGCGGCGGCACTATGAGAAGCCGTCGGAGCGTCGGGCACGCGAGGCGGCCGAGGCGGTCCGCCGCGCCCGCAAGCTGGAACGCAAGCGGCTCGAACGCGAAGGCTTCTGACGGCTTCCAGTCGATAGCAGCGAGCGAGGGGGCGGGTGTACACACGCTCCCGGCCTTGCAGAGGCGTGCCCTTGGTCCTACGGTCCAATTGGACCAGCGTTTCAGGGCCAGTTCCCGATGTTCACGCCAGACCAAAGCCGACAGCAGGCCGTATTCGACCGGCTGCGGCAGGGCATCCTTGCCGGCACGTTGCCGGCCGGCGCACGGCTGCCACCCACCCGCGCGCTCGCCGAGGAGTTGGGTGTGGCGCGGCAGACGGTGGTGCTGGCGTATGAGCGGCTCGCCTCTGAGGGCTACGTGCGCGCCCGCACCGGCAGCGGCACCTATGTCGCCCCCGATCTACCGGACGCTGCCCCGGCCCCGGCAGTGCCGCCGCCGACTGCGGCCAGTTCGCTCTCCCGCCGCGGCCAAAGCCTTGCTGCCGTCCCCGCCTCGGCCGCGTCGCGTGACGCCAGCCTCGGCACTTTGCTGGCTGGCGGCATCCCGGCGCCCGATCTGTTCCCCAAGGAGGCCTGGGCGCGTTGTGCCGTCCGCGTGCTGAAGTCGCTGTCCGGCGACATCACCGGCTATCCTCCGCCGCAGGGACTGGCTGAACTGCGCAGCCAGATCGCCGCGCATCTCGCCGCGACACGCGGACTGCTGGCCGATCCCGCGAACATCGTGGTGACTGCCGGCACGCAGCAGGCGCTGCGCATAGCCGCGGAACTCCTGCTGGATCCGGGCGACGCCGCGTGGGTGGAGGATCCCGGTTATATCGCCGGCCGCGGTGCGCTGCTCGCCGCCGGCGCCTCGCCGGTGCCGGTACTCAGCGACGCCGAGGGTCTGGATGTCACCGCGGGCATCCAGCGTGCGCCGGACGCCCGCCTGGTATTGGTCGCTCCATCGCATGCCACACCGCTGGGTGGCGCGCTGCCGATCGGCCGACGCCTCGCATTGCTCGACTGGGCGGGCCGCGCGAATGCCTGGGTCCTCGAGGACGATTGCGATTCGGAATTCCGCTGGAGCGGCCACCCACTGCCGCCGCTCGCGACTCTCGATCGCGCAGGTCGGGTGATCTATTGCGGAACGTTCAGCAAGACACTAGCGCCGGCGTTGCGTCTCGGCTTCGCCGTGGTGCCGGCGCCGCTGGTTGCGGCGTTCGTGCGAGTTGGCACGCTGATGGATCGCGGGATCGACACGCTCAACCAGGCGATACTGGCAGAGTTCATGCGCCAGGGTCTGCTGTCTCCGCATGTTCGCCGCATGCGCACCGAGTATGCCCGCCGCCGCGCGGCACTTCTGGCGGCGATCGCGCGGCATGCGCCCTCGATCGCGCCCATTCCGGCGCCCGGTGGACTGCACATGGTGGGGCGGCTGCCGGACGGCATGGAGGAAGCAACCGCGGTGCTGGCCTGCCGTGGCCGCGGCCTCGCGGTGTCGCCGCTGGGTGCGTATTACGCCGGGCCCCGGCGCATGGCCGGGCTGGTCATGGGCTTCGCCGGTACGCCGACCGCGTTGGCCGCTGATACTGCACGCCGTCTGGAAGCGGCGCTGCGAGTGAGTGACGGCAAGTGACGAATGTCTCTCCACTTGCGGGAGGGCGTTAGGGAAGGAGGCCGGGGGGCAACACCAGCGACCCCTCCCCCGCCAAGGGGAGGGGAGTAGATGCGGCTACGTCCCCTGCCGCTGGCGGAATGGCGCGGCAGGGTAGACTCCCAGAACCCGCACCTCGGAGGAGAAGAACGACAACTCCTCTAGCGCGCGCCGCAGCGCCGGCTGTTCGGGATGGCCGTCGGCGTCGCATAAAAACTGCGTGGCAACGAAATGGCCGGCGAGCATGTAGCTTTCCAGCTTGGTCATGTTCACACCATTGGTCGCGAAGCCGCCCAGCGCCTTGTAAAGCGCCGCCGGCACATTCCTGACCCGGAACACGAACGTAGTCATCAGATCGGGTTGCGTCGCATCGGGCGTCCGCGGCTGGCGCGCCATGACATAGAAACGCGTCGTGTTGTGCGATGCGTCCTCGACATTCGCCGCGAGAATCTCAAGCCCGTAGATCTCCGCGGCCAGGGACGAGGCGATCGCCGCCTCCTCCTTGCGGTTCCACTGCGCGACAAGCTGGGCGGCGCCCGCGGTATCCGCCTGAACCACAGGCGTCAGCCCGAGTCGGCGCAGGCTGTGGCGGACCTGGCCAAGTGCCACGGTATGCGAATGCGCCCGCTTCAGGTCGTCTATCGCGGCGCCCTTCACCCCGAGCAGGCAGTGCTCGACCCGATGGAAGTGCTCGCCGATCACGAACAGACCCGATTCCGGCAGCAGGTGGTGGATATCAGGCACGCGCCCGGCGAGGCTGTTCTCGCAGGGCAGCATGGCAAGTTCCGCGAGCCCCTCACGCACCGCATCCATCGCCGACTCGAACAACTCGCACGGCAGCGTGGCGAGGTCCGGGTAGGCGACGCGGCAGGCGAGGTCGGAATAGGCGCCGGGCACACCCTGGAAGGCGATCGTCCCGGTCATGCGCGGCTGGCCGGGGCAAGCAGGCGGCGCGCTCGCTCCAGGTCCTCCGGCGTATCGACGCCGAACAGTCCGTAGTCGACGCGCGCGCAGCCGATCCGCATACCGGCCTCCAGTGCGCGCAGTTGCTCGAGCTTCTCGCGCATCTCCAGCGGCGATGGTGGCAGCGCAACGTAGCGGGCGAGCGCTTCCCGACGATACGCGTAGATGCCGACATGATGCCAGCGCGGCCCATCTCCCCACGGGATCGGCTGGCGCGAGAAATACAGAGCAGGTGCGACAGCCTGCCCTCCCGCGAACGCGCAAGCGGCCTTCACGAACGATGCCGTGTTTGCCTCCGCATCGGACGCGATCGGCAGCACCAGGGTGCCGATGTCGCAGGCCGGATCGCCCAACGGCGCGATCACCGGGCGCAACTGCGCCTCAGTAATCGTGGGAACGTCGCCCTGCAAATTGACGACGACGTCGTGCCGCCCGTCCGGATCGAGCTCGGCCAGTGCGACGAACACGCGATCGGAGCCCGACGGGAGGTCGGGATCGGTCAGTATCGCGCGGCCTCCTGCCGCCCGCACCGCGTCGGCGATCACCGCGTCGCCGCATGCGACCGCCACCGGCCCTAGGTCCGCCTCGCGTCCGCGCTCCAGCACGTGCACGATCATCGGCTTGCCGTGAATGTCGGCGAGCGGCTTACCGGGCAACCGTGTCGAGGCCATTCGGGCGGGGATGATGACGATCGGGTTCACGGGTTGATGGGCAAAGGTCGTTTCCCTATGGTGCATGCACCTTATGGAGGCGAACGGCCGCGTGCAACGCCGTGCCGGCGGACCTCCGTGCGTCTTTGACCTGGTTCGACGGGGAACTCGCGCCGCATGGACAGTATGGAAGTCAACAAGGGCATTGCCGCGATCCTGGTCGCTGGCATTGTCTTCTTTCTCACTGGCCTGATCGGCGACACCTTGGTGCGCGAACGGCTGCCGGAGAAGCCTGCGCTGATCATCGCGGCGGCCCCGGCCGCGACGGGCGGCGGCGAGGCAAAGCCGGCCGGTCCCGCACCCATCGCGCCACTGCTCGCCAGCGCGGATCCCAAGGTGGGCGATCAGTTCGTGCACCGAGTCTGCGTCGCCTGTCACACCTTCGACAAGGGCGGCAAGCCCGGGGTCGGGCCGAACCTTTACGGCGTTGTCGCCGCGCCGCACGACCACGAAGAGGGTTTCAGCTATTCGCCTGCGTTGGAGAAGTTCAAAGGCCAGCCCTGGACCTTCGATGCACTGAACGAGTGGCTGTACAAGCCGAGTTCCTACGCTCCCGGCACCCGCATGTCGTTCGCCGGCATAACCAACGACAAGCAGCGGGCGGACGTGATCGCCTACCTGCGGACACTGTCGGACAATCCCGTGCCGTTACCGGCGCCAGAGGCCGCGAAACCAGCCGCCGCGCAGCAACCCGCCGCCGGGGCCGCCGCCGCTCAGCAACCCGCCGCCGGGCAGCAGCCCAGCTCGGCGCAGCCGAGCGCGCCGGCATCCCCGCCGGCGGCGCAGAGTCAGCCGCCCAAGCCGTAGACGTTGCCAGGGAAACCGGTGGTTCTGGCCGAACTCGACCGGTTTCTGGCAGCCGCCGAAGCTGCTGCCGATGTTGCCGGCGCAGTGGTTCGGCCGTTCTTCCGCGCCGGCTTTGCCATCGACACCAAGTCCGATCGGTCGCCGGTAACTATCGCGGACCGCAGCGCCGAGCAGGCGATGCGAGCCGTGCTGGCAGAGCGCTTTCCGGAACACGGGGTGCTGGGCGAGGAGTTCGGCCTGGACCGGCCCGAGGCGCGATTGCGCTGGGTGCTTGATCCGATCGACGGCACGCGTGCCTTTGTCAGCGGCCGGCCGACGTTTGGCACGTTGATCGCGTTGCTGGACGACGAAACGCCGGTGCTCGGCGTGATCGACCAGCCGGTGACGCGCGAGCGCTGGATAGGCGCCAAGGGACGGCCCACGGCATTCCGCGGCCCATTCGGCGGACGCGCGGGTTGCCGGCCATGTGCCTCCCTGGCGCATGCGGAACTTTCCTGCACCAGCCCGGAGATGCTGGGCGCGGACGAACCGAGCTGGCGGGGATTGGCATCCGCGGTGCGGCGCAATTACTGGGGCGGTGACTGCTATGCCCATGGCCTCCTGGCACTCGGCCAGATCGACGTGATTGCGGAGACGACGATGAAGCTGTGGGACTGGGCGGCACTGGTGCCTGTGGTCGAGGGCGCAGGCGGCCGGGTGACCGATTGGGCCGGGCAGCCGTTGCGGCCGGGCGGCGACGGGCGAGTGTTGTCGGTGGGCGATCCGGCACTGCTGCCGCAGATCGTCACGCTGCTTAACTAGTCTTTAGTTGCCAGTCCCCCCACTTGGCGCCACATCTGCTTTCTTATGCGCGCCATAATCATCTCCCTGCTGATCGGTCTCGCCATTCTCCCCGCCCGGGCCGACGATCTGCCGACGACCCGCAGCAACGCCATCGCTATTTTGGCGAAGCCTGCCCTGCCGCCGGATTTCCCATACTTTCCCTATGTGAACCCGAACGCGCCGAAAGGCGGCGAGGTGACGCTGGCGTCGATCGGAACGTTCGATAGCTTCAACCCGTTCATCCTGCGCGGCACATCGGCAAGCGGGATGGTCAGCCCGTGGGTGATCCTGCCCGGTGGCTCAGGCTCTGGCGCCACCGTGGGGCATGTGTGGGAAAGCCTGCTCACCTCGTCCGCCGACGAAGTCGCGTCAGGCTACGGCCACCTCGCCGAAACCATCGAACTGCCGGCCAGCAAGCTGTGGGTCGCGTTCGAGCTGCGGCCCGAGGCGAAGTTCTCCGACGGCACGCCTGTCACCGCCGAGGACGTCGCCTGGACCTACCGCACGCTGCTCGAACAGGGGCGCCCAGGCTTCCGCATCCAAATGGCCGACGTGAAGGATGTGGTGGTGGAAAGTCCACGGCGCGTGGTGTACCACTTCAAGTCGAACGAGAACCGTGAGCTGCCGCTGATTCTGGGCGGCCTGCCGGTGCTGCCAAAACATTTCTTCGAAGGCCGCGACTTCACCAAGCCGTTGACCGATCCACCGATCGGCTCGGGCCCCTACCGTATCGAGAATTTCGAACTAGGCCGCAGTGTGACCTACGCGCGCCGGCCCGACTGGTGGGCAGCGAACATGCCAACCGGCAAAGGCACCAACAACTTCGATCGCGTGCACATCGAGTATTTCCGCGACTCGACCGTGGCGATGGAGGCGTTCAAGGCCGGCCAGATCGATCTGCGCAGCGAGAACATTTCGAAGAACTGGGCCACCGCCTATGACTTCCCGGCCGTGGCGCGCGGGCTGGTGATCAAGCGGGTCTTCAAGCATCACCTTCCGACCGGCATGCAGGGTTTCGCGATGAACACGCGTCGTCCGGTATTCGCCAATCCGCTGGTTCGCCAGGCGATGGCTGAGGCGTTCGACTTCGAGTGGGAGGACAAGAACCTGTTCTACGGCGCCTACACGCGCACGCTGAGCTATTTCAACAACAGCGACCTCGCCTCGTCCGGCATCCCGCAGGGCGACGAGCTGAAGCTGCTTGAGCCGTATCGCAAGGAGCTGCCGCCGGCGCTGTTCACTGAGCCATTCAAGCTGCCGGTGACCGATGGATCGGGGAACAACCGCGAGCAGTTGCGGCACGCTCTGACGCTGCTCGAGCAGGCGGGCTGGTCCGTGAAGGATCGCCAACTGGTGGACAAGAACGGCACGCAGATGAGTTTCACCATTCTGCTCGACGACCCGTCGCTAGAGCGCGTGTCGCTGCCTTACGTCCAGTCGCTCCAGAAGCTCGGCATCGATGCGCGGGTGCGCACGGCCGATTCGGCACAGTACCAGCATCTGACGGACGACTTTGATTTCGACATGCTCATCATGATCTATCCGGAGGGCGACATCCCGGGCAACGAGCTGCGCGACTACTTCACCTGTACGGCAGCCAAGGCGCAGGGAAGTTTCAATGTGCCTGGGATTTGCGATCCGGCCGTCGATGCGCTGGTCGAGCGGGTCGTCACGGCGCAGGACCGCGCGACACTCGACACGGCGGGTCGCGCGTTGGACAGGGTACTGCTGTGGCGTTGGTATCTCGTGCCCAACTGGGACAGTTTGGATTTCCGCATCGCCTACTGGGATCGCTTCGGCTATCCGGACAAGCCGATCCGTGAGGGGTTCAACTTCGATTCGTGGTGGGTGGATCCGGCAAAGGCTGCGGCGCTCGACGCGGCAAAGCAGCAGTGAGGCCCCTCCCCCTAACCCCCTCCCGCGAGGGGAGGGGGAGTGGCCCCCCTGAATGACCGGCTATCTGCTCCGCCGCCTGCTGCTGGTGATCCCTACTTTGTTCGGTATCATCGCCATCAACTTCGCGGTGGTGCAGTTTGCGCCCGGCGGTCCCGTCGAGCAGATGATCGCGGAACTGCGGGGCAAAGGCGACATGTCTTCCCGTCTTGGCTCCGCCACATCAGAAATCGGCGGCTCCGGCTCGTATCGCGGGGCGCGCGGGCTCGACCCGCACATTGTCGCAGATATCAAGAAGATGTTCGGCTTCGACAAGCCGCCGCTGACACGATTTCTCGACATGGTCGGCGGCTACCTGCGCTTCGACTTCGGCCGCAGCTTCTTCCGCGACCAGACCGTTGTGCATCTCATCCTCCAGAAGATGCCGGTCTCCATCTCGCTCGGTCTGTGGTCGACGCTGCTGGTCTATTTCATCTCCATCCCTCTCGGCATTGCCAAGGCGGTGCGCGACGGCAGCCGCTTCGACATCGCGAGCAGTGCCGTCGTGTTGGTCGGCTACGCGGTGCCAAGCTTCCTGTTCGCCATCCTGCTTGTCGTGCTGTTCGCTGGAGGCAGCTATTGGCATTGGTTTCC
Organism: uncultured Alphaproteobacteria bacterium; assembly: GCA_963818775.1. Lineage (GTDB taxonomy): Bacteria > Pseudomonadota > Alphaproteobacteria > Acetobacterales > Acetobacteraceae > JAMXLO01. The sequence continues at coordinate 248,840 of CAWFUF010000021.1, read as the reverse complement.
CTTGCGCGGCCTCACCAGTGAAGGCTCCGCGGACTGGAGCCTTCCTGCGCGCTTCGCGGACTACGCCTGGCACATGGTGCTGCCCACGACCGCCGTCGTGGCGAGCGGCTTCGCCAGCCTGACGATGCTGACCAAGAACTGCTTCCTTGAGGAGATCCGCAAGCAGTACACGGTGACGGCGCGCGCCAAGGGCGCCAGCGAGCAGCGTGTGCTGTACGGTCACGTGTTCCGCAATGCCATGCTGCTGATCGTCGCTGGCTTCCCGCAGGCCTTCATCAGCATCCTGTTCACCTCGGCCCTGTTGGTCGAGATCGTGTTCTCGCTGGACGGATTGGGCCTGCTTGGGTTCCAGTCGGCGATCCAGCGCGACTACCCCGTCATGTTCGGCACGCTCTACATCTTCACGTTGCTCGGTCTGCTGATGCAGATCGTCGGCGACACGCTGTACACGATCGTCGATCCGCGCATCGACTTCGAGGCGAGGCGGTGACGCTCTCGCCGATCACCCGTCGCCGCCTCGCAATCTTTCGCCAGCACCGACGGGGTTATGTCTCGTTCTGGGTATTCCTGGTGCTGTTCGGCACCAGTATGTTTGCCGAATTCATCGCGAACGACCGGCCGCTGCTGATCAGCTTTGACGGGCAATTTTATTGTCCCGTTTTGAAGGACTACAGTGAGGATACGTTTGGGCCGGAGTTCATGCCGACCGAAGCCGACTATACGGACCCCGACCTCCAACAGTTGATCGGCGCCCATGGCTGGATGATCTGGCCTCCCGTACCATACAACTACGCCACTATCGTGAAAAATCTGCCGACGCCAGCACCTTCGCCACCAACCATGCGCAATCCGCTTGGCACCGACGACCAGGCGCGCGACGTGCTGGCGCGCGTAATCTACGGCTTTCGCCTTTCGGTGCTGTTCGGCTTCAGTCTCACCATTGTGTCCTCCGCCGTCGGCATCGCGGCCGGTGCCGTGCAAGGCTATTATGGTGGCGCGACCGATCTGCTGTTCCAGCGCTTCATCGAGATCTGGAACGGCATGCCGCAGCTCTATCTGCTGATCATCCTGGGCAGCATCATCACGCCCGGCTTCTGGGTGCTGCTGATCTTCCTGCTGCTGTTCTCGTGGATGAACCTCACCGGCGTGGTACGCGCCGAATTCCTGCGTGGCCGCAACCTCGACTACGTGCGCGCAGCCAAGGCTCTCGGCGTCGCCGACATCGCGGTCATGTGGCGGCACATCCTGCCCAATGCGATGGTGGCGACGCTGACCTTCCTGCCCTTCACCATGTCCGGATCAGTGACCATACTGGCGAGCCTGGACTTCCTTGGCTTCGGTCTGCCACCGGGATCACCATCCCTGGGCGAACTGGTGGCACAGGGCAAGAACAACCTGCAGGCGCCGTGGCTAGGTTTCACCGCGTTCTTCGTGCTAGGCGGGGTGCTGACATTGCTGATCTTCGTCGGAGAGGCGGTGCGCGACTCGTTCGACCCGCGGCGGTTGCCGATATGAGCCTGGTCGAGGTGCAAAACCTGTCCGTCGCCTTCGGCACGAGACGCGTGGTCAACGGTGTGTCGTTCACCCTCGAGCGCGGCGAGACACTGGCGCTGGTCGGCGAGTCTGGCTCCGGCAAATCCGTCACAGCGCTGTCGCTACTGCAACTGCTGCCGTCAGGTGGCAGCAATCCCAGCGGTAGCATCCTGCTGAACGAAGAGCAGATGATTGGCGCCGATGCCGACGCACTGCATCGCGCACGCGGTGTGCTGGCCGGCATGGTGTTTCAGGAGCCGATGAACAGCCTCAATCCGCTGCATCGGATCGGCCGTCAGATAGCAGAGGCGATCACGCTGCATCGCCGTATACCGGCTCACAGCCTGCGCGAACGCGTGATCGACGTCCTCGGCCAAGCCGGCTTTGCCGATGCCGAACACCGGCTGGAGGCTTTCCCGCATCAGCTTTCCGGCGGCCAGCGACAGCGTGTCATGATCGCGATGGCGCTTGCCAACAATCCCGCGCTGCTGATCGCCGACGAACCGACCACCGCCCTGGACGTCACCATCCAGGCGCAGATTTTGAAGTTGCTGACGCGGCTGCGTACCGAGCGCCGAATGGCGCTGTTGTTGATCACCCATGATCTGCAGATCGTGCGCCGCTATGCCGATCGGGTGTGCGTGATGAAGGACGGCGAGGTGGTCGAAGCCGGTCGCGTCGCCGATGTATTCGAGGCACCCTACCACCCCTATACCTGCATGCTGTTGGCCGCAGTGCCCCAAGGTCGTCCGGCGCCGCTGTCGAATCATGCGCAGTGCCTGCTCAACGCGGAGGACGTGAAGGTGCACTTCCCGATCCGCCGGGGCGTGCTGCGGCGAACCGTTGGATATGTTCGTGCGGTGGATGGTGTATCGCTTTCGGTGCGGGAAGGCGAGACGCTGGGACTGGTCGGCGAGTCAGGCTCGGGCAAGACAACCATGGCGCTCGCGGCGCTGCGTCTGGAGCGGGCCACTGGACGGATCGAGTTCGACGGCGCCGACACCGCGACGCTCAAACGGCGTGGAATGCGCAGCCTGCGTTCCAGCATGCAGATCGTGTTCCAGGACCCGTTTGGCAGTCTGTCGCCGCGTATGCCGGTGGGAGAGGTCGTTGCCGAAGGGCTGCGCGTGCACGAACCCAGCCTCAGTCGCGCCGAACGCGACTATCGGGTCGCCGCGGAACTTGAGGAGGTCGGATTGCCGGCGGATGCCGTGCAGCGCTATCCGCACGAGTTCAGCGGCGGTCAGCGGCAGCGCATCGCCATCGCACGCGCGATGGTGCTGAAGCCGCGTTTCGTCGTGCTCGATGAGCCGACCAGCGCGCTGGACATGTCGGTGCAGGCCCAAATTGTCGATCTGCTGCGCCGGCTGCAGCAGGTGCACGGTCTGGCCTATCTGTTCATCAGCCACGACCTGAAGGTGGTGCGTGCGCTTGCTCATCGTCTGGTCGTGCTTCGTCACGGCCGCGTGGTGGAGGAGGGCGACGCCGATGTCGTGTTTGCCAATCCACGCGAGGACTATACGCGGGCACTGATGGCCGCGGCATTCAAGCTGGAGGTCAGTTCCGCGCTGATCGACACGGTGGAGTAGTCTATGACCTGCGCGGGAGAGGCGTTCACGTTGTGACGGACATGCTCCGCCTCCGTGGCCTGACACGCAGGTTCGGCAGCGTCGTCGCGGTTGACGGCATCGATCTCGACGTGCCGCCTGGCCAGATGCTCGGCATCATTGGCCGCTCGGGTGCCGGCAAATCGACATTGCTGCGCATGATCAACCGGCTGACCGAACCCTCAGCCGGCACCATCCACTTCGGCGAGACCGACGTCACGGCGCTCACCGGCAAGGCTCTGCGTGCGTGGCGTGCACGGGCGGCGATGATCTTTCAGCAGTTCCACCTGGTGCCGCGGCTTGATGTTCTTACCAACGTGCTCATCGGTCGCCTGTCGCATCGCGCTGCGCTGTCGAGTCTGCTCGGCCTGTTCTCAGCGGAGGAGCGGGCGATGGCAGTGATGTTGCTGGAGCGCTTCGGACTCGCCGATGTGGCATTGCAGCGCGCGGGCACGCTGTCGGGTGGACAGCAGCAGCGCGTCGCGATCTGCCGTGCCCTGTTGCAGGAGCCAGCATTGCTGCTTGCGGATGAACCGATTGCCAGCCTGGATCCGCACAATGCGCGGGTGGTGATGGACGCGCTGCGCACGGTGAACCGCCAGGACGGACTGACGGTGCTGGTGTGCCTGCATCACCTGGACGCGGCCCGTGCCTGGTGCGACCGCGTCATCGCCATGCAGTCAGGACGCATAGTGTTCGATGGCACGCCGGCGCAGCTAACCTCCGACAAGGTGTTCGACATCTATGGCGTGACCGAGGACGAATTCCACGCCGACCACGCGCCGCTGGTTCACGCGTGACTGTCAGTGCCGCAACAGCAACGGCAGATCGGAATTGGCCAACATGTGCCGCGTGACGCCACCCAGCAGCCACTCGCGCAGCGGCGAGTGCTGATAGGCACCCATCACCAGCAGGTCGGCGCCGAGTTCGTGCGCCTTGTCGAGCAGCATCGCACCGAATACGCCGGAACCGATCGGCAGCGCATGCAGTTCCGCGGTTATGCCGTGTTCCGCCAGGATCGCCGGTATCTGCGGGGTGACACCGCCGCGCGTGCCGGCCAGCACGAATACGCCCTCCGCCTGGGTCAAACAGCGCAACGCCGACAACACCGCCTTGGTCGCCAGTTCATCATCGCGCCAGGCGATAGCGACGCGGCGACCGAATGTCGCGGATGACTGTGGCGGCACCACCAGCACTGGCCGGTCCGTGGCGAACAACGCGGCACGCAGCGCATGCCAGCTCGAGCCGTAGTCGTGTCGTGCCGGCTGCTCGATGACCAGGTAATCGGCGCGGCGTCCGCGTTCCTCGACCAGCAGTTCCGCGATGCCGTCGGTGTCGGTCCATTCGGTGACAATGCTGGCCGGCAGGTTCGCTGCCCAGCCATCAAACACCTCCCGCACACCGGTCGCACGGTTTGCCTCCGCGTCGCGCAACCTCGCTTCACGTTGTGCGGTCAGCACCTCTTCGCTTGGCGACACCATCGCCTCGGGTGGCGTCCGAACCAGCAGGGCATTGATCCGCGTCGCACTGCACAGGTAGGCAAGCCGTCGCGCGGCGTCGAGCAGCGCACCCGACCCTTCCGGATGGTCGAGGACCGCGAGGATGACACCGGACACGTCACCACGCCTCGCGCCCCACCTTCGGCCGCACCGTCGTTCCTGCCTCACGCGCGCGCTGCTCGGTCTCGTGCTTGTCGAACATCGCACGCGCCGCAGCCGAGCGCTTCTCAGTCAGCTCGTCGCGATGCTCGGTGCACCAGGCGAACAACTCGACGCGCGGGATGTTCTCGCCGGAGAAATGCGGCATCACATAGCGCGCGTACAGCTCGTAGGAGCGCTTGGTCTTCTCCCAATCCGCCCAGTTGTGCGCCTGGTGCAGGAACACGCCGAACTCGCCCTGCTTCGACTGGAGTTGTTCGATCAATGCGATCGCGTCGTCCGGCGTGCCGATTACGCCGAACTTGTTCTCGACGAACCACTCGGCCGCATCCTGCCCGGGCGGCACGATGAAGCGCTGCTGGTTGTTGTTGAGATAACCGAGATAGCGCTCGAAACCGAAGCGGCAGTTTTCAAACGCCTTGGCACGCGTCTCGGCAATGTGCATCGGCCCGACCAGCCGCAGCCGCGACGCGTCCATGGTGCGACCCTGCTCGGCGGCGAGGTCATTGGCGATCTGCCAGTTGGCGGCGAGCGCGTCGTAACCGAATGGATTGGTCGCAGCGACGCAGATCATGCTGAGGTTGTACTTGCCCGCCAGCCGTCCGCCGGACGGGGTGACCGCGCTGACCACCGCGACCTCGGGATGTGGCCGTGTATACGGACGCAGATGCGCGCGCGCGTTGACGAAGGTGTACCAGTCGGTCTTCTCGGTGACGATCTCGCCCTTGAAGAAGCGCAGGATCACATCGAGCGCTTCGGCCATGCGGTCGCGCTGCGTGTTCGGATCGATGCCGAGCATCAGCGCGTCCGATGCCAGGAGGCCGGGGCCGGCGCCGAACATGACGCGGCCGCGGGTGTGGTGGTCAAGCTGGATGATGCGGTTCGCCGTCATCAGTGGGTTATGGTACGGCAGCGAGATCACGCCGGTGCCGAAGCGGATCGAGCGCGTGCGTTCGGCGGCGACCGCGATGAACAGTTCGGGCGAGCTGATGGTCTCCCAACCGGCCGAATGGTGCTCCCCGATCCATGCCTCATGAAAGCCGAGCCGGTCGAGCCACTGCATCAGCTCGAGGTCGCGGTCCATACAGACGGCAGGGTTCTCGTCCATCGGATGGAACGGCGGCAGGAAGACGCCGTGGCGGAGCTGGATCATGGCAGGCCCTCGGAACTGAACCGCGGCATTGTGCGCGTCCTGGCCTCTGATCTCAATCGCGCCGGAGGGGCTGGCTGATAGGAAGAATAACACGGATTTCCAAGGATGAAGGCACACGGATTACACTGATTCGCGTTATCGCCTGGGCAGAGCTGTTGGGCGCACGCTGAATGTTATGAAGCCCGGCCTCGTACATGGTGGTGACATCACGTATCAGATCATCGGCGCCGCAATGCGCGTGCACCGAATCCTTGGTCCGGCCCTGCTCGAATCGATCTATGAGGCATGCCTGTGTCATTAGCTGCGGCGCAGCGAGATACCGTTCGCTCGACAGGTCCGTCTGCCCGGGCGTGCGTCGAGGCGTCCTGATGCAGCATCATTCCCACCATCGGACGCCGTGGCCGTTTCTTGCGATGCGCCGAGCGCGTCTTGGCCGGCGTCAGCAGACCCGAGCGGTGCACATGCAGCTTGGTCACCGTGTAGCCCAGTGTGTAGTTGTGCCGCTTGCCCAGCTGCTCGTGGAAATGCTTCACCGTGAACCCGCGGTAGAGCTCGCGATACAGACCCAGCATTCGCTCGATCTCCCGCACCGGAGCGCGCCGCGGTGACGGTCGCAGGCGAAGATCCAGCAACCCGGTCTCGTCGTCCTCGCGATGCCGATCACGCCAGCGCCGAAATGTCCGCTTGCACACGCCCAGCAGCTCCGCTGCCTCCATCTGGGTCAGTTCAGACCGCTCCGTTCGGCCAAGCAAATCCAAAAAACGCATCCGACGTATCCTCTCGTGAATGCGTGCCCGGTCCATTCAAACCCCCAGTTCTGGAGGCTCAGATGACCGGACACTTCACGAGCTACAAACACCGGACAAACCACGAGCTAGCCACACATAGCGTCGCTTCCCTTGACCGGCTCGCCTGCCGGGTCTTTCCTTTTCGCAAGTCAGGAGGAGAGTGCTCCCATGCACGACACCGTCATCCGCGGCGGCACCATCGTCGATGGCACCGGCCAGAAGGCCTTCACCGGCGACATAGCCATTGATGGCGATCGCATCGCCGAGGTTGGCGGCAAGGCCGGCCCCGCTAAGCGCGATATCAACGCGGACGGCATGCTCGTCACGCCCGGTTGGGTCGATGTGCACACGCACTACGATGGCCAAGCGACCTGGGACAAGGAGCTGGCTCCGTCATCATGGCACGGCGTCACCACCATCCTGTTCGGCAACTGCGGCGTCGGGTTCGCGCCGGTGCGCCGCGAGCATCATGCGTCGCTGATCGGCCTGATGGAGGCGGTGGAGGAAATTCCTGGGATCACGCTGTCCGAGGGCCTGAAGTGGGATTGGGAAAGCTTCCCGCAGTATCTCGACGCGCTGGAGCGCATGCCGCGCGCGATCGATGTCGCAGCTCAGGTGCCGCACCATCCGCTGCGCGTCTACGTGATGGGTGAGCGCGCGATCAACCGCGAGAAGGCCACTGCCGAGGACATCGAGACGATGCGCCGCATGACACGCGAGGCGTTGGAGGCGGGTGCATTCGGCTTTACGACTTCGCGCACCAATTCACACAAGACGCCGACCGGCGAGATGGTGCCTGGCCGCTATTCCGAGGTGCAGGAGCTACTCGGCATTGGCTCGGCGCTGAAGGGCCTGCGGCACGGCGCGTTCGGCGTGAACAGCGACTTCGACATCGAGAGCGAGGAGCTGGCCTGGATGACGAAGCTGGGCCAGGAGACAGGCCGCCCGGTCTGGTTCCTGCTGACCGATCGTCCGACCGATCCGGTACGCTGGCAGCGCCTGATGGAGGGCGTGCGTACCGCCCGCGCCCAGGGCGCGTTTGTCACCGCGCAGGTTGCGGGGCGTCCGGTCGGCATCATGCTGGGTGTGGATACCGCGCTCAATCCGTTCTCGATCAGGCCGAGCTATCAGGAGTTGCTGAAGCTTCCTGCGGCCGAGCGGCTGGCGCGGTTGCAGGACCCGGCGGTGCGCGCGGCGATCCTTGCCGACGAACCGTCGGATGAGCTGGTGCGACGGCTTTCGCAGTTCCGCATGCAGATCACCACAAGATGGGATCGCATGTTCGTCATGGGCGATCCACCAGATTACGAGCCGGAGGCTTCCAGCAGCATCGCCGCGATGGCGAAGCGCTCTAACCACACGCCGTCCGAAGTGGCGTACGACTACCTCGCGGGCGGGCTGGACAAGTTCCTGTTCTTCCCGATCGTCGGCTACAACGAGGATAACCACGACATCATCCGCACGATGCTGACCTCGCCGGAGACGGTGCTGGGGCTGTCGGATGGTGGCGCGCACTGCTCTTCGATCAGCGATGCGTCGTTGCCGAGCTGGATGCTGGCGCACTGGGCGCGCGACCGGAAGCGCGGACCCGGGCTGCCGCTGGAGATGATCGTCAAGCGGCAGACCAGCGAAACGGCGGACTTCTTCGGCTTTGCCGATCGCGGCCGGTTGGCGCCCGGGCTCAAGGCGGACGTCAACGTGATCGACTTCGAACGCCTGCGCCTGCACGTGCCGGAGATCCGCTACGACCTGCCAGCCGGTGGCCGGCGTCTGGTGCAGCGCGTCGATGGCTACATCGCGACGCTTGTCTCTGGCACGCCGGTGTTCGAGCACGGCCAGTATTCCGGCGCGACACCAGGCAAGCTGGTCCGGGCCGGATAGATCCCGTATGCCCCTTCCCCTCACGGGAGGGGGCAGCGCTCACCGTGCGCGAAATGTCCGGTGGCACGCCGCACAGTCGTCACCCACCACCTTGACCTGCGCGGCGACTGCATCGGTATCGCCGGCCTTGGCGAGTTCGGCCAGCTTGGTTGAGGCATCCGCGAAGTCATTCGCGGCCTTCTGGAAGCCCGCGGTGTCGGACCAGACCGCGGGCAGTGCCTTGGTGTTGTGACCTTCCTCGCTCCCCTTCGGGAACTGCGTCGGAAACTGCCTGATCCAGCGCGCCATCGCCTTGGCGGGGTTCTCGAGCGTCTTCACGTCGCCCTTGGCGGCCACGACAGCACGGATCCCCGCGTAAGTCCCAGCCAGGAGATCCTGGCCGGCCTGGCGGGTCTCAATCACATCTGGTCCGTCGGCGCGAGCAACGCCACCGCCCATCGCCACAGCCAGAACCGCCAGAGCCGCAAGTCTCCTCATCATGCCGATCCGCCCCCTCATTTCACCATCATGGCTGACCATCGGACGCCGCCCCGCCATTGATATTCCCGGCGCGGCAGCTTTCCGATGACAAAAGCCGAACCGCCGGCCACATTGGCGCCATGTCACATATCCACGCCGTTGCCGTGTTCTGCGGCTCCAGATCGGGGAACGATCCCGCATACCGCAGCGCAGCGCAAGCACTTGGTCGAGGGTTGGCGGACGCCGGCATCCGACTGGTCTATGGCGGCGGGCGCATCGGCCTGATGGGTATCCTGGCTGACGCCGCCCTGGCGGCGGGCGGCATGGTGACCGGCGTCATCCCGGAGTTCCTCACCCGTCGCGAGGTGGCCCACCCGGCGATCACCGAGCTGATCGTCACCGATTCCATGCATAGCCGGAAGCAACGCATGTTCGAAGCTGCCGACGCCTTCATCTCGCTGCCGGGCGGCCTGGGCACGCTCGACGAGACCATCGAGATCATCACATGGCGACAGCTCGGGCTGCATGCCAAGCCCGTGCTGATCTGCGATGTCATTGGCTCGGCCGCTCCGTTCCTCGCCGCAATTGAGGCTACGATCGCCGCCGATTTCGCGGACGCGGAGGCGCGACGGTTCTACGAGGTGCTGGACGGCGTCCCCGCGGTGCTACAGCGCCTGGCACACCTCCATCGCGCGGCACGCGGCGAGGCCGCGCGGCTGTGACACTGCCTTGCCGCGGGCACTGCCCGGGGCTATATGCGCCGCCTTGGCCGGAGTGTAGCTCAGCCTGGTAGAGCACTGTGTTCGGGACGCAGGGGCCGGAGGTTCGAATCCTCTCACTCCGACCAGCGAAATCAAGCAGTTAGCGTCCTGCCACACATTGCTCGTATGGCAAAATTGCATCGTTACGGTTTTGTCTACTCGGCCCCAGATTACTGCCCGAAACCACGAAGTCCATCAGCCTGGACCGGCACCTCGTGGTCCTGCGCGGATCGTTCACTCGTTCACCTGCGGCGGCCGCGAGGCTGTCGAGCTGAGCTGTCGGGAGAGCCCGAGCCGGCGCCATCTCGTTTCAGAGCGGCAGCTTCGTATTTGTTGGCCAGATCGAAGAGGGCTCTAAGTCCCCTTGGGGGTGATGGCTCTCAGTGCAGCACGTCTCAGCCTCACGGCCTGCTCCCGCAGTTCCGAGGGAGTCGGTTCAGCGAAGAGCACAAATCGACGCATCGTACACCGCAGCAAGGGTGCCCGATGACGGAGAAGCCGGGCGCAGCCATCCTGCGCTGGCGCGGTTAACAAGCGGTGTGTGGAGGCGAATCCAGCTGTTAAACCACCATCATTTCGTCAGTCACACAGTTGGCTCGGGGGCCTCTCCGTTGCGGTTCACGCCAGCGAGAATTGTTGCTCGTAGTACTCGATCATCTCCTCGCGCTCTGCCTCCGTCAGGTCATCCGGGTCGCGGATAGGGTATACACGGCCGCCGCGAGCCCGATGAAACTGATATTTCCCAGCGCTGGCCCGACCGATCGGTGTTAGGCCGAGGACCCTGATTCGAGCGCGGTATTGCTCACTCGTTGTCACTCTACATCGACGCTCAGGCGCCGTCCCGGTCGATCTATCGTCATCGTCGCAACCTTCTCACCCTGGATATCAAGAAGATCCCGCAGGACAGGACCCATGTCCCGCCACAGCTCATCCTCCGATCTGCCCATAAGCATAAGGCTGCGCATCTGCCGGCCGCGCGCGTGAATGAGGCCGGCGTTGCCATGCACGATCTCGATATCGATTTCGATGCTACGCAGCATCCGAAGTCCCTTTTGCTCGCGCGGCGATTGGTTTGCCTTGCTCCCCTGTGACCCTATCAGACAATTGGCGCCACGGCGCCGTTGACCATCTAGTCCGCAGCCGCGCTCAGGCCCCCGATCTCCACGCTTCGCGCATAGAACTATTGCAGATTACGCGATAATAAGGACAGACCTCCTGCCCTATATATTGCTGCAACGCAACACGGGCCGCTTGGGCCATAGGAGATCTGCATGCGCACCATCGCCGCCGACTGGTCGCTTCCTCAAGGGAAGAGTGGGAACTGGCTTTCAAATATGAAGGCCAAGCTTCAGCGGGTTGGACGACGCGCCGTTGCCAGAGAGGCCCGCGCGCATGACCCGCTCGTGCAGGCTGACGCCGCGGCGTTCGTCAGTGCCTTCATGCGCATCGGCTGAACACGTCAAACGGCGCCCTGCAATGGTCTGTCCCAACGCCAAGCAGCAAGGAGAATAGTCGTGCAAATACTATCGGGAATCGGGGGGAAGCTGGGTCGCCTTGCGTCCAGACTGGCGACACGCCACAGGGTGGCAACGGAGATCCGCCAGCTCTATCAGTTTGACGATCGGGAGCTGCGGGACGTGGGCCTCAGTCGCGGCGATTTTCCGGCGATCATGAGGGGCACATACCGCAGAGATTGAAGCGGATTATGTGATCCACATAGCAACGAACAGCGCCGCCATCGTCGCAAGAGCGGCAGGCACGCGCCACAACGGCTTCGTTGAAATCTGAGAATACCAATAATTCTCAAACCAGTTCTGGCTTGGCTGGAGCGGACCCATTTGTATCCCCTATGGCAGATTGTGCAATGCGACAGCTATCCGTCATGGCACGCGATTCGCTGTGATTAATGTCACAATCTTTTCGGTATTTCTCCGTTCCTGCAGCACCAGGATCTGAGGGCAGCGGCGGAACAAAGCCGGCGATATCACTCATAGGCGCGGCGCTCAAAGCCGCAGAAACACGCGCTCCAAGGTGGTCATCAGCCCGAAGGGCCGGGTCGCCCGCGGCCGATCCGCAATTCGAGCTGGCCAGCGATTAAGGCCCGGTATAAAATTCTCTCGTGGCGCAATCGCGGCCTGACGCACGAACAAAAGAAAGCCAAGGTCGCGGCGCTCCTCTCACTCCGACCAGTTCGTTTGCACTTCCTTAGCGTTTCCAGGCCAGCAGTCAGCCGATCGCATGCTCGCAGGAGACGCGCGGTGTCGATTGGTCGCTCCCGCCGTCAACAGCGTTACATCACTGTCAGGAGCCCGGCGACCCTGATGGTGGTCGTGCTGTTGCACTTCTGCTCAGCGGCCCCGCTGCTCAACGCACTGGCTCCTCGCGACGGCATCGCGCGGACACGCGACATTGCCTACGCCTCCGGCCTGCGACACACGCTCGACGTCTATGCCCCACGTGCGGCTGCCGCGCCGGCACCGGTGCTGGTATTCTTCTACGGTGGCGGTTGGACGTCTGGATCGAAGGAAACGTATCGCTTCGTCGGAGCGGCCTTGGCGGCACGCGGTGTGCTGGTCGTGATCCCTGATTACCGGCTGTATCCGGCAGTCCACTTTCCCGCATTCATGAACGATGCGGCCGCCGCGGTCGGCTGGGCGTATGCGAACGCAGCAAGGTTTGGTGGCGACGCACATCGCCTGTTTCTGATGGGCCATTCAGCCGGTGGCCAGATCGCGGTACTTTTGGCACTGGATCCAGGTTATCTGCAGTCCGTTGATCTGTCCTCAGGGCGCGATATCTGTGGCGTAGTCGGCCTGGCTGCGCCGTATGATTTCCAGACGGTTGGCAGCGCCGACATGACGGGAATCTTCGGACCGAAACAGGAATGGTCGCGCGCGCAGCCGATTGACCATGTAACGGCGAGGGCACCACCGATGCTGCTGCTGGCAGGCCGCGATGACCGTACCATCGATCCACACAATACGCTGCAACTCGCCGCACGACTGCGCGCCGCCGGCGTCAGCGTCCGCGATGAACTGTATCCGGACGTGGGCCATCTGACGCTGATCGAGGCATTCGGCTCGCCGCTGGTATTTCTGGCGCCGGCGCGCGAGGCCAGTCTGCAGTTCGTCGCAGCACATGCCGCATGCGGCGGGTAGGTGTGCCGTGGCCCGCAAGATGGCTATCTGTCGGATTTCAGCTACAAGGTCGCGCGACCGATGCCTCGACCCGCGTCTCCCGGCGCGATGCCGACCGGCTAATTCGGTGCCCTTGTCGCCCAGTCTGTGGAGGAAACGCGCAGCTTTGCAATGGATTGGGGAGCAGCCGCAGCACCGCGACCGGACGCGACTGGCCGCGACGCCTGATCGGACGGCGCAGTTGGTGAGCGAACTCGCTGCTGTTGTCGCGCGCACCGAGGTTGCAGCACCTGCCTGGCAGCGCTGGCGGCACGTCGTCAAGCAGAGCCTGAGGCGGCCGATCTATGCGCTGTACGGCCGCCGCCTGCTCGCCCAGGTCTTGCGGTTCCCACCGCCGCGACATATCGGAATCATCCTCGATGGCAATCGCCGCTTCGGCAGGCTGTCCGGCGTGCTGGATCCACTGAAGGTCTACGCTCAGGGCGCGCAGAAACTCGACGACTTGCTTGACTGGTGCGGCGAACTGTCGATCCCAGCGGTCACCTTGTGGGTGTGCTCGACCGATAATCTCGCGCGTCAGCCGCAGGAGGTGGCCGGCATCCTCGGTGCCTTGGAGGTGAAGCTGCGCGCCTTGGTCGACGACCCGCAAATCCACCGGCGGCGCGTGCGGGTGCAGGCGATCGGCCGGCTCGAGTTGCTGCCGGTCAGCACCATTGCGGCAATCCGCGCCGCTGAGGCGGCCACCGCGGACTACGACACGATGCTGCTGTCGATCGCTGTCGCATATGGTGGCCACGAGGAGATCGCCGATGCGGTGCGCGAAATGCTGACCAAGGCAATGCAGGATGGCGCGTCACTGCCCGACATCGTCGAGGCGGTGTGTCCCGAGCAGATCGGCCGATATCTCTACCTTGCCGGCACGCCCGAGCCGGATTTGATCATCCGCACCAGCGGCGAGTTGCGACTCTCGGGCTTCCTGCTGTGGCAAAGCGCCTATAGCGAGTTCTACTTCTCGGACGTGCTGTGGCCGGCGTTCCGCAAGATCGATTTCCTGCGTGCGGTTCGCGCGTTCCAGCAGCGCAAGCGCCGCTACGGCCGCTGACCCAACAGGTGGCGCCGCAACAGCGGCAGATAGCCGCGCAAGAACAGGCGCAGCGAACCCTGCAGCAGGTTGTGGTCGTGCCGCAGCAGTTCCTGGTTGCACTCCAGCGCAGCGATGCGCGACTCCGCCTGTTCCGCGCGTTGACGCTGCGCGATCGATTCGACCTGAGCGCGGCTGAATGCAACCCCAATCTGCTCTGCCCGCAGTCGCTCGGCGTCCAAGGCGCGCTGAATTTCATCCTGTGCCATTGCGAGCTGGGACAACTCGCTCGCCAACCGCGTTGCCTCGGCCGCGTGCGCGTCACGCTCGACCGTTAATGCTTTGTGGTGAGCGCGGAACTCAGCCAATCGCTTTCGCAAGACGTCATGTTCATCCAGAGTCCTGGGCGAGGCTGGCGTGGTCGTCGCTGCCTCGCCGCCCCGGTCACGCGCCACGCCGAGTGTTGCATACTCGGCATCCAGCGATGCACAGATGCGCTGGAACTCCGCCGCGCCGTCCAGCCCCCGCTCCTCTTCCCAAATCTTCAGCCGGTCAATCAGGTCATAGGTCGAGCGCAGTATTGCGACCGCTTCAGGATAACCGCCTGGGGACACATCGCGTGTTTGCGACAGCCAGTGATCGATACTCCGATGCGCGAAGTCGGCGAGGCTCTTCCCATAATCCGTCACTCGTTCACGATCGAGGCGCGAAGTATAGCGATTGGTCTTCTCGATCCACTGCGCCACATCCCGATGCGAGAGATGGTGGATAGCTACTCCTGTGTCGGGAGCCACCTGCATTACGTTGTCGGAGTGCACAGCCGTACCGCCATGCACCGTGCCCTTGAACGTCACTGCCTCACGGCGAAACAATCGGATCTGATATTCCGGCCAATAATACGCCGCCTCGTCATGCGTGCCGAGAATATAGTGGCGCTGTAACAGTCCGTAGACATCCGCGCGCGGGGCAGCCAACTCAGCTTGGATGAAACGGATGGCCTCGATGTTGAGGCATTCGTCGTCATCCAGACAGACGATCCAGTCGTGCGTGCATTGCGCCACTGCGAAGGCGCGGGTCTCCTCTACGGTCGGCGACCAAGGGACGGTAATCACAAGGTCGGCGTACTGCGCGGCGATCGCGCCAGTGCCGTCGGTGGACGATTTGTCAACTACGATAAGCTCGTCGGCGAAACCCAGTGCGCGCACACAGGTTCCGATGATCGGCGCGCGGTTGTAGGCAATAACGAGAGCACTCAGCTTCTCGCGCAACAACGGGTCTCCTCAAGATACCTCCCGCACGCCAAAATGGCGCGCTGGCATTGCGCTCCGGCTATTGCCGCGCAAAACCCGAACATTGGCGCGGCCGGCCAAGTTGCGCTAATTCAGTCGCGTACGAAGCTCGTCCATCGCACCACGGATGCGGCTGGCCGCATCGCCTTCCGGCACAAGCTCCAGGAAGTGCTCGAAGCATCGCAGGGCGGCGCCAACGCGATCGAGGCGCTGGTTCATCACCGCAGCCTGTCGCCATAGATCCGCGTGATCCGGCGCTATGCGCAGCATGTCCTCGGTGCACGTCAACGCGCCCGATAGATCACCTGCCTGCAACCTCCGGCTCACAATGTTGTTCTGCAGCCGCAGCAGCACACGCCGCGCGTTCATCGGCCGCAACAGCCCCGGGCGCAGCTCGGCGTTTTCGCCTTCCACGCGCTTCAGCAGCACGCGCAAGTCCCGTGCGTCCAGCGTCACTCCGCCACCGAACACGTCGACCACCGCCTGCACGCTCTTGCCTTCCAGTGCGACCAGGAAATGCGCAGGGAAGTCCACGCCATGCGCGCCCCATCCTGCGGCGCGGGCGGTATGCAGCCAGATGATGCCCAGAGCGACCGGCAGGCCCCTGCGACGCTGGATAACGCTGATGAGGTTGGCGTTGGCGAGATCGTCGTATGTCTGGGCATCGCCGGCATAGGCGTAGCGGCCGGCGATAAGACCCGCGAGCGCCTCGGCACGCATTGACAGATCGTTGGTACCGATCGTGTTGGCGAGGTCCACTGCATCGCGCGCCAGATCCGACAGGTGCGCGCGCGCCGCATGCCAGTCGGAACCTGGCGCATCGATGCGGGCGAGCTGCAAGGCCGCATCACCGATGTCGATCTCGGTGTCCGGCAGCACGCCGATCGCCTCCAGTGCGGCTCGGGGGTCGCTCATGCGCGGCAGTGTAGGGCGATGGCGGCCGGGCGCAAGAACGATTCAACACGAAGTCTTGTGTAACGGACGGCTTTATACCAAGCCGCGCCAAGTGCGACTCATTCCGTCATGGCTGGCGAAGGCCGGCCATCCACGTCTTCTTAGCCCACTGCAACGAACGACGTGGATGGCGGGGCCAAGCCCCACCATGACGGCATTGGGTCGCGGTCACCGGGAGTTGGTATTATTCGGCCGCAGGCAGATAGATTTCCTTGCCCTGCTCGACGAACTCCTTGCTCTTCTGCTCCAGCCCCGCCATGCGCTCAGCCTCCACGCGCAGGTCCTGCGTGATTTTCATCGAGCAGAATTTCGGGCCGCACATCGAGCAGAAATGCGCGACCTTGTGTGCGTCCTTCGGCAGCGTCTCGTCGTGGAAGTTGCGCGCCGTGTCGGGATCGAGTGAGAGGTTGAACTGATCCTGCCAGCGGAACTCGAACCGCGCGCGGCTAACCGCATCGTCGCGTAGCTTCGCCGACGGATGACCCTTGGCAAGATCCGCCGCATGCGCCGCAATCCGGTAGGTGATCACGCCTACCTTCACGTCGTCGCGGTTGGGCAGGCCGAGATGTTCCTTAGGAGTAACGTAGCACAGCATGGCGGTGCCGAACCAGCCGATCATCGCGGCACCGATCGCCGAGGTGATGTGGTCATAACCGGGCGCGACGTCGGTCGTGAGCGGGCCAAGCGTATAGAACGGTGCCTCGCCGCATTCGCGAAGCTGCTTGTCCATATTGACCTTGATCTTGTGCATCGGCACGTGGCCGGGGCCTTCGATCATCACCTGGCAGCCCTTGTTCCAGGCGATCTTGGTCAGCTCGCCTAGCGTCTCCAGTTCGGCGAACTGTGCCGCGTCATTGGCATCGGCCTGCGAGCCAGGACGCAGCCCGTCACCGAGCGAGAACGACACATCGTATTTGCGCATGATGTCGCAGATTTCGTCGAAGCGCTCGTAGAGGAAACTCTCCTTGTGATGCGCGAGGCACCAGCGCGCCATGATCGAGCCGCCACGAGACACGATGCCGGTGACGCGACGGGCGGTCAGCGGCACATAGCCGAGACGCACGCCGGCGTGGATGGTGAAGTAGTCGACGCCCTGCTCGGCCTGCTCGATCAGCGTGTCCTTGAACACTTCCCAGTCGAGCTTGTCGGGCTCGCCATCGACCTTCTCGAGCGCCTGGTAGATCGGCACGGTGCCGATCGGGACCGGCGAGTTGCGCAGGATCCAGCCGCGGATGTTGTGGATGTTGCGGCCGGTGGAGAGGTCCATCACCGTGTCGCCACCCCAACGAATCGCCCACACCAGTTTTTCGACCTCTTCCGCCGCACCTGACGTGACCGCGGAATTGCCGATGTTGGCGTTGATCTTCACCAGGAAGTTGCGGCCGATGATGACCGGCTCGAGTTCCTGATGGTTGATGTTGGCCGGGATGATGGCGCGGCCGCGGGCGATCTCGTCGCGGACGAATTCCGGCGTGACGAATTCGGGGATAGACGCGCCAAAGTCCTCGCCGTCGGCGCGACGTTCGGCCGCGCCTTCCAGCGCCTTCGCGCGGCCGAGGTTCTCGCGATGCGCGACGTAGATCATTTCTTCCGTGATGATACCGGCGCGGGCGAATTCAAACTGCGTGACGAGCTGCCCGGGTTTGCCGCCGAGGATCGGATGCTCGGCCGGGCAGGAGGGGACGAGGCGGTCGCCTGAGGCACCGCCATTGTCGACGTCCTTCACCGCGCGGGCGGCGATGCGCTCGAAGCCGCGCCTGGCGATCCAGTCCGCGCGCAGGGGCGGCAGGCCGGCTTCCAGGTCGATGGTGACGGCCGGATCGGTATAGGGGCCGGAGGTGTCGTAGGCGCGATAGGGTTCCTCGCGCGCGCTTGGTTCCAGCGCGACCTCGCGGAACGGGACGTTGATGTCGGGCCGGCCGGTCGGCGAGGTGTAGATCTTTCTGGAGCCGGCGATCGGGCCTGTGGTGACGCTGCTAGGGCGGGCGGCGGTCTTCGATTGGACGGTCATGGACGTCTCCTCAATCGCGCTCGCGGGCCATACGGGGGGAAGAACGGGGAGCAATTGCGGCGGCACCCGTCCCTACGCCGGCATGACCCGGTTCAGGTTCAAGGGTCACCGCGCCGCCGCGTTGCGCGGTCCTTGCGGTCTCTCAGCCCCGTTCGGCGGGGCTCCCCTCGGTAGCGTCACAGGATGGGGCGGGCCGGGGATGGTGTCAAACAGGTGACGACTACGCCTCGCGATAGTTCAATAGCATCAGCCCCACCAGAATGAAGCACACCGGCCAGAGCCAATGCGCGATGCGCCAGGCGGCGGGGCTGGTAGCCGGGTCGAGCCGCAGCTCCAGCCAGCGAGCCCAGCCGGCGACGATGCCGGCAAGTGCAAGCGGCGTGTGGGTCAGCTCGATCAGCAATTGCTCCTTCACGTTGGCGATCGCGTGGCTGTGGGTGAGCAGCAACACACCGCCGCCGGCACACAGCAACGGGAATAGCAGGCGCGCCCATGGTTTCACGTTGTGGCTGGTTCGCACGCGCCATTCGAAGATCGCGAAGGCGGCGATCAGCACGACGAAGACCCGGTGCTGCAGCACTTCGACGTCGCGGAGGCTGGCAAAGAACCCGATGTCGCCGAGCGGCCAGACCTCGGGATCGGAGCGCAGGAACAGGAACACCGCGAGGCCCAGGAACAACAGCGGCCAATGCCGCGCCAAGCGCAGACCCGCCGCGTTCAGCAGCGACAGGACGCCGATCGCCAGGACGAACAGGCCGGACCAGTGATGGTTGTATTCCGACCATGCGATGTCGGCGGCGTTGCGTGGCGGCAGGTCACCGGATCCCGGCACAAACGCCATCGGCGCGGCGGCGCTGTGATGCGCCGCCTCGGCATCCAGTTTCGCCTGCAATGCCGGCAGCGCCAGCTTGTCGTGGTCAGGCGAGGTGAACGTTGGCCATTGCGGCGTGTTGCGCTCGATGATCTCGGGCCAGGTGACGCGATCCTGCGTGAGATCGATCGCCGGCGGCACCGAGGTAAGCGATGCTGCCGCAAAGAATATTGCCACACCAATGCCGATCTCCACCTCGGCATAACGCTTCAGCCGCGTGACCGGCACTGCGGGCCGCGAACGCAATCTCTCAATCAGCAGGAAGTTGCCGCCACCGAGACCGAGCAGCATGAGGAACATCGCGATCTTGGCGCCGACCATCACGCCATAGGCGGTGCCGTAGAAGCCCTCCCAGTCGCCGATGTAGCCGAGGCTCATGGTGATGCCGCTCACCACGATGCAGGCGACGCCTGCCATCGACATGCGCGAGAACCGCGCGCCGATCAGGCGCCAGGACTGCGGGTTCTGCGCGCGGTTCAGCGCGACCACGAAGCAGGGAATGCCACCGATCCAGATCGCGGCGCCGAACTGATGCAGGAATTCCACCAGAAGCAGCGGCGTCCGGTTATCGAGGCGCGCTGCGGCATGCGTGGTCAGCGTCGCGGCGGCCAACTCGATCACGCAAAGTGCAATCAGAGGTGCAATCGGCGCGCGCTGCCCGAGTGCGAACAGGGTCAGCGCGATCAATGCCGCCGCCACGGTTTTCACCATGCCGGCCACGGCGAAATTGGCCTGTAGCGTGTCCGCGATCGAAAGATCCACGGTGCCGACCAGCACCATCGTTTGCAGCGCGACGGCTGCGCCCTCGCACAACACCAGCGCCACCGCACTCCAGGCGGCAATGGATATGCAGGTACGCTCGATGCTCTGCCCCGGCGAGCCCAACTGCGCGAGGAGAGGGCGCACCAGCAAAGCAAGGAACAGCACGCCGCCGAGAGCGATCGACTGCGCGGTGATGGTAAGGCCGTGGATGACGATCGACAGATAGCCGAACAGATCGATCAGCAAACTCACGCGTCAGTGGCCCATGACCGTGAAGGGCACGTCGCCACGCGTGATGTGGCCGTCGATCGCCAGCACCTGCCAGCGCACGGTATAGGCGCCGGGTGCCTCCAGGTTCGTGGTGGTCTCGATCAGGTTGGGCGGTCCGTCGGGCGCGATCTTCAGCACCGACTGACTGTGGTCCGGGCTGGTGAGGGTGAGGCGCGAACGGGCGCGATCGATGCGACTGTTGTAGCTGAACGACAGGTCCAGTCTGCCGGCCGGCACCTTGGCGCCTGCCGCAGGCTCGCTCT
The DNA here is from genome assembly GCA_963818775.1 of uncultured Alphaproteobacteria bacterium. Lineage (GTDB taxonomy): Bacteria > Pseudomonadota > Alphaproteobacteria > Acetobacterales > Acetobacteraceae > JAMXLO01. The sequence goes on along the minus strand of CAWFUF010000021.1, from coordinate 228,362 downwards.
GCACCAGGATAGCGTGGGCGCTGGCGCATGCCGGGGTCAGAGTGATGCCGAGCAGCGCGGCGATGACGATGCGGTGTGGCGGCAAGACAGCGGCTCCTGTTCGAGCGCGCCTCTATCGGCTATCAGTCGGCGGAACGCAAATTGCCTCCGAGATATCTGAATGAGTCGCCAACCGCCGGGCCGTCGCGCCGATTATCGCTGGTTCCATGCGATCACGACGCGGTGGATGGACAATGACGTGTTCCGCCACGTCAACAACGTCAACTACTTCTCGTTCTTTGACACGGCGGTGACCTATTATGAAATGACGCATGGCGTGGTCGATCTGCTGGACGGTCTGGTGCACTGTGTCGTGGCCGAAGTAATGTGCCGGTATCACAGTTCGGTGGCGTTCCCGGACCTTATCGCGGTCGGTATCAGGGTGGCGCGGATCGGCGGAAGTTCGGTGCGATACGAGATCGGCGTGTTCCGCAACGATGACGATGTAGCGGCGGCCGAAGGATATTTTGTGCATGTTTTCGTCGACCGCGCGACGCAGCGCCCAGTGCACGTCCCGGAAGCATCGCGGGCAATACTGAAGAGGATCGCGATGTAGTGTCATTGCGAGTTACACACCGTCCGCGCGGCGGCCCACCCTGGATGAAATCGGTGCGGGTCGCTGAGGGAAGGTGAGGCAGATGTCGGCCAGAGTTCGGCGGCTCCCATGGTAGCCGGGCCCGCAATCGTGGCATCGAGCAGGATCAACGCCCGAGGGCATGCAGGATCACCCGCCTTTCTTAAGGCATTCTCCTATCTTCCGGCCTGCCAAGGCCCCGTTGTTCTGTGAGTGGAATTGCGCTGACGCCGCACAGCCCAAGATCACAACTTCGTCTGGGTGTTGGTCACCCACAGCATCCATGCACGCCTTCCACTGCACAAAGTCTATGTCTGTTAGTAGCACGAGCGAGCAGGCTCGGCTCGATGGAGTCATGCCGTGAGAATTCGCCTCCTGGACCGCGACCCCAGCGTCGATTTCATTCTTGATACAGGCACCAGTCAGGTTTTGACGGCATTCAGTGTTAAATGCGCCCCATGCTAACTCCCATGCGAAGTGGGACACGAACTGCTGCCCGGCAATCACCGAGAACGCGTCTGGATGCGCAACGAGGTCGGCCGCGCAGGCAGTTCCCTGGTAATATTGCGTGGCGTTCAGTAGTTGGGCCTTGGACATGTAGTCGAGCGCCGGATCATGCGGCTTGGCCAACTTCTCCTCGATGAGAGGCATCAGAAAATCGGACTTAAGAAGTGGTTGTGCGATACAGAGGTTGAACGCTTGCTCCTGATTGACCTGCGCTATGCCAGACTTGGCCAACAGAGCGCCAAGAGTCACCAGCGCCGTCCCAATGCCTGCCCGCATCGATCCCTCCGGTGTCGTATCCTGCCTCGTTCGGAATATGCAGGCTGCATGCAGTGGGGTAGGCTTTCAATACTTGCTCGTCCGGGGTTGAGGACCCCAGACTAGTAGATAGAATCAGACGGATGGAACCCACCCGAATGGCCGTTGTGCTTGGACTTACAGCATTCGCCGCGGACTCATCTGTCTGATTTTCACCACTAGATAACATTGTTGTGGTGGAACACGGCATAAGCCCGAGGATTTACCGACGCGTTAATAACACGCCGCTGATACGATTTGCCGCGTTGGCCGCTGCCGCTGGTTCGCGGCAGCGCTTAGGCGCTTTCAAGGTTTATGTCGCGTCGATCGGCCGGGCAAAACACGCCAGGGCATTCTTTCTCACCCGAGCCCTTTAGGCCTTCACCCGCCTATCCGCCCTCGATCTTCGGAATAAAGAACACCTCGGCCCCAGGCTTGATCGGGCGCAGGAAGTCGATCTCGTACAGCTCCCCGTCGATCGCGACGGTGGTCTCCTCCTCCAACGTTTCGCCGAGGCCAGGGAACTTCCGATCCATCTCGCGGATGACGCCGCGCAGCGTCTTCGCTGCCACCTGGAACTCCGTCACGCCGCCGGTGTAGCGGCGCGAGAAGCCGGTGGTGAAGACGACCCGCGCGGGCGCCTCGCTCATGAAACTATGCGCCTTTGGCGTCGAGTGCCTCCAGCACCTTGGGCGGCGACATCGGCAACTCCGTCATCCGGCATCCGATCGCGCGATCGATCGCGTTGGCGATCGCGGCCATCGGCGGGCAGATGTTCACCTCGCCCACGCCCTTCGCACCGTACGGATGCGCCGGGTTCGGCACCTCCACCAGCACCGCGTCGATCATCGGCAGGTCGGATGCGACCGGGCAGCGGTAGTCGAGGAAGCCGGGATTATCTAGCTGTCCCTTGGCGTTGTAGATGTACTCCTCGTTCAGCGCCCAGCCGATGCCCTGCACCACGCCACCCTGTATCTGTCCCTCGACATAGCTCGGGTGAATTGCCTTGCCGACGTCCTGCGCGGCGACAAACCGTAGAATGGTCACCTTGCCGGTCTCCGGATCCACCTCGACATCGCAGAACTGGGTGGAGAACCCTGGTGCCTGGCCCCCGGCATTCACCGACGCGGCCGCAGTAATCGGGCCGCCGGTCGCGCTCGACTTCGCCGCCAGCGCTTTCAGCGACAGCGGCTCGAACTCGCCGACGTTGGATCCTGCCGGCTTGGCGAACCCGTCCTCCCAGATCACGCCGTCTGGGTCCACGTCCCAGATCAGTGCGGCTCGCTGGCACAGGTTCTTCACCACGGCCTTGCTGGCGTTCACCACCGCAGTGCCGGTGGCAAAGGTCACGCGCGAGCCGCCGGTGACGTGCGTGTAGCCCACCGAGCCGGTGTCGGCGACGATCGCCTTCACCTGGTTGTAGTCAACGCCCAGCGTTTCCGCCGCCATGATCGCCATCGAGGCGCGCGATCCGCCGATGTCAGGGCTGCCGGTCGCCACAAGCACGGTGCCGTCGGCGTTCACCTGTATCGTCGCACTCGAATCGCCACCGCCGTTGAACCAGTAGCCTGACGCGACGCCGCGCCCCTGGTTCTTGCCCAGCTTCACCTTGTAGGCCGGATGGTTCTGCAACGCCTCGATCGTCTGGATGTATCCATCATGCGCATGCTTCGGCCCGAATATGGTTCCTGTGCCGGGGCGTGCGGCGTTGCGGTGCCGCAACTCAAGCGGGTCCATGCCGATCTTCTGCGCGCACATGTCCAGCACGCTCTCCACCGCGAAAGCGGAGATTGGAGATCCTGGCGCGCGATACGCCGCCGACTTCGGACGGTTGCTCACGACGTCATAGCCGACCGAGCGCTGGTTCGGGATGTCGTACGGGGCGAACGCGCACAAACAGCCGTTCATCACCGGCGAGCCGGGGAAGGCGCCAGCCTGGAACTTGAATACGCCGTCGCCGGCCAGGATCTTGCCATCCTTGGTGACGCCGATCTTCACCCACATCGACGAGCCCGATGTCGGGCCGGTAGCACGGAACACGTCCTCACGTGCCATCATCAACCGCACGGGGCTGCCCGACTTCATCGACAGCACCGTCGCGAGCGGCTCCAGATAGGTCACGGTCTTGCCGCCGAAGCCGCCGCCGATCTCCGCCGGATACACACGGATATCGCCCACCGGCTTCTGCAGGACCTGTGCAGTCAGCGCGCGCATCTGGAAATGGCCCTGGCTCGACGACCAGATCTCCGTCTGCCCGTCGGCGTCGCAGCGCGCCAGGCACGCGTGCGGCTCGATATAGGCCTGATGTACCGCGGCGGTCTTGAACTCCTTCTCGATCACCACGTCGGCCTGCCTGAACCCAGCCTCGACGTCGCCCACCGCGAATTCCAGCCGCTTCGAGATGTTGGAGGGCTTGGTCGGCGCCGGTTCCACGCCGCGCGTGATCATGTCCTCGAACACCAGCGGCGCATCCGGCTTCATCGCCTCGTCCACGTCGATGACGTGGGGCAACACCTCGTAGTCGATCTTGATCAGCGAGCACGCCTCTTCGGCGATAGACGCACTGATCGCGGCCACTGCGGCCACGGCGTGACCTTCATACAGCGTCTTCTCGCGCGCCATGATGTTGCGGGTGACGTGCCAGAAATTCACCGCGACGCGCTCGGGGCCGATGTAGTCGAATTTTTGGTCCGGCAGGTCCTTTGCCGTGATCACCGCCTTTACGCCTGGCAGCTTCGAGGCAGCCGAAGTGTCGATTGAGCGGATGCGCGCGTGCGCGTGTGGCGAGCGCAGCACCTTGCCGTACAGCATGCCTGGCAGCTTGTAATCCGCGCCGTACATCGCACGGCCGGTCACCTTGGGCACGCCGTCCGGACGGATCGGCCGAGTTCCCACCCACTTGAAGCGCTTTACCGAGTCGGTCACGACTGTGTCGTTCACAGCTACCTCGCCTGATTGTTCTGGACTGCCTTGCTGACATCAACCGTCGCGCAGCGCACGAGCGCTGGCAAGTCCCGCCGCCGCGGCGGGTCGATCGTGAGCGCTGCCCGGGACCCGCCAAGGTTGTCGCCTGTCGTTCGATCCCTGGCGCGGCCCGAAGGCCCGATCAATCGGGTTTTCTGGAGACGATCTGAACTTCACACACCCGGCCATCTTCACGGGCGCGCATGCTGTTGATCTGCATTTGGAGGCCGTCGCCCAGCCGAACGACGTGCGGACCTAGCGGCGGCAGGCCCTCGGTTTCCAATTTGCGCCGCGCCGCGGCACTGGGGGCTCCGGTAGCCTCCGACATCTCGCGAAACGTCAGGATGTCGAACCCGGTGGCACCGAGGTCGCGGCGCGTTTCCTCATGGGTCGCGAGGAAACTGTTTTCGGGCACCGACGCCCAGCCCACCGGGAAGAACTCGACCGGCGCGTTCGGTCCGGCGTTCACGTGGAACAGAACCAGCCGTCCGCCCGGCTTCAAAACGCGAAATGCCTCGCGGTACACCCGCGCCTTGTCGGCGATATTCATCACCACGTTGTGCGAGTAGGCACGGTCGAAATCCGCGTCCGGCAGCGGCAGATCGAGCGCGCTGGCTTGCATGATCCGCACGCGATCGGACAGTCCGCAGGCGGCATTGAGTTCGCGGGCCGCGTCGCAGTGCTCCTCGGTCAGGTCCACGCCGGTCACTGTGCAATTGAACTTCGTCGCGATCCAGCGCGCTGGACCGCCAAGGCCGCTGCCAATGTCGAGGATTGCCTCCCCTGGCCGCGGGTCAAGCAGAGCGACCAGTTCCTCGGTCGCAAGCGCCCCCCGACCATGCAGGTGATCGACCGGCGCCAGCGACTCTGGCGTGATCGCAACATCGGCGCCGGAATGTGCGCGCAGTGCCGCGATGATGCGGGCGACGATGTCACTGCCTGAACCCGATCGGGCGTAATGGTCCTCTATGCGTTGGCCGGACATTGGTCCTCCCTACGGTTGTATCTGCACGTAGCCATCCTGCGTCAGATACATGATGCGAAGCAAAACATCGCTGTCGACCTTCACGCCGGGCAGCAGATCGGCATTGACCCACTTGTTGTTGTAGGCGGTGTATGCGCAGAGCTCGAACGGGATGCCGACTTTCTGCAGCTCTGCAATCTTCTCCTTCCACGGATTGCCGGTGTTCGTGTGCTTGAAGCCGTTATAGGCCGCGTCGTTCAGCACCATGTAGGCGCCCTTGTCATGAAACAACGCCACCATATGGATGGGGACATCGCTGCCTTTGTAGTTCGAAAGGATCAGCTCCATGTAATAGAGACCGGTCGGCAAATTGCCGGAAAACGCGTCGTGATCCATGTTCATCATGACTTTCGCGGGTCGCAACTGCAGAGCGTTGTCGATCACCAGACCGGTTCCCTTGGGCGGGGTGACGACCTGGCTGAGTGTCGGCTTCGCGAGGCCAAGCGAGGCGAGAGCAGCACAGAGAACAAGAGCAAGTCGGTTGAAACGTGGCATCATGTGTCCTTCCTTGAGGATGGCGCGGGGGACGATGTCAGGCGTTGGCCGAGACGAGCCAGACAGAGGCGGCCAATACAATCCCATCGTCTTGCGCATGCGCACGCAGCGCGTCCTCGATCGAGTGCTTCACAGCGGCTTGCAGCGCGGCATTGTCCCTGCTGCCGGCCAGGCGGCGTGCGAGCGGCCCCACCCAGGTGACTATTTCGGCGGCTGTGGCCACGTCGTCCGCCGCCGCAAGCCGCAACGGCATGTCGTGACGCTCAAGCCTGGCATTCGACCATCCGGCAGTTCGCAGCAGGTATTTCACCCGATCGGTGTCGGCAAAGGCGAAGGGCCCGGGGGCGAGGGGATCGACGGCCTCGGCGGGCGGCAGCAACGGCAGTGCCGCTTGCAGTGGCACGGAGAACCACGGATTTTCCGCGAGGCTGCGCCACACGACCCACTCAAGCCGACCATCGCGGCGCATCGCGCGTCGCAGGTTGATCAGGGCCGCAACCGGCTCGGCAAAAAACATCACGCCGAAACGCGAAAACAGCAAATCACGGTCACCGGGCGCGAGGTCGTATGTTGCGGCATCGGCGACGACGGCCTCAGCGTTCGCGATACGAGCGGCCGCAATCCGCTCGCAAGCGTGCGCGGACATCGGCGCGGAGATGTCAATACCGAGCACGTGCCCCCGAGGTCCGACGCACCGCGCCAGTTCCAGAATGGTCGCACCGCAGCCTGATCCAATATCGAGCGCGCGCTCTCCATCGTTGGGTGCGGCCGCCTGGATCGCGAGCGCGGTGAGTGGTGCGAAAATGGGATCGATGAGTTCCTGCAATGCGGTCCAACTCGCGGCAGTCTTGTCGTTCCAATATGCGATCTGCGCCGCTTCCCGCGGATCCGACGCCTGAGGTGGTTGCTGCATCGGGGGATTCCTTAGGTGAATCGGACGCGCGTGTCGTCAGGCTGCTGCAACCGCAGGAGCCCGAGGTGGCGGATACCAAACAGGATGCGGCGCAGACCGCTTGTTCCGTCGCTCATGCGACCGGCCACTGCCTATACCGGTTCCAACAACTCAGAGCTGTCGTTGCGCACGTTGTTCACGGCCTTGCCGACCCGCCAGACGCGTAATTCGGCCGCCGACGGTCGCAAGAGATCGGGCGGATCGCCATCCACCTCGCCGAGCCATGTTGGCCAGGCGGCCGGCTCGAGGATCACCGGCATCCGCTCGTGTAGCGACCGTAGCACCGGATTGGCATTCGTAGTGATGATGGTGAATGTCCGCATTACGGTGCCGTCGGCACCACGCCATCCCTCCCACAGCCCGGCAAACACCATTGGCTGTCCATCGGTGCGCGCGATGGCGAACGGCAGCTTGCCGTCGTCTGTCGCCTGCCATTCATAGAACACATCTGCTGGCACGAGGCAGCGCCGCCGTGTGAGTGCATCGCGAAACATCGGCGCGGTTGCGAGCGTCTCGGCACGCGCGTTGATCGGCTGACGCACGGATTTCGGGTCCTTTGCCCAGTGCGGCACCAGACCCCAGCGCAGCAGATCGAGATGCCGCGCGCGCGTCTCCGGATGCAGCCGCACCACGGGTGCGTCGCGGGTGGGCGCCATGTTCCACGTCGGCTCCCAGTTGGGCGTCGGATTCACCGTCTGGAACATTGCCCGCAACGCCTCGGCGGGCAGGAAGGATGCGTAACGGCCGCACATGGCTAGTGCATGTCGCGCTCCAGCGCCTCGATGTCCGCATCGCTGAAGCCGAAGTGATGCGCGATCTCGTGCACCAGCACATTGCGCACCAGACGGTAGAGGTCCTCGCCGGTCTCGATCCACTCCATCAGGATCGGCTGGCGGTAGAGGAAGATCAGGTCCGGCTGTGGCGCAATGTCGCTGACGCTGCGCTCGGTCAGCGGTATGCCACGATAGAGCCCGGTGAGCTCCCAGGCTGACTCGATTCCCAGATCGTCCAGCGTTTCGTCATCCGGCAGCTCCTCCACCGAGATACCGACCCCGCGGACGTGGTCCGCCAGCGGCGCCGGTATTGCAGCGAGCGCTCGGTCGGCCAGGTCCGCGATGTCGTCGGCAGTCGGTGGCGTCACGTCGAGACCTGCTCCAATACCGCCCGCGATTGCCGGATCCCGTAGCCGCGGATCAGCACGGCCGGCAAGAGCGCGCCAGGAATCACGATCCACAGGATCCATCCGAGATGGTTGGGTCCCCACGCATACAGCGGGCCAAGCAAGGTCACGCCACCCCAGGCGCCGAGATGCCCCAGACCGTCGGTCCAGGCGAATGCCGTGGCGCGGATGCGCGTCGGATATGCCACCGCCGTGTAATTGTACAGGTTGAACAGGAACAACCCGGTGCCGATGCGGCTGACGATGTAGCAAAGTGCGATGACGGACAGACTGGGCACCAGCCAGGCGACAATCCAGCTCACCGCGAACAGCGTCGCCATGACGGCGATGACATCGCGGCGCTCTACGCGCTCGCCGAGCCGCGCGTTCACCTGAAACGCCACGCAAAGCACGCCATAGGCCACCGCGAGAGTCAGGAACACTTCATGCGCGGAGCCACCGTGATCCACCATATAGACGGGAAAGAATGCGCCCACGCCATAGATCAGACCGGCATAGCCGGCGAGCCAGCAGACGATCAGCACCCACGTGCGGCTGCGATACTGCGGGTTGGTGAACAGCTCCTTCCAGGCGCCGCGTCCGGCCATGACAACCGGGGTGTCCGCGCCCCTCGGTTCCGGCAATGGAGCGCTGTTGTAAAGCTGCACCCGGCGTTCGTATTCCTCCATGGCCCGCTCGGCGTCCTCGTGGCGGCCATGCGCTTCCAGCCAGCGCGGCGATTCGGGCAGCTTAAAATACAGCCAAGGCAGCAGCACGACGATCTCGATGATCGCGCTGACCCACAGGAATATCTGCCAATGGCTGGGGATCAGAAAGTACGCCAGCATGTTGACGCTGACCGCGACCAGCGCGGTGACACCTTGCGAGGTCAGCAGCACCTTGTTCCGCACGAGCGGCGAGGTCATCTCGGACAGATATACCGAGTGCGTCGCGACAATACCGCCGACGCCCAGCGTGCTGAGCACCGACAGCACCACCATGCCCCAGAAATTCGTGACATACGCAAACGGCCAGATGCAGAAACCGCCGAGTAGTGTGGCGAGCAGTATTGCCGGACGGCGGCCGTAGCGGTCTGCGACCCAGCTCATCAGGTAGACACCCAGCAGAATGCCGGCGCCGACCTGCAGCGCCTGGATCACGGCGTATTGGTAGATATCGATGATGTGGTTAGGGCGCCAGACGAACGGAAAAAGCCGCGCGCCGATGCCGTCGGTGTCGAAGATGATGAAGCCCCAGGTTATCTCGACCAGGAGGGCGAGCTGCCATTGCACCCACGTCAGCGGCAGTCGATCGATGCGCGCAGCGATGTGACCGTGAATGGCGTTCTGCTGTGCCATCGTCGTATCGGCCATCGGTCTCCCCTTCGGTCAGTGGTATACTCCAGTGATCCGTGAAAACATGGTGGGGGGCGGTCCATCTGGAGTCAATCAAGCGGGCCGTACCAGGCAAGAGAGCCTTATCAGGAGGTGCGCATGCCGACACGTTTGACCGATGCACAGCGCGCGGAGCTGGCGCAGACACTGCCAGGCTGGTCGCTGGTCAATGGCCGCGACGCGATTGAACGCAGCTTCCGGTTCCGCGATTTCAATGAGGCCTGGGGCTTCATGAACCGCGTTGCGCTGCTGGCGGAAAGCCAGAACCACCATCCGGACTGGTCCAATGTATGGAGCCGCGTGCGCATCGAGCTTTCGACCCACGATGCCGGCGGTCTCACTGATAATGATGTGAAGCTCGCGCAGGCGATCAACGCGCTGCTTGCGTGATGGAGACGAGCTTCCCGGATCGCGCGCTGGCCATTCGTCGTGCCGCGGCGCGGCTGTGCCTGCGGCTCGGGTGGGCGCCGCTGCACGAAGTGGCGCTGCCGAACGGCCGCCGCGCCGACATTTTGGCGCTGCGGCCGGACGGCTGCTTTGCCTGCATCGAGGTGAAGTCAGGGCCGCGGGATTACCTGACGGATCTGAAGTGGCAGGACTACCGGGAGTTTGCCGATGAACTGTTCTTTGCGGTCGATGTCGATTTCCCGCAGGAACTGCTGCCGGCGGAGACCGGACTGATCGTCGCGGCGGGGCTGGAAGCGGAGCTCTTGCGCGAGGCCCCGGCGCATCCGCTGGCCGGCGCTCGCCGTCGGGCGCTGCTGCACCGTTTCGCGCTGCTGGCGGCGGGCAGGCTGGCCACGTTGGAGGATCCGGTCGGGGTGGCCGACATGCGGGCGGCGCTGCGCGTGGAGTGATCGAAGTGGTAACCAAAACGCAAGGGTTGGCGGGGTACTTTCCCAACGCTCGCCTGCTGTTTGTCACAGTGCGGGGCGAGCAAGATTTGGGGCCGCATGGACGACACACCGATCGCAGATCCGGTCATTGCTCCGCAGCCGCCTCCCGTCGTTGCGGATCGACGCAGGCCTGGGCGGATGCATTACGCCCAATCGTCGCTGATCGAATTGCTGCGGCAAAAGCCGGGCGGCGCAACCAAGGAAGAGGCCGACGCCACTTACGAAACGAGCGACGGCCTGGCCCCGGCGCGCGGTATATTGGTCGGGATTCTGTTATCCGTGCCCATCTGGTGTCTGTTGGCGGCAGGTCTTTGGTTCTGGCTTCGCCCCTGACGCCGCGATCAGCGCGGTGGAGGCACCGCCGGCGTGCCGCCCGGCTCAAGTCCGAAGAACACTTCGACTGAGCGAATCAACCCATCCTCGAAGCGAAAGTATTCCGTATTGCGGAAGCTGCCGCCGCGCTTGGATCGCCCTTCGTAGAGGACGAAGCAGCCGTCGTCGCCCGGGCTGAGTTGCTGGATTTGCAGGTGTTCGAAGCTGCCGGCGTTGGGCCAGCAGCGCGCGAAGTAGTCGTCTCGGTCGACATGGTCGTCATAGGGCGAGGTGAAGGTAAAGTCCGGGTGGAGGATCGCTTCGATGTCGGCGCGTGCAGCCGTCATGTAAGCCGCGAAGCTGCGGCGCACGAGATCGGTCTTTTCGGTCAGTGTCATCGCGAGGCTCCTCAATCGCGGTCGGGCGCTCCGCCCGGGAAGTACGAGCGGAAGGGACGCGCATCATCCACCACACGCTTGACGGAAGGCCGGGCGAGCAGTCGAGCGCGGTAGGTCACGACGTTGGAATGGGCTGCATCGATCGGATGGACCCAGTCGGCATAGAACAACGCCGGCGCCGCCGCACAATCGGCAAGTGTGAACCCATGGCCTGCAGCCCATTCGCGATCCGCCATGCGCCTGTCGAGCCAGCCATAACAGGTCTCGAGCATCGCGTGCGCCTCCTCCACGCCCTGTACGTCGTGGCGCTCGTCCGAGCGGAGGCGATCCGCCACGATCTTTTGCAGGGAGCCGTGGACGTAATTGTCGAAGAAGCGATCGAGCAGCCGCACCTCCAGCCGCGATTCCGCGTCAGCCGGCAACAGCGGCTGCGGCCCCGGATGGTGGCTGTCCAGATACTCGACGATGATGCTCGCCTCCGGCAGCGTCAGTCCGCTCGACTCCTCGACCAGCACGGGAAAGCGCCCGATCGGCCAGTGTTGCTTCCATTCGGCTGCGGCCTGTTGATCTTCGATCGACCTTGCCGTGAACAGCGTGCCCGCTTCGTAGAGCGGGATCAGCGCCTTCCAGCTATAGGAGGAGAAAGGGTGATAGTAGAGCGTCAGCGCCATGTGCGCGCCTCCTTCATCGCCGCTTGCGTAATGCAAGCAGTCGCGTTCTGACTCAACCGATCCTGCTTTGCAAGCGGTTTTTCAGGCTGACGCGATCGGCGCGACAGGTGGCCGCGGAAAGCTACGTCGGCGATGCCGGCGTCGGGACGTTCGACGCGGCGGGAGCAGAGCGGACGATCACGTCCGGCCGCAAATTGGCGATCAGCGCATCGAGCGACGCATCGACGAATGTGGTGACCAGATCGACGCTGGCGAGGCTCGCCAGCATGGCGGCGCGCGCTGCCTCCGGTTGAGTTGCGGCGGCTGGCGGCGATTGCAGCCCTACCACCAGCCGGTCGCAGGCCTCGCGCGCCTCCTCCAGCCGGTAAAGGTCCGGCGGCGCCAGCCTGTCGAAGCAGCCGGCGATGAAGCCGACCCGCCAGCCGCGGTGATGCCAGCGCTGCACATGCTCCACCGCTGCCTCTGGCGATACGATCTTGCGCAGCGCGCCGACCTGGGGAGACAGCGCCGTGAGCAGATCCGCCTCGCGCGCCACCGCGGTGCCGATCTTGCCCACCACGACGCCGGCCGCGATGTTGGCGAGCCGCACTGCCACCGGCAGTTCCAGCCGCGCCGCGACGCCCGCGGCCAAAGTCGCTGCCGCCGTGTCGCCAGCGCCGGCGATATCGTACACCTCCACCGCCTCGGCCGGAAAATGCAGCGCGCCATTATCGTCGAGCAGCGTCATGCCATCGTTGCCCCGCGTCACCAGCACTGCGCCGAAGCCGTGCCTTTGGCGCAGTGCCGTCGCGGCGGCTACGACGGCCGCCTCGTTGTCCACCCGCATGCCGGTCGCCTCCGCGAGGTCGGAGCGGTTGGGCATGATGATGTGGGCGCCGGCGTATTGAGAGTAGTCGGGGCCTTTGGGATCGACGATGACTGTCCGGCCGGCCTCGCGCGCGGCAGCGATGAGCTGCGCCGGCAATTCGCCGGTGAACAGCCCTTTGCGATAATCCGACAGCACCGTGACCGAGGTCGCGGCCATCGCGTCGCGCGCGATTCGCAGCAGCCGTTCGGCCAGCCGCGGCTGGATGGAGGTCGTCTCCTCCCGGTCGGCGCGCAGCAGATGCTGCCCGGAGGCGAGGAAACGCGTCTTCAAGGTCGTGGTGCGGCCGCTCTGCACCAGCAGCCACGGCTCTACGTTCGGCTGACCGCCGATCAGGCCGGTGAGGTCGGAGCCAGCTTGGTCGTCACCCACAACCGATATGAATGCCACCGCCGCGCCTAGCGCCGTGAGGTTGCGCACCACGTTGCCGGCGCCACCCAGCATCGCGAGCTCGCGCTCAATCGTGAGGATGGGGACGGGGGCTTCCGGGCTGACCCGCTCTACTGTGCCGTAGATGTAGCGGTCGAGCATTACATCGCCCACGACGAGTACGCTGGTGTGGCCAAGCAGGCGGATGGCCGTGGCCAGACTGGTGTCCGGGTCGGTGGAGGTGGGTTTTGCTGCTGCGCCGTCCGTCATGTGCACGCCCTAGCGTGAGCCTCCGGCCTGCGCAAGCATATCGCGCTTCCGCCGGGCGGTGATCCGTTTTGTCTCATGATCTCGCTGAATTAGACGGCGGCTCGCCTGGCGACACGGCGCGGTCCTATGCGGTGATGAACCCCAGTTTGTCGCCTTCCAGCACGGCGCATGTCAGCACGCCGCCCATCACGGCTCCAGTATCGATGCCAATCCGATTTGGCCTCACCACCGGTTCGGGCCGTGGCGTGTGCCCGTGCACAACCACCGGGCCAAACGGCTCATTCCATGACAGGAACGGCTCCCTGATCCACATGAGGTCGTGGCGGCTTTGCCGATCGAGCGGAATGCCAGGGCGGATGCCGGCATGAACGAACAGGTATCCGCCTACCTCATGGCGCAACGCCAGGTCGCGCAGGAACATCAGATGCGGCATCGGCAGGTAGGTAGGCCACTCCCTGGGCTGCGCCGAAGGCGGAACACCCCAGCTCTGCAGCGAATCCGCACCCCCATTGGCCAGCCACAACCCGGTCGTCTCGGCCTCGCCGGTGGCGAGGGCGGCAAGCATCATGTGCTCGTGGTTGCCCATCAGATTCACGGTTGGGACATTGGGCAACGGAGCGCCAGCGGCGAGCCGGGCAACCACGCCGGCGCTGTCCGGGCCGCGATCCACATAGTCGCCGAGATGCACCAGCACGGCCTCCTCTGTCGGCCGCGCCGCGAGGTCTTCGGCGATCAACTCGTAGATCGCCTGCAGGCGGTCAAGGCAGCCATGCACGTCGCCAACCGCATAGACCCGCTGGCCGGACGGCAGGCTCGCTGGAGCAGGGATGAAATCGATCATGGGCGGAAAACCTTAGTGCTCTGACCCATCTGGAGGCTATGGGCATTCTATTGAACCTGGCGAGGACTGAGGCGTGGAAGCCTCTGCGAGGCACTCGACAAGGCGGCGATGGCACACTTGCGATGGGTAGTGGATCAGAAGAGTTGAATTCCGCAAGGTTGTGCAGACCTGCTGCGCACGAGAAGGGGGTTGATGCGACCCGCGTCGTGATCCAATCACTAGAAGAACGATCAATTATACGCTCGCATTAGTTGCTTAGCGATTTAGTAACGTCTCTAGCTTTGTTCAATTCTTTATTGCGGGCAATCGCAAATATGGTACGCTATCGAGAAGGTGGCAGCTCAATGCCAAGGGCGAACGTTGGGTAAGCGTGAGGATCGGAGCTCATGGTAGTCAGGAACAAATCGTGATGCCGAGAGTGCTCGATCAGGGCGAGATCGACCAATTCCGACGTGACGGCTTTCTATCGTTCCTTCCAGACGTGTCGCCTGGAGAGGTGAAGATCATTCGCGACACCTTGGTCGAGCTGCACGAGAAGGGCACGGGTTTCTCCGAGGGCGCGCAGTTTGACGCCATGGGGATAGACGACGGTGAAGAGCCGCGGCGGTTTCCGCAAATCCTGCATCCGCGCTCATTTGCACCGCATCTTGTCCGCACCGATTTCTTCCGGACAGCGCACGATATTGCGCGCCAGCTTCTTGGTGACAGTGCGCGCTTTTCAGCGGACATCTCACTGATGAAGCCCGCGCGGATCGGCTCGACAACACCCTGGCATCAGGATGAAGCCTACCACAATCCAAACTTCGAATATCGCGAGGTCAGTTTCTGGCTAGCCCTACAGCCGACTGACCAGATGAACAGCTGCATGTCGTACATCCCCGGCTCCCACCTTGGGGAGGTGCTGACACACGGCTTTCCGGGCGACGACAGTCGCGTGCATGCGTTGGAGTGCGTGGACGGCTTTGATCCGGCCGCAGCTATCGTTTGCCCCGTGCCACAAGGCGGCTGCATAATCCACGCGGGCCGTACTCTGCATTTTGCCGGACCTAACGTGTCGGACACTGATCGCTACGCCTATGCGGTCATCTTCCACCTCGTGCCAACACCGGCGCGACAGCCGCGGGTGTTCGCGTGGCGCCGGGAGCAGAAGACCGCCCGCGCCGAGCGGGAAAAGCTGTGGCGCCGACGTGGTGGGTTGCTGGTACACCTGTGGCGGCAGCGCTCGCGTGTGCGGCTGACCAATCCTGCAATCCTTCTGGCGGACATGCGGCGTGCCGTTGCGGCGGTGCGGCAGATACGGAGCCCGCCCCGGTAGGATCCTTGGTCTGGTCCGCAGGGCTTCCCAGATTCCTGATCGGCAACGGCGGTCTGTTCTGGCGGGCCGACGCCGCTGTCGAGCAGATTGTGTAGTGTTTCTGCCTTGAGCCCAGCCTTGGCAAGCGACACATCTCGGATTGGTCCGAGGCCCCATTTGCAGGTGCGGCGGCTGATCATGTAGCGGAACATCCATAACCGATGCTGCCCGGAGCAGGCCTGAGACACAGGCGATACAGACTTGGCTGCCTGATCGGCTTGAGTTGCGGGGTGTTCAACTTTATGGGAGCGGTCCGAAGTCTTCGGCAATGAGAGCCAGGCACAACCGGCGCGCAGGAACGGCGGTCACCAGAAGCAAGTGAAGGGTGGTCAATCGCAAGGTTACCCGCTTAGTGCTATCGAGGTTTTTCAGAGGGTTATGATGGGTAAGCGGTTGACAGTCGGGGCTTGTCAGGCGGAATGTTCCTCCGCCGTGGATGCCATCCGCGTGCGCAACCTGACCAAACGTTACGCCGAGACCCTGGCGGTGGACAATGTCACGTTTGGCGTCCCAACCGGCGCGACCGTCGGGCTATTGGGTGGAAACGGCGCTGGCAAGACCACCACAATCGGCATGCTGCTGGGCCTGCTGATCCCCACGGCCGGTTCGATCGAGGTGTTGGGCCACGACATGGCGCGCGACCGATTCTCGGCGCTCGCGCGGATGAACTTCTCCTCGCCCTACGTGTCGCTGCCGCAGCGGCTGTCGGTGGCGGAGAATCTGCGGGTCTATGGCCACCTCTACGACGTCACCGGCCTCGAGCACCGTATCGCCGAGCTGTCCGTGGAGCTCG
This sequence comes from uncultured Alphaproteobacteria bacterium, assembly GCA_963818775.1. Lineage (GTDB taxonomy): Bacteria > Pseudomonadota > Alphaproteobacteria > Acetobacterales > Acetobacteraceae > JAMXLO01. The sequence continues at coordinate 212,191 of CAWFUF010000021.1, read as the reverse complement.
ACCTGGGTGACCTGCTCGACCGCCCGGCCGGCAAGCTGTCGGCGGGCCAGAAGACCCGGGTTGCCCTCGCCAAGGCGCTGATCAACCGCCCGGAGCTGTTGCTGCTCGACGAGCCCACCGCCAGTCTGGACCCCGACACCGGCGACTGGGTCCGCACCTGGCTGGAGCGCTATCGCGACGAGAGCGGCTGTACCATCCTGCTCGCCTCGCACAACATGGCGGAGGTGGAGCGGTTGTGCTCCCACGTGCTGATGTTGAAGCAGGGTCGCATCGTGGATCAGGGCAGCCCGCAGGAACTGCTGGATCGTTACCGCCGCGAGGATATGGAGGAGGTGTTCCTGGACATCGCCCGCGACCGTCGTCGCGCGGTGGCGCCGGCATGACGCGCGCCGCGGCCCGCCGCGTCTGGGGCCTGATGTACCGGCACCTCGCGCTGTATCGCCGCTCCTGGCCGCGTCTGCTTGAACTCGCCTACTGGCCGGTGCTGCAGATGTGCATCTGGGGTTTCACCGCCAGCTTTCTCGCTTCCCGCATGGGCAGCACCGCCGCGCTCGCCGGAGCCACGTTGCTGGGCGGCGTGCTGCTGTGGGAGGTGGCGCTGCGCAGCCAGATGGGCGTGGCGATCAGCTTCATGGAGGAAATGTGGTCGCGCAACCTGGGCCACGTGTTCGTCAGTCCGGTGCGTCCCTGGGAGTTGGTGGAAGCGCTGATACTGATATCGGTGATCCGCATGGCTGCTGGCGTGCTGCCGGCAATTCTCGTGGCCTGGCTGCTGTATGCCTACAACCTGTTCGCGATGGGTCCGATTGTGGTTCTGTTCTTCATGAACCTGATGATCATGGGCTGGGCGGTGGCGCTGGGCGTCGTGTCGCTGATCCTGCGCCATGGCGCAGGCGCGGAGGCGCTGGCGTGGTCGGTGCTGTTCGGCCTGACGCCGTTCTCGGCGGTGTTCTATCCCGTCGCCGTGCTGCCCCATGCGTTGCAGCCGATCGCCCTGGCGCTGCCGTCGGCGCATGTGTTCGAGGGCATGCGTGGCATTCTGCTCAATGGCGTGGTGCGTTGGGATCACCTGATCGCCGCCTTCGCGTTGAACGCGGTCTGGGTGGGCGGCGCGGCGCTGTTGTTCGCCCGCCAGTTCCGCCAGGCACGGCTGCGCGGGGCGTTGCTGAGCATCGGCGAATGACACACGCGCCTCGCCCCCGTCCCCCAGCCCCCTCCCGCGAGGGGAGGGGGAGAAGATAGCGGCATGAGCGAAACGCGCTTCTGGCTGATCCGCCACGCCATCGTCGATGAGAACGCACGCGCCATGCTGTATGGCATCATGGACGTGCCGTTGTGCGAGACCAGTCTGCTGGAGCAGGCACCGATGTATCGGGCGCTGGCCGCGCGCCTGCCGCGTCCCGCTGCCTGGAAGGTCACACCGCTCTCGCGGACCCGCCGCACGGCTGAGGCGATTGTCGCCGCCGGATATCCACGCACCGAGCCGGAGGTCGAGCCGGACCTGATCGAACAGAGCCTGGGCGAGTGGCAGGGTCTGCCGCACGCCGAATTGCCGGCGCGGCTGACACTTCCCAAGCACGCCTTCTGGCCGCTCGGCGGACATGAGCGGCCGCCAGGGGGTGAGACCCTGGTGGAAGTGATCGAGCGGGTCGGCGCCGCTCTCGAACGATTGGCCGCACAGCATCAGGACGCGGATGTGGTCATTGTCAGCCACGGCGGAGCGATCCGCGCCGCGGTCGCGCATTGTTTGCGCATCGGCCCCGACAATGCGCTGCACCTGTCGGTGCAGAACCTGTCGCTGACCCGCCTTGAGCGCAGCCTGGAGGGATGGCGGGTGGTCTGCGTCAATGAGCTACCGGGATATTGAGCACAATCCCGCCGCGAATCCGCGCAAAGGGAGTATGCAGACCGCGAATTGAGGAGGGGATGATGATCCGGATTCTGCTGTTTGCAGTCATGCTGGCTGTGCTGCCATGGCTGGCGCCACGTCCCGCGCACGCCCAGGGCGACGAACAGACATTGGTGGACCGCGCGACGCTCGCCGTCCAGGAGATGGCGAATCAGACACTGTCGACGGATCCGCGCCGGGCACTTTCCAGGGCGCGTGCCGTGCTGATCTGCCCGCGCGTGTTCAAGGCCGGATTTATCCTGGGTGGTGAAGGCGGCGCCTGCGTGCTGCTCGCGCGCGCTGGCAACGGCACCTGGTCCTACCCCGCGTTCTACGGCATGGGAAGCGGTAGCATCGGCTTCCAGATCGGCATCCAGGACGCTCAGTTCGTCATGATGATCATGACTGAGAAGGGACTGAACGCGGTCCTGAACAGCCAGTTCAAGTTCGGTGCGGATGCCTCGCTTGCCATCGCCACGATCGGCGCCGGAATCCAGGGCTCCACCACAAGCGCGTTGGGTGCCGACATAGTCGCGTTCTCGCAGACGCGCGGCCTATATGGTGGCGTGTCGCTCGAAGGCAGCCTGATGGGCCAGCGCACCAGTTGGAACGCCGCGTATTACGGCCACGAGATGGGCTCGCGGCAGATCGTGATGGACATGCAGGGATCCAATCCCGGCGCCGATCCATTGCGCGATGTGCTGACCCGCTACGGCAGCGGTGAACTGAAGCAGGCCGCGGCACCGGCGCAGGCGGATTACCAGCCACCTCCGCCGACCGACAACGCACCGACGCAGTTGCAGCCGCGCGGGCAGGTGCAGCAGCAAACTCTGCCGCCGCCCAAGTAGCCGTCGTGCAGGTTGCCGGCGGTGGTGCTGCGACGCCTGGCGGCGCTCCGCTTGCTGCTGCTTGTGCTGGCCGGTTGCGAGCAAGGCTCCGGGTGTGATCTCGTCAAGGTCACCCAGGTGCCGCTCGAGCCGAAGGGCCGGGTGTTTGCGGTCCCGGTCAGCGTCAATGGCCAATCGATCAGCATGCTGCTGGACACCGGCGCAAACACCAGCCTGCTCACCGATACGGCGGTCCAGCGCCTGAGGATCGCCCAGGATGGGCAAACAGTCACGATTGTGTCAGGCGTAGCCGGTGGGTCGTTGCGTGCAGATGCCCGGCTCGACACCATGACGCTGGGTAGTGCATCGCTCCCGGTGGCCCGCATACCGGTGAATTCCCTTGCCGGCTTTGACGGTGTGCTAGGCCTCAACATCATGAAGAATTTCGATCTGGATATCGACGCACCGAACCGTGCGCTCACGCTGTATCGCGTACGCTCATGCGAGCGCGCGAGCCCGCCATGGAGCGAGCCAGCAATACCGATTGCAGGTGCATCCACCCGAATGGGCTGGTTGGCGATACCGTTCGAAATCGACGGCGTTGCGGGTTCCGCTGTGATTGACACGGGTGCCTCCTTCACATGGATCAATCCGGGAATGGCCAAGCGACTGGGCCTGACCGAGCAGAGTTTGGCGAATGATCGGAGCCTGAAACTCCACGTCATCGCCGGAGAAGATGCGCAGGCGCGAGTCCATCGGTTTCAGACCATGCAGGTCGGTCCGCTCACGCTGCACGACGTGCCCGTTGTCGTGCTTGCCAAGGAGCCGCCGGCGCTGGGCGGCGGACGGTACTTCAGCGAGGCAGTGATCGGCCAGGATGTTCTGAGCCACCGGCGCATCTGGTTCTCGTTCGCGACCGACCGCCTGTTCATCGCGCGCTCTGTCGATGATCCGCCGGCGCGCGAGCAGGCGACCCCTGGCAACTGACGCCTGCACCCGGTAGTCTCCGACGCCATGGCTGCGACGCCGCCGTTCTGGAAGACCAAGACACTGGAGCAGATGTCCCGCGAGGAGTGGGAATCGTTGTGCGACGGTTGCGGCCGCTGCTGCCTGCACAAACTGCGCGACGACGACACCGGGGCGTTGTCGTTCACCAACATTGCATGCCGGTTGCTGGATTTGCACAGTTGCCAGTGCAGCGACTATGCGCACCGCCGCCGCCGTGTGCCGGACTGCGTCGCGCTGACGCCGGCCGAAGTGCGCGCGATCGACTGGCTGCCCCCCTCGTGTGCTTATCGACGCCTTGCCGAGGACAAGGATCTGGCGTGGTGGCATCCGCTGGTGTCCGGCGATCCCAACACGGTGCACGAGGCCGGCATCTCGGTCCGCGGCCGTGCCGTCGACGAGCGCAAGGCCGGACCGTTCGACCACCACATGGTCGATTGGCCCGGCCGCATGCCGCGGGCCAAACGTCAGTCACAGGAGTAAGCACGATGATGAAGGATGCCTTGTTTGCCGGCGTGAATGCTGCCGTGCTGACGCCAATGCGCGCCGATCTGTCGGTCGATCTCGATCGCATGGCGGCGCATTGTCGCTGGCTGCTGGCGAACGGCTGCAACAATCTTGGCGTCCTTGGCACCACCGGCGAAGCCAACAGCATTGGCATCGGCGAGCGGCTTGACATCTTGTCGGGACTGGTGACGCGCGGTATTCCGGCGGCGAAGATGATGCCTGGTACCGGCGTGACGGCGCTTACCGACACCGTGCTGCTGACGAAGCAGGCGATGGAGTTCGGCTGCCGCGGCGCACTGCTGCTGCCGCCGTTCTATTACAAGAACCCGACCGATGACGGGCTGTTCGCGTATTTCTCCGAGGTCATCACTCGCGTTGGCGGCGGCATCAAATACTATCTCTACAATTTCCCGCAGCAGTCAGCGGTGCCGTTCAGCGTCGATCTGATCGGACGACTGCTGAGGACATTTCCTGGTACGTTGAAGGGCGTGAAGGACAGCAGTGGCGACTACGAGAATGGCCGCGCCTACGTGGAGAACTTCGCACGCGACGGCTTCGAGGTGTACGCCGGCGACGATACGTTGCTGCGCCCGTTGCTGCAGGTCGGAAGCGCCGGCTGCATCACCGCGGCGGCGAACGTGAATTCGCCGATCGCCGCACAGGTGTATGCCAACTGGAACAACGACGTCGGCGCGAACATGCATGAAACGCTGAGTGCGACGCGCAAGGCGATCGTCGCCGCTCCCGCGGCGATACCGGCGCTGAAGGCGCTGATGGCACGCCACACTGGCGATGCTGCATGGCAATATATGCGCCCGCCGCATCTGAAGCTGACCGGCGAGCAGCAGGCAAAACTGTTCGCCGCATTCGATGCGAGCGGCGTGCAACTGGCGCGGGCTGCATAGCGCGCACCCCAGACGGGCAACCAAATTGGTTGACGAATCGGTTGCATCTGCCCTTTGTGGGCAGAATGGAATGGCCGCGATCTGAAACGCTGACTCTTCCTAGCGGTCCGACTCGCGTCGAATGGCGACGCAATCATCGTGCGCGACGCGTCAGTCTGCGCATCGATCCGTGTGGCGGTGGCGTTGTTGTCACGCTGCCGATACGCGCGGGTCGCGGTGCAGGTGTCGCACTGTTGATGAATCATGCGGAGTGGGTGGCGAGCCGTTTGGCCGCACTGCCTGACGCATTGCCCTTCGTCGATGGCACATTGGTGCCCATCGGCGATGTGCCGCATCGGATTCGCCATGTGCCCCAATTGCGCGGTGGCGCGTGGTTGCAGGATGGCGAATTGCATGTCAGCGGTGCGCCGGAGTTCCTGCGGCGTCGTGTGATCGATTTCCTGCGCGCCGAGGCACTGCGGCGGTTGTCGGCTTTGGTGGTTGCCAAGACCGCGACGCTTGGGGTGACGGCGCGGCGCATTTCGGTCAAGGACACCCGCAGCCGGTGGGGCAGTTGCGCCAGCGATGGGTCGCTGGCGTTCAGTTGGCGCCTGGTGATGACGCCCGAGTTCGTGCAGGACTACGTGGCGGCACACGAGGTCGCGCACCTGAAGCACCTGAACCACGGCAAGCGCTTCTGGCGCCTTGTCGATCGCCTGACGCCGCACGCTGCGACCGCGATCCCATGGCTGCAGGCAGAGGGGTTCCGGCTGCTGCGGGTAGGTTAATGTCCTTTGTCTGCCAGCAATTGGACATTCCACCCGCCGCCCAATGCCGCTATGAGCGCGACGCTCGCGACCAGGCGACTCTGCTGCACTGCCAGTTGTGACTGCTGGTTGGTTAGCAGCGTGGTCTGCTCGGTAACGACGCTTGTATAGGCGACGGTGCCTGAACGATACTGATTGAGGGTCACGTCGACTGCACGTTGTGACGCGCCTACCGCAATTGTCTCGGCCCGCGCCTGGTGCTCCAGGATGCGCAGCGATGACAACTCGTCCTCCACCTGCTGAAGCGCCGTCAGTACCGACCTGGCGATAGTTGGCGACGCTCTGGTCGTAGGTCGCACGCGCTGCCGCCACTGCGGCCGAACGCGCGCCGCCCTCGAATATTGGTTCGCTCGCCGCGCCGCCTAACGACCAAACCCGATTGGCCGTGGTGAACAGTTGCGATAGCGGACTTCCAATGAAACCGCCCAACGTCGACAACGAGATGTCGGGATAGAACGCGGCCACCTGCACGCCGATCAGCGCGTTCTCCTGCTGCATCTGGCGCTCGGCTGCTGCGATGTCGGGGCGACGCTGCAGCAGCGTGGACGGCAGGCCGGGCGGCATCACCGGTACGTCGGAGGTGAGCAATGCAGGTGCGATCGTAAGTTCGGCGGGTGCACGTCCGGTCAGCACTGCAATCGCGTGCTCGAAGATGGCTCGCTGCACGCCGACCCCGACAAGCTGCGCGCGTGCGCCTTCCAATTGCGCCTGCGCAGTCACCACATCGGCTGCGGACACGGTACCGGCAGCGTGCTGGTTCTGCACGATCTGGAGCGATCGTTCAAACGCCACTACGGTCTGTTGCAGCAGATCGGTCAGCGAGTCCTCAGCACGCAGATCGAAGTAATCGGTCGCCAATGTCGCCTGCGCCGAAAGCCTGGCATTGGCGAGATCGGCGGCGCTGACCTGCTCGGCAGCTTTCTGGCTTTCTATCTGCCGACGGATGCGCCCCCAGACGTCGAGGTCCCAACTGATCGAACCTTCCACGGTGTATTGCGTGTGCGAGGTGCCTCCGCCCTTCAACAAGGAGCTGCTGGAAGAGCTACTGGAGCTGCCGCCGCCAAATCCGGAGCCATGCGTGACGGCACCGTTGAGCGTGGCAACCGGGAACAGGCTCGCCTGCGCTTCCTGCACCAGCGCCTGTGCATTGCGGTACTCGGCCTCGAACTGCTTTATCGTCTGGTTGGAGACGTCGACCTGACGTTCCAGGTGATCGAGTTCCGGGTCATTGTAGACTGACCACCACGCGCCACGGTCCGCCGCGTCCTGCGGCTGCGCCATCGTCCAGCCCTGCAATTCCTTGTAGGCGACAGGCACGGGCGCGTCGGGGCGATCATAGTCCGGCCCGACCATGCAGGCGGATAGCGACAGCGCAAGAAACAGCGACAGGATCGCACGCAGACCTTTGTTCTCCCCCTCCCCTTGCGGGAGGGGGACGGGGGGAGGGGGCCATGCCCGCGTCGGACCGCCCCCTCCCCCCAACCCCCTCCCGCAAGGGGAGGGGGAGCGAATGCGCGTCATGTTCATTCGGCGGCTTCCGGCGTGCCGGCGATGCCTGGGAACGCCTGCCGCCAGCGGCGCCGCATCGCAAGACGGAACCGATCGAGGTAAAGGTAGAGCACCGGCGTCGTGTACAGCGTCAGCGCCTGGCTCAGCATCAATCCGCCCACGATTGCGATACCCAGCGGCCGCCTGATTTCGCCGCCATTGCCGAAGCTGAAAGCCAGCGGCATCGCACCCAGCATCGCAGCACAGGTCGTCATCATGATCGGCCGGAAACGCAGCAGCGAAGCTTCGAAAATGGCATCGCGCGGCGTCAGGTTGCGCTCGCGCCCAGCCTCCAGCGCAAAGTCGATCATCAGGATGGCGTTCTTCTTCACGATGCCGATCAGCAGGATCACCCCGATCAGCGCGATGATGCTGAACTCCGTGTTGAACAGCAGCAGCGCAAGCACCGCACCGACGCCGGCCGACGGTAATGTGGACAGGATCGTGATGGGATGAATCGTGCTTTCGTACAGGATGCCAAGCACGATGTAGACGGCGACAAGCGCCGCGAGGATCAGCAGCGGCTCGCTGGAGAGCGAATCCTGGAAGGTGCGCGCGGTCCCCTGGAAGCTGCCGTGGATGCTCGCCGGCATGAGTATCTGCCGCGTGGCCTGCTCAATTGCCTGCGTCGCATCGCTCAGCGACCGCCCTGGTGCCAGATTGAATGAAATCGTCGTCGCGACGAACTGCTCCTGGTGGTTCACCGCGAGCGGCGTGTTGCCTGGCCCGTAGTGGGTGAACGCGGCGAGCGGCACCATCGTCTCCTGGCTGGTGCTCACCGCCGCGCCTGAGGAAGCGCTGCCCTTGCCGGTGTTGGCCAACGCGTTGGTCGCCGCGTTGCGTGACGAACTGCTGGCGATGGCGGCCGCAGCCGTCGCGGCGGTTGTCGTGGTTGTGGTCGCGGCGACGGTTCCCACGACGGCGTTCGTCGTCTCGGTACCGCTGGCATTGCCACCCGCGGTACTGACATAGATGTCCTTCAGCGTCTCGGGGCTTTGCCAGTATCGCGGCGCCACCTCCATCACCACGTGATACTGGTTGAGCGCACTATAGATGGTGGAGACCTGCCGCTGGCCGAACGCGTCGTACAGTGTATTGTCGATCTGAGCTGCGTTCACGCCCAACCGGCTCGCTGTCGAACGGTCGATGACCAGATCGGTCTCCAGGCCCTTCTGCTGCTGATCAGTGTTGACGTCGCGCAGCACCGGGTTGTTCTGTAGCGCGCTCAGCAGCTTTGGGGCCCACTCGTACAACTGCGATGCGCTGTCTCCTTGCAGCGTGTATTGATAGGCCGCATTGCTCTGGCGCCCCCCGACACGAATGTCCTGCACTGGCTGCAGGAACAGTTGCGCACCGGGCACCGCCCCCAACGAGCGGCGCAGACGTCCCATCACGGCATTGATGTTGCCGCGCTGTGCGATCGGCTTGAGGGCGATGAACACGCTGCCGGTGTTGGACTGACCGCCGGCGCCACCGCTGCCCTGTCCGGTGAAGCCGACCACGCTCGCCACCGCGGGATCGCTCCGCACGATCGCCACCATCTGGTCGAGTTTCTGCTGCATTGCCTGGAACGACGTGCTCTGGTCGGCCTGCATACTGCCGATCAGCCGGCCGGTGTCCTGCAGCGGGAAGAATCCCTTGGGGATGATGACGAACAGCCACACGTTCAGGCCGACCGTGATCGCAAGAATCAGCATGACCAGCAGGCCGTGTTGCAACGCCCAGCCGAGCGTTCGGCCATATAGGCCCATTGCGCGGTCGAACAGTGTGCGCCGCTGCTCCTCGCGCCGTGGAGTCGGCCGCAGAAACAGGGCGCACATCATCGGCGTGGTTGTGAGTGAGATCGCCAGCGACACAATAATGGCGAGCGACAAGGTCAGCGCGAACTCGCGGAACAGCCGGCCGACGATGCCGCCCATCAGCAGGATCGGGATGAACACGGCAATCAGCGACAGGCTGATGGAGATTACTGTGAAGCCGACCTCACGCGCGCCCAGAAGCGCAGCCTGCACGCGCGGCACGCCGGCTTCGAGATGCCGTGAGATGTTTTCCAGCACCACGATCGCATCGTCCACCACGAAGCCTGTGGCGACCGTCAGCGCCATCAGCGACAGATTGTCCAGGCTGAAGCCCAGCAGGTACATCGTCCCGAATGTGCCGATGATCGACACGGGCACCGCAACAGATGGTATCAGCGTCGCACGCACATTGCGCAGGAACAGGAACACAACCAGCGTAACCAGGATCACGGCGATGACCAGCGTGGCCTCTGTGTCCTGCAACGAGGCACGGATCGTGGTGCTGCGGTCGTTGGCAATGCTGACATTGATGTCGCTCGGCATTGCCGCCTCGAGCTGCGGCAATGCCGCCTTCACGCTATCGACCGCATCGATGATGTTGGCGCCCGGTTGTCGGAACAGGATCACCAGCACTGAAGGCTGCCCGTTCGCCACGCCCTCGTTGCGCAGGTTCTCCACCGAATCCTGCACGTCGGCCATATCCGACAGCCGCACCGGCGCGCCATTGCGATAGGCGATGATCAGCGGCAGGTAGTCGGCAGCCTTGCTCGCCTGATCGTTGGTGTAGATCTGATAATGCTGCGGGCCGTTATCGATTGAACCTTTCGGACTGTTGGCATTGGCCGAGGCCAGCGCGGCGCGCACGTCTTCCAGGCCGATGCCGTACTTGAATAGTGCCTGTGGATTGAGCTCAACCCGCACCGCCGGTAGCGCCGAACCGCCAATGATCACCTGGCCGATGCCGTTGATCTGCGACAGCCGCTGCTCGAGGACGTTGCTGGCGGCGTCATACATCTGGCCGCGCGTCAGCGTCTTCGACGTGAGTGCGAGGATCATTATCGGCGCATCGGCCGGGTTGACCTTGCGGTAGGTCGGATTGCTGCGCAGCGAGGTCGGCAGGTCGGCACGTGCAGCGTTGATTGCCGCTTGCACATCGCGTGCCGCGCCATCGATGTCGCGGTCCAGACCGAATTGCAGGACGATGCGCGCCTGGCCGACTGAACTCGTCGAGGTCATCTCGGTCACATCGGCGATCTGCCCGAGATGCCGTTCCAGCGGACTAGCGACGCTGGTTGCCACGGTATCCGGGCTGGCGCCCGGCAATTGCGCCTGCACCGAGATGGTGGGGAAATCCACCTGCGGCAGCGGCGCGACCGGCAGCTTGCTGAACGCGAACAGGCCGGCCAGTGCAATACCGATGGTCAGCAGCGTGGTCGCCACCGGACGACTGATGAACGGTGCCGACAGGTTCATGTCGGTGCCGGCGGCGGGTTGTCATCGGCCAGCCGTTCCGGTCCGCGTCGGGTCATGCGCGCGGCGAGGCGATCGAACAGCAGGTAGATCACCGGCGTGGTGAACAGCGTCAGCACCTGGCTGACGATGAGGCCCCCGACGATTGCGACCCCGAGCGGCCGGCGCAGTTCCGATCCGGTGCCGTGGCCCAGCATCAATGGCAGAGCACCGAGCAGAGCAGCCATGGTGGTCATCAGGATCGGCCTGAAGCGCAGCAGCGCAGCCTGATGGATTGCCTCGCGCGGCGGCTTGCCCTCCTCGCGCTCTGCCTCCAGCGCGAAGTCGATCATCATGATCGCATTCTTCTTGACAATGCCGATCAGCAGGATGATGCCGATGATCGAGATCACGTCGATGTCGTCACCGGCGATCAGCAGCGCGACCAGCGCCCCGGCGCCAGCCGATGGCAGCGTGGAAAGTATCGTTATCGGGTGGATGAAGCTCTCGTACAGCACGCCCAGCACGATGTAGACGGTGGCGATCGCCGCCAGCACCAGCAGCAGTTCGTTCGACAGCGAGTTCTCCAGTGCGGCGGCAGCGCCCTGGAACGCCGTGATGAAGCTGTCCGGCAGGCCGATATCTTTCTCCGCCTGGCGGATGTCCGCGACCGCGGCGCCGAGTGACGCACCTGGCGCGGTGTCGAAGGAGATCGTCGTGGCGGGGAACTGGCCGAGATGGCTGATCGCCAACGGTCCGGACTGTTGCTCGACATGCACGATGGCGGACAGGGGCACCTGGCCATTCGCGGCCACCGACGAAGGCAGGCGAATGGAATTGAGACTGGCAAGCGACTGCTGGAGGTCCGACGTCGCCTCCATGATGACGCGATACTGGTTGGACTGTGTGTAGATGGTGGAGATGATGCGCTGACCGAACAGGTCATACAGCGCGTTGTCCACCGTGGCCGGCGTAATGCCGAAGCGCGCCGCGGTGGATCGGTCGATGACCAGATTCACAGTCAGGCCCTGTTGCGATAGATCGCTGGCCACGTTGGCCAGATTGGGCGACTGCTCCAGTCGCTGCACCAGTTTCGGCACCCATGTCTGGAACGCCGTGGCGTTGGGGTTCTCCAAGACGAACTGGTATTGCGTGCGGCTGATCGAGGAATCCACCGTCAGATCCTGCACTGGCTGCAGATAGAGCGTGACGCCGGCGATGTGTGAGGTCTCCTGTCGAATGCGGCGGGCGATCCCGGTGGCATCCAGCGTCCGCTGGTCTTTCGGCTTCAGGTTGATCAGGAACCTGCCAGAGTTCAGCGTAAGGTTCTGCCCATCCACACCGATGAACGAACTCAGGCTCACTACGTCCGGATCCTTCAGGATCGCATCGGCAAGCTCCTGCTGGTGCTGCGCCATCGCATCGAACGACGAACTCTGTGCCGCGACCGAGATGCCCTGGATCGCGCCGGTGTCCTGCACCGGAAAGAAGCCCTTCGGCACGATGACGTACAGCCATATCGTCACGCACAGCGTGGCGAAGGCGATCAGCAGCGTCAGCGGCTGGTGGTCAAGCACGATGTTGAGCGATCGGTCATAGCGCTCAACCACCCAGTTGAACGCGCGCTCGGCCTGCATGTCGAAGCGCGAGCGCTGCTGCTCCGGCCTGTGACGCACCAGCCGCGCGCACATCATGGGTACCAGCGTCAGTGCCACGATGCCGGAGATCACGATGGTGACCGACAGCGTGATGGCGAATTCGTGGAACAGCCGCCCGACGACGTCGCCCATGAACAGCAGCGGGATCAGCACCGCGATCAGCGACACGGTCAGCGAAATGATCGTGAAGCCGATCTTCTGGGCGCCTTTCAGCGCGGCCTGCAGTGGCGTCTCGCCCATCTCCACGTAGCGTGAAATGTTCTCGATCATCACGATCGCATCGTCCACCACGAAGCCGGTGGAGATCGTCAGCGCCATCAGCGACAGATTATCCAGGCTGAAGCCAAGCAGGTACATCACCGCCAGCGTGCCGACGATGGACAACGGCACGGACAGGCTAGGGATCACGGTCGCCGGCAGGTTGCGCAGGAACAGGAAGATAACCAGCACCACCAGCCCGACCGCCAGCGCCAGCTCGAACTCCACATCCGAGACCGAGGCGCGGATGGTCGTGGTGCGATCCGTCAGCACCGCGACTTCGATCGCCGACGGGAGCGTCGCCTGCAGATCCGGCAGCAGCTTCTTGATATTGTCGACGACCTGGATGACGTTGGCGCCTGGCTGGCGCTGGATGTTCAGGATCACCGCAGGCGTACGGTTCCCCCAGGCGGCAAGTTTGGTGTTCTCCGCGCCCTGCACCACGGTCGCGACATCTGTGAGCCGCACCGGTGCGCCGTTGCGATAGGCGATCACCAGGTTGCTGTAGTCGGCCGCGCTGGTGATCTGGTCGTTGGCGTTGATCGTGCTGGCCTGACGCGGACCGTCGAAGTTGCCTTTCGGCGTGTTGACGTTGGCATTGCCGAGCGTGGTTCGCAGGTCATCGATATTCAGCCCATACGCGGCGAGCGCGCGTGGATTGACCTGAATGCGCACCGCCGGACGCTGCCCGCCGCCGATGCTTACCAGCCCGACACCAGGTTGCTGCGAGATCTTCTGCGCCAGTCGCGTGTCGCCGTAGTCCTCCACCTGCGGCAGCGGCAACGTCTTGGAGGTCAGCGCCAGAGTCAGGATCGGCGCATCCGCGGGATTGACCTTGGCGTAGATCGGCGGCGCCGGCAGATCCGACGGCAGCAGATTGCCGGCAGCATTGATAGCGGCCTGCACTTCCTGTTCGGCGATGTCCAGGCTCAGGTCCAGGCTGAACTGCAGCGTGATCACCGACGCCCCAGCAGAACTCACCGACGACATCTGATTGAGGCTCGGCATCTCGCCGAACTGTCGTTCAAGCGGCGCGGTGACCGAGGAGGTCATCACCTCCGGACTGGCACCGGGATAGAAGGTTTGCACCTGAATAGTGGGATAATCGACTTCCGGCAGCGCGGAGACCGGCAGGAACCCGTAAGCGACGATGCCGACGAGCAAAATCGCCAGCATCAACAGCCAGGTGCCGACGGGACGCAGGATAAAGAGGCGCGACGGGTTCATGCGATCACGCGGCGACGCACTCTGTCAGTCACTGCGCCGACTTGCCGCCGCGTCGGTGCTGCGGCGCAGGCTGTCCCGCCGCGGCCTGCTTCGCAGGTGCCGGTATCGTCACCTTCTGTCCGTCGCGCAGCCGATCGGTGCCATCGGTCACCACGCGATCGCCAGCGGACAGGCCTGAGACCACTTCGGAGTAGGCACCGTCCGTCGGCCCCAGCTTGATCGGGCGCACAGTCACCGTACTGTCCTGATTGATCACGTAAACGAATGTCCCAGGCGCGCCTTGCTGCACGGCCGCAACCGGTACGCGAACGACGTTGTGCAGTGTATCCACCAGCAGCCGTGCGTTGACGAACTGGTTGGGGAACAGCGCGAAATCCTCGTTCGGGAACGTCGCACGCATGTTCACTGTGCCGGTTGTCGTGTTGATCTGGTTGTCCACGTTGGTCAGCGTGCCGGTCGCAAGCAGGGTTGTATTTGAGCGGTCATAAGCCTGCACCGGCAATTGTGTCCCCGGCTTGAATTGCTTCACCACAGACGGAAGACTGTCCTCGGTCACCGAGAAAATCACGGAGATCGGCTGTTCCTGGGTGACGACCACGATACCATTGGTATCCGAGGTCTGGACGTAATTGCCAGGATCGACCTGTCGCAAGCCGACGCGGCCGGTGACGGGTGAGACGATGTGGCAATAGGCGACGTTCAGTTTGGCACTGTCGATCTGTGCCTGGTCCGTCAACACCGATCCCTGATATTGCGCGACCAGGAACACCTGATCGTCGGCCTGCTGTTTCGCGATGGAGTCCTGGCGCGCCAGCGTCTGATAGCGCTTCAGGTCGGTCTGTGCCTGGCCGAGCAGCGCCTGGTCGTGTGCAAGCGTGCCCTGCGCCTGTTCGAGCGCGACCTTGTACGGGCGATCGTCGATCTGTGCCAGGAAGTCGCCGGCCTTGACAGTCTGCCCCTCCTCGAAGCCCTCGGTGGTGAGCTGGCCGTTGATCTGCGTCTTCACCGTCACGTTGGCCAGCGGCGTGACGGTGCCCAGTTCATTCAGGATGATGCGGATGTCGCCGTTGGCGATCGTTTCGGCACCCACCGGTTGCGGCGCGGTCTCGGTGGCACGACCGGCGCTGGGTCGGTTCGTGGTCTGCGGTGCGCGATACAGAAACCAGTAAGCGCCCCCCAGGGCCACAACAAGCACGAGGATCAGGCCCAGCCACGCGCGTGAGCGCGAACGCCTCACAACGGGCGGCGCAGGTCCACGGGACAGCGGAGCATGCCGGGTTTCCGTCTGCGGATTATCTACACGTTCATCCATAGGCTTTGCGTGAACCTGATTTATTCAGCGGGAGGCACGATTGCTCGGACCGACTCAGCGTCGACAAAGGTTAGGAGTTGGAGCGTCCTTCCCTCAATAGGCATGTCGGAAAGTGTCACCGATATCATCAATCCGTTACCCAGCCGCAACTCTAGCGCTAATCGCTGTAGCATCAGGTGGGTGCGGGGTCCGCGACGGGGCCGGACTGATTGATGCGGCGGATTCATTGCAAAGCTACACGATGACGTAGCACTCCGGAAGGTTCCGTTACAAAAATCCGGCTTCGAAATTCGGCCGCGACCATAACTATGCGGCTGGCATGGCGTCACTGCTGCGCCAGTTCCTGGCCCCTCGGGTGACGCAGGGCGCCCTGCCCTGTATTGTGTCGGCGGAAACCATTCGAGCCCGACACAAAGAGGGACCATGGGAGGAACAACCACCGCCGTCAGACCGACCGCAATGCGTGCAGCGCAGGGCCCCTCGTCTGGCACGACGCGTACGCAGCGTTGGCTGGATCGGCAGTTTGTGCGGTTCGCCGTGCTGCCGACCAGTGCGATGATGCTGCTGATCTTCGGCGTCCCGCTGCTGTTCTCGTTCTATCTCAGCTTCGAGGGCTGGTCGCCGGAGCAGGCGCTGTTCGCCGGCAACTTTGCTGGCACCGCCAACTATGAGGACCTGCTGACCGATCCACAGTTCCTGCAAAGCCTGCGGGTCACCTGCATCTACACCACGATCACCGTCTCGACAGAGTTGGCCTTTGGCCTGGGTATTGCGCTGCTGTTGAATATCGATCTGCCGTGGATCGGCTTCTTCCGCACCGCCCTCGTGGTGCCGATGATGATCACGCCAATCGTCGCGGCGCTGTGCTGGAAGCTGCTGCTCGATCCTGACCATGGCGTGATCAACTACTGGATCGGCAGCCATATCGTCTGGCTCGGCCGCCCTGACACCGCGCTGATCTCGGTGATGGTGGTGAACCTGTGGCAGAACGCGCCCTATGTCGCGGTACTGCTGCTCGCGGGACTGCGTTCGCTGCCGAGTGAGCCGGTGGAGGCAGCATCGATCGATGGCGCAAGCCGGGGGCAGGTGTTCTGGCACGTCATACTGCCGCTCCTGCGGCCGTACATCCTGGTTGCGCTGCTGCTGCGGACGATCTTCGAATTCCGCGCATTCGACAACATCTACGTGATGACGAGCGGTGGGCCGGCGAACGCGACGATGTCGCTTTCGATGTTCACGTATCTCGCGTCGTTCGTGCGGTTCGATCTGAGCCTTGGCGCTGCGGCTTCGTGGTTGATGCTGCTGATGAGCCTGCTGCTCTGTCTGTTCTTCATCGCGGCGATCCGGCGGCGGGAGGCGAACTGATGAGTGCTCTCTCTGGCGTCGGATCTCGACGCAGCAAGCTGCTGTTCGCCGGCGCGGTCTATCTCGGCCTGATCGCAACGACCGCGGTGTTTCTGTTCCCGCTGCTGTGGGTCATCGGCCTGTCGCTGAAAACGCGGCTGCAGGTATTCGCGACGCCACCACTGTTCCTCTGGCGGCCGACGTTCGAGAATTACCTCGGCGTGCTCAGTCAGGCCGACTTCATGCAGGCGTTCGTCAACAGCCTGGTGGTGTCGTCAGGTGCGGTGCTGATGTCGCTGTGTATCGGCGTCCCCGCAGCCTACGCGTTTGCGCGGTTTCCGTTCCGCGGCGGATCCTTCTTGTTCTTTTCGCTGCTTGTCATGCGCATGCTGCCGCCGATCGCTGTGCTGGTGCCGATGTACATCCTGTTCAGCAAGTTCGGCCTGACCACGACCCGGTTCAGCGTCGTCCTCGCCTATACGACGTTCAGCCTGCCGCTGGTGGTGTGGATCATGCGCGGCTTCTTCGAGGACCTCCCGCGTGAACTGGAGGAAAGCGCGTGGGTGGATGGCGCGTCACGCTACGCCGCGTTCCGCCACGTCGTGCTGCCGCTGATCCGGCCGGGACTGGTGGCAGCGAGCATCCTGTGCCTCCAGCTGGCATGGAACGACTTCCTGTTCGCCGCCGTGCTGACCAACAACGCAACGCGCACGCTGCCCGTGCTGATGGCGGCGTATTCCGGCGGCGACACCGGCGTTGACTGGGGTGGCATGACAGCCTCCGGAGCGCTGGTGATCCTGCCGGTGCTGATCTTCTCGTTCGTCGCGCAACGTCACCTCGTCGCAGGGCTATCGTCTGGCGCGGTCAAGGGCTGAACAAAACCATGGGGAGAGACGTATGAGAGCGCTGAAGCGCCGCACTTTGCTGCAGGCATCGGCGGGCCTGCTCGCCGCACCGCAGATCATGGCGCAGAGCAAGCCTGAGAAGCTCGTCTATGTCGGCGACAACGGTCCCTGGCACTACGCAATGGTCGAGGAAGTGGCGCCGGCGTTCGAGAAGGCCACCGGCATCAAGATCGACTTCACCCTGCTGCCGGTCGATCCGTGGCGGGCACGGCTGCGGGCCGAACTGGGTTCGGGCAGCAGCGGCATCGACATCGTGCAGTTCTCGGTCAGTATGACCGGCTGGATGTCGCCGCACATGGAGGATCACGAGCCGCTGTTGGCGCAGATCAAGTCGCAGCACGCCGACTTCGACTGGAACGACTACCTGACCGGCACCAAGAAGGCGGCCAGCTACGAAGGCAAGCTGTGCGGGCTGCCGTATCGCATCACCACCGGCATCTTCCATTACCAGAAGGCGCTGCTGGAGCGGGCGGGCTTCGCCAAGCCGCCGGAGAACTGGGAGCAGTTCCTGAAGATCGCGCAGGCGGTGAACACGCCGCCCGAGCGTTATGCCTATGGCCTGATGGGCATGCAGGGTGCCGGCATGTATTCCTGCCTCGCCTCGTGGCTGTTCTCGAACGGAGGCGCCCGCATGGTGGACTTCAAGACCGGCGAGGTGTTCATCAACGACGCCAAGGCGGTCGAGGCGCTGCAGTTCTACGGCGATCTCAACACCAAGTACAATCTGGTGCCGCCGGATGCGATGACCTGGCAATTCGAGGAAATTGTCGCCGGCGGGCAGCGCGACCGCTATGCCATGGTGCAGATGTTCGCGCCCTACGGCACGCTGATCAACGATCCGAAGATCTCGACGACCGGCGGCAAATGGGCATGGACCACAGTGCCCGGTCCGCACAACAAAGAGGAAGGACGCACGTGGATCGACGGCCACACGATCGGCGTGCCGAAATACACCAGGAACAAGGAATGGGCACTGGAGTTCGTGGCGATGTGCTGCAGCCGTGAATGGCAGAAGCGGGCCATGATTCGCGGCAATGCTCCACCGTTGCGCTCGGTATTGCAGGATCCCGATATGATCGAACGGATCGGCTGGCCGCCGGTGGCCGCACAGGCGATCGAGACCGGCATCCCGACCCCGGCCAATCCGGTGTGGGACACGTTGGAGGTGCAGATGCGGTCCGCCATTTCTCAGGTCCAGCTTGGACAGAAGACGGCCAAGATTGCATTGGACGAACTGGCGGTCGACTGGCGGCGCAGCCTGCGCCGCGCAGGGATCGCGCGGTGATCCGCCGCCGTTCGCTGTTGCAGGCCGGTGCAGCGGCGGCTTTGCCGCGGTTCGCGCTGGCGCAGAACAAGCCTGAAAAGCTGGTGTTCGTCGGCGACAATGGGCCGTGGCACTGGTGCCTGGTGGAGGAAGTGGCACCGGCGTTCGAGAAGGAACACGGCATCAAGGTCGACTTTACCCTGCTGCCGATCGATGCGCTGAGCGCGCGGTTGAAGGCGGAGCTGAACTCGGGTTCCAACGGCATCGACATCGTTCAGTGGACGGCACCGTTCGCCGGCTGGCTTGCCCAGCACATGGAGGATCACGAGAAGCTGCTGGCGAGCGCGGCAGCCAGGCATCCCGACTTCGACTGGGACGATTTCCTGCCGGCCATCCGCGACATGGCGAGCTACCAGGGCAAGCTGCTTGGCATCCCCTACCGGGTCACCGCGAGCATCCTGAATTACCAGAAACAGTTGTTGGCCGACGTCGGCTTCAAGAGGGCGCCGGAGAACTGGGCTGAATTCCAGGCTGCCTGCATCGCCACAACCAAGGCGGGTGCGCCGAACCGATATGGGCTGGGCATCTGGGGGCGCCAGGGACCGGCGATGGTTGGCGGCTACACGCCATTCCTGCGCGGCAATGGCGGCGACTACTTCGATCCGAAGACCTGGGAGATCCATATCAACAACGACAAGGCCGTCGAGGCGCTGCAATACTACGGCGACCTGATGACGAAGTACAAAGTCGTCGTGCCCGACGCGATCACCTGGGAGTTCGACGAAATCGTCGCGGGCGGCCAGAACGACCGCTACGCGATGACGATCACTCTGGCGCCGTACGGCACGCTGATCAACGATCCGAAGCTGTCGAAGACGGCGGGGAAATGGGCCTGGGCACTGGCGCCCGGTGCGCATTCGCTCGCGGAAAGCCGGGTGAGCGTCGGCGGCTGGACGTTCGGCGTGCCCAGCGGATGCAAGAACAAGGACTGGGCGTTCGAGTTCATCCAGATGGCGTGCAGCAAGGAATGGATGCGCCGATCGGTGGTACGCGGCAACGCACCGCCGCGGGTGTCGGTGCTGAACCATCCTGATGTGATGGCTGACTATGGCTGGGCGCCGGTGCTGGCGGAGGCCATGAAGACCGCGACGCTGGAGCCGCGCGAGCCGATCTGGCCGACGCTGGAACTGGAGTTGCGCAGCGGCATTTCGGCGGTGCTGACCGGACAGCAGACGGCGAAGCAGGCGCTCGATGGCGTGGCCAGTGACTGGCAGCGCAGTCTGCGGCGGGCAGGGCTGGGACGGTGAAATAGCCGGCCCACTCCCCCCCTCCCCTTGCGGGAGAGGGTTGGGGGAGGGGTCGTGCGTTTGACACTGAAGAAGCACGCCCCGTACAACCGGCGCGACGGAGCATCCCATGACCATCGACGGCGCGATCGACTGCGACATCCATCCCGGTGTCCCGAACATCAAGGCACTGTTGCCCTACATGGATGAGTTCTGGCGCGAATCATTCGTCGCGCGCGGCATCGATGGCTTCGACATGATGAGCTACCCGTTGGGTGCGCCGATCACCTGCCGACCGGACTGGCGGGTGAAGGGCGAGCGGCCCGGCTCCAGCCTCCCCAACATGCGGCGCAATGCGTTGGATGCATTCGGCATCGGCCTGGCGATCTGCAACCCGCTGACCGGCGGCCAGATCGCGGTCAGTGAGTCGATGGGTGCGGCGATCTGCTCCGCCGTCAACGACTGGATCATCGAGCACTGGCTGAACAAGGAACCGCGGCTGCGCGCCTCCATCGTGGTCCCGGCGCAGGCACCGCTGCTCGCGGCGGAGGAGATCGAGCGCCGCGCCGGCGACCACCGCTTCGTGCAGATCCTGATGCCGGCGGCGTGCGAGATGATGCTCGGCCGCAGCTACTACTGGCCGATCTACGAGGCCGCAGCGAAATACGATCTGCCGATCGGGCTGCACGCGGGCAGCATGTATCGCTACGCGCCGACCTCCGGCGGCTGGCCCTCGTTCTATCTGCACGATTACGTGGCGAACTCGCAGATCTTCGAGGACCAGTTGCTCAGCCTGATCTCGAACGGCGTGTTCAATCGCTATCCCGATCTGCGCTTCGTGCTGATCGAATCAGGCGTGACCTGGCTGCCCGGCTTCATCTGGCGCGCGGTCAAGACCTGGCGCGGCGTCCGCGCCGAGGTGCCATGGGTGAAGCGCTCGCCGGCCGAGATAATTCGCGAGAACGTGCGGCTGACCGTGCAGCCGATCGATGCGCCGCGCGATACCGATGTGTTCGAGCGCATCATCGAGCAGATCGACAGCGACCGGATGCTGCTGTTTGCCTCGGACTATCCGCACTGGCAGTTCGAGGGCGATGCGGTGCTGCCCGGCGGGTTGGCGCCCGCTCTGCTTCAACGCATTCGGGTCGATAATCCGTTGGAAACCTATCCTCGCCTGAAGGAGACCGTGCAATGAACGCTCCCGTCGATGTCATGGAGCGGCGACCCGAGGCGGACGCGCGTCTGGGCATCATCGATTGCGACATTCACCCGTACATGAAGCCCGGCGCGCTGAACCAGTACCTGTCCGAACGCTGGCGCAAGCACGTGGCGGAATACGGCAAGTTCAACTGCGGCATCTATGCCGATCGCGGCACTTATCCGCGCTTCTCACCCAACACGTCGCGACGCGACTCCTGGCCGCCGGGCGGCGGCCTTCCGGGCTCCGATGTCGCGTTCATGCGCGAGCAACTGCTCGACGCATACAACATCAGCTACGGCGTCCTGGAACCGCTGCTGGGCGGCAACACCTCGCGGAACCTCGACGAGGCGGCGGCGCTCTGCTCGGCGATGAACGACTGGCAGGCGCATGATTTCGTGGATCAGGAGCCTCGGCTGCGCGCCTCGATCCTGGTGCCGCAGGATGATCCCGAGGCTTCGGTGAAAGAGATCGAGAAGCGCGCCGGTGACTGGCGGTTCGCGCAGATCCAGTTGGGATCGAAGACGTCGGAGCCGCTCGGGCGCCGGCGCTACTGGCCGATCTTCGCCGCGGCGCAGGCGAACGGCCTATCGATCGGGCTGCATATCGGGGGCACGCAGAACAGCGCGCCTTCCGCCAGCGGCTGGCCGCAGTTCTATATCGAGGACCACCACATGTTGGTCCACTCGATGCAGAACCAGGCAGCGAGCCTGATTCTTGAAGGTGTGTTCGAGGCATTTCCCAACCTGAAGCTCTGCCTGATCGAGGGTGGTTTCGCCTGGGCGCCGTCGCTCGGCTGGCGGCTCGACGCGCACTGGGCGAAGATGCGGGACGAGGTGCCGCAGGTGAAGCGGCCGCCATCCGAGTACATGCGGACCAATCTGTGGTTCGCCACCCAGCCGGTGGAGGAACCGGAGAAGCCCGACGATCTGCGTCAGGTGTTCGAGTGGATCGGCTGGGACCGAATGGTGTATTCGTCCGACTATCCGCACTGGGACTTCGACGATCCACACTTGGCGTTTCGCTTCCAGATGACCGAACAGGAGAAGCGGATGCTGTTCCACGACAACGCGCTGAGCGTCTACACGTTCCGCTAAGCGTCGCCGCATCAAGGTGGGTCTGAGTGCCGCCATCCCTGCTTGATGCTGGCTGGCGGATGGTCTTCCGCTATGGCTATCCGCTTGCCCGCATGTGGTGGCGGGTGCGGCGACCACGGCATGAGGCTGCACTGGTAGCGGTCTATGTCGGCCACGAATTGCTGCTGCTGAAATCCTCCTATCGAGCCACGTGGAATTTCCCGGGCGGCGCCATCCGTCGTGGCGAGACGCCGGAAGCGGCCGCGCGGCGCGAGCTTGCCGAGGAGGTCGGTCTCACGGGAAACACGCTGGTTCCGGCAGCGGGCGTATCCGGCAACTGGGGCGGCCGAAGGGTTCGAGTCCACTTCTTTGACCTGCGATTGGATCGGAAACCCGAACTCAGGCTCGACAATCGCGAGATCATTGCGGCGCGGTGGGTATCGCCTGACGAGCTGCCCGGCATAGCGCTGACCGGGGCTGCCAGCGCCTATCTCCGCCGAGCCTGACAACCGCCGATGCGATTGTTCGTCTACGGCACGCTGCTCGATGCCGGCATACTGTGCGCTCAGTGCAGGCGACGCTGCATGGCTGGCGGCGCGTTGCAGTTCGCGGCGGGCGCTATCCGACCCTGCGCCGCGATCGCGGCGGGCTTGTGGGTGGCATGCTGGTCGGGGTTCCGGCGCGTGCGATGGGGCGGTTGGCGGCGTTCGAAGGTTCGGCATATCGCCTGACACGGGTTGTCGTCGGCACGCCGAACGGCAAGACTTCAGCCCACACCTGGATCGCGCCGTGCGGCACGCGCCGAAATTGGAACGCCAAAGGGAGTTAGATCGCCATGTTGCAGCCACCGCCGGGCCGTCCCGGCATGCGCGAAGACGAAGTGGATACACCTGCTCTGGTGATCGATCTGAACGCGTTCGAAGCAAATCTCGACCGCATGGCCGAACTGCTGGCGCCTACCAGGACAAAGCTGCGGGCGCATGCCAAGACGCACAAATCGCCGGTGATCGCGAAGTTGCAGATGGCGCGTGGCGCGGTCGGTCAGTGCGTGCAGAAGGTGGCTGAGGCCGAGGTGCTGGCGTGGGGCGGCATTCCCGACATCCTTGTGAGCAACGAGGTGGTGGGCGCATCGAAGCTGGCGCGCCTCGCCGCGTTGGCCCGGATCGCCAAGGTCGCAGTGTGCGCCGACGATGCGGCACAGGTGGCCGCGATCGAGACCGCGGCACAGGATGCCGGCGTGCGCCTGCCGGTACTGGTGGAGATCGATGTCGGTGCCGGACGCTGCGGCGTGGCGCCTGGCCCCGATGCGGTGGCGCTCGCGAAGCGCATCGCCGCGTCGAAGCATCTGATCTTCGGCGGACTTCAGGCGTATCAAGGCAGCGCGCAGCACAAGCGGACGGTCGCGGAGCGCCGCACGCTGATCGGGAATGCGGTCGACGCGTCGCGGCGGACCGTCGAGCAGTTGCGTCAGCAGGGGCTGGAGTGCCCGATTGTTGGCGGCGCGGGGACGGGCACGTTCCAGATCGAGTCGGTGTCGGACGTATACAGCGAAATCCAGGCCGGTAGCTACGTGTTCATGGACGCGGACTATGCACGGAACCTGGACGAGGCTGGCGCCCCTATCAGCACCTTTCGCCATTCGCTGTTCGTGCTGGCGACCGTGATGAGCGCGCCCAACAGGAACATCGCTGTCGTGGACGCGGGCCACAAGGCCGTGGCGGTGGACAGCGGTCTGCCGACAATCTGGCAGCGCCCCGACATTCGCTATGTCAGCGCGTCAGACGAGCACGGGAAGCTGGAGGTGGGTTCCGAGACGGCCGCGCCGAAGCTGGGCGAGAAACTGCGGTTGGTGCCGGGACATTGTGACCCGACGGTGGATCGGTATGACTGGTACGTCGGCGTGCGGAACGGGCGGGTGGAATGCCTCTGGCCGGTCGCGGCGCGCGGTGGGATGCAGTGAGATCAGCACTCACCACAAGACACAGAGGTTCCTGTGACCATGTCGGCGTGACCAGGCGTTCATGCGACACTCTGTGATCGCTGTGTCTGTGTGGTGAATTTCCCTCCTACTACCCCATAGACCCCACGCTCGGCCGGCAAAGGCGCGAACCTGCTGGTGATCCCCAGCACCGTTTCCGCTCCACCGAGATACAACAGCCCATCCGCCGGCATCTGCTGCGCAACGGCATCCAGCACCTTCGCCTTGGTTGGCTGATCGAAATAGATCAGCACATTGCGACAGAACACCACGTCGAATTGCCCGAGCGGCCGTAGATCGCCCAGCAGATTCCACTCACGGTATTGCACCATGCCGCGAATCGCCTCGCTGATCCGCCAGCCGTTCTCCTCCTTGCGGAAGTGGCGCATCAGCATCTGCACCGGCAGTCCGCGTTGCACCTCGAACTGCGTGTACACTCCATCGCGCGCGCGTTGGACCTGATCGCGGGCAAGGTCGGTGCCGATGATCTCGATCCGCCGGTCGCCGATGCTGGCACGGCACTCGGATATGATCATCGCGATCGAGTACGCCTCCTGTCCGGACGACGACGCGGCGGACCACACGCGCAGAGGCGTACCTGCCGGACGCAACGCCAGCATCCGGGGCAAGGCCTGGGCACGGAAGTGTTGGAACGGCTTGTCGTCACGGAAGAAAAAGCTTTCATTGGTGGTCATCGCCTCGACCACCTGCCGGATCAGCGGTTCGGCATTGGGTGCGCGCAGCCGATCGGCGAGCGCCGCCAGATCACGCAACTTCTCGCACTTCAGAATCGGCGCAAGCCGCGTTTCGAGCAGATACAGCTTGTCTGGACCGATCACCAGGCCCGAGCGGGTCTTCAATAGTGTCGCGTAGGTCTGAAATGCGGTGGACGACAGCGCCTGGCTCATGCTCGCGTCATCCGCAGCATCTCGAGCAGTTTCGGCGCGATGCGCGGCAGCGGCAGTATCGCGTGACACAGCCCGGCCTGTGCGACCGCTCCCGGCATGCCCCACACCACGCTGGTCGCCTCGTCCTGTGCCACAGCGCATCCGCCAGCATCGATGACGCGGCGTGTCCCGATCAGCCCGTCCTGGCCCATGCCGGTCAGCATCGCGACCAGCACGCGGCCGTCGCACGCCGCGGCGGCACTGCGCAGCATGGGATCGACCGAGGGCCGACAGAAATTCTCCGGCGGATCGGCGCTGAGACGCGCCAGCAGACCGGCGCGGCCGGTATCAATCAGCAGATGCCGGTCGCCAGGCGCGAGATAGATGTGTCCGGTGGCCAGCACGTCGCCGTCCTTCGCTTCGGCGCACGGCATCCCGCCCAACTTGCTGAGGTGCTCGGCCAGGATGGGCATGAAGGTCGCAGGCATATGCTGGGTGAGAACCACCGGCACATTCAGCTTCCGGCCCAGCCCCTGCACCAGGGTGAACAGTGCCTGAGGGCCGCCTGTGGAACTGCCGACCGCGAGCAGCCGCGGCGGCACGATCGAGGCCGGCCGCAGATGCAGCGCGACGGTTTCGCGCACCGGCTGGGCAACGCGCCGTCGCATGCGGCCCAGGCCTTTCACCTTCTCAATCAGTTCGCGGCGGAACGTCTCGTCACCTGCCACGGCGGAGGGCTTCGGCAAATAGTCCGCGGCACCGAGCCGCAGCGCGCGCAACGCGATATCGGCGCCACGCGTGGTCAGCGTCGAGGCCATGATGACCTTGAGACCAGGGTCCGCGCGTAGCAACAGCGGCAGCGCCGTCATGCCGTCCATCACCGGCATCTCGATATCGAGGACAAGCACATCGACCTGCGTGCGCTTCAGTTCGTCGAGCGCCAACTGTCCGTTGGCCACGCGGGCGACCACCTGCACCGACGGCTCCGCCTCCAACATCCGCGCGACGGCGCCACGAATCACCGCCGAGTCGTCACAGACCATGACCCGCACGGCCGCAGCCGCGTTCGCCACACTTGCCGTGCGGCCAGGTGCGATCACAGCAGGCCGACCTGCTCGAGCTTGCCGACCAGGATCTCCTCATCGAACGGCTTCATAATGTATTCCTGCGCGCCGTTGGTGATCGCGAGTTCGATCGCCGACATCTCCGTCTCGGTGGTGCAGAAAACGACGGGCGGCTTGTCCGGCCCGTATTCGGCGCGCAATTGCCGAAGAAACTCGAGACCGTTCATCACCGGCATATTCCAGTCGAGCAGCACGCAGTCCGGCATGCTCGCGCGGCATGCATCCAGCGCCTGCTGGCCATCGCCGGCCTCGGCCACGTCGAAGCCGTGCGCTTCCAGGATTCGCCGCGCCACCTTGCGCACAACGCGGCTGTCATCGACCACGAGGCAGACACGCGACATTGCGCCGTGCCTCAGGCGGCTTCGGTCAGTGCCAGCAGCTTGGCCACATCGAGCACAACCAGCAGCCGACCCTCCAGCCGATAGATGCCGCTGCTGAACTGCGCCCAGGCGGGCGGCAGGGTCGGCGGATTGCGCTCGAACGCATTGGCCTTGAGGCTCATTACCTCGGACACCTGATCGACCAGCAGTGCGTAGAGCTCACCTCCCTGCTCGGCGACCACGGACATGCGTGGCTGGTCGGCGGGCGCTGGCGGCAGGCGCAGGCGTCGGCGCAAGTCAATCGCGGTGACAATCCGGCCGCGCAGATTGAGGCTGCCGGCAATCTCCGTCGGCGCCAGCGGTATGCGCGTGATCGCGTGCTCGCCGAGGATGTCGCGCACCCCCAGCACGGGTACGCCACAGAGTTGCTCGGCAACGGTCAGCGTGACGAATACGCGTTCTTCCTCGTCAACCGCTGTGTCGGTTCGTTCGATGAGATCAGTGCCCATATGCATATTCCTGTCGAGAGTTCTTCCCCGCTCGAAAGAGGGGGAGGGAGCTTCGGATACGCTCGCGTCGTCACGCCTCGATCGATTCCGCCAGACACTGGTGCAGGCTGGCGATCAGCGCCTCGCGCTGGAACTTCGCGACGTAATCGGTGAACCCGGCGTCGCGTCCGGCCTCGATATCCGCCGGCTCGGCGCTGGCCGACAGCGCAATCATCGGCAATCTTGTCCAGGGACCGCTGGCGCGCACCGCACGCGCGAAGTCGAGCCCGTCCATGTCAGGCATCGCGATGTCCGATACGATCGCATCGAACACCGAACCGGCTTCGCGCAGACGCAAGGCCTCGGCCGCACTTGATGCGGCGGTGACGCGATACCCCGCGGCGCCGAGGATCGGCGTCACCAACTGACGAAAGAAGTCGCTGTCCTCCACCACCAGCACGCGGCGCGCCGTATTGCGGTTTGCCGATTGTGCCGCTCCGTGGAACCAGTCCTGCCACGCCTGCGTCAACCAGTAGCCGGTGTCGATCACGTCGGTCGCATGACCGGCAATCACCGCGGTGCCCAGCATTCCGGGTCGCGCGCCCGACAGCTCGATATCCAGCCGGTCCTCCACCACATCGACGATTTCGTCGACCATCAAGCCCATGCTGCGGTCGCCATCGTTAAAGACGAGAACGGATTGACGCGGCTTCTCGGTGTCGAGATTGTCCGACAGCGCCACAAGCGGCATCAGCTTGCCCCGGTACTGCGTGACCGGCGAACCGCACGAGATTTCAATCTTGTCACGCGGAATATCCTCCAACCGCGCGACCAGACCGAGCGGCACTGCGAGTTTCTGTTCGCTGCCTGCACGGAACAGCAGCATTGCCGTGCGGTCGATGGTTCGCATCGTATCGATCGCACTCGACGACACTGCCTTGCTGTCGCCGCTGGCGCCGATGCCGGTGCCACGCGAGATGCCGTTCGGATCGAGGATCATGATCACCGAACCGTCGCCCAGGATGGTATTGCCGCTGAACATCGTGACGTGGCGGAGAATCGGTGCCACCGGCTTCACCACGATCTCCTCAGTGTCGAACACACGGTCCACGATGATGCCAAGGCTGTTGGCGCCCACCTGGGCCACGACGATGTAGGCGCCGGTGTCATCGTTGTGCGATTCTCCCAGCGCCAGCAGATCGTTGAGGTTGACCAGTGGCAGCAGCCGGTCACGCAGGCGCAGCACCGGTGTATCGTTGATCCGTTCGATGACCGATTCCGATCCGCCCTCGTTGTGGTCGCGGCTGCCTTCCTTCCGCGCGCGGACCAGCTCGACAACGCTGAGCTGCGGAATTGCGAAACGTTCGCCACCGGCCTCGACGATCAGCGCGGAAACGATTGCCAGGGTCAGCGGGATCTTGATGGTGAAGGTGGTGCCGGCCCCCGCCACGCTCTTCAAATCGATGGTGCCGCCGATCTTCTCGATATTGGTCTTCACCACGTCCATGCCGACGCCGCGGCCCGATACGGCGGTGACCACGGTGGCGGTGGAGAAACCGGGGCGGAAGATGAAGCGCTGTAACTGCACGTCGCTCATGCCGGCGAGTTCCGCCTCGGTGGCCAAAGCGTTCTTCAGGACCTTCGCCCGGATCTTGTCGAGCGGCAGGCCGCGGCCGTCGTCTGCGACCTCGATGATGATATGGCCACCCTCGTGGTACGCGTTCAGCGTGATATGGCCGGCTTCCGGTTTGCCCGCGGCGCGGCGCTCCGCCCCGCTCTCCAATCCGTGGTCTCCGCTGTTGCGCACCATGTGCGTCAGCGGGTCCTTGATCAGCTCAAGCACCTGCCGATCCAGCTCGGTGTCCGCGCCGAGCATTGTGAGCTCGATCTTCTTGTTCATTTCACGGGACAGGTCGCGGACCAGGCGCGGCAGCTTGTTCCAGGCGTTGCCGATCGGCTGCATGCGCGTCTTCATCACCCCTTCCTGGAGGTCCGAGGTGATGTGCGACAGCCGCTGCAGTGGCACCGCGAAGCCGGTGCTCTCCTGCGTGCGGGCGAGCTGGAGAAGCTGATTACGGGTGAGCACCAGCTCGCTCACCAGCGTCATCAGGTCCTCCAGCACGTCGACGGTGACGCGGATGGTCTGGTTGGTTGCCACCGGCTCGCCCGGTGGTGGCTCCGATGGCACCAGAGCGCGTGGCGCCACAGGCGCCGGCGTCGCCTCCGCGACTGGCGCGTCCGGTTGCTCCGGCGCTGGTTCCTCCTCAGGCTCCGCCTGGGGCTCCGGCTCGGCCGCGACGACAGGAGCCGCCGGTTTCGGAGCCTCGCCCGCCGCCGCGGCGTTCAGCGCCGCGATCAGTTCGCCATCGTCGCCTGCCACCTCGCTGCCGGTGGCTGCCAGGTCGCCCAAAATCGCCTTGATCCGATCGAGGGCCGCCAGGACCAGGGTTACGGTATCCGGGGTCGCAGTCAGCACCCCGTCACGTACCTTCCCCAGCACATTCTCGGCGGCATGCGCCACATGCTCCAACCGCGGCAGGCCAAGAAAACCGCAGGTGCCTTTGATCGTGTGCACCAGGCGGAAGATCAGTGACAGTGTGTCCTGGTCATCCGGTGTACGCTCCAGCTTCAACAGAGCGACATCCAGATCGGCGATGTTTTCGCTGGTTTCGGTGAGGAAGTCGGCGATTAGATCGTCCATGGCAGCCCTCTCGGGCCCGGTCAGACCCCGGGCGGAGCGCCATCTGGTCAGAAGCTGACGAACAATCGGTAAATGCTGGGCGGCTATCGCCTGAGAAGCGACAGCAGCAATGGCGGAGAGAATTCGGCCTCGCTCATCGGTCCGGCCGGCATCAGCATGGACAACCGGAAGCCGTGGCCGCGCGCCAGCAACGTGGTCAGCGGTCCCTGTAGACTGCGGGCATCGGCCATCACCGCCTCCACAGCGGCGGCCTCGTCGACCAGCCAGGCGCCCAGCCCGGCTGGCCACGCGGCGCGGGGGCCGGAGATCGTCACCAGAATGCTTTCAGCGGGCGAGCCGGACAGTGCCACGATGCCGCCTCCCGCAAGGCTCTCGGACGCCAGCAAAAGGAGGTTGAGGACGACACGGGCCGCTTCCGGGGAGAAGAGCGCGTCGCTCTCCAGGCCCTCAAGGTCCAGCCGCACCCGTCGACTGGAAAACAGGCTTTCCGCAAAGCCGCGCAGCCGGGCAACATCGAGGTCGTCGCCATCCCGGCCCCAGGCAGCCCGCAGCAGCTTCAGGCGCTGCGCGAGCTGAACCGCTGTCTCTTCGGCGAGCGCCAGCGCCTCGCTGTCCGGCTGTTCGTCACGGGCAACCTCCAGCACGCCGATCAGCGCGCCTAGCGGGCCGCTCAGATCATGGCAGAGGCGGGCGCAGAGCAATTCTGCGAGACGCAGCGCTTCGCTCGTGCCAGTCATAGGGATCCCTTCCCCGAGGAAGTGACACGCATATGCCGGTTAATTCACACGCAATTTACGGCCCCTGCCACGCAAGAGTCGAGGGCCGGCAGGACTTGAACCCTCGACAAGGACAGCGCAAGTCACAGTCTGTAAAGGGAGCAACCGCCTCTGATGATCGATCCGTTCGGCCGGTCCATCACCTATCTCCGCGTCTCGGTCACCGACCGCTGCGACCTTCGCTGTGTTTACTGCATGGCGGAGGACATGTCGTTTCTGCCGAAGCGTGACTTGCTGACCTTGGAGGAACTGGACCGGATCTGCGCTGCCTTTATCCGGCTGGGTACCAACAAGATCCGCATCACCGGCGGCGAACCCCTCGTGCGGCGGGACGTGATGACGTTGTTCCGCAGCCTGGGCGCCAAGCTCGGGGAAGGCGGGTTGCAGGAGCTGGTGGTCACCACCAACGGCACACAGCTCGCGAAGCTGGCCGGCGGCCTGTACGAGGCCGGTGTGCGCCGCATCAACGTTTCGCTCGACACGCTCGATCCGGACAAGTTCGCCAGGATTACTCGCTGGGGGAAGATGGGCGCGACGCTCGACGGCATCTTTGCCGCCAAGGCGGCCGGAATGGCGATCAAGATCAATGCCGTGGCGATGAAGGGCGTGAATGAGGACGAGTTCGACGGCATGCTTGCCTGGTGCGGTGATCACGGCTTCGACCTGTGCCTGATCGAGACCATGCCCATGGGCGACATCACCGGCGACCGGACCGAGCAGTACCTGCCGCTCTCCATCGTGCGTTCGCGCCTGCGGCGGCGCTGGACGCTGGAGGACACCGACTACCGCACCGGTGGCCCGGCGCGTTACTTCAACGTGGCGGAGACCGGCCGGCGGATCGGTTTCATCACGCCGATGACCCACAACTTTTGCGAGAGCTGCAACCGCGTGCGGCTGACCTGCACCGGCACGCTGTACATGTGCCTCGGGCAGGACGACGATGCGGACCTGCGGAAGGTGCTGCGCGCGGGAGCCAGCGATGCCGAGCTGGACGACGCCATCCGCGAGGCGATCAGCCGCAAGCCGAAGGGCCATGACTTCATCATCGATCGCCGCCACGACCGCCCCGCGGTGGCGCGGCACATGAGCGTGACTGGGGGATAGTTTACCCCAGGCGCACACGCGCTTCGGCAATCATGCGGTGTACGGAATTCGTACTCCCGGGTCATCGGCAGGAAAGCTTCTGCCGTCGCGCGTGACAAGCAACATCGAGTGAACCTGCGCGGATCCCCATATGATTGCGTCTGGCAGCTTGAGACGATGGGCTTTGCGCAGCGTCACGGCCCGCTCAGCAATCAATTCGTCGATCGCCAGCAGAACAAATTCCTGAAGAAAATCTCTTGTGCCGTGCTCCGTGGTGGCGTCCGCACCCACCAGAACCTCCATCCAGGAAATGATGCTGATCGCCTTCTGGCGATAGCGTCGCAATTCGGCGCGCGCAGCCGGCACGCCTCGCAGATAGTCGATCAGTATATTCGTATCGAGCAGCGCCTTCACCATTCGGCGCGAGCCTTGCGCTGATAGGCCAAGCCATTGGTCCCGTCCGACCCCCAAAGCCCGAACGCATCCGCCCCGATCCCTCGCTTATGAGTCGCGAGATAGCTGGCGACCGCTTCGCGAATTAGGGCCGCGCGCGACCTGTTGTGGCGCCTGCCGAGATCTGTCAGCTCGCGAAGCTGACTGTCCGGAATGTCTACGAGGGTACGCATATCATTGTCCGTCGATGCCTGATATCAGGACCTGTATATCAGAGGCCTCGGCGACAAGGCAAGCTACAGCGGCAGGACCAGCAGAATGTCAACCCGCCGCGAGTTCGAGCACGACGTGTCGTGACCTGAAACGCAAAGTTCCATCGTCCTGAACGACACGATCCAGATAGCGGCCGGTGGCAAAGGTCACCGTGTCGCCGTCCTGGGCAATGCGGAACACACAGAAGTCCGACCGCACCGCGAAGCCATCGCTCTGTTGTGCGTAGCGCGGGCGGCCGAGCAGATGCCGATAGCTGTGTGGCTCGTAGATGTTGGCGGTGCGCAGCGCCTGAATGCGATCTTCCATCATCCCACGGCTGCCGCAATACAGGATGCCGATCGGCAGGCCGGCATCATGGCTCTCACGCGTGATGATCTGGTATTCACCGTCCTCGGTGAAGAACCCCGGCCAGCGTTCCAGCGCACCGTCGTCGATCGCTTCGGCGTAGTCCGCGAGGAGTTCCTCGATCGCCTCGCGCACGGTCAGAGGCCCATCAGTTCGCGATAGCCCTGCCAGAAACCGCGGATGCCCGTCTCGGTCGCGCGTGACCCATCCGACGACGCGACATCGCGACCGCCCATCTCGAGGAACGCGTTGCGGTCCTCGCTGCCTCGGGTGCCACGCTGGACGAATTCGTTGATGCAGCCATCCTCGAGCGACACCAATCCCGCCGCACCGGTCAGGTTGCTCTGCATCAGGCGCTGGCGAGTCTGCTCTTTGCTGTCGTCCTGATAGCCGAGGTAGATCCAGAAAAGTTCGGTCCTGTCGATGCCGCGTGGCGTGAAGAACCGCACCGCCAGCGAATTCAGCGTCAGCTGCACGACGAGTGTCGGGAATATCGTCTGGATGCAGTGGGTGATGCCGTCGTCGAACTCGGTCCACGTGTCGAGCAGTTGCGGCGCGGCCAAGCCGGATTTGTACTGTGCCGAATGCACCTTCTGATATTCGTCGGATTGCTGCAGCGTGTCGCGCTTGGCGTAGCTGATCGAGTGCCGGCCATCGTCGGACAGCAGCATGCCGCCATCCATGTCCAACCGATTCACCTTGAACGTGGTGTAGAATGTGTGCAGCAGAGTCGCGTGATACGAGTTCGCGCACGTTCTCCGCGTAGAGTTTCCAGTTGTTGTGGATGATCTGGCTGTGCATACCGAGTAGCCGATGCGGCCGGCCGAGATTGCGGCGGATCATGCGCGCCATCGTCTCGCCGAGGTATGCTTCCACCGGCTTCGTTTCATCCGAGAACGTGCCGAACACCAGCCCGGAGAACACTTCGACGCGCAGCGGTTCCAGCCGATGCTGCGCGTTGTCGAAATCCTCCGGCATGCCGCCCTTGCCGCGAACGCCGTGGCGGAACGCAACGCTCTGCAGCCGGCCCGCGAGATCGTAACTCCAGGAATGGTAAACGCAGGTCAGCGCCTTCGCGTTGCCGCGCTCCTGCAGGCACACAAGTGCTCCTTTGTGAGCGCAGCGATTGACCAACGCGTGGATCACGCCATGCTCGTCGCGCGTGACGACGATCGGTGTTTCACCGACCGTGGCGAGACGCCAGTCGCCCGGATTGGAAATCTCAATCTCCAGGCACAGAAAATTCCAGATAGGCCCGCGGAACAGCCGCTTCTGTTCCTCGGCGTAGATCTCGGGATCAGAGAACACACGGAAGGGCACGCGTGTCACGCCGCCCTGCGGCCAGACCAGATCGCTTGCAAGATCGCGCGTCACCGGGACGTCCATCATTGGCCTCCGCAGCATTTGCTTTCATCGACGACGGTAGCGGTGCCAGCGAAGCTGATGCAATGCAACCGCGATTGACCGCCGACCGCACGGCGGCGCAGTGTCTCGCCGCTGGCCAACGAGCCGGCAGGGAGACTTGTTCGTTCAAGGAGAACAAAGCATGATCAGTCGCAGAGCTGCCCTCGCGGGTGGTGTCGTCGCCGCAACCGCTGCCACGCTGCGCAGCGCCCGCTCCGCCAGCACACCTGGTGTCACCGCCACGTCGGTGAAGATCGGCAACACGATGCCGTACAGCGGTCCCGCCTCGACCTATGGCGTCATCGGCCGCACCGAAAGCGCCTTCTTCAAGATGCTCAACGAGCAGGGTGGCGTCGATGCGCATACCATCGATTTCATCTCATACGATGACGGCTACAGCCCGCCGAAAACAGTGGAGCAGGTCCGCCGACTGGTCGAGGAGGATCAGGTCGACTTCTGCTTCCAGAATCTGGGTACGCCGTGCAACTCGGCGATCGCGGAGTATCTGAACCACAAGCAGATACCGCACCTGTTCGTCGGTTCAGGTGCCAGCAAGTGGGCTGACATCAAGAAGTATCCCTGGACGATGGGCTTCCAGCCCGGCTACCGCACCGAGGCACAGATCTACGCCAAGCACATGCTGGCGAACGTGAAGGATCCGAAGCTCGCGATCGTGTATCAGAACGACGACTTCGGTAAGGACTATCCGACCGGCGTGCGCGATATCCTGGGCGACAAGTGGGACAAGATCGTCGTCAAGACTGCCAGCTACGAGACCACCGATCCGACGATCGATTCGCAGATTGTCGAGGCGCAGAGTTCCGGCGCGAATGTGTTGCTGGTTGCCGGGATTCCCAAGTTCGCCGCGCAGTCGATCAGCAAGGTGTATGCACTGAACTGGAAGCCGGCCTTCTACATGACCAACGTGGCGATCTCGGTGGGCGGCGTGTTGACTCCGGCCGGACCCGAGAAAGCCATCGGCATGCTGAGCACCCAGTATCTGAAGGACCCGACTGATCCGGCGTTCAAGGACGATCCCGGCATGAAGCAATGGCGCGACTTCATGGCGAAATACATGCCGGGCGGCGACGTCACCGACGCTAGCTATGTGTTTGCCTATGCGGTCAGCCTGACGATGACGCAGGTACTGAAGCAGTGCAAAGGCGATTTCTCACGGGCGAATGTCATGAAGCAGGCGGAAAGCCTGCATGATTTCGAGGTTCCCGTGACGCTGCCGGGGATCAAGATCAACACGACGCATACGGACCACCGCCCGATCACGTCGATGCAGTTCGTGAAGTGGGACGGCAAGACCTGGGTGCGCTTCGGTGACCTGGTCGCCGGAGCGACGGTGTAAGTGCCGCGGGGGGGCGGCCTCAGGGCCGCCCCGACCGGTGGTAAGGATGCCCCGCCGCGATCGACTGAGCGCGGTAGACCTGCTCGACCAGCATGACGCGGGCGAGAAGGTGCGGCCAGGTCAATCGTCCGAGCGACAGCGTGTAATCGGCGCGGGCGATCACCTGGCGGTCCAGCCCCTCGGCGCCACCGACGAGAAAGCAGACCGGCCGCCCCGCAGCGAGCCAGCGTTCCAGCAGGCGCGCCAGTTCTTCGCTGTCCGGCAACGCGCCGCCGGAATCCAGCGCCACCACGAAGGCCGGATCGGGCAGTGCGCCCAGCAGCGCCTCGCCCTCGCGACGCTTCACCTCCGTGGACGCCCCACGCGCTTCCGCAATCTCGATCACTGCGATTTTCGGCCGCAGCCGCGTATTGTAGCGGGCAAAGAGTTCGGCCTCCGGCCCGTCGCGCAACCGGCCGACAGCAAACAGGCTCAGCACCTTCTGCCTCCTCTTGCGGTGGGTCGCGGCAGGCTCAAGCATGTGTCCGGACCATAGGGGGAAGCGATGGCCTGGCCCACGCAGCAGGGGATTTTCGACGCCGGAGACCTGACGTTGCAATCGGGCGCCGTCCTGCGCGACGCGCGTTTGTCCTGGAAGGCGCACGGTACGCTTGCGCCGACGCGCGACAACGTCATCGTCTATCCCACCAGCTACGGTGCGCAGCATCCGGATCTGGAATGGCTGATCGGCCCCGACGGCGTGCTGGACCCGACGCGCTGGTTCATCGTGATCTGCGACATGTTCGGCAACGGGCTGTCTTCCAGCCCGTCGGACATGGCGGACTATCCGGCGCTGGTGACGATATTCGACAATGTGCAGGTCCAGCGCCGTG
Organism: uncultured Alphaproteobacteria bacterium; assembly: GCA_963818775.1. Classification (GTDB taxonomy): domain Bacteria; phylum Pseudomonadota; class Alphaproteobacteria; order Acetobacterales; family Acetobacteraceae; genus JAMXLO01. Next base: position 175,928 of record CAWFUF010000021.1, on the reverse strand, counting down.
CGCTGCGCGACCTGTTCGACATCGAGCACGTGGCGTGCGTGTATGGCTGGTCGATGGGCGCCCTGCAGGCCTATCACTGGGCCGCACTGTTCCCCGACGCGGTGGACCGCATCGTGGTGAATTGCGGCGTAGCACGCACCGCCGTGCACAATCGGGTGTTCCTTCGCAGTCTGATGGCAACGCTTGAGGCGGCGCCGGAGCATATCGGCGACGGCCGTTTCTCTGCCGAGCCACGCGCGGCCAAGCGAGCGTTCGGGCGTATTTATGCGGCCTGGGCCCTCAGCCAGGATTTCTACCGTGCGGGACTGCATCTCGCCGGCGCGCCGGACCTCGAGACGTTCCTGCGCACCGACTGGGAGGACAGGTTCGGCGCGCGTCCCGCGGCAAATCAGTATGCCCAGCTTCGCACCTGGGACGCCGCGGACATCAGCGACAACGCGTTGTACGACGGCGATCTGCCGCGTGCACTCCGTACGATCCGCGCGCGCGTACTGCTGATGCCGGGCGAGACCGATCTCTATTTCCGCGTCGCCGACAACGCGGCCGAACTGCCGCTCCTGGCGCAGGCGGAACTGAAACCGATCCCCAGCATCTGGGGACACCGTGCCGGCAACCCGGCAACGAACCCGGAGGATGCGCGGTTTGTCAAAGAGGCCGTGCGCGCCTGGCTCGCGCGGTAGTGGCAAACACGCACCGTCACATCGAGCCGTAATTCCAACCAAGGAGTCCAGCCATGGCCGTCATCACTGCAACCAACCCGCCGACCGTGCGCGCGCCGACCGGCTATACGCACTCCATGCTGATTACGGGCGAGCAGCGTCGCCTCATCATCTCGGGCCAGGTCGGTGTGGCGGCGGACGGCTCCGTACCAAGCGCCGGCGAGGGCCAGATTGCCCAGGCATTCGCCAATCTGCGCGCGGTGCTGGAGGCGCACGGCATGGGCGTCAGCAATCTGGTCAAGACGACTGTGTTCCTGACCGATCGCTCACTGCTCGCGTCTTTCCGCGCGGCACGCGAGGCGGTGTATGGCGAGCATGCACCGTGCTCGACGCTGCTGTTCGTCGCAGGGCTCGCCGATCCGCGTTTCATGGTGGAGATCGAAGCGGAAGCGGTTTCCTGAGAGAAGTCAGCACCGCGTCGCAACCGGCCGAAGTTGGGAATATGCGATTCATCAGCCGCCACGATGCGCTAGCCATCTGCATCTGTCGTGATGCGGAACGTTGACCAGGGCGGGTGGAAGGCGGTGGGTAGTATCCAGCCGCCTTCGTGAGTCGCTATGCAGTCAGGTACGAACCGTTGGTCTCCTGACCGATTTCGGCAAACGTACTCAATGAGGTTTCCAGCGGGTCCGACTGGAAGGTGAAGTCACCTGCCGCAGCCTGCCACTCCATTTGCGCCATGCATGTAGCAAACGTGCCAGAGAAGATGCCCTTCGCCGGATCAGTGCTGGTAACGGGCATCATTGTTACGCCGCCCTGCCAGACAACCTTGAACGATATCCAACCCGGAACCGGCGGTGGGTTGTTGCCCGTGGTCAGCGCGTTTTGCAGCGTAATATAGTCATAGACTGGCACCTTGCTCGCCGTCATGGTCGCGGTACCGTTGGTCAGATCAACCTCGACACCCCTGGCAGGCAGAGGCACGGTCCAGAACAGGCCGACTGGCGGGAACTGCGATGGGTTGAATTCGTGTATCTGTGCGCCGCCCGAACCGGGCAGGAACACTTCCACTCAAACAAACGCGAAAGTTCCCTGGTGCTCTTGTCCGTCAGCGCCGACAAACGTTCCCGTCATGAACCGCATGCTAGTACTCTGATCGAACGGAAACGATTGTTGATCGCCGGTCTTGATGTTCGTCCGTGTTACATTGCCACTTAGGACCGCAATGCCCGAGGAACCCTTGAAATTGCTGATGGTGGACGGCTCCTGACCAGGACCGCCGAACGTGTGAAAGGCGCCTACCGGGCTCAAGCCGGATGTGCCACCTACCACGGGTATCGGCGCGAATGTCCACGGTAGCCGTCGCGTTCGTTCTTTTGGGCTGTCTTGTCCTGCTGCGCCGGAACCGATCAGGGTGGCTCCGAGCGCGCCATATCCAAGTCTTCGTCGTGAAACAATCGTGCGCATGTTGCCTCCATTGCAGGTTGTCGCAACTAGGCACGTCTGGGGACGATCGGGCGTGCACCCGATGCCGCCTCCCACAAGATAATCTAACCAGTTTTCGATGCCTGCCGCTTCAAGAGAACGTTAGCGCCCGACCGTCAAAACCACTTCATAGAGGTACTAACCCCGGTCGAGTTCGCCCAGCAACGCATTCTCGGTCAGTATCTGTGGCAGCACCGCCGGCTGGCCGCGCGACGGGTAATACACATACAGCGGCACACCATCGCGGCCGTTCTCGCGCAGGTAGTCAGTGATCTGCGGATCCTGGCGCGTCCAGTCACCCTTCATGTACGTCACATGATGATCGGCGAACGCGTGGCGCACCGCATCGCTGCTGATCGCCACTCGCTCATTCACCAGGCAGGTCACGCACCACGCCGCAGTCATGTTGACGAACACCGGCTGTCCCTCGGCACGCAGCGCGGCAAGGCGAGAGGCATTGAACGGCTCCGCCCCTGACTCTGCCACATCGGACGGCGCGGCCGGTGCCACCGCGATCCCGCTCAACACGGCCAGCGCCGCGAGCAGCGCGGCGGTGGCGGCCGATTGACCCACGCGCCGGCCGCGATCCGCGCTGCCTTGCGTGATGCCCAGCACCCAGCCTGCGAAGCCGAGCAGCACCAGTCCGGCGGCGGTGCCCAATACGCCTGACGGGCCGGCCTCCTCGCTCACCACCCACACGAGCCAGGCGCTCGCGCCGTACATCGGAAACGCCAGTGCCTGGCGCAGCACTTCCATCCAGCGCCCGGGCCGCGGCGCCGAGCGCCACAGGGTCGGCATCGCCGCCAGCGCGGCGTAGGGCGCCGCGAGGCCAAGTCCCATCGCGAGAAACACCAGCATCGTCACCGTCGGTGGCGCGGCGAGGCCGGCGGCGATGGCGACGCCCATGAACGGCGCGGTGCATGGCGTCGCCACCACGACGGCGAGCAGCCCGGTGAAGAAGCTGCCCAGTTGTCCGGGACGCGCAGCCAGGCCGTGGCCGGTGCGAACGAGGCCGGTGCCCAACTCATAGACCCCGGAAAGGTTGAGCCCGACAGCGAATAACAGCCAAGCCATAGCGGCGACGAACACCGGGGACTGGAACTGGAATCCCCAGCCGGCCGCTGTACCCGCGGCGCGCCCCGCCAGCAGCGCCGCGCCCAGACCAGCGAATGCCACCAGCACGCCGGCCGTATAGGCGACCCCCTGCCAACGCGCCTTTGCCTTCCCCGCTCCGGCGAGGCCGACCACCTTCAAGGCCAGCACCGGGAAGACGCACGGCATCAGGTTGAGGATCAGTCCGCCCAGGAAAGCCAACCCCAGAAGGCGCCGGAGACCCATGGTCGGCGGTTGTGGCGGCACGGTGCCGGCCGTGGCGCGGAGCACCACATCGGTCTCCAGCCCGCTGCGGTCGCGGATCGACAGGACGCCCGATAGCTGGCCCTCAGGCCGGAACGCCTTGCCAGGCCGTAGCGCGAGCGTGAACCCGCCGTGCCACACCGTCAGTGGCTGCGCGGCGCTGTCGAGGATCGTGCCGGGCGTATCGGGAATGAACCACGCGTCGACCACGGTAGCGGGGGTCAACTCGGGACCCTGCACGAACAGCGTCCCGTCCCGTCCGACCACCGCGTGCCAGGGAGACGGCCGCGGCACTTCCCGGTCGAACGCGGCGAACAACGGCGCCTGCGCCGAGGGTGAGGCGTTCCCCGCCGGAAGATCGAGGCGGAAGTCGCCTTCCTCCGGCACGCAGATGTCACGGCACACCAGCCAGTTCGCGTGCGCCTTAATGCTTGTGGCGCCGGCGGGGGAAGGCTTGATAGTCACCGGCAGCAGCACGTTGTCGGTGTAGGAATAGGTCATCAGCGACCCTTCGGGCACCCGCTGCGGCGTGGGCCAGACAATCGGCCCCGCCGTGGCACCGGGCGACAGGTCGAAATCCAGCTCCGGTGGAACGCCGGCATCGCCAGGGTTCTGCCAATAGGTGTGCCATCCCGTCGCAAGCTGCAGCCGCAGGCCGACGCGGAACGGCCTCCCCGGCGCCACTGAATCGACATCCGTGACCAGCGATGCGGTGGCGCGCGAACTGACGACCTGCGCGCTCTCCAGGGCAGCAGCCGGCAGGCCCCAACAGGCCAACAGCGCGAGCAGCATCGCTCTGAGCACAAGCGGCATGGGGTCCCCTGATTGCGGGTTTCGTGCGCATATGGCGCAGTTTCCGTCGGACCACCAGCATGCTGCCCGAACTGCCAGTCACCGACGCCGTCCCGGCACTGCTGAAAACCCTCGCCGACGGACGCAATGCCGTGCTGGTGGCGCCGCCCGGCGCCGGCAAGACCACTCTGGTCCCGCTCAATTTGCTCGGCGCGGCTTGGCGCGGCCAGGGCGGCATCGTCATGCTCGAGCCGCGCCGGCTCGCCACCCGCGCCGCAGCCACCCGCATGGCGTCGCTGCTCAATGAGCTGGTCGGCGACACGGTCGGCTATCGCACCAGGCTGGACGCCGCCGTCTCGCCGGCAACCCGTATCGAGGTCGTCACCGAGGGCCTGCTGATCCGTCGCCTGCTTGCCGATCAAGGGCTGGAGGGCGTCGCCGCGGTGATTCTCGACGAGGTGCATGAGCGTTCGCTGGAATCCGATTTGGCACTCGCGCTGTGCCGTGACCTCCAGCGTGTGCTGCGACCGGAGCTGCGGCTGATCGCCATGTCGGCGACCGCAGACGGCGCGCGCCTGGCTGGCCTGCTGGACGCGGACGTGATCGAAAGTGCCGGCCGCATGTTCCCGGTCGAGGTCCGCCACGCGGCACGCGACATCCCCAGCCCGCGCGATCTGCCCGAGGCGATGGCCCACGCGGTGCGTGCCGCGCTGGCCGAGCATGACGGCGATATCCTCGCCTTCCTCCCCGGCATGGCGGAGATTCGCCGCACGCATGTGGCGCTGGCGGATTGCGGCGCGCTGGTGCTGCCGCTGCACGGGGATCTGCCGCCGGCGGAGCAGGACCGTGCCCTGCGACCGGCCGAACGGCGGCGGGTGGTGCTGGCGACCTCGATCGCCGAGACGTCACTGACGGTGCCTGGCGTGCGGATCGTGGTCGATGGCGGCTGGCGCCGGGCGCCGCGGCTCGATGCGTCCGCTGGCCTGACGCGGCTGACGACGTTGCGGATCTCCCGTGCGGCGGCGGAACAGCGGGCCGGGCGAGCGGGGCGTGAGGCGCCTGGCGTCGCCATCCGGCTGTGGTCGACCGCATTGCATCGCGGCCTGGCAGCCCACGACCGGCCGGAGATCCTCGAGGCGGAGCTGTCTGGGCTGGTGCTCGACTGCGCCGCCTGGGGCGCCGCGCCCGCCGACCTGCCGTTCCTCGACCCGCCACCGCAAGGCGCGATGGCCGCCGCGACCGCGCTGCTGACCGAGCTTGGCGCACTCGACGGTGCCGGGCGTATCACTGACGCCGGCAACCGTATGGCAGCTCTGGGCGCCCATCCGCGTCTGGCGGCGATGATGCTGGCGGCCCGCACGCCCGCCGAGGCAGCGCTGGCCGCCGACCTCGCCGCGCTGCTGGAGGAGCGTGACCCGCTGCGCCGTCCTGACGCGCCCGCTGATGTCGGCCTGCGGCTGGCGGCGCTCGCCGAAGGCGATCCTGCGGCCGACCGTGGCGCGCTGTCGCGCATCCGCCGGGTGGCGGCGCGGTATCGCCGGCGGATGCGGACCGACACGCTGGCCGATGGCGATCCCGGGCGCCTGCTCGCTGCCGCCTTCCCTGACCGCATCGCCCAGCGCCGCGGTGAGCCAGGCAGTTTTCGGCTGGCCGGCGGCGGCGGGGCGCGCCTGCCTCGCGCCGATCCGCTGGCCAGCGCGCCGCTGCTGGCGGTGGCGTCGCTGGAACTAAAGGCGGCAGCGCGGATCAAGCTGGCGGCGCCGCTCGATCCTGACTCTCTGCCCGCCGCCCGCATCACCGAGCAGGTGGAGACCAGCTTCGATCCGGTCTCTGGCGCAGTGCTGGCGCGACGGCGGCGGCGTCTCGGGGCGCTGGTGCTGACCGACCGCACCGAGCCGGCCGATCCCGTCGAGGTGTCAGCGGCGCTCGCCCGCGCGGTGGCAGCCGACGGACTGCGGCCGCTGCCCTGGACCGATGCCGTTCGCCAGCTTCAGGCACGGGTCGCCCTGATGCGACGGCTCGAACCTGACGCGGGCTGGCCCGACCTCTCCGACGGAGCACTGGCAATTGATGTGCAGGAGTGGCTCGCGCCGCGGCTTGGCGGCATGTCGCGACTTGCCGACCTGGTCCGGGTCGACCTGCACGCCATCCTGCGCGGGCTGCTGCCATGGGACCTCGGCCGACGCCTGGACGCGGCGCTGCCAGTGCACCTGACGCTGCACGGCGCGCGCGCCAACATCGATTACACCCAGCCGGTGCCGGTCGCATCCGCCCGGGCGCAGGCATTCTATGGAATGACCGCAACACCGACCCTGGCGGACGGCCGCGCGCCATTGCAGCTCGCGCTGCTGTCGCCGGCGGGAAGGCCGGTCGCGATAACCGCCGACCTCGCCGGCTTCTGGCGCGGCGGGTGGGCCGATGTTCGACGTGATATGCGGGGGCGTTATCCAAAGCACGACTGGCCGGAGGATCCGTCGAGGCTGGGGGCAGGTAATTGACCGCGGATTCTTGTTGCTGCCGCAACCGCATGCCATCTCCTGCTGACGCAATCCTGCGGGGAAGAACCAAACACGATGAACCCCTGGCGGCCCCATCTCCTGCGAAGAGGTCCTCGGCTGGCGATGCTGGCTCTCGCCCTCCTCGTCACCGCCTGCACCTCGGTACCCGGCAGCGCCATTGCCCGCTCAACGCCCGACAGCTTCTCGCCGCTGGTCAAGCGCGTGCTGCCGTCGGTGGTGAACATCGCGGTGACCGAAACCGTGTCCGGCGGCGAGGTGCTGAGTGAACTGCCGCCCGAATTGCGCGACACGCCACTCGGCCGCGAGTTCCGTCGCCGCTTCGGCAATCGCAAGGAACAGACGATGGGCGCCGGTTCGGGTTTCATCATCGACTCGTCAGGGCTGATCGTGACCAACAACCACGTCGTCGGTCACGCCGACAAGATCGTGGTCAGCCTGACCAATGGCACGCGGCTGCCCGCTGAGGTCATCGGCACCGACGAACTCACCGACGTGGCGCTGATCAAGGTGCAGGCGACCGGCCCGCTCCCCGCCGTCGCATTCGGCGATTCCCGCCAGGTCGAGGTAGGCGACTGGGTCCTCGCCGCCGGCAATCCGTTCGGTCTCGGCGGCTCGGTCACCGCCGGCATCGTTTCGGCGCGCGGCCGCGATCTCGGCGCGGGTCCGTTCGATAACTTCCTGCAGCTTGATGCGCCAATCAATCCGGGCAATTCAGGCGGCCCGATCTTCAACATGGATGGACAGGTGGTAGGCGTCAGCACTGCCATCGTCTCGCCCTCGGGCGGCTCGGTCGGCATCGGCTTCGCCACGCCCAGCGAACTGGTCATGCCCATCATCAATCAGTTGCGCACCAGCGGCCACATCGAGCGCGGCTGGCTCGGCGTATCGGTGGCGAACTCGGACAACGGCGTCACCATCGCCGGCATCGAGCGCACGAGCCCTGCTGCGCGTGCCGGCCTGCGTCAGGGCGACATAATCCTTTCGGTGAATGGCGAGCGCATCGAGGGCGCGCTCGGACTGATCCGCACGGTCGCCGCGGTGTCGCCGGGCAGCAGCGTGAACCTGACGATCCGCCGTCAGGGCCGTGAATTCGATGTGCCGGTCACCGTGGGGCAGCGTCCCGCCAGCGGATCCGGGTGAAGGAGCAAGCGATGCGTATCCTGGTGGTGGAAGACGACAAGGACGTGGGCGCCTTCGTCGTGCGCGGACTGAAGGAGGCGGGCCACGTCGTGGAACTCGCCGACAATGGCCGCGACGGTCTGTTCATGGCGGCGAGCGAGGCGTTCGACGCGGTGATTCTCGACCGCATGCTGCCTGGCGGTATCGACGGACTGAAGATCCTGGAAACGCTGCGCGGGCAGAAGAACACCGTACCGGTGCTGATCCTGTCGGCGCTGGCGGACGTTGATGAGCGCGTTCGGGGCCTGAAGGCCGGCGGCGACGACTACCTGACCAAGCCGTTCGCCTTCGCCGAACTGCTCGCGCGCGTCGAGGCGCTGGCGCGGCGCGGCAAGGGCGAGGGGCCGGTGACCAAGCTGGTGGTCGAGGACCTGGAACTCGATCTGCTGTCGCGCCAAGTCAAGCGCGCCGGGCAGAAGATCGACCTGCAGCCGCGCGAGTTCCGGCTGCTGGAGTACCTGATGCGCCACGCCGGCCAGGTGGTGACCCGCACGATGCTGCTGGAGGGCGTCTGGGATTATCACTTCGACCCGCAGACGAACGTGATCGACGTGCATGTCTCTCGGCTGCGGCAGAAGGTGGACAAGCCGTTCCCGACGCCGCTGATCCAGACCGTACGCAACGCCGGGTACATGCTGCGCGCCGAAAGCACCTGACGTGCCCGATACCGCGATAGTCTCCCCCTCCCCTTGCGGGAGGGGGTTGGGGGGAGGGGGCGGGGGCACTCCACCAGCCCCCTCCCCCAACCCCCTCCCGCAAGGGGAGGGGCAGACTCGCTGCCGCGCCTCGCCTCACGGCGCCTGCTTCGCTCGGCCGGCTTTCGCTTCGCCGCGATCTACGCCCTGCTGCTCGCGGCCAGTGCGGCCGCGCTGGCAATGTTCCTATGGTGGGAGACCGCGGGGCTGCTCGACCGGCAGACCGTCGCGGCGATCGAGGCCGACGCGCAGAGCCTGGCCGAGCGCTACGACGAGTCAGGGCTGCCCGCGCTGGTGGTGACCATCAATGATCGCCTGACGCAGGACGTCGAGGACGATGCGATCTACCTGCTGGTCGGTCCCGATGGACAGAGGATCGCCGGTAACCTGCAGTACTGGCCGCAAGGGGCGGCGCGCAATAACGACTGGTACGAACTGTCGATCGAGCGCGCAGGCATGCGTTCGCTGGCGCTGGTGCAGAGCCTGGAACTGCAAGGCGGTTTGCACCTGCTGATCGGCCGCGACGTGCGGGTGCGCGCGCAGTTGCGCTCGCTGCTGACCGACGCGCTGTTGTGGGCGCTGCTTGTGGTGCTGGTGATGGCCACCGGCGGCGCTCTCGTGGTGCGCAGCCTGTTCCGCCGCGCGCTCGGCAACGTCTCGGCCACCGCCGCGGCGATCGCGGCCGGCGACTTCACCCAGCGCGTGAAACTGTCCGGCCGCGGCGATGAGTTCGACCAGCTCGCCGAGACGATCAACGATATGCTGGACCGCATGGCGCGGCTGATGGAGGGCGTGCGCGAGGTGTCGAACGCGATCGCGCACGACCTGCGCACGCCGATCACCCGCGCCCGCGCCAGGCTGGAGGACGCGTCGGCGCATGCCGAGACGGCCGCGGAACTGCGCGCCGCCGTCGAGCGGGCGACCGCCGACCTTGACGGCATCGTCGCGGTGTTCCAGGCCTTGCTGCGCATCGCCGAGATCGAGGCCGGCTCGCGTCGGGCGGCGTTCACCACGCTCGACGTGGCGCCGCTGCTCGCCGATGTGGCCGAGCTGTACGGGGCGGTGGCCGAGGAGAACGGCATCGCGCTGACGGTGCAGGCGCCTGAGAGGCTGCCGGCATTCGGCGATCGCGAACTGATCCAGCAGGCGGTGGCCAATCTGGTCGACAATGCGGTGAAGTTCTCGCCGCCTGGTGGCGCGGTGCGACTGTCGGCCACACTGACACCGACCGGCGTGGAGATTGCGGTGGCTGACCAGGGCCCTGGAATTCCCGAAGCGGACCGGGCGCGCGCCGCCGAACGGTTCTTTCGCGGCGAGAGTGCCCGCAACACGCCGGGCTCCGGGCTTGGACTGGCATTGGTGCAGGCGGTCGCGCAACTGCACGGCGGCGGCCTCCGCCTCGCCGACGCATCCCCTGGGCTGATCGCGATCCTGTCGCTGCCGGGACACGAAGAACCGGCCCAGGGTGGCTAACATCGTTGTCATGCCGGCCCCACGACGGCGTGAGCTCGCAGGTGGCATTCTGGCCGGCATGGGACCCATCGCGCGGACACTCAGCCTCGGGGCAGCGACGGTGTGGCTCGGCACTGTTCCGGTGGCGAGCCAGTCACCGGCCCCGCAGCAGGTGACCAGCGACACGCCGGAATACTGCCTGCACCTGCTGGACCGCGTCAGCCAGATGGTGCGGGTTGCCGGCTCGCCGCCGCCCCAGGAGGTCACGTTCCTGTCGAGTGAAGGCCAGCGAATGTGCGACCAGGGTCAGACGCGCGGCGGGATCTTGCGTCTGCGCCGGGCGCTTATGCTGATGATCCATCGGAGCGACGGGCCGTAGGCGCCGGGAGGACCGACCATCCCAGCAGCCCCTCGACCGCGCCGCAGCCCTCCTCCATCGCCCCCTTCACCTCGATCGAGCGGAACCGCTGCGCGCAAAACTCCGGCGAGAAGTGACCCGCCGGCAGTGCCGCCTTCAGCTTCAGCGCCATCAGGAACTGCCGCTGGTCCGCCAACTCCTCCCACACGCTGGGCAGGAATAGCGCGCGCCGCCCCAGATCCTCGATGATCAGGCCGTCCACCCCTGGGCGTAGCTGCGCCAGCAGCCCGGCCTCTCCGGAGAACTGCATCGGCTCTGGCGGCGTCAGCACCGAGACCGAAAGCGACAGCCCCGCCAGCTCCAGCCAGTCCAGCCGCGGGAACCGCGGGTCGCGGAACGCCGCGTTGAACGCATGCTGCGTAACATCGACGATCAGCGGCCGCGTCGCCAACGCCGAACCGATGCAGCCGCGCAGCGCCCCGTCGCGGCGTCGGAGCGTGACGAACGCGGCACCCGGCGCGGCCAGCAGTGGCGGCAGGTCGCCATCAGCCGTGACCTGCGCCGGTCGACCGGTATCGATCCCTATAGCGATCGAGCGCCGCGCCAGCTCGATCAGCGTCGGACCCAGCGCCTCGACCGCAACCGTCTCCGCGTCCGGCGGTGGACCCTCGTAGAGCGCCCAGGCGCCGTAGCCCACCACGCGATCGCGCGGGCCGGCCGTGTCGCCGGAGTTGCGCAGGTCGAGCCGCTCGATCGTCATCCCCCGTTGCCGCGCCGCCAGCAGCAGCCCACGCGTCGGCACCGCTCCGCAGGCCTGCGTCGGCGTGATGGCGGGATCGAACCGCTCGATTGCCTCCGCCGTTGATTGGTCGACCTGCCGGCACGCGGCGTAGTCCAGGTAGTGCGACAGGTCCGTCGACACCACGAACAGCGTCTCCGGCCCGCCCCACAGCGCGTCGAACACCGCGGCGACCGCCTCGGCTGGCGCGTCGCCGGCAACGATCGGGACCAGGCGGAACTCGCCCAGCACGTGCTGCAGGAACGGCACGTGCACTTCCAGCGCATGCTCCCGCTGATACGCGACGTCGAGCTCGCCTACCATGGGGAGGCCGCGCAACCGACCGATCGCCTCGGTATCCAGCGCCACTGTGCCGCCCGGCATCGCCCAGGCCTCCGCGGTATCCACGGCCAGGCCACGAAACGCCACGTGATGCGATGGCCCAATAAGCACGACGCGGCTGATCCGCCCGCGCGCGGCGGCCAGGCGTGCATAGGCCCGCGCCGCCACCGCGCCGGAATACATGTATCCCGCATGCGGGCCGATGATCGCCTTGGGCAGCCTGGGCGAGGGCGCCTCGTTGCCCGCCTCGGACAGAAACAGCGCGAGCTGCCGCTCCAGCGCGTCGCGCTCGGCCGGATAGAAGGTACCGGCGACGGCGGGATGGCGGATCGCGGTCATCGTCGCCAGATTACCACGCATGGATACGACGGTAGAAGGTTCGCTGTTCCCCGCGCGCCACTGGCATGCGCTGCCCGACGGACGCATCCAGTGCGACGTGTGCCCGCGCTTCTGCCGCCTGCACGAGGGCCAGCGTGGCCTTTGCTTCGTGCGCGCGCGCCACGATGACGCGCTGGTGCTGACCACCTATGGGCGTTCGTCTGGCTTCTGCATCGACCCGATCGAGAAGAAGCCGCTGAACCATTTCCTGCCCGGAACGCCGGTGTTCTCGTTCGGCACCGCCGGCTGCAACCTGACCTGCAAGTTCTGCCAGAACTACGACATCAGCAAGGCGCGCGAGATCGATCGGCTGAACGAGGACGCGACACCAGCGATGATCGCGGATGCGGCGCAGCAGCTTGGCTGTCGGTCGGTCGCGTTCACCTACAATGATCCGGTGATCTTCCTGGAATACGCGGTCGACACCGCGCGTGCCTGCCACGACGCGGGACTGAAGACGGTGGCAGTGACAGCCGGCTACATCACGCCAGAGGCACGTGGCGAGTTCTACGCCGACATCGACGCGGCGAACGTGGACCTGAAAGGCTTCTCCGAGCCGTTCTATCGCAACCTGTGCGGCGGTCGGCTGGCCGATGTGCTCGACACGCTGGTGTGGATCAACAGCCATACAAGAGTATGGCTGGAGGTCACCACACTACTGATCCCCGGCGAGAACGATTCGGATGCCGAGATCGGCGCGCTCTCGGCATGGTTCGCTGCCGAGTTGGGCCGCGACGTGCCGCTGCACTTCACCGCGTTCCATCCCGACTGGCGCATGCGCGACCATCCGCCGACGCCTCCCGAGACGCTGACCCGCGCGCGGGCAATCGCGATGACGCACGGGCTGCGCTACGTCTACACGGGCAACGTGCGTGACGATGCCGGTGGCAGTACGTATTGCCACGGCTGCGGCGCGCTGTTGATAGGCCGCGATTGGTACGAGCTGACCGGATGGGGACTCGATGCGGCTGGGCGCTGTCGGTCCTGCGGCGTCGCGGCGGCAGGTGTTTTCGAGGCGCTGCCCGGCACGTGGGGACGCAAGCGTCAGTCAGTCACGTTCAGAAGATGAGCCGTTGGCACCGAGCCGCCGGATCAATCAGCAGCCAATTGCGCGATTGCTCCAAGCAGGCGATCGACGGACAAGGGTTTTTGGATATAGCGGTCACGCGGATCGAGCGATCGCCCTGTGCGATCGGCGGGAAGCCCGCTGATAAGGATAATCCGTACCTTCGGCCAGAGCTGATGCGCGTAGGACGCCACCTCAAAGCCATTCAGTTCTGAATGAAGGTCAATGTCCGTAATCAACACGTCCGGGGGGCCGAGGTGTTCGGGTAAGCCCAAAGCATCAACTGGATCGCCGGTCTCAACGACTTCATAACCTGCGTCGCTGAGCATCTCCATAAGGGCAAATCGGACAAGTTCATCGTCATCCACGAGCAGGACCCTCATGGCATGCCTCCGGGGTTCACAGGATGGTCCACCTGTGGAAAAGCCACAGACTTTTTCTGGTGTCGGCTAGGGACTTGTGTACGCTATCGGACACTGCAAGGCGGCCGTCAAAACACGGTTGCGGCACTGCCGGAGCGGCCTCAGATGTGCGGGCTATCCCTGAGACCGGAAGCGCCGTAGCATGGGGCTATTGCCTGTCGGCACTTGTGGGCGCAGGTGACAGAGAGACACGCCTGTGCTCCCGCCCTGACGGGAGCGCAGCTAATGGCCCGCGATGATGCCAGCGAGGCGGTGTACCGCAATCATATTCTGGCGGCGCTGCCGGTCAGCGAAATTGAGCAACTACGTCCCCACCTGAGCCGCATGACGATGGTTTTGGGGCAGGTTCTTCACGAAGGGAACAGCCCGATAACCGACGTTTTCTTTATAGAGAATGGCGTCGTCTCGCTGACAGCCGACACTCATGACCAGGGACGGGTCGAAGTGGGCCTGCTCGGACGAGAAGGATTTGCCGGTGCGTCAGTGATCCTCAACGCGGAGCCGTGGTCGGTTCATCGCGCATTCACTCAGGTTGCCGGCGACGTATATCGAATGAGTGCTACTGCACTACGCTCTGCCGTCGAGCGATCCGAAAGCCTTCGACACCATTGTCTGCGTCTCATCGAGATGCAGATGGTTCAGACCTCGCAAGTGGCTGCTTGCAATGCCCGCCACAATTTGCCCGAACGACTGGCGCGGTGGTTGTTGATGGTCCGTGATAGAACGGACACCGACAATCTGCCGATGACTCAGGAATTCCTGTCGGTGATGTTGGGTGTCCGCCGATCGGGCGTGTCAGTGGCAGCCAGCACGCTTCAAACCGCCGGCCTCGTCCGGCTACTGCGTGGGCATGTTCTCATCCTCGATCACGATGGTCTGACAACCGCTGCCTGCGACTGCTACCGCATAATTCAGGAAAATCGAGACAGGATTCTCGGGCCAGCGGATTAGCACTGTACCATTCTGTACAACCGTTTATCTGGTACCGGACAGACGCACCAGCCTTTGAACTGCTGCTATAAATTCTTATCTTGATCTTTGCTCTCTCCGGGTCGCCGATTGCGGCCTGCATTACCGTGAGGCGGAGCAAGGTGCCCGAGGGTTGGCAAACAGTATCGGATGGTAACTTATCAGCCGAGTTTCCGGGGCTGAGGCTTATTGTCCGAAGATCAGATTCCTATGCCCGGTATGTGATACTTAAACGTGCTGGCCAAAGCATTTCGTGCACCGAGGTAATGCTTTCATCGGGCACCGAAGCCAACGTGGAAGCTGCAATTGTGGCCGCAACGAAAGTGGCGGCGAGGATTGGCCTCATGCTTGCCGAACGCCACAGAACGGCGACTCATTTATAGACCAAGACTGGGAGCAAAAGGCACGAATGGCGCGGGGTTTCCATATCTTGATTGTCGAGGATGAACCGTTTGCTCAGGACGTTCTTCAGACGATGCTCGAAACGTTGTACCACGTAAGCTCTGCAACTACTGTGGCAGAGGCGCAGGCAATATTGCGAACATCGCATATGGATGTGGCGCTTATCGACAGCGTTCTGCCAGACGGCCCTGGTGCTGATGTCGCTGTCCTTGCGCACAACATTGGTGCGGCGGTCATTGAAATGACGGGTGACCCGCAGGAGCACATTGGCCTGGTCGCGAGTGGGCGCCCGCATCTGTTCAAACCGTTCAGGGCGAACGTTCTGCTTGCGACGGTTGGGGAGGCGCTTCACGGTCATCAGCGACCGGCTCTGGGGACGAAAAGCATGGCGGCGAAAGCCAGCAGCAGGGAAATAGCGGCGCTCCCGCCTTGACTGAAAGGAAACGACCCATGCCGGCCTTTCGTTGCAACATGCTGGATGAACGCGGCCACATGCTGTTTCCGGCGGAAATCGTCGCCGAGACTCTCGCCGCTGCGATTGAACACGCCTCCGCCATTCTCCAGGCGAGCAACCAGTCCTCGTCCTCGCGGCGTGTTTATTCGTTCGAAGTCTGGGCCGACTTGACGCGGCTGTTTCCACCCCAGTTGAGGTAGCGCGGCAGCCTAGGGCGCCACTGGCGGCCGCGCGCCGGCAAAAATGCGGATACCGATTGCGACGAAGCAGACGCCCGCCACTCTCTCAATCCAATGGCGGGCATGCTGGAAGCGCCGCATCACAGGCGCGGATGACATGAACAGGGTCACAATCGAATACCAGACAAGAGCGCTCAGGACGACCAGACAGATCATAAGCGTCATCAGCCACGACGGCGTGCTGCTGGTGACCGACGTTGCGAACACGCTGGCAAACAGCACAATCGCTTTCGGGTTTGTCAGCGTGACCAGAAACCCGAAGACGAACGCATTACCCTGCACGGGGGCCTGCACCGTACCGTTGCCTGTCTGAAGGGGTTTCGCGCGAAGCAGTCTGATCCCGAGATAGATCAGGTATGCACTGCCAAGCAGGCGGACCGCCCAGGTCAGCCACTGATACTCGACAAGCACTGCCGACAAGCCAAGCAAACTGAGCGTTGCATAGAACCCGAGACCGGCAGATACGCCTATAGTCGTCCGGAGGCCGCCGGCCGCACCACGCGTCATCGAGGAGCGGACGACCCCAATGAAATCGGGTCCCGGCAGTATCAAGGCCGGAATGAAAATCCCGAACACGGGCAACAGAGTTCTAAGCGCTTCCATAATCCGAATTCACCACGAGTCCTGACGCGAGACCAGAGCCGGGGGCGACACCGCGATGCCCTTGTGGTGCCGAAAGAGCACGTGCCGGGCCCACGCGGATGGTCGCATTGGTGCCCACGTCCTCCAGCGCGCGGACCTGTGTCCTGACTGCGCCAATCGGGTCTAGCGGCGCGGCCCGCCGCCGAGGCAGTGTCGCGCAGCCTAACGCAGGAGCGACCATGGCCACACCGATTCCCTATCAGTTCATCGCCATTGCCCGCACGATCGCGCGCGGGTTCACAGAGCAGGCAGTTGGGCACCCCGATGGGGAAGCGCTGACCGAGGCCGCGCGAGCGATCTGGCGTGGGATCGAGGTTCTTGAGGGAGTGGATCTGCGCGAACGGCCGGGCGCCGCTCGATCCTTGCGTTCCGTGCGCCGGGCGCTGTCAGCGACACCGGTCCCGCTCTCCGATTGATCCGACGCAGCGAACATATTTCGTCGAGAAAAGCATAAATGAATGACCCATAAGCCAGATTACATCCCCGCATGCACGAGGCTATGTCTCCGCCAGACCGAGCAGGGGGCGACGCCTACGTCACCCAGTCGCGCCACGGATGAGCGCTTGCCACCTCAACCAAGGGTAGCTAATCAGCGCACGAGGAAGAGCATAAGACAGCCGTGAAGATCCAGTTCGCCAACGCGCTCCGCGGCATCGCGGCCCTCACAGTGATGTTCTCACATTACTTTAGCTTCTGGATCGACCCGGCGGCGATCGCGTCAGTGGCGCACTTCCCCGCGTTCCAGGCCGCCGCCCCGGCCACGCCATCCTACGTGCGCGCATACGCCGCCACCTATCCGTTCGCGCCGCCCGCCTTTGGCGTGGCGTTGTTCTTCATGGTGAGCGGGTTCGTCATTCCGTTCTCGTTCGCAAGCTACGGGCGGCTCGGTTTTCTGGTAGCCCGCATCATGCGGCTCTATCCGACCTACATGGTCGGCTTCGGCATAACCGTTGTGTCGCTCGGTGTGGCCGCCATCGGCTGGCATCGGGCGTTTCCCTATCCACCGACCGCTGTCCTCAGCCACATCCTGCCGGGCGTGAGGGACCTGATCGGTGGCCCGAACATCGACTATGTCGTCTGGACCCTTGAGGTCGAGGTCAAGTTCTACGTTGTATGTCTCTTGATCGCTCCCCTGCTGCGGTCTGGAAGCGCGCTGGCTTTTCTTGCGCCGGCTGCGATCGCGGCACTGGTGTGGATCGGATTGAGCCATCCACCGTCGAACACCGCACTGGGCGCCGCACTCTTCAGCGGACCGATGCTGATCTTCATGTTTATCGGCGTCGCAGTGCACTACCGATTCCGGGGATTCCTCGGCAATCGAGCTGCGATCACCATCGTTATCCTGCTCTTTGCCGCATTCTACGTCCTGGGAAAGCCGGCGATCTACGGGCCGGGCTTTGCCATCATCCTTCCGATAAACTACGGCGCCGCAGCTCTGGTGTTCATCTCCTGCGCTGCGCTGCCGGATTCGCTGTTTTCAGGCCGGCTGCTTCACTTCGCCGCGGAGATCAGCTACCCGCTCTACGTCGTCCACGGGGTGAACGGCTACATTCTTATGCGTGCGCTCGCTGGAAGCGGCATGCCGCCGGGCTTGTGCATCCTGCTTGCCGCAGCGACCGCGATAAGCGTCGCCTACCTTTTGCATGTCGTGATCGAACTGCCGACGCATCGGCTGGGACGGCGCTGGGGACACAGGCTGACGGCATGGCGAGCGCATCCATCGGGGCACCTCGATACCCCGAGCGCAACGGACGTGCCGATAACAGCTTAGAGCGTGATGATGTCAGTTTGAATTGGCGATAGTTCCAAAATCGATCTGGGTTTGATTCACGGCGTAGCTACGGACCGGCCCGGAAAAATTGGGGGCTTGAACGCACATCGCTTCCCCGCGGCGTCAGCAACCGTAGGCGCTCCTCCGGCCTTCCATGTGAACGACCTCTGCCATGCGAATCCCCGACGGCGATACGCCCGTCGAGGTTAGTCACGCCACGATACAGAGACCGTCACTTGGCGTCGCGCCCTCGTTCGCCGCTTGCGCTGCGGCACCGGCTTGCGAAAGAGCCTGCTGATCAATGTTGATGGCGCCCCCCTCACCGCGCAGTCTGTCCATGGCCAGTTGGGAAGCTGCCTCACTTTGTCTCGCCCGTGCTAAATTAATCCAAGTTTGATCGCCCAGCGGTGCTGCCGGATAGCCGGATATGACTGAGCCGCTCATGAAGGCCTCCTGCCAGCGTACTACTGTAATTCTCACACTATCGCCTGCAATTGTTGTGTTTCCGTTAGCGTCGCGGCAGACGGTGTCCGCTTGCTCTGCCAGCCCGGATATAGCATTGCCTTGGGGCTCTCCGCGGTGACCCCCGGTTTTCCAATTTCAACGATTGTGCGGAAAACGGCACTTCGTCGCCCGGCCCGAACACCCGTGTGCGTGACCGAGATCACCAGTTGCACGCCACGCGCCCGCAGCGGCGCGCCGCACGAGTCACGCGTATTACGCGTACCGTGCCAGCAGCGCATCCACCGCGCTCGGGTTATCCCAGGCGAGCGACACGCCTACAACACCGATGCGATCGCGATACCCGACAGGCAACCGCACCGCGTCCTTCGGCGTAGTGACGGGTGCCGCGCCGCTTCGCCCCGCTTCGTCGAGCACGCGGCGCAGGTCCGCATCAGTGAACGGGTGATGATCCGGGAACGGTGCCGTTGCGGCAATGATGACACCGGCATCCGCCAGCATGGTGAAGAACTTCTCTGGCCGGGCGATACCGGCAAACGCCAACACGCGGCGGCCCACCCAGCCCGCGATCTCGGGCCGAGGCCGCAGACTGGCGCGCAGGATCGGCAGCGGCAGGGCCCCAACGCCGTCTGGCCCGATCAGCACCGCCGCCTGGCAGCGCGCCGCCCCCGTCCGCACCGGCTCGCGCAACGGCCCGGCCGGCAGCACGCGGCCGTTGCCGAAGCCGGACGCGCCGTCCACCACCAGCAGCGACAGATCCTTGTACAGGCCGGGGTTCTGCAGTCCGTCATCCATCACCACCACCTGCGCGCCGGCCGCCACCGCGGCGCGCGCGCTGGCAGCCCGATCGGCGCCGATCCACGTCGGCGCTACCTCAGCGAGCAGCAGCGCTTCATCGCCGACCCGTGCCGCCGTGTCGCCGGCAACAACGCGGTGCGGCCCGTGCGCCGAACCGCCATAGCCGCGCAGAATGAAATGCACGGCCTTGCCGCGCGCCACCAGCCGGGCACCGACATCGAGCGCCACCGTGGTCTTGCCCGCACCGCCGACAGTGACGTTGCCGCAGCAGATCACCGGCACCGGCGCGTGCCAGCCCGGCCGCGCCACCCGCAAGGCCGCGACAGCCGCAGTGACAGCGGCAAGCGGCGACAGCAACCTGGGCAGCAGCCCATCGTGCCGCCAGAAACCCGGCGGATGTGCCATCTAAGCCAGCAACTCCAGCAGCGCGGCAGCGGTGCGACGCGGCAGGTCGCCATGCCGTTCGATGGCCGCCGCCGCCGCCGCCGCCATCGCCCGCCGCAGCGCGGGATCGCGGAACAGCCCGTCCGCCCACCAGCGCAGTTCCGTCGCATCCCGCACCACGGTCAGTCCTCCCGCCGCCCGCAGCATTGCGACGTGGTCGGTGAAGTTGCCGGTGTGCGGCCCTACCGCGATGGCGCAGCCGAGACGCGCCGGCTCCAGCGGGTTCTGCCCCCCGCCTGGTGGCACCAGGCTACGCCCGATGAAGGCAATGCCGGCAAGCCGGTATAGCAGCCCAAGTTCACCCAGCGTGTCAGCGACCCATACGCCTTCCGCCGGCGGGTCTTCGCCGCGCGACCGGTAACCGGCGGCTCGGATGCTCGCACCACGCTCTGGATGGCGCGGGGCAATGATTGTCAGCAACCCCGGATGGTCCGCCGCCAGTTCGCGATGGGCCGCAAGGATCGCGTCCTCCTCCCCCGGATGGGTGCTCGCGGCGAGCCAGACCGGCCGGCTGGCCACGATCTTCTGTAACCGTCGCACCTCCGCCTCGTCTGCCGGCAGCGGCGGCGCGGCGAGCTTCAGATCGCCCGGCCTGCCCACACGACAGCAGCCGAGAGCACGCAGTCGCTCCGCGTCGGTCGCACTGCGCGGCTGCACCTGGGTGAACCCGCCCAGCATCTGGCGCGCCAGCCCCGGCACGCGCCGCCATCGTGCCAGGCTGCGGTCCGACAGGCGTGCGTTGATCAGCATCGTGGGAATCCCCCGCGCCCGACAGGCCATGAGCAGATTCGGCCACAGCTCGCTCTCGACGAAGCCCACCACATCGGGCCGCCAGTGATCGAGGAACCGCGCAGCCCATCGCGGTACATCCAGCGGCGCGAAGCGATGCAGCACACGTCCGGCCAACTCCGGGCCCAGCCGCTGAGTCAGCAACGTCGCCGACGTCACGGTCCCGGTGGTCACCAATATCGTCGGCGTGCCCGCGGCCAACTCCGGCAGCACGGGCAGGATCGACATCGTCTCGCCGACCGAGGCGGCGTGCAGCCATACCAGCCGTCCTGCCGGCCGCGGCGTGGAGTCAACGCCCCGGCGTTCCGCGAGCCGCCCCCGCACCTCCTTGCCGCGCGCCGCGCGTACCCGCAGCAGCAGGCGCACCGCCGGCGCCGCGACAGTCGCCGCCACAGCCCAGGCCACGCCCAACGGGTTCACGCTGCGCACAGCCGGTCCGCTCGGTCGGCGGCGGCGGTCAGCGCGGCGCCGATGGTCGGTACCGCGTCCTGCCAGCTGTCTCGGCCGACCGCTATCGTCGGCAGGCAGACCACCACGCCGCGGCCGAATGGCTTCGGCACCACCATCCGATCCCATGTCCGCAGCACCCAGCGGCGCGTCGTCTGGGCGGCGCAGGGCAGTACCGGAGCGCCAGACAGCGCGGCAAGCTGCGCCACCCCGGGCGCGGCGACCCGACGCGGGCCACGAGGGCCATCAGGCGTTATGGCGATATGGTCGCCGCCGTCGAGCAGGCTGAGCAGCAATCGCGTACCCTTGGCACCGCCGCGCGACGAAGACCCCAGCACCACGTTGAGTGCGAAGCGGCTGACCACCGCGCCGATGAAGCGACCGTCGCGGTGCTGGCTGACCAGTACGTGCACACGATTGCGCGCCTTGCGTCCCTCCGGGGATTGCCGCGCCTTCAGCCACAGCATCGGCATCAGTGGCAGACGCTCGTGCCAGAACGCGACGACTACCGGCGCGCCAGCCGCGTGCGGCGCCATATGCTCGTGGCCCTCGAGCGACCACCGCGTGGTCCTTAGAGCGAAGCCGAGATAGAGGCCAAGCAGTTTGGCCGACGCCGCCTGCACGATGGGATGCTGCAACAGCCGTTTCATTGCAGCGGCGGTAGCACGCTGCTTGGGGAGGGAGGAAGAGCATCGGCCGCCGGCGCCGTGCGATGTTACGCTGCGACCTCGCCGCTTTCTCAGCGAGGCGCCCGCGTCCGCTCGCTATCCCGCGGCCGCCGTGCGTCCGCATGGGACGATATCGAAGTCGACCCGTCGGTCGACCAGATCCGTCGCGTCATCGCGTCCGGTGCCGACGATCGGGTCCCGCGATCCGACGCCGCGCGCCGTGACCTGGCCTTGCAGCCGAGGTTCGATTGCCACCAGGTCATGCCGGATGCGCTCGGCGCGCGCCAGCGATAGCCGATCATTCAGTTCGGTGGATCCGCTAGGGCTGGTATGGCCGGTGAGGCGAAGGCACGCGTTGTCGGCGACAGTCCGCTCAGCGATCGCGCGCAGCCAGTCCGGGTATGCCGCGCTGATCGCTGGGTCCGGCCAGAAAGCCGTCGAGTTCGGCCGGAACAGAAACTTCACAGACAAGCGCCCATGCGCGAGCTGGTAATCAACCAGCTTGGCGAACACCTCCGTCGCTGACCGCCGGTCGCCAAGCGCCCAGTCAGTCAAATAGAGCCCATTATAGGCCCGCAGCTGATGCCCGCCTGCCGGCAGGTTCTCGGCCTGACTGTACAGTTCGCGTGCCGGCTGGAGCTTACCCTCGCCGTAATCTGCGTTGCCGGTGGTGATCAGCGCCTCTGCCTGGAGGTTGGCCAGGTAGGCGGGGTCGATCGGCTCCCCGGGACTGGCTTGCAGCGTTCGCAAATAGGCGACGACGCTTTCGTCCGCCTGCCAGACCGGGCTATCGCGATAGAATGCCGTCGGTGTCGGATCGATATCCTCCGGCCGAACCCATCCGGCCGCGGCCGAGACGATCTTCCCCGACCCCAGATCCGCAAGCACGCCATAGACGCGATAGGCGCCCGGACGTCCGGTCACCGGATCGACGGCACCCGCCCCGGAAACCGGCGCGATGGCACCGAGCAGCACGACCGGCTTACGCGCCAGACTCTCCGGTGTGAAAGGCAGCAACTCAAGCTGGGGGAAATGCTGCGGCGCAAGCGTCTCCAACTCCTGCTGCATCAGCTTGGTCGTGGCGACCTGATCGCCGGTGGTCACATCGATCCAGGGATCGATCACGACGGGATACTTGCCCGAGGGCGGCGGGGGCGGCAGCTGGGCCTTTGTCACCAGTGCCGTGGCAAGCGCGGGCACGCCTTCCTTCAGCGACATCAGCGGGGCGGTCGAACCAGCGGCTCCTTGCTGTGGGCCAGCCGGCGCATTGCATCCGGCAAGCGTGATAGCAAGCAGCAATCCCATAAGGCATCCGCAGAGGTTGCAATCACGGTCAGCCATGCTGGCACCCGTCGCGCAGGTAGCTGCGCTCTGCGTCGGAAGGTTGTTCGCCAATCTCGATCTTCAGCGTGATCGCCCGGCAGCGTGAGTTCGCGGCGCTTACCGCCGCCGGTGAGCGCGGCTTGCGGACCGCATGCCCGCCTGCTGTCGCGTCGGGATAAACCACGATCTCGCTCACCGACGGCTGGACACCGTCGCCGCCCGTCCGCGATGGAGCCTCCCTCGAAGCAAGCCGTCCAGCCGGCGGCGGCAATGGCTTCGCCGCGTCGCCAGGCGCGGATTGATTCAACTGCAATCTGTTATCTCCTGCATTCGAAGGCGGCGCTGTGGCGACTACCGGTTGCGATGCAACTGCCGCTTTGCTTTGTGGCGGGGCGCCAAGCGAACCGCTCAGCACCGCAAACCGCCTGGCTTCGTCGTGATGCCCACCTGCCGCAGCCTCGCGTGCACGCCGCTCCAGATTCCTTGGCATGTCCAGTACCATCTTGACCTCGGACTCCGGCGCGTTCGGCAGCAACGCCGCGATCGCCTGGATCGTGTCATCCGCGTTGTCGTCCTGCGGCGTTATCAGATGATCCTCGGCGATCTGCCTCTCGAGCCTGTCGAGCAGCACAACGATCCCTCCCTGCTGTTCGGTCGCCGCATGCCCCGACGGCTCACTGACCTGCATGTCCCCCTCGGCCGCGCTTGCTGGTACCGTCAATGACAGGCAGGCGCAGACACCGGCTTGGTAAGTCAATCGCCAATACCAACCAGGGTTTTTATTGGCCATGCTGGCCACTATGAATTGCCGCTTGTGCGAGTCAATCTGAATGGATACCCGGCGCCGACCCTAAAGAGCACTGCGATCGTTGCGGCTCATGAGGGCGAATCCCGTCAGAACGCCATGATGTAGCAGCAATAATCTGTCCCGCTTGACCCAGTATCGTCCTCGACTGTGAGTGATCGAGCCCCATTCAAAACAGCTTGAAGTGACATTTCGGTTTAATTGCAGAATTGCAGTGCTATTCGATCGCTCGCGGAGCGGTTGTCCTGGAAATTTCATGCCTACTGTTGCAGATCAGGCCGCCATCCGATTCCAGGCATCCAGCGCCGCAATCTTGTACGCCTCGGCCAACGTTGGATAGTTGAACGTGTTTTCAATGAAATAATCCAGCGTACCCTTCAGGTTCAGCACCGCCTGGCCGATGTGGATCAACTCTGTCGCGCCCTCGCCCACGATGTGAACCCCGAGTAGCCGGCGCGTCTTGATCGAGAACAGCATCTTCATCATGCCGGCATTAAGGCCCATGATGTGGCCGCGCGAGGTCTCGCGAAAACGCGCGACGCCACATTCGTACGGGATGCCGCGCTCACGCACCTCCTGCTCGCTCATCCCCACCGTGGAAATCTCCGGCACCGAGTAGATGCCGTAAGGGAAGAATTCCGGCGCGTTCGGCGCGGGCACTCCGAAGGCGTGGCAGGCGGCGATGCGGCCTTGCTCCATCGAGGTGGACGCGAGGCTTGGAAAGCCGATCGCATCGCCCGCGCAGTAAATGTGCGGCACCTCTGTCTGGAACGTCCGCGGATCAACCTTCAGCCGGCCACGCTCATCGGCAATCAGCCCGCAACAGTCCAGATTGAGCGCGTCGGTCGCGCCGACACGACCGGCAGTGTACAGCACCATCTCGGAGCGCACACGGCGACCGCCTTCCAGGATCGTGACCGGCCAGTCGTTATCGAACTCGATGCGTTCGACTTTGGCCCCGAAGCGCAGCGCGACACCCCGGTCGCGTAGCTGATGGGTGAAATCCTCCATCAACTCGTGGTCGATAAAGTCGAGCATCGACGGGCGCTGCTCGACCAGCGCCACCGCGACGTCAAGCGCGCTGAAGATGGTGGCGTATTCCACGCCGATCACGCCGGCGCCGATCACCGTGAGGCTGCGCGGCAGGCGTGGGATATCGACGATCTCGTCGCTGTCGAATACCGACGTGCCGTTGAACGGCACGCCATCCGGGCGATGCGGACGAGTGCCAACTGCGATGAGGATGCGCTCGCCCTGAAAGACGCGAATGTCGCCGGCGTCGGTGGTGACCTCGATGCGGTGTGGATCGATGAAGCGCGCGGTCCCGAGTGTGGTCTGCACCGAGTTGCGGGCGAACTGATGTTCCAGCACATCGACCTCGTGGTCGAGCGTCATGTGCAGGCGCGCCATCAAATCCTTGGCGGCAATGTCCTTCTTCACCCGATAGGCACGCCCGTAGAACCCGCGCTCGCGCCAGCCGGTGAGATTGAGCACGGTTTCCCGTAGCGTCTTGGACGGGATGGTGCCGGTGTGCACCGAAACACCGCCGACGCGCCGGCCCTTCTCCACCACGAGGACGGACCGGCCGAGCTTGGCAGCCTGGATCGCGGCACGACGACCTGCGGGCCCACTCCCGATGACGATGAAGTCGATTGTGTTCACGGGCGAGAAGACTGGCGGAAACCGGGCCGCCGTGTCTATCGTAATCGTGGCGTCATAGAACCCGCCCAGGGCATAACGAATGACGAACGGGACTTCTGGGGACGCGTCGTCCCGCTCCGAACCCGGACTGGTTGGCCGGGGTGAGGGCGGCCGAAAGCTCATCGCTGTCCTGCACGCCGATATCGCAGGCTATAGCCGCCTGATCGGACAGGACGACGCTGCGACGGTCCGGCGCCTTGAGCGGATCAGACGGGACTCCATCGACCCGTCGATCGAGAAGCACGGCGGACAGATCGTGCAGACGGCGGGTGATTCATTTCTGGCCGTGTTCGACAGCGTCCACGGCGCCGTGCAATGCGCGATCGGATTGCAGCAGGAGATTCTCTGGCGTGACGACGCCAAATCCCCGGACCAGCAAATACAATACCGCATCGGGATAAACGTGGGCGATGTGATCGCCAACCGCACCGACCTTCACGGCGAAAGCGTCAACGTGGCGGCTCGCCTCCAGACCGCCTGCGCTCCCGGGGGCGTTTGCGTGTCCCGGATCGTCAGAGACCACGTGCGTTCTTTCCTCGGTGTCGACTTTGAACCTCTCGGCCATCTGACACTGAAGAACATCACGGCGCCGGTCGAGGCGTTTCAATGGCTGCCGCCTGCCTTGCGCAGTGCCTCGCCGACACCCATACGAGATGCGCCCGCGCCGGCTCCGATCGCGAGTCCGCGGCGAGGTCGCCGTGCTTCACGATGGTTGATCGGCGGGGCTTTCGTGGTCACTATCGTCGCCCTGCTGTCCTTCGCGGGCGCATGGAATGCCGGCTGGTTTGCCCAGCCGCCCGGAGCGCCACGCCTCTCGATAATTGTCCTGCCATTCCAGAACCTGAACAGCGACAGCGCGGAGGATTATCTCGCCGACGCGATCACCACCGATCTGACCGGCGAACTCTCGCATGTTCCGGGCAGCTTCGTGATCGCGCGGGACACAGCCTATTCATACAAGGGCAAACCAGTTGACGTGCGGAAGCTCGGCGAGGAACTCGGCGTGCGTTACGTGCTTGAAGGTACGGTTCGCAAACTCGGTGACACGCTGCGGGTTAATGCGCTGCTGGTCGCCGTAGGCACCGGCGCGAATTTGTGGTCGGACCGGTTCGACGTCCCGGTGCGCGACATCGGCACGGGCCAAGAGGAGATCGTCGAACACCTGTCAGGTGCTCTTGGCGTCGAATTGATCCAGGCCGAGGCCGCAAGGAGCATTCGTGAACGACCGAACAATCCAGATGCGTTCGATCTGGTGCTGCGTGCCCGGTCGCTGTTCTTCCAGCCGGCAAACGACCGGCAAATGACCGCGATGCTGGACCTTTACGAGCGCGCGGTCAGGCTCGACCCATCTTCGGTTCCGGCACTGACCGGTCTCGTTCTCACTTTGCTCAACGCGCAAGCGATTCGCCCTGACGGGAAAAAGGACATGCTGGAGCGGACCGGCGATTTGTTGGCGCGCGCCCGAACGATCGAACCCGAAAACGAGGATGTGTTGACTCTCACCGCTTACTGGTGGAGCGCGCATCAATGGCGCTGCGCCGAAACGATCGAAGCGGCGCGCCGCGCCATTCGCACCTTTCCGAACGGTTACTTCGCGCACCGTTTGTTGGGCGTGTGTCTCAACCAGATCGGCAAGCCCGATCTCGCTGTGCCGGAGATCGAGGCCGCGCTTCGGCTCAGCCCCCACAGCCCCTACCGGTACGTGGATTATGCACTGATGGGCACTGCCCTGATGTTCCTTGGCCACTATGGTGAAGCGATCGAGTGGGAGCAGCGCGCTCTGGCGGCTATACCCCAGCAAATTGGCCGCGCAAACCGACTTCAAGTGATCGTCATTGCCCAGACGTTGCTGGGGCAGATGGACGAAGCGCACCGCGTGCGAGCCGAAATGGAGCATGCCTGGCCGTGGGGCACGATCCGGTCCTATATATGGTGGCCGCTACCCCAGGCCCGGTTCGCCAGCTTTCGCGATGCGCTCAGGGTCGTTGGAATGCGCGATCACGCCGAGGAGGATGCCGACTTTGGCGTGGCATCCGACAACGTCATTCACCAAACGATCTGGGGACATACGCCGACCACCGTGCCGGGTGCGACAACCATTCGCACTCCTGACCTCGCGCGCCTGCTAACAAGCTCGACGCCGCTGGTGATCGACACGATGTGGAACTTCGAGGGACGCTCGCTCCGAGGGGCGAGCGGCCTGACGTATGTTGGCGAGGGTGGTGACCTTGCCGACGTGGCCCAGAATCGCCTGCGGCAAAAGATGCAGGATCTGACCAAAGGTGATCTCGCCACCCCAATCGTCGCCGTCGGCTGGAGTTCGGAACGCTTCGACAGTCGCAACCTCGCGCTTCGCCTGGTCGCGCTTGGCTACACTAAGGTCTATTGGTATCGCGGTGGCCGCGAGGCGTGGGAAGTCGCCAACCTTCCCGAGACGGACATCGTCGAAACCGACTGGTGAAGACTGTTGACGGCCAAAGCCGGGCCGCCGTGTCTATCGTTATTGTGTGGGCGCAGTAGCCAGCTACTGCCGCAGCACCACAGGCTGTCGAACCGCCGCGGCCGTGCCGCCCTGATGTGGCACCGTTGTCTCACCGCGGGGCGCCGCATCATTCGGCACTCTGATTGGACTCAAAAGAAACCAGGAGTGCAAGCGCGATTGCAACTGGCGAGGACCGGTCACCTCAATCCGGCCGGAGCGAACACCCGCTTTCCATGCTAGTCTGCCGAACCATATCGCAATCATCGTGCGGATATCGGTCGTCACATAAACGTCGACCGGGAACCCGGGATCTGTCGGACAAAGGTCCACCGCAGTTCCCCGATCATTCACCAGCCACCATCGACTCCTGTCCGCGGGCACGTCGGTGAATTCGAAGCACACGGTGACGCGCCGCTCAGGAAACACGCTGGGATCGACGCGCCGCCGGATGTTCCATACCAGTACAGTTACGTCCAGATCACTTTCCGCCAAAGGGTCCTGGGCAAATCGCAGCCCCCACTCACCAAGCTGCTGAATCACCGGACCAAGCGCGGCGCCTGCCTCGGTAAGATGCCATTCACGTGCACGGTTCCCCTCGCCGCGGCGCTCCACGATGCCGACTCGCTCCAGTTCCTTCAGGCGTTGTGACAGCAATGTCTGCGACATCAGCGGTACGCCGCGGCGTATATCGCTGAAGCGCGTACTGCCCTCCAGCAGTTCCGCAATGACCAATGGCATCCATCGCTCAACGATGATCTCCGATGCTTTGGCGATCGGACAGAACAGACCGTAGTGCATGCTGACGCTACCTCCGTTGCGCTTCACCATACGCCGTTTTTTAGGCTCCGTGCGCTCCAGATTCTGGACTGGCTCGAGTCACGGCATTCGGACAACACTGCGTCAGCGAAGGCGTGCAGCGGTATCCTTAACTGTTCGCGCATGAAGTGATGGATGTCGCGGCGCATACGGTCGGCCGCTCCGGCGACACCGACCGTTGCCTGTCTGAGCTACCGGTCTGAAGTCGAGTCACCACGAGCTATCACGAAAAGGTGATCACGGGAAACGATCATACAGGGAGAGACGATCATGAATAAAACCTTGCTGCTCGATTTGACCTTGTCCCCCGGCGGACAATCAACATGATGGAACTACAGCGTCGTGCGGTACTCGGCGGTGCGATCGCCGGCGCCGCGCTGCTTCAAGGCCGCGCATTCGCCCAGTCCGGCCCAAACCTGAAGACCATCCCATGGAGCGATCAGCCTCCACCGGTGCCGGCGCCGCTGGAGAATGTGGTGAAGGTCAGACGCACTGGGAGGACCTGGACTCGTGGATCACACCGAACAATAGGTTCTTCAGCATCGCCCACTACGATCGGCCGGTGATCGACGCGAAGACCTGGCGGCTGGACGTGGCCGGCCTGGTCGACAAACCGGTGACGTTCACGCTTGACGAACTGAAATCCCGCCCGCGCCACGAAGTCATCAGCACCCTTGAGTGCTCCGGCAACAATGGCCTGCCATTCGCCACCAGCACGATTGGCAATGCGCGATGGGCTGGAGCTTCGCTGGCCGAGACGCTTCGGGCAGCACAGGTCAAGAAAGCTGCCGTCGAAGTGGTCTTCTACGGCACGGATCAAGGCGAGGAGGTGGTGCGCAAGGATTTGCCGCTTGAATACAAGTTCACCAGCAACTTCGCGCGGAGCATGTCGATCGACGATGCCATGAATCCGGCAAACCTTTTGTGCTATGAAATGAATGGCTCGCCATTGCCCGCGGCCAACGGTTTCCCGGTGCGTCTGCTGGTACCAGGTTGGTATGGCGTGGCCAACGTCAAATGGCTCCGCCGTATCGAGGTGCGCGATACGCGCTTCCTGGGACGCTTCATGGGTCGTGATTACGTCACGATCCGCGAGGAGCACCACGACGGCATGACCGTCATGGCGGAGACAACCGTGGGCCGCATGTTGCTGAAATCGGCGCCCGCCAAAGTAACGCTGCGCGATGGGCGTTATCAGATCGACGGGATGGCATGGGGACCTACGCCCATCGCTGCGGTCGAGGTGAAGATCGACAACGGACCATGGGTGAAGGCAGTCCTCGATGACAGCAGGTCGGAGTTTGCCTGGCGAGCCTGGCATCTCGATTGGTCACCTGCACCCGGCGAACACACCGTCACTTCGCGGGCGATAGACAAGGCTGGCAAGATCCAGCCCGCCATGGATGATGCCCTCATCGCCAACAAGAAAACCTACTGGGAGAGCAATGGGCAGATCACGCGGCATATTCGCGTCGCGTGACGTCTGGCGGATTGGCTGGCGCGATGAACTTCCACAGACTATCGTCCGGTTGATCACCCGGAGGCTGTGCCGCCGCGTGATGCCCGCCCCTTTCCGGATCAACCAGCAATAAAAATCCGCGGCAGTCTCAACGGGAGTTCACGCCATGCCCAGTCCTCGTCGTCATGTGACACGCCGCAGCGCGTTGGCACTCGGTACCGCGGCCGCCGCCCTGCCGCTCGTGCACATCCGCACGGCAGGCGCGGCCGGTAAGCTCAGTCTCGCGCTGTGGGACCATTGGGTCCCGACCGGCGACGACGCAATGAGAAAACTGGTCGGTGTCTGGGCCGAGAAGAACAAGGTCGATGTGCAGCTGGATTTTCTGGCCGCGAATCTCATCGTCACCAGGGCAGCCGAGGCACAGTCCAGGTCCGGGCATGATGTCTATGCGTTCGACCAGTGGGCTGTACAGCAATACGCCGAGAGTCTCGATCCGGTTGACGACCTCATGCAGCGGTTGATTGCCAAGTACGGCAAGCTGGGACGTGCCTACGAATATCTTGCTGTGGTCGACAAACACTGGATGGCGGTGCCGGTTGGCTGGGGCTCCGCGCCGCTGCCGCCGTGCGGGCGCATCAGCATGCTCAAGCAGTTCTGCGGCGTCGACGTGCAGGCCTGGTTCCCCGCGCATGAGGCGACGCCTGAGGCCAGCAAGGAGTGGACCTACGACAAGCAGCTCCAGATGGCGGAAGCAATGTTCAAGGCCGGCTATCCGATCGGCTTCGGCTGCGGACAGAACAGCACCGATGCGAACCAGACCTGGGGCGCCACGTTCGGTGCCTTCGGCGCTGACCTCGTCAATGCCAAGGGCGAGATCACCATCGACTCGGACCATGTGATGGCAGCAATGGAATATTGCCAGAAAATGGTGAAGTTCATGCCGTCTGATGGCGTGCAATGGGACGATGCCTCCAACAATCGCGCGCTGATTTCCGGCAAGGCCGCGCTGATTTGGAACCCGCCCTCTGCCTGGGCCGTGGCCAAGCGCGACTCGCCGCAGGTGGCTGCGGATTGCTGGACATTCCCGAACCCGACGGGGCCAATGGGCAGGCTGGTGCCGCACCGGCCGTTCTTCTGGGGCATCTGGAAGTTCGCCAAGAACAAGAGCGCCGCGAAGGAGCTGATCGAGCATCTGTCACAGCGCGAGCAGGTCGAGCAACTCGCCGCACCGGTCTCTGGCTACGATATCCCGCCATTCCAATCGATGACCGACCTCAGCATCTGGAGCGATGTCGAGCCGCCGAAGGGTACCATCTACAACTATCCGCTACGACCATGGCACGCCGCGGACTATTATGTTCCGGGCTCTTCCGCTCCGCCGGAGATCGCGGTGCAGATCTGGAACCGCTATCTGGTGCCCGGCATGGTTGGACGGCTGCTGACCGGCCAGTCGATCAAGCAGGCGCTCGCCTGGGGCAAGGAGGAGCTGGAAGGCTTCGCCCGTTGAACAGCGATCCGCGATAATCGAGGCGGCGCAGTTCGGTCGGTCAGCCGATCAGCCGCCGCCTCACCCGCGCCGACACCTGATCGATCACCGCCACCGTTACCAAAATCAGGATGATGATGAACGACACCTCGTCCCAGTAACGAACCTTGATACGCTCGGCAATCTGCAATCCGATGCCGCCGGCCCCAACCACGCCCAGGATCGCCGCGCTGCGCGTGTTGCTCTCGAACCCGTAGAGCACCTGCGCCAGCAACACCGGCAGCACTTGCGGCAACAGCCCGAACCGGATCGCCAGCAGGCGCGAGCCACCGACCGCCTCGACCGTCTCTTTCTGCCGCGGATCAGCGTTCTCGATCGCCTCGGCAAACAGCTTCGCCAGCACACAGATATCCGCGGCCGCAATCGCCAGCACGCCGGCGAGCGGCCCCAGCCCAACCGCGCGCACGAACGCCAGCGCCCAGATGAGCTGATCCACGCCGCGGAACCCGTCGAACACGCGACGGATCGAGAAATGCGCCAGCGCATTCACCAGCACGTTACGCGCCCCGAGGAAGCCCAGCGGCAACGCGATCACCGCTGCGACAAAGGTGCCGAGCAGCGCCATCGCCACACTTTCGGCGAGGCCTTGCAGGATGTCCTGCCACTGCGCGCCAGGGCTCGGTGGGATCATCTGGCGCAGGATGACGAACAGGCCGGAGATCCCACGCGACAACCGCGCTGGCGTGATATCGAACCAGAAGCACAGCGCGATCAGCCAGACCACGAACAGCAAAGCACCAAGCCAGCGCAGAGCGCGCGTCAGCGGTGGCGGCCCAAAGGCGCGCGGGAAGCGGGCACGGATGCGCGCAACGTCCGTCACCCCGCCGCGCCCCTGTCATTGCGAGAAGCAAAGCGACGAAGCAATCTCCATCGTGAAACATGCCCAGGCCATGCTTGCCCGGTCATTCAACACGTCCGATCGCCAACGTGCGCAACTTCTCGGATGTCAGGTCGATCAGACTCACCGCCAGTATGATCAGCACGATGATCGCGCCAATCTCCTGATAGTAATTGAAGCTGATCACCGAGTACAGTTCCTGTCCGATCCCGCCCGCGCCGACAAAGCCGATCACCGTCGCGCCACGCACGTTGATCTCGAAGCGCAGCAGCACGTAGGACAGGAAATTCGGCAATACCTGCGGCAGGATCGCGAACCGCAAACCGTGCGCCCAGGTACCACCCGTCGCACGAACAGCCTCCCACGGCCGCATATCGGCATTCTCCACCACCTCGGCGAACAACTTGCCAAGCGCGCCAACCGTGTGCAGTGCGATCGCCAGGATGCCGGCGAGCGGGCCGACACCGAACGTCCACACCAGGATCAGCGCATAGACGATGTCCGGCACGCTGCGGAACAGTTCAAGCACGCGGCGGAAAGCGAAGTGCACCGCGCGGTTAGCTGCAAGATTGATCGCCGCCGGAAAGCACAGCAATGCCGCGAGCAACGCGCCCGACAGCGTCGCCAATGCGGCCATCTGGCTGGTCTCGAACAGTAGCCACAGCCAGATGTCGATGCGGTACATCCAGTAGGCGAGCGATCCCTGCGTCTCGGTGCCGGCGAACAATACTGGCGGGCGCAGATCGGGCAGCAGCTTCCAGAAATATTCGCCGATCCGAGGTGCGCCTGCGATCAGCGACGAGGGATACGCCTCGGACACCCACCCGGCGAGCAGCAGCGCCGCGCATAGCGCGATACAACCGCCGAGTCCGCCGATCAGACGTGTGCGTCGGCGCGCCTGGAACGCCGTTTCCAGTGACGCCGCGGCACTCACCGATGTCGGCGCTGCGCCGCCTCCTGTTGCAGCATGTCGATGAACACCTGGAAGTCGGCGTGCTGTACCGGCACCCAGCCCTTGCCGCTGCCCATGTCGAAGGTGTGGTAGATGTCCGGATATGCCGTCGGCAGCGCCAGGTGGAATGCCAGCATGTCGGCCTGATAACTCGCCGGCGTGCTCTTCCGCACCGTCAGCGGCCCATTCAGGATCGGACGCGACTTCCAGATGATGCGCAGGTCCTTCATGTCGAGCATCTTCTTGTCGACCATCATGCGCAGATTGCCGCGCGTGTAGCCCTCCGCCGCATCGCCTATGCCGGACGTCCAGGTGACGCCGGCGTCGTACTGATGGTTAAGCACCGCCACCACCGCCTGCTCGTGCCCGCCGGCAAAGCCGGTGCTGCTGAAATACTTGCCGGGTTCCGGATCGATCCCCTGCGCGCGGAATTCGGCGCGGGGTATCAAATAGCCCGACGCGCTGTTCGGGTCCGCCCATGCCAGCGAATGCCCCTTCATCTCGGCGAGCGACGTGATTCCGCTGTCGGCCCGCACATACATCACCGACACATACGATTTGCTGCCGTCCTGCTCCTGCGTCACCACCAGCGGCACGACGTCGCCGTCGCTCTCCAGCCAGGCGGCTGCATACGCGGCCGGGCTCATATACGCGCTCTCGAGTTGCTTCGCCGCGAAGGCCTGGATCACCCCGGCATAGTCAGCGGCGACCAGAAGCTTCACCGGCACTTCGAACGTGGTCTCCATCAGTTTCTTGTAGCCATCGACACGCGCCAGCCGGTCGGCGTCATTCTCGCCACCGAGCAGGCCGATCCGCATCACCGGTATCTCCTTCGCCCAGTCGCGCTTGCCAGGCTTCGGCATCTCCTGCGCCAACGCGCCCCGCGCCAGCATCAGCGCGCCGAGACCAGCGGCCGCGCCACGTCGTGTGATCATGCGTGGAATCCCTCAATGCGTGGCGCCAACTTAGCGCCATTCCGATCGTTCCGGATATCAGCCGCGAGCAATGTCATTGCGAGAAGCGCAGCGACGAAGCAAACTCGATCAAGGGTGAGCACTCACGACCCGTAGCGCTTCGTCCGCCGCCGCACTCCTCGTAGCGACAACCCAAACGTTTCGCCTCTCCATTTCTGACGCTGAAATCCGAGCCGCCGGCTCGCAGCATCGTGAGTTGGCGCGTCATAACCGCAGCCGTATATCCGCCCCCGGATATTCGGAGACGACGATGCCGTCGCCCAAACGCCAACACCCGCACAGTTTGCTCGCGCTCGCCGTGCTGGCCCTGCTGTTCGAGCGGCCAATGCATCCGTACGAAATGGCGGCGACAATGCGAGAGCGTCACAAGGAGGAAAGCATCAAGCTCCGCTACGGCTCGCTCTACACCGTCGTCGACACGCTGCAGCGCGACGGACTGATCGAACCACACGAAACGTCTCGCGACGGCAGGCGGCCGGAACGTACCGTCTACACGCTCACCGACGCCGGCAGCAGCGAACTCATCGCCTGGATGCAGGACCTCCTGCGTTACCCGGTGAAGGAATATCCGCAGTTCATGGCGGCGCTGTCACTACTTCCTGTACTGCCGCCGGCGATAGTCGAGACCAGGTTGCATGAACGGTTGCAGCACCTCGACCTCGCCATCCGGACCAAGCAGGGAGCCATCGACGGTGTGCTGCAAACCGGTCTGCCGCCGCTGTTCCTGATCGAAGCCGAGTACGAAATCGCGCTGCAGGAGGCGGAACGCACGTTCGTACAGCAGCTCGTGGCGCGGATCGCCAAGGACCCGGCGGAACTCGCGCCGATCTGGCCCGAGCTTCACGCCAACGGCGCCAAACGCAAACGCAAATCCTGACGGGAGTGATTCATCATGGCTGATCTCAATGATGTGGTGATCATCGGCGGTGGCATCGGCGGCCTCTGCCTGGCGCACGGCCTTAAGCAGGCCGGCGTGAACGCCACAGTGTATGAGCGCGACCACGCGATCACCGATCGTCTGCAGGGATACCGCGTGCATATCAGTCCGAAGGGCAGCCGAGCACTGCACGACTGTCTGCCGCCCGCGCTGTTCGATACGCTCACCGCCACCTGCGGTCGGCCGCCGCGTGCCTTTCGCATGCTGACCGAGCGCATGCAGACACTGATCTCGGTCGGCGGCTTTAACGAACCCGACGGCGATGCGGTGGAGCAGCATCGCTCGGTCAGTCGCATCACGCTGCGCCAGGTGCTGCTGTCGGGCCTCGGCGAGCGCGTGCAATTCGGCAAGACCTTCGTTCGCTACGAGACGCGCGGCGATCGCGTCGTGGCATTCTTCGAAGATGGCAGCAGCGCGGAAGGCGATGTGCTGGTCGCAGCCGACGGCGGCGGTTCGCGCGTGCGTCGCCAGTACCTACCGCACGCGGAGCGGATCGATACCGGTGTGGCAGCCATCGGCGGCAAGGTGTTCCTCGACGAGGAGACGCGCCGCCGCATCCCACCACTGCTGCGCGATGCGATGGCGCTGGTCTCGGGACCCGGCGGGCGCGGGTTGTTCGTTGCCCCTCAGGAATTCGCCCACGCAGCCCCGGTGAATGGCATCGGTGGCACTGAGCAGGCGGTCGATCCCGCGGCCGGTACATTGTTCGACAACACGCGCAGCTACCTGATGTGGGCGTTCGGTGCGCAGCGTCGCGTTCTCGGCCTTAACGTCGAAGATGCGCCATGCGCCGAGACGCTGCGCGGCATCGCGCTCGCCGGCATGGCGGAGTGGGATGCGGGCTACCGTGAACTCGTCCGCATGACCGATCCTGGCACCCTGTCGCTGCTGCCGATCCGCACGTCGCGTCCGGTCGATCCATGGCAGCCCAGCCGCGTCACGCTACTCGGCGATGCAATCCACAGCATGACGCCATATCGCGGCATTGGCGCCAACATCGCCCTGCGCGACGCGGCCCTCCTTTGCCGTCACCTCGTGCGTGCGGCCCATGGCGAGGCAACCCTGCTGGAAGCGATCGCCGAGTACGAAGCTGCAATGCGCCGCTATGGCTTTGCCGCTGTGCGCGGTTCGCTCGAGGCGATGAAGGCGCAGTTGGAGACCGGCGCATTGGCGCGCGCGACGTCACGCGCCGTGCTCAGACTAGCAAACCGTATCCCGACGCTGAAGCGGTGGTTCTTTCTCGCCATGGCCGCCGAGTAACTGTCAGGGTTGGCCGACCAATCCGTCTTGATTCGTCATAGCCGGGCTCGGCCCGGCTATCCACGTCTACTCCTGACGCATCCGACACCGCGCCTATTCGGCCGGCGCCACGACAGCCTGATGGCGCGCGACGGACCGCGCCGTGCCGACGCACAGCAGGCTCGCCAGCAACAGCGCTCCGACCATCACCAGGATCAGTTCCGGGTGGCCGCGATCGATCAGGAACCCGAACGGCACTGGCGTCAGCGCCGACCCCAGCGGCAGACCCGCACTGACGAAGCCGAACACCTTGCCGATCTGGCCAGGCGGCGCCGCATCCTTCAGCATCACGTCGCGTGGTGTGCGGCTGGCCCCCAGTGCAAGCCCGGATGCGAACATCACCGCCATCACCGCCAAACCTGACAGCGGCACCCAGTTCACCGAAACGGTCAGCACCGCGGAGGCTATCGTCAGCACCACGGCAAACGGCAGCACATGCCGCTTGAAGGTGTCGGCGAACCAGCCGCCGACCAGCACCCCGATGGTGGAACCGGCCATGTAGCCGGTAAGCGTCGCGGACGCGACCTCCAGCGTCAGGCCCTTCACCGTGTGCAGCACTGTGATCAGCCAGGACTGCACGCCCGCGCCCGCCATCGAGCCCAACAGGAAGAAGCCGAAGAACAGCAGCATCGTGCGGCTGAACAGCAGTTCGCGGCCGGACAGTGTCGGCCCGGCATGCGTGGCCTCGTGGTGGACCTGGTCGTTCAGGATGGCGCTTTGCAGCACGATGGACACCACCACCGGAATGCCGAGCAACCCGACGAGGATCAGGCTGGCGCGCCAGCCGATCGTCACCGCCAGCAGCGCCATGATCGGCGGTGCGGCTGCAAAGCCCAGGTTGCCGCTGAACGTGTGCAGCGCAAACGAGCGGCCCATGCGGTCCTTGTCCACTGAGCCGGACAGGATCGCATAGTCCGCCGGGTGGAACACCGAGTTGCCCATGCCTGAAAGCGGCGCCAGCAACAGGATCTGCCAGAAACTGGTGGCAAATCCCATGGCGGTGACGCAGAGCGACATCACCAGCGCGCCGCCGACCAGGAACCGACGTGCACCGTAGCGATCCACCAGAAAGCCCACCGGCGTCTGCAGCAGTGCGGTCGACCCGGACATCAGCGCGACCGCGAGGCCGAGTTCGGCGAAGCTCACCTGGAATGCCCCCTGCCAGGCCAGGAACAGCGGCGGCAGGCACAACGCGTAGAAGTGCGAGAGGAAATGGCCGTTGCCGAGCAGCAGATTGACACGTGTGGTCCGGCTCAAGGCCATCGCTTGGCGTCTCCGGGGGATGCAACGAAGATGCTGCGCCGGAGCGCCTGGCGTCAACCGGCCTGCCCGATGGTCCCGATCTGCCAGCTTGTCGTCTTCGTCACCTCTCCGTCGGCCATCGGCGTGACGTTCTCGCATCGCAGCATCACCCCGGTCGCGCGGTCGATCGCGTATAGCGTTTCGGCGCGCACATCGGCCCGACCCTCCGCGTCATGCCGCACGACGCGCACTTCCACGGCCGGCCGCGGCGCCCCCGCTACGTCAATCGTGTCGTTGGCGACGTGCGTGACCGTCACGCGCTTCCAGAGTTTCGCGCCCTGGGTATCGAATGCGGCCTCGGTGCCCACCGGGCCGGTCAACGCCGTCCGGAAAGCTGCCCGCGCCGCGTCGCTCATCGGTTTGTCAGGCCCCGTGCTCCACAACCCGAAATACAGCGGATATGAACGCCCCGACCAGTCGAGCAGGCAGCGATCGGGATCGTTCGGGTCGCTGCCGCGGTAGCCCACCCGAAGCCCGTCCGACAGTGTGGCGGACAGACCGGAGGCGCAATTCGGCACCGCGTTGAGCCCCGCACTGCCCGACGCTGCGCGGGCCTGCGTCCCATCAGCCTGTCCGGTCGCCGAACTGCCCGGAGGCACAGCCTGGCAAGCGGCAGCCACCAGGCAGAGCAGGCTGAGAACTGGTGCGGGTATGTGGCGCATGGGTTTCCTCTGCAGGCTCAGCGGGACAGGGCGCCAAACGTCCCAACCCGGCGATGGTGCCCTGACAGAGCGGGACGCGGAGCCGGTCGCACTTACCATGCCGACTCCGATTCGCCTACCAGAGCTTTGATCAAACGTCGTTTAGTCACCCCGAGCCACCGGCCGCCATGACGCGAACGGGAACCCTCGGCGGCCATCTGGCACGCCATCTGCTATGAACGCCGGATGCGCTTCCCCGCCTGGCTCCCCCTGCTGCTCGGCTTCCTCACCGCGGTGGGACCGGCGACGACAGACATGTATCTGCCCGCCTTTCCGGCGATCGAGGCCTCGTTCGCCGCCGCGCCCGGGTCGGCCCAGTTGACCCTCGCCGCATGGTTCGCCGGCCTCGCGGTCGGCCAGTTCAGCCAGGGCACGCTGTCCGACCGCTTCGGTCGCAAGCGACCACTGATCGTGGCAACAGCCATCTATACCCTGGCCTGCCTGGGCTGCGCTCTGGCGCCATCCATCCAGTGGCTGGCGGCGTTCCGCGCCCTTGCGGCCATCGGCGCCTCGGCCGGCATGGTGATCCCCCGCGCGATGGTCCGCGATCTGGCCGAAGGCCACGCCGCCGCGGTGCTGCTGTCGCGGCTGTCGCTGGTGATGGGCGCCGCGCCGATCCTGGCGCCGACCGTCGGCAGCGCGGTCCTCGCGTTCGCCGACTGGCGCGGCATCTTCTGGATCCTCACCGCGTATGGCGCCCTATGCTGGGTGCTCGTGCTGCTTCTGCTGCCCGACACCCTGCCCGAGGAGCGACGCATCCGGCTGCGCCTCGGCGAGCAGTTGGACCGCTATCGCAGCATCCTCGCCGAGCGCGGATTCCTCACGCATGCATCGATGGGCGGGTTTGCCACGTTCGCGTTCTTCGCCTATCTGGCCGGCTCGTCGCCGGTGTTCATCCAGGGCTTCGGCCTGACACCGGCGCGCTACGCAATGATCTTCGGCGCGAACTCATTCGGCCTGATCTGCTGCGCGCAGCTCAATCCACATTTGCTGCGCCGGTTCGGACCCTTCCGCGTACTGCGCGGCGTCAGCCGCGTGCACCTCGCCGCTACCGCCACGCTGACGGTGATCGCGTTTGCCGGACTGCACATCCTGCCGCTGGTCATCGCGCCGGTGTTCGTCGCCATAAGCTGCATGGGGATGCTGAACCCCAACACGATCGTGGGCGCGCTCGCCCGCCATCAGCATCACGCCGGCAGCGCGTCCTCGGTGATGGGCACGGGCCAATACCTGCTCGGCGCGTTCAGCGGGCTGATGGTGGGGCTCGTTACCGACGGAACACCGCGCGGCATGGCCGCTCTGATGCTGGTTGGATCGATCGGCATGATGCTGGCCGATGCGCAGCGCCCGCGGGCGTAGGCTCGATATTGCCTATCGAGCCTCATCGGAACTGCCAGCCTTCCTCAATCATCATCCGCTGGAAGGTGATGCAGCGGATTTTCTCGGCGTTGCACACGAAGGGGATCTTCCGATTTTCCAGTGAGCCGGGATGCTCGTCGGCCACGACCACCCAGTGCGGGCCTTCGGCTTTCGCCAACGCGATAACAAAAGGGTCTGCACCGCTGATACCCTTCTGCGGTTTGGCGGGGTTCCGGTGAGTTGCCATGAGCTGACGAACGATGCGCTGAACCTCGACGGACTCTTCGAGGAAAAATCCCGTCTGCGCCTTAGCCCACCTGCAGCAGTCGTCGTCGATGCGGGTGAGTTCCTCCAATAATACCGCTTTGGGCGCCCTTAACCGGCCTGCGGCTATGAGAGCCTCCATGCGTAGCGGCAGGTTTGGCAGAATGGAAGGGGGATAGGCGCGAACGAACCATTCAATGGCGGAGCTGGTATCGAGACAATATATCAGCGCAGGAGGCATTAGCCCCTCGCCAGCAAACTACGCACCTTATCGACGTGCTGCGCACGCAGCCCCAGGTAACGTGACACGTCGGCCAGCGACGTGAATGAATTGTCGTAGCTTTCCAATACAAGCCGGGTCAGTGGTCTACCGATATCGCTAACCACCTCCTGCGGCATATTTCGTTTGTATTCGGTGGCGGTGTCAGCATCAGCGGCGGGGGGATCGATAAGGCTTCCGTAGACGGCGCGGCGCTGCATGTAGAAGTGCTGCGACGTACGGCCCGCTGTGAGGAGACGCCGTAAAATGACTTCGTTGCTGACACCAAAGGCGCGGCCGAGCGATCCCAGCTCGTCCTCGCTCCAATCGCGGGGGCGGGGAAGATGCGCCGCTACCAGGGGTTCGCTGAGAAGAAGATTGCGGGGCACCAGCGTAGCGGTGGCGACTGCGTTGCAGAAGACTTCGACGCGCTGTTCCTCTGGCGGCCGCAAGACGCCCTCCTCAATATCGCAAATGCTATTGCCGCCGAGAAAGACATGCACGACCTCGTGCAACAGAGTGAACGTGCGCCCATTGTGCTTGAGCTTACGGTTGACGCCGATGACCGGCAGCGGGCGCTCGCTTAGCGAGAAGCCCAGCATTTCGGGCGTGGGGATGCCGGTTGCCTGAAATACCAAAATGCCTGCCCGCTCTATGGCGGTGCGCCATCCATTATAGCTGAGCCGTGGGTCGCGCCAGGTGCGCTGCGCTTCGAGCGTAACAGCGAGCATCCTGCGCAGTCCGGCGCCGGTTTCCTCCGGGTTGGGATTGAGTTGCAAATGGCCGGGCAGGGAAGGCAGCTCGCCCTCCAGCTCGGCGGCAAGGTCAAGCGCCAGTTCACGGCGTTGACGGGCAAGCCGGAGTTGATAACGCAGGGCACGCGAATAGTGGAACGCAACTTCTCCCGGCAATCGCCGGAAGTCGTGCGGATCCGCGTCTGCTGGCGGCGCTTCCGGCAAATAGAAGTCACTGAGCAGGCGCTTGTAAGCCACGGCCATTCTGCGGAGTTGCGACATGCTCGGGCGTTCGTCTCCGCCTTCCCATGCCGCCAACTTTTCCGGTTTGGTCTGTAAACTGGCAGCCGCTTCGTCAATGGAAAATCCTGCCGTGTCTCGCGCCCACTTCAGGATGGCGGGGTCTACCAGAGCTTCTGTGCTCCGCGCCATTATCCGTCCCCCCGGCGCTAGCCGTGATGTAGCCCTCGAGCTCTTTTCTTCGGCGCTGCTGATCGAGCGCCGCCTGCGCTTCCAGCGGAATAGAATAGGGGATGCTCCGAGTTTGCCCCGCCGGCCCAATGCAGCCCCACACGCAGCACCAAGCGCCAGGCAAGTCAGGCTGCACGTCGAGCCGGAAACAGCGGCGCACGTTCCGCCCAGCGCCCGCCGGCGTAAGGCGCCGCATCACATCCCCACCAGCCCGCGCGCAAAATCCCCCGCATCGAACGGCCGCAGATCGCTGGCCCTCTCGCCCACCCCAACCGCGTGCACCGGCAGACCGAACGTCTCCGCCAGCGCCACCACGATCCCGCCGCGCGCGCTCCCGTCGAGCTTCGTCACCACCAGCCCCGTCACATCCACCATCTCCTTGAACACGCGCACCTGCTGCACCGCGTTCTGGCCAGTGGTCGCATCCAGCACCAGCAGCACCGAGTGCGGCGCCGTCTCGTCCTGCTTGCGCAGCACACGTATGATCTTGCGAAGCTCATCCATCAGCACGGCCTTGTTGTGCAGCCGCCCCGCCGTGTCGATCAGCAGCACGTCGGCGCCCTCCGCCGTCGCACGTGTCAGCGCATCGAACGCCAGCCCCGCGGCATCGGCATCGCGCCCTCCGGCGATCACCGGCGCGCCGACGCGCTCGCCCCAGATCTGCAATTGCTCCACAGCCGCCGCGCGGAACGTGTCCCCCGCCACCAGCACCGGCCGCTTGCCCTGCTCGCGATAGCTTTGCGCCATCTTGCCGATGGTCGTGGTCTTGCCGGTTCCATTCACGCCGACCACCAGTACGACATGCGGCTTCTTCGCAGGATCGAGCCGCAGCGGCTGCGCCACCGGCTCCAGGATCGCCGCTATCTCCTCTGCCAGCGCCTGCTTGATCTCCTCGTCAGTCACCTCCGTGCCAAAGCGCGAGCGGCGGAAGCTGGCGATCACCCGCCGTGCCACCTCGGTGCCGAGGTCGGCGGCGATCAGCACGTCCTCCAGCTCCTCCAGCGCCGCATCGTCCAGCCGCCGCTTCTTGAAGACCGCCGAAATCCCTTCCGTCAGCTTCTGCGTGCTGCGGGTCAGTCCTTCCTTCAGCCGCGAGACGAAACCGAGCGCCATCAAGTAGCCTCCGCCAGCAGGACATCACCAGCGGCGCCGGTCACCCGCGCGGCCATCAGCCGCCCTGGTGCTGCAGGCATCGCAAGCCGCACCGCGGCGAAGTGCTCGGAGTGCCCGCCATCCGCGCTCTCGGTCAGCAGCGACACGGTGCGCCCCACATGCGACGCCAGATAGCGCCGCAACAGATCGCCGCCCGCCTGCCGCAGCCGCGCCGCCCGCTCGCGCCGCAACGCAACCGGCACCGCAGGCATCCGCGCCGCCGGTGTGCCGGGCCGTTCGCTGTACGGAAACACGTGCACGAACGGCAGCTCCGCCTCGGCCACGAAATCCAGCGTCTCGCGGAACAGCACCTCCGTTTCGGTGGGGAATCCCGCGATCAGGTCCGCGCCGATAGCAATGCCCGGCCGCAGGCTTCTCGCCCGCGCGACCACACCAGCCGCATCCGCCCGCAGATGCCGGCGCTTCATGCGCTTCAGGATCAGGTCGCTGCCAGCTTGTAGCGACAGATGCATATGCGGCATCAGCCGCTCCTCATCGCCGAGCAGCCGCCAGATGTCATCGTCGATCGCCGCCGGGTCGAGCGACGACAGGCGCAGCCGCCGCAGCTCCGGCACCAGCGCAAGCAGCCGCCGCACCAGCTGCCCCAGCCGTGGCGCCCCAGGCA
This sequence comes from uncultured Alphaproteobacteria bacterium, assembly GCA_963818775.1. Taxonomy (GTDB): domain Bacteria; phylum Pseudomonadota; class Alphaproteobacteria; order Acetobacterales; family Acetobacteraceae; genus JAMXLO01. The sequence continues at coordinate 132,363 of CAWFUF010000021.1, read as the reverse complement.
GATCGCTCCCGTACGAGGCGATATCGACCCCGGTCAGCACCACCTCCTGATAGCCCGCCTCGACCAGCGCGCGCACCTGCGCCACTACCGCTCCCACCGGCACGCTGCGATTCGGCCCGCGGCCGAAAGGGATGATGCAGAACGTGCAGCGATGATCGCAGCCCTGCTGCACTTGCACGAACGCGCGCGCCCTGCCGGCGAACTCGGTCACCAGATGCGCCACCGTCTCGCGCGCCGCCATGATGTCGGACACGGCGCTCGATGCACCCGGCGTCCAGCTCTCCGGCTTCAGCTTGTCCGTGTTGCCCAGCACGCACGCCACCCCCGGCAGCGCAGCCCACGCCGCCGGATCGATCTGCGCCGCGCAGCCGGTGACCACGATGCGCGCGCCAGGTCGTTCGCGCGCCGTACGCCGGATCGCCTGCCGTGCCTGCCGCTCTGCCTCCGCCGTCACCGCGCAGGTGTTGACGATCACCGTGTCGGACAGCGCCTCGGCGTGGCCACGCATCACCTCGCTCTCATAGGCGTTCAGCCGGCAGCCGAACGTGACGATCTCGACGCTCATGTTGCGTCTCGGGCGCAAGCCCGATCCGCGATCGTCATGGCCGGACCCGATCCGGCCATCATGCCGGATACGCCGCCAGGTCGATCTCGCCGATGAACGACGTCGCCACCGGACCGGTCATCAGCACGTGGCCGTCCGAGCGCCATTCGATGTCCAACTCGCCGCCGTCCACCACCACGATGGCACGCCGCCCGGCAAGCCCGCGGCGATGAGCATTCACCAACGCGGCGCAGGCACCGGAGCCGCACGCCAGCGTCAGCCCCGCGCCGCGCTCCCACACGCGCAGCCGGATGCGGTCCGGCGCCAATACCTCCGCAAAGCCGATATTGGCGCGCTCGGGGAACAGCTTGTCGTGCTCCAGCCGCGGCCCGAGTTCCGCCACCGGCAGGCGCGCCACGTCGTCCACGAAGAACGTCGCGTGCGGGTTGCCCATGCTGGCCGCCGCCGGATCGGCCACCCGCCCCACGGCGAGGTCGAGATGCAGCGTGTCCATCGGCCGCGCCAGCGGAATGTCGGACCAGTCGAGCCGTGCCGACCCCATGTCGACGCGCACCCGCCCATCCGGCAGCGCCTCGGCGGACAGGTTGCCGGCGATGGTGCGGATCACCTGGACGCGCCGCCCGGTCTCTCGCGTCAGCAGATCGGCCACGCAGCGCGTGGCATTGCCGCATGCCCCGGCCTCGCTGCCGTCTGGGTTGCGGATGCGCATGAAGGCATCGGCGTTGGAATTGGCCGGCGCAGGCTCCATGGCGATGAGCTGGTCGCAGCCCACGCCGGTGCGCCGGTCAGCGATCGCCGCCGCACGCCGCGGGGTAAGGCCAAGCGGGCCGGCGCGTTCGTCGAACACGACGAAGTCGTTGCCGCAGCCGTGCATCTTGAGGAAGCGCGCCATGGGGAGGGTATATGCGCCGGCGGGGCAGAGGCGGAAGGGGTGGTCGCACCCATGCCGCGGTGCTTTACCGTTCATTCACGCGGCAGAACACATTTTCGCACTACCTATCGGAAGCGCGATCAAGCGACCTGGGCCAGGAATAAGCCGCGATGAGCATGCTTAGCCACCTCCGACTCCGCACCAAGCTCGCGCTGCTGTTGGGACTGTCTGCCTTGGCGCTGGTCGCGTCGATTGCGTCAGGGGCCTCCCTGATGCAACAGCGGATGATTGGCGACCGCGTGGATAAGCTTCGGGCGGTCGTGCAATCGGCGATGGGCTTCGCCAGAACCCTCGACAAGCAGGTCGCGAACGGGCGAATCACCCGCGATCAGGCATTAGCCCAGTTCCGCGATGACCTGCACACAGTGCGCTTCGATAGCGGCACCAACTACGTCCTCGTCCAAACTCCCGACGGGATCGTCGTCATGCACGGAGGCGATCCGGCCCGCGAGGGGAAGCCGACCGCATCCAAGGACGCCGACGGCAGATCGAGCGCCGACTTGGCGCGAGAAGTACTCCGAAACTCGGATGAAGGTGTCATTACCTACCTGGCGCTCAAGCCAGGTGCAACGCAGCCTGCACCAAAGCTGTCCTACGTCGCACGCTATCAGCCCTGGCAGATGGTATTCATCGCTGGCGCCTGGACTGATGACCTGGATGCCTCTGGGCGTACATCCCTTTTGCTTCTCGCCTCCATCGGTGGCGGAATCCTGCTGGTTGTGACGCTTGCCGCGTGGCTGATCAACCGGGATATCTCGGGCTCGCTCGGCAAACTGAAGGCCGCGATGGAGGACCTCGCCAACGGAGACTTAGCAACCCGTATTCCAGGCACAACCCGGCGGGATGAAGTTGGCGCCATGGCTGCCACAGTGCAGGTGTTCAAGGAACACATGGCGAAGGAAGTGGGACTGGCCGCCGCGCAAGCACAAGACCACCAACGCGCCGAGCAAGAGAAAAAAGCAGCATTGGTCGGTATGGCGGACACGATCGAAAGTGCGACGACGGCGGCACTACATGAGGTTGGCACTCGCACGGCCGCAATGACTGCGACCGCCGAAGAAATGAGTGCGTCCGCCGTCCGAACGGGCAATTCGGCTCAAACAGCGGCCAACGCATCAGGGCTGGCACTGGCCAATGCCCAGACCGTGGCAAGTGCAGCCGAACAGCTTAGCGCGTCCATCCGCGAGATCAGCGCGCAGGTCGCCCAATCGAGCGCTATTGTCAGCCGCGCAGTCACCGCCGGCGCGGAAACCCGTGCCACGATAGACGCACTGAACGAGGAAGTGACACGCATCGGCGTGGTGGCCGACATGATCGCAGAGATCGCTGATAAAACCAATCTGCTGGCGCTGAACGCCACGATCGAAGCGGCCCGCGCCGGTGAGGCGGGCAAAGGTTTCGCGGTGGTTGCCTCCGAGGTGAAGGCGCTTGCCATCCAGACAGCGAAATCCACAAATGAGATCGCGCAGCATATCCGTCAGGTGAGGAGCGCGACCGGGGATTCTGTCGCCGCGGTGGTTCGAATTGAGGAAACCATCGGTGAGATCGACGCCATCGCCAGTTCAATCGCTGCAGCGGTCGAGGAACAGGGTGCGGCAACCGCCGAAATTGCCCGCAATGTCGCCGAAACAGCCTCGGCTGCCAACGAGATGACCACGCGTACCGCCGAGGTTTCGATCGAAGCTGAGCAGACCGGGAAGCGCGCCGTCGAAGTGCGCGAGAACGCCGCAGGACTGAACACCGCCGTGGCTGCACTGCGCCATTCCGTGATGCGTGTTGTGCGCACTGCCACGACCGAGGTGGATCGTCGCAAAGCCGTCCGCCATGAGGTGGACCTGCCCTGCCGTCTAAGCGTTCCGGGTCAAGACGTCCGTGCCGCACGCATCAACGACATATCGGAGGCCGGTGCTCGTATCGAGGGCGGTCCTTCGCTGCACAAAGGCACACGCGGAACGCTGCATCTCGACAATGGCGCCTTTGCGTTGCCATTCACCGTGCGTGGCAGTGAAGACGGATTGCACCTGGAGTTCGAGCTGGACGAAGCCACCACGGCCAGGTTGAGGTCGAACATCGAACGCCTCGCGCACAGCCACGCGGCGTGATGGGCTGAACGTCACCGGTCCAGTGCCGGCGAACCACTTGATTGCCACCATCCCGACACTTGGCACAGGATGACCCACCAAACGTCCAAGCCATATCCTTCGCAGAAGGGACACGACACATGCTGACGCGCCGCGCCGTCACCACGCTGCTCGCAGGCGTGGCCGCCACCCCCTGGCACGCTCGGGCCGCCAATTCGCACCCCGGCGCAGTCTTCTACGATGCTGTCGGACCCGATCTCACGTGCTGGCAAGCCGACATCGGCAATGCCGCGCTCACACGCCAGGGCAGTGTAACAGCACCCGCATTGATCCAATACGCCTGGCGGCATCCGACAAAGCTCATTGTCTACGTCGCCTCCAGCAACTTCGTTCCGTTCGGCAAGCCTGATGGCAAGCACCACCTCACCGCCTTCCGAATCGATCCCACCACAGGCGCACTCAGTTCCTTCGGTGCACCGGTCGCCATCCGTGCCCGTCCCATCAACATCACAGTGGACGCCGAGGGAAAGTGGTTGCTGACGGCCTACAACGTTCCCAGCACCATGTCGGTCCATCCGCTTGGCCCGGATGGGGCGATCGGCGAAGAGGTGAAACAGGCAACCCCGATCGACGGCGGTATCTACGCGCATCAGGTCCGCATGTTCCCATCCAATCGCGCGCTTGTGCTGGTCACCCGTGGCAACAACGCGACTGCCACAAAGCCCGAAGACCCGGGTGCGCTGAAGGTCAAGGCGTTGAGGAACGGACAACTGACCGACATCTCTTCCATCGCGCCAGGCGCCGGCTATGGATTCGGACCACGGCATGTCGACTTCCATCCCACGAAGCCATGGATGTTCGTGTCGGTGGAACGGCAGAATCAGCTCCAGATGTATCGCATCCGCGGCGACGATCTCGAGCCTGCACCGGCCTATGTCCTCACCACCCTGCACGAGCCGGGCAATCTGCGGCCCGAGCAGATGGTCGGCCCGATTCACATCCATCCGAACGGGCGCTTCGTCTATGTCGGCAATCGCGCCAGCGGCCTGATCGAAAGCGGGGGCAAGAAGGTTGCAGCGGGCGGCGAGAACACCATCGCCCTGTTCTCGATCAACCAGAACAGCGGTGAACCACGGCTGGTTCAGGCGATCGACACGCACGGTTTCCACCCGCGCACGTTCTCGATAGATCCTACCGGTCGCATGCTGGTCGCCGCCAACCTTCAGGAGTTGCCCGTACGCGATGGTGAAAACGTGCGAATTCAGCCCGCAACACTCTCGACCTACAGGATTGGCAACGACGGCACTCTGACCTTTGTCCAATCGTACGACGTGGAAACCAAGGGTCTGCTGCAATTCTGGAGCGGCTTCACCCGACTGTAGGGGCACGGGCGCAACCGCACGCGCGCTTTCGCGTTCTGCTCGTCATGAGTTCGTCCGATCAATCAGCCGGCACTGTACCGACAGTTTCAGAAACGATTATCGTGATCGACCCGGATATTCTGGTGCGCATGGTGATCGCTGATTACCTGCGCGAATGCGGATACGCAGTGATCGAGGCGGCAAGCGTCGAAGAAGCCTTGATCGTTCTGGCCTCGGGGAGGCCGGTGCATGTCGTTCTTGCCGAGGTAAGTCTGCACGGAGCCATGGATGGCTTCGCACTCGCCCAGCATGTTCGCCAGCACTTCACTGACATCGATGTTATTTTGACGGGGAGTCCGACGTCCACCGCCAACAAGGCACATGACCTCTGCGACGATGGTCCTCTGGACAAGCCGTATCACCCGAAAGAGATCGTTAAACGCATCGATCTATTGCGTGAACGGCGGCGCGTTTCCGCAAGACCGCGAAGTGCGCGCCAGAGTGAAGGTTTACCGCCTCTCAAGCCCATGTGATTGGACCGCTGCGTCGCGTCCGACACAGGTTGCATTGTGCCAACAGTCAGTGAGCACCGACCATTGCGATGACCGAGGCCGCAACGCAATCCGCAGAGCCTGAGCCGTCACCTGGAAGACCGGTAGTACTGGTCGTGGATGATGAAATACTGCTGCGCTCCGTGGTCGCCGAATATTTGCGCGACGCAGGCATTCACGTGGTCGAAGCTGCGAACGGCCGCGAGGCAATCACGGTGCTTGCTGCCGGTGAAGCGGTCGATGTGGTGTTCTCGGATGTGCGGATGCCCGGTGACGTAAGCGGATACGATCTCGCAGAGTGGGTGCGCATCAATCGGCCCGCAGTGCGCGTTCTGTTGGCGTCTGGATATGTCGGCGCTGCCAGCCGATCACGCCGTGTCGGCGACAACGCGCCGACGCTTCTGCCAAAGCCATTTGATTACGAACTGTTACTCCAACAATTGCGTGGTCTGATCGGTCGGCGCGACAGCGCCTAGGCGAGGGCGGTTCGCGCGGGCCCCTGCTGTCCATGCGCGACGCCGCGGTCTACACCCTGGGCCAATGAAACCTCCCAACTCCAATCGCCACGGCGGCGCCGGGCGCCCGCCAGGGTCAGGCGGCCAGGGTGGCCCCGGCAAGCCGTTTCGCGGCCGTCCCCAGGACAATCAGCACCGCAACCGCCCGCGCGGTGACTTCCAGCGCCCGCGTGCCCCGGACACCCCGCGAGGCGCGCTCTGGCTCTACGGCCTGCACGCTGTGGCCGCGGCACTCGCCAATCCTGCCCGCCGCCTCCGCCACCTCATGGTGACCGAGGAGGCCCAGCAGACTCTCGCGCAGCGCCAGCCGCCGCCCTGGCCGGTGCCGCCCGAGCAAGTGGAGCGCGGCCGGCTCGATCACCTGCTCGGTCGCGACATCGCCCACCAGGGTGTCGCCCTGCTCGCCGACCCGCTCGCCACGCCGAGCCTCCAGCACGCGCTGGAACGTCCTGGCCCGCTGCTCGTGCTCGACCAGGTCACCGACCCGCGCAACGTCGGCGCGATCCTCCGCTCGGCTGCGGCGTTCGGCGTGGCGGCGGTGATCACCCAGGACCGCAACGCGCCCGAGGAGACCGGCAGTCTCGCCAAGGCCGCGTCCGGCGCGCTGGAGACCATCCCGCTGCTGCGCGCCGTCAACATCGCCCGCACGCTGATCGCTCTGAAGGCGGCCGGCATCTGGACGGTCGGCCTCGACACCGGCGGCGTCACACTGTCCGGCCCCAGTCTGCACGAGCGCCGCGTCGCTTTGGTGCTGGGCGCCGAGGGCGAGGGCCTCCGCCGCCTCACCCGCGAGACCTGCGATGAGATCGCCGGCCTGCACATGCCCGGCAAGATGGAGAGCCTGAACGTCTCCGCCGCCGCATCAGTGGCGCTCTACGAACTCACGAGGGGCGCATGAGCTTTCAACCCGAACCGGCCGCCGCGGCCCTGCATGCGGTTCGTCAACAGCGGGGCCAGGTCGCGCCTCTGCCGTCGGACATCGCACCTCGCACCGAGGCGGAGGGTGCCGCGGTGCAGCGCGCGCTCGCCCACCGCACCGGCGCCGCCCCGCCCGGCGGCTTCAAGATCGGTGCGACCGCCCAGCGCATGCAGGAGTATCTCGGCCTCAGCGGCCCTGCTGCCGGCTTTATGGCGATCGGCAACATCCACCGCAGCGGCGCTACCGTGCGCTTCGCTGACTTCGTCCGCCCCGGCGTGGAGTGCGAATTGGCGGTGCGTCTCGCCCACGACCTGCCGCCCGGCCCGTGCACCGCCGAGCAGGTCGCTGATGCGGTCGGCGATCTCGTCGCCGGCATCGAGATCGTCGAAAACCGCTACGGCGATCTGACCGAACTTGGCGTCCCCACGCTGATCGCCGATCAGGTCTTCCATGCCGCGGCAGTGCTGGGTGAGCCGTCCGTGCAGGACTGGCGCTCGCTCGACATCGGCACGCTCCATGGCCGTCTCATCGTGGACGGCCACCAACGCGACGAGGGTGTCGGCGCCGACCTGATGGGGCATCCCATGAACTGCCTGGCCTGGCTGGCCGGCTCGTCCGTCGCCGCCGCGTTCGGCGGCCTGAAGGCCGGCCAGATCATCATGCTCGGCAGCGTGACCCCGCCGGTCTGGCTGACCGGCCCCGCCAGCGTCACCGTCGATTTCCCGCCCCTGCCGCCCGTGCAGCTCGCCTTCACCTAACCTCTCGCGGGAAGGGGGCCGCCCCGGTGACCCCACCCACCCACGACCTGCAACCCGCCCAGGACGCCGCACCATGAAAATCACCGCCATCGAGACCTACTGGACCCGCATCCCGTTCGACATGGGCGGCAAGCCCGCGACGGTGGGCGGCCTCAACTGGCAGACCATGAACACGGTCTGGCTCCGCATCGTCACCGACCAGGGACTGGAGGGTTGGGGCGAAGCCTTCGGCCATGCCTCCGCGGCAACCACGATGGCCGTGCTGAACACCCAGCTCGCGCCCGCCGCGCTGGGCCAGGACGCGCGCGACATCGCCGGTCTGCGCGCCAGCCTGTCGAAGGCGTTCCACGGCTTCGGCCGCAACGGCGCGCACGTGTTCGCGCTGTCCGCGCTCGACATCGCGCTGTGGGACATCGCCGGCAAGGCCGCCGGCCTCCCACTATGGCGGCTGTTCGGCGCCACGCCGGTGGCACAGCTCACGTCCTACGCCAGCCTGCTGCGCTACGGCAAGGCATCGATGGTCGCCGCCGCCTGCGAACGCGCCGCGGCACGCGGCTACCGCGACATCAAGCTGCACGAGATCACCGTCCCCGAGGTCCGCGCCGCGCGCCAGGCGATCGGTCCGGATGCACGGCTGATGGTCGACACCAACTGCCCCTGGACCGTCGGGCAGGCGATCGACATCGCGCGCCGCATGCGCGAGTTCGATCTGACCTGGCTGGAGGAACCTGTCTCCCCGCCCGGCGATCACGTCGGCCTGGCGCGGGTCCGCCGCGAGGGTGGCGTGCCGATAGCCGCGGGCGAGAACGCCGCCGGCCTGCACGACTTCCACGCGCAATTCGAGGCCGGCGCGGTCGACGTCGCCCAACCCAGCGTCATCAAGATCGGCGGCCCTTCGGCCATGCTGGAGATCGCCGCGCTAGCCAAGGCGTTCGGCGTTCGCGTGGTGCCGCACAACGCCTATTTCGGCGCCGGCTTTCTTGCGTCGCTGCATGTGAACGCGACCATCGCGCCGGAAGCACCGTTCGAGCGGCTGTTCATCGATCTGGAGGCCAGCCCGCTGCACGACCTCGTGCTGGCGAAGGACGGCAAGGTGACAGTGCCTGACGGTCCCGGCCTCGGTCGTGATCCCGACATGGAAGTGCTGCGCCGCTACCTCGTCGAGGGGCCGACGCTCCATCGCGCGTGAGTACACGGCGTTCTTACTGGACGTCGCGGCGCCCAGATGCCCTATCCGCTTACCGCTTTGCGGCTGGGGAGAACAGATGCTGCCACGCTGTCTGATCGCTGTTGTCGCGTTGGCACTCTCACATACCGCATACGCAACGAGCCTCCACCCACACAACGCTGTGCTGCTGGCACCGGTCAGTTCAGCCTGCATCTCCTCGCCGTTCGGTCCGCGCGTGCTGCCCAACCGCCCCTTGGCCGGCACCTATCACAACGGCGTCGATCTGCCGGCCCCGGCGGGTGCGCCGGTGCGGGCCGCCGCGCCCGGCCAGGTGATCCGCATCCAGCACAAGGGGCCTGGCGGCCTGGAAATGCTGGTGCAGCACGCCGGCTTCGTCGGCGTCTACAGTCATCTGGGAGCGGTGGCGCCGGCATTCGCCGATGGCAAGACCACGGTGGCCGCGGGCGAAAAGCTCGGGCTCGTGGGCGATACCGGTGTGACCTACGGCATGCATCTGTACTTCGAGATAATCCAGTCAGGCAGACCGGTCGATCCGGCGCCTTACCTTGGCGTGCCTCAGTGCAACGGCGGCGTCCATCGGACACGCGCCGACATGCTCGCGCCCGACGGCAAGATCCCGCCGACGCGGCGCTACGCCCGGCTGAACTGACCTGAACCCGGCACCGGAACCGGTTCAGTCGGTGCCGATCAGGAACGTGGAACTCCGGTCCTGCAGCAGGACGCGCGATGCCTCCACCGGAGCCGTGCTCCAGCGCAGGCTGCCGACGGTGAAGCAGTCCGGGCAGTTGGGATGCCATGTCGCGTGCGCGGTATGGCAGGCATCGCATCGCCATGACGGATCAGGATCGGCGGTCGCGGCACTACGCAGTGCATCGCGCTGCGCCAGACGACCGGCCTCCGTGTCGCCGCCCTCGGCCTCCTCGATCTCGGCCAGCAGCAGCCATAGCCGCCGCTGATTGAGGCCCGCTGCGATGGCGGCCTCGGTGTGGCGGCGAGCCTCCCCTGTCAGGCCCGCCTCCAACGCGGTACGCGCCAGCAGCAGACGGCTCTCGGCATGCTCCGGATTGGCCTCGGTCAACCGCTGGGCTGCCTGCGTTCGCTGCAGCTTGTCGCTCACCAGCGCCAAGGCGAAGTCGGCGAGATCGGGCTGTGGCGCGATGCTCCAACTGTGGCGGATTACCGTCAGCGCCCGGTTCTCTCGCCCCGCCGCCCGCAGGCGGGTGGCATAAGCCAGCGCGGCCGGCGCCGACGACGGGTCCTCCTGCCAGGCCTGCTTGGCCAGGCGCGTCGCACGCCCTGGATCGGTCTCAGCCTCCGCCGCCGCAGTGGCAAGCGCCGCTTTGGGCGCATCGGCGTCGGCCAGCGCAAGGGCATCCGACCAGTGGCCTGCGCGCACCGCCAGCCGCGCCCGTTCGCGTCGCAGCCAAGCCGCGCCGGGCTGCATCTCCTCGCCCCGTCGTGCCAGGGCCGCCGCCTCTACCCAGTCCTCCCGCTCGATTGCCTGCCGCAGCAGGCCCCGCAAACCCAGAAAAGCCGCCTCCCCACCATCGGCCAGTTCCCGAAATGCCGCCTCCGCCTCGTCGCTGCGGCCAGCGATCCGCCCCGCTTCCGCCGCCAGCACCAACGTTGCGGGCGTGTCACCCAACAGGCGCCGCGCACGGCTGGCCTCCCGGCGGGCGTCACCCGTTTCGCCGGCCGCCAGCGCAAGCAGCGTACGGGTCACCGCAACGTCGCCGGTGCGCCGACGCCGCGCCGCCTGCCGCTCGCGCAGGAATCGCGGCAGCCGGATCAGGGCGCCGAGCAGCCGGAACACGGCGTAGAGCACGACAAACGTCAGTGCCAAGCCGAGCGCTACCACCGGTGTGGCGGCTTCAAAGCTAAGATCGCCGATCTCGGCGGTGACCCGGCCTGGCAGACCGGCCAACCACCAGGCAATGGCAAGCACCACCGCCGCAGTCAGCAGCACGAGCAGGATGCGCCGCATCAGTCGGACGCTGCCCACGCGGCGAGCGCGGTCCTTGCATCCAGCAAGGCACGGGCCTGCGCGAGCCATGCCGCCATGGCCTGCCCGGGCGTGCCCTGCAAGGCCGCGACGTCCGTGACCGCCGCGGGCAGGTCTCCGGCATCGAGCGCGGCACGGGCGCGCTCCAGCACGCCGGCAGCCGGATCACCGACCAGCACGCGATCGCCCTGCCGCACGGTGACCAGGTCTTGCGCCTGAGCCCACAGGCGCGTCAGCAGCGGCTTGTCCGCGTCGACCGGGTGCGCGGCCACCAGGGCCTGACGAGCAGCTTGAGGAAACGCCAGCCGCAACGCGGCCTCGGTGGGCGGATTGGTGTTGGCGAATCGCGAGAGTGCGGAAGGCGCACCCGGCAGGTCGCCGAGTTTCTGCCCGTTTGCCAGGGCCGCGCTGGCCGATTGCACCAGCGCCATGCGTCGAGCGGCTTTGTCGTTCGCGGTGATCCGCGCCTGGATCGACGCATCGGCGTTCTCCAGCGCGGTGATCCGCACCGCCAGTTGGCTCTCCGCCGACTGCCTGGCCTCGATCGTGGCCATCCGTGCCTCGAGCGGAGCGAGGCTTGGTGGCTGCCGCTGTTCGAGCGCGGACACGCGGGCCTCCAACGGAGCAAGATCGGGCGCCGCCGGCTCCCGAGCCGCCCCTTGCGCAGCGGGGCGCACCTCCAGCGCTGCCACGCGGGCGGCCAGCGGACCAAGGTCCGGGACCTGCGCCGGCGGGCGCTGCTCCAGGCGGTCCACCCTGGCTTCCAGAACGCTGATCTCCCGCGCCATTGTGTCGGTCTGCCCGCTCGGCGGGGGGATTGAGGGATATCGCCAGACCCAGAACAGCCCTGCGGCCAGGACCACGAACCCTGCCCCGGTGATCCACGGCAAGAGAGAGCGCCGCGCCGCCGGCGGGGGCGGCGGCTCGATGGGTGGCTCAACTGCCGGCTCGGGTGGCTGTTCTGTCGGTTCGGTCATCGCAGCAGCGCGAGCATTGCGTCCTGGTTTGGCCGAGCGGCAACGCAAATCCGCCGCCAGGGGAGCGCCTGTAATGCCACGGCCGCGGCCTGACCGATAGCCAGCGCGTTCACCGACCGAACGGCCTCCCGCAGTCGTGCCGCCTGCAGGAGCCGAACACATTGTCGCGCGGTCTCCGCCGAGAAGAACAGGGCCGCCTCCAGTCCGCCCGACGCGAACGCGTGGCGCGCGACGTCCGGCAAAGCGCTGGCAGGCGACGCGACGTAGACAACCCGTCGGACGACGCGAAAGCCGCGTGCCCGCAGGTCAGCGGCAAGCCCCTCACCCTGGCCGCGACCACTGGCGAGCAACAGCGGGCCAGCACGAGGGTCGCAGCTCCGCGCCGCCAGTTCGGCGAGCGCATTCGCATCGCCATCGGCGCTGTTTACCTGGGTAAAGCCGGCGTCTCGCGCACGCGCGGCGGTTGCTGCGCCGACGGCGAGCAGCGGCAGGTGGCGATGACTGGCCGGCAGCGACGGGATGGCATTGCCGCTGGTGACGAGGATGGCGTGCAGGCGTTCGGCTGCCGGCAACCTGGCGTCCAGCACGTGTATGTCCAGCAGGGGAGCGGCGACGGGCCGATAGCCGAGCGCTGCCACGCGAGCGGCGGTTTCGCTGCCGCCCGGTTCGGGTCGCGTGATCAGAACGCCGCGACCAGTGTCAGGCAAAGAGGTCGGATGGGCTGTCGGCCCGCAGGCTATCGCCCAGCTCGCTGCCGATCCTGTCGGCGTCGCTGACCGGGCCGTGCAGGCTGCGTTTCAGCAGGAACAAGCCGTCGCTGCGCGCCACCAGCCCGGTAAGATGTAGCTCGCCATCGGGCCGCACCTGCGCATACCCGCCGATCGGTGTGCGGCAGGAACCGTCGAGCCGCGCCAGCATGGCACGTTCGGCGGTAGAGGCCGCCTTCGCCCCAGGGTCTTCGATGGCGGCGAGGAGCTCGCGCAGTTCAGTGTCGGCCTCGCGCACGGTCACGCCGATGGTTCCCTGGCCTACGGCCGGCACCATCGCATCCGGGTCCAGCACAACGCTGGCTCGCTCCGCCATGCCGAGTCGCTTCAGGCCGGCATAGGCGAGCAGCGATGCCGCGCACGCTCCGGCGGCCAGTTTGTCCAGCCGCGTCTGCACGTTGCCGCGCAGCGTCGTGATGCTCAGGTCCGGGCGGACGTGCAGCAACTGCGCCTGTCGCCGCACCGATGCGGTGCCTACCAGTGCACCCAACGGCAGGCAGGCGAATGGGTCCGCGGGATCGACCGGAGCATCGGTCGCGCCCAGGATCAACGAGTCGCGCGCATCATCGCGAGCCAGCGTGCAGGCGAGCACAATGCCAGGCGGCAGTGTGGTCTCCAGGTCCTTCAGGCTGTGCACCGCGAAGTCGATCCGGCGATCGGCCAACGCCTCGTGGATCTCCTTGGCGAATAGGCCCTTCCCGCCGATCTCGGCCAGGCGGCGGTTCTGCACCGCGTCGCCGGTTGTGCGAATCGGGTGCTCCTCCAGAACACGCGAACACGCCGGCCTGAGAAGCTCGATGAAGAGGCGTGTCTGGATCAGTGCCAGCGGCGAGCCGCGCGTGCCGACACGCAACGCTGGTGCGCGATCGTGCGGCCTCAGCGGCGGCTGCATGGCGGTGGTCATGGCGGCGTCCTATTACTCTCGCGGGCCACTGGGAAGATCGATTCGCGGCAATGCACCCGGTGCTGGGCATCGAGACCACATGCGACGAGACGGCGACGGCGGTGCTCGACGAGCACGGCCGCGTGCTGGCGGAGGCGGTGCTGAGCCAGGAGCGCGAGCATGCGCCCTATGGCGGCGTGGTGCCGGAGATTGCCGCCCGCGCACATCTGGCATTCCTGCCCGAGCAGGTCCGCGGCGTCATGGCGCGTGCCGGATTGGGGTTTGCCGACCTTGGCGGCGTGGCGGCAAGTGCCGGTCCCGGTCTGATCGGCGGGCTGATCGTGGGCAGCCAGTTCGCCAAGGGGATCGCGATCGCGCATGGCCTGCCCTACGTCGCAGTGAATCACCTGGAGGCGCACGCCCTGACCGCTCGCCTACCTGGTCTGGTCGAGGCTGGGGTCGCCTTCCCCTATCTGCTGCTGTTGGTCTCCGGCGGGCATTGCCAGTGCGTCGCGGTCGAGGGCGTCGGACGGCATGTTCGACTCGGCAGCACGATGGACGATGCCGCCGGCGAGGCGTTCGACAAGGTCGCGAAGCTGCTGGGGCTCGGCTGGCCCGGCGGACCCGCGCTGGAGCGGCTGGCGGCCGGCGGGGATGCTCGGCGCTTCGCCTTTCCACGTCCGCTGCTGGGGCGCCGCGGCTGCGACTTCAGCTTCTCCGGACTGAAGACCGCCGTGGCGCACGAGGTCGTGCGCCACGGGTCCGGCGCGCTGCCGACGCGGGTGGCCGCGGACATTGCAGCCAGCTTTCAGCGCGCGGTGGCCGAGGTGCTGGCCGATCGGGCCAGGCACGCCATGGCGATGATGCGCGAGCGAGCGCCGGATGCGCGTGTGCTGATCGTCGCCGGTGGCGTGGCGGCGAACGGCGCCATCCGGGCCGCGCTGGCGGAGGTCGCCGCGGTGCATGGGTTCGTGCTGGTCGCGCCCCCGGTGCGACTTTGCACGGACAACGCCGTGATGGTCGCCTGGACCGGTATTGAGCGCCTGCGGCTGGGGTTGGCGGATGGGCTCGACTTCGCGCCGCGACCGAGATGGCCGCTGTGAACTACCGCCACGCCTTCCATGCCGGGAACTTCGGGGACTGCGTGAAGCACGCGGTACTGGTCTGGCTGCTGCGCGCGCTGCAGCGCAAGGTGGCGCCGCTCTATGTGCTGGACACGCACGCCGGCGTCGGCCGCTACGACCTCAATGCCGGGGCGGCCGCGCGCACTGAGGAGTGGCGAAGGGGCATCGGGCGATTGCTCGACGACCCACCGCCACTGTTGGCCGACTATATTGCCCTGGTGCAATCGCTCGGCCTCTATCCCGGCTCGCCCGCGATCGCGCGTGCGCTGCTGCGCCCCGACGATCGCCTGGTCTGCTGCGAACTGCACCCGGAGGATGCGGCCAGCCTGCGGCGCCACTTCGCTGGGGACATCCAGGTCGCGGTGCATCATCGCGATGCCTGGGAGGCGCTTGGCGCGTTGCTGCCGCCCAAGGAGCGACGCGGCCTCGTGCTGATCGACCCAGCGTTCGAAGACCCACAGGACTTCGCTGCCCTAACCCACGGCCTCACCACCGGTTGGCAGCGCTTCAGAACCGGTGTGTTCGCAATCTGGTATCCGATCAAGCAGCGCGCCCCGGCGCGGCAATTCCTTGCCGACATGAAACAGAGTGGTGTGCGCGATATCGTGATCGCTGAGCTGTGCCTTCGCGAGCCGGTTGACCCGGTGCGACTCAATGGCTGCGGCATGCTGGTGGTCAATCCGCCGTATCGCTTCGAGCAGGAGCTGCCGGCGATCCTGACCGCTCTCCTTGGTCGGCTTGGCGATCGGGACCCGGGCGCGGCGACCACAGTGCGGCGAATTGTCGATGAGTAGCGTCGCGGTGATCGGTGCCGGCGCCTGGGGTACCGCGCTCGCGATCCAGGCCGCACGGGCCGGTAATGCAGTGACGTTGTGGGCGCGCGATCCGGCCCGCGCCGAGGCGATCCGCGCCAGTCGGGAGAACCCTCGACTGCCCGGCATCCGTCTGCCCGAACCGATCCTGGCGACGTCCGCGATGCCCGAGACGGCCGATGCGGCCCTGTTGGCGGTTCCCACGCAGCATCTGCGCCGCGTGCTGGGGCGCCTTCCGATCGGCCTCGCGCCGTTGGTGGTCTGTGCCAAAGGCGTGGAACAGACGACGCTGCGCCTGCCGCTGGAGATTGCTGCCGACGTCCGGCCCGGCACGCCATCGGCCATTCTCACAGGCCCGAACTTCGCCCACGAGATCGCCGCCGGACTGCCCGCCGCCGCCGTCGTCGCGGCCAGCGACGCCGGCCTGCGCACATCGATCGCCGCCTTGCTCGGCACACCGTCCTTCCGGCTCTACGGCAACGACGACCCGATCGGCGCGCAGGTCGGCGGCGCGGCCAAGAACGTGATTGCCATCGCGGCCGGCGCGGTGACCGGCGCAGGCCTCGGCGAGAACGCCCGTGCCGCCCTGATAACGCGCGGCCTGGCCGAACTGTCGAGGCTGGCCGTCGCCCTGGGGGGAAGGGCGGAGACGGTGATGGGGCTGTCAGGTCTCGGCGATCTGCTGCTGACCTGCACGGGACCGGCAAGCCGCAACTACAGCCTCGGACTGGCGCTCGGGCGCGGCGAGCAGCTTGCCGATGTCCTGGCCGCACGGAGTGCCGTCACCGAGGGTGTTACCACGGCGCCCGCCCTCGTCGCACGCGCCGCCGCCCCCGGATCGACGCCCGGGGCAAGCGTGGATCTGCCGATCTGCGCCGCGGTCGCGTCGCTGCTGGCCGGACACACGTCCTTGGCTGAAGCGATCACCGCATTGCTGGCGCGGCCGCGGCGGGACGAATGATCCGCGGCGTACTCACCGTCGGCGGCTGGACGATGGCGAGCCGCATCCTCGGCTTCGCACGCGACATGCTGATCGCCGCGATCCTCGGTGCCGGCCCGATCGCCGATGCGTTCTTCGTCGCGCTGAAGCTGCCTAACCTGTTTCGCCGTCTGTTCGGCGAAGGCGCGTTCAACGCCGCCTTTGTGCCCGCCTTCTCCGGCTTGCTCGCCGCGGAAGGTCGTCCCATGGCGCGACAGTTCGCCGCGGAGACCTTCGCCGTCATGGCGTTCTGGCTCGGTGCGCTGACCATCTTGGGCGAGATATTCATGCCGCAGATGATGGCGGTGCTCGCTCCCGGATTTGCGGCGACCCCGGCCAAGTTCGCCCTGGCAGTGGATCTGTCGCGCATCACGTTCCCTTATCTGCTGCTGATCTGCCTCGCCGCCCTGGCGTCGGGCGTGCTGAACGGGCTCGACCGCTTCACCGCCGCCTCCGCCTCCTATGTGCTGTTCAACGTCGTCTCGATCGCCTGCATGCTGTGGCTGACGCCCTACGTGCCGACCGCCGGCCACGCGCTGTCATGGGGGATCACCATATCCGGCGTCGCGCAACTCGGTCTGCTCCTGTGGGCGCTGAAACGTGGCGGCATGGGCCTGTCGCTGCCGCGCCCGCGCCTGACGCCGCAGATCCGCGTGCTCCTGCGGCGCATGCTGCCGGGACTGGTCGGCGCCGGCGTGACCCAGCTCAATCTCGCGGTGGACGTGATCATCGCGAGCCTACTGCCGGCCGGCACCGTGTCGGTGCTGTACTATGCCGACCGCGTGCAGCAACTGCCGCTTGGTGTGATCGGAACGGCGGTGGGCACCGCGCTGCTGCCGCTGCTGTCGCGTCAAGTGCGTGGCGGCGAGGCGGCGGCGGCGCGCACCACACTGAACCGCGCGATCGAGTACGCGCTGGTCCTGACGCTGCCGGCCGCGGTCGCGCTGATCGTGAGCGCCTGGCCGGTGATGTCGGCGTTGTTCGGACGTGGTGCATTCGATGCCGAGAGCGTGCGTCTGTCGTCGCAATCGCTCGCCGCCTACGCGCTCGGTCTGCCGGCCTTCGTGCTGGTGAAGGTGCTGGCGCCGGCTTTCTTCGCCCGCGGCGATACGGCGACGCCGGTGAAAATTGGAGTCTCTGCGGTGGCACTGAACCTCGCAATGAATGTCGCCTTCATGGTGCCGCTGAAGCACATTGGGCCTGCACTGGCGACCAGCCTTGCGGCCATCTTCAACGTCGGCTGGCTGGGCGGGCTGCTGGCGCGGCGCGGACACCTGACTCTGGACGCGCAACTGCGCCGGAAAAGCGTGCGGATAGTAGCGGCGACGGTGGCGATGGGTGTGGCATTGTGGCTGGTACAGCACGCGCTGTTCTCGGCACCGCTGCATGGGATGGCGCGGATCGTCGCGTTGACGGAATTGATCGTCGTTGGAATCGTGACCTACGGGATCGCGGCGCTACTGTTCGGAGCGATCGAGTGGCGGGATTACCTGCGCATGGTCATGCGTCGGAGTAAGGGACGCGGCGCCAAGCCCTGAGTCGTCGTGCGGGGGCCGTCAGGCCGACGACCCCCGCATCAGGAACGCGGCTGTCAGGGGTTGCTGCTACCGCCCTGCCCAGCCCGCAGGCTCTGATCATTCAGTCTGTCGGAATCGTTATCGGTGCGCGTCGAGCTCGCCGGCGACACTGACCCATGCGGCGTCGGGACGCGTGTTTCCGGGTTTGTCCATGGCGGCTTGCCGAGATTCACCTGCTGGGGGCTGGTTGTAGCCCCGGTCGCTGCGCCGGCGCCACCGCCAACCAGAGCACCCACTGCCATGCCGGGCGGTCCAGCCAGCGCGCCGACCGCCGCGCCGGTCGCAGCGCCCGCAGCAGCTCCACCCGTCGTTCGTTCCTGCGGCGATTGGCCACATGCGGAGAGCAGGCACAGCGCCCCGAGGGCCACGAACGTCATTTTGGTTTTCATAGTTCTGGTTCCACTGCTTCGCCTTCGCTGCATGGAACGTGAGCGAAGCGAAGCAGTTGCGACCACTCGTTGCAACGCACGCCACTGTTACCGTGGCGTCCCGTCCTGCCGACAGATCAGGCCGCCGCCTTTCGGTTCATCTCCAGCCTGGCGTCTACCAGTGCCACGGTCGCATCCAGCTCGGCATTGCGCATGCCGCGTTGCGCCGCGATACTCTGCACCAGCCGGTCCACGCGTTCGATGTTCGGTGCGCCGTTGAACAGAGCGCGTGCGGCGGACGATGGGCGGATCAGACCGTTGGCCGCCGCTGCGTATTTCTCGAACGGCACCAGGTCGTCCGGTGAGGCGCCGAGCATCATGCACAGCTCGCGTACCCAGTCGTAGACGCGGCGCGATGCCTCGATGTCCGCGTGCACCGCCTCCTTGATCGAGACCGCCGAATCCGGCTTCACGCAGCGATAGTTGCCTGTGCAGAGCATGGCCCACTTGGCCAGCGGCACGAAGATCGACTCGTGCACTTTCAGTTTCACCGGCAGGTCGATCATGGCATCGCCGGCGTCGAAGCGGATCGCCTCGATCTCGCGCTGAAACTGCCGCATGATGTCGGTCGATTCCTCTGAGTTCGAACCGCGCCGCCTTGAAGTTGGTCGGCAGCGTCACTGTCAGCACGTTGATCTTGTCATCCGGCATGCGGATCGCCTGCGGGTCCGGACTGCACAGCGTCAGACGGCCAGGATCGAAGTTAGCCCAGACGCTCGCGTCGGTGAAGCAGTGGTGCAGTCCATCGGTGTTCAGGCCGCGAATGCGCTTCAGATACGGCAGCGGCGGCATGTTCATGATCGACATGCAGGGCTTGCCGGATTTCGCCACCGCGTCCAGCAGCTCGCGCACGCCGGGCGAGCGATACTGCGGCTCCTGCATCGCCAGTGCGACCAGGTCGTAGTCGGATGGATCGATGCCGGCGGGGCCAGCGGCCGTCACCTTGCCGGGTAGCCTGCGCGAGTCGATTTCGACCGGCGCGCTGCGACCCTTGATCGGCATGCGCACGCGGATGCCGTCGGCATTGATCGCCTCAACTTCGGCGGGCAGGCAGATCAGCGTCACCTCGTGACTGCCGAACAGCAGTTTGCTTGCCAACAGCGACCCGTAGGACGCACCCATGATCAGCACTTTATGTGTAGCCACTGGACCTTCACTCCCTAGTGCGGTGAAGCGGCGTGGTCCGCCGCTCCCCGTGCGGACGGTGCTTCTGCCCGTCCTGGTGGACAGTCTGGCACAGGCCGCGGCGCACGTTAACCGCTGGCCGCGCGGCCAGCCGATCAGCGCGAGATCGCCTCGAGCCGGAGGCCTGTCGTGCGCGGTCCCATGATCGCGATGATCAGGAACACGGTGACCATGGCGCCGGCGATAAAGGTGAAGACGCCGAGGGTTCCGTAGTGCCTGAGGAAGAAGGCGATGAAGAAGCCGACAAAGATCGTGCTGAAGCGGCTCCAGGAATAGGTGAAGCCGACGGCACGCGCGCGGATCCGGGTCGGGTAGAGCTCGGACTGATAGGCGTGCAGCGAGTAGGCCAGCACGGTGTTCGAGAACGCGATCAGGGCGCCGACGACCATGATGCCGATCGCGTCGGTCTGCTGCGAGAAGAGCAGGCCGAAGATCGCGATCGCGAGTGCAGAGAAAGCAAGCTGCCACTTCCGTTCGCTGCGATCGGCGAACTGGGTCGCGGCCAGCGCGCCAAGCGGATTGGCAGCGGCGATGACCACCGTGTAGGCAAGCGTTCTGGTGACATTGATCCCTTGCGCGAGCAGCAGCGTCGGAACCCAGGCGGTGAAGCCATAATAGCCGACGACCTGCAGCACCTGAAAGATGATCAGCATCACGGTGCGCTTGAGATAGGGCGGACGGAACATCTCGCTGAAGTAACCGGTGCTGCGTTCGATCTCACCGTCGATATGATGAGGCGGCGGCAGCGCGCGGCCGGATTGCGTCTCGACATGCGTCTCGATCATTCGCGTGACGCGTTCGGCTTCTTCGGCATGGCCGTTCTGGGCGAGCCACCGAGGTGACTCCGGAAGTGCCAGGCGCAGGAACCAGGCGACGATTGCGCCGGTCGCGCCCACAATCGCGACCCAGCGCCAGCCGTCGAGCCCGAGGATGACGTGCGGGACAAACGCCCAGGCGAGAAACGCCGTGATCGGGTAGGCCGAGGTGCCGATCAGCGAGGTGGTGGCGAATGCCACGCCGCGCCTTTCCCTCGGCACCAGTTCGGACAGGTATGTATCGATGGTGACGAACTCGACGCCGATGCCGATGCCGGCAATGAAGCGCCAGATTACCAAGCCGACATCGCTGGTCTGCAGAGCCATGACGAAGGTGGCGATGCAGTACCACACCAGTGCATAGGTGAAGACGGTCCGCCGGCCAAAATAGTCGGACAATGGAGCCAGCCACTGGGTGCCGATGAACATGCCGACGAAGGTCGCGGCGATGAGGCTCGCATAGCCGTGGATGTCGAAGAACCCTTCGGTGGTGGGCACCATGAGCCCAGCCTTGTAGAGGCCGGGTGCGATGAACGAGATCAGGCCGTTGTCGAAGACGTCGAAGAAGGCCCCGAGCGCCAGGAGTACCGATGCAACGCCGTACGTAGGGCGAAGGCGGCAGCCGATCCATGCGTGCGGCGATAGTGGCCGCGGGCGTCGTTGCGTGCGCGACCTCGATCGGCATCGCGATGTTGTCGGTCACGGTGTTTCCTCCTCTTGCTCCGCCATGGTGGCCTGGCGATTGCCCCGTTGCATCAGTTAGCCGTCGTGAAATCCTTTCCGATGCTGAACTGTGCCGAGCCTAGACCGGCGAAGGCACGGTTGCCACAGCCGACGATTCCTCGGCGCGCGCCGCTGGGCCACCGCTGCAACGTTGACCGCCCCTAGAATGTCACGGTAGCGAAATAGTACCCACTATCCTTGGAGCGCGGGTCACTCCGACAGCGCAAATGACGCGTCGGCGCGGATCAACCGACGCGCAATGGCGTGGCCGCTGACGAGCCGTCGCCGTGCGGGGGGCTGGCCGGGAGCCACCGGCAAATGCCACCGCCGCGCGACCGACCCAGCGGACACTGTGGCGACGAGGTCGAGGCTCAAGTCAGGAGTGGCAATCCAATGTGCCCTTTGCCGAAATTGCATAGTCCAAGCGGGGCCCGTATGCGACAAGATGTTGACCTGCAAGTAAAAGCCGATGAGACTACGCCATCTCAATGATGCCGGTACAATGAAAGGAAACGACACATGACCTTGGGTAAACTCATCGCCACCAGTGCGATAGCGATCGCAACAACATGCGGCGTAGCGTCGGCGCAGGGAATGCCCGAGGGAAGAGTTTACACCTTCCATTCCAGCGCGCAGGCCGGTTGCCCGGCGCTGGATTGGCATGTCGTGGCGGGGACGAACGGCACGCTGCAAGGCATGATCGCCTGGAACGACATGAAGCAAATGGCCCATGCTTCGGGAACCGTCAACATGCAGGCGAGAACCTTTCAGATGACTGCGAAGGAAGTCGGCGGCCAAGGTAGAACCGCCACTGTTACCGGAACGGTCAGGCAGGACGGGTGGCTGACTGCCAATGTCAAAGGTCCGAACATAAATTGCCAAGGCATCAATGTGCCGTGGTTCACCCCGCCCCCCCAGGGTAACGGCTGATTCCAAATCTGGCGCGGTGGTGGTCGACATCAGCCGCCACCGCACCCTCCCGACAGATCGCCGCGTTGCCGCGCGAAACTTGCGTCAGCTATGGCCTTACGTTCGGTGCCCTACAAACGTGTAGAGACACGCTGATCCGTCAATCCGTCCTTCTATACGAGTGCCCTGCACTCTTCCGGAGATGGTTCCTCCAACCACCTGACCATAGAACGAGCCGTCCTGCGCCATGGTCGCGGGGAATGCAGGAGTTGCCTGCCCAGGAACATTGGGGTGCGGCACAGCGTAGCTGAACTGGCCATTCGCCACCGTGATGATGTGTTGGCCCGGCGAGTCACACCAGGATGTGGTCTGCGCCACTCCGAAAGAGTTGGTGACATGAATTGTGTTCCGATATGAGCCGTCAAACGAAGTGACGGGTGGCGGTGGTGGCAGGCCGCTATGCATTGTCCCCATCGAACCGGCGCAGCCACTGACCAACAACGCCAGATACACCGTCCATGTCTCGACTCGGAACTGGCCAGCGAAACCCCGTCTGACGGCACTCATATTTGGTTTTCCCGCGCTGGGCATTCCAGTTCCCCTCGGAAAGTGGACGGCTATTTCATTCGAACGGACCGCCAGCATCGCCTTGCCTGTCGCTTCCGGTCAGGTTGCGGGTTCGACAGCGATTGCGACGGCTTCTGAGATGATCGCCGAGATGGTATCCCCAAACTTGATGAGCTTCATGTTCCGCTGACCCTCTGGGGTCATCACACTCACGCGTCGGATCAAACCACCCGTCGGGTCTACGAGTTGAAGCGTGTGGGCCGTCGGATCCATACCCACGACGGTTGCCGTCACGACGAGTTTGCCGCCTACGGCCCCTGCCGGCATCTGCCCTGGCGCCGCCCGTGCGGCTGCCACTGTAAGGCTGTCGTCAGGTAGCTTCGTCCCCGAGGGCGCCAGCACATAGGCAACTGATCGATGATAATTCACAATGACCTTGTTGCCTACCTTGACTTGTGCCAGGTTACGAACCTCGTCGCCGACTTTCAACGTCACTGTGTTTCCCTGCTCCCCCAGCAACGTAACGACGCGGGAATTAAGGTCCAACGCTTCGACTGTGGCACGTAACGATACTGTATCGGACACGCCAATTCCCGCCATACCCGCAGACTGGGCCATCGCGGACGTCGACAGTGGCGTATGGATCATGCATGCGGCAGCCAACACAATGCTGATGGTCGAGACGCGCGCCCAGCAGGATGCTCGTGGGCGCCGGGCCTGGTCCGCACCGTATGGTGAGAGCGGCGCTACTGCCCATCCTGGAGTTCTCATGCACGTATCCTTTTGTGGCAGCTGATTGGCGTCGTTGCCTCACATTGGGCCAATCGCCACACGGTTACAGCGCAGGCTCGTCGCTCGCTATGCAGAATTGGCAAAACAGCCAACCGAGCCGGTCGAGCAGGGCGCAGCCAGAGTAGCCACGGCGTCCGCCGAAACTGCCGCCATATCTATGCCGCGATAGTGCATCGCCAGGCCGCAAGGTCACTCCTCGAGGACGATACTGACCGCGTCATGGCCAATGTCCGGCATGCGGCCCCCAGGGGGAGTGCGCAGATGTATGGTGGTTCCATGCTGATTCTCTAGCCACAGACCACCGCTTGAGGCGCCCGCGATGGAGGATGCATTGGTTGCCCGTCGATAAACGCCAGCGAACTGCGCGATGTCATCAAGATGATAGACCTCACCTGATGTTTCGATGATCGCGACGGCGCTGCCATCCACACCGTCGCCCCCAATGGCGAAGCGATAGGTCTTGCCGTGGAAGTAGACTGTGCCGGTTCCGCCACCCGCGGAAGGTAAATCGTTGATTGGCCCGTTGTTGAGAGCGACGGCGCCAGGCACCTCGGCAACGTCGGGTTGCGTGGGGAGGGAGCCGGATCCGCAGGCCGCAAGGATCAGCGACAGGCTCGCCACAGTCGTGGCGGGGATGGCGAGCCGGAATTGCAGCCAGGACCACCAGCGCAGTCTGCGAGGCGCATCGAGTGCCACGCGCAGGTCGGACAAAGACACATTGGCAAACCTGCCCACAGGGCCCGTGCGCATTTTGGTTTTTCCTTGGCGGCGAACATGGCCAGGCAAGTAGCTTTGCGGTTGATAGCGGGCCAGACAACCGCCGCTGAAAAGGCTATGGCAATGTTTGCGTCATGCCAATACCGAACCTCGGCCGCATCGGCAACACCCGGCCAGCGCTATTATTCAGGAGCTTGCACCTGTGTGACGAGATCGGATTGAGGTGCGTTGTGGCCTGTGCACTGCGATGAATGCTAAGGTGCGATCGCTTCATGGAGTGAGCCTGATGGATGTCAGCAAGATCCCGACCGGTCGTGCCCCGCCAGGCGACATCTTCGTGGTGGTCGAGATCCCGCAGGGATCAGCGGTGAAATACGAAGTGGACAAGGAGTTGGGCGCGATATTCGTCGATCGGTTCCTGTTCACGGCGACCGCCTATCCGTCGGCTTACGGCTTCATTCCCGGCACGCTCGCCGAGGATGGCGATCCGGCCGATGCACTGGTGCTGATACCGACACAGGTGGTGCCCGGCGCGGTCATCCGTGCGCGACCGATCGGCATGCTTCGTATGGAGGACGAGAAGGGGCCTGACGAGAAGATCATCTGCGTGCCGCATGATCGGGTACATCCGCAATACAGCGGTATCGACAGCATCGAAGACCTGCCGCCCATCACCCGCTCCGCGATCGAGCATTTCTTCGAGCGCTACAAGGATCTCGAGCCGGACAAATGGGTGAAGATCAACGGCTGGGCCGGCAAGGCGGAGGCCGAAGACACGATCCGCCAGGCAATCGCCGCGGCGAAGTGACGCGCTCTCCGCGTCATGCCGGGCGAAGGCCCCGGTATCCACGTCTAGCTGGCCTTGCGCACGTCGCCCAGCATGACAAACAGACCCTGACTCACCGCCGCGCGTGCAGGTGAACGATCGGCTGGGCGGTCTCGTCGGCGATCATCTCGGCGACGAAGCGGCGATGGCAGGTCATCGGATCCTGCTCGAAGCAAAGCAGGCAGACGCGCCGCTCGCGCGCCAGAAACTTGGCCTGCGCCAACTCAGCCTGCGCCCGGTCCGAGCCCATGTGCTCTCGGAAGATCGGCTCCATCCGCTCCGGGTGGCCGGCGCGTACCGCATCGCGGCCGGGCTTTGGCGTCCCCAGACCCTGGAGATGTACATAGGCGATGCCGCTGGCATCCAGCCCGGCCGCGAGCTGGCGCTTTGAGAAGCCCGGCTTGCGCGATTGCGGCACGGCGCGGACGTCGACCAGCAGCTTCACGCCAGCGGCCTTCAGCTCGGCCAGTACGTCATCGATCGTGCATCCCTCATAGCCGATGGTGAGCAGGTCAGGCATCGGTCAGTAGACCGGAGGGCGGATTGGCTGCACGCCGCCCGGCGGCGCCAGACCCTTCTGCTGCATGCACTTTACTGTCGCCTGACGCTTCGCCCACATCAGGTTTGAACGCGCCGGACCGAGCTGGGTGTAATCCCCCTGATCGCCGCGATAGATCGACCGCACGGTTGGATCCTGATCCGCCTCCCGCTCGCATTGCGCCAGCGGACTGTTGTCCTTGGCGGCGCAGGCGGTGAGCAGGAGCGCAATAACGAGCCAGCCTCTCACTCGGTCGCCATCCAGTCCTCGATCAGTCGGCGTGCAATGCTGTCGGCGCGCGGCAGCAGGAAGCCGTTGGCCTCGCTATCGCGGATCTGCTCGCGCGAGAACCAGCGGACATCGAGCATCTCTTCCGGATCGATGGTGATGGCCTCGCTCATTCCCTCGCCGTAGAAGCCGAGCATGATGTTGCCGGGAAACGGCCAGGGCTGGCTGGAATGATACTGCACCTCGCCCACCTTGATGCCGGATTCCTCGAACACCTCGCGCCGGACCGCCTCTTCCAGGGTTTCTCCCGGCTCCACGAAGCCGGCCAGGGTGGAGTACATGTTGGAGCGCGGAAAACGCTGCGAATGGCCGAGTAGCGCGTGATCGTCGCGCGTCACCAGCATGATGACGGCGGGATCGGTGCGCGGGAAATGTTGTGCCTCGCAAGCGGTGCAGACCATCATGTGGCCCGCGGTGCGCACTTCGCACACGCTGCCGCAAACGCCGCAGAACCGATGGCGCGCGCGCCAGTGCATCAGGCCGCGCGCGTGCGCCAGGATCGATGCCTCAGGCCGTGCCACGCCCCAGCCCACCGAACGCAGATCGACAAATGTTCCCAGGTCCTCGGACAGCAGCGGCACCGGATCCTCCGCCGTGCTGATATCCATCGCGAAGATCGCGAGGCCGTCGTGCAGGCCCAGAAATGCCCAGGGGCCGCCCTGCATACGCAGCGTGTGTGCCATCTCGCCGGAGATGAACACCGCTTCGGGCGCGCCATCATTCATCCCGCGCACCAGGTTGCGGTTGCGCCACACCGGCACGAACAGCGTGTCGGGGTCATGCAGCCGCTGTTCGATCCACGCCGAGTCCTCGCGCCGCATCCCGGCACGGTCGAGCGGGCTCGATGAATAGACGTTGGGGCGGCTGGCCAGGATCAATGTCACGGAATGCGCTCGCTGCTTGAGTTTGGCGAGGCGGGACCGTGCCATGCGGCGGGCGGAGCGGCAACCGCTGTGCTACACAGCAGCCATGGCCGACGAAGCCGACAGCTATGTGTCCGGGCAACTGCGCCAATCGGAGCCGACGGTGGCGGTCGGTGCCGTGGTGGCGCTGCGGCTGTTCGACGTGGCCTACGCGATAGATCTCGCGCGTGCGGAGGGGCTGCTTGCCGAGCAGGCACGGACGTCACGTCGCATCCGGCTCAGTGCGACGCCGCCGAAGGCGATGGCCTTTGGTGTTCCGCCGCTGGCGCTTGAACTCGAACCGGTCGTGCTGGCGTTGGAAGGCGAGAATGTGGCGGCGGTCGCGACCGTCCGGCTGTATGACTTCGGTGCCGTCACGATTGCGTTGCGCGTTCCCATCGTGAATGTGACCTGGACTGATTTTGTCCGACAGTTGAATGTGGTCGATCGCAGCGTCACGGCGGCCGAGGACATGTGGGATCGCCTGTTGAAGCGGGTGCGCGAGCTGCTGGGACCGGCAATGATCCGTGCCGAGGACTCGAGGGTCCAGGAGGACTATCTTATTGGTGTCGTGCATACATTTGCGCCGAGACTGACCGCGGCGGCGTTGCGGGACAGCGTCGATCTGGTGCCGTTGCTGTCCGGTGAGCAGCGTCCGCTGTCGGATGGCGCGCGACAGGAGCTGCTGCGTCAGCGCTTCTCGTATTACACAGACGATCTAGTGGTGCTGACCTGGGACCGCGCGTTTGTCTATGAGCCGCGCGGTGACTCTGATGTCCTGGACGTGCTCGAGGTGGCCAACGCGCAGCTTCTGGAGATGCGCTATTACGACGAGCTGCTGGACGATGAGCTGCCGCGTATGTACGACCTGGTGGCGAAGGCGCGACGCGCGCGGACATTGCTGGCATCGCGTCGGTTCGCCGGCCTCGCGCGTCGGCTGCACACATTGGTTGCCGAGGTCACTGAACTGACCGAGCGTGTGGATAACGCGCTTCAGGTGACCGAGGACGTATATCTCGCGCGCATCTACGCGTCCGCGCTGGAGCTGTTCCGGGTGCCTGAGGTGAATGCCGCGGTGGAGCGCAAGCTCGCGATCATTCGTGACACGTATTCGGCACTGTACGACGAGAGCCTGGCCAGCCGGACAGAGCTGATGGAGCTCCTGATCATCGTCCTGATTCTGGCGGAGATCGTCATCGCCCTGGTACGGCCGTAGACGATGACGCTGGTTCCCACCTTCGCCACCGCTCCCGGCTTTCTTGGCATTTCGCGCAGCGATCCGGGCGCCGAGTTTGTCGTCGTCGGTGTACCTCTGGACATCGGCACGACGAACCGTGCCGGCGCGCGCGACGGCCCCAACGCAATCCGGCGCGCCAGCCGCATGCTCACCGACGGCGCGCATCCGGAATTCTGGGTTGAACCCGCGGCGATGAATGTCGCCGACATCGGTGATCTCCAGCTTGCGCTTGGCGACATTCCTGCGAGCCTGCACTTGATCGAGCAGCAGGTGGCGGGACTTGGGCATGTGATTGCCCTGGGCGGCGAACACGGCATCACCCTGCCGTTGCTGCGTGCGCTGTCGCGCCGGATGGGCGGCAGTCTCGGGCTGGTGCATTTCGACGCCCACGTCGACACCTGGCCGGAGAATTTCGGTCAGCCTTACGCGCACGGGTCGGTGTTCTATCACGCGATCGAGGAGCGCCTGGTCGAGCCGCGGCGGATGATCCAGATCGGCATACGATCACCGGTGCAGCGCGAAGTGTGGGACTGGACCATTGGTCGTGGCGTGACCGTGCTGACGGCGCAGGATGTTCATGCGCTGGGTCCTGATGTAGTCGCGCGGCGAATCCGCGAGGTGGTCGGCGAGGCGCCAGCCTATCTCAGCTTCGATGTGGATGCGCTGGACCCGGCATTTGCGCCTGGCACAGGCACGCCGGAGATCGGCGGTCTGGCGTCATGGCAGGCGCAGGCGATTTTGCGCCGACTGCGCGGCGTGGCGTTTGCCGGCATGGATGTGGTCGAGGTCGCGCCGGCGTATGACGTTGCTGAGATCACCGCGCTGGCGGTAGCGACCGTCGCGTGGGAGTACCTGGCGCTGCTCGGGTCTGCGCAGCACCGATGATATGACCGCAGCAGTCACCACACCATCGATCATCGCATGCCTCGTTAACCGTCGCAGTCCCTATATGCGGCTTCCCGCTTTGCCCCCGTGGTGAAGCGGTACTGACGCATCGCACGTGCCGCGAGCCCCGCGCTGAGCATCTCAGGGGCACAGCAACGACGTAACGCGTCCTTTTCGTCTGGCCGGTCCAAGCGTGGGGCCGGGGTCGTTAGGGAGTCGCCTATGTTCGCTGAACGGTTCGCGGCGATGCGAAGTCCTCGCAGCACCGTCTGAGTTTGTCGCCGCGGCGTTATCGCGCGGCGACACCGTCTGTGTCCCCTGCCTGCGAGGATTCCTGCAATGAACCATGTGCGCGTTCGCACTGCCGTGTCGCCTCTGCGCCGCCGCTTCCCCGGTGCCGCAACGCCGATGCCTTCGGTCGACGAACTGATCGCCATGGAGCGGCCGGAGGAGCCGATGCACTGCCTGCGTCCGGCAACAGTCGAAGCGGCCGCGCGCGCTTTCGCCGAGGTGTTTCCAGGCGATCTGCTCTACGCGGTGAAAGCCAACCCGGAGCCGGCGATGCTGCGTGCCGTCCACGCCGGCGGCGTGACGCATTTTGACTGCGCGTCGATCGGCGAGATCGCGCTGGTGCGTCAGATGTTTCCCGACGCCGCGATCCATTTCATGCACCCGGTCAAGTCGCGCGGCGCCATCCGCGAGGCGTGGCAACGGCATGGCGTGCGCGACTTCGTGCTCGACAGCACCGAGGAGCTGGCGAAGATCCTGCATGAGACGGCCGCCACGTGTGTTGCCGGCGAGCTTGGCCTGATCGTCCGCCTTGCCCTGCCGAAGGGGCCGGCGGTGTTGGATCTGTCGGGCAAGTTCGGCGCAGAGCCGGCGCCGGCGGCGGACTTGCTGCGCGCGGCACGCCCGCATGCGGCGCGTCTCGGGCTGAGCTTCCATGTCGGTTCGCAGTGCCCCGAGCCGCTCGCCTGGCGCAGGGCGCTGGCTTTGGTCGGCGAGGTGATCAGCGATGCCGGCGTGGCGATCGAGGTGATCGACGTCGGCGGTGGTTTTCCGGTGCGGTATCCGGACGTCGAGGTGCCGCCGCTCGGCGCATACCTCGCTGAAATCGAGGCAGGCTTCGAGCGCCTCGGCCGGCCGGAGGCGCGGCTGTGGGCCGAGCCCGGCCGCGCTCTTGTCGCCGGTGGCGCATCGGTGGTCGTGCAGGTGCAGTATCGGCGCGGCAATGCGCTGTACATCAGCGACGGCGTTTACGGTGCGCTGGCGGATGCCGGTCCGCTCGGCTTTCGCTATCCGGTACGGCTGATCCGCCCAGATGGACCGACGCCATCCGGTGCGTTGGTCGGCTACGCGTTCTTCGGGCCGACCTGCGACAGTGCCGATGCGATGCGCGGGCCGTTCCATCTGCCTGCCGATGTGGTGGAGGGAGACTGGATCGAGATCGGTCAGCTCGGCGCATATGGCGGCTGTCTGCGCACCGCGTTCAACGGCTTCGACCGCGCGCGCCTCGTCGAGGTGCGCGACGGTTCGTTGCAAGCGGCGGCAACTCAAGCCGCTGGCGAAGGTGCGTCCTTTGAGACGAGGCCGCTTGCAAGCCGCGCACGGAAATCCGCGACCGACATCACATGCGCCGTCGACGCGGCGAGTACCTCGGCACAGTGGCTTTGAGCGGTTGGGGACGAGGCGTGTTCCGGGCCGTCAGTCAGCGAGGATGAATGCCTGGACGGACAGCCGCAATCGACCCTAAGCGGTCCTTCCGCGAATCCCGCGCGACCCAGTCCGTTCGGCGCTGTCGATCGTGGTCGCCCCGGCGGACGAGAATTTTTTGCGCAAGGAGACGCCGACGATCGCCGAGTTCTTTAAGAAAAATGGCTACACGACATACTTCTCAGGCAAGTGGCATCTCGGCGACAAGCCCATCTCATATCCGATCGAACATGGCCTCGATGAGATGAAGAATTTCGCCGCCTATTATGCCGGGGTCTACACCTATGACTATACGAACAAGTGGTTCCACCCCTGGTTCCCGTCGTACAATCCAGACTTCGCCAAGTACTTCAATGATAACGTGAACCTGGACGAGTGGGAGGGCGTGACCGGCCAGCCGGCCAAAAGCGTCGGCAAGATCACCTACGACAGCTTCACTACCTTCGACCAGCGCCAGGCCGATAATGCGGTCGACTATATCAAGCGGCACGCGGGCGGTGACCAACCGTTCTTCATGGACGTGAATTTCCTCAAGATGCACAACCCGACCAATGCGTCGCCCGACTTCGCCGGCCGGTCACATCTCGGGGACTACTCGGACTCGCTGATGGAGCTTGATGCCGACATCGGCAAAATCATGGACACCATCCGGGCGGTGGCACCCAATACAATCGTCATTGTGACGGCCGACAACGGCGCCTGGCTGGATGCCTATCCAGACGCGGGAACCACGCCGTTCCGCGGCGAGAAGGGCTCACCATTCGAAGGCGGCTGGCGCGTCCCCGCGGTTATGTGGTGGCCGAACCACATCCCGGCTGGTGTGCAATACGGCGAGATGATGTCGCATATCGATGCCTGGGCGACGCTCGCCGGGATGGTTGGCCTGACCCCGCCGCCGCATGACTGGGTGGGCAATGACGGCAAGCCGATCTACTTCGATAGCATCGACAACAGTGCGTACATCCTGGGGAAAGCCCAGCATTCGGCGCGAGACTCCTGGGTCTATATCGATGGCGAGACCTTCAACGGCGCACGTGCCGATATCGGCGGCGATCCGAAGGAGTCATGGGTGCGCATCGCTTGGAAGTACCTCTACACGGCGAAGGACTCGTGGCTCGGCGCGGAGGCGAATTTGGGCGCGATCGGCGCGACCTACAATCTCACCATGGATCCGTACGAGAAATACGACATGACGTTCAACGGCGCCGCTCCAACTCGTGTGTTGTCGACGTCGCCGGGCAAATATGCGGGCCAGGACAATGGCTGGGTTCTCGCGCTGATAAGCCCGGTGATGGTCGCGTTCGACAAGACGGTCATGCAGTACCCCAACATCCAACGCTTCGTGGGTGGTGCCTCGACCGACCTGATTCCGAACCTTCAGCGGCCGGACAACCCGGTTCCGCTGCTGAAGCAGCAGATCGAGAACCACCTGGTGCTGCATCCCATGGGCGGTCCCGACTGACGCGGCGAAATCCTCTTTGCAGCGGCCGGTCTGGCCGTCGTTGCACTTGCTCTGCAAGTACCGGCGCGTGCGGATACGACCGTTAAGTCTAAAGCAGACATGAAGCCGACGATGACCCAGGCGGGCCTGCCCAACGGTGCTCTGGTCTGGGAAGAGACAACCGCATTACGGAGAGTGCCCTTGGAACAGGGCCGACAGCGGTATGCTCATCGTTGCGTAAATCGCGTGGCCCTGAAGCCTCCGGTAGGAGCCGAACTCCGTGTAGCCGCGCAGGTTGGTGTATATCGACACACCCCCAACGGTGAAATTATAGCCGATCTGTGGGCCGACGCCGCGTGTTCGCGACTCGTTTGGGCCGAGGATTGCGAGTTGTCCATGGTCAGCAGTCAACTGCTGGTAATAGTATCCCACGGCACCGACGAAAAAGTGCTCTGAAAGGAATTGCGCAGCGCCAAGGTCGAGATGCGAGTCGATCCCGTTCGTGTAATGGGTTGACGGATTCTCAAAGTTCCCTGTGAACCCCAGGGTCGCTGACGCCTCGGTGCCGGTCTTGGTATTGAGGTAGGTGTAGCTGCCGCCGCCGTCGATCGCGCTATGGCCGATGCCGATGTTGGACAACCGGTTGGGATCGTAGCTGCCGACCGGGATGTTGCCCGCGAGATAGGTCATGAAGTTGTGGACGCCGGAATTCCAGAATAGCTGTGCAGTCGGATAAAGATCGCTGCCGCCGAACAGTGAGTCCGACTGCGACGCGGGCAACGGGTCGAGGCCGATGTGCGCCGACGTGGAGGTGTAGGCCGGCGCGAACGCGAGCGAGAAGTTCGGCTGTGCGCCCAGGATAGTAGTGGCGGGCGTGAAGGTAGGCGCGATGAACAGTCCGTCGAACGACTCGTTCAGGCCGGACGAGAGCAGGCGGCCGCGTGGGAGGAGACGCCCGGCGCCGATGGCTCCGCCGTAATTGTAGAGCACCAACGGCATCGACCAGCCCGGTGTGGGGGCGGCGGCGGCGAAGCTGCCGTATTGTCCCGGCAGCCAAAAGCTCACACCCCCCTCGTCCGCTGCCGCTCGCGGTGCCGAGATCGCTGCGATCGCCAATGCCGCCAGCGCGAGGCAGGAGTAGAACTT
The DNA here is from genome assembly GCA_963818775.1 of uncultured Alphaproteobacteria bacterium. GTDB lineage: Bacteria > Pseudomonadota > Alphaproteobacteria > Acetobacterales > Acetobacteraceae > JAMXLO01. The sequence continues at coordinate 99,260 of CAWFUF010000021.1, read as the reverse complement.
GGCAAGTTGATATTCGCACAATGACGTCCGGTGTTGTGGAGAGCGGACCCAGGCACAGTATGACAGGAGCATGGATGGTCTCGAAAGTGGCGCCGCGAGAAAGAGGCCGGCGGCGGCGGTGAGCTTCGTCATTGTGGTTCCGTCACGGCAGGCTTGTCGCGCCCATTCCAGCTTGTGGTAGCCGAATAGATGGACCAATTTCCTGCTATTCACAGGATCGCAACGCGATTACAGACATGAGGTGGGGGATGCTGGGGTCTGACTTCACTCAGGACGATTCTGTTGATGCGGCACTGGGGAACAATGACCGCAATATCCGGCTAGCCGGCACGACCGTGGCCGTCGCATCGGACTCGGCGTCACTGCAAACGGCACAAGCGCAACCTGCGCCTTCGGGCCAGCAGCCGAACATCGTCTTCATCCTACTCGACAACGTCGGGTGGGGCGATCTCGGGGTCTATGGTGGCATGACGCCTACCCCGCGCATTGACATGCTCGCCAATGAGGGCATTCGCTTCAACAACTACAACGTCGAAGCCCAGTGCACGCCCACCCGGTCGGCCATCATGACTGGACGAATGCCGATCCGGTCGGGGACGTATACCGTTCCCTTCCCAGGCGGCGGCCCCTACGGTATGGCGCCCGGAGAATACACCATCGCGGAACTGCTCTCCGATGCCGGCTATGCCACGGCGCTGTTCGGCAAGTGGCATCTGGGCGAAGTGCCGGGGCGTTTGCCGAGTGATCAGGGCTTCGACGAGTGGTGGGGTATCAAGAACAGTTGGGACGAGGCCGGATACGCCTCCTACCCGCTCTTCAAAGAGTCCGGCATGGAGACGCCGATGATCTGGGAGGGTAAGAAGGGCCAACCTTCCACCCCGGTAATGCCGCTCGACCTGAAACTGCGACCCATTGCGGACGACACATACATCATCCCGAAAACCATCGAGTTCATCAAACGACAGGCGGCGGCAAAGAAGCCATTCTTCGTCTATGTCGGCTATTCCGAGGTGCACCCACCGGTCATGCCGAACCCTTCGTTTGTCGGCACGTCCACCGAGCGCGGCGGCGTATACTCCGACATCATTGGCGAGATGGATAGCCACGTCGGACAAGTTCTCGATGCGATCAAGGGCGCCGGCATCGACGAGAACACTTTAGTGATTCTCAGCAGCGACAACGGAATTGGTCGCGCAGTGGCCGCCAGGGGCGGCGGCTCCAGCGGACCCTGGCGCGGGGATTTCTTCACACCGCCCTTCGAGGGCTGCATGCGGACCCTTGCCTTGGCCCGATGGCCGGGCAAGGTGCCGGCCGGGGTCGTCACCCAGCGTATCCTGTGTGCCGAGGACTGGCTGCCCACGCTGGCTGGACTCACGGGCGCGTCGAACCTCGTCCCGACAGATCGGCCTATCGACGGCATCGATGCCTCGTCGTTCATGCTGGGCAAGAGCGACACCACCGGCCGGGACTATTATATGTTCTTTGGGCCGGACGGGCAGTTGATGTCAGTCAAGTGGAAGATATACAAGACGATCCTCCGCTATTCGGAAGGCATCGACAGGCCCCTCGTCCAGCCGCAGTTCCCGATGTTCTACGACCTGAGCAGTGATCCGCATGAGGACTGGAACCTTTTCGAGACTCAACTCGACAATGGCTGGATCATGGCGCCGGTGTTGAGGATCATTGCTCAGTATGAGATGAGCGTGAAGAAGTATCCCAACGTCAACCCTGGCGAGGAATTTCAGGGAGCATAAGGCGTATCCAACAGTTGGAACCCCATCTTGTGCCCGCGCACACCCGGCTGGATCGGGCCAAAAGACGAACGTCCGGTCCTTGGTCTCGGCGCCGCAGAGCGGACTGTCGCAAATCCACCCAAAGCGGTCTATCCGAGGCCGACCGGTCCTCCTCGCGATGGCCGGACCTCGATATCATCTTGCGTGAGTAGGCATCGATACCGTTATCTCTCTGGGACTACGACAGAGGCGCGCGACGCGATGTTCCGCAAGTCCCACTTCTTCGTCGGGAATTTTGTGGAGGTGGTTAGCGCCGCGAGCCGCGCATCCGCGGCGAATCCCCAGTTCAGCGTGCCACGCTATTTGCACACGGCGGCACTGGTCCGTCTCAACCGGCTCGATGAAGCACGGTCGGTGGCCGCGGCTCCACTCGAACTGCAGCCCGGTTTTACCATCAGCGGATTGGCTTCCGGTAATGGAACACATGGCCCTGCTGGCTGGCGCGCTATCTCAGGTGGGATTGCCGGCGTAAAGTCCCCTGGTGAATGGTGTACCGCTACGTCGGTTGACATCTGACGCGCGGGTTATTCCGGGAGGAGGACAACAATGGCACAGACCTATGAGCTGATACGCGATTTCCTAAAATTGCCTGACGGAGAAAAGTTCGGGCTGGTCAGCAGGGTGGCAACCGACTCGCAGGACCGCGTCTACGTCTTCCAGCGCAAGAACCCCCCGGTGGTGGTATTCGACCGCGACGGGAAGTACCTCGGCGCCTGGGGCAGCGGAGAGGTCACGGACCCGCATGGCCTGAAGATCGTCGATGACGTTGTCTACACCACCGATCGCTCCAACTCGGTCGCGAAGTCGTTCACCTTGGATGGCAAACCACTGCTGGAACTCGGCGAGCGCGGCGTCCACTCCGACACCGGCTGCACCGGGTCTCCGTGGCTCGCGGAACGCGCGGCGGGGCCGTTCAATCATCCGACCGAGATGATGCCGCATCCCAACGGCGACATCTACGTGACCGACGGTTATCGCAACTCGCGTGTGCATCGCTTTACGCGCGACGGCCGGCTCGTCACGTCATGGGGCACGCCAGGCAAGGCGCCAGGAGAATTCCATTTGCCGCACAGCATCGCGTTCGACGCTGAAGGCAGGCTTTACGTGGCCGACCGGTCGAACAAGCGCATCCAGATCTTCTCCCCCGACGGCGACTATCTTGGCGAGTGGACCGGCATGGGCGGGCCAAACGACATCACCCGCGGCAAGGACGGCAACTACTACATTGCCGAGCAGGAGGACGGCGACAAGCCGGCGTATGTCTGCGTGCGCGATGCGGAGGGAAACGTGCTCGCGCGCATGGAAAGCCGCCATGTGCACGGCGTGGGCGTGGATTCGCGCGGCGACATCTATGCCGGATTGACCGTGGACCGCAGCGTCGACAAGTTTGTGCGAACAGCCTGAGCGCAACCCCAAGGAGGAACTGCAATGCCGTTCTATCAAAGAGGCGACGTCCGCATCCACTACGCAGAAACCGGCTCCGGCTTTCCTGTGCTGTTCATCCCCGGCGGCGGTTTGAACTCGAACATCTCATCCCTCACCGGCTTCGGACCGTTCAATGCGATGGAGGAGTTCAAGGACGAGTACCGCTGCATCACGATGGATCTGCGCAATGCCAACGGCGGCCAGTCCTCGGGGCCGCTCGAGATCGACCGCCCGTGGGATGCCTACGCCGATGACCAGCTTGGGCTGATGGACCATCTGGGCATCAGGGAGTTCATGGTGATGGGCTTCTGCATCGGCGGCCCATTCATCTGGAACCTGTTGAAGCGGGCGCCCGATCGCATCGTCGCCGCCGTGCTGGCGCAACCCAGCGGATACCGGCCGGAGATCCCCGACCTCTTCTACCAGAACAACATCAAAGGCTGGGGCCCGCAGCTCTGCGAGCGCAGGCCCGAGATCACGATGGCGATGGTCGACGCTTTCCTGAACAAGATGTACCGCTCGAACGCCGACTTCGTCTTCACCGTGACACGCGATTTCGTACGCTCCTGCAAGACGCCGATTTTGGTCCTGCCGGATGACGTGCCGGCGCATCCGTACGCGGTGGCCATCGAGTTGGCGCGTCTCGCGCCGAACGCTGAAGTCAGCATCTATCCGTGGAAGGAGACCAAGGAGCAGACCGCCGAAGCGCTGCGCCACGTGCACGGGTTCTTGCGGGAACATGCGCCTGTCACGGCTGCCGAGTAGCCAGAAAGGAAGAAAGCCTTAACCGCAAATGTAGAAGCAGATGACGCAAAACACGCAGATAGTTCATCCTCTCTATTTGCGTGTTTTGCGTGCATCCGCTTCTTATCTGCGTTTAATGCTTTCCTGTTACGGCGGTGGCGGCGCGACGGCGCCCGGAGCGACGGAGCCGATCAGCCAGTCGCGAAACAGCGCGATCTTCGGCGTATCGGCGGTCGCCTCAGGAGCCACGATGTAGAAACCGGCATCCGCCGGCAGCACGACATTGAACGGCACCACGAGACGACCGGCGGCAATGTCGGCCTCGACGAAAGGGGTGCGGCCGAGCGCGACGCCCAGCCCATCGACTGCCGCCTGAATTGCCATGAAGCTCTGGTCGAAGCTCAGGCCGCGACGCGTCGCGAGCGAGACCGGCAGGCCGGCGGCGGTCAGCCAGAGCTGCCAGTCCTCGCGTGACACCGTCGCGTGCAGCAGGGTGTGGTGCGCGAGGTCCTCTGGCGTTCGCAGTGGATTCTCGCCCGTGACCAGCGACGGACTGCACACCGGGAACATGTCCTCGGCCATCAGCCAGTCCGTGCGCAGTCCCGGCCAGTTGCCACGGCCGTAGCGCACCGCCATGTCCACCTCGTCGCGCTGGAAGTCCACCAGGTGCGACGAGGTGGTGATGCGCACCTCGATGCCGGGATTGGCGTCCTGGAACGCGGCCACGCGGGTGACGAGCCATTTGGCCGCGAGCGAGGCCGTCGTGCTGACCGTGAGCAGCCCCTCTCGCTCCGGCCGGCGCAATCGTTCCGTCGCACGGCGCAGGTCTTCGAACGCGCCGCGCACGGCAGGCAGATACGATTCCGCCTCACGCGTCAGTTCCAGCGCCCGATTGCGGCGCACGAAGAGGGGAATGCCAAGCTGCTCCTCGAGTCGCCGGATCAGGTGGCTGATCGCGGTCTGGGTGACGTTCAGCTCTTCCGCGGCGCGGGTGAAGCTCAGGTGACGCGCCGCCGCCTCAAAGGCACGCAGTCCGCTGAGCGATGGGAGGGTCGCCATAACGCCAGTCTAGCATGAGCTTATGTCATGCGAAGGCTGACAAACTATCCTTTGTCCGGCCCGAAGCGGCAGCCCACTTTGGCGGTAGTTGTTATTGAGAGGAGCAACGGCCATGGCCGGGCTTGCCACTACATCCCTGATAAATTCTCAGCCGCTCGCGGCGCGGCAGTGGGGCGACGGACGCCAGAGTCTGTTGGCGCGGATTGCCTCGACACTACGCCAGTGGCGCCAGCGGAGCCGCGAGAGGCGCGCGCTGGCCAGCCTCACCGAGCGCGAGCTGGCGGATTTCGGTGCTTCGACCGCCGACGTGTACCGCGAGCTTTCCGCTCCGTTCTGGCGCTCATTGCCGCCGTGCTGAGGCTGCTGCCAATCTCACCCCCGAGGAGGACAAACACATGAACGGTGACCGCGTTGACCACCTGCCTCATGTCGAGGCGACGTTGAACTATCTGGCCCCGATGGCCGAACGGCCGCGCAACTTCACCTTCGATCCGCCGCCCGGCGTGGCGCGTTCGAACTCGGAACGCGAGACCCATACCGTGGCGATACACGATGTGCGGCCGGTCATTGGCGACGTCACGCTCGACCGCGAAGGCTTTGCGGTACTGCGCAACGCAAGCGCGGTCCACGACTTCTGGGACGAGGACGAAGTTCGCCGGACCTACTATCCGGAAGTGCAGCGCGCGATCGCCGAGGCGACCGGCGCCAGCAAGGTATACATCTTCGACCATACGCTGCGGCGACGCGTGCGTGGCGCGGCCGATCGGGTCCCTGGAACGCCCCGCCAGCCCGCGACCGGTGTGCATGTCGATCATACGGCGACGTCCGGACCGCAGCGCGTTCGCGACTTCTTCGGCGATGAGGCCGAGCAGTTGCTGCGCGGTCGCGTGCAGGTGATCAATCTATGGCGGCCGATCCGTGGTCCGCTGCGCGATGCGCCGCTTGCAGTGTGCGACGCCGGTTCAGTTGCGCCTGGAGACCTCGTGCCGTCCGATCTGGTGTACCAGAACCGTGTGGGCGAGACCTATGGTGTCACCTACAATCCCGCACATCGCTGGTTCTACGTCCCAGAGATGCAGCCGGACGAAGCATTGCTGCTGAAGTGTTTCGACTCAGAGGTCGATGGTCGGGCCCGCTTCGCGCCGCACACGGCGTTCGAAGATCCGACCGCGCCGGCGGATGTGCTGCCGCGCGAAAGCATCGAGATCAGAACTCTGGTCTTCCACGAGGCGTGATAACCGGGGCGGCGGGTTCAGTGCTCGCCGCCCATTCCCTTGCCGTTGCCGATCATCGCCAGCACCTCCCGACGCGTCGTGGGGTCGTCGCGGAAGGCGCCCAGCATGCGGCTGGTCACCATGGTCACACCAGGCTTGTGCACACCGCGCGTCGTCATGCACTGGTGCGCCGCTTCTATCACCACCGCGACGCCGCGCGGCTCCAGCACCTGCTGGATGGTATTGGCAATCTGCGCGGTCAGCTTCTCCTGGATCTGCAGCCGCCTCGCATAGGCGTCCACCACACGCGCCAGCTTGCTGATCCCCACCACACGGCGGTGCGGCAAATAGGCGACATGCGCGCGGCCGATGATCGGCACCATGTGGTGCTCGCAGTGGCTCTCCAGACGAATATCGCGCAACAGCACGATTTCGTCGTAGCCGTCGGTCTCCTCGAAGGTGCGTTCCAGCAGTGCGACCGGATCGATCTCGTAGCCGGCGAAGAACTCCTCATAGGCACGCGCAACGCGGGCTGGCGTGTCGATCAGTCCCTCGCGCGACGGGTCATCGCCGGCCCAGCGGAGCAGAGTGCGGATGGCCGCTTCGGTCTCTTCGCGTGTCGGTCGGTCGGTCGAGGCTTCGGTTGTCGCGCGGGCGACAGGCGTGACGATGTTCACCGCGCAATTCCTCCCAGGAGAGTATCAGGGAAGCGGCGCTATCTCACGCCGCCAGTCGGGATATAAGGCCAGCGAGCGGGCACACAACCCGCTTGGTGGTCAATGCACCCTACCGCTCTGGTGGGGGCTGTCCAGACTGAACGCCGGAATTGCCACGTCGAAGTTCTCGCCGGAGGACGGCACAACCATGTGGTAGGCGCCCACCATGAAGCCGGACGGTGTGTCGAGCGGCGTGCCCGACGTGTATTCGAAGCTCTCGCCCGGCTCGAGCAGCGGCTGCTCGCCGACCACGCCGGCGCCGTGCACGTGCTGTGTGCGTCCCCGGGCATCGGTGATCTGCCAGGTGCGGCGGAGCAACTGCACCGGCTCGCGTCCCTGGTTTTCGATCTTTACGCGATACGCCCAGACGAAGTGACTGTCATCGGGCTCCGACTGGTCCTCCAGGTAGAAGGACCGCACGGTGACGCGGACGCTGTGAGTGACCTTCGAATAGGCTTCCGCCATGGCACGACCGGTTCGCTGGGAGACGCGATTCAAGGCGAGTGGAGGGGCGTTGTCCAGTAGAGCGGTGAGAGTGACCGGTGTGCGTGGCGGAAGTCGGCTGGTCGGGCGAGTTGCAATCGTTCCTTAACCAAACCAAAAGGTGCTTGGTACTAGGCGGAGGCAGGTATGCGCATCGTGAACATAAGCGAAGCGAAGACGACCTGTCGCGCCTCGTCGAACGGGCCGCGAAGGGCGAGCCGTTGTCGTTGGTGAAGGTCGTGGCAGTCGATGCCCCGTCGCCCCGCCGCGTCAGTCGGCGGCCTGCGCGGTGACGTCGCTGATCGTGGCCAGTGCCTGCGCCAGATCATCCTTCAAGTCCTCAGCATCTTCGAGCCCAATGGATAGGCGGATCACACCATCGGTGATGCCGAGCTTCGCGCGCTCCTCGGGACCGATGCGCATGTGAGTGGTGGTGGCGGGGTGCGTCGCAAGTGATTTCGAATCACCCAGGTTGTTCGAAACCGCGATTAGTCCGAATGCATTCATCACGCTGAACGCCGCGTCCTTGCCGCCAGCTACCTCGAATGTCACGACTGTCCCGCCCGCCGTCATCTGCTGCAATGCCAAGGCCTGCTGCGGATGATCGGCGCGCGTCGGATACCACACGCGCGTCACCTCGGGCCGCGCGGCGAGGAATTCGGCGATCGTCACGGCACCTCGGCAGCCAGCGTCGACGCGCAGTGCCAGTGTCTCCAGTCCCTTCAGCAGCACCCAGGCATTGAACGGAGACATTGCCGGTCCGGTGTTGCGGATGAACGGCTGCAGCGTCTCGGTGATCCACTTGCGGCTGCCCAGCACTGCGCCGCCCAGCACCCGCCCCTGGCCGTCGATATGCTTGGTGCAGGAATACACCACCACATCCGCGCCGAAGTTCAGCGGCTGCTGCAGCAAAGGCGTGGCGAACACGTTGTCTACCACGACGATCGCGCCCGCCGCGTGCGCGAGATCGGCGACAGCGCGCAGATCGACCAACTCCAGCATCGGGTTCGACGGTGTCTCCAGCAGCACGAGCTGTGCAGGCCGCGACAAAGCCGCGCGCCATTGCCCCAGATCGGCGCAATCGACGAACTCGGTCGCAATGCCGAATTTCGGCAGCAGCGTCGAGACGATCCAGTGACAGGAGCCGAACAGCGCACGCGACGCCACCACGCGGTCGCCGGCCTTCAGATGCGCGAGAAGCGCCGCATTGACCGCCGCCATGCCGGTCGCCGTGGTGCGGCAGGCTTCGGCACCCTCGATCAGGCAGAGCCGCTCCTCCAGCATCGACAGCGTCGGGTTGGCGAAGCGCGAATACTGGTAGTGATCGACCGTGCCGGCGAACGTGCCCTCGGCCTGCTCGGCGCTTTCATAGACATAGCCTGACGTGAGGTACAGCGCCTCTGCGGTTTCGCCGAACGAGCTGCGCTGCACGCCGCCTTGCACGAGCTGGGTGGCGATACGGTAGCTGGCGGGGTCAGTGGTCATTGCCTGGGCCCTCTGAACTAATGGCCCGACCGGTGGAGCAGCTTGAGCCCGAAAGATGGGGCTGTCCGCTGGCCTCTTTAGCGCGCTTGTTTCACCTCGCCGCAATCCGGCCGGACAAATCGCGAGGGCCGGGGCAATCCCGGCGGGCCGCACCCTAATGCGATGCCGATTGCCCCGTCAATCCGTCAGGCGATAGCCGTCGCTTCGCCAATTAGCGGTAGTCTGCTACATCGACATGCACATGGCGTCTGACGGCAGGGGATCGCTGGTTTGACGGGGCCAAAACCGTGCGGATTACGCAACCGGGACATCAGCAACGAATGGTCAAAGGGTTTGTGCTTGCGGGAGCGATCTGTTGCCTCGTGTCCCTGATGGGATGCAGTGGCTCCGACCCGCAACCATCGCAAAGCTTCAGGCCAGGCAGCCAACTGGGTCAAAGCAACACGGCGGCGCCGGCAAGTCCCATCCCACAAAGCGGTGCGGCAACCGGCATGACTCCAGCGGTGCTTACCCGATCGGCCGCGAATACCGCTGAGACCTTTTTCTCGAAGCCCCAATGGCAGGCGATCCGCAACCTGACCGGCGGTGCACGCGGGATCTTCATTGCGCCGAACTCGACCAGCATGGGGTTCATTCTGGGTGCTCAGCGGGGTGTCGGTGTCTTGTTGGCGCGCCACGGCCAGGTGTGGAGCGATCCGGTCTTCATCCGCCTGTCCGACTACGACATCGGATTCCTGGCGGGCGCCGAAAAATCCGAAGTGATGATGCTGGTCCTCACCGACAGCGCCATCAGGCAATTCATCGACGGCGTTTCAAAGTTGAGCGCCGGCGGCAGTTTTGCCGTAGGGGACTGGGGCGTCGGTGGCATCGGCGCGGGCGGGATCTCAGGCGGTGCCCAGGTCATGACGGTCGAGACCTCGTCGGGCCTGTTCGCCGGCAGCGGGCTCGGGTCAATGAAGATGGGCCTCGACCGCGATCTCAACCGCGCCGCTTACGGCAGCGCATTCGATGTCGAGAAGACGCTCGCTGGCACCGGTGGAAGGTTCCCGGCTGCTGCTGGATTGCGGAAGGCCCTCTCGACAGCGGTGCAGCAGTCCTGGGGCCGCTGAGTCCTTCGCGCGAGCCTCCTAAGATCACTTGATCGCCGCAATGGCCTCAACCTCCAGCAGCAGGTCTGGATCGGATAGTTGCGGCATGTTGACGGTGGTGCTCTGCGGTGAGGGTGGGCCGAAGTAGCGTGGGAGCAGGTCGGCGTATTCGTCGAGTTCCGCGGGCGCCGCGACATGGCTGACCGTAAATACAATATTGTTGACGGTTGCGCCACCGGCCTTGAGGCACGCATCGACATTTTGCCCAACCTGTTCGATCTGCGTCCGCATATCACCCTTCCCGACGACATTCCCGGCCGCGTCGCGCGCGACCTGCCCGCCGACGACCAACCAGTGGCCGCCATCCCGCAGTGCGACCGAGGTCGTGGGCGGGGAGGCAGCGCAGGGTGGTCCGACAATGGTTGGTGCCGGCAGATCCGCAATGGCCTGCCAGTTCGCGTCGGCCCGCTTTATGAACTCCTTGGCCTGCTCCCGCCATTTCGCAAGCCAGTAGCCGTCGTGATGAAGCAGGTACAGCTTGCCGTCCACTATGGTCCAAGCGGCTGGATCAACGGTATCCTTGTGCGCCGCCTCGTCCAACGACGCACCCATCGCACAATAGCCGTCATACTGGGGCGCATAGCGCGCCGGGTCCTTGCTGAACAGATCGCGATGCTCGCTGCTGGCAAAGCGCCAGCGCAGATTATGCCACTGATATTCGAGATCCGACTTGCCGGGCACGGGTTTCCCATCGGTGAAATAGGCGACCGGATCATAGCCGCTGATCGAAAGCTTCGGCTCGTCGCCCCGGGCCGTGGACTCGGGAAGTGTCAGGAAGAGCAGGGCGACTGATGCTGCGCCCCACGCCGGCACAAGAAAAGCAGCTTTCGACATGGTCTGTTTCCCCTCCAGGGCGTCAATGACCAGTCCCTGATGGCGAGATACTGCGCACTGTCTATTGCCCGGGTCAAACAAATCCGCACGCGTGCCTAGACCAGTGAACCGATCCAAGTATCGGCGGAAGGGCGGCCGGTGCTAGGATGCCGTTCAGGAGGCTTTTGAATGGCGTTGTGCCCTGCCGCTTTGCCGGTAAGGCGTCCACCATGTCGATGACCGGAACGTCGGACATGACGGGTGGGCTTCCAGATCCACGGCGACTTATCGCGGTCGTCTACGCCGACATGGTTGGCTACAGCCGCCTGATCGGGCTGGATGACCTGCAAACGCTCGAACGGCTGCGCAAACTCCGGAGCGAGGTCATCGATCCGGCCCTAAACGGACATGGCGGCAGGATTGTTCAGACCGGCGGCGACTCCTTGCTGATGGTATTCAACAGTATCGATGGGGCAGTGCGCTTTGCGGTCAAGGTGCAGCAGGATGTTCCTGTCTTTGATGGTGACCAGCTTCCTGATCGAGCTATCCGGTTTCGGATCGGGATCAACATCGGCGATGCGATCGCGGATGGCACCGATTTGCACGGTGACGCGGTCAATGTGGCGGTCAGACTCGAGGCTGAGTGCCCACCCGGCGGCATATGTGTTTCCCGCGCCGTGCGGGATCACGTGCATGGTCGGCTCGATCTCGCTTTTGAGGAGCTGGGGTCGCTGAAGCTGAAGAACATCGCGCGGCCTGTCCAGGCATTCATATTGAAGTTTGATTCTGATCACCATCCGTCCGGCGATGACCGTGTCAAGAATGACGCCGCCGCGGTTCGAAAGAGAAAGCGTGGGGCGCTGATTGCTGTCGCGGGAGCCTCTGTGTTCGTGTCGGCGGGTCTTATTGCATGGGCGCTGCACCCAGGTGTGAGACTGGATCCATTCGGGCCTGGCTCCGCGGTCAGGCCGGTCGAAGTGGCGACTCTCGCCGCACCGGCTCGCCTCGCCGAGCGTCCCTCGGTCGCGGTTCTGCCATTCAAGAGCCTGTCAGGCGATGTTGGTCATGATTTCTTCAGCGATGGAGTCACTGAGGACGTCATTACCGCGCTCAGCCGTTTCTCGAACCTGCTTGTCATCTCAAAATCGGCCAGCTTCCCGTTCAAGGACTCGAATGCCTCCCCCGCTGAGATTGGGCGCCTGCTGAATGCGCGATACCTGCTTGAGGGCAGCATCCGTCGAGCTGGCAATCGCATTCGCGTCGGCGTCGCTTTGACCGAAGCCACGAGTGGGCGGAATGTGTGGTCCGAAACATACGATGCCGAAGGCAACGACATTTTCGCCGTGCAGGACGACATCGCCAGACGTGTCGTCGGCGCGGCGGCGGTAACGCTCACCCGCTTCGAGCAGAACCGCGTGCTGGCCAAACCGACCAGCAACCTCGCGGCGTATGAATACGTTCTGCGTGGTCGCGACATGCTTTCGCAGGAAACGCGTGACAACAATGACGAGGCAAGGGAACTCTTTCAGCGCGCTATTGATCTCGACCCAAACTACGCTGAGGCCTATGCGGCATTGGGCGGCTCGTATTATGAGGCCGTCGTGTCAGGCTGGTCCCAGTTCCTTGCAGACGATCTCGAACATGCGGAGGAACTGGCTCAGAAGGCGCTCGCACTGGATCCGGCAACGACGCGGGCCTATCGTGTGCTCGCCCTTATAAATCTTTTCAAAAAGCGATACGACGCCGCGCTTGAGCAAATCGACCGCGCATTCGAAATCAACCCGAGCGATGCGGACAACTTGGCCTACCGGGGAGCCATTTTGACATGGGCGGGTCGGGCCACCGAGGCATTGCCGTGGTTGGAGGGTGCGCTTCGCTTCGACCGAGCCAATGGCTTCGCCGCCGCAAGACTCTGTATGGCGTATTATCTGCTTCGCCGGTATGCCGATGCTGTCGGCGCTTGCGCTCGGTCGCTTGACCGTGACCCAGGGCGCAACACCCAGATGGTCACGCATCCGATGCTTGCCGCCACCTATGCGGAACTTAGCCGCCAGCAGGATGCAGAGCGCGAGCGCGGCATCACCGCGCATTTATGGCCACTCCTTGACGCCCAAACATTCGCCGCTCAATTCGGCACGCAGGAGGCGCAGGACCATATGCTCGAAGGGCTAAAGAAAGCGGGATTTCATTGACGCCAGCGAGCGGGCGAGGTCGATCCTACCCGCCGCCGACACGCCGCAACAGGAACAGCCCTTGCTCGCCGAACAGATTGGCGAGGCGTGGGAAGCGCCGCCATGGCGTGCGTCCACCTGCGTCGTCCGCGGCGAGCCAGCTCTCCACCACATAGCCGTCGTGCTCGCACAATGCGAAGAAGTCGCGGATCGTGCAGGGGTGGATGTTCGGCGTCTCGTGCCACGGCCGGTCCCAGGCGGGCGTCACAGGCATCCTTCCGGTGCTTACCAGTTGCCAGCGCACGAGCCAGTGGCCGAAATTCGGAAAACTCACCACCGCGCGCGTGGCGATGCGCAGCATCTGACGCAGCACGACGCGCGGCTGCTCCACCGCCTGAAGCGTGCGCGACAGCACCACGTAGTCGAACGCGCCGTCCGGATAATGCGCGAGGTCGGTGTCGGCATCGCCATGCATCACCGGCATCCCGTGCGCCACCGCGCGGATCACCTCGGCCATGTCGATCTCGATGCCGCGTGCGTCGCAGCCCTTGGTGCGCGACAGGTGATCGATCAGCATGCCGTCGCCGCAGCCGATGTCGAGCACGCGCGAGCCGGGGGCGATCATCTCGGCGATCAGCCGGAGATCGACGCGCATGTTCTTGGCGATGAAGCGGACGGGGTCGTGGGTGGTCATGGTGCCCCTGGTAGTTGCGACAAATCGCGCGCCGCTGCAATGACCGCCTCGATCGCCTGCGCCCGCACCTCCGTCGAATATCGGCGGATCGGCCCAACACCGCATCGCATGGTCCTCGCGCCGCCGCCGAGATCGAGGCGCCCTCGTCTATCCGCCTGTTGTGCGTCTCGGCGTAGCCGTGCCGCCGGACATGGGCAACGGCGCGCCACAGCGTCTGCGCATCCATGGCGGGTGCTGCCCACATAGAGCGCATTCAACTTGCCGATGGCAACGACGCGCCGGAAGTCACTCCCCTTTTGGTCGTGGCTTGACACGCGTACCGCGTCGAATAGCATCCCCATCGTGTGACAAAACGCAGTGTCAATAACAAAACCGATGAGGAAGTCCAGGCTGCGTGGCCCGTAGAGCGCAAACCATGCAGGAGATGCGGCGTCATGGCACTGCCAGAGAGTGACCGCTTGCGCGCGACGACACGTCTGAAGCAACTGATACACCGTCAGGGCAAGGTCCTGTCGGTGATGCATCCACCGACCGCGGCGCTTGCGCGCATCATGGAACGCTCCGGCTGCGAGGCGTTGTTCGTCGGTACCAGTGCGGTGGTCGGCGGCTATACCGGCATGGCCGATGTCGGCACCGCCACGATGACCGAGTGCGTGCAGATCGCGGGCTGGATCGCGGGCAGCGTGACCACGCCCGTGATCATTGACGGCGACACCGGCCACGGCGGAATCATGGCAGTACGCCGGCTGGTGCGCGAAAGCATCAAGGCTGGCATCGCCGGCATTCGCATCGACGATCAGCCGATCGAGGGCAAGCGGCGCACACAGAGCGCCGGGTTGGAAGTGGTGGCGCAGGAACAGGCGATTGTGCGTTACCGCGCCGCTGTCGATATGAAGAACGAGCTCGATCCGGATTTCGTCATCATGGCGCAATGCTATGCGCGAGATGCGGCGAATGGCGGGCTCGACGACGCGCTGCAGCGGCTGGTGGCGTATCAGCGTGACGCGGGCGTCGATTGGGTGCAGCTCGAATCGCCGCATTCGATCGAGGAGATCAAACAGGCGCGACAGGCCGTGTCGTGTCCGCTGTCCTTCATGCGCGGCAAGCTGCCACGCTACCTGTCGTTGGACGAGCATCTGGCGCTTGGCGTCACCATCGCCTGGTTGCCAGGCTTTTCGCATCATGTGATCTGGGCGGCGCTGTCCGACTTCATGGCTGATTTTTCCGAGCGCGGTATCGCAGCGTGGGAGGATTTCGTGTCCCGCCGCAAGGAGCATCCATACATCGTTCCCGAACTGCCGCCGGACGGCGAAGGCCTCGAGAAACAGCGCGCGCTCGAGGAACGCTATCTGTCACCCTCGGCTCTCGCAAAGTACCGGGCGGCTGGCGGCGAAGTTCCCTGATCGGTTGGAGAGTAATCATGGCACGCGGCGGCTACAGGTTCTTCGACACCGATGCACATGTCGGCCCGTATGTGGATGTGCTCGAGCCCTATCTGACAGCCGAGGACAAGGCGCGGCTCGCCGGCTGGGAACAGTACAAGGCAACGAGCCGCGGCGGTCATGTTTCGTACAACAAAGGTCAGCGCAAGTATCAGCGGCGGCTCTATACTGAAGCGGCGGACGCGGCACCGACAGGCTACATGGCGGGCTTCACCGGCGTGAAGCGGACACGTGCGATTTCGCCCGACGTCGATCGATCCTCGGCGGCACGCATCGCCGACATGGACTTCGAGGGTGCCGATGTGAACTTCATGCTGCCGTCCGGCTGGTTCGGCACCTTCACCATGGGCGACGATGTCGCGCTGGAGATGGGCATGTATCGCGCGTTTCATCGTTGGATGGCGGATTACTGCGGTCGTTATCCCGAGCGATTGGGCGGCGTAGTGCTGGTCAGCTCACGTGATGTCGCAGGCAGCATCGAGGAGATGCGTCGTGCGGGGCGCGAGCGTTGGGCGTGGGGCGTGCTGGTATACGCGCCGTACGGCACGCCGATCGATCTGCCGTCGCTTGATCCGATCTGGGCCGAAGCGCAGGAGCTGGACCTGTCCGCGGTGCTGCACACGTTCACGGTGATGCCACCCTATGCGCCGGGTGGCCTGGATACGTGGGACAACCTTTGGCTGCAGCGCTCTGCGGCACATCCGTGGTGCGGCATGCGCAACATGGCGGCGCTGATCGGTGCCGGGTTGCTCGACCGATTCCCAAGGCTGCGACTGGGTTGCCTCGAGGCGGGCCATGGATGGCTGCCATTCTGGATGGCGCGGCTGGACGAACACATGGAGACGATTCGCTCGGCACTGCCACCCGACCTGAGGCACCATCCAAGCGAGTACGTGACGGGAGGGCGCTACTATCAGAGCATCGAGGTGTCGGAAGGCGAGAAGGTCACCAACATGGTGGCAGATATCGTCGGCGATCACGTGCTGATGTACGCCTCGGATTATCCGCACGGCGAAAGCGCCTTTCCCGAATCCACCAACATCGTGCTGGGTTGGAACAACATGGCGGAGCAACGCAGGCGCAAGCTGTTCTGGGACAATCCGGTGCGCTTCTATGCACGCTGCGGTCTCTAGCGCTCAGCGTCATTCCGTTGCGGTGATCCGATCGATCTCCTGCAATTCGTCGCTCGTCAGCATCCAGCCGGTCGCGCGGACATTGGCAGCCAACTGTTCGGGTCTCGTCGCGCCGGCAATGATGCTGGACACGCATGGACGCGCCGCGAGCCAACTGAAGGCGAGCTCCAGCAGCGTCCTGCCGCGTGCTTCAGCGAATGACTCGAGACGCTCGACGATGGGCCAGGTCGCTTCATTGAGGAACCGGTCGCCATACCGCGCTCCATGCACGGTAAGGCGAGCGCCCTCCGGCATCGACGTGTTGCGGCGATATTTGCCGGTCAGCACGCCACTCGCCAGAGGATAGTACGGCAGCAGGCCCATGCCATATCGCTGCATCATCGGGATCAGCTCGCTATCGGCTCGGCGCATCAGCAGGCTGTACTCGTCCTGGCACGACACGAACGGCGCCAGACCCAGCGCGCGCGACGTCCAGCGTGCCTCGACAACCTGCCACGCCTTCTGGTTCGAACAGCCGATGTAGCGCACTTTGCCTTGGCGGATGAGGTCGTCGAACGCGCGCAGCGTCTCCTCGATCGGCGTAAACGGATCGGGCTGATGCTGCTGATAGAGATCGATCCAGTCGGTGTTCAGCCGCCGCAGGCTCGCCTCAACGCCGGCGATGATGATCCGGCGTGACGCGCCGCGCTGTCCCTCGTCCATCGGCATGCTGACCTTCGTCGCAAGCACGATATCCTTGCGCCGAGGCCCGAGCGCGCGGCCGAGGAACTCTTCCGAGCCGCCGATCGCGCTGCGATAGACATCGGCTGTGTCGAACAGCGTGACACCGAGATCGAGCGCATTGTGTACCACAGGTTGCGACGCGGCGTAGTCAATGCGGCGACCGAAGTTGTTGCAGCCCAGGCCGACCAGAGACACGCGCAGTCCCGAGCTGCCGAGAGTACGATACTCCATCGCGTTCCCCATGCCTGATGCCGCCGCTATAGTAGTGCATCCAACGGGAGAGAACGCCATGCCGCAATCCGGTCGCGTCGTGTTCAGCCAGATGGAGGAGGTCCTGTTCGGTGTGCCCGCCGCGCAGGCCGTGGCCGAACAGGCGCGCGATGCGCAACGCGTCTTCCTGATGGTCAGTGGCACGTTGCATCGCGAGACCGACGAGATCGACAAGGTGCGCAGCGCTCTTGGCAATCGCTGCGTCGGCGTGTTCGATCGGATGCCGGCGCATACGCCACGCCGTGCGGTGATCGACGCGGCGGAACAGGCCCGAGAGGCGCGCGCCGACTTGATCGTCACGATTGGCGGGGGTTCGATCACCGACGGAGCAAAGGCGGCGCAACTCTGCCTCGCCAATGGTGTGCGCACACCCGAGGCGCTGGATGCGCTGCGGCCAGTGAACGGCGCGCCGCCGCTTTGCAACGCACCGGCGGTGCGGCAGATCACGGTGCCGACCACGCTGTCCGCCGGCGAGTTTTCCGCCATTGCCGGCGTCACCGACGAACGGCACAAGGTGAAGGAGTTGTTCCGCCATCCGCGCATCATTCCACGCGCGGTGATGCTCGATCCTGCGATCACGGTGCACACGCCGGAGTGGCTGTTCCTGTCCACCGGTATCCGCGCGCTGGATCACTGCGTCGAAGGCATCTGCTCGAACGAGGCACATCCCTACGCCGATGCGCAGGCGCTGCGCGGTCTGGCGTTGCTGGCAGTCGGACTGCCGCGGGTGAAGGCGAATCCTTCGGACCTCGCCGCGCGGCTGGATTGTCAGATGGGCGCCTGGCTGTCGATGGGACCGTTGGCGAGCGGCGTGCCGATGGGCGCAAGCCACGGCATCGGCTATGTGCTGGGCGCGGTGTTCGACATTCCGCACGGACATACGTCGTGCATCATGTTGCCGGCGGTGATGCGGTGGAACAGGTCGGCGAACGCGGAACGTCAGGCGCTGGTGGCGGCGGCCATGGGTCATCCGGGCGAGGACGCAGCCGATGTGTTGGACGCGTTCATCGCGGGGCTGGGCATGCCACGCAGTCTGCGCGCGGTGAATGTCGGGCGCGATGCGTTCGACCGGATGGCGGAGCAGGCGATGGGCACGCCGTGGGTGCCGCGCAATCCGCGCAGGATCGAGGGACCGTCGCAGGTGCGGGAGATACTGGAACTGGCGGCTTAGGAGCCTGGCTCCGGAAGCCGCGCAAGCGATGCACGCAGCCGGTCCAGGTCGCGCTCGATGACGCTCCAGACCAGGAGATCGTCGACACTGACCATGTATCAGCACGTTGCGGAAGGCGATGATGCGGGCGAGATCGGGGATGCTGGCGGCGGCCGTCGGCCAGTCTCGAAGACGCGGCCAGCGACAACACGCGCATCCTACAGCAGCTTGGCCGCAGCTTCAGCGGTCATGTGTTGGCCAACAGTGTTTGCCTGCCCCTTCGAACTCATATGGTTTCTCAAGGGTGGGCGCGCTCACCAAATCCACATCGCGTCCGAACAGGTCTTCCAGCTGACGCACGTGGCAACGTATGCACAGCGCGCGTCTCTTGTCGGGTCTGAAGGATCGTGCCGACCCCGGCGGCGTCACACCACCCCCTGTGAGCGCAGTTTCTGCACTTCGTCAGCGGTGACGCCACACAGCGCATCGAGCACCTCCGCCGTGTGCTCGCCGAGCAGCGGCGGCCGCGTCACCTCGGCTGGCGAATCCGACAGCTTCACTGGGCAGCCGACCGTCTGGTAGGTCCCGCGCGTCGGATACTCGATGTCGACGATCATGTCGCGTGCGTGCAGATGCGGATCGGCGAGCACCTCGCCGGTGTCCAGCGTCGCGCCACAGGGAACACCCGCATCGCCCATCAGTCGCATCACCTCGTGCTTGCTGCGCTGACGCGTCCAGGTCTCAACAATCTCGTTCAGCGCCTCACGGTTCTCCCAGCGGCCGTCGGCGGTGGCGAAACGCGGATCGTCGGCCAGTTCCGGCTGGCCCATCACGTTCAGCAACGCCTTCCACATCTGTGGTTGCGCGAAGATATACACGTAGTCGTTCGGGCCGCCCGGCGCGCAGGCGTAGGTCGTGCCGGGCACGGTGCGGCCGAGCTGATTGCCGTTGCGCTGCATGGGATGGCCGGAGCGCTGATGGTCGCGCAGGCTGACACGGATCAGGTTGACCACGGCGTCCTGCATCGACACCTCGACGTGCTGGCCCTTGCCGGTCTGATGCCGCTGCTGGAGAGCGGCCAGAATGCCGATCGCCATGTGCATGCCGGTGCCGGAGTTGCCGATCGCGGGATAGATGTAGGTGGGCGGGTTCTCGGGAAAGCCGGTGACGCTCATCGCGCCGCCCATCGCCTGCGCGATCGGCTCGAAGCTCTTGAAGCCGCTATATGGGCCGTAGGTGCCGAAGCCCTTGATCGTCGCGTAGATCAGCCGCGGGTTCAGCTGCGACAACTCCTTGTAGCCAAGCCCCAGCCGGTCGAGCGCGCCAGGACCGAAATTCTCCAACAGAATGTCGGATCGCGCGATAACCTGTTTGAACAGTTTCTTCCCCTCGTCCGATTTCAGGTTCAGCGTCAGGCTGCGCTTGTTGGCGTTCAGGATGAGAAAGAACAGGCTGTCGCTGTCGGAACGGTCGCGCATGTTGGTGCGGGCAACGTCACCGCCCTTCGGCTCCTCCAGCTTGATCACGTCGGCGCCGAGGAAACCGAGGATCTGCGCGCACGCAGGCCCCGCCTGATTGTGCGTCATGTCAATTACGCGAATTCCGCTCAGAGCCAGTGCCATTTCATGCCTCCTCCGCCGTATGCGTCATCAGAATGCCATCCGGCGCGTGCCGCTTCGGCCCGTCTCGCCGAATGCCCAGACAACCACGGCGACCACCATTGCGCATAGACTGGATGAATTGGTGCGTCAGCGGCCCCCCCGACATGGAGGGAACTGACCGGGTGCCTAAATGCGTTCGCCCGTGAACGAGTACAGGCACGCCGACCCGTCGATCCGCCCCTCCATATGGCTGCCCTCAACCCGGCCGTACATGGTCCCAACGATGGCCTGACCAGAGAACAAGCCGTCCGCCGCGAAGGTTGCCGGCAGGGACGGGGTCGGGTTGCCCGGGACGTCCGGATGCTGCACCGCGTAACTGAACCGGCCATTCGCCACGGTGACGACCTCCTGTTCCGGGGTGTTACACCAGACTGTGCCCTTGGTTGCCGGGGTGTCGATGCTTCGGATTGTGGTCCGGTAGGAGCCATCGAACGAAGTTACCGGCGGCAGTGGCGGCAGGTCGCTGCGTATGGGCCCCATCGGGCCAGCGCATGCGCCGAGAATGATGGCCAGAGCCACGAAATGCGGACTTACCAAACGTCGGCTCATTGTGCGTCGTTCCCCTGATCAGGCATCGCCCCGCCCTCCGCCATTGCGCTCCCGTATACAATACATCATGCCGACCGTCGCGCATAAAGTCGATGAGTTGGTGGGCGTCAGCGCCCCCGCATCAGCCGGGAGCACTGCGCGAGGCGCTCGACACTGAAGTGGACAAGGCGCTCGGGCGGCTCGTGCGGCTTCGGTATATCAGGCGGGTCCGGTCGGGGACTTGCGATAGCTGCTCCTTGCGGCCCCGAACCATTGAGAACGCCGACGGCCGTGCAGAATAGCGCCACTCATGTCGAGACGTTCTTGCGTTGTCGTGTCGAGATGGTCGATGCCGAGCGAAGGAACCAAGTCCCCCTGCTCGGAACTCCAGACGGATGCGTTCATAATGATCCACCAAGAAAAGAACGCACCCATTTCGGTCGTGGGCTCGAAGTCAGATGCCGCGCAAGTCTGGGTCCGGGTCGTCGGCGTTTGGAGCGTACGGCCCCAGGGGCCCCCGCTGCCGTGAATGTGGTCGGCAGTTCAACGAACGCACTGCTGGCGCGCTGAATAGAACCCAGTACCCGAGCGATAGAATTGCGCTGGTGGTCCCCTGGCGTCTGCGCTATCGGCTGACCCTACGCGATCTGTCCGAGATGTTCCTCGCACGCGGTCTCGTATCAGTTGCGAGGCGATGCGTGAGTGGGAGGCGAAGCCCACTCCCAATTCCATCTGACGAGCTTCGTCAGCGACGCGGTAGGCGACGTCCATCCGCCACCTGCCACTGGTCTCAGGATTCAGCCGAGACATCACCGGCCGGCCGAGATTCGTGCGTATCTGCTCCATCTCGCGCAGGACAGTCGCCCTGCGGCCAGTTCGACCGATCACCCCCAAGATGGCCGGCATCGGCCGCGGAGCACTGCGCCGCACTTTACACCCGGATGAGGACTACGCAGTCTCCCAACCGGACTAACGGTCCTCGCGTTACTGTTGCGACGGTCGCCGGGGAGTCCGGGAGCCAGGATAAAGTCAAGACCACGAAAGGAAACGTCAAATGGCCAGCCGACCAACCTCCGGGCTCGCAGCGTATGCGCCGTCGGCGAGCGTTGTTGAGGATGGAGTTTCCACTCGGGCCGTTACCGCCGCGGAAAGGCTCACCGCGCGGCTCGACCGCCTGCCCATGACCCGGAGCTTGTGGATCATGGCAATACTGCTCACGTTCGGCGGATTCTTCGACGGCTACGCAATCGGCCTCATCGGCGCTTTGGGCCCGGGCCTGTTCAAGGCCAAGATCTTCACCCCGACAACCGTCAGCTTTTTCGGCTTGACCGGCTTCGCCAGCTTCGTCGCGGCTCTGTTCGCCGGATTGTTCGTCGCCTCGCTGTTCGTGTCCTACATCGCCGATCGCTTCGGTCGGCGCGCCGTATTTACCTACTCGCTGATCTGGTTCGGCGTCGCAAATCTGATCATGGGCATGCAAACCACCGCCGATGGCGTCAACCTCTGGCGGTTTATCAGCGCGCTCGGCGTCGGCCTCGAACTCGTCACGGTGGATGCCTACCTTTCCGAGCTGGTCCCCAAACGGGTCCGCGGCACGGCGTTCGCGTTCCTGCAGGCGATGAGCGCGATCGCCTTCCTCGTCTCCTATTTCCTGTCCTGGCAACTGATCCCGAATAGCCCGTTCGGTTACGACGGCTGGCGCTGGGTGGCGTGGATCGGCTCGATCGCCGCCGTCGTCGTGTGGTGGATCAGGCTTGGCCTTCCCGAGAGCCCGCGCTGGCTTGCGCAGCAGGGCAGGATGGAGGAGGCCGAGCACGTCATGTCCGGGATTGAGGCCCGCGTTATCGCCGATTACGGCCGGCCACTACCGGAGCCCGAGCAGCCGCACTTCCAGGATCCGCGCAAGGGCAGCCTCATGGAGATCTTCAGCCCGCGCTACCTGCGGCGCACCATCATGCTGATGCTGTTCAACTTCTTCCAGACCGTCGGATTTTACGGTTTCGTGGCATGGACGCCCACCCTGCTGATCGCCAAGGGCATCCACATCACCGAAAGCCTGAAATACAGCACGATCATCAACATCGCCGCGGTGGCATTCCCGCTGCTGATCATGCTGTTCGCCGACAGGTTGGAACGCAAATGGCATTCCGTGGCGTCGTGTCTGGCGATCGCGGTGTTCGGCATCTTGTTCGCGAATGCGGAGAGTACGTCAGCGCTGTTAATTCTCGGCGCCTGCCTCGCCATGTCGACGCAGTGGCTTTCATTCGGTCTGCATAACTACCAGGCGGAGCTGTATCCGACGCGAATCCGCGCCCGTGGTGTCGGGTTCGTGTATTCGTGGAGCAGGCTCAGCGGCATCCTGACGCCGTTCCTGGTGGCGTTCTTCCTGCGTGATTTCGGCGCCACCGGCGTGTTCGTGTTCGTCGCCGTGTGCATGGCGGTGGTGATGCTGTCGGTTGGGCTGCTAGGACCACGCACAAGGATGCTGGAAGTGGAGGCGATAGCGCATTAGCCACGCTGGCCTGCGCGGGATGATTGCCCGAAGCGGCGACTGGCGCGTGGGCGATCAGATTCCGACCGACGAAGCCCTCGTGCAGCAGTTCGACGTCAGCCGCTTCACCGTCCGGGCGGCGCTCGACGTGCTCGTCGCCGATGGGATCATCAAGCGCTATCGCCGTCGTGGCACCTTCGTCGTCGCGCGGCCGCAGGACGCCGGCACTTGGATGCTGACCTCGCTCGACGACCTGGTCCTCAACGGCTTTCCCACGCGCCCCATCGTGCTCGACGACATCGAAGCCAAATGCCCACCGCATGTCGCCGACGCGCTCGGCCTGGACGATGATGCACGCGCGCTGCGCATCCGGGTGCTGCGCAAGGCCGGTGGCGAGCCGTATGCCCATTCGGTGATCCACATCCCGCTCCCGCTGGCCCGACACATGCCATCCGATTGGCAGCAAAGATTGGCGACCGAACCGTTCGTCAGCCTGGTCGCCAACGCCAACGCACTGTCGGTGCACAAGGCCATCCAGGTGGCGCAGGCCATCATCGCGTCCGCCGCCATCGCCGCGCTGCTCGAAGCGCCCACCGGTGCACCGTTGCTGCTGCTGGAACGCACCTTTTTCGCCCGCGATGGTGCCGCACTCGAGCATGCGGTACTGCCGCCCCGACCGCTATCGCCAGATCATCGAATTCCGCAGCACCGGCGCGATCAAGGAGGAGGCATGATCCGACTCATCCTGTCGCTTTGCACACTCGCGCTCGCGCCCATGCTGGCGCGCGCGGCCGATCCCGCCGTCATCGAGGCCGCGCGGCAGGAAGGTGCGCTTGCCGTTGCCGATGCCGCGCCCGGCGAAAACTTCCAGAAGTTCATGGCGGCGTTCAAGGCGAAGTATCCGTTTCTCGACATCGCCACCGGCTTCTATTCCGCGCCGACCGGTCGCGTGCTCGCGCGCGTCAACGCCGAGATCGACGCCAGGCGCCTCAGCTTCGATATCATGCTGGCCGCCAATACGGCGGCCTGGATCGAGATGACCCAGCAAGGCCGCATCGCGCGCTATGATTCAGCGGAATATGCCGCCTTTCCGACCGGCGCAAAAAGCGACGGCTACTGGGCCGCCGCGCAGGCGATCGGCGTCATCCCCGTCTATAACAAAAACACGCTGCCCGCCGGGCTCACGCTGACATCCTGGCGCGACCTGCTACGCCCGGAACTGGCCGACCACCAGCTTGCCATTCAGAATGCCGCCGCCGGTACGCAATTCAACTGGAACTACCTGCTGGAGCAAACGCTCGGCTCCGACTTCACCGCCAAATTCGCTGCACAGCGGCCCGTTGTGATGGCAACCGGCGCGCAACTGACCGACGCAGTGATCCGCGGCGAAGTCCTCATCGCCGCCGCGCTCGATCATTGGCGCGCCTTCACGCCAGAAGCGGCGCAGGCGGGCCTGGTCGCAGTCTACCCCGCCGAGGGAATGCCGGTGACGCTGGTTCCTGTCGGCTTGCTCGCCGGCGCGCCACATCCCAACGCGGGAAAGCTGTTCATCGACTTCATCCTGTCGCAGGAAGGTCAGCGCCTGCTGGATACCGAGCTCTACGGCATGTACTCGATGCGCCCCGACGTGCCGCCGCCGGCGGGCCAGAAGCCGCTCGCCGAGACACATCCTCTGCTTCCCGCCGATGCCCAGAACTACGTCCAGGCCAGTCGTGACTTCCCCCAGCATTTCGAAACGCTGTTCCACTGAGAGGATCGCGCACTCGCGCGCAATCCTGACCGTACGGCTGCCGCGCGCCGAGGCCGTCACCGGTGTTGGCGTCAGCCTCGTCGTCGCGCTCCTCGTGCTGCCGCCGCTGGTCGCCGTCGTTTTCGCCGGAACCGGCAGCGGATTTGCCCCGCTGCATCACCCGGACGTCGTGCTCAACACGCTGCTGTTCGGACTGCTGACCACGCTGTGCGCGATGTTGCTGGGGGGCGGGCTGGCGCTTTCGCTGGTGCCGGGCATTCCCGGCCGAGTGCTGCTGGAACGGCTGGTGGTGATGCCGCTCTACCTGACACCGCTGCTCACGGCGATGGGCTGGAGTTGGCTCGCCTCACCCAAAAGCGGCTTGGTGAACCTGCTGCTACACGCGGCATTCGGTGCGCGCGTCACGATTAATGTCGTCTCCGCTGCGGGCGCGATCGTGGTGACCGGACTGACCGCCGCACCGCTGCCCTTCCTGTTGCTGTCGGACGCCTTGCGCGCACTCGACCCCACATTGTTGGAGGCCGCGCGTGTGCATGGTGCGAAGCCGCGCCTGGTGTTCCGCCGCATCATCCTGCCGTTGCTGTTGCCGGCGGCCCTGGCATCCGCCGTGCTGGTGTTCGTGCAAGCCCTCGGCATGTTCAGCGTCCCCGCCGTACTGGGAATGCCGGCAGGCTTCAATGTCGCCACCACTGAGATCTATCAGTCACTGGAGAGCTATCCGCCCCGCACCGCCGATGCGACCGCCTGGGGCGTACTGCTGTTGGCGATCACCGTACTCCTGACTTTCGCTCAAGCGGCGGTACTGGGGCGTCGTTCGTTCGTCACCATCACCGGCAAGGCGTTCCGTCCCGACCAGCATCGGCCCCGCGCGCCCCGGCTGCGCGCGGGGATGGCCTGGTCATACGTGGCGCTGGCAACGGTTCTGCCGCTGATTGCTCTCCTGTGGGCGGCGAGCAGTGCCTTCATCACTGCCGACATCAGGCTGATGCGCTTCACGTCGCAGCATTTCGTCTACGTGCTGCGCGACTATCCGAAGACCTGGCTCGCCGCCGGCAACTCCGTACTGCTCGGCGTCCTCACCGCCAGCCTGGTCTCCTTGCTCGGCCTGGCGGTTAGCTGGATTGTGCTGCGGACGCGCCATCGCGGTCGCAGCCTGCTGGACCAGCTCAGCATGGTCCCCCTCAGCATGCCGGCGATGGTGTTCGCGCTCGGACTGCTATGGGTCTACGTCCAGGTGCCGCTGCCGATCTACGGCACCATCGGCATTCTGCTGATCGCCTACGCGACCCATTACCTGCCGTTCGGCGTGCGCGCCACCAGCGCGGCGCTGCGTCAGTTGCATCCGGAACTCGAGGAAGCCGCGCGCGTCGCCGGCGCTTCCTGGCTGCACGCCATGCGCAGGATCACCCTGCCGCTGGTGCAGCCCGCCATGCTCGCCGCCTGGGTGCTGTTGTTCGTGATGTCGATGCAGGAGGTGAGCTCGTCGATCCTGCTCTACAGCAGCCACAGCATCGTGCTGTCGGTCGCCGTGTTCGACCTGTGGGAGAACGGCAACCCGGGCGACGTTGCCGCACTCGGCTTCCTCCAGCTCATCACCAGCGCCGTCGTCGTCGGTGTGGTCCTCGGCATGCGCCAGCGCCGAGGCTTCGCATGAGCCGCGACGTCGCCGTGGAGGCACTGACGGTTGCGCACGGCACCGTTCCCGCCGTCCGCGACATCAGCTTCACCGCGCGCCGCGGCGAGCTGCTGACGTTGCTCGGACCGAGTGGCTGCGGCAAGACCACGACGCTGCGCGCCATCGCTGGCCTGGAGATACCGCGACAGGGACGCATCGCGATCGGTGGCCAAACCGTGTTCGACGCCGCACATGGCGAGAATCTCGCGCCGGAGCGTCGCGGCTTGGCGATGGTGTTTCAGTCCTACGCGATCTGGCCCCACATGACCGTTTTCGAGAACGTGGCGTTCGGCCTGCGCGCGCGTGGCCTCGCCAGCCGAGATCTACCGCACGCTGTCCGGCGCAGCCTCGATCTGGTCGGGCTCGGCGCCTTTGCCGATCGCCCCGCCACCCGTCTGTCCGGCGGACAGCAGCAGCGGGTTGCGCTCGCCCGCTCGATTGCCGGCGATCCGGCGGTGATCTTGCTCGACGAACCGTTGTCGAACCTTGATGCACAACTGCGCCTCACGATGCGCGCCGAGTTCAAGGCGTTGCAGCGCCGTCTGGAACTGACCGCGATCTACGTCACCCACGATCAGGAGGAGGCGCTGGTGCTGTCCGATCGGATCCTTGTGATGCGCGATGGCATCATCGAGCAGGAGGGAACGCCGACGGAAATCCATGGCACGCCGAAGTCCCGCTTCGTCGCCGAGTTCGTTGGTGTCAGCAACATCCTGCCCTGCGACGTAACGGGGCCGCAGGACGCGGCGGTTGCGGTGCTGGCCGGCGGCCTACGATTGCCGGTGCGGACCAATGGCATGCACGGCAGCGCCTGCGTCTGTTTCCGCCCGATCAACGTGCGCATATCGCCGACCCCGAGCGCTTTCGGACAACCGGCAACGGTGACGGCGCTGAGCTATCTCGGCGATCTCATGCAATACGAACTCCGCAGCTTCGGGCTAACAATCCAGGCACGTGGTGTGCCCGATCCGAGCTTGGTCGAAGGTGCCCAGGTGTTTTGGTCGGTGGCGCCCGACTCCTGTTTCCTTGTCCCTGAAAGCACATGACATGCCGATATCGATTCAGCATCAGCGTTCTGCCAACCGGACACTGCGCATCGTCTGTCCCAATGGGCACCTGGGTTTCGCACCGATCAAGACCGGCAGCTTCGAGATCGGCATCGCGTCCGAGCCGGATCTGATCTGCGCCGATTCCGGCTCCTGCGACATCGGCCCGGGTCCCCTCGGCGCCGACGTCTCGTCGAGTCCGCTCGCCTGGCAGACGCATGATCTGGAGCACATGCTGCTCGCCGCGCGTCGCCTCGGTGTACCGATGATCATCGGGTCGGCCGGCGATACAGGCACGAACAGCCGCGTGGACATGTTCGTGCAGATCATCAAGGACCTCGCTCGCAAGCACGCACTGCCGGCTTTCCGCGTCGGCTGGTTCCATTCCGAAGTTCCCAGGGCAGAACTTGAACGCCGCCTCGACGCCGGCGAGGTCATCGCAGGTCTGGACGATCGTCCGGCACTCGACGCCGCCACG
Source organism: uncultured Alphaproteobacteria bacterium (assembly GCA_963818775.1). Lineage (GTDB taxonomy): Bacteria > Pseudomonadota > Alphaproteobacteria > Acetobacterales > Acetobacteraceae > JAMXLO01. Next base: position 71,168 of record CAWFUF010000021.1, on the reverse strand, counting down.
CTCGCGGCAACCGATCGCGTCGTCGCCGTGGCGGGCGTGCATCCCTACATCGCACTGTTGAACGCCGGTGCCGACGTGATCATCGGAGGCCGCAGCAGCGACTGCGCCATCTTCGCCGCGCCGGCCATTCGCGCTGGCTATCCCGAAGCACTCGCGTATTACTACGGCAAAGTCCTGGAATGCGCCTCGTTCTGCGCGGAACCCTATGGCGGCAAGGAGTCCGTCCTCGGCGAGATCACCATGGAGGACGTAAAGGTGACCGCAATGCTGCCCTCGCAACGCTGCACGATCGCCTCCGTGGCCGGACACGCGATGTACGAGCGCGCGGACCCGTTCTCTGAATACGTACTCGGCGGTCGTCTGGACATGAGCCAATGTGTCTACGATCAGTACGACGAGCGCACCTGCCGCATCACCGGCCCGCGCTTCGTCCCCGCCACCGACCTGCAGGTGAAACTGGAAGGCGCCGGCAAAATCGGGGAACGCTATGTCGGCATGGTTGGTGTGCGCGACCCGTACACGATTGCACATATCGACGAGGTGATCGCCTGGGCGCGCAGTCAGGCACATGAGCGCTTCGGCGATAGCGGCTATCAGTTGCACTACACCGTGTATGGCCGCGACGGCGTGATGGGCGAACTCGAACCGCTCCGGCACCAGCCGGGCCACGAGCTCTGCATCGTTGTGCAGGGCGTCGCGCCGACCAGGGAGATAGCCGAGGAGGTCTGCATGATAGGCTTACGCCAGATGTTCTACGCCCGGCTGCCGCAGGTGAAGGGCACCGCGGGCGGGGTCGCATTCGCATTCGACGAGGTGCTGCCGGCCAGTCCGGCCTATCGCTGGACGCTCAATCATACGATGAGCGTGGCCGATCCGATGGCGTTGTTCCAGACTGGGATGACGAACGCCGGAATGCCCGCATGAAGCTGTCCGAACTGGCGAAGACGATTCGCAGCAAGAACGCTGGCGTCGATCGGATCACCTTCGATGTGATCTTCGAGGACGATGCGACCTATCAACGCGTGCGTCGCAGTGGCGCACTTTCGCACGAAGCAATTTGTCGCCTGTTCAGCATCGCTCCTGATCGGATCACCCACTGGGTGGCATTCGATCCCGCCCGCGCGATCAAGTTCACCATCCGCCGCTCGCTTCCCAGCGGCAGCCCTGGCGATGGTGACATCTTCGGCAGCCAGCAATATGGCCCGTTGCTTGGTCTGGAAATACCCGTCGCGAGGAACAGTTGTCGTGAGTGATGAGGGTAACCCGCATTGCTCACCATGCCCGCCTTGATCGGTACGGTATGCAGGCGGAGAGTGTGGCATCAACAACCGCAATTTGCGACAGGAGCACTCATGCGCCCATCCGGCCGCGCCGCCGATGTTCTGCGCCCGATCTCGCTGACACCCGGCTTCTCACGCCATGCCGAAGGTTCCTGCTTGATCCGCATGGGCAACACCGAGGTGCTCTGCGCCGCCAGCGTGGAAGGCCGTGTGCCGCCGTTCATGCGCAACTCCGGCCAGGGCTGGGTGACCGCGGAATACGGCATGCTGCCGCGCGCGACTCATACACGCGGCGAGCGCGAGGCCGCACGCGGCAAGCAGTCGGGACGCACGCAGGAAATCCAGCGCCTGATCGGCCGTGCGCTGCGTGCGGTGGTCGATCGCTCGCAGATGGGCGAGGTCACCGTCACGCTCGACTGCGACGTGCTGAATGCCGACGGCGGCACGCGCTGCGCCGCGATCACCGGCGCCTGGGTGGCACTCAACCTCGCGTTCCGGCACATGCTGCGGATGAACGTGATCAAGACGCTGCCGCTGATCGGCCAGGTCGCCGCCGTGTCGTGCGGCATCAGCGGCGGCGAGCCCGTGCTCGATCTCGACTACGCCGAAGACTCCTCGGCCGATGCGGACGCCAACTTCGTGCTGACCGACAGCGGCGGCATCGTGGAGATCCAGGGCACCGCGGAGCGCAGCGCATTCTCCGAGGCACAGTTCCTCGGCATGCTCGGCCTCGCGCGCCACGGCGTCGCCACGCTGTTCGAGGCGCAGCGCGAGGCGATCGGCGCGGCTTGATGGCACGCCGGCTCGCAGGTGGCGCACGACTTGTCCTCGCGAGCCACAATCCCGGCAAGCTCGCCGAACTCACCGATCTGCTGCGCCCGCTCGCGATTTCGGTGATTTCCGCCGGCGATCTCGGCCTGCCCGAACCGCCGGAGGACGCACCCGACTTCGTCGGCAATGCGCGCATCAAGGCGCTGGCGGCGGCGCGGGCGAGCGGCCTGCCGGCGCTGGCCGATGATTCCGGTTTTTGCGTCGCCGCGCTGAATGGCGCCCCCGGCGTGTATTCGGCGCGCTGGGCGGGTGCCGCGAAGGATTTTACGGCAGCGATGGCGCGGGTGCATCACGAGATGGATGCCGCCACGGACAGCCGTGCCTGGTTCGTCGCCGCGCTGTGCCTCGCCTGGCCTGACAGCCACACCGAGACCTTTGTCGGCCGCGTCGACGGCACCGCGACATGGCCACCGCGCGGTGACCAGGGCTTCGGCTATGACCCGATGTTCCTGCCAGATGGCAGCGGGAAGACGTTCGGCGAATTGGACCCAGCCGAAAAGCACGTCGTCAGTCACCGCGCGCGTGCGTTCGCTCAGTTCATGGCGGCGTGCCTCACGGAGCAATCCTGACGGACGTTGCTCCGGCCGGTTTTCCGCCGATAACTCGGCTTCCTGGACGGCAATCCGGGAGTCCATCACCCTTCATGCGCAATTCGGCGGCAATATGAAACAATGAGCGGCGGCCGCCGATTTACTCTCCAACGCCCTGCAGAGACTTTACAAATATTCAAACGGCTTGCCACAATAGGGAGTTATGCGGCTGCCTGGGGCCGCCTGCTCATCTCCCACACGGCGGGGACGCGGCTTAATCCACGCCTCCGCTTGCGTCCCGACCGCAGCTGCTCCACGAAGTAAGCCATATCACGGGGGGAAGTGCGGGGGAGCGAGAGAGCCATGGTGACCACGATTGTTCACAAGGGAATTACGTTAGCCTTTGAGGATCGCGGCGCGGGCAAGCCCGCCTTTGTCTTCGTGCATGGCTGGACGTGCGATCGCTCATCCTTCGCCCCACAGGCCGAGCACTTTTCACGGCGGCATCGAGTTGTGTCCCTAGACCTGCGGGGACACGGAGCAAGCGACAAGCCGCAGGGGCCATATCCGATGGCGGCCTACGCGGATGATATCGCCTACATCATCGAGCAACTGGATCTTGGCAAGGTCATAGCCGTTGGCCACAGCAATGGGGGCATGACGGTGTTACAGCTCGCCGTCGCCCATCCCGACCGCGTAGCGGCAATTGTGATGGTCGATCCGGCCCCATTCGTCTTCTCGCCCGAGCGGCTCGCAAGTGCCGAGGCGGTGGTGGCGGCGATCGAAATCGGTAATCAGGAGCCACAGCGGCAATACATTATGAATTGCATGTTCCTGCCGACCTCTGACAGGCGGCTTGTGGAGTCTGTAAAGGAGCTGATGCTGGCCGCGCCGCCCCACGTTGCCGCCAATGCCATGCGGGGTGCGCTCGAGTTCGATGGTCGCGCCATGGCGGCACAATGCAAAGTGCCTGCCCTTCATCTGGCAGCTACGCAGCCCGGCACTCCGCAGCCACGCAACCCACCGCATTTGATGTCGGAGTGGCTGCCGAACGTGGTCAATGGCTGGACTGTCGGTGCGGGCCACTTCAGCCAACTCGAGGTTCCCGACCAAGTGAACGCGATGATCGAGGCCTTTTTACGCCATTACGTTTAATGACCCGGCACGCGGAGCGGATAACCGAATAGTGACCAGTTGCGCGCGGATGGATTGATTTTCCGCGAGAAGGTGACGGGCGAACGCGCCGAGCCGGGGCCGCGTGCTAGGCGCAAGGGCGTGCGGAGCCCAAGGCGTCTCCGCCCATTCGGGTCACGCCCGCTCACGCGAAGGCGCGAGCACGGCCCTCGGAAGCCGGGCCGCCGTGTTGCAAAATTCAAGAATTTCGCGCACCCCCGCTGCCCCCTGAAAATATTGCGCTTTCTCGGCGCGAAAATCAGGCGCATAAGTGGGCATGGTTTACGGCTACGCACGGGTAAGCACGGACGGACAGAGCGTGGCGGCACAGGTTGCCGCCTTGCAGGACGCCGGAGCCGTGAAGGTGTGGCGCGAAGTGGCGAGCGGAGCCAAGCCCGACCGGGCGCAGCTTCGCAAGGCAATCGCCGCCCTTGATGCTGGCGACGTGCTGATGGTGACGCGACTTGACCGGCTGGCGCGATCCACCCGTGACCTGTTGAATAGTCTGGCGGCTATCACCGGCAAGGGCGCTGGGTTCCGTTCGCTTGGCGACGCGTGGGCCGACACCACTACGCCGCACGGGCGGCTGATGGTGACGATGCTCGCCGGGCTGGCAGAGTTCGAGCGCGACTTGATTCACGCTCGCACGTCGGAGGGCCGAAAGCGGGCGCAGGCAAACGGGGTGAAGATGGGCCGCCCGGCGAAGCTGTCACCGTTCCAGCAGCGCGAGGCGCGGAAGCGGCTGGAAGCGGGGGAAAGCCCACGCACAATTGGCCGCAGCTACGGTGTTCACCGCTCAACCATCGAAAGGCTGGCGTCGGAGGTGACCTCATGACGGTTGACCCAGGCGACCTTTTTTCGAGCGTCAAGAAGCATCCTGATCGATTCTACATTATCCACTATTCGTCACAGAGCCTTTATGACGAGGGCGTTGATGGACTTTCCCCGCGCATCACCTCCATCGTTGTGATGCACTACGCCACCCTTCAGACCGTGAGCTTTGCCATTCATGCCGAAGCCGAGACTCTTGGTTTTCCCAAGGACGATATCGAGCGCAACTACGACGCCGTAGAAAAGGCCCTTCTACAACGCTTCTACAGCTTTCTGCGAGACCGCAGGGAGAGGTATTGGGTTCACTGGAATATGCGAAACCTGACTTTCGGATTTGAGCATTTAGAGCACAGATATCGTTTGCTATGTAGAGCCGAGCCGCCAAGTGTTCCTATTGAGGTGCGTCTCAACCTCAACGACATCTTGAAGGAGCGCTACGGTTCGGACTATGCAAGCGCTCCGAGGATGAAAAACCTGATGTTGTTGAACGGTGCACTCGATATCAGATTCCTCGAAGGAGCGATGGAAGCGGAGGCTTTTAAAAAGAAAGAATTTATCCGCATGAATAGTTCAACCATCAGCAAGGTTGAATTCTTCCGCCACGTTATCGACCTTGTGATAAGGGGAAAGCTGCGCACCGCAGGAATGGGCTTCCTTGTTCGCATAGACCGACTACTGGAAAGCCGCGCTGCAAGGTTAATCATCTTCGCGGCGGCCGTCGCAGGTATAATCAGCATACCAATCGCAGTATATCAGGTGGTTTTGTGGGCTCACGGTAAGTAGCGCGCGCAAGCGCTCGCCCGCTACCCGTCAACCCAATGGATTTGCTGTTTCGCGTTTCTCGATGTCGGTGATGAGCTTGCTTTAGGGAGCGGTCTGGCACGACGTGAAGGAGACCGGCACAAAAGGACAGCCGATGAAAGCGTGGCTTATCACACGAGGTGCGGGGGAGGTTGCTGCGCTGAAGGGTTACGAGATCGTGGACATTCTTAGCGCACGAAAGTCCGACGAGGATTTGCGCCAATATGTCCAGAGGTTACATGACCTCTCTTGTCTTACGCTTTCCGAACGCGCCGAACAAGCTAGATACAATCGTAAAAATTGTGAAATATATCGGGCCGAGTTGCACTACCACACGTTGCCCGGTGCGCCGAAAATAGGTGGGGTGATTCCGACGCCTGATCCCTCCCGCAGTCCTCAGGTTCTCTGCGGCCACAGCCCCAGCGTTTTCGCTGCTCAGCGAGTCAAGAAACTTTTAGTAGAACGGGATGCCGCCACGGGGCGGGAGCGCGTTACGTGGGAGCCTTGGACGCCGTGAACGGCCGGAAGTGCCGGGTGGCTGGCTCCGTCCTCGCTAGGCCGACTTTCCATAAACCATGTTACGCGGCTAGCGGCCGCCCCGACCCGGACAGACGTTCAACGCGCCGCTTTTCGGAACCTGGACGCTCGTTAATTTCGAAGCTAGCTTTGCGGCAAGCACATTTGAATGACCGAGGGCCATGACAATAACTGTTCCACAAACCCGGGCCGGTGAATCCCTTCTCAAGGCGGCGCAGGCACTGGCGCCGGAAATTGTGCTAAGGCGCGACGAAATCGAGCGAGAGAGGTGTCTGCCATCAGATCTAGTCGAGAAACTGCGCGCTGCACAAATGTTCGAGCTTTGGCTGCCGAAAGTCTTTGGCGGTCCCGAACTGCACCCTGTCGAATGCCTCCGTGTGATCGAGACACTGGCCAATGCCGACGGATCGGTTGGATTTTGTGCCATCAATGCCTGCGTATTCAGTCTCCTGGCTGGAACGCATACTGATCACGCCGCACGCAAGATTTATGGTAATCATGGGATCGTTGCTGGGGCGGTTAATCCGTTGGGAAGGGCGGTTGTTGTGCGGGGCGGCTTCCACGTCACCGGTCGTTGGCCCTATTGCAGCGGAATTGGCTACTGCACCTGGGTCATCGGAGCCTGCGTGGTGCACGAGGGCAGTGTGCCACGAATGACATCCTTGGGAACTCCGGAGATCCGGTTTTTTTGGTTTCCAAAAACCGCCGTGGAGGTTATCGATACTTGGCACGTCAGCGGTCTGCGTGGCAGTGGCAGTCATGACGTCGAGGTTGGCGACCTGTTCGTGCCAGATGAGCATTGCACACTCGGTTACGCCGCACCGGCCGTGCAAACAGGCACGCTGTTCCAGGTTCCCCCGGTGAGCCTGTCCGTCATGTCCGTCAGCGCGGTAGCCTTGGGGATCGCACGTGCAGCAATCGACGCGCTGATCGAACTTGCTCCAACGAAGACCCCGGTGGGTTCATCCCTACTCCTGAGGGACAAACCCAGTGGTCAGTCGAGCGTCGGTCGCGCTGAAGCGCTATTGCGTGCTGCACGGGCTGGTGTCCTCGATGCGATCCGTGAGCAATGGGATGAAGTTGCAGCAGGTGCCCCACCATCGTTACGGGCACGTCTGTCGATCAGGCTGGCCTGCACATTTTGTGCAGAGGCGTGCGCAGATGCCGTCGATATCGTTTATCGCGCGGCTGGGGCAACGGCGCTCTACGAAAACGGCCGGATCGCACGCTGCTTTCGCGATATCCACGCCACAACACAGCATGCCGTCGTCCATGCTAACACCTACGAACTCGCTGGCCGCGTTCTTTTTGGTCTCGATCCGGGGACACCGCGCTTCTAGCTGGCTTGTAATGGACGTGAGCACTGCCTCTGTCGTGCTGACTAACGTCGCTCACTCTAACGGCGTTCTTGAAAAGGCCACCGCGCGTCGGATCTTGTCTTATGCGGTGCCCTCCGTGCCGGTGCGACAGACCGGGTTTCCTGACCGCCCGAATTAGCACGTGATAATCCGGTTTATCGGGCACATGCCAAGGCGCTCCTGGCCACCTAGTTAAACAGGCTGTGTCCTTGGCCTCGCTGTCCAAGGATCAGCTCAAGACGAAGAACATTGACCGCCTGCAAGAAGATAACGACGCAACGTTTCAGGTATTCCGTATATGAGAGCGACCGCTCCTCGCCCTGGCCGCCTTTTCCAACGTGATAAGTGATGACCTGCGTCGCCGCATTAAACGCCATATTGTTATGATGCGAGGCGTTTCGTAGTTGATTGTCCGCCTCTGGACAGGGGGCTGCCAGCGCGGATGTAGCGGCGAAAGGGTTGAACCGGCCGGGTTTGTCCAGCTCGTAATACCGTTTCAGCGTGAGTTGAACCAATTCACCGAAATTCCGCCCTTGCGCCACATTGTTGGCGAACGCCAGCAGATCAACCATGTCGGCCAGGGTCTCAAAGGCGTTTCCATAAAACAAGCGGGTGCGGTCGAAATCACTCGATGCGGCCTCATAGGTCTCGTCTAAATCCAGCTCGCGAGTGACGGCTAGCTGCACTTGCGAAAACTCCGAGTAGGCATTGAAGTATGCATTTATAAGCGTAAAATATTTTATCCTGCGGCTAGGAGCCATCGTCTCGTGATAGTAGTCGAGCAGTGCTTCGAATTGCGGCGTTTGCTGAAGGGGCTCCATGAAACTCGTAGCCTGGACGAATGCTTCGTCAAAGCGCTGCCCTGCAAGCGCGCTGGTGAGACGCCAGAGCCATCCGGCAAACCGGTCAGAGGCTCATGCGAATAATACGCGGCGGAGCCCGTCTTGACGCAGACACGCGAAAGCGGCTTTTGGCCACTGCGATGCAGGTTCCACGCCTTGCGTAGACGTTTCCATTCGGCCGCATAGTCGGGCCTGCGGTGCGGTTGTGGCGCGGACTCGTCGATCGATCTCGCCAAATCCCGTATTTGCTCGAAACGCGGAGAGACAAGATCAGCACCCTGCAAATGGGAGGGTATGAGGAAGTTAGCATCGAGGTTGACGATCTCGGCTCCGGCCTCCTCTGAATCTTGAACCGCGTTCTCGTCGACGACCACCCAGCTCTGGGTATTCTCGTAGTCCACCATGAGAGTGACCGCGATGTCTTCGCCGCAGTTTCGGCAAGGAAATCGATGTTGCTGGCTTTCCTCCTGACCCATGCCGATACGAACTACGTGCAGCTTGCCGCAGGTCTCACAGCGCAGTGCATCCCTGATAATCATCCGCTTTTGTCCATACCCACCTGACGCGGGGCGCTAATGGTCGCAAGCCCGGTCCCGGCGGCGCCAGTCGCCCAAAGCTTTCCCGGCCTGACTTTACCGAGACCACTTCGGCGGGGGCCGCCCTTCCCTGTTCTTATATATGTATCATGCGGGGTACGGGCGCGGCCGTAGTTCAGCCAGACGCGCGCCCCTTTAGCCGCCGGATTTTTCCTTGCCTACCGGCCGTCTCCTGTGTTCTACTTTTGTTCATGTTCGCCTTGGCGCAACCGCCCGCCCTGACTTTAGACCCCGATCCACCCGGGGCCGGCACGGACATGCCCAGCCGCATCGGCCGCGTCCTCGGCGTGCTCCGCAGGCTGATCGACTACGGCAGGCACCTCGCCACCGTGGTCCAGCAGCGCGCCGCCACCCCGGGATTTTCCCTGTTCGCCAGACCCTTCGGCACCGCCGACCTCGCCGTCATCCTCGCCCGCATCACCGCCGGCCTGCACCGCGCCGCGACCTTGGAATCCAGGCTCTGCCAGCGCGCCGCACGCGGCCGGGACCTGACACCAGCGTCCGTCCGCCTGCCCGCCCCGCGCCAGCCACGCCCGTCACGGCAGGTCGCGCCGCCCGGCCACCAGCCGGCCGACCCTGCCGTGGCGCCGCGCCTCGCCGAGGATCCCCGCCTCGCGCGCCTCCCCACGGAAGAAGAGATCGCCGCCGAAATGCGTCGTCGCCCGGTCGGCGCCGTCATCGTCGACATCTGCCGCGACCTCGGCATCAGGCCCGGCCACTGCGACCGGCCGTTCTGGGACGAACTCTGCCACGCCATCATCGCATACGGCGGCAGCCTCGCCGGCTTCCTCGACAGGCTGAGCAAGCGGCTGTTCGACTACGACCTCAGCGACGATGCGGACCCCGCGTGGCCCGCGGCACCGCCGAGACCTTCGGCGCTCGCCACCGGCCCGCCCTGACGAAGAAATCTCGCCAGCCATGACTGTTCGGGTCGCTTGTGGGTCCGTCACTCGGACGGCTGCATCGCGCCCGCACCGCCGCCACCGTCGCCCCGTAATACCAACGCTCAATGAGAGAGACCAATCCGTCACACTCGTCATGGCTGGGCTTGGCCCAGCCATCCACGTCGTCTCTCGACGCCTGCGGCAAGACGTGAATGCCGGACACTTCGGCCATGACGATCGAAGGGGCGCAGTGAGTCAGTTGCTTTGAGAATTGGTATAATACCAACGCTCAATGAGAGAGACCAATCCGTCACATTCGTCATGGCTGGGCTTGGCCCAGCCATCCACGTCTTCTCTCGACGCGTGCGGCAAGACGTGAATGCCGGACACTTCAGCCATGACGATCGCAGGGCGCAGTGAGTCAGTTGCTTTAAGAATTGGTATAAATCATCGGGCGCCGGCGCTCACCCGTTCCTGGCGACGTGCGTTCCGCAAACAGATCGAACCGCAGATGAACGCAGATACGATCGGAGGTTACGGACGATCCGCCGGATCTCCAGGCGCGGCCTGCCGAAGTTCAGCTGCAGGCAAAGATGCATGCCCGTTGCCCGCAGGTAATTCATGCATTGCGCCTGATGTATATCATCGAGAGCCCTGACGGCTTTCAGTTCTACGACGACGGCCGCCTCCACCAGCAGGTCGGCGGCATATTCGCCGACGATGACCTCTCATAGGTGACTGAAACACCTTGCTGCTGCGCAACCGTCAGCCCCGCCTTCCGCAACTCGTGCGCCAGGGCATTTTCATAAACCTTCTCGAGGAACCCCTACCCCAGCCAGTTGGCGACGATAAAGCCGCAGCCAATGATCCGCTCCGACAGGGCATTCAGCGTATCTGCGTTCATCCGCAGCCTGCCCCGGACCCGATCCGGGGTTCATCTGCGGTTCCATCTTCCTTCCTGCCCCCATCGGCTTGCCAAAGCGTTTACTGTGCCCGCACCGCCGCCACCGCCGCCCCGGTGATCCGCACCAGCTCCGCCGCCGACGTCTGGAACACGTGGCTCGGCGACCCCGCCGCCGCCCAGATCGGATCGAGCGCCAGCAGGTCCTCGTCCATCAGCAGCATCGGCGGCGCAAGGTGACCCAGGGGCGCGACGCCCCCGATCGCGAACCCCGTCGCCTGCCGCACCCAGTCGGCATCCGCGCGCCCCAGCTTCACCCCCAGCGCTGCCTCGGCCTTCGCCTGATCCACCCGGTTGGCGCCCGACGTGATCACCACCGCGGCCCGCATCCCGCAGCGGAACACGATCGACTTGGCGATCTGCGCCACGGTGCACCCCACCGCCGCCGCCGCATCGGCCGCGGTCCGTGTCCCCGCCGGGAACTGCGTGATCGTGTCGGAATGGCCGGCGGCCAGCAGTGCCGATCGCACGCGCTCGACCGAGCCGCCCGTTTCGCTCGCGGACATCCTATATCTCCCCGCAATGGAACCTCTGGCGCTCTATATCCACTGGCCGTTCTGCCTGGCCAAGTGCCCGTACTGCGACTTCAATTCCCACGTGCGGGAGCGCATCCCGCAATCCCGCTTCCGCGCCGCGCTGCGCCGCGAACTGGCCTGGGAGGCCGAGCGCCTCGGCCGCCGCAGGCTGACCTCGATCTTCTTCGGCGGCGGCACGCCCAGCCTGATGGAGCCGGACACGGTCGCGATGCTGATCGACGACGCGCGGCACCTGTTCGAGCCAGCCGACGACATCGAGATCACCCTCGAGGCCAACCCGACCAGCGTCGAAGCCGGTCGGTTCGCGGCGCTTCGCGATGCCGGGGTGAATCGCGTCTCGATCGGCGTGCAGAGCCTCGATCCGGCGGCGCTGCATATGCTCGGTCGGCAGCATTCGGCCGCGCAGGCGATCGCCGCCTTGGAGACGGCACGGGCGGTCTTCCCCCGACTTTCGTTCGACCTGATCTACGCGCGTCCAGGCCAGACGCTCGAAGTCTGGCGCGCCGAGTTGCGTCAGGCGCTCGCCCTGGCCGCGGATCACCTATCGCTCTACCAGCTCACCATCGAGCCGGGCACGAAGTTCGAGGCCATGCATCGCCGCGGCGAGGTCGTGCTGCCGGATGACGATGCCGCCGCCGCCCTTTACGAGGCGACCGCGGAGGAAGCCGGTCGCTTCGGCCTGCTCCCCTACGAGGTATCGAACTACGCGGTTCCCGGCGGCGAAAGCCGGCACAACCTCGCCTACTGGCGATACGACGACTATGCCGGCATCGGGCCGGGCGCCCACGGCAGGCTCACGCTCGGACACCTTACCGCCACGCGGCGCCATCGCGCGCCGGAGCCATGGGCCGAGCGGGTCGAGCGCGACGGCCACGGCACGGTGGAGGAGGTCCCGCTGGCGCCGATCGAGCGCGCGCGTGAGATGCTGCTGATGGGCCTGCGGCTGACCGAAGGCATAGCTTCGGCGCGGTTCCTGACACGGACCGGAACGGACCTCCACGAGGCACTTGATCCCGCAATGCTGCGAATGGCGCTGGACGAGGGCTATCTGGAATGGCGCGGCGAGAGCCTCGCGGCCACGCCGGCAGGTCGGCTGCGGCTGGATGCGCTGCTGGCAGCAATCGTCCGCTGAACGTCACCGTTCTTGTGGCGGGGCCGCCTGGAGATCGCGGACAAAGAACCGGACGGCGTGTTGCCATGCGTCGTCCGTGTCGCCGCGAAAACTCAGCACGCGACTAAATACACTCCGGCCGGTCGCCACATCCTCGATGTTCAGGCGCAGGCTGCCGATCAGCGTGCTGACCTTGTCCACCCTACCGATCAGCACGCGGTCGGCATGAACCTGCTTGGCCAGGTCCCGCTCGCAGCCGTTGCAGGCGTCGAGCGGCTGGCTTGCGCTGGCCTTGTCGATCGCAGCAGCGATCGGTGTCGGATCGATGACGGTGTAGAGGCCGTCCGCCGCCAGCATCTGCGAGAGATATCGCGTCAACGCCGCCAATCGATCCTTGTGCTCCTGAGTGTGCGGCGGCGTCTCGCCGGATGTGTCCGTCAAACCGAGGGGAAGCACCAGCAGTGTCGGCCCGGCTGCCGCCTCGCTCGCGGTCATCGCCAGCACGGTGAGCATGGCAAGGAGGGTCCGACAAATTGGTCCCACGTTCGGTGACGTCTCCTATGGCGCCAACGGTCCTGGTCCCTCGACGCCCACGCCCGGCAGGTCGCCGACCAGCACCGGCGGGCTCTCGAAGCGGCTCCATGCCAGCTCATGCACGAAATACAGCGCACTGCTCGCCACCGCACTGACGATTGCCAGACCACCGGCTGAGGGCAGGCTGCCGAGCCACAGATAGTTGACGCTCATGTCGGTCATCGTACCGAAGATGCGGTAGGTGATCATCTTGGCGCCGATGTGTTCGACGTGGTCGCCGTTTTCCCCGACCTGCGGCAGCATCTGCGGCGTGGCGACGGACTGACGCCAGTCCGGTAGTCCATCCTCCACGCCGTGGCGATTGCGAAAGCCGCTTCCCACCTGCTGCCAGCTCGCCTCGGTCCATGCGACGAGAGCGCGAACGGTCGCCGGGTCGGTGCCGCTCGCAGAATGGAACAGGTAGCGCACCTGGATCGCATCGCGCGGATCGGTAATGCGATACGCCGCCTCCAGCCAATGCGTCGGGAACCGCCAGTCGCTGCCGGCGCCGTGCAGCAGCGCCTGCTGCCAGGCGGGATCGGTCGTCTGTCGGTTGACCGACGCTTCGACATAGGCCGCATAGGCACAGGATCCATCATGATCCGAGGCGTAACGGATGCGGGCGAAATACAGATCGGTACGATCGCATGCGGTCGCGTTGCCCCAGGAGGCCGCGGTGTCGCGTGCATTGGTCTGAATCAGCACTGCGGCATCCACGTCCGCGCCATGCAGCCTGACCAGCGCCACACTCACCACTCTGTGCCCTGCATCCGCGGCATTCGCCGCGCGGCCGGCGAGCTGCCAATCGCCCTGGGGCAAGGGCACATGCTTGTCCTCGACGTTGATCATGCCGCGGTACTGTTCGGACGCATGCTTGGGCGCGCCCTGTGCCTGCGCGGCGATGCGAAGGACGGGCAAGCGGCTGGGAACCGGCAGGAGCAGGGCCGCCCCGACCGTGACAAGCGCGATGAACCCGAGCGACGCGCGCCAGTTCCGCATGGACCGCAGTGTAGCAGACCGCGCCGGCGCGGTGCGGCACATTCCGCGCTACCGGCTCAACGCCAATGCCCGCCCATAGACCAGCTTGCGTGGCAGGCCGGTCGCCACGGCGACCAGCGCGGCGGCGTCCTTCACGCTGTTGCCTGCAAGGGCCGCGCGCAGGCGCTCGTCAAGGTCCTCGGGATCATCCTCCTGCTCCGGCGGAGCGACGACGACGGTGACCTCACCCCGCGCGACATTGCGCGCGTAGTGGGCGGCAAGCTCCGCCAGCGTCCCGCGCCGCACCTCCTCGAAGCGCTTGGTCAGCTCGCGCGCGACTGCGGCGGGGCGCGGACCGAACGCCTCCGCCATATCCTGCAATGTCTCGCCCAAACGATGCGGAGCCTCGTACCAGACCAGCGTCGCCGCGAGCCCCGCCCGCTCGGCGCCACGCAACCGGCCGAAAGCAGCACGGCGCGCGGTCTGACGTGGCGGTGGAAAGCCCAGTACCAGGAACGGCAGCGGCGGCAGCCCCGACAGCACCAGAGCCGTAACTGCGGCGTTTGCGCCCGGCACCGCGCCGACCGGCAGCCCCTCGGCCAATGCCGCTCGCACCAGCCGGTAACCAGGGTCGGATATCAGCGGCACACCCGCATCGGACACCAACGCGATGCGCCTGCCTTCGCGCAGCCGTGCCAGCACCGCCGGAATGGCGGCGTCCTCGTTGTGCTCGTGCAGCGGCTGCAGCTTCACCTTTGCGCCGATTGCGCTGAGCAGCCTTGCCGTGTGACGCGTGTCCTCGCAGAGGATCAGGTCGGCGGCCAGCAGCGTATCGCGGGCGCGGAGCGTCAGGTCGCCGAGGTTGCCGATCGGAGTGGAAACCAGCACAAGACCATCGGGCAGGATGGACTGTCCGTCCCGCCCGCGGTCAGGAGATGTGGCGCATGCTTCGTCGGGCATTCGTGCTCCTTCTCGGCACACTAGCACTCGCGGCCTGCGGTGGCGGATATGGCTATGGGCCTCGCGGCGGTTACGGCTACGGCTATGGCGGAGCACCGGTCCCGCTGGGCAGCGGATCGCCGCCCACCGCCGGTGGTCCGACCGGGCAGACGGTCGCGATACTGCTGCCGCTGTCGGGCGCACGAGCCGATCTTGGCCAGACGATGCTGCATGCGGCGCAGCTCGCGCTCGACGGATCGGGTGCGCCACCGCTGGACGCAAAGGACACCGGCGGGACGCCCCAGGGTGCCGCCGCCGCCGCCCAGGCGGCGATCGCCGATGGCGCCGGGCTGATCCTCGGGCCGCTGACCTCATCGGAGACCGCCGCCGTCGCGCCGATCGCACGCGCAGCCAATGTCGCGGTGCTCGCCTTCACCAATGATCCGTCCCAGGCCCAGCCAGGCGTTTGGACGCTCGGGATCACGCCGGGACAGCAGGTCCGCCGGCTGGTGGCCGCCGCGCAGGGGCAAGGCAAGTCGCAATTTGCCGGGCTGCTGCCGGACAACGACTTCGGCCACGCCATGGCGCAGGCCTTGATCCAGGCAGCATCGATCAACGGCGCGGCTCCGCCGAATGTGCGGTTCTATGCACCTGGCATGCCGGCCATCAACGCTGCCGCGCGCGACCTGTCGGACTATGCCAATCGCCGAGGACCGATCGACGCGCAGATCCGCGCGGCGCGCGCGCTCGAGACACCGGAGGGCCGGCGCCAGGCGCAGGACCTCGCAAAGTCGTCGATCCCCCCGCCGAGCTTCAATTCGCTGCTGCTGGCAGACACCGGCGATGCGCTGGCCGAGATCGCCGCAGTCCTGCCGTACTACGACGTTGACCGCTCGGCGGTGCAGATCATTGGACCGGCTTTATGGGCAAACCCAGCCAGCGGCTCCGGCCAGATGCGAGGTGCGTGGTACGCCGCCCCGGATCCTGCCGCTCGCAGCGGCTTCGAGCAGGCCTATTCGGCCAAGTTCGGCAGCCCACCGTCTCCGGTGGCAGATCTGGCTTACGACGCCGCCTCGATCGCGCGCGTCCTCGGCGGCCAAGGCTACTCCGTGGGTGCCATTACTCAGTCGAACGGGTTCGTCGGCGCCGACGGCTGGTTCGGCCTGCTGTCGGACGGCCAGGTGCGCCGCGCGCTTGCAGTATTCGCTATCGAACGAGGCGGACCGCAGATGGTGGAGCCGGCGCCTCAGTCGGGCAACGTCCCCGGCGCCTAATCTAGCGCTTCGACAGGTCAACGATTGCCGCAAAGCCCTTTTCCGTGCCGATGGCGAGCTGGCTGCCATCCGGGCTCCACGCCAGCGCGGACACCGGCCCGCGCCCTGGCGGTGCGATCGGCAGTACGCGGGAGGAGTTGACCTCGGCCAGCACCACAAGACCGTCGGCGAAACCGCCCGCCACCATCTCCTGCTGTGGATGCGCTGCGACGCGCGTGCAGGTGATGCCGTCGCCGCCGGCAAGCTCGATCGGCGCCTTGCCCATCGGGCCGCCGCCGAAGAACGGCCACAGCACCATCGCGTCCGCGCCACTGGTGGCGAGCCACTTGCCGTTCCGGGTGAACGACAGCGACTCCGTCTTCGCAGGATAGCCGCTCATGCGCATGTGCTGGTTGTCGGACAATCGCCAGCCATGCAGCGCGTTCTCCTGCATCGCCGTCACCACCGCGTCGCCGTCGGGATGAATGGCGATTGCGGTATGGCTGCCCTTCCATTCCAGCTTGCGAGGGCTATCCACCTTGGCCCCCACAAACCAAAGCGTGGCGCCATTGTAGTGCGACGCCGCAACGCGCTTGCCGCGGCCGTCGAAGCTAAGGCCGGTGACGGAGGAGGGATGCGGGAATTCCTTGAGTTTCTCGCCGGCGTGGTCGAACAGGTGGATGGTTTTGCCGACCGCGCAGGCGAGCAGCCCCTTGCCCTTCTCGCCGGGGTGAGCGGCGACGTGCTCCACCCATTTCGAACGGAAGTCGGCGACGACAGAGCCGATGCGGCTGAATTTGCCATCGTCGCCGCCGGTAACGAAGCCCGCGGGAGTGGCGTCGGGCGCCAGCGAGAGGATGGCGCCATCATGTGCCTTGACCGTCCGCCAGGAGTCGCGATCGGCGATGTCGACGAGGCGCAGCGTGCCGTCGCCGAGGGCGAAGGCAAGCGTGGCGCCGGCGCGGTCGAAGCAGGCGGCAACAACGAAGGCGTCGAGTTCACGCTGGGTGCCGCGGGACTCGAGCAGGAACCGGGCGGCGGATTCGCTCATCGTTTGGCTCCCCCTCCCCCCAACCCCCTCCCGCAAGGGGAGGGGGAGCATTTGGCTCGTTGGGGGGAGGGGGCCGCGCAGCTCACCGCATCAATCAACCGCACAACCCTCGAACCCGCGCCGCAGCCGCGGCCTGTTCAGGTTGCGCCCGATGAACACAATCCGGCTCACCCGCGGCTCGCCCTCCTTCCATGGCCCGATGAAATCACCATCGGCAATCATATGCACCGCCTGGAAGGCGAACCGCCGGTCGTCGTTCGCGTATGACAGTATCCCCTTGGTACGAAGCAGATCAGGTCCCTGCTCTTGTAGCAGCGCGCCGATCCACGCATTGAACTTCTCCGGATCGATCGGCTTCTCCACCTCGAAGCTGACCGACGTCACCTCGTCGTTGTGCTCGTGCTCGCTGTCGGTGAGGAAATCCGGCGCCATCTGCAGCACGCGATTCAGATCGAACGCGTGGCGATCCAGCACCTGCGCGATCGGCAGTGCTGCGCGCTCGGTGCGATGGATCACCGCGAAGCGGTTGATCGCGCGGATCTTGTCCTCGACCGCCGCCAGCTCCTCCGGCGTCACCAGGTCCGTCTTGTTCAGCACGATGACATCGGCAAATGCGATCTGGTCAGCCGCCTCGGAGCTATCCTCCAGCCGCTGAGGCAGATGCTTGGCATCCACCACGGTCACGATGGCATCCAGCTTCGCCCTCGACCGCACGCCCTCATCGACGAAGAACGTCTGCGCGACCGGCGCCGGGTTCGCGAGCCCCGTGGTCTCGATGATGATGCCGTCGAACCGGTCGCGCCGCTTCATCAACCCGCCGACGATGCGGATCAGGTCGCCGCGCACCGTGCAGCAGATGCAGCCGTTGTTCATCTCGAACACTTCCTCGTCGGTATCCACGACGAGGTCGTTGTCCACACCCAGCTCGCCGAACTCGTTGATCACCACGGCGTACTTGCGGCCGTGCTGTTCGGTGAGGATGCGGTTCAGCAACGTGGTCTTCCCCGCACCGAGATAGCCGGTGAGCACTGTCACCGGCACCAGCGCCTCGGTCTCCGAATTCGCCATCAACCCAACTCCGACTTCCTGTCGCGCGGAATATAGGATGTGGTGCCCTGGTCGGCCACCGGCGTGCTGGCGCCCCAGCGCGCTTCGGCCATGCCCCAACCAAGCAGCAGGAACGACCAGCCGCCGATCGGCATGCTGAAAAAGCCCGACGTCGATGCGATTGGCCAAAGCTGGATAAGTGCCGCCGCGAACAACCCGACCAACACCGGGTCAGGTCGGCGCATCAGCGCCCGCGCCATCGTCGCCAGCCAGGCGAACGCGAGCCAGACGAACAGCGCCAGCCCGACGAAGCCGCCCTCGGTCAGTGCCTCGAAATAGAAATTGTGCGGATGGTGCCAGCAGATCATGGCGCCGCCGCCATCCTTCTGGCTCCCATCGAAGCTTGGCCGGTAATAGCGTGGTTGAGCGCAGCCATAACCGAACCCCGACGCCCCGAGCCCGGTGAGGGGATGCTGCACGCCGATCTCCAGCGCTCTGGCGTAGAGATCGCCGTATTGGCTCGTGGAGAAGTTCTCCATTTGCCTGGAGAACTTCGAAACGAGGCGATGGTGTGCCTCGGGTGCGATAACCGGCGAGGCTGCAACCAGCAGCCCCGCGAGGACCACCGAAACCAGCATGGCCGGGCGGAGCCGTGGCAGCAGCAGCGCCACAGTCACGAGGCCCAGACCGGTGAGCAGCAAGGGCATGCGCTGACCGATCAGCACCATGACAGCCGTGCCGGCCATAAGCAGCGCATAGCCGCCCGCGACGGACCAGAGACCCGGCCGTTGCAGCAGTGCGGCGACCGAAGGGACCAGCGCCGGGAACAAAATCCGCACCAATGGCGGCCCGGCGCGCGGTTTGGCAAATGGCCCGGTGAGCTCGCCGTCGGGAGCATGTGGAGCGCCATACAGGTTGCGCCCGAAGGTGAACTGGATGACCGACTGGACGGCGATATAAATCGCCGACGCCGTGACAACCCATCCGAGCCAGCGGCGCGGCGCGGGATCGCGCAGAATGGTGTGCTCCATCGCGGCGATCAGGATCAGGAACCGCCCGATCAGCACCCCCTGGATCAGCGAGGGCAGGCCGGCCTCGCCCAGGTCAAGCGCGGGTATCGGCACCGAGCACAAGATCACCCAGCCCCACCAGGCAAATCCGGCCCGTAGCCAGGGAGTGCGCAGCCATGCCCATTCCCGCGTGATCACGCAGCGTGCCAGGAAACAGACATCGGCAACCGCGATCGCACCTTCGGCGATGCCGTGTGCATGCAGCAGCAGGAGCGGTGTCAGCAGGATGGCACCGAGCGCCACCCGGTCGAGCGTACGCAACGTCCGGGCGGTGTCGCCCGTAAGGACCGCCGTTACCATTGGGCGCTACGTCGTCCGGCTGCGCTCGTCAGGGGCACCGGCGTTGCCCGGGCCTAGCAACCCGCGATCACACTCGATGACCGCGAGGACAGCGTCCAGCGAAAGCCGCGCCACGCCGTCAAACGGGCCGCCTGATGGCGACAACACCGGCACTATCTGCGCGCTGTGATGCAGTGGAGGGGTCGCGCCGAACAGGGCGTAAGCGCGGGTGCCGACGGCGGCAGCCATGTTCATCACTCCAGTATCATTCCCGACATAGAACGCCGCCTCGCTCAACAACGCAGCGACTTCTGCCATGTGCCAGCCGAGCGCTGGTACCACAAGCGCAGCATCGTCCCCCAGCAGGGTGCAAATCTGCCGTTGCATCACCTCTTCGCCGTTTCCGCCGGCCAGCACAAGGGTTGGCCAACCGGCATCGATCAGCGCCCGGGCAAGGGTTGCGAAGTGCTCCGCGCCCCATTGTCGCGTCGGTTCGGAACTGCCGATGCCCAGTACCACCAGCGGTCGGTTCACCCGATCCAATCGTCGCTGTACTGCTCCCCGTGCGGCCGGTGTGATTCCAAGGCGTGGCTCGGCCTCGTCCATCGCGATGTTCGCGCTTTGCAGGAACAGCGTGGCTCGTTGCATCGGCCGGTTGCGCCAATATGCCGCCTTTGCCAGGTATGGCCCCCGATTGAGGAACCAACGCTGCACTCCAATTCCGTAGCCCTGCCGCGACGGAATGCCAGCAGCCCAGGTAGCGAAAGCCATTGAGGCACTCTTGTGCAGCAGCACGGCAGTGTCGAACCGGTAGGAGCGCAGCATGCGGATCAACCGCCACATCCCAAGTGGCCCGTCATGGGCGCCGCGCGCACCCTTCGGATTGCGGTCCACCAGGATGACCTCGCGTACCAGTTCTTCATCGGCGAAAATCTCATTGGCCTGAGATCGCGGCTTGGCAGCCACCGTCACCGGCGCTCCGACATGACGCGCCAAGGCGCGAATGTGCGGTAGATGCCAGATCATGTCGCCGATGCCGGGCAAAAGCTGGACCACCAACACGCGCTGGTGGGATGTGCTCAGCGCCTGGCCCTCGACGCCTTCGACTGCCAGGCTAGACACTGCCGCGCTCCGCGGTCTGCATGACCGGCTTTGTCGCAATGGTCAGCCACTCGTCGCGGAGCAGGCCGTAGCGCACTTCGTCCTCGGGCGACACGCGGAAGGTCGCTACGTTAAAACCCGCCCCGGCGAGACGGTCCGCGAAATCAAGCCCATAGAAGCGCCTGTGATCCTCACCGCTAAAATGGGCGTAACGTTGCTCGGGTGACGTAGCCAAAGCATTCTCATGTGTCAGTTGCCGCGTTGCATTGATCGGCACGCTCAGCACGGCGAGACCACCTGGCTTGAGCAAACGGAACAATTCGCGCATCGCCTGCCTGTCGTTGTCGACGTGCTCCAGCACGTGATGCGCAATCACCACGTCGTAGCTGGCATCGGGCAACGCGACCTGAGTGATGTCGACTCGATGCGTGACACCCGTCTGGTGCAGATCTGCCGTCTCATAAAGCAGGTTGTCGCGCATCCGACGGACAACGGCCCTCTCAGGCGGGAAGTGCAGGATGCGCTTGCCGTCAAGCTTGTTGCCTCCATCGTCCGCTATCCAAAGCTGCGTCAGTCTGTGGCGCTCTCGACTGCCGCATTGCGGGCAACGCGCGTCCCAGCGAGGTGGCTTTCCCACGCTGATGAACATACCGAAGTAGCCACAAATCGGGCAGGTGCGGGCAAGCCATTTCCGCGAGAACTGCCCCCGATCCTGCAGCCAGGCTGCCGCCAGGCGTCGTAGCACGGCGGGCTTGAGCCGCGGCACCGGACTCCGGGCAAATGCCAGCGCGAACGAATTCCTGAATGCACCAGTCAGGTGGATCGCGGACACGATAAGGCCCGAGGCTGGCGCTCAAGATCTCGCATTGAACCGCCGTTACACGATTCCGAGAGCGGACAAAAGATGACATAGCTCAATTATCCGGCGTAGCGCTCTCAACGCTGCCCGGACGAGCGCGGCCGGCAAGTACCTGCCGCCGCAGCGTGGCGATGCGTTCCGCCGCCACCGAGACATCGAACTGCCGTGCTCGCTCGCGCCCGGCCGCTCCGAGCGCCTCTCGCAGCGACGTATCGTTGGCCAATCGAAGAATGGCATCTGCGATCGAGGCTGGGTTGTCCGGATCGACGTACAGCGCGGCATCCCCGGCAACCTCGCGAAGCCCGCCACGACCCGATGTGATCAACGCGGCTCCGCTCGCCAGCGCTTCCAATGCCGTCAGGCCGAACGGTTCGGGCCACCGGCTGGGCACCACGGCGATCGATGCCCTGGCGTTAGCCTCCAGCACGAGCGGATGATCGAGATAGCCGGCCATCTTGACGCCCGCGTCCCGTGCCGCCTTCCGCACACGGCGGACGAACGCGGTTGAGGGGCTCGTCTCGCTGAAACGGTCGGCGCCAATGATCTCCGCGCGCCATCCGGGCAATTGCGGCAATGCCTGGCTACAGGCGGCGACGAACATGTCGGGACCCTTGTCGGGCACGACACGGCCGGCGAACAGGATGAGTCGCTCGCGTGGTCGCGGTGCCGGAAGTTCTGCCAGATCGATGCAGTTGGGCTGGACCGCCACGGAACATGCCATCGCCTCCAGGCCATCGAGAAGCCGGTCTCGCAGATACCCGGACGACGTCATCACCAGCGCCATGTGCCGCAGCAGAACGGCCCGCTCGGCAGGGGTCCGCGCCTCGCGCATCGACTGGGGGTCGTTGTGCAGCAGCAGCGTGACCGGCACCTGCGGAAGCAGGCGCGCCAGCCGAAGTGCGGTTTCGGGCCGGTTGTGCACCTCGATCAGGGCAGGCGACATCCGGCGCAGCAAGTGGCTCGCGGCTTGTGCAAAGCGGAGATTGACGTTGCCGGGCCAAAGGAGGCTTGGCCGCACTGGTTGGAATGCCACGTCGGGAAACACCGGGCCGGGTTGCGGACCGCCAATGATCACCGTCCGGAAGCCCGGTGTGGCGACATGCCGGCGGGCAAGCAGACCGATCGCCCCAGCACGGCGCGGTCCGAACCCTTCGCGTGGGGGCAGGACCACAGCGACCAGCGGTTCATCTTCAGAATCGCAAGCGACTGCGACCCCGTTGTCTCGCCATAGTGATGACAAACCGGCGAGCTTTGCTATCTCCACTCCGCACCCACCTTCCGGAACCCTCCCTTATGGCGGCCCGCCGCGCTCTTGTCGTGCTCATCGTGCTGCTGGCTGCCATCGGGCTGGGCGCGCTCCTGATCCAGGTGCTGGCGCCTGGCGGCTGGACGGTGCCCAAACTCGTGATGATGGCGGCGTTTGCCGGCGCGGCACCCTGGACCGGGCTTTGCCTGGCTAACGGACTAACCGGCTTCGTAATCCTGCTGATGTGCCGCAATCCCGTGCAGGCGGTGTTTCCGGTCGCCGATGCGGCGGCCGAGGTGCCACCGTTGCCGCGCACGGCAATCGCAATGACGGTACGCGAGGAGGATATGCGCCGCGCGCTGCCGCCGCTGCGACGTCTGCTGCGTGACCTGGACCTGTCGGCGGACGGTGACGCTTTCGCCTTATTCATTCTGTCCGATACCGGGAACGGGCCGGCGGCGGACGCCGAAGAACAGGCGGTGGCAACCTTCCGCGCCGAAGACCGCGAGCCTGCTCGCATCCACTATCGCCGACGTGGCACGAACGCCGGGTTCAAAGCCGGCAACATCATGGATTTCCTCGAGCACCACGCCGAGGGCTTCGACCTGATGCTGACGCTAGATGCCGACTCCGAGATGTCGGCGGCGGCGGTGCTGCGACTGGTTTGCGCGATGCTGGCGGATCCGACACTGGCAATCGCGCAGCATCTGACGGTCGGATTGCCGGCGCCCTCTGCCTTCCCGCGACTGTTCCAGTTCGGCATGCGCGCTGGGATGCGCACGTGGGCGACCGGGCAGGCGTGGTGGCAGGGCGACGAAGGCCCCTATTGGGGACACAATGCGGTGGTGCGCATCGCGCCCTTTCGCGCGCACTGCCGGATGCCGACTCTGCCCGACGGGCAGCACATTCTATCGCACGACCAGGTCGAGGCGGCCGTGCTGCGCGCGGCGGGGTGGGGAGTGCGCGTACTGCCCGACGAGAGCGGGTCGTGGGAGGCGCACCCTCCGGCACTGCCGGAATTCCTCCGCCGCGAGCTGCGTTGGCTGGCAGGCAATATGCAATACCGGCACCTGCTGCGCCTGCCCGGGCTGCGACCGCTGGGACGCTGGCAACTTCTCCAGGCGATCCTGCTGTTCGCCGGTACGCCGCTCTATCTGCTGTTCCTGCTTGCTGCTGCGACCGCGGCCGCAACCGATAGGGCGTCCACCTTTCCGACCGCGCCGGCAATGGCCCTGACCGTTGGGTGGTTCGGCGCGCTGTATGCGCCAAAGCTCCTGGGCTACGCCGAAGTGGCGGTGTCGCCCGTCAAGCGAGACCGCTACGGCGGACTGGCACGACTTGTCAGCGGAGCGCTCGCAGAGATCGGGTTCACCTTGCTGCTGGACGCCGTCTCGGCGGTGGCGAAGACGGGCGCCATGCTTCGGCTGCCCTTCGGCAAGCCTACCGGATGGACACCGCAGAACCGCCGCGAGCGGGGTGTGACCTGGGGCGAGGCAATCCGGCTCCTGTGGCCGCAGACCGTACTGGGCGGCCTGGTGTTCGCCGGCTTCGCCGCCTCCGGATGGACCGCGACATTGTGGGCGCTGCCGCTCGCGGGAGGTCTGCTGGCGGCAATCCCGCTCTGCGTGCTGACTGCCGACCCACGGCTTGGCCACTGGCTGCGCGAGCGGCAGATCGCAGCCATCCCTGAGGAGATCAGCGCGCGCGGCTGGCGCACGGTTTCCGCTCATCACGAAACTGCCCTAGCGTTGCTCGCCCAGCCCGAACCTGATTGAGGGGGATACCCACCATGCTGACCCGTCGCTCGCTGCTGGCCGCCTCGGCGGCCGCTCCGATGCTGTCCGCCCTCCGCGCCGAGGCCGCCACGCCGAAGGACGTGCTGGTGATGGGCAAAACCATCGACGACATGATCGCGTTGGACCCCGCCCAGGCCTACGAGTTCTCCGACAACGAATTCGACGGCAACATCTACCGCAAGCTGGTGACGCCCGATCCAAAGACCGGTCAGACCGTCATCGGCGATCTCGCGGAGAAGTTCGAGGTCAGCAGCGACGGCCTTACCTTCACCTTCCACCTGCGCCGCGACGCGAAGTTCGATTCGGGCAAGCCGGTGACGGCGCAGGACGCCGAGTTCTCGTTCCATCGCATCGTGCAGTTGAACAAGACGCCGGCGTTCATCATCACCCAATTCGGCTTCACCAAGGACAACGTCGAGAAGCTGATCCGCGCCACCGATGAGAGGACGCTGGTGATGACGCTGCCGGCGCCACAGGCCACCAGCTTCGTGCTGTTCTGCATCTCCGCCAATGTCGGCGGCATCGTCGAGAAGGCCGTGGCGCTGGGAAACCAGCAGAACAACGACCTCGGCAATGCGTGGCTGAACAACAACAGCGCCGGCGCGGGCCCGTACAAGCTCACGTCGTGGAAGGCGAGCGACACGGTCATCCTGGATGCCAATCCACATGCCGCGACCCCACCCGGGGTGAAGCGGCTGGTGATACGGCACATGAAGGACCCTTCGACGCAGCTCCTTTCCCTGCAGCGCGGCGACATCGACATCGCGCGCAACCTTGGTGCCGATCAGCTCAAGTCGATCGCCGGCAATCCGAACCTGCACATCGTCTCGGCGCCGCAGGCCAGCACGATGTATTTCGCGATGAACCGGGCGGTGCCGGAGCTGGCGAAGCCGCAGGTGCAGCAGGCGATCAAGTGGGCGATCGATTATGAGGGGATCGCCAAGAACATCACCCCCGGCGTCTGGCACGTGTCGCAGTCATTCCTGCCGGTCGGCCTGCCCGGCGCGCTGCCGGATACGCCATTCCACAAGGACGTCGCCAAGGCGAAGCAGCTTTTGGCAGCGGCCGGGTTGGCGAGCGGCTTCTCGGTCAGCATGGACTATCCGTCGGTCTGGCCGTTCCCCGATATCGCGCAGGCGATCCAGGCGGATCTCGGCGCGATCGGCATCAAGCTACAGTTGCTGCCGGGCGAGATGAAGCAGGTAATAACCAAGACGCGCGCGCGGCAGCACCAGATGGCGCTGCTGACCTGGTTCACCGACTACATCGATCCGAATTCGAATGCCCAGGCCTGGTGTGCCGATCCCGACAACTCGGACAACAGCAAACTGAAGATATTGGCTTGGCGCAGCCACTTCGCGGACAAGGAGATGACCGACGAGGTCGACGCGGCGACGAAGGAGCTGGATGACAAGAAGCGGCTGGCGATCTACGCCAATCTACAGCGCCAGATGTGGGATCGCGGACCGTTCGTGTTCCTGCTACAGGCGGACGAGATTGCAGTTACGGCGAAGAATGTCACCGGCTTCCAGTTAGGGCCGACGCCGGATTACTTTCGCTATGCTCCGATAAGGAAAGGATGACGCCTCACGTCATCCTCTCGCGCAACGGGGTCGCCTGCATCTGTATCTTCCTTCTCTCCCGCAGTGTCTTGGATCATCCCACATGCCTGTTCACCGACGCTCATGACATGCCGCTGTCATGCTCTCGCCGCTGCCGGGGAGGTGACATTGATCGCCTGGCGCGTTGGATCGCTCGGGTGTACGGCAAGGAAGTTCAGCCCAAGGGTGAACCATTCGTAGCCATAGGACGCCAACACGCCGGTCAGTACGTCCTGCGGTGCCTTCAACCCCTCCACGATAATGATCGGCAGGAACCGTTGCAGCGTAGCCTTGGCTCCAGCCAGTACCTCGAGCTCCATCCGCTCGACATCGATCTTGATCAGGTCCAGCCGCGACAGGTTCAGCGAGTTCGATCGTCAGCATCCGCACCGTGTTCAGCTTCTGCTCCGAATAGTCGATCTCCTGGCCGATGAACTCGTTGACGGCCGACTGCCGCAGCTCAAGGCTGCCGAAGCTCGCAGGGGCCATATAGTTCGGCGTAGGGATGCGCAGCACGCCGTTCTCCGCACCGACCGCCCCGTGGATCGCATGTGCGTTGAAGCAGTTGTTGATCGCGATATTGCCGCCGAGGGCGTAGTAGATGCGCTCCTGCGCTTCGATCGCGACTACGGTGCCCCAGCCGGTCATGCCCCTCGCCCATTCCACGGTGAGAACGCCGATATTGGCGCCGCAGTCCACCGCCAGGACACCACTGCCGAAATGCTGACGCCGCAATGACAGGAGCTGCATCGCGATCGAGCTTTCCCGCGGTTCATAGCTGGAGTTCTCCAGCAGGAAATAGCCGACACCGAAGCCTTTGGTAGCATTGACCATGTGGTAGTCGAACCGGTTCACGATCAATGTGCCGTGGTCGGTGGACGCCAGGATGAAGGCGATCTTGCGCGGCGGATAGGCCATGGTGTTCTGCCGTAGGTGCGTCCGATAGCTTAGCGTACCTTATTTCAGCGCGCCGTACGGTGCGAAGTTCACGCCGCCGGGGAGTGGGATGCCTCGCTGCCCTCCCATATCGCGGCTACACTGAGTGCGTACTGAACCACCAAGGGAGGGACCCATGGCCAAGGCATACTGGATCGCCTGCTACCGCTCGATCTCCAACCCCGGAGCGCTTGCCGAGTACGCCACGCTGGCCGGCCCTGCGATCACCGCAGGCGGCGGCAAGTTCCTCGCCCGCGGCGGCACCGCCAAGACCTATGAGGCCGGCATCGACCAGCGCACCGTCCTGATCGAGTTCCCCAGCGTCGCCCAGGCGATCGCCGCGCACGACAGCCCCGGCTACCAGGCGGCACTCGTCGCGCTGGGCAATGCCGCCGAGCGCGACATGCGCATCGTCGAGGGAGTCGACTGAACCGCGGACTCCCGCCATGACGGTGCAGATCGTTCTGCTCGTCGTCGTCATCATCGTGCTGGCGGTGGTCGCGCGCTCGCTGCGCGTCGCCGCCGAATGGCAGCGCGCGGTGATCCTGCGACTGGGGCGCTTCCACAAGACGAAGGGGCCGGGCGTCTATCTGGTGTTCCCCGCGATCGATCGCGTGGCACAGATCGTCGATCTGCGCATCCAGACCACCACCATCACGGCCGAGCAGGCGTTGACCCGTGACACGGTCGCGGTCGGCGTCGATGCCATCGTATTTTGGCAGGTCGACAACGCCGAAGCCGCGGCGATCCACATCGCCGACTACAGTCAGGCTATCGAGCGTGTCGCCCAGACCAGCCTGCGCGAGATGATCGGCGCCACCGAACTCTCGCGCCTGCTGTCGGACCGCAAGACCGCGGACGAACAGTTGCGCCAGACGATCAGCGAGAAGACGACGAGCTGGGGCGTCGTCGCGCGCAGCGTGGAGATCAAGGACGTGTCGATCCCGCGCGAATTGCAGGACGCGATGAGCCGTCAGGCGCAAGCGGAGCGGGAGAAGGATGCGCGCGTCACGTTGGCTTCAGCCGAGCGGGAGATCGCCCAGCAGATCCTGCTGGCTGCGGCGCTGTATGGTCAGGACCCGAATGCCCTGAAGCTGCGGCAGATGAACCTGCTGTACGAGATGAACAAGGAACGCGGCACGACAGTGCTGATCCCGACCGAAATGGCGAGCAGCCTGGGCGGACTGGTTGGCCTCTCGCAGGCACTTGCCAATCCTCCGGCGGACAAACCGCGTTAGCGAAGCGCGCGTGGCGCTTCACGCCGCCAAGGGCAGAATCTCCGGCGAATCGTCATCGGCTTCGCCTTGGGCGATCGAAGCTTCGATGGCCTGCTCGACGCGCTGCTGATCCGCCGGATCGGCACGGGCATTGCGGCAGTCAAAGAATATCCGCGTCACACGATGTGGCTCGATCAAGGTGGCGATTACCGACATGGCGGGCCTCAGTGGACTGCGACGAAGTTGAGGCCACACTCGGCCGCCATGTCCAAGGCTGTCTCGACGTCGTCGGCCGCCATCAGCGGTGCCCCGTTGGCCCCATAGAGCACAAACAGCATTTCGCCGTCGCACACGCCAGATTTCAGGTAGACCACGTAGCGCTCCCCAAGATGCAGCAACTGCTCGGTCGTCATCTGACGCAGCGCTGTCTCGCGGGGCTCGGTGATTGGATGCATCTCCATGGTGACTATCCTCCGTCGTCGGGCAGCGGATCTTCTGAATGCAATCATCTCCGTGACGGTCGGACAATTCGAAAAGGCACGTACGTAGTATTGCGTGCCCCGCATCGGTCCGCTCCGTCTGGACTTGGTCAGATTAGCGGTTGCGGGCGCACGGCGCTGTGATTTGGTCCACACCCCGTGGGTCATATGAGCCCCCAGCCTTCGCCTCTCAGCGAGCCGTCGCGTCCAGCAGGCCGCGGATGTAGCCATAGCAGAAGGCGAACGCTGTCCCCGACGGATCGCGCCCATCGATCTCCGGCACATGATCCGGCATCAGCATGTATTGATAGCCAACCTCGCGGTACACCCGCAGCGACCGCGCCATGTCCATGTCGCCCTCGTCCGGGAAGGCCTCCATGAAGTCCAGCTTTCGCCCTCTGATGTTGCGGAAATGCACGTTGAACAGCTTGCCGCGTGTGCCGAACCAGCGGATCACGTCGTCGATCTCGCGCTCCGGTTCGTCCAGCATTTCCGCCACCGTGCCCTGGCAGAAGTTCAGCCCATGATACGGGCTCTCATGCATCGTCACGAAGCGCTTGAGCCCGGCGACCGTGCCAAGCACGCGAGTGACGCCCTTGTAGCCGGGCGGCGTGTAGGGATCATGCGGATGACAGGCCAGCCGTACCTTCGCTGCCTCGGCAACCGGCACCACTGCCGCGAGGAACGCATCGATGCGCGCCCAGTTCTCCTCCTCGCTCACCGCGCCGGCACGTCCGGGTGACACCGACTGATCCGTGGCACTCCAGCGAAACGCCGCATTGCGCGACCCGCCGCGTCCCACTTCGTGTGCGGTGCGCGGAATGCCGATGATGTTGAAATTGTATTTCACCGCGGGAATTCCCGCAGCACCAATCCGCTCTATCAACCGACAGATGGAATTGAGCTCACGCTGCCGCTCCGGATCCTTGCCGAGTAGGATGTTCGGGCTCTGCGCTTCCTCGATTGGCCGTGACGACAGCGGCAGTTGCACCATGTCCAGCGTCAGCCCGAACTTCTCCACGTGCTCTCGCTCACGGCTCAGAGCGTCGACCGTCCAGTCGTGTGGATTGCCAGGCGGATCGACGCAGACATGGTTCACGCCGAGCTGGGCCCAGACGCGATAGTCGCTGTCGTCGCGTGGCTTGATTTGGGTTCCGAGATACATGGGCTCACCTCCGCGGCTATCAGGATTTAGCCAGCCACCGTCAACTGCGTGTTTCAGCTTCCATCTTTTCGCGAAGTATTCGGTTGATTTCGGTTTGGTAACCCGGACCGTGCCGACGAAGCCAGTCCAGCACGTCCATGTCTACTCTCAATGAGATTGCCTCCTTCCTTGGGCGGAAGAAAGGTCCTCGTCGGGCCGTCTTCCAATTCTCGGCGGGTGCCTCCGGGATATCAGCTGTATCGGGCTCGCGGCCCTCAAGCGCGTTCAGCTGGGTCCGTTGAGCCTCAGTCAGGGAATGGTCAGGCTTCTTCCTCATAGCGGGTTCTCTCCGCGCGTAGCCTCGCGCACACCAATGATGCGTACGGCTTCGTCATTCGAGGGATCCGGATAAGTGTGAACCACGACCAAAACACGGTGTTCGCCCACACGGCCAACGGCATGCCAGCGCTCTTCGCCATCCTCGACACGATCGAAGACGATGGCCAGATGCGGGTCCGCGAAGACGAGCTCCGCGAATGTGAAATCAAGGCCATGCTTGGCGACGTTTCGCCTCTCTTTGTCCGGATCCCAGCTGTGTTGCATTCAGCTCGTGCCTCGTGTTGACGGTCAATGACGATATCCTTTGCATAAAATCGCAGATACAAAATTGTATAGGCAAATCTGCCTATACGTTGGCGATGCCCTCATGTCAAGGCCCACGAGGCGCTAAGTCTGGCTAATCCGCTGTGCCCCGCAACGGCCGCACCGGCGCCGATCGCCGTCCGGTCAGATCGTCGCCGGCATCGCGCGGCATCCACAGCGCTATCGGTGCGGCGACCAGGGTGAACATCGCGACCACCAGGAACGCATGGCTGAAGTCCATCGGCATCGCCGTCTCGTGACCGGACATTCGCATCGAAATCTCCAGCGAAACCGCCCCGGCAGAAATGCCGATCGTGGCGGCAAGCTGTTGGCACGTGACATACAGGCTGGTCGCCGAACTCATGCGTGAACGCGGCACGTCGCCATAGGCGAGGGTGTTGTAGGCAGTGAACTGCAGTGAACGGAAGAACCCGCCGATCAGCAGCGCGCCGTAGATCGCCGCTGCCGGCCAGGTCGGACGGAACGACGCACAGATCCCGATCATCACCGCCGAGATCACGCCGTTCCACACCAGCGTGTCGCGGAAGCCGAACAGGCGTAACGTGCGCTGCGTCGCCGGCTTCATCACCAGTGCGCCGGCGGAACTGGCGAAGGTGATCAGTCCGCTCTGCACCGCCGAATTGCCGAAGCCCACCTGAAACATCATCGGCAGCAGGAATGGAATGGCGCCAATCCCGGTGCGGAACAGCATCATCGCCGTCAGCGCAACGCCGAAGCACGGCAGGCGCATCAGCGACAGGTCCAGCAGCGGCGCAGGATGATTCCACGCATGCAGAATATAGCCGACAATGGCGACAAGACCGACGCCGATCATCGCCTCGGTGAGGTCCTGCGGCACAACGCCGCGACCGGCGGTCTCCAATCCGAACATCAGGCATGAGAGGGCGACACCGCACAGCAGCAGGCCAACGCCGTCGAAGCGGCCGCGCGGCGGCTCGCGCACGTCCTCGACGAACAGACTGACAAGGACGATGCCCAGGATGCCGATCGGGATGTTGATGTCGAAGATCCAGCGCCAGGAGAAATAGGTGACGATGAAACCACCGACCGGCGGCCCGAGCACGGGTCCGAGCAATGCCGGCACGGTGAGCCAGGCCATCGCGGCAACCAGTTCCTGCTTCGCCGCTGTGCGCAGCAGAACCAGCCGGCCGACCGGGACCATCATCGCGCCGCCAATGCCTTGCAGGACCCGTGAGGCGACCAAAAACGCCAGGCTGTCGGCGCGGCCACATAGCACCGAGCCGATGGTGAATACCGCGATCGCGGCACGGAACACGGTGCGTGTGCCGTAGCGGTCGGCGACCCAGCCGCTGGCGGGGATGAACACGGCCAGGGACAGCAGATACGAGGTGAGGGCGACATTCATATGCACCGGAACAGCGCCGAACGCCTTCGCCATGGTCGGCAACGCGGTGGCGATGACCGTGGAGTCGAGATTCTGCATGAACATCGCACACGCAACGATCACGGCGGTCAGGCGGGTGCGTCCGCTGGTGCGGATTCGGGGAGCGAAGTCGACCATAGCTCGACGGTCAGTAGCACCGCCCGGCGCAGGTGACCATTGACAGAAGCGGTTGGCCGGACTGTTACGGTACCAGCACGGTGCTCCCGGTGGTCTGGCGCGATTCCAGAGCAATATGCGCTGCCGCTGCATCCTTCAGCGGGAAGGTCTGATTCACCTCGATCTTCACCGCGCCCTTTGACACCACGTCGAACAGCTCACCCGCCACCTTTTCGAGGTCTGCGCGCTTCGCCGTGTAGGTGGCGAGGTTCGGCCGTGTCACATACAGGCTGCCCTTCGCCGACAGGATGCTGATGTCCACCGGCGGCACCGGCCCGGACGCGTTGCCATAACTCACCATCAGCCCAAGCGGCGCCACACAATCGAGGCTGGCGTTCCAGGTATCCTTGCCGACACTGTCGTACACCACCGGAACCATCGCCCCGCCGGTGATCCGCTTTACCTCGGCCACCAGATTGCCGGCCCCTACCACCGTGTGGGCCGCGCCATGTGCGCGGGCGAGTTCCGCCTTCTGCTCGGTCGAAACGACGCCGATCACGGTAGCCCCCAGGTGCTTCGCCCATTGGCAGAGGATCAGCCCAACTCCACCCGCGGCGGCATGCAGGACGATGGTCTCGCCGGCCTTCACCGGATGCGTGCGGCGGATCAGATACTGCGCCGTCATGCCCTGCAGCATCATCGCGGCCGCGGTCTTGAAGTCGATCGAGTTTGGCAGCTTCACGAGGCGATCGGCGGCGATCACCCGCTCGGTGGCATAGCCGCCCAGTGCACCGGCATAGGCGACGCGATCACCCGGCTTTACGGCGGTCACGCCCGGGCCTACGGCGAGCACCGTACCGGCGCCCTCCTGCCCGATGATCAGCGGCATGGTCGGCGCCTTGTAGAGGCCGCAGCGGAAATACACGTCGATGTAATTGAGGCCGACTGCCTCCTGCTTGATCAGCGCCTCGCCGGGACATGGCTCGGGCCGCGGCACATCCTCCCACTTCATCACCTCTGGACCGCCTGGCGCGTGGATGCGGATGGCCTTGATCATGATGTTCTCCGTAGGAAGCGGGCCGGATCAGGCGGCCGCAGAAGGGATTGGCTGTAGCAGTGGTTGCGCACGCGCCTCGAGCGCCAGCAGCCACCGCTTGGTGGCAAGACCCTCGCCACCCGAGTAGCCGCCCAAATGCGTGGTGGCGACGACACGGTGGCAAGGGATGATGATCGGGATCGGGTTATTTCCGTTGGCCTGGCCAACCGACCGCGGACTGCCGCCGGCGACCTGCGCGATGTCGAGGTAGCTGCGCGTCGCCCCGTAGGGGATCGCGCACAATGCCTGCCATACGCGCTGTTGGTAAGCGGTGCCCGCGGGAGCGAGCGGAAGAGCGAACTCTGTCAGCTCGTTGTCGAAATACGCCTGGAGCTGTTCACTGGCGCGACGTAGCAAGGACGTTTCGCTCTGCTGACTTCCCCAACCCCAATCGACAGAGACGATGGCCCCGTCCTCTTCCGAGACGGAGATGTCGCCAATCGGGGTGTGGAGCGAAAGCTGTGCCACGCTGCAGATGCCAGCGCCGCCGACCGTCAACTGTCAAGGGAGGGGAGGTACTAGACCGCACCACTGAAGGAACGAGTCCGATCATCCGCAGCCTTGCAAACTTTCCGTGCGGGCGTCTGGCGACGACACACGCCACGATCTAGCTAGCCTCGCCACATGACGGCCGACGAAATCCGCATCGCACTCGAAACTGCCGGGAGCGTACCCGAGGAAGCGATCCATGCTGCAGTACGGCACGCGGCCGATCTTGCGCCCGCCGTCATTGCGGTTGCGCAGAGTATGGCCGATGGCCGCATGCCGCTGCCACGCGAGGAGAGGCTGCTGCGCTTCGGTCTGCATGCGCTGTCGGTCGCGCGCGAAGCCAGCGTGTGTCCGGTCTTCCTCGCCCTCTTGCGACGGCCTCCGCTCGAGCTGGAATGGCTGTTCAGCGAAAGTGATCGGACCAATCGCGTGGCGCGCCTGCTGCTGGGGTTGTTCGACGGCGACGATGCGGCCGTGCGTGCTGTCGCGGCCGATCCGAAGGTGGATGAAGACGTACGTGCCGGATTGCTGGAGGCGTTGGCGCGCCTTGCGTGGGAGGGTCGCGCGTCACGCGAGGCGTTGGTTGAGCTGCTCGACCGGTTCGACCGTGAGGAACTGGCGCCGCCGGCAAGCTGGGCATGGTACGGCTGGCACAGTGCGATCATGCTGCTCGGCCTCACCGACTGGATCGAGCGTGTGCAGAGAGCATCGGATGCCGGACGCATGGTCCCGCTTTTTACTCGCGAGGTGGACCGCGTCGACTGGCTTGAGGGCATCCATGCCGCCGCGGAACAGCCTGACGACCCGCAGCGCTTCGTCAGTGCCTCGCTGATGCCATTCGACGACCCGACGAAGCTTCTAGGTTGGTGGACCGATCCGGCCGGCGACCCCGACGATCCGCTCAGCGAGGACGAGAGCTCGTGGCTCGATGTCGCCCTGTGGCGGCGCGCCGGAACGGACACGATGTGCCTGGAACGAGCCGACGGCTTCTTCACCGCACTGGCCGTCGGTCCCGAACGTCTGTCGCCTGAGCGATATCTGCCCGCGATTGTGGGCACCAGCGAAGCGGGCCCGGTATTCAATTCCCCGCAACACGATGCCTATGTCGCCGAACTGTTGGCCCGCTGGTTCGCAACAATCGAGCGCAGTCTGGCCGACGATGATGAGGAGGTCGACCCATTCATCAATCACGACGTCGACGAGCTGGAGGGCACGCTGTGGGCGCAGGGCTATCTGGCCGCCATCGCGCTGTGCAAGGACGCCTGGCTGCCGCTGACGAAGAGTAAAGATCTCATCGAGCGCCTGATCGTGCCCATCATCGTGCTGTTGCCTGATACGGATGACCCGGAGGACGCCGACCTGTCACCGGAGCGGCGGACAACGCTGATCGAGCTGTTGCCGAATTTCCTGATTGCGACATGGAAGTTCTGGCGCGGCGAGGAGCATCCGCTGCTCGAGACCAGGCGGGAGCGCGTGCGGAAGATCGGCCGCAACGAGCTGTGCCCGTGCGCAAGAAGTACAAGCGATGCTGCGGGGCGGCGGCATAAGGTTTTGGCTGCGTGGCGCTTTTGGCTAACATGTCGGAGTTCCGGAGTTTCACGCCATGTCCGCCAGCCTGTCGCCCTCCCAGGTCGCGCAATATCGCCGCGACGGCTACCTCTTCCCGGTCGACTGCCTGACGCAGGACGAGGTACGGCATTACCGCACGCGCCTTGAGCATTTCGAGCGCGAACAGGGCGACACCTTCGGCAAACTTCCTGATCTGGTGCGCTCGAAGTCGCATTTGCTGTTCACCTGGATGGACGAACTGGTGCGCCATCCGAAGGTGCTCGACGCGGTGGAAAGCATCATCGGCCCGAACATCCTGATCTACCACCTGACCTCATGGCTCAAGGAACCGAACGAGCCATCGCACGTGTCATGGCATCAGGACGGCACGTATTTCGGATTGGAGCCGGCCGAGCAGGTCACCGCCTGGATCGCGCTCACCGACGCGACACCGGAGATGGGCTGCGTAAGGATCATCCCCGGCAGCCACGTGATCGGCCAGCGGCCGCACAAGGACACGTTCTCGCCCGGTAACCTGCTGTCGCGCGGCCAGACCATCGAGCACAAGCTGGACTACACGAAGTACGTGATGATGCCGCTCATGGCCGGCCAGATATCACTCCACCACACCCACATCGTGCACTCGTCCGAACCGAATCAAACGAACCGGCGCCGCATCGGCATCGGCGTCAGCTACATCCCGCCGCATTGCCGCCTGGTCAACGACGTGCGAGTCACCGCCGCCCTGGTGCGCGGGCGCGACGACTGCGGGCACTTCGATCCGGAGCCTCGACCGAGCGGTGACTTCGACGCGGGCTCGCGGGCCGCCCATGCCGCGGCGGTGGAGCAGTTCTTCGAGTCAAACAAGCTGCTGGCGGCGCGCCGCAAATCGGGGAACGTTGGAATCTAAGCGACACGGACGGACAAGGCAGTCGCCAGCGCCCGAGCATCGACGATCGGCAGCCCGCATACGTTGCGGCGACAGACATAGGCCGTCGCCCCCTCGGCACCCGCCGATTTGCCGAATGCCGGATGCTCCACCGGCAACGCGTCCAGCCCGGACACGCGCAGCACCACGACCGCCGGATCAGCCGACGTCAGAGCCGCCGCCGCAAGCGGCTGCGTCGCATCGCCGGCGATCACCACCGTTGCCGCTTCTTCCAGCAGATCCGCCGCCGCCAACAGCGTCGGCATGGCCGCGAGCTGATCGGGCTTGCCGGTGAACGCGCGCAGCAGCGCCTCCGCCCGCTCCCGCCACCCGGTATCACCGGTCAGATGCCAGAGCCGCGCGAAGACCTCCGCGAGCAGCCCATTGCCCGCTGGTGTCGCGTTGTCCGCCCCCGTGCGCGGCCGCGCCAGCGGCACGTCCGACGCATCGGCCGCCGTGGTGTAATAACCCCCCTGCCCGTCCGCGAACGACGTCTCGGCCGCGCGCGCCAGCCGGACCGCCTCGGCCAGCCGCCGCGCCTCGCCGGTCGCCTCGAACAGCGCCAACGACGCACGCGCCATCGAGGCCTGATCGTCCAGCAGCCCCGCCGCCGTCACCCGCCCGAGCCGCCAGGCGTGCTGCACCCGCCCATCCGGCGCCGACATCTCCGCCAGGACAAAATCCTGCACCTCCTCGGCCCGCGCCAGCCAGTCCGGCCGCTCGAACACCGCAGCCGCTCGCGCCAATGCAGCGATCGCCAGGCCATTCCAGTCCGCCAGCACCTTGTCGTCTCGCCCTGGCCGCACGCGCTTTGCCCGTGCCGCAAACAGCGCCGCGCGGGACCGCGCCAGCGCCGCTTCCTCATCCGCCGTTCCGG
This sequence comes from uncultured Alphaproteobacteria bacterium, assembly GCA_963818775.1. GTDB lineage: Bacteria > Pseudomonadota > Alphaproteobacteria > Acetobacterales > Acetobacteraceae > JAMXLO01. Next base: position 34,226 of record CAWFUF010000021.1, on the reverse strand, counting down.
GTGGCGTAACCCGGCGTAGGATCGTGTGGCCTTCCCAGTTGCCGCCCGCTGTCACGTCATACGCGCGCTTGAACGCGACCGAGGCATCGCCTAGCAGCCGGTCCACCTCGTGTTCGGTCCAGACGTAGAAGCGGCCTTCCTCGCCCTCGCTGTCGGCATCCTCCGAGGCGGCGAATGCGGCGCGCCCTGCCACGCGCTCTGCGGTCATGTCGCGGACCATCCACTCGACGGTCTCCGCCGCACGCTGTGCATATAGCGGGTCAGGGCGATGGGCATGCGCGAACGCCAGCAGCTCCAACAACTGCGCATTGTCGTACAGCATCTTCTCGAAGTGAGGCACCAGCCAGACGGCATCGGTGGAGTATCGGGAAAAGCCGCCGCCGAGGTGGTCGTAGATGCCACCCTGCGACATGCGCATGAGCATCAGGTGCAGCGCGTCCTGGCCCTCCGGCGCACCGGTGCGGAAAGCATTCTGCCAGAGGAAGCGGAAGATCGGCGGGTTGGGGAATTTTGGCGCACCCTTCAGCCCGCCCTGCTCCGGATCATTCATCCGCAGCAGCGCCGCGGCCACGGCATCCAGATGCACCGGCGTCGGCAGATCGCCCACGTTGGCACTCGACATCCCCGCAAGCACGCGTCGCAGCGCGGTGGTGTTCTTCGCCACCATCTCGTGGTCGGTCCGATATGCCTCCGACACGCCCTGCAGCACCTGGCGGAACGACGGCCGGCCCCAGCGCGGCTCGGGCGGGAAATACGTGCCGCCCCAGAACGGCGCGCCGTCCGGAGCGATGAACATGGTCAGCGGCCAACCGCCCTGCTCGCCCAGCGCATGCAGCGCCGACATGTAAAGGTGGTCGATGTCCGGCCGCTCCTCGCGATCCACCTTGATGTTGACGAACCGCTCGTTCATCAGCGCCGCGGTTTCCGCATCCTCGAACGATTCGTGCGCCATCACGTGGCACCAGTGACAGGCGGCGTAGCCGATCGACAGCAGGATCGGTTTCTTCTCCGCTCGCGCCTCCTCCAGCGCCGCCGGCCCCCACGGCCGCCAATGCACGGGATTGTCCGCATGCTGCAGCAGATACGGTGAGGTCTCGTGGCGGAGCAGGTTGGTGGGCTCGGCCATGGCGTTGCGCTCCTCCTGTGTCGGCGTGACATAGGGAGGCATGGACGCCGACACCATCTTTGCCGTCGCATCCGGTGCGGGACAGGCCGCCATCGCGGTGATGCGGGTGAGTGGGCCGGACTGCCGTCGCGTATTGGCGGGCCTGTGCGGCCGGGTTCCCCCACCGCGGCGCGTCTCGTTCCGCCGGCTCCGCGACATCGACCAGGCGATGGTCGTGTGGCTGCCCGGTCCAGGCAGCTACACCGGCGAGGACTCCGCCGAGTTTTTCCTGCACGGTGGCCGCGCTGTCCTGGCGGGCGTTGCTGACGCGCTGGTGGCGCTTGGCGCCAGACCGGCGGACCCGGGAGAGTTCACCCGGCGCGCCTTTCTCAACGGCCGGATGGACCTCACCGAAGCCGAGGCGGTGCACGATCTGATCGCCGCCGAGACCGAGGCGCAGCGGCGCCAGGCGTTGCGCCAGCTCGATGGAGCCCTGGGCACGCTGTATGGCGGCTGGGCGGACCGACTGCGACTGCTGCTTGCCCAGCAGGAGGCGCTGATCGACTTCCCGGACGAGGACCTACCGCCGGAGGTCGAGGCGCAGGTGCAGGTTGAGCTGGCGGCGTTGTGGGGCGAGGTGGCAGCGCATCTCGACGACGGCCGCCGTGGGGAGCGCCTGCGCGAAGGTCTGGTCTTCGCCGTCACCGGCCAGCCGAACGTCGGCAAGTCATCACTGGTCAATGTGCTGGCTGAACGGGATGTGGCGATTGTCTCGCCAATTCCCGGCACCACGCGAGATGCGTTGGAGACGAGGGTGGTGCTGGGCGGCGTGCCGGTGACACTGGTCGATACCGCGGGATTGCGCGAGGCGGCGGACGAGATCGAAGCCGAGGGCGTCCGCCGCGCCCGTGCCCGCGCCGCCGCCGCCGATCTGGTAATCACAGTCGAAGAACCTCCCCTTGCCGGAGGGGGTTGGGGGGAGCGGGCTGCGGGTGATCCAGGGCCCCCTCCCCCCAACCCCCTCCGGCAAGGGGAGGGGGAGCCTGGTATCGGCATTCTGGTGGTCAACAAGATCGATCTCGGCGGCTCAGTCCCGGCCGGTGCGATCGCCGTCAGCGCACTGACCGGCGAGGGGCTCGCAGAGTTGCGCGGGCGCCTGGCCGATGCCGCGCGCGCGCTGACCGCCAGCGCCGGTCCGCCGCCACTGACCCAGGCACGCCACCGCGCAGCACTCCAGGAAGCGGCTGCGCGGCTCGCCGGCGCTCAGACCGCGGAACTCCCGGAATTGCGGGCAGAAGACCTACGTCTCGCCTTGCGCGCACTCGGGCGCATCACAGGCAGCGTTGGCGTGGAGGACATCCTCGACACGCTGTTCGCGCGGTTCTGCATCGGCAAGTGATCGACCTCACCAACTGGCGCTCGCCTCTGTGCCAGAATCACGCGACCTGCCGGAGAACATAAATGCCAGCATCACAACAACCAGGAATGGGCGCGATACCTTTCGCGGGCGGCGTTGCGTTCCGCGTCTGGGCGCCGTTCGCCAGCGGCGTGAATGTGGCCGGTGTCTTCAACAACTGGAACACGCAGGCCTCACCACTGACCTCAGAGGGCAACGGCTACTGGTCCGGCGATCTCGCCGCTGCGGTGCTGAGCGACCAGTACAAGTTCGTCGTCACCAACATGGCTCTGCCTGCGACGCTGTGGAAAAACGACCCGTATGCGCTGTCGATGACCAACTCCGCCGGCAACAGCATCATCTCATCGACCGATTTCCCCTGGCAGGCGCAGGGCTATTCCACACCGTCATGGAACGAGATGGTGATCTACGAACTGCACGTCGGGAGCTTCCTGTTCGATCCCGCAGGCCCCAACGGCCGTGGTGACTTCAACACCGTGATCGGCAAACTCGGCTATCTCGCGGATCTTGGCATCAACACGATCCAGGTGATGCCATCGGACGAATTCCCCGGCAGCAACTCGATGGGTTACAACCCAGCCGACCTCTTCGCCATCGAGGAAGACTACGGCGGCCCCAGCGGCTTCCAGGCATTGGTTGACGCCGCGCACAGTCACGGCATCGCGGTCATCTACGATGTGGTCTACAATCATCTCGGCCCCAACGATCTCGATCTCTGGCGATTCGATGGCTGGAGCGAGAACGGCGCCGGCGGCATCTACTTTTACAATGACTGGCGTCGCAGCACGCCGTGGGGCGACACGCGCCCCGATTATGGTCGCGGCGAGGTGCGCCAGTTCCTGCGCGACAACGCGCTGTTCTGGTTGCAGCAGCATCGCTGCGATGGCCTGCGCTTCGACGCCACCAACTACATCCGCAACGTCTGGGGCAGCAACAATGCTCCGGGCTCGGATGTGAGCGATGGCTGGAGCCTGTTGCAATGGATCAACAGTGAGGTTCAGGCGAGTCAGTCCTGGAAGATCACGATCGCCGAGGACATGCAGGACAATGAATGGCTGACCAAAGCGCAGGGTGCCGGAGGCGCCGGCTTCGGTTCGCAGTGGGGTGCGGGCTTCATGCACACGCTGCGTGGCGTGATCGTCCCGCCTGATGACGCGGGGCGCGATATGCAGGCGCTCGCCGACATGATCGGCCAGCAGTTCAACGCCAATGCGTTTCAGCGCGTGCTCTACACTGAGAGCCACGACGAGGACGCCGCGTCCAATGGCAAAGCGAGGGTGCCGGAGCTGATCTGGCCTGGCTCCGCCGATAGCTACTTTTCACAGAAACGCTCGACCCTCGGTGCGGCGCTGGTGTTCACCGCGCCTGGTATTCCGATGATCTTCATGGGACAGGAGTTTCTCGAGTGGGGCGCCTGGTCCGATGCGGTCGCGCTGGACTGGTCGAAGGCTGATCGTTTCGCCGGTATCCGTACGCTGTATCGCGACTTGATCCGTTTGCGGCGAAACTGGTTCAACAGCACACGCGGCCTCTGCGGTCACTCGGTGAACGTCCACCACGTCAACAATACTGACAAGGTGATCGCCTATCATCGGTGGGATGCGGGCGGACCGGGAGACGACGTGATCGTGCTCGCGAACTTCGCTGATCGCGCCTACGATTCCTACCGCTTTGGGTTGCCGCGTGGCGGCACCTGGCGCGTGCGCTTCAATGGCGACTGGAACGGCTACAGTCCGGCCTTCACCAACCACTCAAGCTTCGATCTTGCGGCAGCCGATCAGGGCGCCGATGGAATGGCCTTCGCCGGTACGATCGGGCTTGGGCCTTACACCGCGTTGATCTTGTCGCAGGATCGCTGACTCACGGATGGATGACGGTCTCGGTGCGGCTGATGACGAAAGCCTCGTGACGCTCAACAAAATCCTCGGCCACTTCGGCAAACGCCTCCGGCCGATCGGTGCTGAGCTCATGACCCGCGTCGTAGACGAACACAAGGTGGCAGTTCGGCAACAGCGTCTTGTAGCAACGACCGAGCTCCGGCGGCATGACGCGGTCGAGCGTGCCGAACACCACGAGCGTCGGTGTCGCGAGTCCCTTCATTCTCGCTTCGAGCTCCGCATCGCGGTCGGGTCCGCGCAAACGACCGACCAGCGCGCGTTGTTTCGCCTGGACGGCGGGGTCCGCGGGCGGCAACGGCCCGAGCCGCTCCGGATGCGCGAAGATCAGTTGCGCGATCTCCTCCGGCGTACCCGACGGCGGCCGTTGCCCAGCCGGACGTATTGCGGCCGGAGCTTCCAAAATGAGCGCCTGCACGCGATCCTGCTGTTGCAGCGTCAGCAGCAACGCCACCCGGGCACCAAATGACGTCGCCATCAGATTGAAACGGTCGATGCCAAGCGCGCTCACCGCCGATCCCATCGTGGAGGCGAGTTCGCCCAGCGTCTGCGTGCGCGTGTTCTCGGTCGACGCACCGAACCCAGGCATCTCGAATACGATAACCCGATAGCGCCTGCTCAGCAGGTCGTGCGCGCGCGTCATGCGCATTCCGCCGGCGCCGTGCAGGTGCACCAGCGGCGTCCCCTGCCCTGCCTGCATGTAGCGGATGCGGAACCCGTCCGCCTCGACGAAGCCTTCGCTGAACGCCACGTCAGATCTCCCGGATGAGCGGCAGGACCTTTTCCCCGAACAGTTCGAGCGCCTTCAGCATGGTGCCGGTATCGCCGGTGCCGGGATCCTGCAACGACAGGTCGAGCACACCGGCGCCGATCTCATCGCGACAGCGTCGGATCTGTTCGACAACACGATCAGGACCGCCGCAGAAGCTGATCGGCAGCACGCCGCCGACATTCGCCGGCCGCTGCTCGCCCGCAACATTGCGTCGGTCCGACTGCAGCAGCGCATCACGCAGCCCGCCGCTGATTGGGAACGCCGCCTGCTTGTCGCGCCGATTGAGCAGCTCCTCAGCCGCATCGTCGGTCTCGCCCAGGATCATGTTGGCGCGGTAGATGATGTCGTCCGGACCCGGCTCCCAGCCGTGGTGTTTGCATCGCTCGCGATAGTGCCCGGTCGCCTTCGCCATCAATTCGAAAGTGCCATACGACACGCCGAGACCGATGTGATGGCGTGCGGCGAATTCACCCGCCTCCGCGCTGGTGCCGATAGCATAGGTCGGTGGATGTCCGTTCTGCGGGCGCGGCCAGATCGACACGGTGCGATACTGATAATGTCGTCCCTGCCAACCGAACGGTTGCGGTTCGCCCCACGCCTTCAGGATCAGCTCCATCCCCTCATCGGTGCGCTCGCGCGCTTCCTTCGGGTTGAGGTCGTAGCTGAGGTACTCATTGGTGGTGCCCCGCAACAGCCCGACCACGATGCGCCCCGGCGCCAGGTTGTCGAGCATCGACAGTTCCTCGGCGATACGGATCGGATTGGTGACCGGCACGATCGGTCCCAGCAGCGCGATCTTGATCGTGTCCACCCGTGCGGCGAGCCACGCGGCAGAGACCACCGGCGACGGCGTCAGGATACGCGGCGAGTAGTGATGCTCGGACAAACTCACCCAGTCGAAGCCGAGGGCCTCGACGAACTTTACCCGCTCGACCATGCCGCGCAGCGCTTCGGCGCCGACCACGGGATCATAGGCGGCTGGCGGCACCGGCCATTCGCGTGGCAGGTCAGGCGACGGCACATAGCGACCGGTTTCGAAATACGAGACTTTCATGGCTGCCTCCCAGAGCATCTTCTGCCCGCCCGCTACATCGACGCAAGCGCCTAAGCTAAGGCGGAATGCTGGCCCTTCCGCTGGACCAAGGATCCCGACACAATCATCGGCGCCCTCTATCCACCAGCAGTTCAGGCAAACAGATCCCCCACCGCTCTGGCCCCGGGATAGTTTTTCGATGGCCCGTACGAAATCCGTCGCACCCGAAGCCTTGGCCGCGCTCGGCGCCGAGGCGCTGGCCGAGGTGCTGGTCGACCATGCTGACACCGATCCGGCCCTGCGAAAGAAGCTCGCTATGCTGCTCGCCGGCACCGAGGGGCCGGGCAAGCTCGCCGCCAGGATCGACAAGCGCATCAAGACCATCGGCCGGTCCCGGTCCTTCGTCGACTGGGAGAAGCGCAAGCTGCTGGTACAAGAACTTGACCATCTGCGCGCGACAACCGCCACGCGCCTGGCCGCACAGGATCGTGAGCGGGCAATCGAACTGCTGTGGGATTTTCCTGGCATCGCCGATGCCGTGCTGAAGCGCATTGGCGACGGGATCGGCGCCGTGGAGGAGATATTCGGCGCCGTAATGGACGACCTCGGCCGGTTGTCTGCCACGCCACCGCCGCGCGATCCGAAAGCCCTGGCGCGCCGCGTTCTCGCCTACTGCGAGCGCGACGGGTTTGGCTCCACTGACGCGCTCATCCGCACATGGGCGTAGCGCTGGGTGTGGCCGGGCGAACAGAAATCCGGCGCGTCACGGAGGCTGCGCTGAAAGCCGTCCCCCGCTCCGCTCAACCCCGTGACTGGCAGGGCGAGGCAAAGCGGCGGCATTTTGCCTTTCGGCTCGCGCTGCTGGCCTACATCGATAACGATGCAAACGCATTCATCGCCGCGATCCATGGCGGAGGGATGGAGGGCACGCACGGGCTCGATGTCGCCGAGCGGCTGATTGACGCAAACCGACCCGCCGAGGCGCTGACGTGGCTCGACAAACCGCGCCAACGTTTCGAGGACGACGACTCGGAAGGTGCCGACACCGATCTGCGCGTCTCGGCGCTTGAGGCAATGGGACGCAAGGACGACGCGCAATCGGTACGTTGGCGCCACTTCGAGCGGTTTCTCAGCGCCGAGCATTTGCGGGCCTATCTCAAGCGCCTGCCAGATTTCGACGATTTTGAGGCTGAGCAAAAGGCGCTCGATGTGGCCGTCGGCCACGAGCAGACCGAACGAGCCTTGGCGTTCTTGATCGGATGGCGGGCGCTGGACCGTGCCGATCGGCTGGTGCGCGAACGGCTGGCCACACTGGACGGCCGGCTCTACGAAGTCCTGCGGCCGGCCGCGGAAGCGCTTGAGGAGAAATTCCCCGAGGCGGCGAGCCTGCTCTACCGCCACCTGGTGGAGAGCGTGCTGGATCGCGCCTCGTCGAAGCAGTACCGGTACGCCGCGCGCGATTTCCAATCCTGCACACGCCTCTCGCCGCGTCTGCCGATGCCCGGATCGATCGAGGCCCACACGGCCTTCGTCTCCCGGCTCCAGAAGGCGCATGGACGGAAGTTCGGGTTCTGGGCGCTAATGGAACCGAAGGGGCGATAATCCGATGGCCAAGCGTACGACACCACCGACAGCGAGCGATGAAGAGGTGCGGGTCTTGCTGGAACGCTATCGCTGCCCGGTGCCGTTCCACGCCGTGCGCACGCGATTCCTTGGCAACATCGCCACCCCCGACATGCAGGCCTTGCCGATCAAGACGGTCGAGGCGCTGTGGGGCGGCGAACTGCCGACCTTGGACACCATGGACGCAGCCAACGAACTCATCGGCGCGCTGGTCATGGGCCTATGGAACCGGCTCACGCGCCATCAGCAACGTGCCGCGCCCTTCCGGCTGATCCGCCTCGAGGTTCCCGCCACTCGCGAGGGGATGGCGAAGCTCGCACGGCTACGCAAGGAGGAGCTGGAAGGCTTCAATGATGGTCTGTTTGGGGACAAGGAAAGCCTCGACCTGCCGGAACGGGCGCACAAGGCGCTCGGCACGCTGGCGGAGATCCGCGCGATGTTGGAAGCATCCCAGGTTCTGGCCGAGGACCCGAGCAAGCCGGCCGAGCCTGACGAGATCGCCGTCACTCTCAGCCATTTCCGTGAATTGACCCGCATCGCTGAGCACGAGATGCATGAGGCGGTACTGTCCTGCACGCGCGCCCGGCGGCAGATGATGCAAGGACTGCCGACGCACCGGCCGGTTCTGCACTGAGCGACCGCTGAACGCGGCCGTTGCGCCAGACGCTATACGCGCGCGAAGATCGTCGCGCGAAATCGCTGCATGTTCGCGATCGTGGCGGCCTCGTCATTGCCTTCCACCTCGACGTCGATCGCTGTTACGCCGAGATCGCGCAGTGCGCGCAGGTCATCGACGATGTCGGCGTCGCTGCCGGAAAACAGTCGCCGTTCGCCGTCGGACGCGACAGGTGCCACCGCATCGCCATAGCGCTTCACGCGATACACCACAGACACGCTGGCGGGATCGCGCCCGGCTTCCGCGACCAGCTTGCGCAGGCGCGCGATGCCGGCAGTGAGACGCGGCAGTGTGTCCAGCAGATGCCTCTTGTTGGAGCCGATCGGATACCACGCATCGCCGAACCGCGCTGCGCGCCGCAACGACGGACCGCTCTCGCCGCCGACCCAGATCGGCGGATGCGGACGCTGCACCGGACGCGGCAGGAAGATCAGGTCGGCGAACTTGGTGTAACGGCCGTCGAACCGCGCATGTTCCTGCATCCACAGAGCGCGGAATGCTTCGAGATATTCGTCGGTCACCGCCCCGCGTTCGGCAAACGGCGTGGTCACGACAGCATCGAACTCCGCCTTGAGCCAACCGGCGCCGATGCCGATGACCAGGCGGCCTTCGGACAGAACGTCGATCGTGGACAACATCTTGGCGGCGAGCACCGCAGTCCGATGCGGCACCACCAGCACGGCGAGCACCAGTCGGATGCGCGAGGTCTTGGCGGCGATGAACGCGGTGGCGGTGAGCAGCTCATGCCGCTCGGTAGGCGTGTTCGACATGAACTCGCCCGACTCGGAATAGGGATAACCTGGCACGCTGACGTCGGGCAGCACGACGTGGTCGGTCAGCGTCAGGTAGTCGTAGCCCATCGCCTCGCCTTGCTGCGCGATGCGGGCGAAGCTGCGTGCGGCTGAGGTCGGGCCGCTGATCGGCAGGTTGAAGCCAAGCTGCATGATGGTCTCCTGGTGTCATCGCGCAGCGAAACTCGCCGCGACACATGAATGATCCTGCAATTGCTCGCCGGCGCCCCAGTTGCCGGTGGCAGGCGCCGCATGTCCAGCGAGCAGCACGAAGCCGGACGTCGCACCAACCAGGACGAGCGTGTAGTGCCCCATATCGGCACGCGCTCCTTGGATGCCGTCGGCGAGCAGGTCGAATGGATTGATGCGGCCGAGGTCGGATTGCTCGAGGCGCATCGCCAAGTAGTGATGGCCGGCAAGCGGCACCGGGAAATTGGACCACTGCGTGCCGATGGCGGATGCGTGTTCGCGCAGAGCCGCGACCACGTCGAGCCGCATACAGTCGATGTGGATATGCAACTGATTCTGTGTGCGCCCGCTGACCGAATTGATCGCCAGACCGATCGCATCACGGGGCAGGGGGTGGCCTGCGCGATCCTCGACATAGCGACGCGCCTGCCAGGCGTCTTCCCAATAGTTGGGCGCGTTGGGTGCAAGAATTGCGGGGCTTTCGATGCCGCTGACGCGCGTGGTCGGGATCAGCAGGTACTGCGTCTTGCCGACGATGTCCTTCAGCACGGCGTAACCGCCGGCAAGATCGACCTGTTCGCAGGGCTTCGGCGAGTCGTGCTGCTTCTCATCTGGTACGCATCGCTCACCCACGATCTGCCACAGCGCATTGGCGTCCGCCGCGGCTGCACGCGGAGTTTGCAAAGTGAACAGGGCGGCCAGGATAAAAGCCGCCCCTCCCCCCAACCCCCTCCCGCAAGGGGAGGGGGAGCATCCTGTCAGTACATTCTCCCCCTCCCCTTGCGGGAGGGGGTTGGGGGGAGGGGACGCTACCAGGGGCGCTACCACCCGCGCACACCGCCAGGCCGACGCACATCCGCGCCGCCCTCCATCATGCCGCTCTCGAAATCCTTGACGACGGCGCACACGCAACCGGCCTTCCATTCCCAATCGCGCCACCAGTTCACGCTGTGGCCCATCCGATCGAGCGCCGCCGCTGTCTCATCACTGAACCGCCGCTCCATACTCATGCGTCCCGGCGTGTAGTTATGCGGATCGGATGAGCCGGGGAAGCTGGACGAGGCGAAGCGCGGCTGCTCGATCGCCTGCTGTGGAGTCATGTCGAACACCACCATGTTGAGGAACACCTGGAGCATTGCCTGTGGCTGTACGTCGTTTCCCGGTGAACCGAACGGCATGATCCATTTGCCGTCGCGCATCGCGATCGATGGATTGGGCGTCAGCCTTGGCCGCTTGCCCGGCGCGAGACACGCGGGATGCGCGGGATCAGTCCAGGACTGCATGCCGCGCGACGACGGTGCAAGGCCGGTGCCAGGGATCACCGGTCCGTTGATCGCACCATCGCTTGGCGTGGCGGAGAAGCAGTTGCCATGACGATCGACCACGCAGACATACGAGGTATCCGGGTCGCCCTCGACGTATTCGCGATCTGCCTTCGCGGCGATGGATGCGCGCGCGGAGATGCCAAGTTCCTGCGCGGTGCCGGCCGGGGGCATTTCCGGGCAGGCACGGTCCGGCTTGATCAGCGCACGCCGGCGCGCAGCGTAGGCATCGCTCAGCAGCGCGTCGATCGGCACATCGACGAACTTCGGATCGCCGTAATATGCATGGCGATCGGCGAATGCGAGCTTCAACGCCTCTACAAGCGTATGGATATAGTCAGGCGTGTTGTGGCCGAGTGACTTCAGGTCGCTGCCGTCGAGGATCTTCAACGTCTGCAACAGCACCGGCCCCTGACACCACGGCCGGCAGCCGAACACCGTCACGTCGCCGAAGCGCACGTTCAGCGGCGTCTCGACATCGACGCGGAACTCCGCCAGGTCATCCTCGCGCAGCCAGCCGTCATTCGCCTTGTGATAGGCGACAATCTTCTGCGCGATATCGCCGCGGTAGAACGCATCGCGCGCCGCGGCCAGTCCTGCCGCGCGGCCGCCCTTGCGCGAGGCAGCAGTTTCCTCATCCGCCATGTACTGGATCGAGTTCGCCAGATCGGTCTGGAAGAACCGTGTCCCTGGCTTTGGCACATCGCCATCGGGCATGTAGATCGCGGCGTTCTGCGGATAGCGACGGATCGTCTCGGCGGCCTCCGTCATCACCTCGTGTGAAATCGACTGAAAGCCGAAGCCTTCGCGGCCAAAGCGTATCGCCGCCGCCGCAGCCTCGGCGAAGCTCATCGTGCCGTAGCGTTCCAGTGCGGTGATCCACGCGTCGGGTGCCGCGGGAACCACGGTGCGCTTGATGTTGGACAGGATGCGCCCGCCCTGGTGCTCGCGAAACCACGCCGCACTCGCCAGCTTCGGCCAAGGGCCAAGGCCGCTGATCGACACCGTCTCGCCTGTTTCAGCGATGCGGATCATGATCGGGGCCACGCCGGCGAAGTGCACGTATTCGCATTGCAGCACGCCCAGTGCGATGCCGCCTGCGACGCCCGCGTCGATCGCATTGCCGCCGGCTTCCAGGATCTCGAACCCCACCTGCGCGGCGAGGTAGTTGGCGGATGAGACCATGTGCCGCGTACCTATGATGCGCGGATGGTGGGTGGGCATGCGATGCTGGTCGGCCATCTTCAGTCTCCCTTCTGGGGCAGGACATCGGCGGCGCGGATGCGGCCGTCGATGCGTGGCGTGTGGCGGATGTTGCGTGTCATCGCCTCAATGTTGAACTGGTGGTGCAGCGGCACCAGCGCATAATCGCGGAAGGCGATGTCGGTCGCCTTGATCAGCAGCGCCTCGCGCGTGTCGCGATCGAGCGTCACCAGCGCCTGGTCCAGCACCGCATCGAACTGCGGATTGCTGTAGACGCCACGGTTGAATGCGCCGCGACCGCGAACGGTGTCAGGCGTCTCGAGCTGGCTGATCAGCATGAGCGATGGCTCGGGCGTATCGATGGTCCAGAAATAGGTGAACAGGCTGAACTCGTGCCGGTTCGCGTGGGGCACCCAGACGGCGTGCGGCATCACCTCCGGCGTGGAGGCGATGCCGACGCGGGTCAGCATCTGCGCCACTGTCTGGCAGATCGTCGCGTCGTTGACGAAGCGGTCGTTCTGGCAGGCGACGCCGAGTTTGAACCCGTTGGGATAGCCCGCCGCGGCCAGCAGCTTCCTGGCCTGCCGTGGATCGGATTGTATGGACGGCAGCGCGGGGTCGTAGCCGTACTGACCGGGTTTCATGTACTGGTCGTCCGGATCGGACTGCCCGTTCATGATGCGGTCGCGAATCGCGGCGCGGTCGATCGCCAGGCTCACCGCCTGACGCACGCGGCGATCGCGGAGCGGATTGGCTGCCAGCGGTTTGTCGTCGTTGTCGGTGATCGTCGGCGACGAATGGTCCTGCATGTCGAACACGAAGCCGACGAGGTCGTCTGACAGGCCTGAGGCGACAGTGAAGCGCGCATCGTCCTTCACGCGCGCAACGTCCTGCACCGAGACCTGGTCGATCAGATCGACATCGCCGGCCAACAACGCGGCCAGACGCGAAGCCGGGTTCTTGATGTAGCGGATCGTCACGTTGTCCCACGCGGGATGCCCTCCCCACCACGATTCGTTGCGTGCCAGTACGACCTTGTCGCCGCGGAACCAGGAGACGAAGCGGAACGGGCCGGTGCCGATCGCCGCCTTGCCGGTGTTGTAGTCGGACGTGCCGGCGCCTTCGCCGTGGCGACGCGATAGGATACCGATGGCGGAGAGATATTCCGGCGCGAGCGGGAAGGGGCCTTTGGTGTGGAAGCGCACGGTGTGGGGATCGAGCACCTCGACGCGCGCGATCGGCTTCACGTATTCCGACATGTCGGTGACAGTGGTGGGCACGTTCGGCACGCGCTCGATGGTGAAGGCGACATCGTCCGCCGTCAGCGGCGCGCCGTCGGAGAAGATGACGTCCGGGCGAAGTTTGAATTCCCAGGTGGTGTCGTCGATCAGGCGCCAGGAAACGGCGAGATCAGGTGTCAGGTGGTCCTGCGCGTCCGTCGAGGTAAGGGAATCGAACAGGTTGGGCATAAGGCTCTTGTTGCCGCCGAAATTGTGGTAGTGCGGGTCGATCGAGTCGGGCTCGACCGCCAGGCCCAGGCGGAGGTCGGCAGCGGAGGCGGGGGCAGGGTGGGCGAAGATCGCCAACAGCAGGAATGCAATGCCCCGTCGCATGTAGCGCTCTTGTCAGTGCCCGATGTGGCAGCCTGTGGCACGGTGCGGCGCGACGTCAAATCATGCGGCCGCGTCCCACCGCTGGAAACTGGCGCTGGCGCGCAAGCTGGGGTAATATACAGGCTCCGGTAGCAGAGGGGAGCTACCATGGCTCAGAGTGGCAGACGCAGCACAATGACCCGGCGCGTGTTGCTGGCTGGCGCAGTGACCGTCGTAGGACGTGTCGCTCATGCGGGGTTGCCCGTTCCGTCGGATGACAAGCTGGCCTTCAGGTTGATGCGCCATGGCGCGCCGATCGGCACCCACACCATGAACTTCCATCGAGATGGCGACGCGCTTACCGTCGATATCGCCGTTGATGTGCTGGTGAAGTTCGGGCCGATTCCGTTCGTCCGTTATACGCATCGCAATCAGGAAAGGTGGCGTCGCGACCGGCTGGTGGGATTCGTGTCCCAGACCTATCGAAACGGCACGAAGATGCATGTGCAGGCGCGCCGCATCGATTCCGGTGTCGCGGTGGACGGCAGTGGAACCTCGCCGTACGTCGCGCCGGACAATGCGTTGGCGACGACGCACTGGAATTCGCGCATGCTGCGTGGGCCGATGATCGGCACGCAGGACGGCATGCTGGTTCACCCTGCTGTGTCTCTCGAGCCTGACGAGCGGTTACGGCTGGCATCAGGCGAGGAGATACCCGCGAAACACTACAAGCTCAGCGGCGATCTCAACCTCGAACTCTGGTACGATGTCTCCGACACCTGGGCGAGCATGCGGTTTACCGTCGACGATGGCTCGGTGATCACTTACGAGCGTCTGTAACGCCGCTACTCCGCCGCCAGTGCCTGCTGCCTCTCCTCGGCCAGCAATCGCTCTACCGTGCGCCGCATGTGCAGCCGCACCGAGTCGCTGGCGATGTCCACGAGCGCGGCCTCGCCCAGCTCGCTCAGTCGCGCCTGCTGGGCCTCGACCACCGTCTTGTCCTCCAGAAATGCGGCTGCGACCTGTTCGAAGAATTGCTCGGTCGCCGCCGGCTCGTCTTGACGAAAGCCGTTCGCGGCCGACCAGAAATAGAAGCACGAGGTCTCGGTCTCCGGCGTCAGCGCGTGATACAGGCGGAATGCCAGCTTGCTGTCGGACGTGTCGCCGTCACGGTAGCCGCCGGCATCGGTAGCACCCGTCCATTGCAGCACGGAACCCGGCGCGACGAACTCGAAGCGCTGGCAGCGATCGATGCGTCCCCGGAAGCCGACCGCCTTTACATAGGTCGGCGGCGGCAGTGAGTTCAGCATCCAGCGGGTGAACTTGACGCCGCGAGGCGTGCGCTCGGTTTCCATCTTCGCCTCCACATGCGCCGACGGGTTGCCGCCGATGGTCGAGGTGTGGATGTAGCCGAGGTGCGTCAGGTCCATCAGGTTGTCGACCATCAGCATGGCCGCCGCCTTGATCGGATACATGGTGTGTTTGTGCGGCCAGTTGACCGCGTCGTTGTGATATGGCCACGACACGATCGTCGCGGGATCGGCCAACGCCGGGTCGCCCATCCAGATCCAAACGAACGCGTCCTGCTCGATCACCGGGAAGCAACGGACGCGGGTGCGATCGATGATGCGGTCCTGACCGGGGACGTTAACACAGGCTCCGGTGTGGTCGAAGATCAATCCGTGGTAGCCGCACCGGATGCCCTGTTCGACAACCTTGCCGATGTGCAGTGGCGCGCCACGGTGGCAGCACATGTCCAACAGCGCCGCCACCCGGTTCTGCTGGTCGCGAAACAGCACGACAGGCTCGCTGCAGATCCGACGGCCCAACGGCGTTTCGCCGATCTCGTCAGCCCAGGCAGCGACATACCAGGCGTTGCGGATGAACATCGTCCCTCCTTGCGATGCGGTGATCGCTTTGTAGCAATGACATCCTTGCGCGCCCGATGAAGTCAAGCGGTCGGCAGGCGGCGAATTGCTTCACACCGCCGGTGGTCGTCGCACCGCGAGCGACAACGCCATCTGCCCCAATATGGCGGAGCCAAGCAGCACCACCGCGACGGTCAGCACCGAGCCGGGCCGCCACACCTCGACGATGACGGTACACAACGCGCCGTATGCCATCTGGGTGAACCCGTACAGTCCCGACGCCGCGCCGATGGCGTGTGGGTTGACGCTGACCGCACCGGTCAGCGCGAACGGACTTGCCATGCCGGCGCCGATCATGAACACCACGACGGGCGCGATCACCGTCGGCACGCTGAGCCAGCCGGCGATATTCGCCAGCATGAAGCATGCGGCGCCGGCGATCGCGATGGAATTGGCGATGCGGAGCGCCGCCTGCGTCCTGATGCGACCGGCCAGACGGTTCGCCGACAGGCTGCCTGCCGCCACTCCCGCCATCAGCAACAGGTAGTAAAGGCCGACGCGTTCGGTCGGCTGGTGCAGCAGGTCCACCAAGATGAATGGCGAGGCCGCCATGAACGCGTAGAACGAGGTGGTGGTGCATGCTCCGCCCAGCACGTAGCCGCAGAACGCCCGCGAGCGGAACAGCCGCAGCGAACCCAGCAGCAATGAGGCGCGCGAGCTTGACTGCAGGGCGTTGGTCTCCGGCAGCAGCAGCACGGCGAAACCCAGCGTCACGGCGCCGACGACCGCCAGCAACGCGAAGGCTGCGCGCCAGCCGAACCAGGCAGTGGCGTAGCCACCAAGCACCGGCGCGATGGCTGGGGCGGCCGACATCACCAGGGTCAGCATGGCAAGCCGCGCCGCCGCCCGGTCCGGCGCCGCGGAATCCCGGACGATCGCCCGGCCCAGCACCAACCCGCTGCATGCGCCGATCGATTGCAGGATGCGCGAGATCACCAGCGTCCAGGCGTTCGGGGCAACAGTCGTGGCGATGCCAGCGAGTGTGAACAGCGCCAGCCCACCCAGCAGCACGGGCCGCCGACCGAACCGGTCGGACACCGGGCCATACAGCAACTGCCCGATCGCCAGGCCGATCAGGTACAGCGTGATGGTCAACTGGATCGTGCCCGGCGAGACCCCCAGCGCGCGCGCCGTATCGGGCAGCGCCGGGATGATCAGGTGCATGCCCAGAGTGCCACATGCGGTGATCGCCACGATCAAAGCGAAGGGCGCGCGATCCCGTCTGCCGTAAGGCGGCGTTCTGTGCCACTCCATGCCGCGGTGTTTCCTGTCGGGGCCGGTCGATGCCAAGCATGGATGCAAGCGCGCTGCCAAGCGCCGCCCGCGAGCGGCGCTGGAGCCTCGCGGCGGCGATTGCTTCGGTGACCGTGTTCGGCCTCAGCGTCGGTCAGGCGGGACCGCTGTTGTCGCTGCTGCTGGAACAGCGCGGCACAGATGTGACGCTGAACGGATTGAACGCCGGCGCGACATTCATTGGCGTCATCATCGGACCGCTGCTGGCGCCACGGCTGGTGCAGCGCTTCGGTGTCCGTAACTTCCTGTTGGCCGGGTTCGGCCTCGATCTGGCGCTGTTCCTGATGATGAAGCCGCTCAACAGCATCGAGGCCTGGTTCGTGCTGCGTCCGCTGGGCGCCGCCATCGGCTCGAGCATCTTCACGGCCGGCGAGGCCTGGATCAATCAGCTTGCCGGCGATGCGCGCCGCGGCCGGATCATTGGGATTTATGCGGCCGCGCTGTCCGCCGGGTTCGGCACAGGGCCTTTGGTCCTGTCGTTGACCGGCATCGAGGGGTGGCCGCCCTTTCTGGTCAACGCCGCGATCTCCGCGCTGGCGATGCTGCCGCTGTTGGGCGTCGGCGAGGCGTCGCGCAGCTTCGGCCGGGAGCGCGGCGAGGGTCCGCTGCGCATGTTCGCGCGGGCGCCGGCGATCCTCGGGGTCGTCGCGGTGTTCGGGCTCTATGAAGCGTCGCTGATGGCGATGCTGCCGATCTGGGGAGTGCGCAGCGGGCTGACCCAGCGATGGGCCGCGGCAACGCTGTCCGGCGTGTATTTCGGATCGATCGCCTTTCAGGTGATGATCGGCTGGCTGTCGGATCGCGTATCGCGGCTGACCGCATTGCGGCTCTGCGGCGCGGTGGGCGTGGTCGGGGCGGTGGCGCTGGTGACGATGCCGCCCGTGCCGCTTCTTCTGTTCGGTCTGCTGTTCGTGTGGGGCGGCGTAGCGTCGGGGATCTACCCGGTCGCGCTCAGCATGGCGGGCGACCGGTTCCATGGCGGCGACCTGGTCAGCGCCAATGCCGCGATGATCATTGCCTATGGCCTGGGCGCTCTCGCCGGCCCGCCGCTGGGAGGTGCGGCGATGGATCTGCGCAATCCGCAAGGGTTGCCGTGGCTGTTCGTGGCGCTGTTCGCCGGGCTTCTGGCCGCCGCATTATTGCCCGGACCCATTCTGCGGGGGTTGGCGCGCAAAGCTTCGCCGCACCAGTGACGCCGTTCACATCCGAACCGCCAAGCCCTGCATACGCTGCCGGTGGCACGGGTGGCGGCGTTGGGAGGTGGCGATGGGTGTGTGGTGGGACGAGGCAACCAAGCTGGAGTTCGCGAGCCAGAACGGCGGCGCTTATGTCAGTGGCCCGTTCAGAGGCGTCATCCACACGACCGAGGACAAATCGTACACACCCTCCACCACCAGCTACTACGGTCATCACAATCCGCCGCACTTCACACTGGTCATGGAGCGCGATGTCGCCAAATTCTATCAGCATTTTCCGATCAACGTCGCCGCTCGCGCGCTGGAGCACAATGCGAACACGGTTGATACCAACCAGCGATCTGCCATTCAGATCGAGCTGGCGTGGAAGGCTGCCGAAATAGCCGACATCCCGGAGGCAATGCTCGAGAGGCTCTGGGACTGGATGCGCTGGGCCGAAAGCCAGACCAGCATAAGATCGTCGCAGTACAGCAGGTTTGTCGGCGAAGCAGACGGCAAAGGCTATGACAGCTCGTCGCGCATGACCGACGACGAGTGGCTCGTCTTCAACGGATGGTGCGGACATCAGCACGTTCCCGGCAACCGCCATTGGGATCCGGGGAAGCTGGACATCGGTCGATTGCTCAGGATCACACGCCCCGGCACCCCGCCACGCTGCGAAGTGGCAGGTTGGTTCGGCGTGAACGCCATATAGCGCGGGATGAGCGCTCATCCCGCGCTATCTCGTTGTCTGATAGCGTGATTCAGACCTCTGGCGATTCCGCCTCCGGTCATCACGTTCCAGCTACAGCAGGTCGGCCACCGCCGCCCGATATCGCGTGATTGCCGCCAGGTGTTCGGCTGCACTGCGTCCGTCGATACGTTTGTGGTGACCGCTCACATAGGTCGTATGCGCCGTTACGTGCGTCGCCCCGGCCTGCTTCCAGAATTGGAACTCGCGCCGCCAGTCGTCTTCGTTGCCCGCGCCGAGTGACGCCCACACTTCGATCCCCATCGCTGCCGGGTCGCGCCCTGCCTCGCGAGTTAGCCGGCGCAGCTTGTCGAACGCCGCCAGCGCCGCATCGTCAGGCGGATACGCCAGGGGCATGAACCCGTCGCCATACTTCGCCGCCCGACGGAACGTCGCCTCTGCGTGCCCGCCATACCAGATTGGCACGCGTCCGGAGGCCGGCCGCGGATTGATCCCGGCATCCTCGATCCGATGGAATTCGCCGGTGAAGTCTACGTGCTCCTGCGCCCACAGCGCCTGCATCACCCGCACCTGCTCTTCCGAGCGCCGCCCGCGGTTATGGAAATTCTCGTTCAGCCCGACGAACTCCACCTCGTTCCAGCCGACGCCGATGCCGAGACGGAATCGACCACCGCACAGCACGTCGAGGCTTGCCGCCTGCTTCGCCACCAGCACCGCCTGGCGCTGGGCCAGGATCAATACGCCGACAGCAAAGCCGATGCGCTGCGTGCAGCCGGCCAGGAAACCGAACAGAACGAACGGATCGTGATACGGATTGGCGGTGGTGCCGACCCTGCGCCCGCCATGATCCGCCGCGGGGTTGACCCCAAGCACATGGTCAGGCGCGACCAGATACGAATAGCCGAGACCCTCGGCTGCCTGCGCGTAGTCGCGAATGACCGCAGGTCCGGTGCCGATATCGACCACCGGCAGTGAAGCTCCGAGTTGCATTGCATGTTCCCCCGATCCGATCGGACCAACGCTACTCCTGATCCGTCGCACAATCACGCGCGCGTCGCGCGGGCGCCCGACAGCGAGTTGACGTCATCGCACATCGCGTTCAGCCTTTAGGCATCTGCAGAGGGGGAAACTCACATGCCGCTACCGGCAGACACTGATGCCACCACGCCGAAATATCTGCGCGACAAATACGCGATCGTCGGCGTAGGCGAGACCACTTACACCCGCGGCTCAGGCAAGACGACGCGCGCGATGGGCACCTTCGCAGTGCGAGCAGCGATGCAGGACGCCGGCCTGAAACCGTCCGATATCGACGGCATGCTGTCCTACTCTGGCAACAATTCGACGCCCTCGACATTTCTCGCCGGCGATCTCGGCATCCGCCTGAACTTCTTCATGGATGTGAACGGCGGCGGGTCATCGACGGAGGCACTGATCGGCATAGCCATCGGCATTATGGAAGCCGGGATGTGCAAGTGCGTCGCAATCTTCCGTTCGATGAACGGCTACTCGCAGGTGCGCATCGGCGGCACCGGCGCGCGCTCCGCCGCGCCGATCAACGGCGATGCACTGCACGGCCGCGCCTATGGCTGGCAAAGCGCGGGCCAGAACTTCGCGCCCACCTTCATGCGTCACATGTACGAGTACGGCACCAAGCCCGAGCAGGTGGCGATGGTGAAGGTGGTGCACTCCGAGCACGCCTCGAACAATCCAAAGGCGTTCTACAAGAAGCGCTATACCGTTGACGACGTGATCAACAGCCGGATGATCTGCAAGCCGCTGCATCTGCTCGACTGCTGCGTGGAGACCGACAACGCCACCTGCGTCATCGTCACCCGCGCCGAGCATGCGAGGGACCTGCGCCATACGCCGGCGCTGATCCGCAGCGTGGTGGGTCGCTGTTCCAAGCCGCGCACCGACATGCACTTCCAGCACGGGCCGATCACGCGTGTCGCCGGCTACTACGCCAAAGACATCCTGTGGCCGAACGCCGGCGTTGGCCCTGAGGACATCGACGCCGTCGGTGCCTACGATGCGTTCACCTTCACCTCGATGCTGCAACTCGAGGATTACGGCTTCTGCAAGAAGGGTGAGGGTGGCGAGTACGTCTCGTCCGGCATCACCAGGCTAGGCGGGAAGCGGCCGCAGAACACCTCGGGTGGCCATTTGTGCGAGGGCTATACGCACGGCATGAACATGGTGATCGAGAACGTGCGCCAGTTGCGACACGACGCCGATGACTATTGTCCGATCGGGCCGGATGGCAAACGTCAGCACACCTTCGACTATCGCGAGGGCGGCTGTCGCCAGGTGCGCAACATCGAGGTCACCGCCAATCTCGGCTGGGCCAATCCGATGACCGGATCGGCCATGGTCATGCGTCGCGGCTGAGGGAGGAACCGATCATGCCTGTTCGTGGCACATATCTCGACATGCCGCTCACGATCGACGATCTGGACGGCGAGAATCTGGAATACTTCCGCCACTGCGCGGAGCACGACTTCCACCTGCAGCAATGCGATGACTGCAGGCTGCTGCGCTATCCGCCGACCACGGCATGTCCGTGGTGCACATGCCTGACATCCACCTGGACGAAGGTTGAAGGGAAGGGCGCGGTGTACTCCTACGAAGAGGTGCATCACGGCATCCAGCCGGCGTTTCAGGCGCGTACGCCGTACATGGTGCTGCTGGTCGAACTCGACACGCAGAAGGCCAAGCCCACCGAGCACGAGTCATTGCGCGTCATCGGTAACCTGACCACGCCGGAAGGCATCCTGGCGTCGCCCGACGTGGTGAAACGAGTCGGCATTGGCTCGCGCATGCGGATGGTGTTCAGCGATGTAGCGCCGGGATTGTCGCTGCCACAGTGGACGATCGACGAAGGCGCTCCGCAGCCGGCGAAGCCGTGGCGCTATCCGCAGGAATAGTCCTCCGAACTATCGGCCGATCCGGTTACTACATGAACCGCCAGCAATACTTGGATTTTTCTTGCTGTTTGTGCGCACATAAGTAAAAAACTATAATAATGAACTCGTTACTCTGGGACGGCGGCCGGCGCGCGCCGGCTGTGCCAGAAGCTGGTGCTCGCGGTGACGCATGTACAATCCGGCGACCACCAGGGCGGCAACGACGATTACACAGATACCAATAGCGATTGGCCCGGCGACGTGTTTCGCCTCGTGGCCGAGCATATACGCACCAAAGCCATAGAGCGCCGCCCAGACGACGCTGCCCGCGACATTGGCTACCATGAAGCGGCCCCGCGGCATTCGGTTTGCCCCGGCAAGCAATGCCGCCAGAGTACGTAGCAGCACGATGAAGCGTGCCGCGAACACGACCTTCTCTCCGTGGCGACGGAACAGCGCTCTGCCGAATGCCAATCGGCGATCCGTCAGCCCGATATATCGCCCATAGCGCCGCAGTAACCGGAAGCCGACACCCCAGCCGATGGCGTATCCTGCCATTTGGCCGACGATCGCGCCCATGGCGGCGGACAAAATGACGAGTGCGATGTTCAACTGATGTGTCGTACCGGCATACACGGCCGCGGCAATCAGCAGGGCCTCGCCGGGCAGCGGAAGGCCGACGCTCTCCAAGCCGACGACGACGCCCAACACCACATTGCCGTATGCGTGAAGAAGCTGGATGAGATGATGGACTGAGAAGAATTCCATAGGCGCTATAAAGCGCCGCTGCACGCGTGTAACAAGGTGCGAATCCCATGACTGAGCGTTTCGACGTAGTGGTGATCGGTGGAGGGCATGCCGGATGCGAGGCTGCCGCGGTCGCTGCACGCGTCGGCGCGCGCACGCTGTTGCTCACCCATCGCCTGGATACGATCGGCGAGATGTCCTGCAATCCGTCGATTGGCGGAATTGGCAAGGGGCATCTGGTCCGCGAGGTTGATGCGCTGGATGGGCTGATGGGCCGTGCGGCCGACGCGGCGGGCATCCACTTCAAGCTGCTGAACCGCAGCAAGGGGCCAGCGGTGCGTGGACCGCGCGCCCAGGCCGATCGGGCGCTATATCGGCAGGCGATCCAACGGATGCTGGCCGAGACGTCCGGGCTGACCGTGCGGGCCGGTTCGGTCGAGGACCTCGAGGTCGGACGCGATGGCCGTTTGTCTGGCGTTTTGTGCGCCGATGGATCGGTGATCCATTGCGGCGCAGCGGTGCTGACCACGGGAACCTTCCTTCGTGGCGTGATCCATATTGGCGACCAGCAGACCGCAGCCGGACGGGTAGGGGAGGCGCCCTCGATCGGACTGACCCGGACATTGGCGCGGCTGGAGCTGCCCCTGGGCCGCCTGAAGACCGGCACGCCGCCGCGGCTCGATCGTCGGACGATCGACTGGCACGGCCTGGATGCCGACCCCGGCGATGCCGTACCGGAGCCGTTCAGCCCCCTCACTGAGCGAATCGTCAATCCGCAAGTGGAATGCCGCATCACCCGGACGACCTCGGCGACGCACGCGATCATTCGGGACAATCTTCATAGGTCGGCGGTCTACGGTGGTCACATCGGGGGGACCGGGCCGCGCTACTGTCCATCGATCGAGGACAAGATCGTGCGGTTTGCTGCCCGAAATAGCCACAATATCTTCCTTGAGCCCGAGGGGCTGGACGACAACACGGTCTATCCCAACGGCATTTCGACAAGCCTTCCCGCAGACGTGCAGAGCGCCCTGCTGGCGACAATCCCTGGGCTGGAGCGCGCCCAGATGGTGCGGCCAGGCTATGCGGTCGAGTACGATTATGTCGACCCGCGGGTTCTGACTTCGTCATTGCAGGTGCGCGCGCTGCCGGGACTGTTCCTTGCGGGGCAGATCAACGGCACAACGGGTTACGAGGAGGCGGCGGCACAAGGGATCATTGCGGGCATCAACGCGGCGCGCCAGGCTGGCGGCCTCGCTGCGGTCGCGCTTGGCCGCTCGGAAGCATACATCGGCGTGCTGGTGGATGATTTGACGACGCAGGGGGTCAGCGAACCCTACCGGATGTTCACCTCACGTGCCGAATTCCGCCTAACACTGCGAGCCGACAATGCTGATTTGCGATTGACCGGGAAGGGAATGGCGTGGGGGTGTGTTGGCCCCCAGCGTGCCGCAGCGTTTGAAGCGCATCATGCGGCTGTGGCCGCGGCGCGGGTTCGAGCCGGGACGGAGGGCGGCTATCCCAACGACCTGGTGCGGCTTGCAATCCCAGTGCGCATGGACGGACGCTTTCGGTCCGTGTTTGAGTTGCTGGGCCGCCCGGAGATCGAGTTCTCCACACTCGCCGCGGCCTTCCCGTGGTTAGGCACTCTGTCCTCCCGGACGTTGAGCCAGTTGCAGACGGAAGTCCGCTATGAGGGCTATCTGCCGCGACAAGAGGCCGACATCCGCGCATTTCAGCGGGAGGAGAGTGTGACGCTCAACGGCGTGGCGTACAGCAGGATCGGTGGCCTTTCCGCGGAACTCACCGCCAAGCTTGCGCTGTTGCAGCCCGAATCGCTCGGCGCGGCATCCCGGCTCCAGGGCATGACGCCGGCCGCTCTGGCGGCGATTGCCGCCCATGTGAGGAAGCGCGGGAAGCGCGAGCCAGGCGCACTAATGGCAGGTGTTTCACGTGGAACATAGTTCGATCGTCGAACGATGTCTCACGTGAAACGCTCGGGGCTCTCGAACAGTTCTCCTCGCTGCTGCTCCGTTGGAACCGGACGGTCAATCTCATCGCCCCGGGCGACGAGCCGCTGCTCTGGAAACGCCATATCGCCGATTCACTCCAGCTCGCCTCCCTGATCCACCAACCCTGCAATCGTGCCATTGACCTGGGCTCCGGCGCCGGATTCCCTGGCCTGATCCTCGCGCTTGCCACAAACCTGGCCTTCGACCTGATCGAGGCCGACCAGCGCAAGGCCGCCTTCCTTCGCGAGGCGGCCCGAATCACGCGCGCCGCGGTCCACGTTCACGCCGTCCGCATCGAGGCGTCGGACCTGCCGCGAGCCTCTCTCATCACCGCCCGCGGCCTTGCCCCGCTGCCGAAACTGCTGGGCCTTGCGGCGCCGCTTCTTGCCCCCGGAGGCCAATGTCTATTCCTCAAGGGCGCCAACGTTCAGACGGAATTGACGCACGCGGCGGCACAATGGCACATGCAGGTGGAACGCATTCCAAGCCGTACCGCCCCCGACGCCTGCATCCTCCGGATCAGTGATCTCCACCGTGTCGTTCCCACAGCCTGATGCCGAAATCCTTGACAAACCGCCGCCGGCGCCGGGCGTGCGCATCCTGGCGATCGCCAACCAGAAGGGAGGGGTCGGCAAGACCACGACGGCGATCAACCTCGCCACTGCGCTCGCAGCCAATGATGAGAAGGTTCTGCTTATCGACCTCGACCCGCAGGGGAACGCCTCCACTGGGCTTGGCATCCCGCGCACTGATCGCGCGGTCGGCAGCTATCGCCTGATCACCGGAGATCTGCCACTGCTGGCGGCCGCCCGAGCCACCCACATCGCGAACCTCTCTCTGGTCACGGCCGAGGCGGACCTCGCCGGTGCCGAAATCGAACTGGTCGGAATGGATCGCCGCGAATACCGCCTCCGCGACTCTCTGATCCCCCTGCGCGAGGGTCCGTCCCCGTACAATTTCGTGCTGATAGACTGCCCACCGAGCCTAGGCCTGCTCACCCTGAACGGACTGGTCGCCGCCGATGCGGTGCTTGTCCCGCTGCAATGCGAATTCTACGCCCTGGAGGGTATCAGCGGCTTGGTCCGCACCATCGAAATGGTGAAGCGCGGCCTCAACCCGGCCCTCCGTCTGCAAGGAATCGTGCTTACAATGTACGACCGGCGCAATAATCTGTCGGATTTGGTCGCCGCCGATGCCCGTGGGTTCTTCGGCAACACCGTCTACGACACCGTCATCCCCCGCAACATCCGCATCTCCGAGGCGCCAAGCCATGGCAAGCCGGTGCTGCTGTACGATTTCCGCTCCCCTGGCGCGCAGGCCTATGTCCGGCTGGCCGGCGAGGTACTTCGGCGCGAACGAGACCAGCCGTGAATGCCAGGCGCGATGCCGGTCCCCGGCTCGGCCGCGGGCTAGCCGCCCTGCTGGGCGATGCGGCCGTCCAGGCGCCACCGCAGGGAGCTGCCGTCCGCCAGGTGCCGCTGGACCTGCTCGAGCCAAACCCTTACCAGCCACGCAGCAGCATCGACCCGACCGCGCTGGAGGAGCTTACCCAGTCGATTCGGCTCCGCGGCATATTGCAGCCGCTTCTCGTCCGGCCGCACCCAGCGACAGCCGGCCGTTTCCAGATCGTCGCGGGCGAGCGCCGCTGGCGGGCAGCCGGTGCAGCGGGCCTGCACGAGGTCCCCGCGCTGGTCCACGAAATGACCGACACCGAGGCCGCCGCGGTGGCCCTCGTGGAGAACCTGCAACGCCAGGACCTAAACCCGATAGACGAAGCCGAGGGCTATGATCGGCTGCTGACCCAGTTCGCGTTCACGCAGGAGGCGCTCGGCCAGGCCGTCGGCAAGTCGCGCAGCCACATCGCCAACACTCTGCGGCTGCTGAACCTGCCGGCCCCCGTGAAGGAAGCTCTGCAAAAGGGCGAGATTTCGGCCGGTCATGCGCGCGCCCTCCTGGCCCATCCGGCGCCGGAAGCCGGGCTGCGCGACGTGATCGATCGCCAGTTGTCGGTGCGCCAGACGGAAGCTCTGCCGACACGTGAACCGCCTGTGGAACGCACGCTGGCAGATGACCTGCGGCGCAGCCGAGGGCCGGATACCATGGCCCTGGAGCATCGTTTGAGTGAGCAGTTTGGCCTGACCGTGAAAGTGACCTTCAACGGCAAGCGAGGCGTGCTACAGTTCCACTACACTGATCTGGATCAGTTGGACGATTTACTGAACAGACTTGGGCTGCGCCAGTAATGGCCAAATAAAGCCGAAGTAACCGTGATCATGCGGTTCGCCGCCGCGCCCCGCCCGCTGCTGCGGCACGGCGCGCCAGGGTCAGCACGGCATTGCGCGACAGCACGACATCCGGGGCGCCGGTGCGCTTGCATGCCCGCTCCGCCTCCGCCAGCCTGGCGATCGCCGCCATCAGTGCGGCGGATGACCACAGTTCGATGGCCCGGCTGAACGCGCTCAACCGCCGAAAGAACACCGGCGGGCGCACGCTCTTCGCCGCATCGGCCGTGCTCAGCCCATCGTCCACCGCCAGCCGCACCCGATGCAGTCGCTGCAGATGCATCAGTGCCGCCCGCAGCACGCCAACTGATGTGGCGCCCTCGGCAACTGCCAGCTCGAGCGCACGGTCAGCGCGTGCCACATCGCCCTCGGTCGCGGCGAACAGTGCGTCGTCGAGCGACAGGCCGGCGAAGTCGCCGACACACGCCATCGCCGCATCCATGTCCACTCGGCCCCCGGGCCCGACATACAGGGCGAGTTTTTCCACCTCCCCCCGGGTCGACACGCGATCCGCGCCCAACTGATCCGATACCCAGGCCAGGGCATCAGCATCGATGCCGACGCCGGTCTCGCCCAGCACAGCTCGGATCGTCTCGGTCAGGGCCCGGCCTTCTTCGGGATAGCAGCCGATCGCCGCCCCGTCGGGCGCGCCCTCGAGCAGGGTGCGCAGACGCGAGCGTGTCGCCAGCCCCGGCGCCTCCAGAACGACCAGCGCCGGTGCCGCGCCCTTCAGGATGGCCGCGACCTGCTCGGTCGCGGCATCGGTGGCCTCGCGCAGTCGCACCACGCGTCGCCCGCCGGTCAATGACAGCGACGCGGCCTCGGCAGCCAACAGCCCGACGTCCTCCCGCCCGAGCTCGGCGACCAGGAACGGGTCATCCGCAGACCCGGCCACCGCGCGTACCAATGCGGCGGCGCGGTCCCGGATCATCCCGTGGTCTTCGCCATACAGCAGCACAACGCGGCACGGGCCCGAGTCACGCAGGAACGCCGCCACGCGCTGCGACGGGAGCTTCATCCGCTCGCCGCCTCCTGCTTACGGAAGAACGTCGCGAGCTGGAGTGTGATCTGGTCCGCCAGCGCGCCGGCCAGCCGTCGCGTGATCGCTTCGGTCTCCTGATCGGCAGCGAAAATCTGCGTGTCGAAAATATTGATCGCGTCAATTGCTCTTGCGGAGCCGCTGGTGAGCTTGGTTCGCCCTGGATCTTGCGCGGTGAGGGTCCAGGTGGCGCTGCCGGTCATCCGGAGACGGGTCACAATAGTAGTCTGCTCGACCGCGATGCCTTCGCCGCCAATGCCGAACGATACGGAGAGATCGTAGTGCCGCGCCACCTCGACCCCGGCTCCTTCCAGCCGATCCTGTAACGCCTGGCGCAGCAATTGGCCGGGACGATCAGGAATCTGGTCCACCTGGATCGCCGCCAGCTCCCGCTGCGCCACGCCGGCCTTGCCCGAGGCGGTCGGCATGTACACCGGCTGGAAGCCGCAGCCGGACAACGTCGCGCCGGCGGCCAGAGCGAGCATCCGCCGCCGGCGCATCAGGCGACCACGAAGTTGATGATCCGGTCCGGCACGTAGATCTCCTTGACGATCCGCTTGCCGTGCAACGCGCGAGCGACATTCGCTTCGGCCTTGGCTGCGTCAAGCACGGCATCGCGCGGGGAGTTGGGGGGCATGGCAATGGTGCCGCGCAGCTTTCCCAGAACCTGGACGGCGATAGTGACAGTCTCCGCAATGAGTAATTCGGGATCGGCTTCCGGCCAGGACAGTTCAGCCACCAGTTGTGCCGCGCCGGGATTTAGTCCTGCATACACCGCTTCAGCCAGATGCGGCATCATCGGAGCGATCAAACGAGCAAGCATTTCCATCGCTTCCCGCTGCGCCCAGCCGAGGTTGGGTTCGGCCACTGCCACTGCGGTAGTGGCAGCTCTATCGGCACCTGCAATGGCATTAGCCAGTTCGTACAGTCGTGCAACAGCGACATTGAATGAGAAGCTATCCAGAGCCTCGGTTACCGCAGCAATCGTCTTATGAGTAACGCGACGCAGGGTTCGTCCATCCGTACCGAAGGCCTGGGGCTTCGGCGGTGTTGCGCCATCCAATCCTTCGGCCAACCGATACACCCGCTGGATGAAGCGGAAAGCCCCGGCGGCGCCTGCTTCGGTCCACTCCATGTCGCGCTCGGGCGGGTTGTCCGACAGGATGAACCAGCGCGCGGTATCGGCGCCATAACGGGCGATGATCGCGTCCGGGTCCACCGTGTTGCGCTTCGACTTGCTCATCGCCTCGACCCGACCGACCACCACCGGCTCGCCGGTATTGCGGTGCTGCGCAGACCCGTCGGGCTGCTTCACCACCTCCTCCGGATACAGCCAGGCGCCGTTCGGTCCCGTCGTCGAGCGATAGCTCTCGTGCGTCACCATGCCCTGGGTGAACAGCCCGGCGAACGGCTCCTCCATGTTGAGATGCCCGGTGCGCTTCATCGCGCGGGTGAAGAAGCGCGCGTAGAGTAGATGCAGGATCGCGTGCTCGATGCCGCCGATATATTGATCGACCGGCATCCAGTGATCGACCGCCTCGCGCGCCACCGGGATATCGGCTCGCGGGCTACAGAATCGTGCAAAATACCAGGCGCTATCGACGAACACGTCGAACGTGTCGGTTTCCCGCAGCGCCGCAGCGCCGCAGCGCGGACAGGCAATGTGTTTCCAGGTCGGATGGTGATCCAGCGGATTGCCCGGCCGGTCGAATGTCACATCGTCGGGTAGTCGCACCGGCAACTGATCATCTGGCACCGGCACTACGCCACAGGCGTCGCAATGGATCACCGGGATCGGGCAGCCCCAGTAGCGCTGCCGGCTCACGCCCCAGTCGCGCAGCCGCCAGTTGACTTCGCCCCGCCCTAGGCCAAGCCGCTCCAGCTCGGCGATCACCGCGCGTTTTGCAGCCTCGACGTCAAGACCGTTCATGAAGTCCGAATTGAAGATCGTGCCGGGCCCGACATAGGCCTCATCGCCGATGGCGAACGTCGCGGGATCTTCACCGGGCGGCAGCACCACCGGCACCACGCCCAAACCATACCTGCGGGAGAAGTCCAGGTCGCGCTGGTCGTGGCCCGGGCAGCCGAAGATCGCTCCGGTGCCGTATTCCATCAGCACGAAGTTGGCGATCCACACCGGGAACGTGACATCTTTCAGGAACGGGTGTCTGACGCGCAGTCCGGTGTCGTAGCCCTTCTTCTCCGCCGTCTCGATCACCGCTTCGGAGGTACCCATCCGGCGGCATTCGGCGACGAACTCGGCCGCTTTCGCATCGCGCGCCGCCACCGCCGCGGACAGTGGATGCTCCGACGCCAGCGCCAGGAACGACATGCCGTAGAGTGTGTCCGGCCGCGTGGTGTAGACCTCGACCCCCGCGATGTCGCCCGCCGGTTCTGCCAACGCGAAATTCAGCCGCGCGCCCTCGCTGCGGCCGATCCATTTCGCCTGCATCAGCCGGACGCGTTCTGGCCAGCGATCCAAGGTATCGAGCGCGTCCAGCAGCTCCTGCGCATAGTCGGTGATCTTCAGGAACCACTGGCGGAGCTGCTTCTTCTCCACCAGCGCGCCGGACCTCCAGCCTCGGCCGTCGATCACCTGCTCGTTCGCCAGCACGGTGCCGTCGACCGGGTCCCAATTCACCCAGCTCTCCTTGCGCTCCACCAGGCCAGCGCGCAGGAAATCCAGAAACAGTTTCTGTTGGTGGCCGTAATATTCCGGATCGCAGGTCGCTAACTCGCGCTCCCATTCGAGCGACATTCCCATGCGCTGCAACTCGGCGCGCATGGCGGCGATGTTCTGACGCGTCCACGTCGCGGGGTGCATGCCGCGTTCACGCGCCGCGTTCTCCGCCGGCAGGCCGAACGCATCCCAGCCCATCGGATGCATCACCGCGAAACCGCGTGCCCGCTTGTAGCGCGCCACCACGTCGCCCAGCGTATAGTTGCGCACGTGGCCCATGTGGATCTTCCCGCTGGGATACGGGAACATCTCCAACACGTAGTATTTCGGCTTGCCGTCAGTCGGCACGTCGGCCACGCGGAAACAGCCACGTTCAGCCCAGGCGCGCTGCCAGTGTGGCTCGGCCTCGCGGAAATCGTAGCGCGGCAGCTCGGCCGCGACCGTCACGCTTTCGTTCATCACATAGTTATTTGCCGCCAGGCACGACTCCGCAAGAGGCGCCAAGCCGGCCAAACCTCATGGATTCAGTCGACGCACACCCGCGCCGCTAGCTGCTCGCCTGCGACTGCTCGCGCAATTCGCGGGCGCGCGACAACACCTTGTTCTCGATATCGCCCACTGTGACCGGGCTCACCGGCGCATCCACCCACTGGCCGTTCTGCAGCACCTGACGGAAGATGGTGACGCGGACCGCGTCGCTGCGCAGCTCGCGGCCCAGGATATAGGCGGTGGCCTTGAAGCGTTCGTCATTCGCGGCGTTGGGCGTGTACCAATCTGTGATGATCACGCCGCCGAACGGATCAGCCGAGGACAGCGGCATGAAGCTCAGCGTGTCGAGCGCACCGCGCCAGAGATAGGCGTTGACGCCGAGCGCACCGCCGCCAGCGTCGGCGCCGCCACCGCCTGTGCCGCCGCCACCACCGGGCCGGTCCTTGGCTGTGCCGAAGACCATGCTGCTGTCACCGAGAACACTGCCGCCGGGCATTGACCCGCTGCTGGTCGGCCCCTGCTGGCCGATATAGCCCGGATCGCTCGGGTTCGGTTTCGTATTGCCGCACGCTGCGAGGAGCCCCACGGCCAAACCCAGTGCAACGGCAGTCTGAAGTCTGATAGCCATCTCAATACTCACGCCAGACAGGTGCTTCCATTAGCGCCTTGCGCCTGAGTCGCCAAGGTTCTCCTGCAATCCTGCCGGGTCGACACGAAAAGGGGGTCGCCATGCCGTCACCGCCGGCGTCGATGCAAGCGACCGCGTGCCTGAGGCCTCGTACTCGACCCGGGAGGGCACCAGCAGTTCGGCGGGGTGGCGCGGTCCTCTCTTTCCTGTAAGGCGCTGGGTCAGAACAGACATTGACCGCTTTGATCACAGCACCACAAAACCGATGTCCGGCTCATTGGCTGACAGTCTGCCAACCGCGCTCGGTCATGCAGGTTGCGACCTTCGCCTCATCGGTCGTGACCTGGGATTGCACGTCGTATCCCTGAATTGACACGACCGTCGAATGCAGTTTCTTGCATGCGGCAAGATCGGTCCCGTATTCCAAATCACCGTAGTTTGGGTGATTCACGTTCTGGTGCCGTGCCGAAGAACAGGCGCATAATATTCCGAACGCCATGGCCAGTAACGCCGAAGCGCGCGGCAGACCCTTATCCCGCATTCATTTCCCCCACTCGCGTTTCAGATACCAGGCTACGCTGCCCATGCGGTCACCCGTTGGTCTCGCTACGACGTTATCGCGCACCGCGTGCAATCGCCTGCCATTGGCGAAATGTCGTGGCGCGGCCTGAAATCGCAATACAATTGTTTTGATGAAGGCTCAATTGAGGCGACGGCCGATAGTCGCCACGGGATGGCGTCATAGCTTGCGGGCAGGTGCAATCGGCTTTGGTGCCGAAACCCGCCGGGTCATCGCCGTGTGAATCGCCTCAGTACGCCCAAGGCCCACCCGAGAGCCATATTGCTCGGCAGGTGAGAACCGACCCGGCGTTATTCGAGCAATCCCACATGATGACCCCAAAAAGCCGAACGGCGGGGATCGCTCCCCGCCGTTCGCAGCAGGTCCGAGGGTACTGGTCTAGAAGTTCACGACGTTGCCGATCACGAAGCCCTGGCCCCGGATGTTGTTGTTCGCACCCGAATTCGTCGCACCCGTGATCTGGTTCACGCCGTTCTGGGTCTGATCATTCCACAGGTATTCGGCGTAGACGGTGTAACCGGGCGCCACCGTGTAGGAGAAACCAGGGTTGATGCCCCTGGCGCGGTGCTGGGTCAGGCCGGTCATCTGCACGTTACCCTGATCCCAGGTACTCCATCGCGGCGATACCGACCGTCCACGGTCCATACACATACTTGGCGCCCACGATGTAGCCAAACTGGTGTACCGCGCCCTGCGGCATCGGGCTGGCGTAGCTGTTCTTGGCGCCGCCAATGACGTTGCCGCCGACCGTGAACCCGGCATAGGTCACCGCAACGCCGCCGCTGCCGAGACTCCAGCCGGTGTACTTGCCGTTGTATTTGCTGGCAGGCAGTGCCGAGATGCCCAGGATAGTTCGGCCGGCAGCCGTCCCAGGACCGGCGCCGGTGTAGTCCACAGTGCCACTGCCCATGTAGGCGCCATAGGCCAGCACGCCCAGCGCACCGAACGCGCCCTGATAGCGCACACCGGCTGCGTAAACGTTGATGAGTCGATCGCCGTCGAGCGACCCTGGGCCGGAACTCAGGTTGGGACATCCTGATGTCGCGGTCCCGCAGGTGAGGCCAGTGCCAATGCCAGCCCCGGTGATCGATTGCCCAAGTGCACCAAGGGCAGCGTTATCCGTGCCGTACTGGTTCGAGGTACTCGGCGCATACATGAAGCCGAAGTCGAACCCGGCGATCTGCGGCGACAAGTAGACAATCTTGCTGGTGTCGTACTCGCCGCCCGCCTGGGATAGCCAGATGAACGTCGGCGGCACGGCTCCTGGCATGAACGACTGTGAGTCGCCGCCGTTGAAGTTGCCGGTCGGCAGGAACTGGAAGGTGGTCACGCCGTTGTCGAAGATGCCGATCACGCCATCGGCTTGGCCGGCACGGACGATGCCCCAGTTATCGCCGGCAACGTAGGTGAAGGCACGCCGGACATACATCGTCTCCAGCGATGCATAGGTGCTGGCGTTGGAACCGCTAAGCTCACCGCTGAAGTTTTCGCGCACTTCGATCGCCGCGCCGTAGCGCAGTCCATTCGTCGCCATGCCGTCGCCGCCGAAATACAGGCGGGCGAAGCTGCCAATGGCCTGCGGTTGCAGCTTGGCCGTGCCGGTGCCGTTCACACCAAGGATGGAAGTCTGCGCCGTGCTCGCCGACGTTGCGGTACTGAGAGCCAATGGCCCGCTGCCGATGCTGGTGATCGGCGCGGCTCCTGGCGCGCCGGACGGCGCGGTGAACGTCCGTGTATCGGCGCTGGTCCACATTGCGCCGGCATCCACCTGCACCTTGGCGTTGATGTGAACGACGATCGTTCCAGGCGTCGGATTGGCCACCGCGCCCGGCAGCATCGGTGCCTGATAGTTGTTGTTGTCGTTGACATAGGCCACGGGCGCCGGAGCGGCGGGCCACGCCTGCTGCCCCTGGTTCGGTGCGCCGATTGGCCCTGATATTGGTACTGGTGCCGACATTGGTGGTTGCGGCACTGGCGCCCCTGGTGGTGTTTGCGCCAGAGCCGCACCCATCAACCCCCCGGTCGTCCCCAACGTGGCTACGCTCGCCAGCAGAAACTTACGCATTCCGTCCTTGCGGAAGGGCAAGAGAATAATCTAGGCATTTCAATGGTTTGCAGGAACTGCGCCGCCGAGGTG
>CAWFUF010000020.1:0-207612 GCA_963818775.1 uncultured Alphaproteobacteria bacterium | reverse complement strand
GACTACCCGCCGGCTCATCAGCCGGAAGTCGCCGGCATTTTCCGGGAGGGGCATGTCGGCCATGCAGCGCATGACGCGGTAGAATGCCGCGGCCGTGGCCTTCTTCAGCCAGCCATCCCCCTCGCGCAGATGGCGCTGGGCATAGACCATGTCGTAACCGGCATGCCAGGCGGCGACGAGACGCGGGATCACCTCAGGCGGATCCTGGAGGTCGGCGTCGATCACGATCACCGCATCGCCCTGCGCATGGTCCAGACCGGCGGTGGTGGCGATCTCCTTGCCGAAGTTACGCGACAGGTTAACAACAGCAATATGGCTGTCGGCCTGCCGCAGCATCTCGATGATGCGGAGCGAGGCATCACCGCTGCCGTCGTTGACGTAGATTGCCTCCCAGGGTGCGCCCAGCGTCTCCATCGCCGCCGCGAGGCGCCGGTGCATTTCACTGACGATCTCGGCCTCGTTGTACATCGGGATGACAACCGAGAAGACCGGACGAACACTCGGCTGGATATCCATTGGAGATGCAGTGCCGCGAATTGCGCCGCAACAGTCCGCTCACCGAGTGAAGAAAGCGATAAGAAACGGCGCCGCTACACCCGCAGGAAACCGACCAGCCGTTCTGCGTCCGCCAGGATCGGATCTGCGATCGCCGCAGCCCGTGCGGCGCCCTCGCGCAGCACAGCGTCCACGCTGGCCGGATCGTCAAGCAGCCGCTGCGCCTCGGCGGCGATCGGCCGCAGCCGGTCCACCAGCAGTGCGGCCAACGCCTCCTTGAACACGCCGAACCCCTTGCCGCCATGCTCGCGCAATACCGCTGCATGATCGGTGCCGTCCAGCGCCGCGTATATACCAACCAGATTGCGCGCCTCGGGCCGCTTCTCGAGCCCCTGCGGCTCCGACGGCAGCGGCTCGGGATCCGTCTTCGCACGGCGGACCTTCAGGGCGATCGCGTCGGGATCGTCGTTCAGGTTGATGCGGCTCTGATCCGACGGATCGGACTTCGACATCTTCTTCGTCCCGTCGCGCAGACTCATCACCCGCGGCGCCGGCCCCATGATCAGCGGTGCGATCTGTGGAAAGAAATCCACGCCGGTGTCGTGGTTGAACTTCTGCGCGATGTCGTTGGCGAGTTCGAGGTGCTGCCGCTGATCCTCGCCCACCGGCACGCCTGTGGCGTGATACACCAGGATGTCGGCCGCCATCAGGTTCGGATAGACGTAAAGTCCCGCCGACGCATTCTCGCGGTTCTTGCCGGCCTTGTCCTTGAACTGCGTCATGCGGTTCAGCCAGCCGAGGCGCGCGACGCAGTTGAAGATCCACGCGAGCTGCGCGTGCGCGCGGACCGACGACTGCGCGAACAGGATATGCTTCCGCGGGTTGATACCGCAGGCCAGCAGCATCGCCGCCATCTCCCGCGTCTGCTGCGCCAGCGCGCCGGGTTCCTGCCAGTTCTCGGTGATGGCATGCAGATCGACGACGCAATAGATGCAGTCGTGGCTGTCCTGCAGCGCCACCCAGTTGCGGAAGGCGCCGAGGTAGTTGCCGAGATGGGCGATGCCGGTTGGCTGGACGCCGGAGAACACGCGTTGCATGGCGGACAGATGGCCGATCCTGGGCGCACGCGCAAGGCGGCGCTATCGTGGCGCCGATCAGGGGAGGACCGAACAATGCTGACGACACCGGGGTTCCATCATCTGCACCTTAACTCGGTCGATCCCGACGCGGCGATCGACTGGTACACGCGGCAGTTCCCAAGCTGCACCAAGGGCGAGTGGGCCGGATTCCCGGCGCTGTTGTCGCCCAACAACGTGATGGTGCTGTTCACCAAGGCGGATCGACCGCCGACCTCCGAGCCGCAGAGCGCGATCTGGCATTTCGGCTGGCACGTCACCGACGTGCGCAAGACCCTTGCCACGTTCAAACAGCGCGACGAGGTAAAGCTGCTGCCGCTCTACACAACGGACGAGGGCGGCTCCGTGCTGGTGAGCAGCGACACCTGGCCGAATGTCGGCGGCGTGCTCGGCCTCACGCGGGCGCAGATCGCCGAGGCGCGCGCCGCGGGGGTGAAGCCGCCGGGCGGCGGTGGGTTCGCCTACATGACCGGGCCGGACAACGCGCTGGTGGAATATGCCGGGAACTATCCGGCCGAGCGGTTCAACCACGTGCATCTGTGGCACGAGGAGCCGCTGTGCGCGCTGATCTGGTACCAGAAGCACCTCAACGCGCCGGTGCGTGCGGGCTTCGGACCTGCGCCCTCCGAGGCTGACTGCAAGGTGCCGCGCGGTGAGGATCGCACCTGGCCTGCGCTGAACCGCGAGGGGATGTTCCGCACGCCGCGCGCCGGGGTCGAATTCGGCGATGTGGTGCTGACCTGGTACGCGAACCAGGGCGAGACGCCACTGGTCAGTCCGCGCGGGCAGTTGCAAGACCACATCGCGCTGAGCGTCGGCGATCTGGATGCGTGGATGGCGAAGCTATGCGGCGAGGGGGTGGTGGTGCTGGAGGAGCCGTATCGGCTCGGCGCGACGCGCGCGGCGATGATCGAGGGGCCGAGCAAGGAGGCGCTGGAGTTGGTCGAGGTGCGGTAGCGAATAATAACAACAGGGGAGCGTCATGCGGAAGGATATCGAGTTCAAGGCCGAAGACGGCATAACGCTGCGCGGCTGGCACTATCTGCCGGACGGCGGTTCAGCGAAGTATCCCACGATCGTAATGGCGCACGGCTTCTCCGCCGTTAAGGAGATTTATCTCGACCGATTTGCGGAAGCATTCGTGGAGGCCGGCCTCGCGTCGGTCGTGTTCGACAATCGCAACTTCGGCGCCAGTGACGGCGAGCCTCGCCAGGAGATCGATCCTTGGGCGCAGATCCGCGACTATCGCGATGCCATAACTCACGCCGCCGAATTGCCGGATACCGATGCGGATCGGATTGGTATCTGGGGCTCGAGCTACAGCGGCGCGCACGTTCTGGTGGTTGGCGCAATCGATCGGCGGGTGAAGTGTGTGGTCTCGCAGGTGCCCCTGATCAGCGGCCACGCGAATGCGCGCCGGTTGATCCGCGCCGACGCGTCAGGCTTTCCTGGCCGACCGGCTGGCTCGCTACCGCGGCGAGGCACCGGCGATGATACCCGTGGTCGCGCAGGATCCGCTGGCTCCCGCGGCGTTGCCGACGCCGGACTCGTGGGCGTGGTTCACCGAGACCGGTCGCACCCGCGCCCCGTCCTGGCGCAACGAGGTGACCCTTCGTTCGGTGGAGATGTTCACCGAATACGAGCCGGGCGCACACATCGCTCACATCAGTCCAACGCCGCTTCTGCTTGTTGTCGCGTTACAGGACCATCTGACAGTCGCGGATGAGGCGCTCGCCGCCTACGAACGCGCGCTGCATCCGAAGCAGCTTGTCACGCTCAAAGGGGGCCATTTCGACGCCTACGTTGCGGACTTCGGCGCCGCGTCCGGCGCGGCTGCGGCGTGGTTCAGGCAGCATCTCTGACTGGCGAAGCGGGCTGCTTTAGGGCAGCGCAATGGCGAAGCACGCGTTACAACGATAGCCCGAACTGGGCGCCTCGATCGCCGATCGAAACTGGGTTGCCACCGGCTTTTCCTTCTAATTCGATTGCCCGGACTCTGACCCCTAAGCGGCTTCGGCTAGCCATCGCCGAGACAAATGCCTAAGCCACGAGCGGTGCGGACCAGAGTATCGTCAGAAGCCAGCCGCTGCTCCGTCTCGAACGCGGCTGTCAGCGGCACAGCCACCACACGACGGTTCTGCCAGGCGACCATGCTGTCGAACTTGCCCTGAGCGATCAGGTCGACCGCATGCACGCCGAACGCAGAGGCGATCAGCCGGTCGTCCCAGGTCGGCTGGCCACCACGTTGCACGTGGCCAAGTACAGTTACGCGCGTCTCCGCTCCGGTCATCCGAGCAAGCTGATCGCCAAGTACATTGCCGATACCACCATACGTCGCATTGCCCAGTATATGCCGGCGCTCCACAGGTCGACCCGAGTTGTTGCGTACCCCCTCGGCGACCACCACGATAGCGAAGTTATGCGTGCCGTGCCGCAACCGGCTGATATGCGCAGCGACGACACTAATGTCGTAAGGGATCTCCGGCACAAGGATCACGTCGGCACCGCCCGCAATACCGGACGCGAGGGCGATCTGGCCGCTGTCACGTCCCATCACCTCGAGGATCATCACCCTGTCGTGGCTCGCGGCAGTGGGTTGCAGCCGATCGATCGCCTCGGTCGCCACCATCACCGCTGTGTGGTAGCCAACCGCGCTTTCCGTGGCGCCCACATCGTTGTCGATCGTCTTCGGGACGCCGACAAAGGGGACGTCGCCCTGCAGAGTGAGACGGCGGAGGATGGCGAGGCTTCCGTCGCCGCCGATGCCGATCAGCGCGTCAAGGCCGAGAAGGCGGATGCCCTCCAACTTTTCCTCCGAGCGGTCCTTGAGGCTGCCATCCGGCATGGGATCGGCGAAGGGGTCGCCACGGTTGGTCGTGCCGAGGATCGTGCCGGCCATACGCAGCATGGCGGGGCTGGCGCTTTGCAGGTCGAGTGGTATGGCATCGACCGGGCGACGCGACAGGCCTTCTGTGCCGTGCCGTATGCCGATCACACGCCATCCATAGTCCTGCACCGCACGCGCAACGACTGCGCGGATCACGGCGTTGAGCCCGGCGCAGTCGCCGCCGCTGGTCAGCACGCCGATCGTCTTTTCTGAACTCACAAAACGCCTCCGCCTTGCATGACACCTGAGATCTCGCCTGCGTATTGGCTGTGTTTGGTCATTCCGGCCATTCCGACCCACCGGCGCGATATCCCCGGTTACCCCACGAATTCTTCTCGGGGGGTTAACGCAATGATCGAGACGCAGCACGAACTGCTGTCGGCTCAGACCTCGGCGAAGCTGTTGGGCGTGACGGCGACGCCAGCGGGGACACGGCCAGGGCCTCGGGCGTGGGCGTTATCAGTGACCGTCTCGCACGGCGCCAATCCCGGTCTCATCGGCAATACGATGCAGGCCTTGACGCCTTGACGTCGGGCAATGGTTTATTAAGCGCCGTGTGGCAAAACGTATATCGCCTGCCGCGGCGAGTACTTCGCACCGACGCTAGGCAGCGGAAGGTCCTGGTCCTTAACCATAGGAACTCGATCGACCCTCGACAGAGGATTGAAGACCTGCCGTATCGAAGTGATTTTCGTCGGATTGACCGCTGTAGTGGCCAAACATAAGGAGATCGCGGGTAATTGCCCCGACCACGCCGCTCTGAAGTGGCCGGGTTCCGATCCGCCGACAGCGCCGAAGGCAGACTGATTAGGACAGGACATGCCATTATGAGCAAAACTATCCTAACCGTCGACGATTTTGCCAGCGTACTACAGATGGTCAAGATGACACTCGTCGGCGCCGGCTATCAGGTCAAGCAGGCCGCCAACGGTGCAGATGGTCTCGCTAAGGCACGCTCGGGTGCAATCGACATGGTGCTGACCGACCTGAACATGCCGATCATGGATGGACTCACGCTGATCCGCGAGTTGCGCAAGCTACCTGCATTCAAGGGCATCCCAATTGTATTTCTCACGACTGAATCGGACGCAGGGATGAAACAGCAAGCCAAGGCGGCGGGCGCCACTGGCTGGATCACCAAACCGTTTCAGCAGGACCAGCTGGTAGCGGTAGCGCGCAAGGTACTCGGCGCATGACAAAGTGTCGGTCTGGATGAAGCAACATATGCCATGATCGTGCGTATCGGCAGATGATGCATGGACAGCGTCTTCCTCATACCCGGCACGGTTTTCTGCGCGCCAACGTGCTCGGTGGTAAGTACTGTCCTCGGCTCATGTGTCGCAGTGTGTCTGTGGGACACTCGCCTGCGTGTAGGGGGCATAAATCATTACGTGATGGCACACAGAACAGAGGAGCTGCCCAGCCCTCGGTTCGGTGATGTGGCCATCGATCAGTTGCTCGATGGCATGACGCGGCTGGGCTGTCGTGTCGCCAGTCTGCGAGCGAAGATTTTTGGCGGAGCAGAGGTGCTTCCGTTTGGCGCTAGCGGCGATACCGTCGGCAACCAGAATGTGCAGATCGCTCTCGAGCTGTTGGGACGTCACCGCATACCGATCCTGACCCGCCGCACCGGTGGCCGAACAGGTGTGCTGATCAGGCTGTTTACCGAGACGGGCGAGGTTCTGGTGCGTCCGCTTGTAGTCGCCCACCTGGCGGGGACGCACAGGATAGTGAAGGCCAGTGTCCCATTCAGCGCCTGACTCAAAACAGAACATCGGCCAGATCCGGTTCGGCCGCCGAATCTGGTTCCTGCACCCGCGGGCCAGCAAACCGTGCATGGATATCCCGTTCGCGCGCCATCGTATAGATCGCGGAGAATCGCGCGAGTAGGCGGTCCATCGCCGCAGTCTCCGTTCTTGCCGCACTGGCTTGCAGCGCGGCAATCTGGATCAACTCCTCAGAGATGCCTTGCAGAACCCCCCCGATGTCATGCCGCACCGAGAAATCCCGTGCGGCACCCTGCAACAGTTGAGAAACAGCACCGCTGTCATCATACAACCGAGCCAGCGCTGCGGACAGCGCCCGCCCCGTACGGCCAAGCAAATCCACGGCGCCGACCAGCTCTTGAGCGAAGTCGCCCCCTGGAGCGCCGCGCGGTTCCTTGCCGGTTGCACCAAACGAGCCGGCGAGGCCCACGAGCAGCTTCAGGTCAGACAATGCGGCACCTGCCTGGCTTGCCGTTCGGCTGCCACAGTCACGCAGCTCCTGCGCAATGACACTCAGCGGTCGACCGAGCACGCCCAGTCGGCCGCATCTCAGTGTCGTGTTAAGCCCCATGATTTGGATATCCGCGTCAAGCTCACGCAATTTGTCGATGTTCCCGGTAAGCGTGTGCGCGGTCGTGAGGACGCTGGCAATCAGCCGTCCTGTATCGTCATGTGCGGCACGCAAACCAGCAAACAGAGTTTCGGCCTCACGGACGTTGCCTTCCAGTTCCTCCATGAAGTCGCGATGTTGCCGATCCGCCGCGCCATAAGCCTGCGCTCCCAATTGGCTGATATCCTTCGCATCATCGGCCAGCCGACTGAGACTGCCGGCGACCCGCTCGGCTTCCCGGTCGAGTTCGGCGGCGGCATCGCGCAACTGTGCCGCGGTCAGATTGCAGCCGGTTTGCAGAAGCGAGGCGATACCACTGGGCGATAGCTCGTGCCACTCGCTCTGCAAATCAGACGAATTGGACACGAGGCACAACAGAACACCAGCAACATGCTGTGCGTGCTCAATCCGCTGGCGTGTGATGTCACCAAGCTGAAGTCTCATAATCACATTACCGACCTGCTGGTGGACATCAGCAGTACGCGTGGCAACGGCGGTGGCCGCCGCAGTCGCAAGGTCGTCATGTGCGTTGATTGTGTCGACTGCTGCTGCCAAACAAATCGGAATTGCCTGCAATGCGCCGCTGTGCCGTTCGGCGAACGCCATGACCGCACTCCGTGCCAACGCAAGCTGGCGTCCGGCTTCCGTCAGCTCGTGGCCAAGCCGTTCGAGAGTGTCCTGCGCCAGCTCTCCGGAGCGGCGGATTTCGATCGCGAACCCCAGGAAGTCGACTCCCGCTTCGCCCATACCGGCCGAAATGAGCCGCGCATTGATCGCCAACATATCCACGTCGCGGGCGATATGACGCATCGCGGTGATGCGGGACTTGATCGCTTCTGTCGTATGGCCCATCCGCTCGAGGGTAGGAACCTCGCTGCCAGTCGCATCGGAGAGCCTGCCAGCCTCGCCGGCCGCTAGTGCCAGATCATGCTTCGCCTGGATCACCACGTTGCTTCGCATTTGTGAAAGCAATGTTTCGAAGGTGACGGCCATACGGGAAAGAATTGCGACGGCCCGCTCGACGCTGTCGCCAATTGCGAGGAACTTTTGCTCCGTCAATACACTGACCGCGCCAAGCGCATCAGTCACTTTCTGGATCCGCTCGGCGATCAACATCGAGTGGTTGTCCCCACCCCAGCGCGTGGTCTAAAGCGATGCGCCCAGCTTCCCCGGGCCAGGTCGTGGATCGGGTGGCATCCCCAGTGTGGAAGGGTTGCCGAATGCCGCACGAAAACCTTATGCGCCAGGTGTTGCGCGGCCCTTGCCATGCGCCGGCGCCACTGCACTGCTGCCAGCGAGGCGGGAGATCTCGTCGTTGCTCGCATCGCGGATGATTCCGACCAAATCAAGAATCAGGGCGACATTACCATCCCCTGTGATTGTCGCGCCGGAAATACAGTCGGCCCTTCCATACAGATTGCCGAGCGACTTGATCACCGTCTGATGGTTACCGATGACTTGATCAACCGCGAGGCCAACGCGGATCTGACCAACATTGATCACGACCGCTTGCTCCAGGAGTGGGCGCGGACCGGGCAAGCTGAAGATATCGCGTAGCCGCACCAGGGGTACCGGGGATCCTTGAACCTGGATAACGTTGCGCCGGCTCGTTGTGGCAAAACGGTCCGGGGTGAGCTCCAAGCATTCCTCGACGGAGGAGAGAGGGACCACATAGCTATCCGCGGCGACTTGGACCAGCAGCCCCTCGATGATCGCCAGGGTCAGCGGCAGCGACAAATCAATGCGGGTTCCTCGTCCGGCCTCGCTGTGCAACTCGATGGAGCCTCGTAGAGAATCGACTTCGCGCCTGACCACATCCATGCCCACCCCGCGCCCTGACACATCAGTGACCTTCTCGGCAGTCGAGAAGCCTGGCTGGAAAATCAGATCGAAGATCTCCTTGTCGGAGAGCGCGGCATCGGCAGTCACGAGGCCTCTTTCCTTGGCCTTTGCGAGGATGGCGTTGGTGTTCAGGCCGGCACCGTCGTCGATGACGGAAATCACGACGTTGGCCCCTTGATGTGCCGCCGTAAGCGTAATGGTGCCCATCGCCGGCTTGCCTGATCGACTGCGCTCATCAGGCGATTCGATACCATGGTCGATGCAGTTCCGGATCAGATGGACCAGCGGGTCGCTCAGACGGTCGATAACCGTCTTGTCCAGCTCGGTCTCAGCACCCTCGGTGGCCAATTCAATCTGTTTGTGCAGATCTCCTGAAAGATCCCGAACCAACCGCTTGAACCGACTGAACGTGGCCCCGATGGGCATCAGGCGGATCGAGAGGACGATATCGCGGAGTTCATCGGTCAACCGTTCCGCCTCTTCCACGGGTGCCTGCAGGACCATGTTGACCGTATTGCGGGCGAGCTGACTGAGACGGGCCTGGTTGATCACCAACTCGCCCACCAGGTTGATCAGGGCATCGAGCTTCTCGGATGGAACCCGGACGCTGTCACCTTTCGCCGCGCTCTGGTGCGCGGCGATGGACCGCTGCTCCGCCAGGGCCGACGTCAGTTTGGTCCTCGGCAGCTGACCGCTGTCTACCAGGAGTTCTCCCAGCCTGCTCTGGCTGCGAAGTGCATCGTGAAGGTCGCTGACTGCGACATCGCCGCGCTGGACCAGAATTTCCCCCAGGCGAGGCAGCGGCGCATCCGGATCGATAACGTAGTCGCTGGAAACGTCATCGATTTCGATGGCGCTGATGTCCTCGACAAAGGCAAAGACATCCTTGATCGGAGCGAGGCCGGCTGTCGTGGTCAGCAGGATATCCCATGAGAGATAGCAACCTTCCGGGTCGGCATCCTCGAGTGCGGGAACGTCATTGAGGTGAGCGACCACCGCGCACTCGCCAAGATCACGCAACTCGTCAAGCAAGAGCGCGGGTTCGGTGCCGCTCAG
Organism: uncultured Alphaproteobacteria bacterium; assembly: GCA_963818775.1. Lineage (GTDB taxonomy): Bacteria > Pseudomonadota > Alphaproteobacteria > Acetobacterales > Acetobacteraceae > JAMXLO01. Next base: position 197,820 of record CAWFUF010000020.1, on the reverse strand, counting down.
GAACAAAGGGGGCTGCGGGGCGAAGCGAATACGATAGGTGACAGGGTCGCCAGCCTGCGATGCGGCCGGCGCCGGCTTTTGCGGCGGCGCCACAACCTTTGTGTCGGGGGGCGGGGACAGGGCCGCAAGGCGTTGTTTGATGTCCTCGACGCGCTCGATATCCACGGCGGGGGCATCGGCGTCGCCGACATGCAGCATAACTGCCACCTGGTCGCGATACGCAAGTGTGAGATCGATCAACTCACGACCGACCATCAGTTGCCTGCTGCGAACCTTGTCGAGCACGGATTCCAGCACATGCGAGAAATTGGCGATATCGGCCAGGCCGAACATACCGCCGGAGCCCTTCAGGGTATGTACCGCCCGGAACAAGCGGTTGATCGCATCACCGTCTTCAGGGTTTTCCTCGACGAGGAGGATAACAGCCTCGATTTCGGCGAGCAGCTCGTCTGCCTCCACCCGAAACGTCTGCTGGTACAGGTCGGCAGGATCCATAGCAGTTAGCCGCGTGATCCGCGGTCACGACCGTCGTGGCCATTTTCTGGCACTTCAGTCTGCGATCCGAGGTTTTCGACGGAAATGCCAATACGGTCGAGCGTAACCCGCAATGAGTCGGTATGGCCCTTCGGCATCCACCGCTTGCCCTTGGCGCAGGCGCTGGCACGGGCCATCAACAGAAGCTGGATCCCCGCGGTATCACATTGGCCGACTTCGCTGAGATCGACCTGGATCTCGTCGTAAGCTGCCAGGGCGGTGACGAGTTGCAGCTTGGCATCGGCCACTGTGGCAATTCGCAAATCGCCTGAGATCCCAAGGATCGTCGCGCCGTCCGTCTGCGTAGTCGTAACTTTCACAGGGGTCGTCACGAGCAGGCCCGGAGGATTTCATTGGCCAACGCGCTGAGCGGAACAATCCGGTCAGCCGCCCCAAGCTTGATAGCTTCGTTCGGCATGCCGAACACCACACAGCTCTCTTCGTTTTGGGCGATGGTTCTTGCCTTGGCCTCCTTCATCTCGAGCAGACCGCGGGCGCCATCGTCACCCATGCCGGTCATGATGACCCCAACCGCATTGCCGCCCGCGTAACGTGCCGCCGATCTGAACAGGACGTCGACGGACGGTCTGTGGCGGGAGACCAGCGGGCCGTCGCGAACCTCGATGAAATAGCGGGCGCCGCTCCGTTTCAGCAGCGTGTGCTTGTTGCCGGGCGCGATCAGCGCAGTGCCGCGCATGACAGTATCATTGTTCTCGGCCTCTTTGACGGTCATGGCGCATTCGCGATCAAGCGATGCAGCGAAGGAGGTTGTGAACTTCTCTGGCATGTGCTGGACGATCACGATGCCAGGCGCATCGGCCGGCAGAGCCATCAGCACGTCTCTGAGGGCTGTTGTTCCACCAGTCGACGCACCGATCACGGTAACCTTTTCCGTCGTCTGGATCATCGATCGGTTGGCCGCTTTCGCCAACATCACGTCGGCGCTCAGCTTCCGTGTCACATGCTTTGATCGAGGGGCCAGCAAGCGCGGCCTGACTTTGGCGGCGGCTTTCACTGCGTCGCAGATGATGATCCGGGATTCCTCCAGGAAGGATTTCACGCCTAGTCTTGGTTTGGTGATAATGGTCACGGCGCCGCACTCCATGGCGCGCATCGCCGTGGCACAACCTTCGTCGGTCAGGCTCGAGCACATCACCACCGGAATCGGATGCTGGGACATGATCTTCTCAAGGAAAGTGAGACCGTCCATCCGAGGCATTTCAACATCCAGGGTGATGACGTCCGGTATTTCGGATGCCATCGCATCGGCTGCTATGTAGGGATCCGCGGCTACTCCCATGACGGTGATGTCCGGGTCAGATTGCAGAATCTCCGACAGGGCCTGTCTTACGACGGCCGAGTTGTCCACGATCAGAACCCTGATTTTTCCTCCAGTCATGCCTACTTCTACCGTCGGAGGACATAGACGGTTGGCTTGACCTGGGCGAACCCTAGCTTGCGTTCAAGACCACCCAATGACTCGGAGTGACCGATGAACAGGTATCCGTCGGCCTTGAGGTGTCTGCGAAACTTTGCGACAATCTCGCCGCGTGTCCTCTGATCGAAGTAAATCATGGTATTGCGGCAGAACACTATATTCATGGTTCCCGGTATCTTCCAATCGGGGGCGATCAGGTTGACTTGGTCGAACGTGACGCGGCCGCGTAATTCTGGAGCGATACGGAATTTCCCGGTCTGCGAACCATGGCCCGTCAAAGTATATTTCTGCCGAAGGCCGAACGGGATCGATACACCCTGATCGTTGGAATAAACGGCTCTACGGGCAGTCCATAGCGCCTGTGTAGAGAGGTCGGTGGCAAATATAGTGAAGTTACGGGTCGTCCCGAAATACTCGGCCAGAACCATGGCCAAGGAGTAAGGCTCCTCGCCCGTCGAGCATCCCGCGCACCAAAAACTCAGTGTTGACCATTCCGAGGTTACCAGACTCGGCAATACGTCCGAGATCAGGAAATCAAAATGTTGGTGCTCGCGGAAAAACTCGGTTTTGTTCGTTGTGATCTCATCGATCATTGAGACCATCTCGACGTCGCGCTCAGGCGAATACTTCAGATAGTCCAGGTATCTCCGGAACGAACGAAGATCCAATTTCCTGAGACGCTTGTTAAGGCGGGACGATATGAGATTTTTCTTGTCGATTGTCAGTACGATACCGGAGTGCTCGTAGATCAAGGCTATCAGATCACGCGCCTCGGAATCCTTGAGATTGGGCCCGCCCGGATTTCCACGACGCGTCGTGGTCCCTTCGGTATAACAACCTTGCTCCATCGTCTCGTCAGAAGGAGCCGGCGCCAAACTATGGTCGTGGTTGAGAGGGGAAGCAGTCATCCGTGCGTCCAAGGAAGTCCTCGTTGGTTGACGTCCGTGGAAGACCCATCACAATTCGCTATATGATGATTCAGGTCACCCCAGCCCATGTCGCACGCCACTTGCATTGACACATGCAACGTGCCCGAAGCAGGGAGGACCTTGAACCGGCTCGGGGCACTCATGCTGCGGCCTTGGATGGAGGTGCCGTCTTCACCGCCTGTATGCCGGCCATTTCGTCGCTCGACAGCACCTCGTCAATGTTGAGTATGATGAAGAAACCCTCCTCCCGCTTGCCCATGCCTCGGATGAACTGCGTGTTGAGCATGCTGCCGAGTTTGGGCGGCGGGTCGATCTGACTGGGGTCGATGTCGATGACCTCCTGGACGGAATTGGCAAGCATGCCGAGATGCAGGACTTCGCCATCCATGCTCACCTCGGCAATGATGATACAGGTGTCTACCGTTTTTTCGACGCTGGGCATGCTCAGAATAAGGCGAAGGTCGATGACGGGAACGACGCTGCCGCGAAGATTGATAACGCCGCATAGGTATATCGGCATGCGCGGCACGCGGGTTAGGTGAACGTAGTCAATAACCTCGCGGACCTTGACGATCTCGATCGCGAACGTCTCCTCGGCGAGCGTGAAGGTCAAGTACTGGTCTGCTTGGACAACATCGCCTACTTGGTCCATGGTATGGCTCCCACCGGCTGGCATCAGGCCCGAGTAAACTCGCTGTCGTCGACCTCATCCCCCATACTTAATTTAACGCCGTTTCCAGAACGTGCTTTGATAACAGGTTTCGTTTTGAGAGGACCTTTTGCCGGCGCCTTCGCCTGCGGTGTGGCACGATTGATCGCACTCACCATCGTCCGGCCGTTGCCGCCAACCAGACCACGGCCATTACCTGTGCCGGCGGTTGTCCGGCCATTTCCCCCAGCCGAAGTGCGTTGCTGTCCCCGCCCTCGGTCGCCATCGACGTGGAAGAACGAGGCTGCGGTGAGCAATTGCTCAGCTTGATCCGAGAGCATCTCACTGGCGGTCGACATCTCCTCGGTCGAGGCACTGCTTTGCTGGATGACCTGGTCAAGCTGTTGGATGGCAGTCGTGACCTGCTCAACTCCCTGAGCCTGCTCATTGCAAGAGGAGTTGATTTCCTGAACCAGATTGGAGGTCTTCAGAATGCCGGGAACAATGTCGCCCAACAGCTTGCCTGCGCGTTCGGCAATCTCCACGCTCGAGATAGATACTGAACTGATCTCCTTGGCGGCGGTTTGGCTGCGTTCTGCCAGTTTGCGTACCTCGGACGCAACCACGGCAAAGCCCTTGCCATGCTCTCCGGCGCGCGCCGCTTCGATCGCGGCGTTGAGAGCGAGCATGTTGGTCTGACGGGCGATTTCCTCGATGATGCCGATCTTTTCGGCGATGCTCTTCATGGCCTTGACCGTATCTGCCACGGCACGGCCACCATTTTCGCCGTCCTGCGAGGATTTGTTGGAGATTGAGGCTGTCTGTTGGGCATTGTCGGCATTTTGCTTGACGGCACTGCTCATCTCTTCCATCGAGCTGGAGATTTCCTCCACGCTCGAAGCCTGCTCGGTGGCCCCTTGCGCCAGGGACTGTGCCGATGTGCTGAGTTCACTGCTGCTGCTCGCCACCCTTTCGGCAGCCTCCTGAACCTCGAGGACGAAATGGGTGAGGTTCTCAATCAACGTGTTCAGGCTGTCCTTGAGAGCGTTGTAATCGCCGCTGTAGGTGTCGGTGATCTTGGGCGGAATATCTCCCTTGGAAAGGCGATCGATGTGGGAGCTAGCCATGTTCAACGGTGCGACGACCGCTTCCAGGGTATTGTTGAGGCCCTCGACGATCTTGCGATATTCGCCTTGGTGCCTGGCAGCGTCAGCACGGACCGAAAGCTTGCCGTCCAGAGCTGCCTTCACCAGCATGTCGGCATCAGTCACTACGCTGGTGATATTGGCCTTCAGCAACATCAGCCATTCATGGATCTGATCGTCGGTCGAGGCCTTGCCCATCTTGGCGGTCACGTCGCCGTTGGCGATGGCAGTCACATAGGTGATCAGTTCCTGGAGCCAGGAATGCACGCCGTTGATAGCTTCCTTCATTCGCTGGTGATCGCCGAGGCAGTCGATGGTGACCTTGTCCCGCAGATTTCCTCCACTGATCTGCCTGAGGATGCGGTTGCCTTCACCGATTGGCAGCAGGATGGCATCCAGCATCTGGTTGACACCGGTTATGATTTCGGAAAAGACGCCTTGGAAGCCATTGACGTCGCCACGTTTCTCCAACTGACCCTGTTTGCTGTAATCGATCAGCTTGGACAGCTCGGTCTGAAACCGCTGCATCACGAGCGCGATGCCGTTGACGCTCTGCTTCATCCTTTCATGGTCACCCTCGTATGTCTGGGCGATTAACTCGTCGACCTTGCCTACCGCAACCTGCCTGAGGATGCGGTTTCCCTCGCCGATGGGCAGCAGAATAGCATCCAGCATCTGGTTGATGCCCTTGATGATCTCGGAGTAGCAGCCTTCGAACCCCGCGGCTTCGCCACGCTTCTCGAGTTGGCCCTTGTGGCTATAGTCGATCAGTTTCGCCAGTTCCGCTTCGAAGCGCTGCAACACGAGTGCGATGCTGTTAACATTTTGCTTCATCTTCTCATGATCACCTTGATAGGTTTCGGTGATCAGTTCGCTGACCTTGCCGTGTGCCACTTGATCGAGAATGCGATTACCCTCGCCGATGGGCAGCAGAACGACGTCGAGCAGTTCGTTAATATTTGACAGCACCTCCTTGAAGTCGCCGGTTGCCACCTCGGCATCGGCCCGCTCGGTCAGGCGGCCTTGCTTTACAGATTTGATCAGGCGGCTGATTTCGGCCATTGCGGCCCGCTGCGGATCGTTACCAGTGGCTGTGACTTCGCTCATCGCTGCCTTATCTCCCTGTTCGGCCTGTCCCGCACCTTGTCCGATGTTGCTCACTGGAAGTGCGGCCCGTTGCGGCGCGCTTGCATAAGCCCCGGCGGGTTAATAGGACCTTGCCAAGGTCGTTAATACGACCAGATGCGCACTCCGCCGCGGCTCTGTCGTCGTCTTGTACGCTGCGGCAAGCGGTGCTATAGCGGGAGGATGAAACGAGACGGGCGCCTGTTAGATCATCGGACACTGGCAACCATTCGAGTGGCTGTCGAGCGAGTACGGGATGGCGAACGCCCAGCATCGTATGGGTGCAATCGCGCGACGCGATCTACCGATGGCTCAGCGCGGCGGCCAGGCCAGGTGTGGGACTGGGAGCGCTGCGCTCGAGGCCGGCGACGGGTCGGCCACGCAGTTTGACACCATACCAGGAGCGAGAGGTGTTTCGCTGGGCCCGTGCCGCCACGCCGATTATGGGTTGCAGATCATGGCGGCCTGACCCTGCTCGCCGTTTGGACCGCTGGAGCAAAGGTCGTAGTCGTGTTGCGCGCGCTCGGACGGGCTCCGGTAAGTGTAGGCACGGCTCCAGGGATCGAGCGGTACTGCATCCCCCTTGAGATAAGGACCATTCCAATTCTCGGCGCCTGCTGGCCTTTTCACCAGCGCCGCAAGCCCCTGTTCGGTCGTGGGATAGGAGCCCATATCGAGATCATACAGGTCGAGTACACTCGAAAGTCGCTCGATGGATTGCTTGGCTACGGACACGCGCGCTCCGCTCAGTTGGCGCAACGCTGCGGGTGCGACCAAGCCGATGAGCAGCCCGATGATGGTGATGACCACCAATATCTCCAGAAGCGTGAAACCGGCATCACGCATATCCTCCGAGAACTCGGGCCTCGGGCGCGGTGAAATGCTGAGGGGTCGGACCTTTTTCAACTCCCGCTCCGTCGTTGCGATGCACCGGTCCTATGAGCCAAGCCGGCCGGACCCAAAAGTCCACCGCGCAGGCTGCCAACCGACGCCAGCAACGATAGCAAAAGCCGTGGCAAACGTCATGGCCTAACCCCCGAGCGGGATTGCGAGGGTGGACATGCTGCTCCCCGAGCGGTCAGTAGAGCATTTGGCGGTGTGAGACTCCGCGGTTGGTGTCGGCGGAGACTTCAAGTGCAAGAGATCAGCGATGCCTGCGCCAAACGATCAGAACGCCGCTGTCCGTTCTTCAACGGACAGCGGCGTTCCAGCCCTTGATCTTAGCGTAGGGCTTGTTTGGCGCCGAGGTCGTCGTCGTCGATCGAGGACGGCAGATAGACCGCGATGCAACCATTCGCCGGGCAGGGGTTCGTCGCGTCCGTGCCGGCCGGGCTGCCCGTAGGCACAAATCCGATCGGCACGAAGACGTGGTGGGAAGCCTTGTCGGCCGCGACCGAATGCGCTGTGGTGGATGTCGAAGCGCCACCATCGAACATGAAGGTTCTGGCGTCCACGGTGCCAAGGATCGGCGTCACCTTGCCTGTGCTGGGATCGATCGTGCCGCGTGCAGCAAGGTAGTAGTGCTGCGTCCGGGGGTCGAACCACACTTCGTCGTTCCCGCCCGCCTGGGTGATGTTCGCCAGGACGTCTCCTGTGTCGAGATTGATGATGAGAGACTGGGTGGAGGGGGGCGTTCCGAACGAGGCGCTGCAACCGATCAACGCTTGATGATTGGGGCCGAGCGCGAGACCGGCCGGCGAGCACTTCTGCACCGGATAGACGGCGATAACCTTCATGCTGCTGGGATCGATCACCGCGACTGCCCCCTGCGCGGGATCCGGTCCCAACTGCGGTATCGAGACGTAGAACAGGCCGGTCTGCGGCGACCATTGCGACTGCTCGATACCGTTTTCGGCGTCGACACCGGCATGGGCCGTGTCGAACACGATCTGTCCGAGGATATTGTGGGTGTTGGTGTCGACCAGCGTTATGAACGGCGGCGTGTTGGCATTGTTCGCGGCCGCCAGGATGTGATCGCGTGAATCATACGCCATCTCATCGACGCGCATCTTCACGCTCGCGTCGGTCGGGTCGGTGACCGTGATTGTATCAGTGAGACTGAAAGTCTTGATATCGATCACCTTGAGCGTGCTGTCACCATCGCCCGCCCAGACCGTACTGCCGTCGACGATGACGACACCGTCGGGTCCCGATATCGAGTTGTTTGCTGCCGGCGGGGTCGCGGTCGTGCACTTGACGCCCTGAAAGCCACCGACGCGGCCAATATACGTATCGTCGCTGGCATCGAAGAAATCGACCGACCCGTTGGTGCGATCCGACAGCACATAGAGATCAGTCGTCGGGTCCGCAAAGCTGATATCGAACGCACCGAGGCCCGTCCCAGGCACACAGGTGGACTGCGGAAGAGTCCCCTGCGGCACGGGGATCTGGTCGACCATGACCATGTGTTCGTCCGCGCGGGTGGTCACGGTGCCGGCCAGCAAGAGTGCCCCGGCCATCGTGGTGCCCAGCAGTAAAGATGCCTTCCAGGAACGACTTGCCGACCCGCTTCTGTAGCAGTTGGTGCTCATAACTCTCCTCCCCTGTCACGTTTGAGACACAGACGCAGGCACCGCGCAGTTTGCAGCGATACCAAGGCTCTTAAGGAGCTCCGGTCGTCGTAAGGGCGAGATTATCGGAAGCAGACGCAAGCGCCGTCTGCCTTCATGATCCCTCCTCCCGCCGAATCGCAACGGTATGGCTCCGCAATTCCTTGCAGGCCGCGGCTGTTACCGTCTCGGTTCATGTGACACGCAGCTAATCGATTCCTCAAGTAAAATTAATGCTAACCCGGCAATGCTCAAATAATCACGTAGTTGCATCGTCTATTACTTGTGTCGCACCCTATGATGCACTGCTCCAGATCCGTTCATGGGCCAGGATTTCGTATCGTCGTCCTTCCGCCTTTGCATTGGTACGCACGACCACGTGGACGGTGAAATGCGCGTGGCCTCGCCCCCGGGCATCAGCCGTGATCGATACCAGTTCTGCAACACCTTCCACACCAACCGCGCCGCCTTGTCCCGCCAACACGAGGGCCTGCGTGACCACTGGATCGCGGGTCGCCATGTCAGGATCACCATCGGTGAATATTGTCAGGTGTGGGCGCAGGCGCGCCAGCAGGTCAGGCGTCATCCCGAATACTGCTTCGAGCTCATCCAGGTTGGTAAAGGGCGTTCCGGGTGGAGCGTATTCGCGCCGCGCTGCAACATAGCGCGCCGTGACCGCGTCCGCGCGGCCAGCGACTGCGGACGCCTGGCGCCACTCAGCAATCGAGGCCGCCACCACCGCAGCAGTGACACGGTCAGTGCCGAGCGCTGTCATCAGCGCCTGTAGCAGCGCCACCGAGGCGATGTTCGGATTGATCTTCTCCGCCTCGTCATCCAGTTGCACTGCGACAGGGACGCGTCCGACTCGGATCACCCGCGTGATACTATCGGCGTCCCAGTGCTTGTTCGATGTGTCGAGGTTCGCGAAGATCGCCTGCTGCACGGCGCCGCTTGCCGCCGCTTCCAGCTCGGCTGCATCCACCAGATTGCGCGCAAGCTGTGTGTCCTGCCGCGCGGTGGCCATGAGTTGGGTGCCTAGCAGCGCCAACAGACCCAGCGTCCACAGCACTATCAGCAGCGCGAAGCCGCGTTGGTCAGTCTTGCCGCGCCTCATGGAGGGTCAAGCAACGGTGCCGCGACGATGTCCGGCCAGTGGCGTGCGTCGCCACCAGGAAATCGCAGGCTGATGCGAACCAGTGTCGGCAGGTCAGGCGCACGCCATGCACTGACCCAACCGCTGCCTGGGCGCCAGAAGGCCAGCTCCATCCGTGACACGCCGCGCAGCAATTCGGTGTCCGTCGGCGACGGCGGTGGCCCCACGCGCTTCGCATGCAGATAAGGTATCCAGCGCAGCACGAGCCGGTGCCCCGCATCAACCAGCAATGTGGCCTGCATGCGTCGGCTACCCGTCGGATCACCCACGCTCGGCAACGCCGTGATGCAATCCAGCCTGTCGCTGCTGCCGACGAACGGCGCAGGGTCGAGATCATCGCCTGGATCAGCGCCTTCAATCAGATGTCGCAGCGTGATGTCGAGCGTATTGAAGTCGTCATTGCTGCCGGTCAGTCGCACTCCGGTGCGCCAGGCGAGCAGGCCGAAATGCACGCCCTGCGCAAGCCCCACGAGCAGGAAGCCGAGTACCGTCAAAGCGACGAGAAGCTCGAGCAGGGTGAAACCGTTCGCACGGCTGATGGGCGCCGATCTTTTCATCGCGTGCCCTGGCCGATCTGCTCGGTGTCCAGCCGCACCTCGCGTGCGACGCCTCCGTCGCGCCATCCAACCGATACCGTCACCGCGTAGAGTGTCAGCGGGAAACTTGCCGAGCCTCGCAGCGTCACGGCGTTCACCGGCTTGACGGTGGCGCTGGCGACCGGCGCCACACGCAAATGCCAGCGGAAGCCGCCACCGTCGTCACCCTGCCAGTCGCCGGACACAAGCGGGCTGGCATGCACGGCCGCTGTCAGGTGTGATCGGGCGCGCGCAATGGCCTGCTCATAATGTGACGCGGCCTGTGTGGAATGCAGACCGGCCAATCCGGCGCTGAACAGCACAGCAAGGGCCAACGCTGCGATGGTGAAGGCGACAAGGACCTCGAGCAGAGTGAAGCCGCGCTCACTGGACGCGCGAACGGGGGAGCACCGGGCAAGGTGCTCCCCCGCTACCGATGAAGGCCGAGACTTTAGTGTCGCATCAGTTCTGGCTGCCATCGCCTCCGCTGGAGTTGTCGAAATGGAAGGCGTCCATCAGGTCGCCGATCGCCGGGCTGTTGGTCGGCACATACGGATTGCTCGCGTCCTGCTGCGGATTCGGCATGTTGTCCCTGCTGCGTGCCGAGATCGTCGGCAGTTGCCAGTTAGCCTCGATGAACTTCAGGATGGACACGTGGTCGGTGTAGCTGTGGTTGATGTGACCGCCGGTCGAATATGGCGACACGACCAACAGCATAATCCGGGGACCGTCGCCGAAGAAGTCCAGCGGCTGGATGTATCCTGAGTTGTAGTAGCCGCCTGCTTCGTCCGTCGTGATGAACACCGCGGTGGACTTCCAGAGGTCCGGCTTCTGCCGCAGCTCCGTCAGGATCTTGCGAACGAACGCCTCGAAGATGCTGTACTTCGACGAGGCCGGATGGCCGTCGTTCAAGCCGCTCGGCTTCACGAACGACACGGCCGGCAGAATGCCATCCTGGATGTCGGTGTAGAAATCCGCGGTGTCCTGAATTACCGAGGTACGCAGCGCCTCGTTGGTCATGATCGAAGTCTGGTACTGGAACGGATTGCAGATGTTGCAGTACACGTCGGATGGATCGTTCGGGTCGTCGACATACTGGTTCCAACCCTCGCCGTACCACCGGAACGATACCTGCGCGGCCAGCAGCACATTGCCGATGCTTGGCGTTGGGCTTGGCGGTACGGTGAACGGATTGGCAGTGGCATCGGCCACGGTCCCGTTACCGTAGTACCCTGGATTGTAGTTGTTCAGCAGGTAGTAGTGAGTGGGCTCGCAGTTTGTATTGATCTTGGTTGACAGGCTCTGGAGGTAGCTGACCACCGAGCCAACCCCGGGCTGGCTGCTGTCGGCGCACATGCTGTAGGAGCCGCCGGAATAGCCGTCCTGCACGTACCAGTTGTTGGTGCCGGCCTGGGCATCCGGATCTTCGATCTGATTGGTTGGTGGTGTCGCAGTATTGCCGTTGCCGTCAGTGTACCAGATCCCGTCCGCAAACCCCGCAAAGATGCTGTCCAGCCCCGTGCCGCCCATCGTGGGCTGATGGTAGTTGTCGCTGAGTGTGTATCGATCCGCCAGCTGCTTGAAGTACGGCATGTCGCCCTGCTGGACATTATAAAATGCCATGGCAGTGGCGCCCTCGTTGGTGCTTTGATCGTTGAACCCTGCGGGCTGCGGCTTACCATTGTTGCCGGCGCCGATCGTCACCTCGACCCAGGGAAACAGGTCGTGCAGGCAGCCGCTCGGGTTCTGCTGCGTGGCGTGGCTGACGTCGCAGTCGGACTGTTGGTAGTTCTGATAGTAGCGATGCACCGGGCTGTTGGCATAGGCATCGTACGGCACGCCGGGCGTGAGCTGGAACGGCCCGGGTGGCAGGTTGTTGACGTTGTCGATGCGTGTGTCCACCGAATCCGTCGGCACACCGGTCGCGCCCGTGGTCAACAGCCGCAGGTCGCCGGGCAGCACGCCGTAATCGGCGGCAGCAGCGGCCGCTATGGTCGCAAAGGGAGGCGGGCTTTCGTCGCTGGCCGATTCCGGAGCGCTGCCGGTGTTCGGCTGCGGCAGCGTCGTGTAGGGGCCGGTCTTCATCGGGGCAACACTGTAGCTGGAGGTGGCGCTCGCCTGGTACTGCAGCGCCTGTTTGAAGTTGGGGCCGGGCGAACCGTCCGCGTTGATAATGCCCTCCGACAGCAGGTTCTGCACCTTGTCACCGCTCGGCGAGACATAGGTCGCGAACAGGTGGTCGAAGCTGCGGTTTTCGCCATAAATCACAATGACGTGCTTGATCGGTGTCTTGGTGTTGTCATCGTTTGGCCCGAGCGGCGGTGCCGCCAAAGCGCTCGGAACCCAAGCCAAGGCTGCTATCGCCAACAGCGAAGCGCAGGCGAGTAGCCGACCCTTGCAGGTATTCATCATCCTGTCCCATCCCCTGATTGCTGAGAGAACGACAGGAAGGTGACTGCAACGTCTTACCGGGCCATGACACTGAGCTGACCATCCGATGACTCACGCGCAATTGCTTTCTGTCCCGTTTTGTTGGGGCCGCCGAGCGGCAGAATTCCTCAATTCTTTGCATAATCCTTACTGCGCGCGAACAATCGATACGCTGACGCCAGCACCTTGGACTGGTAATCCAGGTTGAGAGCCGGCGTATGCGAATGATAGTACCCGATCGCAAGCATCAGATCGCCCTGCGCCTCGTTGAGATACGTGCGCATGATCGCTCCGGCCGCGGCAATGTTGAAACAGCCGTCATAGACCAGCCGCACACGCACGCTCTCCGGCGTAATTTGCGCCACCGCCGCCAGCTTCGTGACCCAGCTCGTGTTGACCTGCATGATGCCAAGATCCTGCGAGCCGTCGCTATTCAGATGAACGACGCCGATGGCGCCGCCTTCGACGGCCTGGATCGACGGCAGTACGCGCGGCGGCAGATGGTAAAATGCGGCGGCGCCGGCCATGCAGGCGAGCAGCGGGATGCTCATGGCTGGAGCTGGAGCTTGCTGCGCAGGCGTGCGCCTGGATCAGGCGAACCCGACGGCCGCAATGAGTTCAACCTGTCAGGCACTGCGGCGGCATTGATCAGTTGATCGCGCAGGTCTTCGGTCAGCGCCCGCGCGTCGCGCTGATCGTGCATGACATGCGGCGTGATCAGGATCAGCAGCTCGGATCGCTGGCGGGTATTGTTCTGGCTGCCTGCAAGAAGGCCCAGGAGCGGCACGTCCTTCAGCCACGGTATACCCTGGTTGCCTAGAGTCGCGTTGTCGCGGATCAGTCCGGCCAATCCGACTGTCTGACCGTCCTGCACAACGACGCGCGAACTGACATTCCGATCGTCGAAGGTCGGCGAGTTGATGCCCGGTGTGGTGATGACCGTTGACACGTCGCTCACATCCTGCATGACGTCGAGCGTCACCAGCCCGCCACTGTTAACCCGCGGTGTTACCTCCATGACCACACCCGTCTGCTGATAGTTGACCGAATTCACCACCGGTGCGTTCGCCGTGATTTGGCTCTGTGATGATTGCGTGAGGTAGGGTACAACGTTGCCCACCTGCAGCCGTGCCGGCTGATTGTCGAGCACCAGCAGTTCCGGCGACGACAGCACGTGTACTTGCGTGACTGCCTGTAGCGCATTGATGGCAAAAGGCGCGCCGCCCTGGCCGTGGCCGCCGATGAAGAAACCCGGGAAACTGAGGTTCAGTTGCGCCTGTGCTGGCGACAGCGTCGGCGTGGTTGCCGTGCTTTGTTCCGCATTGCTGAGGATACCGTTGAGTCCGCCTGACTTGAAGAAAAACTGCGTCCCATACTGGAGATTGTCGTTGAGCTGCACCTCAGCGATCACGGCGTCGATGCGCACCTGGAGAGGCAGGATGTCGACCTTGCGCAGCATCGCCTCGATCGTGTCGATCTCGCGCCGTGTACCGTATAGCAGGACGGCGTTGTTCTGGTCGTCCGGAATGATGCGCAGAGCATCGGTGTTGGTTTCGGTGGCGCCGGGCTCGAGCGGCCCCAGCAACGGGTTGCTGCTCTGTGCCTGAGCCTGTGGTGCGGGCGGCTGGCTCGGTGCCGGGGCAACGGTTAGTCCACCGCCAGGCGTTGCCCCCGTCGGAACGCCGCCGATGCCACCAATGCCACCAGAGAGGCCGGTCCCGCCAAAGCCGCCCCCTGAGTAGCCACCTTGCATGCCGCCGTAGCCGCCTTGCATGCCGCCTGTGCCACCCCCGCGGCCGAACGTATTGCCCAAGCCGCCGACGGCATTGCTCATGCGTTGCGCTCCCGCTTGCGTGTTGGTTGGCTGCGCGGTGACATTGTTGGGCGTGAACGCCTGTTGCAGCACGTAGGCAATGTCCTCGGCGTGACTGTTCTGCAGATAATGAACGTGCCAGCTGCGGATCGTCTGCTGCCGGGCGCGATCGATCAGTGTATAGACCCGGCGAGCCTGGTCGATGTAGCGCGGCTGCGGCGAGATCACCAACACCGCGTTGATACGCGACATCGGCACCACACGGACCATGCCCGCCAACGCTCCGCCGCTTTGCCCGCGAAACGCATCCTGCAATGCACTCGCGAAGTCCTTCACGTCGCCAGTGCTGACGGGCAAAAGCGCGTAAGACTGCCGTGCGAGGATATCCGTATCGAAGGCCTGTACCAGACCTTGCAAACTCTCGCGTGCCTGAGGTTCGCCGCCGATCAGCAGCGCGTTGTGCCCCGGATCGGCGATTATCTTGCCACCATCCCCGACGTAAGGCTGCAGCACCTTGGCGAGGTCCTCGGCCGCTGCATAGTGCAATGGCACTACGATGGTGCCCGCTGTTCCGTCAGATCCCAGTGCGGCGGCGGCCTGCGCCGCCGGCACGACGCGGTACAAACCCCCGGATTGCACCAGAGCAGCACCATTCTGCGCCAACAGCGATTGCAGTACCGGCAGCAGTTGCGTGCGCGCCAACGGCTTCACGGTGCGCAGCGTCGCTGTACCATGCACCGCCGGATCGATTGTGTAGTTCAGCTTCAGTATGTTGCCGAGAATCTGGGTTGCGACCTCGCGAATGTCGGTGTCTGCGAAGTCCAATGATATGTCGCCTGCCTCACCCGTCGTCGCTGAGTTTGGCAGGGTCACGTCCCCTGACGTGCCATACGAAACTTCAGGCGGGGATGAAGCTCGAGGCGCGCCAACGTCACCGTTGATACGCGGCGGCGCAGCGCTCGACGTAGCAGGCAGCTCCGACAGCGCGGGTATCGCCGGCTGCTCTGCGTGCTCGCAGCCGGCCAGGACGCCAAGCAAAACGAGCAGCGTCAGTTTGCACACACTCATCGCGACAGCGGAGCCTGGGCGGGCCGGCGTGCTGCTGGCGCCGCGGCGGGCTCGAAGCTCGGATACAGCACCTGTGCGCCATCGGGGCCGAGCAGATGCACTTGAGTCGCCTCGATCGACTTGATTGTATAGTCGGCGACGCGCCCTCCCTCCTGCACGACGATCGGCTTGGCGCCATTGGTCGCAAAGATTGCGCTGCGGCCGAATGGTCCGACAAGAATTCCCGCCAGCCGCGGCAGGCCGGGAACGGTTCTGCCGCTCGCGACGGTCACCGCATCGGCTGCCGGCCGGCGATCGGGACTGAACAGTGGCCGCGCCAGCACTGTGGCGACCCAATCATTTGTGTGGTCGGTGGTCGCCGATGATATCGGCGGAACCGTCGCCGCAGTGCGCGTCTGCGACTGCGCCACGTCATCGGCCGGAGGATTGCTGACTTCCAGCGCAATGACCGCAGCGAGCGCCGCGGCGACCAACAGCGCTCCCCCGACCTGGGTCATCAGTTGCCGCCCGATGTGGCGGCGCGAAACGCGACGATGGTGAACGAGGCGCTGATCGGCGTATTTGCCGCACGCAGTGCGACCGGCGGCGCACGCAGTTGCAGATCATCGACCAGCATGCGCGGCGAACCTTGCTCGACCGCTCTCAACAATTCGACGAGCACCGGCCATTGTGCCGCGGTCGCCACACGCAGCCCGATGCGGCGATAAGTGCCGCGTTGCTCGGCTGGCAGAATTTCCATGCTGTTGAGTTCTGCGCCGGCCATCGAGGTCATGTGCTGCACTAAACTTTGCAGCGCGGCACCTGCGATAGCATCGGAGGCGCCCTCCAGCAGCGCTGCGGCCGGTGCATGCTCACCAGACGCCTGGCGTTGCAGTTCCGGCAAGGTCGTCGCCAGCGTCGACATCCGCTGCAACAGCGCGCGGCGCTGCTCGAGTGTGTCGGAACGTGCAGCGTGCCAATCAATCAGTGGCTGCACGCAACCAGCCCACAGCACTGCGAGAATGGTCACGGTCAGCGCCAATGCCAGCAGCCTGCCACGCAGACCTTCGGGCAGCGCGCCCTCCATCTCAGGGACCCAACTCGGCGCGGATGACGAAAGTATCCGCATTGCCATCGGGCGTGCGAGTCACCGGCGCCGCGAATGATGGATTGTGCAGTGCAGGATCGCCGGCCATCGCGGGAATCAGCACCGGCGCGGCGCGGGATCGTCCGCTGATGCTCAGCTTGCTCTGACGCAGCGAGAGGTCGGCGAGCACCGTGTCGTCGGGCAGTAGCTCGGTAACGGTTGCCAACACCTGCAACGCATCGCCGATGCCGGCATGCTCGGTCGCTATTACGTCATTTCCGGCGGACCCGGCTGCGAGGCGGCGGCGCAGCGCCTCGGCCTGTGCGATTCGCGGCTGCAGGTCCGCGATGCGCGCCTCGACCGTGCGACGCGCCAGTGACTGCGTAACAAAGGGGGTTGCGAGCGCGATCACCGCTAGCACGCCGCACGCGGCCCATGCGAAAGCGAGCGTACGCCGGCGCTGCGAGGACGGGGGAACCAGGTCGATCAGGCGCGGTGCACCACTGTGGCTGGCGGTCTCGATTGCGCTGACCTTGAGACCAATCGCTGCTATCGTCGCGAGGGCTGGTTGCACCAACGACTTTGGCAACAGAGACAAACGAATCTCCAGTCGTCCCGCAGCCCGGTCGCGACGCTCGACGATTGCCGACCAGAACACCTGTTCTGCGGCGAACGGCGTCAATCGGTCCATCTCGTAACGAAGTACCTGTGTCACGTCATGTTCTGCGGCCAGCGGCAGCATGACCTTGCGCTCCAGTACCGCCGCGGGATCCGGCCGCAGGATCACGCGGCCGGAGCGCTGCCGAATTGCAGCCATCGCCGCGCGGCGCCCCGCTTCGTCCAGACGAAAACTGCCGAGTGGTGTTTCTCGCCGCCGCCGTCGCAGGCTGAGACGGATTTGCGGCGCGTCCGACATGCCGGCCATCGCCACAAGCAGCGCATCGCTCTGGCTGGCATCAGGCAACAGCGCTTGCGGCAGCAAGGCACGCATCTGCCTTGCCCACCACCGAAGGACCTCACGCAGCACAGCGGTGCCAACAGCCATCCGTTATCCCGATACCACACCGGTTCCAGCCGACTGGTAAAATCCGCGCCATTATCCTGCCGCGAGGTCATTGAGGCTGAGCATGGCGGTCAGCAGCGATGTGACTATGCCAGCGACGGCAATACCCATGATGATGGTGATCGCGGGGACCAGCAGCGCGACTATACGCTGCAGTGCAATACGCGTTCGCTCCTCATGAATGTCGGCTGCGCGCAGCGCCATCGGGCCAAGTTCGGCATTCTCTTCGCCGAGGCGCAGCAGATGGGTCGATCGCAGAGGAAATACCCGCGCCTCGGCGAGCGGCAGCGCCAGTCCTCCGCCGGCACGCGCACTCGCTGTGGCCCGGTCAATCGCCGCCATGGCGGCACGGTTGCCCACCGCATCGCGCACGAACCCCAGCGCCGAGATCAAGGACACACCATTCACCAGCAGAGTGCCCAGTACGCGCGTGAAGCGCGCAGCCAACACCTCGCGCAACAGGCCGCCCGCAATCGGCACGCGCAGCAGAAGGCGATCCACTGCCAAACGAAACCGCGGTAATCGCAGCGCGGCGCGCGTGACCAGCACAATTACGGCCACGCCAAGCACCAAGAACACGCCATATCGTGTAACGAAGGCTCCTGTTGCGATCAGAAGTTGTGTTGATGGCGGCAACTTCGCGCCACTTTGTTCGAACAACGGCACGAATTGCGGCAGTACTTCGGTCAGTAGCAGCGCAATCGAGCCGATGGCCACGACAGTCAGCAGACACGGATAGATCAACGCCGACGTGACCGAAGCTGCGAGGCGTTGCTGACGTTCCAGGAGATCAGCCAAACGTGCCAGGGTCGGTGCAAGCTGGCCGCTCGCCTCGCCGGCGCTCACCATCGCGACGTGCAGGCGCGAGAAGGCACGGGGATAGCGCCCTAAAGCGTCCGCAAGCGGGCCGCCGTCGCGGACAATGTCGCGCAGTCCCGCGGTCATCGTGCGCACCCGTGCGTTCGACGCGGTCTCGTACATGTAAAGAAGGGCGCGGTCGAGGTCCTGGCCGGCTGAGAGCATGGTCGCCAGTTCACGTATGAAGTCCGCCGTTTCCTGTCGCCGCAGGCCCTTACGTGTGGTGAATTCGGCATGCCACAGCGCAGTCAGCCAGGACTCGCTGTTGGCCGGCTCGGCGCGCATCGGCATCGCGCCCTGACGCTGCAGGCGCGCGACAACTTCGGCTTCCGTTGCGGCATCCATCATGCCGGTCTGCACGTCGCCCGTGGGACCGATCGCCCGATAGCGAAACATCGGCATCGCTCAGGTGTCCGTGCGGACGCTGCGCACGACTTCCTCGACCGTCGTCTCGCCGGCCAACACCGCATCCAGGCCGCATTGCAGTAGCGTCCTCATGCCAGCGGCGATCGCTGCTTTCTCGATGCTGTTATGGTCGGCGCGCCTGAAGATGAGATGTTCGATTTCCGGATTGAGCGTCAGGAATTCCGCAATGGCGAAACGGCCGCGATAGCCGGTGTGGCGACACTCGGGACATCCGACGGGATGCCGCAGCGTCAATTCCGTGCCGTCGCAGCGCGCCGCGAGATCGAAGCGCTGGATCAGTTCGGCGGGCGCCGGCGCCGGGCGGCAGCACGCAGGACAGAGCCGCCGCACGAGCCGCTGGGCCAGCACGCCTCGGAGAACCGCCGCGAGCAGATAGTCCTCCAACCCCATATCCCGCAGCCGCGTTACCGCGGCGGCGGCGGAGTTGGTGTGCAGCGTCGACAGCACCAGTCGTCCGAGCAGTGCGGCCTGGGCGGCAACCTGTGCGGTCTCCTGATTGCGGACTTCGCCGACCATGATCACGTCCGGATCCTGCCGGACGATGGCGCTGAGAAATTCCGCGAATGTCAGGCCGATCTGTTCATGCACCTGCATCTGGGTGATGCCGTGCAGCCGGTACTCGATCGGATCCTCCACGGTCACGATCTTGCGTTCAATGGAATTCAGCGCGAGCAGGCCGGTGTACAACGTCGTGGTCTTGCCGCTGCCGGTCGGGCCCGTCACCAGCACGATGCCGTTCGGCAACGCCAAAGCTTCCTGGAACCGAACGATGACGGGCGGCGGCAACCCCAGCTTCGCATAATCGAACGCCACGGCGGCGCGGTCGAGAATGCGCAGCACGACCGTCTCGCCGTGCAGCGACGGTACTGTGGAGACGCGAAAGTCGATCTCCTGGCCGCGCACCGCCAGTCTGATGCGGCCGTCCTGCGGCAGGCGCCTCTCGGCGATGTCGAGCCGCGCCATGATCTTGATCCGCGAGGTAATGGCTGCGGCGAGCCGGATCGGCGGATTGTCCGCTTCATGCAGAACGCCATCATAGCGATAGCGCACCCGCAGCCTGTCCTCGAACGGCTCGACGTGAATGTCGGAGGCGTTCGTCTCTACCGCCCGCGTTATGATCTGGTTGACCAGTCGAATCACCGGCGCTTCGCTGGCGAGGTCCTTCAGTCTTTCGGCGTCTTCCTCGAGCGGCGCCCTGGCCTCGGATTGTGCCTCCTCGGCCTGACCCTCGGCCGGATACAGGCGTTCCAGCGCTGCCTCCAGCTCGATGGGCACGGCGACTTCCAGTCTGACGCGCCTGCCGCAGGCCGCCGCGACCGCGGCAGGGGTGAAGTCGTCGAGCGGGTCGGCGGTGGCGAGCACCAGCGCGTCATCCTCGACAGCGACCGGCATGGCGCGCGCCTGGCGCAGGAAGCGAGGTGTCAGGCATTCAGCCAGCAGGGGTTCGGCGGTCGGATAGCGGCTCGGATTCGCAATCGGCAGGTTGAGCAGGGCCGCATAGCTCTCCGCGAGACCACGTTCCGTCAAAAGGCCGAGCTGAATCAGCACGCTGTCCAGCCGCTGCCCGGTTTCGGCCGCCACGCGGCCGGCACGCTCGATCGTCCTGCCGTCGCATTGTCCGTTGGCGACAAGCAGCCCGGCAAGCGCGTCTATCGACTGATCGGCCGAGGTCGACTGCAAATGGACGTTCCCGCAAGTGTTCTCTGCTCGCCGCATTGTGTTTCGCATCGTCGGCGAGGCAAATGACACCTTGGCGACCAAGAGCGGGCACTCATGCTGGTTCCGTTATCCTGGCCGATCGTACTGGTCGCGGCGCCGTTCATTGGCAGTTTCCTCGGTGTGCTGATCCGGCGCTTGCCGGACGGTCGGCCGGTGAGCATCGCCCGCTCGAAGTGCGAGGCATGCGGCGCCACATTGACAGCCTCCGAACTCGTGCCACTCGGGAGTTATGTATTGCAGCGCGGTCGGTGCCGGCGCTGCGGCGCGGCCATCGACCCGTTCCACCCGGCGATTGAGGTAGCCGCGTTCGCCATAGCGCTGTGGGCGGTGCTGGCCGAGACCGATCCTTCCCGCCTGTGGGTCGATTGTCTGCTGGGCTGGACGCTTCTGACCCTCAGCTGGATCGACTGGCGCTGGATGCGGCTGCCGGACGTCCTGACCTTGCCGCTTCTCCTGGTCGGTTTGCTGATCGTGCTCGCGACCCAACCCGGGACTATGACCGAGCACGCCGCCGGCGCGGCAGCAGGATATCTGGCGCTGCGAGGCGTCGCCTGGTGCTACCGCAAGGTTCGAGGACGCGAAGGGATCGGCGCGGGCGACGCCAAGCTGCTTGGTGCGGCCGGCGCGTGGCTGGGTCTCGCATGGTTGCCGTATGTGGTACTGCTTGCCGCATTGCTCGGGCTTGTCGCAGCGGCATGGCTCGCGATGGCGGGACGCCGAATGCGGGCCGACACGGCGCTACCGTTCGGGCCGTGTCTGGCGCTCGCTTTTTGGCTGCTGTGGCTGCACGGCGATTGGCTGACGAACAATGGAGGCGTGTTGTGATCCGGGCTGGCGTGGCGTTGGCGTTGATCCTGTTCCTGCTGCCCGTGCCACGCGCCAGCGCTGGCGAAGACCGGCCTATCTGTCGTGTTCTGTCAGTATTGGACGTCATGGCGCGAGAGGTGCGAACGCGCGACTACTATGCTCGGATCGAGCCTCGGCTCGTCGACGAATTCCCCTCCTCCACGCCTAACACCGTGCTGTGCGGTGTGACGGTTTGGACGGTCAGCTACGACGCGTATCGCGCCGACGGCATACCAATCGGACGGTGTGAAAACTACGTGTTCAGCGTGCAGGCGCTGTCGGGAGGATTTCTGGTGCGCTATCTGCGCAAGGGCGGGTGGCCGCAGGCGCAACGATGAACCGACGTGGCACGGCGGGCTTCACGCTGATCGAGATGATCGTGGTGCTGGTCGTGCTCGGGCTGGCGCTGGGTCTGGTGATGACGCGTGGGCCAGTCCACAGCCGACGGCTGGAACTCGATGCGACGGCAAGACAGGTGGCTGGTGCGCTGCGCTTGGCGCGTTCGCGTGCGATCGCGGAGGAACGCGGCGTGGCGGTGGCTTTTGGAACTGGCGGATATCAGCTCGATGGCGGCGCAGCGGTTGCATGGTCCGCCGATGTGTCGCCGACAGGCGACCGCGTCATCAGCTTCACCCCGGATGGAGGGTCCTCGGGCGGGCGACTTGTGTTGCGCGGGGGCGACCGCCAGGTCGCCATCGGCGTGGACTGGCTCACGGGACGTGTTGTCGTACGATAGACTGTGCGCGGGTCGGCGGAGCGGCGAAGCAGCAGACGGCTCGCATATCGTGCCGTCCGTGGCGATTGGGACTCGGAGAGACGCCGATCTGGCACCAATGCGGGGCAGAAGCATACCCTCACCCCTCGCGGCACTTGATCATGCGCAGTGGCGTATAGGTCAGCGCCACCGTGCCGTCCTGCTTCACCACCTGATTGCGCGTGCGCACCAGGCCGCGGCCCGGTCGGTTGCGTGACAAACGCGCCTCCGTCACCTCGCACTCCACATGGATCGTGTCGCCGGCGAACACCGGTTGCTCGACGTTGAGTTCCATATGCAGGAACGCGAACCCGGTGTGCTGCATGGTCGCCTGCACCAACAACCCTTCGGCGAAGCAATAGCTCAGTGCCGCCGGTGCCAGGCGCTGCTTGATGTCGGATTCCTCGCGCAGGAACTCGGTGTTGGTGAACAGCACCTCTACCATGCCGGTACAGTTGACGAAGTTGGTGATGTCCGCCTCGGTCACCGTTCGGCCGATGGTGCGAAAGCGCCGCCCCACCGGCAGGTCTTCGAAATGCAAGCCAAGCCCGATGGTCTCCATGACAGCGGCTCCTACAGCGCCCGGTAGACGTCCCACGACTCGCGCGCCGCAGCGATCAGCCGGTCGGCATCCTCGGCCAGCAGAAGCCGATCCGCGACCAGGCGATCTGCGACCTGCACCAGCTTGGCGGCCCACGCATCGCGCGATCCGTAACGCGCCTCGAGCGATGGCCGCGGATCGCCGGCACGCTGCCTTTCCTGTTCCGTCGCGGCGAACGCGATCATCGAGCCCTGGATGGTGAACAGGTCACCCTCGCCGTAACCCGCCGCGCGCAGCGACCAGCCGACATGTGTGGCGAGGGGCGCGTCCAGCAACGGATGCCGGATGCCTCCCAGCGCGTTACCGTCGGCATCCGTCGGCTGCACGAACACGGGATAGGAGGTGCCTTCGATAGGCGGCTCCGCCGAGTGATCGCGCAGCCGCAGCTCATTCAGCACGACTGGGAAATTCACCTGTGGCAACCTAGGGAACTTCTCACGCGCCTCGGCGAGCGGCACCAGAGTTCCCGAACCGCGCGAAGGGAATCGGCTGTCCGGCGGCGCGACGCCGTGCTCCACCCATTCGGTCAACGCGATCAGCAGTGCGCGCATGAACGCGCCGTAGACCAGCGGATTGCCAGGCAACTGCATGACCGGCTTGGCCAGCGGCCGGAACGGCGCGTGCGGCACACCGGTCACACAATAGATGCGCACGTCGTGCGGCATCGTGATGTCGTCGCCCTTCGTATCGGTGACCACCAGCGAGGCACGCGCCTGCCAGACATCGCTCTCGGTATCCAGGTGCATCACCTTCGGACACACACCGGCGTCGCGTGCGCGTTGCAGGATGCCGCCGGTGCGTCCGCTGATCGGATCGCTCAGCGTTGGGTAAGTGAACGGGAACTGGTCGTCGCCGTACGAATGATCCTCATGCTGACGCGAATAGCGGCCGGCCTGCGCGAACTGCCAGTTGATGCAGGTACGGCGCGAGCCCGCGACAACCGGCAGGATGCCATCGAACACCTGGTGTCCCGCGAGGTCCTGGTTAAACCCGTAGTAGACCAGGTCGCGCAGCACACGGCCGCTCTGCGAGATACCGAAGCCCGCTGCATGCCGGATGCCGGATCGCAGCGGACTGTCGCCATCGTGGCGCAGGAATGACACGATGTCGCGGATCGCGGCGAAGCCGATGCCCATCACGATCGGATCGCGCGCTCGATAGATGAACTCAAAGATCGCGCCGCGATCGAAGCCGGGCGCGGTCGGCCGCGTGATCTCAACATGGCTTTCGTCGATCAGACGCCATGCCAGTCCTGGCGGCGTGGCGCGCGGATCGGCCTCGCGTTCGCGCACCGTCAACGTCGCGCCCCCCCGGTCGGCCACGGGGTAGACCAGCGTGCCGATGAAACGGTCCTCCGATACCTCCTGGATGTTGCCGTCGCCGAGTAGCCCCGTCGCCTCGGCGATGAACTCCTCGCGCACCATGCCGGTGACGCCTTCGATGATGGGGAAGCGCGCGACCAGGCGATCGTTGCCCGGTGGCACGTCGCCCTGCCATGCACTCCATACCAGCGTAAAGCCACGTCGCATCAGGAAGCCGTTGCCCGCGCTTTGCGGATGGCCTCCCTCCGGCGCGCCGTTCAGCCGGGACATGATCGGCTGGTTGCCGCGGTTCGGCACGTCGTAGACCAGCCAGCCATTGCCGCGCGCAAGGTCGAGCGGCTTGAGAATGCGGAAATCCGACCGATACTCGACATTGCCGCGTGCGTTGCGCGGCGCCTTGTCGAGATTGACGATGCCGGCGTTCAGCGGATGCGCCGGATCCAGCTCGCAAAATGCTGTCCCGTGCAGCCGTTCAAAGGGTCCGACCGCGCCGAATTCCGCGCCATCGAACACCGGCGCTTCCCTCTCGGTGATCTCGATCCGCCGCACGCCGCCGCCATCGCTCATGTTGTCCTCCCCACGTTACCGCCTGCCGCACAGCCTGCGACTCCCACACCAGCCGCAGCAATAGCGCCGCAAGCAGCGTGATCACGGCCCACCATGCCAGCTCGCGCAGCAGCCAGATGGCGAAATGCAGCATGCCGTCAGGCGCCGTCGATATGCCGAACCACGCGGCCACCCGGTTGATTGCCAGCCGTAAGCCGCTGTTCCACATCAGCAGTACAGCAACCCATGCCGCGCCGCGCCAGGACACGATCAAAGCGGGAAGCACGAACAGGAAGTAGATGGCACGGTATGAGACGTTCTGCGCGATGACGAAGCAGCTCACCAGCAGGGCTGCACCGACCAGAAGGTGGACCGCTTCTGCCTCGGTCAGCACGTCGGTCCTGACTTTTCCGGCCGACCCAATTGCGACGCCGACCATGGCCGCGAGCAGCAGCACCTCCAACGCCATCGCACCGCTGCGCGGCAGGCCAACCACCGCGGCGATGCCGAACGGCAGATTATGCGCGCCGAACACGTTGTCATCGAACGGCGGGTTTGAACCGATGTTGGCAATGGCCCGCAGGATCTCGGTCCCATCAAGCGCGAACCAAAGCGCGACAACACCGAGCGCCATCGTCCAGACTGCGAGGCACACCAGGGCCCGCTCGCGCACCGCGGCGAGCAGCAGCACGATCGGGTAGAACTTCAGCATGCCTGCCAGCAGTGCAATCGCGTAGCCGGTGAAGCGCAACCGCACCACCAGCATTGCCATCACGAACATCAGCAGATCGATATTCGCCCGTTCCATCGCGAACATCGTCGTGCTCGAGATCGTGGCGAGGGTGATCAGTCGCCAGTCGCGCCCGGGCGGCAGAAACGCCAGCGCGACCAGGAACAGCCCGACCAGAGCAAGCGCGAGAGCATCGTCCCACGCCGTGGTGATCGGCAGCACGGCCAGCCAGAGCCACAGCGGCGAATAGTTGTGCGGGCGATTGAACACGTCGCACGGATTCTGCACGTACACGTCATAGCCAAGCCGGTGGCACTCCACCGGTGACGTCACCCCTTGCATGTCAAGGAACGGCGTGCGGAATGGGGCGGCGCCCCAGATCTCGGCCAATGCGTAATACTGCTCGCGATAACCGCACGCGTACAGCAGCGCCGCGAGCAGAACGATCGCGGCCGCCATGGCGGCCGGACCCACTGCGCGCGGCGTTGGCATCAGCCCGATGGCGCGAACCGATCGCGCCATGATTGCTGCGCGCCCGGGACCGGCAACGCTGTAGCCTCATACACGCCGCGCGCGATCGCCCGGGCCATCACCTGAATTGCCAGATGGCCAAGCTCGGTGAGTTCGACCGCGGGCTCGGTGACCGGCCGCAATCCAGTCGATGCTGCGAAGATCGTGTCGCCGTCGAGTGGCGCGTGCGCCGGCAGCACCGCGCGCGCAAGGCCGTCATGCGCCATGATCGCCAGTCGCATCGCCTGCGCCTTGTTCAGCGTCGCGTCGGTGGCAACGAGGCCAATCGTCGTGCTGGTGCCGCGACCGCCTTTCACGCGCAGCGCGGTGTCGAACAATGCCGGCAGACCGCGGTTGCCAAATTCGCCGTTCCGCTCGAAAGGTGCTGCCCAGAAATGGGCGCCGGTGCCGATTGTAGGCGCCCCTACAGCGTTCACTGCCACAATGGCGGCGATGGTGTGTCCACCCGACGTGACGGCGCTTGCCGAACCCAGGCCGCCCTTCACAGTCGCTGTCGTCGCCCCAGCACCGGCTCCGACACTGCCCAGTGAGAAGTCGCGGTTGATCGCCTTCGCTGCCGCGTAGCCCATGTCACGATATGGCGAGAACTTGCCCCAGTCCTTGTTCCCGCCGTTCACCAGGTCGAACAGGATCGTCTGTGATACGATAGGCACGCGCACGTTACCGATCGCGACCCCGCGACCCTGTTCGCGCAGCGCGGCCTGGACTCCGCCTGCCGCATCGAGGCCGAATGCGGAACCACCCGACAGCACGATGGCATCCACGGCCTGAACGGTCGCATGCGGGGCCAAGAGATCGGTGTCACGTCCGCCAGGCGCACCACCCAGCACGCAAACTGAGGCCACCGCCGGTCGATCGAACACGATCGCGGTGACGCCCGAGCCAAGCAGCAGGTCCTCGACATTGCCAACGGCAATGCCGGCGACGTCGGTCAGTAGGTTGCGTGGCGATTGGGTCATCACGGATGTGAGAATGGCGCAGCACGAGCGTGTGATCAAACGGCGGTAACGTGTGCCTCAGGCCAATCAGCGCCCATCAACGTCGTGTCATTCGTCTTGCAACTCCGCCCTTTCCGCCACAGGTCGAACGGGACACGCACTTTCAGCACCGGGAGAACAATCATGTCGCAGGATTTTCAGCAGCAGTTGATCGAGTTTCTGCCAAAGATGCGCGTCTGGGCACTGGCATTGACGCGGAACAAGGCTGCGGCCGAAGACCTTACTCAGGATGTTGCGACCAAGGCGCTGGTGGCGAAGGACTGCTTCACACCCGGGACGAATTTCTCCGCCTGGGTGCATCGTATCATGGTCAATCACTTCATCAGCAGCGTACGTAGCCGGCGCGAATATACTGATATGGATACGGTGCCGGAAGTGCCCGTCCAGGCAGCCCACGAGGACCGTACAGCATTGCGCGAACTCGGCTGGGCACTGGACCGGCTGCCGCACGACCAGCGCGAGGCGCTGTCGATGATAGTGCTGCAAGAGCAGTCGTATGAGGATGCAGCCGAAGTAACCGGCTGCGCGATCGGTACACTGAAGAGTCGCGTGCATCGCGCCCGTCTACAGTTGCGTGCCTATCTGTCGGGCGAACAGATGGCTGACGCGGCGTAGTGCAAAACGGCACGGGCCTCAGGGCCCGCGTCGCGGTTCCAGCAGATGCAGTGAGAACAGCCGCGCCGGATCGCTCCACAGCTCAACGCCATGCCATCCGGCCTTCTCGGTCAGTTCCGCGAAGCGTTCGGGCGCGTATTTGTAGCTGTTCTCAGTGTGGATCGTCTCATCGCTGGTGAAGTGGATCGCCTGGCCTGCGACCTTCACCGTCTGGTTGCGCAGGCTTTGCAGGTGCATCTCGATCCGGCTCTCCTGATCGTTCCACACCACATGATGCGCGAAAGCGCCTAGATCAAAATCGGCACCCGCATCGCGATTAAGCCGCGCCAGCAGATTGAGATTGAACGCCGCCGTGACACCTTGCGCATCGTCATAGGCAGGCAACAGGATCGCCGGGTCTTTGCGCAGATCGACGCCGACCAGGAACCACGAGTCATGCCCAAGCGCGCCGCGCGCGCGCTCCAAAAAGTGCCGTGCCTCGACGGGATCGAGATTGCCGATCGTGGATCCGGGGAAGAAACCCAGCCGCGGCAGTGATGGCACCTGCGTTGGCAGTGCGACCACATCCATGAAGTCGGCTGGGACGACGCAGACCTGCAGATCCGGGCGCTTCTCGCGAAGCCGCTGGCGCATCTGCTCGAGTTGAGGCTCTGCCACGTCGATCGGCACATAGGCACGGAAAGCCCCTTCGCGCAGCAGGAACTCGGCCTTCGCCTCGTCGCTCGCGCCGTATTCCACCAGGACCGCCGGTCGCCGCACCAGGTCGGCCACGCGGGGCGCGACATCGGCCAGCAAGGCGCGCTCGGTACGCGTCAGGTAGTACTCGGGCAACTCGGTGATGCGGCCGAACAGACGGCAGCCTTCCTCGTCGTAAAACAGCTTCGCCGGCAGCGTCTTGCGCGGCTGCAGCAGCCCCGACAGCGCCGCATCCGCGACACTGCCAGCCGCCAACCCCAGGGCGGAGTCATCACGCATCTATGCTTTCCCCGTCAGACGTCGCGTGCCAGACGAACGCCACTGAACTGCCAGCGCTTGTCGGGATGGAAGAAATTCCGGTAGCTGCGCCGTGTGTGATTTGCCGGCGTGGCCATTGACCCACCACGCAACACCATCTGATTGATCATGAACTTGCCGTTGTACTCGCCGACCGCACCGGCGGCCGGTCGATAGCCCGGATATGGGCTGTATGCGCTGGATGTCCACTGCCAGACATGTGAGGCCAGCTCTTCGATTTCGTCGCGATGACTTGCCGCTTCCCATTCGGCCTCGGTCGGCAACCGGGCACCGGCCCAGCGCGCAAACGCATCCGCCTCATACCAGCTTATATGACGCACCGGCGCATCCACATCGAGCGGTGTCAGCCCGCCCAGTCCCATCTGCCACCAGCCGCCATCGCCCTCCCGCCAGTACAGCGGGGCCGACCAGCCGTTCGCTTGCACGCACGCCCAGCCGTCCGACATCCACAGTGTCGGTGTGCGATAGCCGCCATCGGCGATGAAGTCGAGCCAATCGCCGTTGCTCACCAGGCGCGACGCCGACTGGTACGGCTGTAGATACACGTCATGTCCCGGCGTCTCGTTGTCGAAACAGAAAGCAGCACCCCGCTGGCCGATCCGGGCCATGCCGCCCGGGCAATCGACAAACTGCGTGGGGCCGCGGGCACCTGGGGGCTCGCGCCAGTCCGGCAGCACGGCGGGCGCCAGCGGGCTCTGCGCGAACGCATGCAGCATGTCGGTGAGCAGCAATTCCTGATGCTGCTGTTCGTGCTGCAGGCCGAGCTCGACAAGCCCGGCAGCCTCGTTGGGCAGACGTGCCAAAAGCCGGAGCATTGCCCTATCGACATGATGGCGGAACGCGCCGACACGCGAGGCGGACGGCCGTGTCAGCAGGCCTCGATTCGGACGCGGGTGCCGCGGGCCAACAGCCTCGTAGTAGGAATTGAAAAGATAGGAAAAAGTACTGTCGAACGGCTGATAGTCCGGCACCAATGCGGTCAGCACGAACTGTTCGAAGAACCACGTGGTGTGAGCGCGATGCCATTTCGCCGGACTGGCGTCCGGCATGGACTGGACACATTGGTCCTCGTCGCTCAGCGATGCGGCGAGGTGTTCCGTCCAGGCACGGATCGCCGCGTAGCGCCGCGGCAGTGTCGCTTCTTCGACAGCGTACGCTGCCCCAGCCAGATCGTTCATCGACGCTCTCCCGCCGGCGGTCGCCCGGCAACTATGGCAGCACAGTGCGCCGTACAAAAGATGGGCGGCTTATCGCCGCCCATCCCGCATTGACCGCCTCGGCTGTGGCGATTCCGACGGAGGTCACGCGTTAGTGTAGTGGTAGTCCGGCATGCCCTCCAGGGAGGCCTTGGTGGCTCCCGGCATCACGATCTTGTCGTTCTCGACCTTGAGCTGGTCGAACGGCACGGACACGAGTTTGCTGCCCATGCCGAGGAAGCCGCCGACCGATAGCACGACAGTGTCTGCCTTGTGACTGCTGTCGCCCATCAGCACGTCGTCGACCGAACCGATCGACTGGTTCTGATCATTGTAGACGCTAGCACCCACCACCTTGCTCACGCGCACCTTATGGTCGGCGGTGACGTATTTCGATGAGCTGGCCGCCGAGGACTCCGAAGTCGTGGTCGGGTGCGTGGTGGTGGTTGTCGTCGTGGTGTGGCTCGATGTCATGCCAGGCGGCGGTGCCGGCGGTGCAGCCGCAGGACCGGTGCCGGTGGTCTGGGCCAGGACCGGCCACGAAATCAGCGCCGTGGCGGCGAGCATGGTTCCGATCGAAGCGTATCTAGCCATGATTGAATATCTCCTTTGGACAGGCACCGGAACGGTTTTTTCGTTGGGGGGTTGCGTTCGGTTCGACCACAAAAGAACGTGTGTCTGTGATTGGGTGGCAGGTACTGCGACCCCAAGTTGGTGTCTTTGGAGGCGGCAATGGCGCAGCGACCGATCTGGCGCGGACATCTGCGGCTCGCTCTGGTGAGCTGCCCGATATCGTTGCACAGCGTATTGCGCGCCAGCGGCGATCTGCATTTTCACTTCATCAATCCAAAGACCGGTCATCGTGTGCGGACCGTCACGCTGGATGCCGAGACCGATAAGGAAGTGCCGCGGGCGGAGCTGGCGCGGGGCTACGAATTCGAGAAGGATCGCTACGTGTTGCTGGATGATGAGGACTTCGCCAATGCGCGCATCGAGAGTTCGTCAACCCTGACGGTGGACAAGTTCATCGCGCGCGATGTGATCCGCCCGATCTACTTCGATACCAGCTACTACATGGTGCCGGATGGTGAGGCGGGTCAGGACGTATACGTGGTGCTGCGCGATGCGATTGCGGCGTCAGGCATGGCGGCGTTGTCACGCCTGGTCATCTCACGACGCGAGCGCGCGGTGGCGATCCTGCCGCTGGAAAAGGGCATGGTGCTGCACACGTTGCACGAACCGCGCGATCTTTATGCGTATGACAAGCTGTTCGATCAGATACCGAATGCGCGGCCCGATGCGGAGATGGTCAAGCTTGCCCGGCAGCTGATCGAGCGACAGAAAGGCAAGTTCGAGCCGGCTGACGTCGAGGATCGCTACGAGACGCGACTGCGCGAGGTGATCGACGCCAAGCTGAAGGGCGAAGGGATCAAACCGGAAGCGCCGGAGGAGCCACGCGGCGACAACGTCATCGACCTGATGGCCGCGCTGAAGCGAAGCCTCGGGCAAGGGGGCACGCCGACGCGCAAGAAGTCGGCGCGCGCGCCCGCGAAGAAGGCGAAGCGCACCGCGGCGCGAAGGCGCGCTTAGCCTCGCATTCCGCGCCGGTCGTGGTAGCGTACGCCCGCAGATCCGGCGGGGGTGAACGTGATCCAATGTCATTGCGAGGAGCGAAGCGACGCGGCAAGCTCGGTCACGCCGCGCAGTCTGACCGAGCTTGCTTCGTCGCTGACGCTCCTCGCAATGACATTGGTAATGACGGTTTCCGTGCTCATCGCCCCTGCGCGCGCGCAGGAGCGTGTGCTGAACATTTACAACTGGACCGACTACATCGACCCGGTGGCGCTGGAACGGTTCCAGAAGGAAACCGGCATCACCGTCCACTACGACGTGTTCGACAGCCTGGAGACGTTGGAGGCGAAGATGCTGGCCGGCCACTCCGGCTACGACATCGTGGTGCCGTCGAACGAACCGACCTTATCGCGCCTGATCAAGGTCGGCGCGCTGGCTCCCATCGATCGTTCCCGTGTTCCCAACTGGAAGAATCTCGATCCAGTGCTGATGCATCAGGTCGAGAGCTCCGATCCCGGCAACCGCTACGGCGCGATCTATCTGTGGGGCACCACCGGCATCGGCATGATCACCGACCGCGTGAAGCAGCTTGCGCCAGATGCGCCGATGGACAGCTGGGACCTGCTGTTCAGGCCGGAGAATGCCAAACGCATCGCGCCCTGCGGCATCACCATGATGGACTCGGCGATCGACGTGATTCCCGGCGTGCTGAAGTACCTGGGCAAGAGTCCGGACAGCACCGATCCCGGCGACCTCGCCACGGTGGAGCGCACGCTGATGGGAGTGCGCCGCTACATCCGCAGCTTCGCGTCGGGCGGCGCGCTGGAGGCGCTCGCCGCGGGACAGACCTGCCTCGCGCTCGACTATTCCGGCGACGTGGTTCAGGCGAATGCGCGTGCGGCTGAGGCGAAGCGCGGCATCACGGTGCGCTATGTTGCGCCGAACGAAGGCGCGGAACTCGGCTTCGACATGCTGGCGATCCCGGCAGACGCCGAGCACAAGGACGCGGCGCTCGCGTTCATCAACTTCGTGCTGGAGCCTGACGTGATGGCCGGCATCACCAATACCGTGCGCTACGCCAACGCGGTGCCGGCGAGCCGCGCGATGATCCGACCGGAACTGCTGGCCGACACCAACATCTTCCCGACGCCTGAGCAAATGAAGACGTTCTTCACCATAGGCCCCGTGCCGCCGTCCGCCGCGCGCCAGCGCACCCGCATGTGGGACCGGTTCAAGGCCGGGCGCTGACGCATTGCTGAACGTCAGCGGACTGCGCGTGCGCTTTGGCGCGGTGGTGGCGGTCGACGCACTGGACCTGACCGTCGCGGCGGGCGAACTGTTCGTGCTGCTTGGTGCCTCGGGTTCGGGCAAATCGACGCTGCTGCGAGCGATCGGCGGGTTCGTGCAGCCGGATGCCGGGCGCATCATGCTGAACGGTGTCGATCTGACGGTGATGCCGCCATACCGACGGCCCGTGAACACGATGTTCCAGTCGTACGCGCTGTTCCCGCACATGAATGTCGCGGCGAATATCGGCTTCGCCCTGCGCATGCGCGGGATGCAGCGCGCGGAGATCGATGCGCGTGTGGCGGAGATGCTTGAGCTGGTGCGTCTGCAAGGCTTCGGCACGCGCCGTCCGGCTCAGTTGTCCGGCGGCCAGCAGCAGCGCGTGGCACTGGCGCGCAGCCTGGCTCCACGGCCCGCATTGCTGCTGCTCGACGAACCGCTGTCGGCGCTGGACCGCAACCTGCGGCGCGACACGCGCGAGGAGCTGGTGCGGCTGCAACGCGAACTCGGCATCGCCTTCATCCTGGTCACGCACGATCAGGAGGAGGCCCTGACCATGGCGGACCGCATCGGCGTGATGCACGCGGGGCGGCTGATGCAGTTGGGGAAACCGGCCGAGGTGTATGAGCGGCCCAACTCTCGGTTGGTTGCGGAGTTTCTGGGCGCGGCCAATGTGCTGCCGATTGTGGTGCGGAATGGCAGGATCGAACTCGCAGGCGGAATGCCGGTCCAGACCGCGACGGTGACGCCGTCCGACGCGGCCTGGCTGGCGATTCGGCCTGAACGAATGAGACTCGGCGCGTCGAATGCTGCAAACCGTGTGGCCGGCGTCGTGGTGCAGCGTTCCTACGCGGGAGAGACGCTGACACACCTCGTGCGGCTTGCCGATGGCAGCACGCTGCGCGCGACCGTCGCCCTGGGACAGGGACTGAGCGCCGCGCAGGCCGGGATTGGCGACACCGTCACGCTGTCGTGGGATGCGGACGCCTGCATCGTGCTCGGCCGATGACACGCGCACCCAGCCGCACCGCGGTATTGACAGTTGTATGGGCTTGGCTGCTGATGCTGCTGATCCTCCCTACGCTGATCGTACTAAAGATCGCGTTTTCATACCCCGCCGACAGCGTTCCACCCTATGCGCCGATGCTGCGGCCCGGCGGTGGCCTGCACATCAGCACCGATGCATTTTCGCTGATCCTCACGGACCCGCTGTATGCGCATGCGCTGCTGCTCAGCCTGCAGGTTGCGGGATTGTCCACAGCGATCTGCTTGCTGGCCGGCTACCCGATGGCACTCGGCATCGCGCGCAGCCCGGAGCGCTGGCGCAGCCTGCTGCTCCTGCTGGTGATGCTGCCGTTCTGGACCGGCTTCCTGATGCGCATCAATGCATGGATCGGCCTGCTGCAGGACGACGGCTGGATCAACACGGCGATCATCGCGCTGGGTCTGGCGCCGCTGCGGCTGCTCTACACCGACACCGCGATGTATATCGGCATGATCTACACCTACCTGCCATTCATGGTGTTGCCGCTCTACGCGCGGCTGTCGCAGCTCGACGCGCGATTGCTGGACGCAGCCGCTGATCTCGGCGCGCCACCGTGGCGCGTGTTCCTCGCCGTGACGCTGCCGCTGTCGCTGCCCGGCGTAGGGGCGGGCGTGCTGCTGGTATTCATTCCCGCGGCGGGCGAATACGTGATCCCGGAGCTTCTCGGCGGCCCGCAGGCGCAACTGGTGGGCCGTGTGCTGTGGCAGGAGTTCTTTCAGAACGGCGACTGGCCGACCGCATCGGCGATCGCCTGCACGCTGCTACTTCTCCTGCTGTTGTTGCCGGGCGCCATCTTTTGGGCCGTCCGTGTCATTTCATCTCCGAAAGTCGCTTCTGTGCCATCGGTCGCCACGGAGCATCCGCCGGCGATTCAGCAATAGCGCGACGGAACAACGATGCCGCTTCATCATCGACCCGTCCGTGCGCCTCGGTGAGTGCCTCCGCTGCCTCGGCAGCGATGGTCGGATCGAAGCGCGCGGCGAGCGCGGTGCGCCAGGCGTCGGCGGCTTCCTGGAGCCGGCCGCGGCTCGCTTCGGCATTGCCGAGAAGTATGTAGCCCTGACGTGCCTGTTCGCTGTGCGGATCGATCTGGCTGAGCCGCTGGCGAAGCTGTCCGATCAGCGCGGCCTCGCGTGCCTCACGCTCGCGGGCGGCGGCGATGCGATCGGCGAGTGGGACGGCAGGTAGCTCCGGCGACCCGCCCATCAGGTACAGCACCAGTCCGCCGAGCGGCACCAGGACCAGCGCGAACAGCACAGGGCCGCGCGAACTGCTGCGCGATGCAGTCTCGGCGCCCCCGGCGGCCACGAGCAGGCGGCGCTGGACCTCCAGCACCGCATTGGCGTGTTCCGCGGCGGCGATACGTCCATCGGCGAGGTCTCGATCCAGTTCGGCAAGCTGGGCGCGATGCAACGCGACCGCCGCCTCCTGCCCTCCGCGCGCGGCTGCGGTGCGGCGCAGAGACAGGGCCAGCGGCGCGAGGGTGATCGCTGCCAACAGGACAATGGCGAGCCAGATCACGATTTCAGCAGATCGGCCAGACGCTGTCGTTCCGCATCGCTGAGCGGTGCCGGCGCGGCAGGGCGCCGGCGCCGCGCGACCACCACCGCGCCGATGCCGGCCAGCAACGCAATGCCTGGCGCGCCCCAGAGGGCGAACGTCGTCACGTTGAACGGTGGGCGCAGGCGGACGAAGTTGCCGTAGCGCGCGACCATCCAGTCGATCACCTCCCGGTCGCTATCGCCGGCCACGATGCGCTGACGGATGATACCCCGCAGATCGCGGGCGAGGTCGGCGTTGGACTCTTCCACGCTTTCGTTCTGACAGACGAGACAGCGAAGCTGATGGCCGAGCGCTTCGGCGCGCTGCTCCTGCGCCCGGTCGGGCAGCATCTCGGCCGGATCGCTCACCGCGAGGACGGGCGATGCGGACAGGCAGCAAATCAGGATGGCGACGGCAAGTCTCACGCCAGGCTCTGCATCAGCGGTGCCAGCGACTGGTTGATGATGTCGTCGCTCAGGCCACCGGGCCAGCGCCAGCGCACGATGCCGGACTTATCGACCAGGTAGGTCTCGGGGACGCCGTAGAGGCCGAAGTTGATCGCGGTGGTGCCTGGCTCATCGCGCGCGATGCGTGTGTAGGGGTCGCCGTTCTGGTGGAGGAATTCGGCGGTGGCGTCTGGCTTGTCCTTGTAGGCGATGCCCCAGATCGGAGTACCCTGCTGCTTCAGTGTCATCAGAGCCGGCGCTTCCTCGATACAGGGGATGCACCAGGACGCGAAGAAATTGACCAGCGCCGGGCGCCCGGCGGCGATCACGTCGGCAGCGGAAAAACCCTGGCCGGGAGGCAGGCCCGGCAGTGAGAAGCTGGGCAGCGGCTTGCCGATCAGCATGCTGGGCACGCCGTGCGGATCGTAGGTGCCCTCGCGCATGCGCTCGAGCAGCAGCCAGAAGGCGGTGCCACCAAGGGCAGCGACGCCGAGAGGGGCGAGCAGGAAAGCGCGGCGTTGGAGGGGGGTCATTTGTAGTGCCCCCACCCCCCAACCCCCTCCCGCAAGGGGAGGGAGAGCAATGCCAATTCCCGTCCTCCCCCTCCCCTCGCGGGAGGGGGTTGGGGGAAGGGGGAAACTCGTGCGGTCACGGCGCCACTCCCGCGCGCACCGCGGCGGACCGGCGCACCGGTGCGCCGATGCGCAGGCGGCGATCGGCCAGCGACAATGCGCCGCCCGCCGCCATCACCAGGGCGCCAAACCAGATCCACGGAGCCAGCGGATTGACGTGCAGGCGCAACACCGCGGCACCGTCGCGTTCCTCGCCGAGCACGGCGTAAAGGTCACGGAACCCGTTTGTCTCGATCGCGGTGTCGGTCACCGTGGTCTTCTGCACGACAAACATCCTGCGTGATGGATGGAACATCGCGATCTCGTCACCGCCGCGGCTGACGCGAATGTCGGCGACGCGCGCCGTGTAGTTCGGTCCTGGCGCGTCACGCAGGTCCAGCAGCGTCCAATCGTAGCCCCCAAGCTGCACGCTCTGTCCCGGATGCACGGCCACGATCGAGCTGACGGCAAGCGACATGCCGGCGATGCCCGCGACGGTGACGCCCATGCCGGCGTGTGCCACCGCAGAGCCCCAGACCGACAGCGGCTGCGCGGCCGCGCGGGTGCGAATGGTGGCGAATGGCGCACGGAATAGCCGCGTCCGTTCCACCAGTTCGGCGAGTGCGCCCGCGATCAGCCAGGCCGATGCGGCGAAGCCCAGCGCGGCGAGTCCGGCATGCAGCCCGAATGCCGTCGCAACGCCGATCAATGTCGCGATCAGCGCGGCCCACCACAGCTTCAGCAGTGCCGGCCACAGTTCCGCGCGCTTCCATGGCAGCACAGGCCCGAGCGACATCGCGGCGAACAGCGGAACGGCAAGCGGAAACACGGTGCTCTGGAAATACGGCGGCCCGACGCTGAGCTTGGCGCCGAACAGCAGCTCGGCAAACAGCGGATACGTGGTGCCGGTCAGCACTACGGCGCAGATCGAGCACAGCAGGATGTTGTTCAGCACCAGCGCGCCCTCACGCGAGATCGGCGCGAAGATCCCCGTGGGTGCCATGACCGGCGCGCGCAACGCGAACAGCAGCAGCGAGCCGCCGATCACTATGGCCAGCAGCACGAGGATGAACACGCCGCGCGTCGGATCGTTGGCGAAGCTGTGCACCGAGTTGAGAATGCCGGAGCGCAC
This sequence comes from uncultured Alphaproteobacteria bacterium, assembly GCA_963818775.1. Classification (GTDB taxonomy): domain Bacteria; phylum Pseudomonadota; class Alphaproteobacteria; order Acetobacterales; family Acetobacteraceae; genus JAMXLO01. Next base: position 160,492 of record CAWFUF010000020.1, on the reverse strand, counting down.
CAGGAAGGTGCCGCACAGCGACAGCGAGAACGTGCCGATGGCGAGGAGGATGGTCCAGATCTTCAGTGCCTCGCGCTTTTCCACCACGATCGCGGAATGGAGCAGCGCAGTGCCCGACAGCCACGGCAGCAGCGAGGCGTTCTCGACAGGGTCCCAGAACCAGTAGCCGCCCCAACCCAATTCGTAATACGCCCACCAGGACCCGAGAGCGATGCCGCCTGTCAGCAGGCACCAGGCGGCGAGCGTCCAGGGACGCACCCACCGACCCCAGGCGGCATCGACGCGCCCTTCCAATAGCGCGGCGACGGCGAAGGCGAACGGGATCGCGAAGCCGACATAGCCCGTGTAGAGCACGGGGGGATGGAATGCGAGGCCAGGGTCCTGGAGCAGCGGGTTCATGGCGCGGCCGTCGATCGGCGGCGGCCAGACGCGCTCCAGCGGATTGGAGGTGGTGAGCGCGAACAGCAGGAAGCCGGCCGAGGTGAAACCCAGCACGCCGATGACACGCGCGCGCAGCGACGATGGCAGGGCGCGGCCGAACAAGGCAACCGCGCCGCCGCACATTGCGAGGATCAGGCACCAGAGCAGGATGGAGCCCTCGTGGTTTCCCCAGGTGCCGGTGATCTTGTAGATCAGCGGCGTCAGGCTGTTGGAGTTCTCCACCACGTTGGCGACCGAGAAGTCGTCGACGACGGCACTCCAGATCAGGCAGCCATAGGCGGCCGCCAGTGCGATGAGCTGGCCAATCGCCAGCGCCGGCGCGGTCTGCATCAGCCTCGCATCGCGGGTATGGGCACCGAACAGCGGCAGCACCGCCTGCGCACCGGCGATGACCACGGCGAGAGCCAACGCGAAGTGGCCCAGTTCGGGGATCATCCGCCGATCTTCCTTGGTTGCATCGTGTTCCAGGTCGCGGCGGGCGGCGGCGGCCCGGCGGATGGGTTCCAGTGGCCGGACTTCTTCAGCGCATCGGCTACATCCTTGGGCATGTAGGTCTCGTCGTGCTTCGCCAGCACCTCGGAGGCACGAAACGTGCCGTCGGGCCGCATCGCGCCCAATGTCACCACGCCCTGGCCTTCGCGGAACAGGTCCGGAAGGATGCCGACATAGGTCACCTCAACGCTGGCACCCCCATCCGTTACGCGGAACTGCGCGGCGGGATGGCCATCGTCGGTGGAACGTTGGACGCTGCCCTGCTCGACCAGGCCGCCGAGACGAAATGTGCGGCCGGGTGGCGGGGCCTTGCTCGCGAGGTCCGAGGGCGCGAGGAAGAACACCAGGTTGTCGCGGAAGGCGAACAGCGCCAGCGCGGTGGCGGAGCCAAGGCCCAGCCCGCAGGCCAGCAGTATCCACAGACGGCGGCGCTTGCGGGTCACTCAGCGCCTGCGCCGGCCAATTGACGCCAGGCGACGTTGTGCCGCGCGCATGCGCAGGAAGGCCATCAGCGCGAAGGTGCCGGGGATCGCCACACCCAACACATAGGCCGCCGCAACATAGGGCAAGTGCGTCATGCGGCGGCCGCGTCGGCACGCGCCATCAGGAGCGCGCGGATCCGTCGCTCCATCACCGCCGCCCGGGTGCGCGCCAACACGATGGCGGCGAACATCAGCGTATAGCCGAGTGCCGCAAACAGCAGGGGCCACAGCATGCCGACATACATGGTCGGCGCACCGGTCAGCGTTATGGTGTCCGGCTGGTGCAGCGTGTTCCACCAGTCAACGCTGAATTTGATGATCGGCAGGTTCACCACGCCAACCAGCGCCAGGATCGCGCCCGATCGATAGCCGCGCACCGGATCGTCGAATGCGCGCACCAGCGCGATGTGTCCTAGATAAAGGAAGAAGAGAATCAGCACGGAGGTGAGACGCGCGTCCCACACCCACCATGCGCCCCACATCGGCTTGCCCCAGATGCTGCCGGTGAGCAGGCAGAGCGCGGTGAAGCCGGCGCCGACCGGGCCAATCTCGACCGCGGCCAGGTCAGCGAGCGGATGGCGCCAGACCAGCGACAGCGCGGAACAAAGAGCCAATGCAAGATAGCCGGCGGAGGCGAGCCAGGCCGCCGGGACGTGGATATACATGATGCGGACCGCGTCGCCCTGCTGCCAGTCGGCGGGGGCGAAGAACAGGCCCCAGACGAGGCCAACCGCGGTCAACGCCGTGCCGGCGGCGGCGAGCCACGGCAGCACCGCGCCGGATAGGCGCAGGAAGCGCCCCGGGTTGGCGAAACGGTGCAGAGAGCGCCCCGGATTTCGGCCACTCGGGGGTGGGGCAACAATGGAACTGGCGTCCACGTGATCAACCTAGCCCATGCCAGCTTGCGATTGAAGGCAGCCGAATAGCGTAACGCTGGCTACCTCAGCCTGGAACGCATCTGAAGGAATGTTCATGTCGGCGGCAATGAACCGATCGGCGGGCACGGCTCAATGATCTGGGTCAAACCAGTCCCCAGGATTTGCCGGCTCTTGACCGACCGGAGAACTACCCGGCCCCGCCCGCACCAGAGGACCTTCCGGCGACCGCGTCCACCGTTGCCGGATGATCGGATCGACGCCTATCCTATTCGTTGAGCCGGCACTCAGGGAGCCCAAGGAAAACGTCGGCTTGAGCCGACATCTGCCTCAGCCAGCCGGGAAGCTCTTCGTCCATGCCGCTAACGCGCCGTCAGGCCGCCGCAGGTCTCGCTGCATCCGTCGTTCCGCTCACCGTCCAAGCCACCGCCGGAGCAAACGCGAGCGCAGCGCTCTTCCCCGGGGAAGAGATGATCACGGCGGCGGCCCTTCCCTGCCTGATCCGCTTTGAGAAATCCGCCCGCGATCAGCCACTCGTCGTATTCGTGCCCGGCACCTCGTTCCTTGCCCGGATCGCTTACGGCTTTCCTGCCGGCCGCCCGACCGATTTCCTTAGCCACTGGTTGGTCGCGGCCGGTTTCCCGTTCCTCGGCGTCTCCTATCCGCTAGACAACCCTGTCTATCCGGAGACCTATCCTGATTTTTCGATCACCGATTGGGGTCGCCAGGTCGCGGAGGCCGCGCGTCATGTCATCGATGCGAACGGGCTCGGTAACCGCATCATCGCTGTCGGCTGGAGCATGGGCGGCAAGATCGTTGAAAAGCTCGCTGTGGCCGTACACGCTGCGGGGCTCGATCTTAAACTCTTCGTCGCCCTTGACGCCCTGCCGCCCGGCCCAAACCTTTTCCCCGGCAATGCCGAACAGTTTGTTCTCGCGCGGGATGGGTTGGTAGACCAAACGACTTCGCTACTTCCCTGGTTCGTCGCCATGGTGGCAGAGCAAAGCCGGCTCAACGGGCATGCGATAATGTCCGCCGCGGATCTCAAGGCGCTCTTCACCGGGAATCCGCCGCTTGATCTGCAGGGCGAGGCTGCCCGCTTTGGCAAGGGCAGGATCGTCGAGGACGTCGCCGCCGCCATGGAGGATGGCGGCGTCACCGATTACGCCGCGTATCCGCCGCTGGCGCTCATCGTCAGCAATGGACTCGCGGATTATCCAAACGCGCTGCTCTGCCGCAGTAATTGGGCACTCTTTGTCGGCCAGCAGCTATACCGCCGTCACATCTATCCCAACCGCAGCCGCATCGGACAACTCTCGCCTCAGTCCTGGGCATCTTTGCAGAATATCTTCGCCGGCGCCCTTGCGCGGCTCACGATAACGGTGGACGGCACCCACTTCCTTTTCGTTGGCGAACAGGGTGCGCGGGCGACCGCCGCGGCAATTGCGGAGCTCGCGCGCCGTTCTGACGAGATCAACGATCAGATTTCGGCTGTTTTGGCTTAGCGGGAGAAATACCTGACTGCCGATCACCAGCTTCCGCCGGGTATCCATGGATTAGCCGGCTCTTAACCCTACCGGACAAGTATTCGGCCCCGCGCGCCCATCAGAGGAGCTTTCCGGTGAGATACCTGCAATTGGCCGCCGCCCTCGCTTCGGTCTGGATCGCGTGGGCGGTTCCAACGTCAGCTGGTGAGTTTGCCACCAAGGATGAGGCGGTGGCGCTCGTAAAGCAGGCGATCGTGCGCGTCGCCGATGTCGGCATGGACAAGGCCCAGCCGGAGTTCATGGATCACGGCGGGAAATACATCGACCGCGACCTGTATTTGATCATCATCGACAAGGATGGGGTGCGCGTCGTGCACGGCCAGAACCCGAAGCTCGTGGGCAAGAGCTATTACGACGCCGTCGACGTCGATGGCAAAGCATACGGCAAGGAGGTTGAGCAGATCGTTGCAGGTCCGGGCTCGGGTTGGGTGTCGTTTGCATTCAAGGACCCGATCACGGGAAAGGTCCTGCCCAAGGAGGCGTACGTCGAGAAGGCCGGGAACTTCTCCTACATCGCCGGAATCTACATCCGCTGACGGCGGTAGTGGGGAGCAGCCGGACATGCGACTCCTGGGTGGCGTGCGGTCGTTCCATGATCTGCCGCTGTGGGCGAAGGTTCTCGTCGCTCCTGCGGCGTGCCTTACCGCCGGGGCGGCGGTGGCCGCGTCAATATGGCTAGGCGCGACCGCGACCGAAGGCAGGCTCGCCGATGTCGCGAACAATGCCTTGCCGACGGCCGCGGCGAGCGCCCGGTTGCTGGACGCCGTGGACACGATCCAGGTCACAGCAATGCGTGCCATGGTCTGGCAGCAGGCAGGTGTTCCCGAGACCAGGATTGATGGGCTCGTCAAGGACGTCGGGCGCGAACTGGGCGTGTTGCGCACCAGCGCGCAGGAGATGATCGCACGGCGCGCCGCGAACAGCCCCGATCTGCCGCGGCTCAAGGTGATCGCCGGCAGGTCGGCAGATTACGCCAAGCAACTGGGTGACGCGCTGGACCTTGTCTCGGACCCGGCGATCGCGGTGGGCTATTTCCGCCGCAGCGATGCGACGTTCGAGACGCTGCGCGGCGACATCTCCGGTCTGGCGGCCGAACACCGCGCGGCCGAGGCGGCTTCCGTCCAGATTGCCCGTAGCAGCTCGCACGCGATGTTGATACGCGCCTATTGGATCGTCGGCGGCTCGGGGGTGGTCATGCTGATCCTGCTGCCGATGGTCGTGGCGGCGATCGGCCGCCCGGTTCGCACCCTGACGCGGACAATGACCGAGCTTGCCGCGGGCAACATGGCGGCCGCGATTGGCGCCCAGGACCATCGCGACGAACTCGGTGACATGGCCCGTGCCGTTCTCGTGTTCAAAGAGCACATGGTCAGGGAGCAGCAGATCGCCGCGGAGCAGGAGGCCGAGCGCAATCAATCCGAGGCGGAGAAGCGGGCGGCATTGGTCGGCATGGCGCAGACCATCGAAACCGCCACGAATTCGGCACTGCGCCAGATCGGGGATCGGACCACCGCGATGGCAACGACAGCCGATGCGATGAGTGTGTCCGCTACCCGCACGGGTGCCTCGGCCAAGGATGCGGCGGCCGCGGCCACCCAGGCACTGGGCATCGCCCAGACAGTCGCGGGCGCCGCGGAACAGCTTGCTGCCTCGATCCGCGAGATCGGCAGCCAAGTCAGCCGATCGACGGCGGTGGCGGGCCGCGCTGTGACCGCCGGGCTGGAGACCCGCGACACCATCGTTTCGCTGAGCCAGGAGGTCGAAAGCATCGGCGCAGTTGCCGACATGATCGGCGGCATTGCCGCACAGACGAACCTGCTGGCGCTGAATGCAACGATCGAGGCGGCACGTGCGGGAGATGCGGGCAAGGGTTTTGCCGTGGTTGCCACCGAGGTGAAGGCCCTGGCCATGCAGACCGCGCGCTCAACCGAAGATATCGCGCGGCACATCGGGCAGGTGCGTTCAGCGACCGGTGCGTCTGTTGCTGCGGTGGCGCGGATCGACGAGACGATCGCCGAAATCAGTGCGATCGCCACATCGATCGCCGCCGCCGTGCGGCAACAGGATGCCGCGACCGCGGATATCGCCCGCAACGTCGGCGCGACGGCCACGGCAGCGCACGACATGACAAGCCGCACCACCGAGGTATCGACTGAAGCAGCCGGCACCGGGCGACACGCGGCCGATCTGCGTGACAACACGCTGGCGCTGAACGAGGCCATCGAAGAGCTGCGCCATTCGGTGATCCAGGTGGTGCGGACCTCGACGGCAGCCGTCGATCGACGCCGGGGCACACGCTATGTGGCGGAGCTCCCAGGCCGGATCGCGCTTGCAGGACAAGACGAACACCCCGTGCGCGTCAGCGACCTTTCCGAAGGTGGCGCCTGTCTGCGGGGAGCCCCGGAAACGCCGGTTGGCGCGCAAGGCACGCTGCGTATCGACGGTGTCGCGGTCGCGTTGCCGTGCGTGGTGCGCGCGACCGATAGCGACGGCGCGCACATGGCCTTTGGGCCTGACGCGGCGGCGGCCTTGCTTCCGCTACTCGAGAAGCTGCAAACCCGCGCGGCCGCCTGATCCCCGCATTTGATGGCAGCCGTCCCTGGCTTACTGTGGCGGCGATCACCCATGGGGCTGAGGATCGGCGGCAATGCAGGTACTGGCTGGTGAAGACGGAACCGGACGCGTTCTCATGGGACCAGCAGGTGAAGAACGACGTTGAGCCGTGGACGGGCGTGCGCAACTTCACGGCCAGGAACAATCTGAAGGCCATGAAGAAGGGTGACCGGGCATTTTTCTATCACTCCAACCAGGGCAAAGAGATCGTCGGCGTGGTCGAGGTGGTGCGTGAGGCCTATCCGGACCCGAGCGCAAAGGAAGGCCCCTGGGTATGCGTCGACATGAAGGCGGTGGGGCCGATGCCAAAGCCGGTGACACTGGTGGCGATCAAGGCCGATCCGAAACTGGCCGACATGGCGCTGGTGCGGCAGTCACGCTTGTCGGTGATGCCGGTGTCGAAGCCGCACTGGGATTACATCTGCCGGTTGGGCGGATGGAAGGGATGAGCGGGGACGGCGACGACCGCGCTGGCGAGGCCCCCTCCCCCCGACCCCCTCCCGCAGGGGGAGGGGGAGAAGGGGGGCCTGCCGATCTCCCCCTCCCCCTGCGGGAGGGAGTTGGGGGGAGGGGGCTGCGCGCGCTCTGCCGGATCGATGACATCCCTGACGGCGGTTCCAAAGGCTTCGGTCCCCCACCTGGCGGATTCACCGGACTGTTCGCGGTGCGACAGGGCGATGCAGTGCACGTCTATGTGAACTCCTGCCCGCACATCGGGACGCCTCTCGACTGGATGCCCGATCGCTTCCTCTCGGCAGACGGCAGCCACATCATCTGCGCCACACACGGCGCGGAGTTCCGTATCAGCGATGGTGAATGCGTGTATGGCCCGTGCATGGGCGACCGACTTGAAGCGGTCATGATCCAAATCAATGACGGCACAGTCTTCGTGCCCGAGGATGCCGGCCTGTAGCGAAACGCACAGGAGGAACTCGATCATGAAGCTCGCCAATCCGGCACCGCTCGGGCTGACCGGTTTCGCTTTGACGACGTGGATGCTCAGCATGGTGAATGCCGGCTGGTTCACCGCGGCCTGCGTACCCCTGGTGCTGGCGAGCGCCTTCGCCTTCGGCGGCACCGCCCAGTTCGTGGCCGGCCTGATGGAGATGCCGCGCGGCAACACCTTCGGCTTCGTCGCGTTCTGCTCGTATGGCGCATTCTGGTGGAGCTTCGCGCTGTTCGTTCAGTTCTTCGCCTCCAACGTACCCGCCGGCTTCATCGGCTGGTGGCTGCTGGTGTGGGGCGTATTCACCTTCTACATGTGGCTCGGCAGCCTGGCGCTGAACCGCGCCGTGCAGTTGGTGTTTCTGTCGCTGTGGATCACCTTTTTCCTGCTCGCGGCAGGCGATCTGGCCGGCATGGCGTCGCTGCATGTGGCGGGCGGCTACATGGGGCTGGTGACCGCGGCGCTCGCCTTCTATTTGGCGGCCGCCGAGGTGATCAACGAAACACACGGGCGCACAGTGCTGCCGATCGGCGCTGTAGCCGCTCCGGGCGCACGCGTCGCGGGGTTGCGCCATCTGCCCGCCTGAGTGTTGCTCGCCTTTCCGTTGCTTGAACGGCCCACCGATGCTGCGTAGCCTGCCCAAGGCGGCCGGTTACGCCGCTGGGTCACACCCAACCAAGAACCGACTTGAGGGAACCCACCCATGCCAGATGCTCACTCCGCCGACGGCCAGACCTTTCCGGTCAAGCCCGAAATCGCCGCGAAGGCACACATCACCGCCGCGCGCTACAAGGACATGTTCGAGCATGCCGCGCGCGACCCGGACGGGTTCTGGGCTGAGCAGTCGCGCCGCATCGCCTGGATGAAGGCCCCGACGAAGATCAAGAACACGAGCTTCGCTGGCAACGTGCCGATCAAGTGGTTCGAGGACGGCACGCTGAACGCGTCGGCCTCGTGCCTCGACCGGCATCTGGCGACGCGCGGCGATCAGACCGCGATCATCTGGGAGAGCGACGACCCATCGGTTTCCAAGCACGTGACGTATCGCGAGCTTTACGAACAGGTTTGCCGGCTGGCCAACGCCATGAAAGGCCTCGGCGTAAAGAAGGGCGATCGGGTCACGATCTATCTGCCCATGGTGCCGGAGGCCGCGGTCGCGATGCTGGCCTGCGCACGGATCGGCGCAATCCACTCGGTCGTCTTTGGCGGCTTCTCGCCGGACAGCCTGTCGAATCGCATCCAGGATTGCGCATCCGAGCTGCTGATCACCGCCGATGAGGGACGCCGCGGCGGACGCAAGGTGCCGCTGAAGGCGAATGCGGACGAGGCGCTGAAGTCGTGTCCTGGCGTGAAGAGCGTCATCATGGTGAAGGTGACCGGTGGCAAAGTGGCGATGCAGCCAGGCCGCGACCATGACTATACGACGCTGTGCTCCGTCTCATCGCCTGACTGCCCGCCATTGGAAATGAACGCGGAGGACCCGCTGTTCATCCTGTATACGTCGGGCAGCACGGGGAAGCCGAAGGGCGTGCTGCATACCACCGGCGGGTATCTGGTGTGGGCGAGCTTCACGCATGAGAACGTGTTCGACTACCGCCACGGCGAAGTCTACTGGTGCACCGCCGATGTCGGATGGGTGACCGGGCACACGTATATCGTCTACGGCCCGCTGGCGAACGGCGCGACCACGCTGATGTTCGAGGGCATTCCGAACTATCCGGACAGCTCGCGCTTCTGGCAGGTAGTGGACAAGCACAAGGTCAACATCTTCTACACCGCACCGACCGCGATCCGCGCGCTGATGCGCGATGGCGAGGGCCCGGTGCGCAAGACCTCGCGCAAGTCGCTGCGCATCCTCGGCAGCGTGGGCGAGCCGATCAATCCCGAGGCGTGGCTGTGGTATGACCGCGTCGTCGGCGAGCATCGTTGCCCTATCGTCGATACATGGTGGCAGACCGAGACCGGCGGCATCCTGATCTCGCCGCTGCCCGGCGCGACGCCGACCAAACCCGGATCGGCGACGCGTCCGCTGCCTGGCGTGCGGCCGATCATCGTCGATGGCGATGGCCACGAACTGCACGGGGCGTGCGAAGGCAACCTGTGCATCGCGGATTCCTGGCCGGGCCAGATGCGCACCGTGTTCGGCGATCATGACCGGTTCGTGCAGACCTACTTCTCAACGTTCAAAGGACTGTACTTCACCGGCGATGGCGCACGGCGCGACGACGACGGCTATTACTGGATCACCGGCCGTGTGGACGACGTGATCAACGTGTCCGGGCACCGCATGGGCACCGCCGAAGTGGAGAGCGCATTGGTGGCGCATCCGAAGGTGGCCGAGGCGGCGGTGGTTGGCTTCCCGCATGAGCTGAAGGGCCAGGGCATCTACGCCTATGTCACCTTGAAGCTGGGCGAGGAACCCAGCGAGGACCTGCGCAAGGAGCTGATCACCTGGGTGCGCAAGGAGATCGGGCCGATCGCCTCGCCGGATGCGATCCAGTGGGCGCCCGCTCTGCCGAAGACGCGCAGCGGCAAGATCATGCGCCGCATTCTGCGCAAGATCGCCGCCAACGAGACGGACAGCCTGGGCGATACATCGACGCTGGCCGATCCCGCGGTGGTGACCGAGCTGGTCGATAACCGGGTGCCATAGGCGGTCGCTGATATCTGACCACCGTCCGGGTTGCACCCGGAACGTCGCCGACCAACACCTGACAGACGCTCTGTCAGGAACCGACGCGCTTGACCCTGCCCCAGATCGAGGCCCTGGCCATCGTCGCCGGGATGCTTGTGCTGTTCGTCACCGATCGGCTGCGCTACGACCTTGTGGCGGCAATAGCCCTGTCGGCAGCCGTTCTGACCGGTGTCGTGCCGGCGAAGAAGGCCTTCGACGGGTTTTCCAACTCGGTCATCATCATCATCGCCTCGGTGCTGGTGATCAGCCGCGCGGTTGCCGTCTCAGGCGTGATCGACCACGCGATGCGCCGGCTGCTTCGGATGCTCAACTCCACGACATTGCAGATCGCCACGTTGACCGCCGCGGTGAGCTTGATGTCGGCGTTCGTCAAGAACGTCGGCACACTCGGTGTGTTCATGCCGGTGGCGATTCAGGCAGCCGAGCGTCGCAATCGCCCAGTGTCGCGCTACCTGATGCCGCTCGCGTTCGGCTCGCTGGTCGGTGGAACAATCACACAGATCGGCACTTCGCCCAATCTGCTGATCTCCGCAGTGCGACAACAGGTCATGGGCAAGCCCTATCATCTGTTCGACTTCACGCCGGTCGGTCTGCCTCTGACATGTGCCGCGGTCGCCTTCCTCAGCATCGGCTGGCGGCTGCTGCCGACGAACCGGCGCGGTCAGCCGACCGCCGAGAAGCGCTTCGCCATCGAGGACTATACCAGTGAGGCGCTGCTGCCGGAGGAGTCTCCACTTGTCGGCAAGACCGTCGCGGAGCTTGAAACGCTTGCCGACGGCGAAGTGACAGTGGCGGGCATCATCCGCGAAGAGTCGCACCACTATGTACCGCGGCGGAACTGGACGCTTGATGCTGGCGACATCCTGGTGCTGGAGGGCGATCCGACCGCGCTCCAGCCGCTGGTGGATCAGGCGAAGCTGAAGCTGCTCGGCGCCGAGGAAATCGCTGCGCTGAAGCCGCGCGACAAGGACGATGAGCTGGAGACCGCTGAGGCGGTGATCGCGCCCAACTCGCTGCTGATCGGCAACACGCCGCGAGACCTGCGTCTGCGACAGGATTTCGAAATCAACCTGCTCGCGCTCAGTCGCGCCGGGGAGCGCGCCACCACGAGACTCGCCAACAGCCGGTTCTCGCCGAACGACATCCTGGTACTGCAAGGGCGGCAGAGGCAGCTCAGTCGCGCGCTGACGGAGCTGGGACTGATACCGCTCGCCGAGCGCAATCTTGCCCTCGGGCGGCCGCGGGGGCGCTGGCTGCCGCTGTTGATCCTACTTGCCGCGATGTTCGCGATGGCAATGGGCGCGGTCGAGATAGAGGTCGGTTTTTTCTTAGCCGCAACTCTGATCGTGCTGCTGCGACTGATCCCGGCCCGCGAGGCCTACAATGCGGTGGAGTGGCCGATCATTGTCATGCTCGGCTGTCTCATTCCGGTGGGCGAGGCGCTGAACAACACCGGAGCGGCTAAGCTGATGGCCGATGGGCTGACGGTGCTTGCGACGCATCTGCCCGATTACCTGGCGGTCGGCCTGATCATGGTGGTGTCGATGCTGGTGACACCGCTGCTGCACCATGCGGCGGCAGTGCTGCTGATGGGGCCGGTGGCGGCCGCGGTTGCGAAAAACCTCGGGCTTGGTGTTGATCCGTTCCTGATGGCGGTCGCGTTCGGGGCGGCATCCGATTTTCTGACACCGATCGGGCACCAGAACAGCACGCTGGTGATGGGACCCGGAGGTTATCGATTCAGCGATTACTGGCGGCTCGGGTTGCCGCTGTCGATTCTGGTGGCGGTATTTGGCACCTGGCTCATTCTGCTGGCGTGGCCGCTGAAGTAAGAAATTCAGCCCGGAGACACAGAGAACCCCGAGTATTGTTCTCAGTGTGCTCTGTGTCTCTGTGGTGGAGCTGCTTCAGAACGATCCGAGGAAGTCGCGCTTGCCTAGCTCCACGCCGCGGTGGCGAAGGATGTTGTACGCCGTGGTGGCGTGGAAGTAGAAGTTGGGCAGGCCGAAGTGCAGCAGATAGGCGCGGCCCTTAAATGACATCTGCCGCTGGCCGGCGGTCCAGGTGATGTCCTTGTCCTCACTGCCGTCGATCTGCGCGGGGGTAAATCCCTTGACATAGTCTAGCGATTTCTCGACCCGCGTCTTGGCTGCGGCAAACGACGTGTCATCAACCGCGGCGAAGTTCGGCAGGTCGCCACCGGCCAGCCGGCCCGGGATGTTGCGGCCGAAGTCGCTGCACTGACGGATCTGCCGCGCGAGCGAGAACATGTCGGGGAACAGCCGATCGGTCAGTAGCCACGCCTCATCGGTACTTCTTCTCCGCGCAGTGCGCCGCCGCCTTGTCGATGACCCCCGACAGGCTGCCGAGGATCTGCGTGCACACCGGCACGCTGGCCTGGAACATTGAGAACGCCATGGGACGGGACTCCCTCCTTCTGATGGGTCTGCAAGCCTAGCCAAGTTGCGGTCGCCTGTCTGCCCAGGGCTGCACCTGCTCGAACGCCGCCGAGGCTTGCAACACGCCGAGATCGTCGAAGCGACGGCCGGCGATCTGCAATCCGACCGGCAGGCCCGCGGCCGTGAAACCGCATGGCGCGTTGGCTGCGGGATTCCACGACATGTTGAACGGATAGGAAAACTCGGCCCAGGAGAGCCAGTCCCAATCATGCTGCGGCCAGTGCTTCGGCATGAGAAGCTCCGCCGGGAATGCCGCGACCGAGACGCTCGGCGTCAGCAAAAAATCCCAGTCCTCGAACCAGCGATGTATCTCGGCGACGTAAGCCATCTTGCGTTCGCGCATCAGTTGATAGTCGGCCACCGAGTAGTTGTGCGCGGCTTTGATGCAGGCGACGAGACCCGGGTCCATCTTCGCCTCCCACTTCGCCAGATGTGGGGTGAGGCGTGTCATGTGCGCGGCCCAGAAGAAGCGGACCATCTCTGGGCCTTGCGCCGCCCAGGGCGTCTTCACTTCCTCCACCGTGGCACCGAGTTCGGTGAAGCGGGCGACGGCGGACTTCACCAGCGCGGCAATGTCGGGATCGACGCGTGCCACGCCGAGATCGGGACTGTAGGCAATGCGCTTGCCGCGAATGCCTTCGTGGAGGCGGCCGAGGTAATCCGCGGGGCCTGCCTCGCATGTTGTGTGATCTAGCGGATGAGGGCCGGCCATCACGCCCAGCATCAGCGCGCTGTCGGCGACGGTGCGCGTCATGGGACCCATGTGCGATGTGTAGTCGCCGCTGCCGACGGGATAGTACGGCACGCGGCCGAACGTCGGCTTCAGTCCGAACACGCCGCAGAAATGCGACGGCATGCGAATGGAACCCGCGCCGTCGCTGCCCTGGTGCAGCGGACCAAATCCTGCGGCGGCCGCGGCACCCGCTCCGGCCGATGACGCGCCGGCGTTGTAGCCGTGTTTCCACGGATTGTGCGTGATGCCGGTGAGTGGCGAATGGCTGACGCCGGTCCAGCCGAATTCCGACGTGGTGGTCTTGCCGAGAATGATCGCGCCTTCGTCACGCAGGCGGGGCACGATGGGTGTGTCCTCGGTGGGCTGATTGCCCGCGAAGATGTTGCTGCCCATCTGCGTCGGCATATCCTTGGTGATCGCAAGGTCCTTGATGGTGACTGGAACGCCGTGCAGGCGGCCGATGCGATTGCCTTGCATCAGCGCGGTTTCGGCACGCTTCGCCGCATCCATTGCGGCATCCGCGGCAAGCCAGGCGAACGCATTCACCCGCGGGTTCAACGCCTCGATGCGTGCCAGTAATGCGGTCATCAGCTCGACCGGCGACAGCTTCTTTTGGCGGATCATCTCGGCAAGCTGCACGGCCGGCGTGAAGGCGAGCGTCTCGTTGTCCATTCCTGTATCCCTGCTCAGTAGGTCGCGCGGCCGCCGGAGATGTCGAACACGCCGCCGGTTGAAAAGCTGCATTCCTCGCTCGCCAGCCAGCACACCAGCGAGGCGATCTCGTCGATCTCGCCGAAGCGGCCGAGCGGGATCTTCGACAGCATGAAGTCTATGTGCTCCTGCGTCATCTGCGCGAACAGCGGCGTGCGCACCGCAGCGGGTGTGACGCAATTGACGCGCACGTTGGTGTTCGCGAGCTCCTTGCCGAGCGACTTGGTGAGACCGATGACGCCGGCCTTGGAGGCGGAATAGGCGGCGGCATTGGGGTTGCCTTCCTTGCCGGCGATGGAGGCGATGTTCACGATGCGGCCGTAATCGTTGCGCAGCATGTGCGGGACGACGGCGCGGTCGCAGTAGAACACGCCGTTGAGATTGACATCGATGACGCGGTCCCATTCGGCCACCGGATAGTCCCACACCGAGGCGTTGGGTCCGGTGATGCCGGCACACGCGATCAGGATGTCGATGCGGCCGAGCGCAGCGGCGGTATCGGCGGCAGCGCGCTGCACGGCGGCGGCATCGGTGACGTCGACAGTGGCCTTGTGTGGCGCGTCGGTCCTGGCGAGTGCCTCGGCGTCACGGTCCCACAGGCTGACGCGCGCTCCTTCAGCTGCCAGCCGCGCAGCGATGCCGGCCCCAATGCCGGAGACGCCGCCGGTGACGATCGCCACGCGGTCGGCGAAGCGTGATGCCATTCGGGCCTCCCTGAATTACCCATCGCTACTGTGGGCTGACACCGCAAGCCGTGTCTATTCTGGAGGCGAATGGGAGGCAGGATGACCAGATACATCGGTGCGATCGACCAGGGCACCACCAGCACGCGCTTCATCGTTTTCGACCGAATGGGCGAGACGATCGCCAGCGCGCAGGTGGAGCATCGGCAGATCTATCCGCAACCCGGCTGGGTCGAACACGATCCGCACGAGATCTGGCGCAACACGCAGTCGGTGATCGCTGAAGCGCTGCGCACCGCCAACCTGACGCATCGCGATCTCGCGGCGATCGGCATCACCAACCAACGCGAGACCACCCTGCTGTGGGATCGAGCCACCGGCGAGCCGATACACAACGCGATAGTCTGGCAGGACACGCGCGTCGATACGATGGTGGCGGAGTACGCACGCGACGGCGGGCAGGATCGGTTCCGCGCGCAGACCGGACTGCCGCTCGCCAGCTATTTCTCCGGATTGAAGCTGCGCTGGCTGCTCGACAACGTACCCGATGCACGGCGCCGCGCGGAGGCAGGCGATCTGGCATTCGGCACAATCGATAGCTGGCTGCTGTGGAACTTCACAGGCAAGCACCTCACCGACGTCACCAACGCCAGCCGCACGCAACTGATGAACCTGGCGACGCTCGACTGGGACGACGCGCTGCTTGCCGCGTTCGGTATTCCGCGCGCCGTGCTGCCGCATATCGTGCCATCATCCAGCCTGTACGGAACCACGCACGGCGTGTCGATCGCCGGCATCCTGGGCGACCAGCAGGCGGCCCTGATGGGCCAGGCGTGCTTCACGCCGGGCGATGCGAAGAACACCTACGGCACCGGTTGCTTCCTGCTGATGAATACCGGCGAGACGCCTGTGCAATCGATCAGCGGCCTCGTCACCACGGTCGCCTGGCAGCTTGATGGGCAAAGACCCTGTTATGCACTCGAAGGTTCCATCGCCGTCACCGGCGCGCTGGTGCAGTGGCTACGCGACAATCTCGGCCTGATCAGATCGAGCGCCGAGATCGAGACGCTCGCTGCCTCTGTCGGCGATAACGGCGACGTGTATTTCGTTCCGGCATTTTCCGGCCTCTATGCGCCGTACTGGCGCGCCGATGCGCGCGGCGTGATCGCCGGTCTGACACGTTATGCCACCGCCGGACACATTGCCCGCGCGGCACTGGAAGCCACAGCCTATCAGACGCTTGACGTGATCGAGGCGATGCAGCGCGATTCCGGCATTCCCATCAGCACGCTGCGCGTCGATGGCGGCATGGTGCCGAACACGCTGCTGATGCAGTTCCAGGCCGACATTCTGAACGTGCCGGTGCTGCGGCCACGCACGATCGAGACGACCGCGCTGGGTGCCGCCTATGCTGCCGGACTTGCTGTCGGGTATTGGCATGACATGGATGATCTCCGCCACAACTGGGGTGTCACACACACCTGGACGCCGGCGATGGCTGGAAAACGTCGCGTAGCGCTCACCACCTCTTGGCGCAAGGCGATCACGCGCTCGTTCGACTGGGCCTGACGGCGCGGCCCTACATACCGATGGAATAACCGCCATCCACGGGGATAGCGGTTCCGGTCACGAAATCCGACGCGGGGCTCGCCAGAAACGCCGCGATGCCAGCCATGTCCGGTGGTATGCCCCAACGCCCCGCCGGCGTGCGGTTCTCCACGCGCTCGTGCAGGCCCGGCACCTCGCGGCGCGCGCGCTTCGTCAGGTCGGTATCGATCCAGCCGGGCAGCACCGCGTTCACCTGGATATTGTCCTTCGCCCACGCGGTCGCCATCGCGCGCGTCATCTGCACGATGCCGCCCTTGCTCGACGCATACGGTGTGGCGTAGGGCGCTCCGAACAGCGACATCATCGAGCCGATGTTGATCATCTTGCCGCCGCCCGCCGACTTCATCGGCGCATACGCCGCCTGCGAGCACAGGAACGCACTGGTCAGGTTGGTATCCAGCACCTCGTGCCACTCATCCTCGGTATAGTCTTGTGGCATCTTGCGAATCGCCGTGCCCGCGTTGTTCACCAGAATGTCCAGCCGACCGAACTCCGCCACCGTGTCGGCGACCAGCTTCAGGCAGGCCGCCTTCTTGGTGACGTCGCCGGTGATGAACGCGCATCGCGCACCGAGTTCGCGCAGCGAGGCGAGCGCCGGGGCCGCCTTCTCCGCGTTGCGCCCGGCGATCACGATCGACGCACCGCACGACGCCATTCCCTGCGCCATGCCCAACCCGATACCGCCGTTGCCGCCGGTGACCAGCGCCACCTTCCCGGTCAGATCGAACAGCGCCACCGCTACGCTGCCCCGCGCTTCATCTCGGCACGCGACTCCGCCAGGTGATCGAACTTCCGGCGATATGTGCCAAGTCCCAAAGTCTGCGAGCGCAGATCGATGATCAGGTCGTGCAGCTCCGCTTCGGGCACCAGCGCCACCACGTCATCCCACCCCGGCCAGCCCTCCTTCTCGGAGAACCCGAGGATCTGCCCGCGCCGCCCGGTCAGAAGTCGTTGTGCGCGCGGCGTGAACTCGCTGGGCACGCTGATGGTCACGTGATCGACCGGCTCGAGCAGGATCGGCTCGGCCTTCGTCAGACCCTCCTTCATCGCCAGACTCGTCGCGGTCTTGAACGCCATGTCGGAGCTGTCCACCGAGTGGAACCCGCCATCCACCAGCGTCACGGAAATATCGACCACCGGGAAACCGAACGGCCCCTTCTTCGCTGACTCCTCCGCCGCCTCGGCCACCGCCGGAATGAAGTTTCGGGGCACTGCGCCACCGACGATCTTGTCGATGAATTCGAAGCCCTCGCCGCGCGGACGCGGGGCGATGTCGATCTTCACATCGGCGAACTGTCCGTGGCCGCCGCTCTGCTTCTTCAGCCGCCCATGTTCGTGCACCGCGCGGCGGATGGTTTCCTTGTAGGCCACCTGCGGTTTGTGCGTCGTGACCTTGAGCCCATAGTCCCTCGCCAGACGTTCTACCGTCGAATTCAGATGCATTTCGCCCTGACCGAACAGCACTGTCTCGCTGGTGTCCTGCTGCTGCTCCAGCGACAATGTCGGGTCCGCCTCGCGCTGCTTCTGCAACCCGCCGCTGAGTTTCGCATCGTCCTTGTGATCCGATGTCGCGATCGCGAGCGAATACACCGGCTGCGGAGCAGTTGGGAACGGCAACTGCTCCGGCGTCGCACCAGGTGACACTGTGGCGCCGGTCGGCACGCCATCCAGCCGTCCCAACGCGACCACGTCGCCCTCGACCGCTTCGGTGATCTTCGCAAGCTCGCCGCCCGGCATTCGATAGATGCCGCCCAGCCGCGTGCCACCTAGTGTCGCGCCATCTTTGATCGCGCCGCGCCAGATGCGTGCGTACGACAGCTTGCCGGTATGCCCGGCATGCACCGTCTTGAAGATCTGCGCCAGCGGCGGCCCATCAGTATCGATTGCCTTTCGCTCGGCGGTCTCCTGCGCCATCGGTGTGTCGTGACGCAGCGCCTTCCACAGACGGCGCACGCCGCCCGCACTCTCCGCGCTCCCCAGCAACACCTGGATCACCGCGCCCGCCGCGAGATCCTTTCGCAGGTCGTTGTAGATTTCCGCAGTGGTTGGCTTGACATCCTCCAGCACTTTCTCGAGCAGCGCATCATCGCGATCCGCCAGCACCTCGACCAGCTTGTTCAGCGCATCCTGCTCGTCGTCCTGCACCTCGGACGGAATCTGAATCAGCTCCGAAGGCTGTCCCTTGCGGTAGCGATAAGCCCGCTCGCTCACCACATCGACATAGCCGCTCACGGTCTCGCCATGCATGATGGGCACCTGCCGCAGCACGAGCGGCGAGCCGGCAAACCCCTGCAAGGCGGCGAGCGTGTCGCTCACGCTGCCTTCCAGCGTATCGATCTTGTTGATGAACAGCATGTGCGGAATGCCTTCATCCGCAAGCCGCTTCAGCAGTGGTGCGACGGTCAGCGCACGTGCCGGCGCCGGCTCGCACACAACCACAGCGAGATCGGCCATAGCCAGCGCGCAACTCGTTTCGTAGGCGAATTCCACGGAACCCGGGCAATCCAGCACCGTCCAGGCGTCGCCGAGATAGGAGCAGTGTCCGAGTCTGACCTCGGTGGTTGCCGGACGATTGCGTGGATCAGCCGGCCGCTTTACCGGCGACCCCGAAGCCTCCATCAGCGCCTCGAACAGTGTCGATTTGCCGCTGCTGTATGGCCCGACCAGCGCCACCGAGCGGGGACTTCTGCCGTTCTGTGTTCCTGACATGCGGGCGCCCTCCCATGAGCTGCTTCGCTCATGATCCTAGCGAAGTTTCTGTGACAGGCCAGTCCCGCCTTCAGTTCACGGATACGCCGTGACCATCATCGCCCCGGGCGTCCTTGACGTGCAGGCTGAGCTTGTCGAGCGCCTTCAGCAGCACGCTCCATTCCGAGCGGCTCAAGCCCTCCGCAAGCTGGCCCTCCAGTTCGCACGCGAGCGGCACCATGCCTTCATAGACCGCCACACCGCGACGCGTCAGACGCAGCAGCCGCCCGCGCCCGTCCTGCGGGTCCTGAGTCTGCCGTGCCAATCCGCGCGCAACCAGACTCGCGGCGGCGCGGCTCACTTTTACCTTGTCCATCGCCGTCGCTTCACCAACCGCGCTCGGCGACAATGTGCCGAGACGGCCGACGATCGCCAGCACGCGCCATTCCGGAATGCTTAATCCGAACGCCTCGAAATAGCGGCGGGCAAACAGACGTGAGACCCGGTTCGCTGCAACTGATAGCCGGTACGGCAGGAAGTTCTCCAACTTGAAGGCCTCGCCGTTACCCGCCGGGGTTTCCCGGCGTGTCCTCCCTGACTTTGTTTTCATTGGGAATGATCCCCTGGGCTAGCTGCCCCAGATATATCTCGCCGAGGCGGTGCGCGCTAGGCTGGGCCAGACGGGGAGGGCAAAGATGACCGACGCAACGCATGATCCGACGCGCCTGAGCTGGGTCGCATCCGCCAACGGCCACACGGAATTCCCAATCCAGAACCTGCCGTTCGGCGTATTCAGCACGCATGGCGGCAGACCGCGTGGCGGTGTCGCGATCGGCGACGCCATTCTCGACATAGGTGCAACTTTGGGCGCTGGGCTGTTCACCGGTGTTGCGCGCGATGCAGCCGAGGCAGCGGCGGGACCGGAGCTCAATCCATTGCTGGCATTGCCGGCGACCGCACGTCGCGCGTTGCGCCAGCGCCTGTCGGATATTCTTGCCACCGGTAGCGACGCGCGCGGCAAAGCATCGCATCTGCTGCACGACGCCACTGCCTGCACGCTGCATCTGCCGGCGCAGGTCGGCGACTACACTGATTTCTTCGCGGGCATCCACCACGCGCGGAAGGGCGGACAGATCTCGCGTCCCGACAATCCGCTGATGCCCAACTACAAGTATGTGCCGGTCGCCTATCACAGCCGCGCCTCGTCGGTGCGTTCGTCGGGCGAAGACGTGCGACGACCGAATGGACAGCGCAAGCTACCGAACGAGGCCATGCCGACATTCGGGCCATGCCGCAATCTCGACTATGAGCTGGAACTTGGCGTTTGGATCGGCCACGGTAACCGGCAGGACGAGGCGATACCGATCGGCCAGGCCGCGCAACACATTGCCGGCTTCTGTCTGCTGAACGACTGGTCGGCGCGCGACATCCAGTCCTGGGAATCGCAGCCGCTCGGCCCGTTTCTCGGAAAGAGCTTCCGCACTTCGGTTTCACCGTGGATCATCACGAGCGAGGCGCTCGAGCCATTCCGCATCGCCCAGCCGGCGCGGCCCGATGGTGACCCCGCGCCGTTGTCACACCTTCTCGATGCGGCGGACCAGGCACATGGCGCTCTCGACATCGACTGCGAGGTGTTCCTGTCAACGCCGGCCATGCGCGCCGCTAGTGTCGAGCCGCATCGCATGTGCCGGTCGAACACGCGCGAGCTTTACTGGACCGTCGCGCAGATGGTCGCGCACCATGCATCGAACGGTTGCAACCTGCGGCCCGGCGATCTCTTTGGCAGCGGCACCATATCGGGGACCGATGCGACCAGCATTGGCTGTTTGCTGGAAATGACCTTCGGCGGGCGTGACTCGATTACGCTGACCAACGGGGAAACCCGCCGCTACCTGGAGGACGACGACGAGGTCATCTTCCGTGCCCATTGCAGGCGCCCTGGTGCGGTGACGATCGGCCTTGGCGAGTGCCGCGGCAGAGTCGTCGCAGGTTCCTGATACCCGCTATCGTTGGAGCGCAAGTCACTCCGCCATTGCATTCCGTCATGACCGGCGCAGGCTGGCCACCCACGTATTTCTGGCCCGCTGCAACGAAAGATTTGGATGGCGGGGCCAAGCCGCACCATAACGGTATTGGGTCGCGATCACTGGCGTCGGTATTACATGCGCTCCCTGCCTATTCCAGATGGCGATCCCACAGTGCAAAGATCTTCGCCCACGTCGTCTCTGACGCGAGCGTGTCGTACACCGCGCGCTCCGGAAAGCAGAAGCCGTGATGCGTATCTGGGAATACCTCAACCGTCGCTTTCACGTCCGTCTTGTTCAGTGCGGCCTTCAGGTCAGGGATCACGTTCTCCGGCACAGATTGATCGTGCTCGGCAAAGGCAAAGTAAAGCTCGCCCTTGATCTTGCCGAGCGACAGATGCGGCGAATCCTCCTTGTCGGTGACGATGCCCACGCCATAGAGCGATGCAGCCGCCACCATGCGATGCGGGAACGCCGCGGCGACCGACGTGATGTAGCGCCCGCTCATGCAGTGACCGACGCAGCCGACCGGACCGGGCTTCACGCGGTCATTCGCGTCGAACCACGCCAGCATCGCCGCGGTGTCGTCGTTCACGAACGGGATCGTCAAACTGTTCATCGACGCGCGGATCACGCCCGACATCCCGTCGTCGCGGCGGGGAATATCGAAACGCACGGTGCCCAGCCGGTAGTACATGTCGGGCAGCAGGCAGACGTAGCCGTGCTTCGCGATGCGGCGCGCCATGTTGCGCAGCTCCTCGCGGATGCCTGGCGCGTCCATGTAGAAGATGATGCCGGGATGTGGACCTTCGGCTTCCGGAGCGGCCATGAACGTGGGCATCCGCCCGTGCTTCGTTGTGACGATGACTTCGCTTTCGATCATCCGGACGCCTCCTGTTTCGCGGGACGATCCATTGTCGCGCCGCTGGCCAGACCGCGCAACAGCGAGGCATACTATGGGCGAAACTCGGAGGCCCCGCATGGCAAACAACGACATCGACCACCTGCTGAACGCCGCGGTCAGCGATGGGCGCGTGCCTGGGGTCGTTGCGCTGGCGGCGGACCGCAACGGCACGTTCTACCAGGGCGCGTTCGGCCCGCGCGGTCTCGCGGACCCCGCACCGATGCAGCTGGACACGATATTCCGCATCGCCTCGATGACCAAGGCGGTGACCGGCGTTGCTGCGATGCAATGCGTCGAGCGCGGCAAGTTGTCGCTCGATCAGCCCGCCGGCGAGATCATGCCCGAACTTGCCGAACCGAAGGTGCTCGAAGGCTTCGATGCCGCCGGCAAGCCGATCCTGCGGGCGGCGCGGCGCAAGATCACGCTACGCATGCTGCTCACGCACACGGCAGGCTTCGTCTACCACATCTGGAATGCGCAACTTAACCGGTACTATGAGGCGACCGGCCATCCCACGATCCTGTCCGGCCAACTCGCCGCGCTGAACGTGCCGCTGGCGTTCGAACCAGGCGAGCGGTGGGAGTATGGCATCAACATCGACTGGGCCGGACGCATGGTCGAGACGGTGAGCGGCCAGGACCTCGAAGCGTATATGCGCGAGAACATCTTCGCCCCCCTCGGCATGCAGGATACCGGCTTCATGCCCACTACGGCGCAGTTCGCGCGCTATGTTCACGCTCACGCCCGCAAGCCCGACGGATCGCTAGACCCGATTCCCCAAACACCGCCCGCGCAGTCGGAGTTCTTCGCCGGCGGAGGTGCGCTGTTTTCGACGGGTCCTGACTACATGGCGTTCCTGCGCATGCTGCTGAACGGCGGAGAGCTGGACAACGCACGCGTGCTGCGACCGGAGACGGTGGCGCTGATGGCACAGAATCACATCGGCGACCTCGACGTGCAGGCGCTGGCAACAGGGCATCCCGGAGTGTCGAACGACGCCGAATTCTTTCCGGGCATGACGAAGAAATGGGGCCTAAGCTGGCTAATCAACACCGAGGACGTGCCTGGCCGGCGCAGCGCTGGCAGTCTTGCCTGGGCGGGGCTGTTCAACACCTATTACTGGCTCGATCCGAAACGACACGTGGCGGGCGTGATCCTGACCCAGATCCTGCCGTTCGCTGACCCGCCAGTGCTGCAACTGCTGGATGACTTCGAGACTGCAGTTTACCAGACAACAACGGAGAATGCGTAGCATGGCTGAGCGGACCGAGAGCAACGCCGATCCCTACCTCGCGCTCGGCGTGCGCCCCTTCATCAACTGCTGTAGCGTTCGCACAATGCACGGTGGCAGTCTGATGCTGCCGAGGGTGCGTGCGGCGATGGATGCGGCGTCACATCAGTTCGTCAACCTTGACGAACTGATGGAAGCCGCAGGCCAGCGTCTGGCCGAGCTGACCGGTGCGGAATGGGGTGTCGTGACCTGCGGCAGTGCTGCCGCGGTGGCGCTTGCATCTGCGGCGTGCATCGCCGGCAACGATCCGGTGCGCATGCTGCGCCTGCCGTTCACCGAGGGTTGGGTGAATCGCGTGATCCTGCCGAAGAACCAGCGCTTCGCCTATGACCAGGCGATCCGCATGGTCGGCGCGCATATCGTCGAGATCGATTCCGCCGCGGACCTCGACGCTGCGCTCCGCGAGCCGGTCGCGATGGTGGCGATTCTTGGCACCAACGAGGAATTCTCCAAGATCCGCCTGGAGGAAATCGCGGCGAAAGTGAAGCCGCTCGGCATCCCCATCCTGGTGGACGCGGCATCGGAACATTTGCAACGGCCGAGCCCGTGGCTGACGCGTGGCGCCGACATGGTGATCTACAGCGGCGGCAAGTTCCTCCGCGGGCCACAGACCAGCGGGTTGCTGCTCGGCAAGAAGAACCTGGTGCAGGCGGCGTGGCGCAACGCATCGCCTCACCAGGCATTCGGGCGGCCTATGAAGGTATCGAAGGAGGACGTGATCGGCGTCCTGGTCGCGGTTGAGTACTGGCTGAACGAGCGCGACGAGACGGCCGAACTGCGGCACTGGCACGAGGACCTGCAGGAGATTGCGCGCCGCGTCGCCGCCGTGCCGGGTGCCAGCAGCGAGGTGATCGAGCCGAAGGGCGTCGTGCGCGTCCCGGCGCTGCGTGTGAAGTGGGATGGCATCGCGCTCGATGGCATGGGCCTGCGCCAGCGTCTGCTCGACAACTCGCCGCGCATCATGACGGATGACACGTCGGCGACCGCTAACTCGCTGGTGATCGATCCGTTCCAGTTCTCGCCTGGCGAGGCGGCGCAGGTCGGCGAGGCGATCGCCAACGCGCTGATCGCGGCGCACAACCTTCACCCGGCGGCCGAGCCGACTGCGGCGAGCGATCTGTCGGGCAACTGGGATGTGCGCGTGCGGTTCCTGCACGGCGAGCGCAAGCATCGGCTGAGTCTGAAGCAGCAGGGCAGCCAGCTCAGCGGCAGTCAGCAGTCGGAACAGTTCGAGAGCAACGTCATCGGCAAGCTGGCGGCACAGCAGGTGCGCATGGAATTCGAGACGCGCCACGAAGGCAGCGCCCTCGCCTATCGCTTCGAGGGCACTGTCAGCAACGGCAGGATGCAGGGTGAAGTATTTCTCGGCAGCGCCACTGACAACCACCGTGGCCCGGTCAATCTCAGCCAGTTCGGCAAGGGTCAGTGGCAAGCGGAAAGGCAGACGACATGAACGATAATGCGGCAACCGGTGACGCGCTGCTCGATGCCGACCGGCGGCATCTGATCCACCCGCTGCATCACCCGAATGAGCACGCGCAAGCGCGCATCTTTGTCGAAGGGCGGGGTGCCATGCTGCGCACCGCTGACGGCCGCGAATACATCGACGGGCTGTCGGCATTGTGGAATGTCAATATCGGCCACGGCCGCAAGGAACTTGCCGACGCCGCGGCGGCACAGATGGCGAAGCTCGCCTATGCGTCTGCCTATACGGGCTTTTCCAACGAGCCGGCCATCCGTCTGGCCGAGCGCATCGTCGGTCTGGCGTATGACAACATGGCGGCGGCGTATTTCACCACGGGCGGCGCTGAGTCCAATGAAAGCGCCTTCAAGATCGCCCGTTACTACTGGAAGCGGATGGGCAAGCCGAACAAGGTGAAGATCATCTCACGCCAGTACGGCTACCACGGCGTCACCCTGGCGGCGATGAGTGCTACCGGCCTCCCTGGCTATCAGAAGATGTTCGGCCCGCTGGTTCCAGAGTTCCTCCAGGTGGCCCCGCCCTATCCGTATCGCTGGCCCGGCAACGGCGATGCCGGCATCGAGGCCGCTGATGCGGTCGAGTCGGCAATCGAGGCGCAGGGCGCTGACACGATCGCGGCGGTAATTGCCGAACCGGTGATGGGCGCCGGCGGCGTCATCGTGCCGCCGCCAACGTATTTCCCGCGACTGCGCCAGATCTGCGATCGGCACAATGTGCTGTTCATCGCTGATGAGGTGATCACGGGATTTGGCCGCACCGGGCGCTGGTTCGCGCTGGGACATTGGGGCGTGCAGCCTGACCTGATGTCATTCGCCAAGGGTGTCACCAGCGGGTATCTGCCGCTCGGCGGCGTCGTCGTTTCGAAGCGGGTGCATCAGACGATGGAAGATGCGCCGATGGACGAACGGTTCATGCACGCGGCGACGTACTCCGGCCATCCAGTGTGCTGTGCGGTCGGCTTGCGCAACATCGACATCATCGAACAGGACGGTCTGCCGGAACGCGCGGCGGTGATGGGCAGGAAGTTGCTCGCCGGCCTGGAGACGCTGCGCAGTCTGCCCGTTGTGGGCGACGTACGCGGTCTCGGCATGATGTGCGCGGTCGAGCTGGTGGAGGATCAGGCAACCCGCAAGCCGGCGATCGGCCTCGGCGGACGTGTTGTGGCCGAGGCGATGAAGCGCGGCCTCATCATCCGCCAGCGCGGCGGCGGCGGCACGCCGGTCAGTGGCGATTTGCTGATGACCGCGCCGCCGTTGATGACGCCAGAAGCCACGCTGGATCGCATTGTCAGCATCATCGGCGAGTTGATTCAGGCCGCGACGTAACGGCACATCGGTCTGCCCCGAAAGGGGCACTTTCGCGTGACCGGCCAACCCGCGCCCGGCGCGGCAGTTGCGGTGTCATCACTCGCGAAGGACGATTGCCATGTTCATTCATCGACCCGACCCGATCCATCAGGTGCGCGTCGATACGCCTGATCCGGTGTTCGCCGAAAAGCTGCTAGAGCAGTTCGGCGGCGCGACCGGTGAACTGTCTGCGGCACTGACCTACTTCACCCAGTCCTTCCACACCGAGGACCAGGGCATCCGCGACATGCTGCAGAACATCGCCACCGAGGAGTTCGGCCATCTTGAAATGGTGGCGCTGATGATCGAGCAGCACACCAAGCGCGCGAAACAGGGCGCGCAGGAGAAGGCGTTCAACAGCACGCTGTTCGCCGTGCGCGGCTACGGGCCGCATCTGGTGGACTCGCAGGGTTCGACCTGGGATTCGCGTTATGTGAACGAAGGCGCCAGCGTGGTGCGTGATCTGCGTGCCGATATCGCGGCCGAGGCCGGTGCGCTCGCCACGTATGAGGCGCTGATCGGGCTTTCGCAGGACGAAGGCTCGCGCGAGGCACTGCGCCATCTCGCGACGCGCGAGGTCGCCCATGCGCGCATGTTCATGAAGGCGCTGGAGGCGATGAACAAGCTCGACGATCCGATTTTCGGGGATCTGAAGCCGGACGACACAGTAGATGTTTACTTCAACCTGACCGCGGGACCGGAGGCCGAACGCCGCGGCCCGTGGAACAGCGAACCGGAGTTCCACATCCGCGATCTCGTGCCACAGGCGGCACAGCAGGGTGGCGGTGGCAAGGGGGCCGAGCAGCGGGTTCGACACTCGCCACCAAAGAAGTAACCTCTCCACCGTCGAGGAAGGGACCCCTCCACCGTCATGGCCGGCCTCGTGCCGGCCATCCACTCTTCGCCGCATCAAGACCGGGCAAGTCCGCCGCTCGCTATGACAGGGCGGGCAAGGCGCGTTACGGTTCCTTCGTCACGCGGGGGACCCGACATGCATTTCGGCGCTGCCATGTTCTTCACCGACTATGCGATGGCGCCGGGCGAGCTTGGCCGCGCCCTCGAGGAGCGCGGCTTCGAGTTGGTCTGGGCGCCGGAGCATTCACATATTCCGGTGAGCCGCGCTTCGCCTTTTCCGAACGGCGGCGAACTGCCAAAACAATACTACGACGTGATGGATCCCTTCGTCACGCTGTCGGTTGCCGCCGCAGCAACCAGGACGCTGAAGGTTGGCACCGGCGTGTGTCTCGTGCAGCAGCGCGATCCGATCCAGACGGCGAAGCTGGTGGCTTCGATCGATCAGGTGTCGGCGGGGCGGTTCATGTTCGGCGTCGGCTCCGGCTGGAACGCCGAGGAGATGGCGGATCACGGCACGCCGTTCAGGTCGCGCCACAAGATCGCGCGTGAGCGCATTGAGGCGATGAAGGTGATCTGGACCGAGACGAAGGCGGAGTATCACGGCGAATTCGTCAACTTCGATCCGATGATGGCCTGGCCGAAGCCGGTCCAGAAGCCACACCCGCCGGTGATCGTCGGCGGCGCCTTTCCCTACGGCGCGCGGCGTGCGATCCGCTACGGCGACGGCTGGGTGCCTCATGCCAGCCGGCCAGAGTATGGCGATGTCAGCGACTTCCTGCCGCAGTTCCACCAGATGGCAAAGGAGGCAGGGCGCGATCCGGCGTTCCTGCCGGTAACGATGTTTCGCGTGGTGGAGGAACTGGATGCGTTGCGTCGCTACCGCGATATCGGCATCGCCCGCGTAGTGATCACGCTGCCGTCAGCCGGTGCGGGTCACGTGCTGCCGATCCTCGATCGATGGGCAGAGAAGATCAGGCAGGTATGACAGGGACTCACCCGACACCAAGAGGCGCGACCACGGTGTTGGATCGCGGTCATCGGGGGTTCGCCGAGAATTCCAGCGTTACGCCAAAGGTCTCGGTCGCGGGCACGACGATGCGATCCGCTTCCCGCCGCACCCCCTTGATTTGGCCTGCGACCAGGGCGGCCGCGGCGCGCTCCAGCGAATGGGTGCGGATGGTGAGCGCGGCCATAAACTGGTCGCGTCCGTCCGCCGCGGGTGCCGCATCGGCGAACGCGCGTGACAGCGCATCCGGCGTGATCACGTCGAACCGCGACAGGCCGACCGCGAGCGAGCAGCCTGTGCCAACGCGCCGCACCGTGTCCTCGCCGAACATTCGCGCGAACAGCGCGCCCACCATCGCGGGTTCGCGCGCGGCGATCACGGCACGCTCGATACCGATCGCACCGTTGGCGTGGTGACGCCATTCGTCCCGCCACACCAGATCGCGCGTGAGATGGTGACAGAAGTAAACGCGTCCCGCCGGCACGGTACCTGGCGTGATGTGTACTGTGCGGAAAGTCGCGTCGCGTAAGCCTTCGGCGAGCTCTACCGGACGCGAGAACTCGAGCGGCCGCTCCACCGGAACGCCGGCGTCGTGCAATGCAGCATATACGCTCGCGGAATTCTCTGTGCCGAATACGAGCCCGTTCAGCCCGAAGGGCGCGGCGAAGATTTCCGGCCGACGCGTCTCGCCAGGCGCTGCTGCGATCAGTTCCAGATACTCGCTGCCAAGGATCGCCAGATGGTTCATCGAACCCAACGTGTGATAGCCACGCGGCGTCATCGTGAAGCCGAGCCGCCGCCAGGTTTCCAAACTCTCGTCGATCCGATCACGCACGTTGACCACGACGTGATCGAGTGTCGGCACTGGCAAATTTGCGATCATGGCGCTTGCGCTCCCCGCTGTAGCGCAATGCTATTGCGCCGATGTGCCGGTCACCAGCCCAGCCATCCATTAACAAAATGACGGCGCCCCGAAGGGCGCCGCCAAGTTTGGGGGGGAAACGTCACGCGGCGATGGCGGGGAGCCATCCGCCGCACGCAAGACATTGGGCCGCGCGCCGGTAAATCAAGCTCACTATTACGAGCGGCATGTTACCGTCGGCCACAACCTCATCGAGGTGATACAATAGGCCAAGGGTGCTCCAGCTCATCCTGGCCATAGCTGCCCGACAACAGCACAACACCACTCGATCGATGTGCTCAAACGTGAAGCCGCGGTTACAAAAAGTTCAGGATCGGGCTTGGCATATTTTACTTGGTTGCGAGTCACGAAAATGAACGCGTCTCCATAATCGCCCTCAGCGCCGGCGCTTTGGTCTGGCAGCGGTCACAATGACCGACCCGCCCTTACGCGGTTCCGCGCGCGGCTTGTCCGCAAGATCGGGCAGGTGCTGACGCAACGCCGCAAAACCTTCCCATGGATCGGCGCGCAGGCCCGCGAGACGCTCCGGCACGCTGCGCAGCGTGAACTTCGCGGGATCAAGCTTGCGATCCACATCATCCCACGCAACCGGCGTCGCCACGGTGGCATTGTCTCGTGCGCGCGGACTGAATGAAGCGATGGCGGTTGCACCCAGCCCGTTGCGAAGCCAGTCGATCAGGATCCTGCCCTGCCGATCCGCCTTCCGCACCGTCGACAGGAACCGATCCGGCTGCTCCTGGCTCAGCGTCTCGGCAAACGCCCGGCAGAACGGTTTCACCACATCCCAATCCGCGACCGGCTCCAGCGGCGCGACAACGTGCAGTCCCTTCCCGCCGGTGGTGCGACAGAACGACGTCAAACCGAGACGCTGCAACTGGTCGCGCACGTCGAGCGCGGCCTTCACCACATCGGCGAACGCGACGCCGTCGCCGGGATCGAGGTCGAACACAATCCGGTCGGGATGCAGCGGATCGCCCTCGGTCGCGCCCCAAGGGTGCAACTCGATGGCGGATATCTGCGCCATGGCGATCAGGCCGTCCGCGTCGTCGATCACGAGATACGGCTGGCCGTCCGCCTCACCCTGGCGCACCGCAGATGGCAGTGTGCCGTGACCATGCTTCTGGAAGAAGCGTTGGCCGCCAATCCCATCCGGGCAGCGCACCACCGCGAGCGGCCGACGCGCCAGCCCTGGCAGCGCATGCTCGGCGACCGCTGTCCAGTATTCCGCCAGGTCACGCTTGGTGATGCCCGGCCAGAGCTCGCGATCGGGATGCGTCAACTCGATGTTGCCCACGGTCATGCCTTTACGCTGTGGTGCGCGCGCCGAGACGATGGCGCTGCGGCGGCGGGGCGGCACGGCAACCACCGGTCCACGCTTCGCCGCCTCAGGATCGCCGGGCGGCGGCCGGACGGTCTTGCGCTGCGCCTCGGGGTCCGCCGGTTCACGCACCACCTCCGATGCCGCCTTGTCCTCGCGCAGACCAAGGTATGCCGCCTGCCGCACACGACCCGAGCCGGACCACGTGGCGTATTGGATCTCGGCAACCAGCTCCGGTCGCACCCAGTTGATCGTCTTCGGCAGCGGATCGCCAGCCATGACCAGAGACTTCGGCGGATCCGACGCCAGTTCCGCCAGGCGTTCGGCGAGCCGCCCGAGTTCATCGTCGGAGAACCCCGTGCCAACGCCGCCGGCATAGTGAAGCTTCCCTTGCGGATCGTAATAGCCGAGATGCAGCGAGCCCAGGCCGGTGCGGCTGCCGCCGGGCGGCGTCCATCCCAGCACCACAAACTCCTCGCGGCCGCGGCACTTCAGCTTCAGCCAGCCACGCCCCCGGCCCGCGCGATACGCGCCATCGGCCTGCTTGCAGATGATGCCCTCCAGCCCCATCCCGGATGCCTCACGCAGCATGCCGGCGGCGTTGCCAAGCTGATGGTCGCTGTATCGCAGCATGCCACGCCAGTCGCTGACGCCGGAGAGCACGCGCTTGCGATCCAGCAGCGTGCATTCCCGTAGGTCCCAGCCATCGAGATGGAGCAGATCGAACAACTGGAGATACAGCGTGCCATCCCTGCCCCCCGACAGCGCCGCCTGGAGCGCCGGAAAGCTCGACGCGCCGTTCTTCTCGAGCGCCACCAGTTCGCCGTCGACCAGCGCCGTCTCGGCACTCAGCCCCGCAACCGCACGCGCCACGGCGGGCAGACGATCGGTCCAGTCCAGGCCATTGCGCGTGAGCAGGCGTACCTTGCCGTGATCCAGCCAGCACAGCAGGCGATAGCCGTCGAACTTGATCTCGCTGACCCAGCCCTTGCCCTCGGGCGGCTTGTCGGTGACCGAAGCCAGTTGCGGCGCCTGCCGCTGCGGCAGTTTGGCGCGCACCGCACCCTTGGCCGGAGCATCCTCGCGTGGCTTCCGCGTTTGCCTCGGCGCCGGCGCCTGCTGTTCGATCGCGGGCGCGTCGGCCCCTTTGCGCTCCGCCTCGTCGTGGCCCTTGATCAGCAGCCAGTTGTCCTGACGGGTGCGCTGACCGGGACGCGGCTTCAGGCGCACCAGCGTAAAGCGCCCGTGCAGCCGCTTGCCGTCGAGCACGAACCGAAGCTCGCCCTTGCGCATGCCCTCGTCGGGATCATCCAGTGATTGCCATGTGCCGCGATCCCACAACTCCACCGCGCCGGCGCCATACTGGCCGTCGGGTATGATGCCCTCGAAATCGGCATAGTCCAGCGGATGGTCCTCGACGTGCGCAGCGATCCGCTTGTCGGCGGGATCGAGCGAAGGCCCTTTGCGCACCGCCCAGCTCCACAGCACGCCGTCATGCTCAAGGCGGAAGTCCCAGTGCAGTCCAGCGCGATGCGCCTGGTGCTTCTGCACCACGAAGATCGGCGCATTACGTTTGGCTTCCCGCTTTCCGGGCGCAGGCTCGCCGGTGATCGCGAAATCGCGCTTCGCGCGATAGGTGCGGATCGACGTGTCGCGTGTCGTGCTGGTGGAAGCCATGCGCGTCCTCGGATTTGATCAACCGGCACCAGAACGGATTCTTCGCCGATTGGTCGCCTCCGCGCCAGTGCACGACCAATTGAGCCGCCCGCTCTGCCAAGAGCCCGTCCCTGAACGAACTCGGAACCGGATACATCGCCGACTTGCGGGCCTCTCAGGGCAGATCGACAATCTCCACCCAGTTTGGCATGCCGCCCACTGGATATTGCCCTTGCGGCGTCAGGTCGCCCTTCTCCGGATCGATCGCATGTACGCTCAATCGGTTCGAATCCAGCCCGGCCGCGAGCAGGAAACGGCCCCGCGGGTCGATGGCAAATCCGCGCGGCGTCGTTTCTGTGCTCCAACGTCCGACCGGCGCAAGGAAGCCATTCGCCGCGTCGATGCGGAACCCTATCAGCGTGCTGGTCTGCCGCTCGCTGGCATAAAGAAACCGTCCGTCCGGCGTCACGTGGATATCGGCGGCATTCGCTTCGCCGAGGAAATGCGCTGGCAGCGTCGTCACCGTCTCGATCTCCGACAGCACGCCGGATCCCGGCTCGATCCGATACACAATGATTGTGGCGTCGGTCTGGTTGAGCAGGTGGATAAACCGACCGTTCGGATGGAACGCGAGATGCCGCGGTCCTGACCGCGCGCGTGTCGTCACGGTCGGTGGTGTATTCGGCGCGAACGATCCCGCCACGGGATCAAACACCAGTTGCATCACGTGATCCGCGCCGAGTACGGCGCTGTAGGCGAACCGGTTCGCCGCATCGACCACGACGCAATGCGCGTTCGGACCGGTCCGCGTTACCTGCGTCGGGCACGCCTCGATCCGCCCGGCCGTATCGATCGGGTAGATGGCGAGCCTGGCATCCGTATAGGACGCCGCCACCAGGAACCGGCCGCTGCGGTCGGTGACGATATATGCCATGGCGCAGAGCAGCGGCGTGACGGCCAGGTGCGATAACCGGCCGCTCGACGGATCGATGCCGAAGCTGGACGCCACGAAGGGCGGGCTGCGCAGCGCCGCATAGAGGAACCTGTGGTCGGGGCTGACCGCCATCGGCAGGCTGGTCGGCGACGGCAGGTCCGTGCCGGGCACCGGCACGCGCTCGATCAGGCTCAGCCTGCCGCTTTCGGGATCCATGTCGAAAGCGAAGATTTCCTTGCTTTCGGCATTCGAGACATACGCCATCGTCCGCGCCACGCGTTCCTCCGTCCCGCTGACGATGCCGGCGCCAATCCTCGCAGAGCCGTTCGCGGCAGATTATAAACTCGCATCAAGTAGAAGGTCGATCGGATGACTGCGCCCCAGAGCCTCATGCGCGCCCTGGCGGCATTCGATCCGAACGGCTGGAGTTTGGCGCGCGGGTCGCGGGGCGCGCTGGGATGCTGTGTGCCCCTGCTCGCCGCCCAGTGGTATGGCAACCCGGCGCTGTCCTGGGCCGCCTTGATCGGCTTCTGGGTCGCACTCGTCGATCCCGGCTGGCCACCGCGCAGCCGCCTTCTCACGATAGGCGCCTTCACCGTCGGTAGCGCAGCCGGCTGCTTCGCCGCCGTCCTGCTGCGGCCTTACGTCTGGCCGTCGGGCGCATTCGCTCTGGTGTGGTGCTTCGCGGCGATCCTGACGCGGGTCTGGGGCGATGCGGTGGGCGCCACCGGCAACCTGGCAGCGCTCGCGACGCTGATCATTCTCGGGGCAGATCAGCCTTCCTCGGCTGCCGCGGCGGCGGAGATGGCCGCGTACACCGTCGGCGGCGGGCTCTGGGGACTGCTTCTGGCGTTCGGCATCGGCCGGCGGCGCCCGGAGGCACCGCTGCGCGTCGCGCTTGCGGCGGTGTTCAGAGAGGAAGCCGCCTTCGTGCGCGATTTGGCGCGCGGCGGACCGCAGCAGCAGCGCCGCGGCGCGGTGCGGGACGCGATCGAGAGCGCCCGCCTCTTGCTCGTTTCCGCGCGCGGCCGCTGGTTCGGCGGCAACACGGCGGCGCAAGGCTTCACGCTACTGCTGAGCGACGCCGAAGGCGCGCTACGGGCCTTGCTCGCGCTGCGCGAGGCACTGGACGACGCCGCATCGCCTGCGGCGCCGCAGCCGGCCTTGAACGCGCTGGCGGATCGGATGGACGCGACCGCCGCGGCGCTGTCCGACGGCCAGCCCGTCCCCGTCATCGCGGCGCCGGCCGCGCCAGGAGACGATGCCGCCGCCGCCGCTCTACGCGCCGCGACCGGCTGGATCGACGCCGCCCGGCGTCACCTGGAGAGACCGGCGGAACAGGCTGTCCCGGCGAACGATCCCGACGCGGTCCAGCGGGACGGCTGGTTGCGCCAGATCCGCGACAACCTCACCGCCGGATCGCTGTCACTGCGCCATGCCGTGCGCTTTGCCCTGACCGGTGCGGTCCTCACCATGCTGACCAAGGGACTGCGCATCGAGATGGGTTACTGGATCACCATCACCGCGGTGATCATCCTGCAGGCA
This sequence comes from uncultured Alphaproteobacteria bacterium, assembly GCA_963818775.1. GTDB lineage: Bacteria > Pseudomonadota > Alphaproteobacteria > Acetobacterales > Acetobacteraceae > JAMXLO01. The sequence continues at coordinate 126,235 of CAWFUF010000020.1, read as the reverse complement.
TACCCCTCGGCCACCTGGCAGAGAGCAATCCAGCGCGTCGGCGGCACGCTGCTGGGCGGCCTCATCGCCGTCGGTACCGCCTTCCTCCTGCACGGGCCGGCCGCGATCGTCATCGTCGTAGTCCCGCTCAGCTTGCTGTCGATGGCGTTCCGCGGCGTCAGCTACACGCTTTACATTGCCTGCATAACGCCGCTGTTCATCCTGATAACGGAACTCGTCAACCGCGGTGGGCTGCTGTCGCCCGAGCTTGGCGGCCTGCGGATACTGGACAACATCGTAGGGGCGGCGATCGGCATGCTGGCCACCTTCATGCTGTGGCCGAGTTGGGAGGCCAACTTCCTGCGCCTCCGTCTCGCCGAGGACCTGCGTCGCAACGGGCGCTTTCTGCTGGCGGCGCTCGACGCCTGGCTGGGAACTGCGACCATGCGGGAGGCGGATAACGCCCGTCGGCAGGCCGGCCTGGCGGGAAACAACGCGGAGGCGTCATTGCGTAGGGCGCTGGAGGAACCGCGGCGCTACCCCTCCCATCAGATCGCCGCTGCCATGGCGATCACCGCCGCCGCGCGGCGACTTGCCGGCATTGCCGCGCTCATCATGCAATCTCCGCCGGTGCCCGACGTCATGGGGGACATAGCCGAAATGCGCCTGAACCTTCAGGCAAAAGCCGAGGATGCCGCCGACGCAATCGAGAACGGAAGAGTACCGGCCGCAGACCACGTCTCAGCGCCGCCGGACTATTCGCGGATTGAGGGCCTGCTGTACGGAGCCTCGCGGCAGCTCAGCGTAGTCGCTGAAGCGGCGCGTGGCCTCGCCGCACGCGAGTCGCTTTTGCCATCATCGCTCGATCTTAGCGAGCGATGATTGTCATAGGTCACTCTGCCGTCCATGGGTGAGCGTCTGGATCTCTGATATGTCCGCGTTCACGGGCACCAGGCACTCGGCGATGTTGGCATTCAACCCGCCCGATCTCGCCATCGAGATGCGTCTCCTCCAGCGCGCCACGGCCAGACCGCGACCCTCCCGGGCCCTGGCGGAAAGCGGCCACTGTGCATAGGCTTGGCGGTAACAACGCCAGCGGGAGGGCGCGATGAAATTCCTCGACGACGGGTTGATCAGCGGGTTGTTGCCGGCCGAGACGGCATCTTTTCCTTCCCCCGTGCCGACGCAGATCGTGTCGAGCGACGAATACCCGCCGGTCCCGCAAACCGCGCAGCAGAAAGAGGTCGAAGCACGGCTTATCGAGATGAGCGACCGCCTCGCCAGACGCCAGGGCCTGTCGCGACGCCGGTTCTTCCAGACCGCCGCGGGCATGGCAGCCTCATTCGTGGCGATGAACCAGGTTTTCGGCCGCTATTTCGCCGCCAGCGAAGCGGAAGCCGCCACGCCCGAGCTGGCAGAACAACGGGCGGCGGCGAACGCCGGTCAGTTCATTTTCGACGGTCACACCCACTTCCTGCGCGACGACACGCGGCTGACCGGCTTCGTCAAGGGCCGCGAGGCGGTCGGCCAGTGGGGCTGGAACAAGGAGCTGTCGGGCAAGGAACAGACGCTCGATGACCTCAAGTTCAGCAATTACGTCAAAGAAATTTATATGGATAGCGATACCAAAATTACGATCCTGACCAATTCGCCCTCAGTCGAGGCGCAGGACTGGTTCATCCCGCAGGACCAGGTGTTCAAGACCCGCACTGCCGTCAATGCGAAGGCCGGCACGCGCCGCATGCTGGCGCATTTCACGATCACCCCTGGATGGGACGGCTGGCTCGACAAGGTCGACGAGGGGATCGAAAAGTACAAACCCGATTCCTGGAAGGGCTACTCGGTCGGCGACAATACCCACAAGGAGCTTGACGGGCATCCCTGGCGCGCCGACGACGAGAAGCTGATGTATCCGTTCTACGCGAAGATCGCGAAGGCCGGCATCAAGAACGTCTGCATCCACAAGGGCCTGTTCGCGCCGGCTGTCGCCGAGAAGTTTCCGCGCCTCTTGCCCTACGCCGACGTCAGCGACATCGGCAAGGCGGCAAAGGACTGGCCGCAGCTCAATTTCCTCGTCTACCACTCGGGCTACCGCTGGGTCGGCGCCAACCCGGCCGACGCGATGGCAGAGTTCGACCAGACGGGCCGGTCGTCCTGGACCAGCGAACTCGCCGAGATCCCCGAGAAATATGGCGTCACCAACGTGTATGGCGATCTCGGGCAGATCTTCGCGTGGACCGCTGTCGCCCAGCCACGCCTCGCCGCGGCGCTGATGGGGATGCTCGTCAAGGGCCTCGGGTCCGGCCACATCGTCTGGGGCACCGACGCGGTATGGACCGGAGCACCGCAATGGCAGATCGAAGGACTGCGTCGGCTCGAGATCCCCGAAGACATGCAGAAGAAGTACGGCTTCAAACCCTTGGGCCCGGCAGACGGCCCGATCAAGACCGCGATTTTCGGTGGCAATTCCGCGAGGCTCTATGGGCTCGATCGGCAACATGCCGAGCGGGTCAATCAGGATCGCTTTGCGGCGATGAAAACCGACTATCTCGCCAATGGCGGCGGCAGAAGCAATCTGCGCTACGGCTATGTCGCGCGGCCGGCGTGAGGAGGGCAGCTTTCGCGCCGATCGCCGTCTGACACGGCGAGAACTGATGATCGCGGCGGTGGGCGGCTTCTCGGCAGCGCTGCCGGCGCGTGCCGGTGAGCCGCCGGGAAAGACGTCGCAGATTGCCGCAGCCTATCAGAGCACACCCAAAGGCTTGTTCAGTTGCGCCGTCTGCACGTTGTTCATCCGCCCGCGCAGTTGCAAGGTGGTGAGCGGCGATATCAGCCCGACCGGCTGGTGCAGGTTCTTCGACTTGCCCGATTGACCGGGTGGCTTGAATGCGTTGGGAGGAAAGCGAATGTTCGTCCGCGCCTTTATTGTGTTCGTGCTTCTGGCCTTCGCGTTTCCTGCGCTCGCGCAAGACGAGGCGAACAAGCCGAACATAACTGGCCCGGGTATCGGGATGGCGACTACGTCGTCCACGACTACAAATTCGTCGGCGGCGAGAGCCTCCCCGATGTGAAATTGCATTACCGCACGATCGGCACGGCAAAACAGAATGCCGCCGGCGAGGTGGTCAACGCAGTGCTGCTGCTGCAAGGCAACACCGGAACCGGCGCCAACTGGTTCCGCCCGACGCTGGCTGACGAATTGTTCAAGCCGGGCCAGCCGCTGGACGCGGCGAAGTATTACATTATCATGCCCGACGCATTGGGCCGCGGCGGCTCATCGAAACCATCCGACGGCCTCAAGGGTCGCTTTGCGCATTACCGCTATCACGACATGGTCGACCTGACGCATCGGCTGGTAACAGACGAACTGAAGGTCGCCCATTTGCGCCTGGTCATCGGCAGCTCTCTCGGCTGTATGCAACAATTTCTGTGGGCCGAGTGGTATCCGGATTTGATGGACGGCACGGTCGGGTTGTCGTGCCAACCGGTGGAGATCAGCGGGCGCAACTACATGCTGCGCCACGCCGCCGCCGAGCTCATCCGCCACGATCCCACCTGGAACAACGGCGAATATGATAAGAGCCCTACTCTCTACATGTACGCCGCAGCCGGCGATGACCTGACCGAGAGCCCGGTGCGCATTCAGGAAGCGGCTCCGACGATGGAGGCGGCGAAGGGGCTGTACGACAAGCGGCTCGCGGCGTTGATGAAAAACGGTGACGCCAACAACACGCTCTACGAGATCGAGTCGATCTACGACTACAGCCCCGAGGCCGATCTGCCGAAGATCAGAGCGCATGTCATGCTGATCAACAATGTCGAGGATTTTGCCGATCCGCCGACGCTGGGGACGATCGAACGCGCCTTCAAGAAGATCGCACACGGCACCTATGTGCTGACGCAGTATGGCGAGGGCACGCACGGACATTTCACCCATTATTACGCGGCAACCTGGAAGCCGTATCTGGTGAAGTTCATGTCCGGCCTGCCGTCGGCGCCCAATGCGGCGCCATGAGACTCATTGCCTCATGACAGGCAAAGGCCGCCCATCCACGTCTCTTGGGCCCATTGCATGAATGGCGGGGCCAAGCTGGCCAAGCCCCGCCATGACAGTATCGCGCCGCGGTCAGAAGGCATTGGTCTAAACCAGCAAATCCTCGATCCTGATCGGCACCTTCCGCACGCGCACACCTGTCGCGTGATATACTGCATTGGCCACCGCGGCAGCGACCCCAACCATCGGCAGTTCGCCGATCCCCTTGGCCCCGAGCGGGTTCGAGGTGAGTTCATCGTTCGGCACGATGATCGTCTGGATATCGGGCACGTCGGCGTTCACCGGCACGAGGTACTCGGCGATGTTGGCGTTCACGATCCGGCCGGTCTCGCCATCGACGTGCGTCTCCTCCAGCAGCGCCATGCCGAGACCGTACACTATGCCTCCAATCAACTGGCTGCGCGCCGTCTTGGCATTCATCACCCGGCCGGCATCGAATGCGCCGACGAAGCGGCTGACGCGGATTTCTCCCAGATCGGCATCGATCCGAACTTCGGCAAACTGCGCACCGAAAGCATGCATCGCGTAGCGCCTCTCCTCTTCGCCCGGCTTCGCCTCACTTGTGGCTTCGACAAACGGAGTGTTGCCTCGCACGAGCAGCTCCGGAACCGGCACGCCAGCATCGCCCTGGAGTTTGGCGCGCACCGCCTCGCACGCAGCCTTCACCGCCGGCCCGACGCTTGCCACCGTCATCGAGCCGCCGGACACCGGGGCGTGCGGAAACGCACTGTCGCCGAGCTCGAACTGGATGCGCTCGACCGGAATGCCGAGTTCATCCGCCGCGATCTGCGACATCACCGTGTAGGTGCCGGTGCCAATATCCTGTGTGCCCACCTGCACCAGCGCTGTACCATTGGCTGCGACGCGCACGTGCACGCTCGCCGGCATGCGATGTGTCGGATAGGTGCTGGTCGCCATGCCCCAGCCAATCAGGATGTTGCCGTCCCGCATGGCGCGTGGTTCGTGCGAGCGACGTGACCAGCCGAACGCGTCTGCGCCCTGCCGATAACACTCGCGGAGCACCTTGCTGGCGAACGGCCGGTTCAGATGCGGCTCCTGTTCGGTGTAGTTGCGCAGCCGGAATTCCAGCGGGTCCTGCTTCAGCGCCACCGCCAGCTCATCGATCGCGGATTCCAAAGCGAAATCGCCACTGGAAAGACCCGGCGCCCGCATATACGTCGGCAAGGAGGCATTGGTTGCGACCAGCCGATGTGTCACGGCGACGTTCGGACAGGCATACAGCATCTCGGTCGCCAAGCCCACCGGCTCGGCGAATTCACCAAGCACAGGCTGCGACATTTGCGAGAATCCATCGTGCCGCATCGACACAAGATGTCCTTGATCGTCCGCGGCAAAGCGCAGCTTCTGCACGGTGCGCGGGCGATAGCCGTTGGAGGTGAACATCTGCGCGCGCGTCAGTGCTAGCTTCACCGGCTTGCCCACAACCTTTGCAGCCATCGCAGCGAGCGTTGCCGGTGGCCAGGTGTTGCCCTTGCACCCGAAGCCGCCGCCGACATAGGGGCAGATCACATGAACATCGGCTTTATCTATGCCGAACAATCCGGCGAGCGTCTGCTGCGCCCCGGAAATGCCCTGCGTCGCGGTCCATACCGTGAGTTGATTGCCGTCCCAGCGAGCGATCGTGGCGTGCGGTTCCATCGGATTGTGATGCTCGATCGGCGTGATGTAGGTGGCATCCACCTTCACCGCCGCACCATCGAACGCCGCATCGGGATCGCCGCGTCGTGAATCAGGCGACCGCTCGCCATTGCGGAAATTCTTCGGCGCGTATGCCTGGTCGAGCACCGCATCCATCGACGTAATCGGCTCGTCGCGACGATACTGCACACGCACCAGCGCGCCAGCCGCGTCGGCCTGCTCCAATGTCTCCGCCACCACGACGGCGACGTGCTGCCCGTTGTAGTGGATGTCGCGGTCCTGCAGCAGAGGTGCACGAACGGTTTGCTGCGCGCCGCCCTGGGTGTGCAGTTTCGGCGCATTGTCAGGCGTTATGATCGCGAGCACACCGGGCATCTTCTGAGCCGCCACAAGATCGAAACCCGTGATGGCGCCGGCGCCGATCGTGCTTTGCACCAGCACCGCGTGCACGACATCCGGCACTGTGAATTCCGCGGCATAATGCGCGCGACCGATCACCTTCAGCCGGCCATCGACCCGATCGATCCCTTGTCCGATGTTAGCCATGGAACCCCTCCGTCAGGCCGAAACTGTCTGCAATGCGCGTTGTACTGCGCGGCGCAACAGGATTTGCTTGAAGCCATTCTGCGTTGCCGGACGCGCGCCCTGAGCCGCGCCCGCGGACACCTTGTGCAACGTCGCATCGTCGGGTTTTTTGCCGCGCAGCGCTGTCTCCACTTCGGCCAGGCGCCACGGCCGCGTGCCGACACCGCCGGCAGCAACACGAACGTCGTGCACCGTTCCATCGCGTATTTCCAACGCAACGGCCGCCGACACCAGTGCGAACTCGAAGCTGGCGCGATCGCGCAGCTTGAGATAGTGCGAGTTCCGTGCTGCCACACTTGCCGGGACCGTGACCGCAGTGATCATTTCTCCGCGCTCGAGCACCGTCTCGATATGCGGCGTATTGCCCGGGAGGCGATAGAACTCGGTGATGGGCACGTGCCGCAGCGCACCGCCGGCACGACGCAACTCCAGGACCGCATCGAGCGCGGTCAGCGCCACAGCAAGATCCGATGCATGGGTCGCGATGCAGTGATCGCTGCCGCCCAGGATCGCCAGCATGCGGTTCTCGCCGGCAATGGCGGGACAGCCGGATGCCGGCTCGCGCTTGTTACAGTTGAAACCGGTGTCGCGGAAATAGCCACACCGCGTGCGTTGCAGCAGGTTACCGCCGATGGTCCCCATGTTCCGCACCTGCGGCGAGGCAGATGCCTCCAACGCCTGCGAAATCACCGGCCAGTGCGCACGCACCTCGGGATGCGCGGCGACGTCGCTCATGCGCGCCATGGCCTCGAGCCGCAGGCCGCTTCGATCAACCAGAATACGCGACAGGCCGACGTGTTCGAGGTCCACGAGTTGCGTGGTTGCCTCGACGTTGTCTTTCATCAACTGCATCAGGTCTGTGCCGCCGGCGATGAACCTGGCGTCACGCGCGTTCGCGGCTGCGAGCGCAGCGTCGAGCGACGTCGGCTGGGCGAGATGGAATGCCTGCATGGCTCAGCCCTCCCGGGCCGCGTCGCGGATCGCCGCGACGATGTTGGGGTAGGCGCCGCAGCGGCAGATGTTACCGCTCATCCACTCGCGTATTTCCGTATCCGATCCGGTGTGACCCTCCTTGATCAGCGCCGCTGCGGACATGATCTGGCCGGGCGTGCAGTAGCCGCACTGGAGTCCGTCGTGGTGCAGAAATGCGGCCTGAACCGGATGCAGATCGTCGCCATTGGCGAGGCCTTCGATCGTGGTGATCGCCTTCCCCTGGCAGCGCGCCGCCAAGGTCAGGCACGACAGCACACGTCGGCCATCGACATGCACGGTGCAGGCACCACAGGCGCCGCGGTCGCAGCCCTTCTTGGTACCGGTCAGGCCCGCGTGCTCGCGCAGCGCATCGAGGAGTGAGGTACGGGGATCAACGGACAGCGGAACGCTGTTGCCGTTGATCCGCAGTGCGACCTCTATCCGGTACTCTTGCGACGGTGCAGACGAGGGCTGCCGGGCAGGAGTTGTGTCGTCTGCGTGGCCCAGTAGCGGACGCAGCGCGAGGCCGCTGACTGTGCCGCCGAGTACGCCGCGGCGTGTAACGTTGGGTGACATGGTTCCACCTCCCGCTGGTTCAGCGGGTAGATGTGAACCCCTCGCGCAGTCGCGCGTCACATTGGAGTGTGCAGCTTCCTCAAGGCGGCGCTGCGCTGGGTCGCGCTGGCCATCAGGAACGCGGCGTCGTTCCCGGCCAGGATGAAGCGCGCGCCCATCTCAATATAACGCTGCATGATCGCCTCGTTGTAGATGCCGGCCATTCCGGGAAACTTTCTGTGCTGCCTGCTGGCCGCGATCATTGCCCGATACGCATCCGCGACGCGTTCGTTGCCAAAGTCTCCGGGGATGCCCATTTCGGCGCACAGATCGTTGGTGCCGATCAGCAGTATGTCCACCCCAGGCACCGCCGCGATCGCCTCGGCGTTCGCGATAGCGGTCGGAGTCTCCAGCATCACGACCGTGAGATTGGCGGCGTTCAGTTCCTTCGCCGCATCGCCGGTGCTGGCTGAGCGCAGGCCGTAGTGCGGGCCGATGCCACCCATCGAGCGGTGGCCGACCGGCGGATATTTCAGCTTCTGCACCACCTCGCGCGCTTCGTCTGCTGTGTCGACATGCGGCATCACGATGCCGAGCGCGCCGTTGTCCAGCAGGCGTGTGGCGATCGCGTATTCACCGTTCGGCACGCGGGCCAGCGGCGCGATCCCGGCATCCAGCGCGGCCGTGGCGATCTGCGCCGCGGCGTCGATCGAGATCGTGCCGTGCTCGAGATCGAGGAACAGCCAGTCGAAACCCGCCGTCTTCATCGCGATGGCGATCTCAACGCTGCGCGTCAGACGCACGCCGCAGCCGAGTGATAGATGATTCTGTTCGAGCTTCTCGCGCGCGACGTTGCGGACGGTGGCCATGGAAGGTTCCCCCTTAGGTTACCGCCATCGTGTGACGAGCGCGGTGGCAATGACACGGTTCAGTGCCGCGAGATCCATCGGATGGTCCGTCTCATTTGCGACGGCGACGACAAGCCGATGGCGGCGCAGTACGAAGATACGTTGATCCGATGCTCCCGACGCCCAGGCTGTATCGGGTGGCAGATCGGGGAAGCTGCGGTCGGCGTTGCTGCGGAAACACGCGGCATAGCTGCTGCCGGCGTGGGTCGGGGTGAGCGCGTAATCGCTCCAGCCGGGCGGGAGCAGACGTTCGCCATCCCAAATTCCGTCCTGCACATACAGCACACCAAGCTTGGCGTAGTCGCGCAGCGTGGCGAAGCCGGAGCCGGAGGCGATGAAGTTGCCCATGCAGTCGGCGGAGTGCTGATACGTGCTCATGCCAAGGCGGTCGGCAAGCAGCCCGTACAGTGCGGTGTGGTATGGCACGCCGCGGCGCTCGATGCGGTCGCGGATGATCGCACCGAGCACGTTGATGCCGGCGTTGATGTAGCGGTACACCGACCCGGGTACGGTTGCGACTATGGAGCGTTGTGCAGCATCGAACGCATCGGCCCCGTCCTGATAGACCGCACTGTTTTCGAAGCCGATGGTCGCACGGCCGTGCTCGTCAACGACAGGAAAGCCAAGCCCTGAGCGCATGCGCAGCAGGTGGTCGAGCGTGATCAGATGGTGGATTGACCGGGGGTCACGCCATAGCGGTGCCGGCGCGGGATCGTAAACCGAACCAAGCCAACCTTCCTGGATGAGCCGGCCGATGAGCGTGCAGGTCACGGCCTTGGTCATCGACCAACTCGGCGTCGCGCGATCGGGTCTGCCGAACGCACTGTAGCGCTCCGCCAGCACGCGGTCCGGCGACGCGATCAGGATGCCGTATATCCCGGTCGAATTGGTGAACAGCACATCGAGCGCCGCGGCGAGTTCCACTGGCGGTGCAGCGGATGGCTCAACGGCATCGCCGCGCGGCCAGGCATCAGTCGGTTTGGTTCGGCGCGCGATCGGCACGGGATCGAAGCCGGGAGTCGCACGTGAGCCGAGCAGGATGCCGCCGTAACCGGGACGTGCGATCGCCGAGCCGGTGAGAGGTGCGCCGAACGCCGGATCGCTCCACTGCACAGTGGCGCGGCGATCCGCATCGTTGGTCTCGATCGTCAGGCGCCCGGCGCGATGTGCGGCGTTCAACGCCGCATTGCCGGCAGCCGGATCGGGCCGCGCGGCCAGGCCGCCGGGAAGCCCCAGTGCCCGCCAACGGAAATGGCGCTCCGCGGTGCTGCGGTCCAAGCCGGAGACATACTGCATGTCGGCGAAACGCTTGGCGGCAAAGTTCACCGTGCGCTGGCGCATGGCACGCTCCGATCCGTCATACACGACCGGATCGGGTGGACCTTCGGCAAACAGTGGACGCGTGATGTCGAAGGTGGAGTCGACGGCGGGCGGCGCGACCGGCACTGCGTCGTTCATTTCGCCAACTCGGGATGTCGCACTTCGGTCGGCACCGCGAAGTAGCGGCTCTTCATGCCCTTCTGATTCTCATAGAGCGAGCCTTGCAGTTTGGCGGGCGGCAGCGGCAGACGCACCGGCGCATGCTCAAGCCGCGGTTCGCGGTGGACGCCGCACACCATCAGTTCCTTGTATTTCTCGATGCCGGCAGGGAAGCCGAGCAGCGGCCACGCGTCGGCAGTGCGGAACTGGAACAGCAGCAGACGGCGGTCATTGTCGGAGACGTTCGGCGCCGAGCCGTGCACGGCGCGGACGTGATGCACGGTGATCGAGCCAGCCCTGCCAGTGAGCGGGACCGCGCCGGCGTAGTCGACGTCGCGATTGGCCGGGTCCATCGCGCCGCAGAAGATGCCGTCGGCGTGGTGGTCGTGGATCGGGCCACGATGGCTGCCAGGCACGATCATCAGCGGGCCATTCGCCATCTCCATGTCGTCGAACATCACGCCGACCGCGGCCAAATCGTCGTTGGTATGCGGGTAGAACGCCCAGTCCTGATGCCACTCGACGGGCGCGCCGAAGCCGGCGCACTTCATGTTGAGCTTGGCGGTATCGAAGCGGATGTCGGGTCCCCAGATGTCCTGGAGGACAGCGAGAATCCGCGGATGGCACACCAGGCGCGCATACTCGAGATGGTGCAGGTGCGCCGCCTTGATGCGGCGGACACGCGGGGCGTCGGGCGTGTGGCTGTCCTCGAGATCATAGATTTCGTTGTGTGCGGTGACACCGCGAGCGCGTTCGACAAATTCATCGGTGACGCGACGCAGGCGCAGCATCTCGTCCGCGCTCAGGATGTCAGGCACCACGATGGCACCGATCTCGTTGTACTGGTCGATCTGGGCTTTGGTCAGCATGAGTCCCTCCCGAGGCAGCCGAGGTTAGCGCATCCCGCTTCTGCTGTCATTGCGACGAGCGAAGCGGCGCTGCAGTCCCCACCACGTTGACCCACTCTCGGTCGAGCTTGCTTCGTCGCCTCGCTCCCTCGAGGAGCTACCGGCTCTGCACCAGCTCCACCATGATCCCTTCCGGACCGCGAACGAACGCCAGCCGCGTCCCCGGATCGCGCGTCAACGGGCCGATCGCAACATCAGCGCCCTTTGCGCGCAGTTCTTCGCACGCCGCATCGACATCGTCGACCGTCAGACCGATGTGTTCCAGGCCATAATATGGGAACAGCGGCGCGGTCGCGGTCACGTCGTGCGGGTGCGTCGGTGCGATCAGCACCTTCTGGTCACCCACACGCATGGTTACCCGCATCTGACCCGGATACAGCGTGCCGGGCGGATAGACGCTGCGTGTAACCTCCGCGTTGAACATCGTCTCGAAGAAGCGCGCAGTCGCGTCCGGGTCCGGACTGCGAAGATGCACATGGTCATAGTGATAGGCGCGCATGTTCGTCTCCTCAGCGCACGAACGAGTAGCGGAAGCGCTCGCCGTCGGCGGTTACCCGGCCGATGGTCGGCGACGGGAAGTGGATCGGCAGAATCAGCGTGCTGGTGTCCGCCACATCGCTCAGGAACTTCCGCCGCGACGCTGCCGCCTCCTTGGCGTCCCAGTCGAAGATCGTCGACCACCCGGGTTCGCGGCATTGCAGCGCGTGATGCATCATGTCGCCGGTCACCGACGCGCGCTGGCCGCCCGAGCGTATATTCACGCAGCAATGGCACGGCGAGTGGCCAGGTGTGGGCGTCAGCCATACCGTATCGTCGAGTGTATAGTCGTCATCGACCAGCAACGCCTGGCCGGCCGCGACAATCGGCTCGCAGTTGAATCGCCAGACATCGCCGGGCGGCTGGTCGCCGCGCGCCGTGGCAGCCTCCCAGGCTGCGTATTCCCGCTTGTGGAAGACGTATTTCGCCTTCGGGAAGGTCGGCACCCAGCGACCATTGCGCAGCACCGTATTCCACCCGCAATGGTCGATGTGCAGATGCGTGCAGAATACGAAATCGATATCGTCGAACTTCAGTCCCTCGGCTTTGAATCCGTCGAGCCAAGGCTGCTTGGGAAAATCCATCGGCGCGGGATAGCCCTTGTCCTCGCCGGTGCAGGTATCGACCAGGATCGTGTGATGCGGCGTGCGGACCACGAAGGACTGGTACGTAATCACCATGCGGTTCGACGCGGGGTCATACACCTCGCGATCCATCTCGGCGAGGTAACGACGCCCCAGGTCCGGGTCATAGGCGGGGAACATGTCCTCCGGCTGCCGCCATGGGCCGTCGCGCTCAATGATGCTGGTGATCGTGACGTCGCCGATCTTCAGAGTGCGCATTGCATTTCCCCTTCCCACTCGTCATCGCCGCGAGGTGTACTCCGTCTCGGCGGCTGATCATCACGGTAATCGCATTCGGCCCTCGCGGCCACCTGTGCCGGCCACCCGTGCGTGTCAGCGGTGGGCCTTCGGCCATCATGGGTCATAGCCTGACTTGAGCGGGTGAGTTGCGAATGAGGGGGTCTATACGCCGACCTGGCAGTGGGAATGCATTCTCTCCATGGAATGGACGGTCGCGATGAACGCTCTGAGGCGATGATGTCTTCCACCGGGGCGACAATGATCGTCGATACTCACGTGCATCTCTATGATGGCCGAAGCAATCACTACGGCATTATTGACCGAAACGACCCAGGATTTTGCGCCTTCGTCGGGGACTATCCGGCTCTGCCCGGGACCTGGCTTATCGACGACTATCCCCAAGCAATCGCAGCTCCGGCGGATATGCGCGGCTATGACATGTTTCGCAGGAGGGCGCTTAGTTAGCTGGTTACAGAACGACGAATGCAAACCAGCGGCGGCGCGAGGCCAACCCCAGTCCTTTCTATTCGGGCCAGCGGAAGCGCTCCAGGTTGCAGTGGTTTCTGTCATCGAACTCGACGCCTTCCTCTTCCAGCAAGCGCTGCTGCAAATCGTCGCTGCCATTGCGGGACAGAGCGTAGGACACCTCGCCCTTCGCGTTGACGACGCGATGCCACGGAATATCGGTTGCCGGTTCGAGGTGCTGGAGTACTTGGCCGACAAGGCGAGCACGCCTCGGCAGGCCGGCCATCGCCGCGACCTGGCCATAGGTGGCAACCCAGCCCTTGGGAATGCGGCGAATTACAGCGCAAATCGCCGCGGCGGCTTCCTTGCCTCCGTGTGGTGCTGTCCGAAGCAGCTTGCGCTTCGGCGGCATCGGCAGCTCTCGTCTGATTCCCGTGGCCAGGAAAATACGCATAGCGTGGCTTTAGCATGGCTTGACGTTATCCGATAATTCGGACCCTTCGTGCGCTCTCGAAGCGGTGTGCCACAACGTCCTTGGGGACGTGTTGACGCAAGACCCTCTCGGTTGAGTTTGCGCACGTTGACGTCGATCAGGGCTTGCGACCGAGAAGTGAGTGAAGAGCTGTGTCAGATCGGATCGTCTACAAGGTCATGACGGCCGCGGAGTTGCAGCAGATGCACCGTGACGGCGTGTTTCATGGATCGCCTGCGGATATTGCGGATGGCTACATCCACCTTTCGTGTGGCTCCCAGGTTGCTGCGACGCTGGACAGACATTTCAGCGGGGTCGACGGACTTGTGCTGGCCGCTGTGGACCTGTCGGTACTTGGAGATACCGTGCACTGGGAGCCCGCGCGCGGCGGACTGCTCTTTCCGCATATTTATGGCCCCATGCCGGTCGGAGCGGTGGTAGCGGTCACAACGCTGGAGCGAACCCCTGATGGGGCGGTCAAGCTGCCCGCTTAGAGCGAGAATGCCCATGATCAACATCGCCGTCGTGCCGAAACGCCAAGCTCGGGCTATCCGTCGCCATTTGACGCACCCTGAGCGGACGCGTTCGTCAGCAGTTGGGTAACGACGGCGGGCTCACTGATTTCGGTGTCAGTCTCATGCGCCTGCCGCCAGGTTATTGGTCGAGCCAGCGCCACTGGCATTCGGGCGCAGACGAATTGGCTGGTTGGCTGTTCCCGAAAGCGGACATCGAGGCGGCCGCCCATGGATCACTGCGCCTCCGTTCTTGGGACCGAGGCGGTGACCATGGGCGTCCGGCTGCCGCCTAGCCCGCTCGTGCAGCCTCAATCTTGGCAATGTCGATCCGGCGCATGGTCATCATAGCGTCCATCGCCCGCTTCGCAGCGGCGCGGTCCGGATCCTTCATTGCTGCAATCAGGGCTCGCGGCACGATCTGCCAGGAAAAGCCCCAGCGGTCCTTGCACCAGCTGCACTGGCTTTCGCTGCCGCCATTCTCGATGATCGCATTCCAATAGCGGTCGGTTTCTGTTTGGTCGTCGGTCATCACCTGGAAGCTCACAGCCTCGTTCGGCGAAAACGCGGAGCCACCATTCAGACCGACAAAGGCCTGGCCGAGTACGGTAAACTCGACGGTCAACTCGCTACCCTGTTTACCGCCAGGATATTCGGATGGAGCCTGAAGCGCTTGTCCGACATGGCTGTCGGGAAAAGTGGCCGCGTAGAATTCCGCTGCCTTCCGCGCCTCGCCATGATCGAACCACAGACAGGTGACGATTTTTCCGCTCATAGAACTTCCCTCACTGGGCTTGACGACATACCTCGGTTGCTCGTTCGTGATGCGCTATTGATTGATCTCGGGCTCGACGAGCCTTGCCAGGTTTCGCAGCGATTCCTGCCAACCGAGATAACAGGCCTCGGGGGGAATGACGTCGGGCAGGCCTGACTGCACGATGTCCAACTCGGTGCCTACCGATACTTTCTTCAACACCACCGTCACCTGAATTTCGCCGGGCAGGTTGGGATCGTCGAATTGGTCCGTGTAGCGCAGGCGTTCTCCCGGAACGAGCTCCACATACTCGCCCCCAAACACGTGGCTTTTGCCGGTTGTGAAGTTCCGGAAGGACATCTTGAAGGTACCGCCGACCTGCGGTTCCAGATGATGCACAGTACAGGCAAAGCCGTTGGGCGGAAGCCATTTCGCGAGCGCGTCCGCTTCGAGGAACGCGCGATAGACCTTCTCTGGGCTGGTCGCCAGAACGCGGTGCAAACGTACGGTGTTGGGCATGCTGGTTTATCCTTATAAATGGACGGAACGGACGCGGCCGTCGATCAGGCGCCAGGTATCGGCAGAACCGGCATGACCTCTACGGACTCACCTGGAAAGATCGTGAAATGCGGATGCTTCTCGAACAGCCTGGCGGCCGCCTCGTGCGATTCCGCCCGCACGACCATGAAGGCGCCCGTCTCGTTGCTCACGTCCTCGACGCCGCGTTCGGTGATTTTCTTTGTCTTACCGAGCGGGCCGCCCATGGCGGAAACCGAAGCGTGGTGCTGTTCGACCCAGGCTTTCCAGGCGGCCATGCCCTCCTGCTCCTTGGCGCGCCTTTCGGCTTCGGGAAGCGCCATCCACGCCTTCATGCGTGAACTGGTTTTGCTGCCGAGAAATACGGCAAGGTAGGTATCGTTCGTGGTCATGCGGTTGCCTTTCGTCCGGGGATTGGGGTCGAAACAAGAGTTCGAAACAGCGGCAGGCAATCGCCGCTGTGGGTCTGCTAATCCGTCGCCGGCACCGAATGGTGCTCGTGCTGGATGCGCCAGGCGCCGTCGATTTTGCGCAGGCCGATGGTCAGCCGAAACGGGAAGCCGTCCGGCACGGGTGGGCCGCTGACTGTCGCCGACCCGCAACGCATGATGGCAACCGCAAAGGCGACGGTGTCGCCGACGCACATTTGTAGCGCTTCAACGTCGAAGGCTTGTCCGGGTTTGTGATAGGCGAAGAACAGATCCCAGGTTTTCTTGTATTCAGCCAGGCCGCGCGATTGCAGCGGCGGCGGCACGTCGAACATGACGATATCGTCATCGTGATGTGCCATTATAGCCGGCAGGTCATGCCGCCGGACGGCGTCAGCCCACGCTCCGATGAGCGCCTTGATCTCGGATTCTGCGGTTAGTTGCGACATGGCCCTTGCTTCCATGAATTGCCGATCCATGCCCCGAGGACGAGCGAGACTTTGCCAGTCCGACAGGGGATCTCAGATTTTTTGAAAACGCCGGCAGGGGCCCATCTACGGCAAAGCGCGGGCGCGCCTATGCGGGCAGGATGTTGCTGGGGAATGACTGCTTCAAGTTCGGCGCGGCCGTGTCAAACGGTCAGCCAGGCGAAGGGCCGGGCATCCACGCCTTTGCCGAGCACCGCTAGACGTGGATGCCGGGCCTTCGCCCGGCATGACGGAGAGAAAAAGGACGTCACTCGACAATTCGGTTGTTGAGCGGCGTCCCCTCAGCGATCATCCGGTCGTCAAGTGTCACTAGAAGAAGACAAAGGCCCGGACCACGACGTTCTTGCGGCATGGGGCGTCGAGGGGCACGGTCGGGTCGATGCAGGCGGTGTGGAATGAATAACGCGAGACGGAGCCGTCGGTCACCGAGTCATAGCACTTGAGCATCGAGACCTCGTTCGGCTTCTGCCTGGGGAACCAGTACCACTCGTGGTCGGGACGGTAGGTGAAGCGGGTGGTCTCGCCGACGCGGTCGTCGTAGATCCGGTAGTTGGTGATGTACGCCTGGTCGGCGAAGGACGGCCAAGCGCAGAGGATAAAGGGAAACTGCTCGACCGTCTCCATCGGCTTGGCGAGATTGATCGACACGAACCGCCGCGACATCTTCTCGTCGGCCTCTGCCTCCGTGTAGTGCTGCTCGCGACCGAAGTTCCGCAGGTTCTTGGTGAGCAGCTCGCGGCAGCGCACGCGGCCACTGTTATCGTTCAGGTCGTTATGCACGAGGGTGGCGTAGCGGGCGTTGACACCGGGGTTTTTGTTGTCCTGGTCTTCCGTGCGGTCGCCCGCGTAGTCCTTGTTGAATACGTCGTGGTTGTAGACCAGCGCGTCGGTCGCGCCCGGGAAGAACTCGAGGAGGAGCTTCTCGATCTCGGGGTAGAACACGCGCTCCACCTCCGCCGGATCGTAGAAGTTCGAGCACTTGGACTCGTCGAGGTGCGCCAGCGAGACACCGAGCCGGTCCATGCATTCGGGGCTGTTGGGCGAAAGGCCCGGGTAGTACTCGCCGATGCGCCGCGCGTCGCGCATCACCTGCGGGAACCAGAGGTCCCGCCGCCGGTTGTCCTGCTCGTTCTTTCGCAGGATCGCCGCCACGTCAGCGCGCGCTGGGTCCCGCCAGACAGCGTTGGACGGGACTACGGAGTAGGTCGACCGCTCGTAGACAGTATAGGGCAGCGGCAGCGCCACGCCGCCTTCGGGGGCCTTGATGGCGTTGTTCCTCCGTATGTAGTCCGCGCACTCGTCGGATTTCCGGAACCCGAGGCCCCACTTCGTCTTGATCGGGGCGCCCTGTGGCGCGCTGTTGATCATGTCGGTAACGCGCTGGCCCTCGCCCTCGGCGATCTCGGCGAGCGCGTCCTCGAGCGCCCGGGTGGTGCCCGCATCGCCGTCGCGGTCGAACGACATGTAGGACAGGCCGCCGTTCGCCGCGATCGGCGGCGGCTGCCCTGCCGTGCGCTGGAGCGTCGGCACATAGGCCGACGAAGCTTTCTCGGTGTCCGCCGCAACGTTGCTGTCGGTGATCTCGGCCTGGCTCATGGCACACCTCCGATGAATTCGCCGCACGGTGGCACACGGAGGCTGTATTTTCCAGACCATGGCTCAGGACTGGCCCTGGAGGCCAGGATCGCTCCCGTTGGGACTTCCGTTCCCCACCAATGGTGCTAAGGCGTCAGCGACGGTCGGCGGAGGACATTATGCGCGAGCACCCCCTGTTTGAGCGGCTCTGGAACGGCTCCGCGCAGATGGAGGAATGGACGGCAGCGGTATCGCAGGGCGCCGTTACCTCTGTCGCCGACGCCATCATCACGGTTCACACGACCTACTTCTGCGGCAGCGTCACCGCGATCCGAACGGGGGGCGGGCTTGTTCTGATCGACACGGGCAATCAGGCAACCGCCGAGAAGGTCCTCGCGCTCATCAGGTTCTGGGACGATGGTCCCATCCATACGGTTATCTATACACACGGTCATATCGACCACACCGGAGGGATCACCGCCATCGACCGGGAGGCGGAGGCGAAAGGGCTGGTGCGCCCGAGGATCATCGCGCACCGTGACGTGGCGCGGCGGATGAACCGATATGAGCTGACGCAGGGCCTCAACAGCATCGTGCAGGGCCAGCAGTTCAATAACCCAGCCTACGTCTACCCGGTCGGCAACCGGCAGCCCGACGAGGTCTATGACGATACGCTTTCACTGGTGATTGGTGGCGAGCGGATCGAGTTGTTCCATGGTCGGGGCGAGACTGACGACGCCACCTTCGTCTGGCTGCCCGGCCGCCGCATCCTGGCGAGTGGTGACTTCGTCATCTGGATGTTTCCGAACGCGGGTAACCCGAGGAAGGTGCAGCGTTACGCGGCGGAATGGGCTGCTGCCTTGCGCCACATGGAACGATTGGAGCCGGAGATTGTCATCCCGGGACATGGGCCGGTAATTTTCGGCAAGGACCGTGCCGCACAGGTATTGCGCGACGGTGCCGCAGTGCTGGAGCACCTGGTCGGCGAGTGCCTCGCACTGATGAACCGGGGAGCCACGCTCGACCAGGTGCTGGGTGCCGTCACCGCGCCGGCCGAGTATTTGTCGAAGCCCTATCTGCGGGCCAGATACGATGATCCGGAGTTCCTGGTACGGGCCATCTACCACCTCTACGCGGGCTGGTTCGATGGCAATCCGGCGCATCTGAAGCCCGCGCCGGCAGCCGCTCTCGCCTTGGAGCTGGCGCGGTTGGCTGGCGGTGCCGACAAGCTTGCCGAGCGGGCGGCGGTGCTGGCTGAGGAAGGCAACACCCGCCTCGCCGCCCATCTCGCCGAATTTGCCAGTGAGGCAGCGCCTGGCGACAAGTCCGTTCAGGCTGCCCGTGCCCTGGTCCTGCGGAAGTGCATCGACTGGGAGGGCTCGTTGATGGGCAAGGCTTTCCTGGCGGTCTATGAGCGTGAGGCGGAGCAGCGTGCAAAAGTTTGATCGGCCGGAACCGTCCGCTTGATCGACATACTGTTTCGGGTACCTGACGAAGCCGTGCCACACCCTTTTAACTCGGTCGATCTCGCGAAGGAGGAGCCTCCAGTCATGGCTGACATCACCACCACTCCGGCGGTCAAGACGGTCCCGAAGCCCCGCGACCAGCATCTGAGGGATTTGGCCGACTGCATCCGGTTTCTGTCCATGGACGCCGTGGAGCAGGCCAAGAGCGGCCACCCCGGCGCTCCGATGGGCATGGCCGACATCGCGACCGTTCTCTTCAAGGATTTCATGCAGTTCGATGCGGCCGATCCACATTGGCTCGACCGCGACCGCTTCGTGCTGTCGAACGGCCACGGCTCGATGCTCCTGTACAGCCTGCTGTACCTGACCGGCTTCAAGGATATGACGCTGGACGAGTTGAAGCGGTTTCGCCAGGTCGACAGCAGGACCGCCGGCCACCCCGAATACAAGCACGCCGACGGGATCGAGACGACAACGGGCCCGCTCGGCCAGGGCATCGCGAACTCTGTTGGATTTGCCCTCGCCGAACGCATCCTGAACGCCAAATTCGGCGACGACCTGTGCAGGCATTGGACCTACGTGTTCATGGGCGACGGCTGCCTGATGGAGGGCATCAGCGAGGAGGCGATCTCCATGGCGGGCCACTACAAGCTCGGCCGTCTGATCGCCTTCTGGGACAACAACTCGATCTCGATCGACGGCGCGACCAGCCTCGCGGTCTCCGACAACGAGGTCGAGCGATTCCGCGGCTCCGGCTGGCACGTCCAGGAGATCGACGGCCACGACACCGACGCGATTCGCGACGCCATCAACGCCGCCCGCGCCGTGACGGACAAGCCGTCCATGATCGCCTGCAAGACCATCATCGGCTTCGGCTTCCCGACCAGGGCCGGCACCCAGAAGGCCCATAGCGACGCCCCCGGAGAAGAGGAGATCGCCGGCGCGCGGAAAATCCTCGGATGGGATTCGCCCCCGTTCGTGATCCCCGAGCCTCTGCTGCGCGAGTGGCGGGAGATCGGCGCCAAAGGCCGCGCGGCCCGCATGGCCTGGGCCGACCGCGTCAAGGCGGCGCCGGCCGAACTCCGCTCCGAGTTCGAGCGCCGCAACGACGGCAAGTTGCCGGCTGACTGGAAGAAGGCGATCGCGGCGGCCCGAGCCGAGTTCATCGCGAGCGGCAAGGACATGGCGACCCGTGCGGCCAGCGGCGCCACGCTCGACCACCTCGCCGCCGCCATCCCGGAACTGTTGGGAGGCTCTGCCGACCTGACGCCCTCGAACAACACGAAGGCGAAGGGCATGGTCGAGATCAGGCCGGGCGAGTACAACGGCACTTACATGCATTACGGCGTGCGCGAGCACGGCATGGCGGCGGCCATGAACGGCATCTCGCTGCACGGCGGCCTGATCCCGTACGGCGGCACTTTCCTGTGCTTCACGGATTACTGCCGCCCTTCCATCCGCCTTGCAGCCCTCATGCAGGTTCGGACGATCTTTGTCATGACGCATGATTCGATCGGCTTGGGCGAGGATGGCCCGACCCATCAGCCGGTCGAGCACCTCGCGGCGCTGCGGGCCATCCCACACCTCGCGGTTTATCGCCCGGGAGATCCGGTCGAAACCGCCGAGTGCTGGGAGTTGATCCTGGACACGCCGCGCCGGGCGGCCGTGATCGCCCTGTCCCGCCAGCCGATGCCGCTACTCCGTCGCGAACCTGGCAACGAGAACAGGTCGGCGAGGGGCGGCTATGTCCTGCTGGAGGCCGAGGGCGGCGAGCGCAAGCTCACCATCCTGAGCACTGGCTCGGAACTGCATCTCGCTGTCGCGGCGCGAGACCTTCTGCAGAAGGAAGGCATCCCGACGGCGGTTGTCTCTATGCCGTGCCGGCTGCTCTTCGAGGAGCAGGACGCCGCCTACAAGAAGGCGGTTCTCGGCACGACCCGTGCGCGCGTCGCGGTGGAAGCGGCGGTGGAGATGGGCTGGGAGCGCTACATTGGCCTCGAAGGCCGCTTCATCGGCATGCACGGCTTCGGCGCCTCCGGCAAGATCGCGGACGTTTACAAGAAGTTCGACATCAACGCCGAGGCGGTGGTGCGCGCCGCGCACGAGACGCTGGCGGAGGTTGCCGCCCTCTGACGTCGCTCGCACTTGGCAAATGCGGATGCACGGCTCAACAGCGGGGGCCATCCTTCGATGGGTAGGGGACCGCTGTCGGAGCAAGGATTTTGAACTCGTTTGCGGTACCGGTCGCGACGCGATACGATCGGTGAGTCAAATAGAGACCAGGGAGGCTCCATTGGACGAAGTCGTCTCCGGCGCCTACGTCTTCACTGTCGAACGATCGGCGCGTGGCTACGCCCTTAACAAAATGGCGAACTCCCTCAGTTCGGCCGACAACCGCTCGCGCTTCAACGACAACGAAGCGCGCTACATGCGCGACATGGGTTGCTCGCCTGAACAGATCGACCTGGTCGCCCGCCGCGACTGGAAGGGCATGCTGGAAAGCGGCGCGAGCATCTATCTCATGCTGAAAATTGGCGCCGCTGTCGGCGTGCCGCTGCCCGAGATCGGGGCCCACTCTGCCGGAATGACATTGGCAGAATACAACGCACGAAAGGCTCATTGACCATGGCGCACGTGATCGGCGGCATCGGCACCTCGCACGCCCCAACGATCGGCGTGGCGTGGGATCGCGGCCAACAACAGGAGCCAATCTGGGCGCCGTTATTTTCCGGGTATGTGCCGGCAAGAGCATGGCTGGACGAGGTCAGGCCGGATCTGTTCCTGATTGTGTACAACGACCATGTGAACCAGTTTTTCTTCGACGCTTACCCCACCTTCGCGCTCGGCGTTGGCGCAACGCATGCGCAGGCGGATGAGGGTTGGGGGAAACGGCCGCTGCCCGACCTCCCCGGCGATCCGGATTTCGCCTGGCATCTCGCGCGCTCACTGGTGGCGGACGAGTTCGACCCGACGATCTGCCAGGAGATGAAGCTCGACCATGGCGTGCTGTCGTTCCTGCCGTTGTTGACAGATACCGATTGGAAAGTTCCGGTCGTTCCGCTGGCGGTCAACGTGATCCAGCATCCGATTCCGACCGCCAGGCGGCTTTATCGGTTGGGCGGCGCTCTGGGCCGCGCGATCGCGTCCTACCCGAAGGACAAGCGCATAGTCGTGTTCGGCACCGGCGGGCTGACCCATCAACTGCACGGCACCAAATTCGGTACCAAGAACGCCGGTTGGGACAATGAATTCATGGACCGATTAGAGACCGATCCCGCCGGGCTGTCGGAACTTTCGATCCAGGAATACATGGAGCGAGGCGGCACCGAGGGCGTCGAAATGATCATGTGGCTCGCGATGCGCGGCGCTTTGGGCAAGAGCGTTCGGAGGGTGCACCGGAATTACACAGCGCCCTTTAACACCGGCTATGGCCTGTTGGTACTGGAGACGTGAACCCAGTCGGGTCGCGGAGCCATTTGCCGCAGGAGAAGGTCAGAACTCTCTGAAGACTGCTTCTCCGTTATTGCCGTCGGGGTCGAGCACAGAGGCAGGGCAGTAACCCAGCGGGTGCGTGCCGGAGCCGCAATCCCGGCGCGCCGTTATCATGCCCCCTGGCAGCAATGGCCGCGGTGTGAAATGCCTGCACCGCTTCGCGACTGTCGGCTCGGAAAGCCGTGTGCGGCTTTCCCTCCGTGAGGATGGAAGACGTCGATCCGGCGCCGCCGGCATCATGGCGAACCATCAGTGTGGCGGAAACTGCGCGTCATCATCCAACCGGCACCGGTCCGCCCTGATCCGGCGCTCACACCGCCGCGGCGCCACCCACAGGGCCGGTTACGACCAGCCCCGCTGTTCCGACGCGTTCCCGGTGGCGACTACAGCTCCAGCCGGTAGAACCGCGCCGCGGCGCCGCTGAACAAGTCGCTCTTCTCCGCCGCACTCGCCCCGCGCGACAGAATCTTGCACGCATTCCAGTACGGCGCGTAGGCGTACGAACCCTTGTCCACCGGGAAGTTGCTCTCGAACATGCCGCGTGACGCGCCGAACGCCTCGATGCACGTTTCGACGTATGGCTTCCAGGCGGCGGCCAGCGTCTCTGACGAAGGCGGATCGGCTTCCTCGTGGAAGTCGAAACCGTTGATGCGCATCGCCATGCCGCCGAGCTTCACCACCACATTGGGACACTTCGCCAGTGCGCGGATCGACGCCGACCATTTGGAAAACACCTCGTCGCGCTTGCCGCCATAGACGCCGATAGCGAGTGGACCGCCGACATGGTTCAGACAGATGCGTGTATCCGGGAACGCCTGCGCCAACGCCGTCAGTTCATCGATCTGCGGATGATACAGCCAGGCGTCGAAACTCAGGTTCAGCGGCGCCAGGCACGAAAACCCCTGGCGGAATGTCGCATCCGCCAGCAGACCGGGGGGCGGTGCGTAGGCCGGATTCATCAGCGTCGGGTCGGCATCCCAGGCGGTGATGTGACGGATACCGCGGAAGCGTCCGCCGCCGGCGCGTATATGCGCCTCCAGCACCGGCCGCACGCGCGCACCAAGCCGCAGGTCGGCGTGGCCGACGATGCCGGCGCAGATCTTCGTCTTGCCATAGACACCCGAGGCGCTCATCGCCGCGACGCCATTGACGAACTCGGTCTCGCCGACCGGCTTCATCTCCTCGGGGCCAGCGGCGCGGTGCATCGAGCGGCACTGCACGAACACCGTCGCGACGATGTTGTGGCCGCTGTTGGTGTCGGCCAGCAGATCGTCAAGCATGTAGACCCAACCCGGCCGCTCCCACAGGTGATGGTGCGGATCGACGATCGGCAGATCGGGTTCCAGGATCGCCTCGGTGCGCCGCGCGAGCCAGTCGTCGCGCACCGGCAAATAGGGGCTGCTGGCAGGCTGCGTCGTGGTGCTCATCGCGGTTCCCTCCCGATTGCTGCAGGGATAATCCAGCCACATCGGGCCTCAGTGCAAGGCGAGAGGCTCCTTGCGCGGCCCAGAAGGCCGCTATCGGTGCGACGAGGGACACTCCGACCAATGATGGAGATTCGGTCTGAATTGCCACCCGGTTCGCCGGAACCGGCAGCCGCCGCGCCGCGCACCTTCAGCCGCGCTGCCGCATTCCGCTCGATGGGGTTCAGTCTGATAGCGAACGCCCTCTGTCCCTGGCTGTTGTTCCGCTTCCTTGAGCCGCGCTTCCACGGCGGAAGCGTCCTGCCGTTGCTCTATTTGACGACCTTTCCGATCATCGGATTTCTGTTCGGCATTTGGCGCAAACGGATGGTGGATGCCATCGCACTCATCGCGCTGTGCGGCATCACGATCCATATCACGGTCACTGTTCTATCGCCCGACGTGTCAACGGCGCTGGTGCTGCGCCCGCTCGAGGGAGCGATCATCGGGCTGTGCTTCCTGCTCTCGGCATTCATCGGGCGCCCTGTCGTGCTCTACATCGCTCGGCAGTTCGTGGCGGCGGGTGCGCCAGCGCGGCGCGCAAGATTCGAAGCCATCGTTGCGATGGACAAAGCCCGCGTGTTCTACGTCGCCACCATTGTCTGGGGTTGCGGTCTCGTCATCATGAGCGCGGTGCATGTTGCACTCGCCATCGATCTACCGCATCCCGAATATGTTCTGCTATACCCAATACTCGGCATCGTCACAAACCTGGTACTGGTGGGCTGGACCACCCGTTACACTGCACGGCGCGTATCCTCTTATCTTCGCGCGGCGACATGAGCGCAACGTCACAGGCCCAGATCGCTCAGCCCTGGATGGTCATCCGGACGGCGACCGAGCGGCCAATGGTATTTGCGCTCGCTTGCCGCGATGGGCAGATCGTTGATGCTGGCGACGCGCAGCCGCATCAGCCCACGCTCGTCAAATTCCCAGTTCTCATTGCCATAGCTGCGGAACCAGTTGCCGCTGTCGTCATGCCACTCATACGCGAAGCGCACGGCGATGCGGTTGTCACGGAAGGCCCAGAGTTCCTTGATCAGGCGGTAGTCGAGCTCGCGATTCCATTTTCTTGTCAAGAAGGCCTCGATCGCAATGCGACCCTGCAGGAACTCCGCGCGGTTTCGCCATTTGCTGTCCTCGGTATAGGCCAGTGCGACGCGTGCCGCATCGCGCGTGTTCCACGCATCTTCGGCCATACGCACCTTCTGTGCAGCGGTTTCCACCGTAAAGGGTGGCAGCGGTGGCCGGCTCATGGCTTGCGCTCCGCATGGTTCGTCGTGGTCATGATGTGCACATATCAACGCACGCACGAACCTGGTCAAATCCGTCCGCGCGCCGGAGGCTTCCGCGGTTGCTTGCCGGACCGTATCGTCCCCGGTGCCAGCAGCATCCAGCGACGGAGATCCACTTGCAACCGAACATCGTGTTCATCATGGCCGACGACCTCGGCTACGCGGACCTTTCCTGCTGCGGCCGGCGAGATTTCGAGACGCCCAACATTGACCGCATCGCCGAACGCGGCGTGCGCTTCACCCAGGCCTATGCCAACTCGGCAGTCTGCTCCGCCAACCCGCCCAGCGTCTCGGCACTCGCTGGCAGGCCTCCCTTCAGGCTCCTATGTCGCCGGATTTAGGCGGCTTCAGCCAGCCATCGACACCGTGTCCCTGGTCAACAAGCGTCTGGAAGTCCAGATCCCGCTGGCGCCGGCATGCCTTACACCAAACGATGAGGCGGAAGTGGCCCTTTAAATAGGAGCGTGGCGTGGGGAGGTCATCAGGGGCGGCCTCAGGCGGTGGCGTCAACCCCTCGCGCCGCACGGCGTACGATCTCCCTGAACAAGGCTTCGGCGGCATTGCCGCGCTGTTGGTGTTCCTCGGCCGTCATCTCCGGCACGTCGGGAAATCTTCCCTTCGGCTTCCGCGCGGTCACGATGCGCGGCCCGGTGATGGTCGCCGCCTGTGCCGGCTTGCGCTCTGTCACCGCCACATCGATGACCGGAGCGGCTGGTCTCGGTTGCCTTGCCGAGACGATCCGCATTGGAATAGCAACCGGGATCTTGCGCTTTGGCGGGCGCTTCCGGCGGTAGTCTGTTCGGACGATGACGGGCGGTTTGGTGAGCATCGGCAATTTATTTTAGGCAGGTGGTAGCAATCCGGCAATGTGCCCCAGCCCCGCCAATTCGTCAGAGCTTGCCCCCGATGGTACCGAACAGCGTCGAGAGCTTTGATCCCAGCGTGGCGGCAGATGTAGCGACAACAAGGACAATGCCGGCGGCGATCACGCCGTATTCCATTGCGGTGACACCCTTGCGGTCGACCTTCACACGCTCCAACAGGGCGAACGTGTATGCAAACATCAGGCGGCTCCTTCCATTCTGGATATGCCGGCTCAGCGGGCTGCCTTTCTAATCTCTAGCTGCAAGTGGCAACAGAATCGTTGCAATACATTTGATATTGCGCAATATCAAAGCGTTACCCAGACACACAGCGAAAATCGCGCAGCCGGGTGAGCGGCTCAAGAAAAGCCCCGCCAGCACGTTGGCGGCCCAGCGGGGCTAGGTGATTAGTCTGGGGATAGTCCAAGATGCCGGAAACGCCGGCATTATGACCATAGCGCTGGACGTGGCAGGTGTCACTCGGACTATGAGGCATTGGCGAACAGGCAGCGGCCTGGCGTGGCGCTACCATCTCTATCTGCCATAGCTTCCAAAGCGACATGATAGTCGCGAGCACAGCCTGGGCGATTGTAGCACGATAGCCACCACGAGCACGATAATGGCCGTGAGAGGTCTCGGTGTCGCCTAGCGCCTCACGCCGTCCGGTTCTCGCAAATCACCGCCCAGTTGTCGCGGATGACATCCCTAGCCTGAACGGAAACCAATTGCACGGCGATACGGTAACCCTGACTGGCGCCGCGATCGGTTCGCTTGCCACGGAGACCGGATGGACGTTGATTGGCTGGCCCTCAAAGAAAGGGGATTGCTCCCCTTTCAGAATCAGACCGTAACGCCGTGAATGAACGGATTACCCTGGGTCAAATAGACCCCACCACTCGCATTCGCGAGCGTGAGCGTGCCGCTGCCCAGACCAATAACGTTCATGGTATCAGTCGTCGTCGCACCATTCTTCATCGTCAATGTCTGAACACCGTTGCCGTTGGGCGGCGTCAGATCGGCCGTCGTAAGCTGAACACCAACAAGGAAAAGCAGACCGTCGTATCCCGTCTGCGGCACAATCAGATTGAACCCAGGATCGTTGGTCGGCTGATTATACAGCAAGTCAAAACCGTTGAGATTGTTCTGCACGTCAAGGATCGTGCCCTTGCCCAAGTCAATGATCGCCTGCGTGCCCTCGTTCACCGGCACAATCGCGTCGTTCGTCCCTTCCGGGTAAATGTAGCTGGCTTGCCCACCACCACTTTCGATCAAGGTGTCTTGGTCCGACCCCATGATGATCAGATTCTGGTTGATGCCGTTGATCGACGCATCAATATTGGCAGCAGTAAACACGAAAAAGTCGCCGTTAGCCGCCCCAGTGCCGGGTGACGCTACATTGTAGAAGTTAGTCCCGTCGTAAATGTGCGTGGTCACGTTGCCTGCCCTCTCTTTTTACTCTTCGCCACAACACGTCATTAACGATGCAATAGCGCGTATGTCAAATAATATTAACAGTAAATTAACGCTGGATATTATAGCGATTAAGCAATGATAGTAGCCGGTTTTGCCACTTTGGTCCGTGCCAGGCATTAGATCTATCCACTAGATCAATGTTGGCCGTGGGAGGCGCCCGGCGATGTTGCGGAGTCAGAGCGGCTGCGCGGCACGCGGCTGCGCCACTACGACGGCGGCACGCAGCTTACCTATGCACGCATGGTGCAGGCGATGGACCGCCAGATAGGACGCGTGCTGCAGGCGCTCGACGCCAACGGACTATCGGGCAACACCATCGTCATCTTCACCAGCGACAACGGCGGCGAGTGCTTCTCGGACACCTGGCCGTTCACCGGCATCAAGAAGGAGCTGTTGGAGGGCGGCCTGCGCGTCCCCGCCTGTTCTGCTGGCCAGATCGCATTCGCGCCGGCGGGGTCAGCGAGCAGGTGATGATCAGCATGGACTGGTTGCCGACCTTGCTCGATGCAGCGAGCACCGCGCCCGACGCGGACTACCCGCCGGACGGGATGAACCCGCTGCCGGTGTTGACCGGACAGCACGCGACCGGTACCGCGAAAGCTGTTCTGGCGCTACAAGAGCAACGCACAGCGAGCCATGCGCGACGGCGACTTCAAGTATCTGAAGATCCGCGACAACAGCTTCCTCTTCGACGTCGTGGCGGCCCCCGCAAGCGGGGCAACCTGAAGCATCGGCACCAGAACGTGTTCGATCGGCTGGTATCGGAATGGGCCGCGTGGAATG
The DNA here is from genome assembly GCA_963818775.1 of uncultured Alphaproteobacteria bacterium. Lineage (GTDB taxonomy): Bacteria > Pseudomonadota > Alphaproteobacteria > Acetobacterales > Acetobacteraceae > JAMXLO01. The sequence goes on along the minus strand of CAWFUF010000020.1, from coordinate 97,670 downwards.
CCGCGATGCTGCCGGAGATTCCCGACAGCTTCGGCGAGGGCTTTACGCGGTGGAACTGGCGGACCACATCGGCATGGGTCAGACTGGTGGGTGAATAACGTGAGGAGAGTGCGATGAGCCTCGAGGACAAACTGGCAGCGGTGCGTGAGGCATCAGCGAAGCGTATCTCGCCCGACCGTCTCGCCATCATGCACAACGCCACCGAGCAGCTGCGCCAGTCCGGTATCATGGACGGCGTCATCAAGCCGGGCAGCAAGGCGCCCGACTTCACGCTGAACGACCAGCACGGCAATGCGGTGGCCCTGTCCGCTCTGCTGGCGTCCGGCCCTGTCCTGATGAGCGTGTTCCGCGGTTTCTGGTGACCCTACTGCCGGCATGAGCTGGATGCTCTGCAAGCAGTATTTCCGGAGATCGAGTCACTCGGCGCAAGCCTGATCGTGCTGTCGCCGCAGTTGCAGTCGTTCACCGAGCCGGGCGCGGCGCGGCAGAAGCTGACGTTCCCGATCCTGACGGATCCCGACAACAAGGTCGGCGAGGCCTACGGGCTTGCGTTCCGGCTGCCCGACGACCTGATCGAGGTCTACACGAAGAACGGCATCGAGCTGCCGCGCCTCAACGGCGATCAGAGCTGGCGGCTGTCGATGCCCGCGCGGATCGTCATTCGCCGCGACGGCATCGTGGCATCGGCCGAGGCCGATCCGGACTACACGCACCGGCCGGAGCCGGAGACGACGCTGGACGTGCTGCGCGATCTATGACGATAGCAGGGATCAAGGCGCTCGCCTTCGACACCGGCGGCACGGTGCTCGACTGGCACTCCGGCATCCGTGCCGCGCTCGCCGAGACCGGAGCACGCCGCGGCGTCACGCGGGACTGGACCGCGATCACCAACGCCTATCGCCGGCGTTCGCTTCAGCGCATGACCAACCAAACGAGCCCCGGCTTTAACATCGACGATGTGCATCGCACGGTGCTTGACGAGCTCGCCGGCGAGCACGAACTCGGCATGTTCTCAGCGGCGGACCGCACCGCCATCGCTCGGCGCTGGCATTCCCTCGACGCCTGGCCGGACTTTCCCCGCGCGCTGGAGCGCTTGCGGCAGAGCTACATCACGGTCTCGTTCACCATCCTCAGCGTTTCGCTGATCATCGATACCGCGCGTCGCAACGGCCTGCACTGGGATGCGGTGATCGCCTGCGAGATGCTCGACGCGTACAAGCCTCGGCCGGAAGCGTATCAGCGTGCGGCCAGGCTGTTACAACTCGAGCCCGGCAATATCCTGATGGTGGCCTGTCACAACTTCGACCTAAACGCCGCCAGGGGCGTCGGCTACCGAACCTGCTTCGTCCGTCGCCCGGATGAATGGGGACCGTCCGGGCCGCCCGATCCGATACCTGATCCCGCAACCGATCTGGTCGTGCCCGACTTCCATCAACTGGTGGAGCAGTTGGGCGCCTGAACGACGGCGTCCTACGCCGCCACAGGCAACTCGACTGCCACTGCCTGACGCGCCCGCCGCCGCGCCGGCGTCTTTACGACCTGCGCCGGACGCTGCCCGATCAGCCACGAATAGAGCAGCTCGTATTCCGCAGCCGCGCCCGACCAGGGGAAGCTGCGCGCCATCGCGGCCTGACGCATTTCGGCCAGCACGTCGGGATCGTCATAGGCATCGAAGGCCCGGCGGCAGGCACCGAGCAGGCCCTCGCCCGACAGGTCAGAGAACAAAAAACCGGTCTCGCCGTCCTCGATCGTGTCGGCGAGGCCGCCGGTGCGGTGGGCGATCGGCAACGCGCCGTAACGCTGCGCCTGCATCTGCGTCAGTCCGCACGGCTCGAAACGCGACGGCATCAGGCAGAAGTCGCTTGCGGCGACGATCCGCCGCGCCATCGGTTCGTTGTAACCGATCAGCAATCCGATGTTATCGCGATGACTGCGCGCGAGGCGGCTGAGCATGTGCTCGGTGTCCGGATCGCCGAGGCCGAGGATGGCGATCTGGCCACCCTCGTGGACGATGTCGCGCGCGGTATCGGCTACGATGTCCAGCCCCTTCTGGTGCACTAACCGCGAGACCACGCCGAACAGCGGGCCATCCGAATGCCTCAGGCACAGTCCGGTGCGTACCGACTCGGCGTTCGCTTGCTTGCCGGAGAGGTCGCCCGCCTCGAAGTGGTGCGGCAGAAGGGGATCCAGGCTCGGGTCCCAGCTTTCGTCGATCCCGTTGACGATGCCCGACAGTCGGCCTTCGGCGGCAATCCCGCTTGTCAGCCCGTGGAGGCCAGCGCCGAGAGCCTCGGTGGTGATCTCACGCGCATAGGTCGGACTGACCGTCGATACGTGGTCGGCATAGAACAGACCGGCCTTGAGGAACGACACACGGTCGTGAAATTCGACGCCGTTCACGTGGAACGCACTTTCGGGAATGCCGAGAACCTGCATGCGCTCACGGTCGCACAGGCCTTGGTATGCGATGTTGTGGATGGTGAGCACAGTCGGCACACGCGCGCCCTGCCAACGCAGATACGCCGGCGCGAGACCGCCTGGCCAATCATTCACATGCAACAAATCCGGTTGCCAGTTCATGCCGGCACGGCCCCCGGCGATTTCCGCTGCGGCGAGCGAAAGACGCGCAAAGCGCAGGTCGTTGTCGGGCCAGTCGCGGCCTTCCGGTCCGGCATAAGGACTTCCGCTGCGTTGATACAGCGACGGCTCAAGAACCAGATAGATTGTCAGACCATCCGCGGTGCGTGCCTCGCCTATGCAGCAGGGACTGACGCCGTCGCGGCCAGGCAGGTGTGCCACCACCACGATGTCTCGGGCCTTGGCGATCACCTCCGAGTAGCCCGGCAACAGCACACGGATATCGATGTTCCGACGCTGGAGCGCGCGCGGCAGACCCGCCGACACCTCGCCCAGCCCGCCCGCCCTGGCATAGTCGGCAAGCTCGCTCGTCGCGAACAGAACTTTCATATTGCCCCGGGGGTGTGATGGCGCATGTTTTGTGCGTTTGGTTAGGTTAATGAAATCTTAACAGCCGAAATGCCGAACAACACTCCCCGGGAGCATTCACGACTGGCTCATGACATTCACGAATGCTTGCTGCACACCGCGGTGATCATACTGCAGAGAATTCGCCGAAATCGTATCGATCTCGGCTCGAGCGGTCAGAGGTCGGCGTTCGTTGGGATGCTCTCCGCTTTCACGCCCATCGCCAGCAGCGACTGCCGCATCCACGCGCCCACCTGGCGGGTGCCCGTGTTGTAATCGGCCCAACTGTTCAGGTAATCCCGCCACCGCCGGTCCGGTTCCATCTGCACACCCATGGCACTCGGCAACGCCACAGAGGGCGCCTGCAGCAACGTCACCTCCTCCAGCATCGGCGCCCGCGCACTGACGCTCAGCGCCTGGATCAACGCGTACATGATGCAGTCGGCGCGTCCCGCCTGCATCAGCAGGACCGCATCGTCCCCTTGCTTCGCGCCAAGCACCTGCGCCTTCGGTGCGTACCGGGCAAGCAGCACGTCGGTCAGCGAACCGATCAGCGACACGACGCGAACCTCGGGTCTGTTCAGGTCGTCCCAGGTGCGCGCGGCAAAGCCGCGGCGGGCGACGAAGCCGAAGGGATGCATGTAGTAGGCGTGGGTGAAACCGATCGCGAGGGCACGCTGCGGGGTCGGGTTCAGCGCGAACGCGAGGTCGACCTTGTTCGCTTGCAGGTCCAGGACCGAATTGGCGTAGGTGGACTCGACGTATTCCAGCCTGGCGTTGAATGGCGTGGCGATGCTCTTCGCCATGTCGATCGCGACGCCGGACCATTCGCCGGTGGCGAGGTCCTTGTGGAAGAACGGCATCTCGCCGGGCAGCGCGGCGATGCGCAGCACGCCGGTGCGACGGATGCGGTCGATCGTGGCTTCGGCCGGTGGTGTCTGCGCCGCGGCGGTGCCGGCGACAGCGATGGCGGCAGCGCCAAAAGCGGCACCCAGCCTGCGTCTGGTCTGCATGATCAGCCCCCGTTGCTGTAGCGCCGCGGCTTCAGCCCGGCATGGAACCACTCGACGAACCCGATGATGTCGTACACCGGCATACCGAAGGTCGCCTCGATCTTTGCCGAATAGGGCGGCAGGTTGGTGCACTCGGAAACGATCGCGCCGACGTCCGGGTTTTCGCGCAGCATCTGTTCCGCCATCCCCAGTACCTCGCGCTCCTGCGCGGCGTAGTCGACGACGGGCTGGCCGGTATGGTTGTTGTGACGGAAGACCCCGTCGGGTGGCATGCCGACCACCGGAAGATCTGTCGGACAGCCCACGGCGCGAAAATGCTCTGGCGACAGCGCGTCCTTGTCGGCGGTGAGAACGCCGACACGCCGGCCTTTCGGCAGGATGCTCTGCACGAGCGGGATTTGCAGCAGGCTGGAGGTCGCGACCGGCACCGGACAGTGCGCGACGAGCTGCGGGTGCAGAATGGCGAGAAAGCCGCAGCTCGTGGTTATGCCGTCGACGCCAAGAGCCACCAGTTCATCGGCCGCGCGCAGGAACAGGTCCAGCATGCCGTCGGCGTTCGGCTTGACGATGCGGTCGGGTGTGGCGCCGCGCACCACGGCGAACTGCACGGGAAAGCGCCAGGTGGGCGCATAGCCGATGTCGCCTGGCAGGCGTTGAAATCCCGTATCCAGCATCATGATGCCGATGCTGACGCCGTGTACCGGCTGGCGGCGATGGAGCCTGGCCATTGCGCGTCTCCCTCTGCTGGACTTGACCCGGCCACCTGCGTACTTCAGCAGATGGTCGGGTCAAGTCCTGGCATGGGTGCGAACGGGAGGATGTGCAGATGACCGCGATCGATCCGATCCCTTATTCCGACGCTAAGATACGCCGGATACTCTCGGCGGTGCGTACTATCGCGATGGTCGGTGCGTCGCCCAACTGGAATCGGCCGAGCTACTTCGTGATGAAGTATCTGCAGAACAAGGGCTATCGCGTCATCCCGGTGAACCCCGGCACCGCCGGCAAGGAACAGCTCGGCGAAAAGGTCTACGCCAGTCTGCGCGACATTCCCGACAAGGTCGACATGGTCGATGTGTTCCGTGCATCGGACCAGGTCGGGCCGATCGTCGACGACGCGATCGCGATCGGCGCCAAGGTGGTGTGGATGCAACTCGGCGTCCGCAACGACGAAGCGGCGGCGCGTGGCGAGGCGGCCGGGATCGAAGTCATCATGGATCGCTGTCCGAAGATCGAGTTTGGCCGTCTCGGCGGCGAGCTGTCATGGAGCGGCGTTAATTCCGGCATCATCCGCAATCGCGCGCCTGAGGCACCCACCGAGCGTAAGGCGAAACCGCAGGTGCTGCCGTCGGCCAATGTCAGCTACGGCTTTGAGACGCGCGCGATTCATGCCGGTGCGTCACCCGATCCGACGACCGGAGCGCGGATCACGCCGATCTTCCAGACCGCGGCTTACGTCTTCGACGATGTCGAACATGCGGCGTCGCTCTTCAACCTGCACAACTTCGGCTACATCTACGCGCGCCTGACCAATCCCACCGTCGCGGTGCTGGAAGAGCGCATCGCCAACCTGGAAGGCGGCCGCGCCGCATGTGCCGCTGCGTCAGGCCATGCCGCGCAGTTCCTGATCTTCGCGACCATGATGGAGCAGGGCGACGAGTTCGTCGCCTCGCGCAACCTGTACGGCGGATCGCTGACGCAGTTCGGACTGTCGTTCAAGAAGCTCGGCTGGACCTGCCACTTCGTCGATCCGCACGATCCGGAGAATTTCCGCCGTGCCCTGACGCCGCGCTGCAAGGCGATCTTCCTCGAAAGCCTGGCCAACCCGGGCGGCATCGTCGTGGACCTCGAACCCGTAGCGAAGATCGCGCACGAGGCGGGCATTCCGCTGATCGTCGACAACACGCTGGCGACGCCATTCCTGTGCCGGCCGATCGAGTGGGGCGCCGATCTGGTGGTGCACTCGACGACGAAGTTCCTCGACGGACACGGCAATTCGCTGGGCGGCGTCGTGGTGGAATCGGGAAAATTCGACTGGTCGCAGGGCGGCAAATTCCCGGCGCTGACCGAGCCGGAACCGGCGTATCACGGGCTGCGCTTCTACGAGAATTTTGGCGACTTCGCCTTCACCACCAAGGCACGCGCGGTCGCGTTGCGCGACTACGGCCCGACGATGGCGCCGATGAATGCGTTCCTGACCATCACCGGAATCGAAACGCTCCATGTCCGCATGGAGCGGCATGTGGCTAACGCGCAGAAGGTGGCGGAACATCTGGAACGCCATCCGCGAGTGGCATGGGTCACCTATGCCGGGCTGGAGTTGAGTCCGTATCGCAGGTTGGCGCGCAAATACCTGCCGCGCGGCGCAGGTGCGGTGTTCACCTTCGGTGTGCGCGGTGGCTACGATGCCGGCGTGAAGCTGGTGGAGAACGTGCGGCTGTTCTCGCATCTCGCGAACATTGGCGACACGCGCAGCCTGATCCTGCACCCGGCCTCGACCACCCACCGCCAGCTCTCGGACGAGCAGCGCCTTGCGGCGGGCGCGGGACCCGACGTGATTCGCCTGTCGATCGGATTGGAGACCGCGGAAGATCTGATCGCCGATCTTGATCAGGCGCTGGAGGTGACCGGCGGCTAAGCGAGGCTTACGCGACCACCACCGGGATGGCTGCCGGCGCGTCGGTCACGGCGATCGGTGTCCAGCCTGCCGCGTCGCCGTCGGCCTGGGCGGGCAACGCCTCGTTGTCGATGAAATCCACCTGCCGCGCCCGAACGTGCCGCACGCCGGGCGCACGGCTCAACAGGCTGAGCGGCAATGCGGCGCCGTACAGCAGGGCGGCAGCAATGCCTGAGTGATCAAACAGCACAACGGAAAAACCTGGCTCGCCCGCACAGGCAGACGGTGCGAGCATGAAGCGGCCGCCGTACAGTCGACCCTTGCTGACGATGACGCTGGCAGCCTGGGTCTCCTCGCCATCGAGGCGCAGGTGGATCATCGGGAAGCGGTAGCATGCCAGCTCGCGCAGTGTCTGGATCGCATAGGCGCTGCGGCCGAACATTCGTTTCAGCACGACGGGCACATGATGCACGACCTGCGCGTCGAACCCGACGCCGACCATCTGCACGAACAGCCTGGAGCCCGCGGCGGTGCGCACCACGCCGGGCCAGATCGGCCGCGTCCGACCGAATGCCAGTGCCGCCGCCACGGCCCGCGGTTCGAAGGGAAGTTCAAGCTCGTGCGCCATCACGTTGGCGGTGCCCAGTGGGATCACACCCAGTCGCGCCGATGATCCCATCAGGCCGTTGGCGACCTCGGCTATGGTGCCGTCACCGCCGGCGGCAACCACCATTGAAGAACCGCGACAGACCGCCTCACGCGCCAACGCCTCGGCGTGGCCTGGCCGATGTGTCTCCGACAGCTCGATGCGGATGCCGTTCGCCACCAACACGTCGAGCACGCGCCACATCAGGCTGGCGCGCCGCATCCCGGCGACAGGGTTGAACACCACGATCATCGGCAAATCAAATCGAATGCATCTTCAACGCGAAGTTAAGAACTTGCCACTCCGTTCATTACAAAATGATGACAAAACTGTTGCTGCAGAATGACTTTCATTCCAGGCTACAATATTATGTTTCGTCACGCAATCTTAACTTTATCCACAAGAAATCGCAGGTATTCCCTGGTCTCGCATGAATGCTTCTATCATTCCCAGCGCGCGGCCACTCTATCGCAGTGTGTTCCTCTCAGACACACATCTTGGAACAAGAGGCGCGCGTTGCGATTTCCTTGCCGATTTCCTACGCCGTACGAGTTGTCAGCACCTGTTCCTGGTCGGCGACATCTTCGACGGCTGGCGGCTGCGCAAGTCCTGGTATTGGGACGAGTACCACGACGAGGTGCTGCGGCAGATCTTGCGTCACGTCGCGCGGCGGCACGGAGGTGACCTACATCCCGGGCAACCACGACGAGATGTTCCGTGCCTGGCTGGATCCGATTGTTCCTGGCGGCCTGGAGATCGCCGGCATCCGGTTGCGGCAGGAAGCCGAGCATGTCACCGCCGCGGGCAAGCGTCTGCTCGTGATGCACGGCGACGAGTTCGACAGCGTGGTGCGCTACGCAAAGTTCCTCGCATTGTTGGGCGACGGTGCGTACACCGCCGCACTGACGTTCAACCGCTGGTTCAACGCGCTGCGCCGACGGCTGGGGTATCCGTACTGGTCGCTCTCAGCGTGGCTGAAGCGGCAGGTGAAGGAGGCGGTGAAGGCGGTCGATCGGTTCGAGAGCGCGCTGGCGAACGAGGCGCGGCGGCGCGGCTTCGACGGCGTGGTATGCGGCCACATCCACCAGGCCGAGATGCGCGAGGTGCAGGGCGTGCTGTATCTGAACGACGGCGACTGGGTGGAGAGCTGCACCGCGCTGGTGGAACATCATGACGGACGGCTGGAGCTGATCGACTGGGTGGCGGCCAACCGCCTGTCGTTCTTCACACCGCGCCGAACCGCACTGAGCGCCGCTGCCTGACTCGATCACCCTCGAAAACCCGGCCTGCTGCGACGCGATGCTGCCTCCCGCGCCTTCGCACAGGATCATGATTGTTACTGATGCGTGGCTGCCGCAGGTGAACGGCGTGGTGCGCACGCTGACCACTGTGGTGACCGAGTTGCGCGCGATGGGGCACGTGGTGGAGGTGATCTCGCCGGACCGCTTCCGCACCATCCCGTGCCCGACGTACAGCGACATTCCGCTGGCGCTGCTGCCGCGCCGGAGCCTGGTGCGCATGATCGAGGCGTTCCAGCCGGAGGCGCTGCACATCGCGACCGAGGGTCCGCTCGGGATGGCGGCGCGAAGTTGGGCGAAGCGCACCGGGTTTGGATTCACCACCGCGTTCCACACGCGGTTCGCCGAGTATATCAAGGCTCGGACGGGTCTGCCGGTACGGCCGTTGTATGCCTGGATGCGGCGGTTCCATAGCGCTGCGCAGGGCACCATGGTCGCGACGCAGTCGTTGCGCGACGAGCTGACGGCGCGGGGATTCCGCAATATACGGTCATGGTCGCGCGGGGTGGATCTGGGCCTGTTCAAGCCAGAGCCGAAAGAGGACTGGGGATTGCCGCGACCGGTGTTCCTCTGTGTCGGCCGCGTGGCGGTGGAAAAGAACATTGGTGCGTTTCTCGATCTCGATCTGCCGGGATCGAAGGTGGTGGTTGGGGACGGACCGATCCTTCCGCGGCTACGGCGCGAGTATCCGAACGTGCTGTTCACCGGCCCGCGGTACGGTGAGGCGCTGGCGCGTGCATACGCAGGCGCCGATGTGTTCGTCTTTCCCAGCCTGACCGACACGTTCGGCCTGGTGCTGCTGGAGGCGCTCGCCTGCGGCACGCCGGTCGCGGCGTTTCCGGTCACCGGACCGATCGACGTGCTCGCTGACGTGCACGGCAAGGTCGGTGCGGTGGATGTCGACCTGCGGGCGGCTGCCTTGGCGGCGCTGGCGGCTGACCGGTCGGCGTGTCGGGCGCATGCCGAACGCTACTCATGGCGCGCGTGTGCCGAGGTGTTCTTGTCGCACCTGGTGCCGCTGGCGGGTGCTTCTTAGGGCCGCGTGGCTGGCGGGATTTGTGCGGTCCGGGTGCCAGACGCTCTCAGCTTTGTCTCAGAGTGCCGCTGCGTGGGACGCTGTCGCGGAAATGGCGATTCATGCCAGTTCCGGCTTGGCCGATGAAACAGCTCTAGACCGAACCGGGAAACACCGTCACGATGGGTGTGATGGCAACCTAAACGTACCTGAGGGAATTTGGGACCCAGGTCACGTGTCGTCGACTGGCGAGGGTGCACTAACAAGATAGCATGGATTGAGTGCTTCCTTGTCAACCGATATGGTGAGAAAGACGGTCCATGCTCTTCATATCAATGATCCAGAAATACGAGTTGACTCATCAAAGTCGGAACCGATTTTTCAATTGTGCACTCTTTGTGTTCGCTCTTTCCGCTGGCTTGGTGAACGCACTTACCACGGTGGGCCCCCGCGTCCTGAATCCGCTCGACACGTCTTGGATGACTGGGGATCCAGCTACAGCCTACCTCGGCTGGGCATTTTTCCGGTTGGAACCGCACTTGCGGATACCTATAGGCTGGTCCAGCGCTATCGGTTATCCGTTTGGGACGCCAGTAGCTTACTTCGACTCGATACCTCTGATTGCAACTATGGGCTGGATAATACGCGATCTGCTTCCGCAGGACTTCCAGTACTTCGGCTTGTACTTTTTTGTATGTTCGGCCTTGCAATTCTACTTCGGGTTCAAAGTCAGCCGCCGAGTTTGCGGAGGCCGAAAGCTGGCAGGAGTTCTGGGTGGCATCTTTTTTCTGACTGCTCCGCCATTTGTATGGCGCGGCTTTGGACATTTTGCGCTGGCAAGCCATTGGCTTCTCCTCGCGGCAGTGGATCAACTGCTGTCCGCTAGTGAAGGCCTTTCGTGGAGACGTGTGGGTTGGTCGGCAACCCTGTGCTTCATTGCTGCTGCCATTAATCCCTATGTCGCTCTGATGACGTTACTGGTCTGCTCCGCCGCTCATGTTCGTTCCGCGATGCTTGGGGCTGGGTCTGCAACACGGTGTCTTTCCGGAATCGCCGTCGCTTTCTGCTCAGTTGCCTTAGCCCTCCTGTTGTTTGGCTTCATCCGGGGCACTGCTTTATCTCAATACACGATAGGAGGCATAGGAGGGTACGATTACTACTCCATGAACCTGGTCAGCCCAATTGATCCTGGCCACCAAGGCGCTCTTCTGTTAGCCCCGCAACAGATCGGTCCGGGACAATATGAAGGGTACAACTATCTAGGCCTCGGAATGCTAATGCTCGCCGTCATTTCCGTCGCGCGGAATCCTGCAAGTCTTGCTCGCTTTTTCAGGCGCTCCTCAGCTTCGGCCCTTGTGGTCTGCGTAATCTGCGTTTTGCTCGCGCTGTCCACGAAGGGGACCCTGGGCCGCTATGTCCTGTACGATGTCAGACTGCCCGTGCCGGTTATGGCGGTTTTGTCATCGTTTCACTGTTCCGGCCGATTCTTCTGGCCGGCGTACTACCTGATATTTACGGGAATCATATCTGCAACGTATTTGGCCGTTGGGGGCTGGCTATTCTACCCACTTCTCGTCACGGGTCTCGTCGTTCAGGTTATCGATCTGATGCCGCTACGCTCTGCGATCTATCAGGAGTGGCAAACGGCATCATTCCCTGCGATGCCAATGGACGCGTCTTGGCATAAGTTAGGCGAGCGCCAGAAACACCTGATCGTCCTTCCTCCTTGGCAATGCTCCCTTAGCGGAACCCCGGGTGGACAGATGGGGTATGCCATCTTTGGACGCCTTGCGCTCGAACAACGCATGACGATCAACAGTTTCTATGCTGCCCGATATAGCGATGCTGAGCGCTCATTTTTTTGTTCTCAGCAGAACATGCAGGTAGAAAGTCTTGGACTTCAAGCAGATACAGCGTATGTTTTCGACAGAAACGGACCGGCCTCGGTTGCCTCTCTTGAAACCGGAAAGGACTTCTGCCGATACGTCGATGACTACATTTTGTGTTCGTTGGTCCCCGACCGCGTCGGAATTGACCAAGGTATTCTAAATGATCTGGTCGTATTGAGGCCCGGAAATGTTATTGATTTCTCAGGTGGCGGACAAATCAGCGCAAAATTGCTCGGGTTTGGATGGTCAACCCAGGAACCATGGGGGCGCTGGATAGACGGAGGTTCGGCTGAATTAACATTTATGGTTGAAGCGAACGACGACCACGATGTCAAGATTAAGTTGTCACCTATGATCTTCGTGTCGCCTGGACATGCGCGCCAACGGGTTGAGGTTGTGGCTAACGGGGCACTTGTAGCCAACGAAACATTTCAGCAGACACAGAACTTGGACCTTATCATCCCTCGTCATATTCTGGGTAGCAATAGGTTGCTGAGATTGAGGTTCATTTGTCCGGATGCTGTTTCGCCCGCGTCCATCGGCCTATCAGCCGATACACGCGTCCTATCGCTTGGCGTCACGCAACTAAAGATCGAGGATGCCGGAAGACCCTAGCGTGCCGCGAATACCCACGTTTGCCTGCGTTGAGATTGCAGGTGGGAGCTTGAACTCATGCCGCACCGGTTCGTCATCTTGACGCCTGTTCTTGATGATTGGCTCCCTTTTTCGTGCCTCATTGAGGCTATCTTGAAACGATATTCCACCGAGAACGGGATTTTTGAGGTCGTGGTGGTCGATGACGGTTCGACTGAACCATGTGATCTGACATCGCTGCCGCACTTGAAAACGCATGCCTGCATCGAGAGTATTTCTGTGATCCGGCTGGCGCTCAATCTCGGGCACCAGCGTGCCATCGCGATCGGCCTTGCCTCGCTGTCCGAGCGGACTGATATAGATGCGTGTATCGTGATGGACAGCGACGGCGAGGACCGACCGGACGATATAGGCGCCCTCATCGGTGTCTGGCGTGCCCATCCCGACCACGTCATTGTGGCGGGCCGTGCGGAGCGATCGGAAGCACCAACCTTCAAGATGGGCTATCTGGTCTATAAGGCTCTGTTCCGCGTGCTGGTGGGCCGAGAGATGGCTTTTGGCAATTTTTGCCTGCTGCCAGCGTCCGCAGTACGCCGTCTGGTGCATATGCCAGAATTGTGGAACAACCTGCCGGCGGCCATAATCCGCTCGCGCGTCCGCCGCCTTTCTGTGCAAACCAAGCGCGGAACACGCTATGCTGGTTCCTCCAAAATGAACCTGACTTCCCTAGTGATGCATGGTCTGAGCGCGATGTCGGTATACACCGATGTTATCTTCGTTCGTGTCCTGCTTGCCGGTGCATGCATCAGCGGCTTGACCGTGAGCGCTATGCTCATCGTGGTCGTTATTCGGGTGGTCACCGCGCTGGCAATCCCCGGCTGGGCAACAACGATTATGGGCAGCCTAGTCGTTATACTGGTTCAAGCGTTGATTTTGATGATCGTGACCACGCTCGTTCTGCTTGCCAACCGCAGCATGCGCCAACTCGTTCCAATCATCGACACCAAAGCCTTCGTGGCCGCCAAGCAGACGATAATGCGGCGACAACAAGAACATCAAGCATCGAGCACTCGATGATGTCGCTGGATTATGTGGGAAGCGAACTCGAATTGTTCGAGCACGCAACCAACTGGAAGGCTTACGTTGCAAGGAATTTGTCTCCTTTTATCACAGGTCGTGTGCTCGAGGTTGGCGCTGGCATCGGCACCAATATTGCGCAGCTTGCTAACCCAAATGTGCAAGACTGGTTGGCGTTGGAACCCGATCGAAAACTGGCCGGCGAAATAGCAATGCGGCTTCGAGACCGAGCTTTGCCTTATAATTGCCGCGTACTGGTCGGCACGATTGACCAAGTGCCGCCGCAGGAGCAGTTCAACACAATTCTTTATATTGACGTACTTGAGCATATCGAAAATGACCGGGCCGAGGTCGCGAAGGCCGCCCAGTTGCTGAGTCCTGAGGGACGCGTGATCGTTCTCGCGCCGGCTCACCAATTTCTTTACAGTCCATTCGACCGCTCGATTGGCCACTTCCGTCGCTACAGCCTGGCTGGCTTGAGGAAACTCACGCCGCCAGGATGTTGCGTTGCCACCGCGTTTCTGCTGGACAGTGTCGGCTTTTTCGCCTCGCTGGCGAACCGCCTGATCCTGCGTTCGGCCATGCCGACCAAGGCGCAGATCATAACCTGGGACCGCGCCATTGTCCCGCTCTCTCGCCTGTTCGATCCGATCACCGGCTTCCGGTTCGGGAAGTCCGCGATAATCGTATGGCAGTCAACGCTTTAGCTGCTGCCGCGGCTCTTGCATCGTTGCTGGCGGGCGGCGATACCCGCCACAGCATCCGCAGCATCATCAGCCGAGTTGGTGCAGGTGGCTCCGCAGGCGTTCGAGAGCAAACAGCCTCTCTTGGGGTACCTCACCCGGCCGAACACCAAAGGACCATTTCCGGCAGTCGTCCTCTTGCATGGTTGCGCAGGCTTCGGGCCGCGCGAGACGCATTGGGCCGATCAGCTTCGGTCTTGGGGTTACGTCTCGCTGGCCATCGACAGCTTCACACCGCGAAACGTGGCAGGCTGCAATGTGGCGACATCCGGCGATGAAGTCGACGCCTTCTCTGCGCTGCAATACCTGACGACGCAGCCCTTTGTGATTCCGGATCGAGTGGCCGTCCTCGGTTCTTCGCTCGGTGGTATCGCCGCGGTCGACGATGTGGAAAGCAATTTGTGGGAACAGATGTATCATGCGAGGTTCCGCGGAGCTGTAGCGTTCTATCCGACGTGCACTGGCGACAGTGGCAACGTCCGCGTACCCACGCTGGTCCTGATCGGTGAGAAGGATGATTGGGCTTGGGCACAGGCGTGCAGAAACATGGTCGACGATGCCAATAAGAAAGGAGCTCCAATCAAGCTTGTCGTGTATCCTGATGCCACGCACGACTTCGACGTTCCCGCGACCGTCCCATATCAAATCCTTGGTCACCACATGGCCTACGATCCAGAGGCGACTCGAGACGCCGAGAAGCAGGTGCGAGTTTTCCTTCACGACATATTGGAGTGATCGTGTTGCTTCGGGCCGGGTCTGAGCGAAACGGCATTATTTCCCTGGCTGGGTGCGTGCAGCGGGGTCAACAGCCGGAGGACGGGGATCGGCTCGGCCTTATCAGGCTCGGAGCCAAGTGCTTGTCCGCGCGCCATGCAACAGCCGCTGTGAGTGTAGGGTTTCAGCCAATGAGCGGAACGGCACCCGCGGACGACCCGTCCCTTGGTCGCCCGTCGGCAACCCCCAGCAGCAGACCCACCATGAGACCCTCCCCGAGGAGACCCAAAAATTGCGTCGCCATCGCTGCTGGCTCTCCCGTACCCAGAAGCCCGGTTGATTGGAGTTGGCAGGGCATCCGATCAACGATGCCCCACCGCGCTGCAATCTGCGCCGCATTTCGTGCCGGCGTCAGACCCTCAGCAGCAGATCACCGGCCTCGATCTTCACCTCGAACACCTTGAGGTTCGCCTCGGCGGGTGCGCACAGAGCCTTGCCGGTACGTATGTCGAAGCGTGCCGCGTGCAGCGGGCACTCGATGCAGCCATCCTCCAGCCAACCGTCGGAGAGCTGGGCGTATTCGTGGGTACAGATATTGTCCGTGGCGCGATATTCGCCACCTGGCAGGTGATACAACGCTATCTCATGTTCACCAACCCGCACCGGGTGCACCTGGCCTTCGGCCACATCCGCAACACTCGCTACCCGCACCCACTGGCCGTCAGCCATATCGCTCTCCTGGTTCCTGTTCGAGCACAACATGCCAGCCGGCGCGGGGCGGGCCAAGCACCGGTTGCTCACGGCGTCGGCAGACACCTAGACTGTGGCGATTTACGGGGTGTTGGAGGGGCTATGTCGGCATCCGGACTTATGCGTATCAGCCTGCTTGCGGCGGTCACGGTCGCCGCGGTCCAGACCGCTTCGGCGCAGCACGTGATGCTCGACGCGCCCGGCATTATGGGCCAGAAGAAGGCGCCAGCCTCGCCGCCACCGCCGCGTGCTCAACCAACCGTGTGGCCGCGGCTCGATCCGGGTGCCGTTCTGTGTCGCACTGCGGACGATCTTGAGCGCTACGCCGCCAATATAACGGCGCGCGCGAGCGGCGGCGACACCCAGGCAGTCGACTGCCAGATAATCTCTCAGCCAATCGGGATTCAAATTCTTAGCCGGCAGGGGCTCGGGCGTACCGAAGTCAAGCTGAGCACATCCGACAACATCGGCTGGACCGATGTCTGGCTGCCAGACAAGGCGCCTGTGACTCGATGACGCACGTCATCGTTGGTGCCGGGCAGGCCGGCGGCTGGGCTGCGATCGGCATGCGCCAAGCCAACTATGAGGGCCGGGTCCTGCTGATTGGCGACGAACCGTGGCGCCCGTATGAGCGTCCGCCCTTGTCCAAGGCTGTGCTGACGGATGAGCCGGAACCGCCGATCGCGTTCTTTCACGCGGCGGAACGCTATGAGGATCAGCGGATCGAGCTGGTGCTGGGAGCCACGGTGACAGAGCTGGATGCCGTCGGGCATCGCGTCAGCCTGTCTGACGGCCGGAGTGTGGACTACGATCGGCTCGTCCTCACAGTTGGCGGCAGGGCGCGACATCTGCCGATCCCGGGCGGTGACAAGGCGCTCTATCTACGCACTATCGAGGACGCAAGGCTGATCCGCGGCAAGCTTGCCTCGGCGCAACGTGTCATTTGCATCGGCGCCGGCGTGATAGGGCTGGAGATCGCCTCATCTGCTTGCCGGCGAGGAGCCGAGGTGACAGTGCTGGAAGCGCTGCCGCGCGCCATGGGCCGAAGTGTCTCACCCGAGGGCGCTCATTTCATTGAGACGCTGCATCGCGATGCTGGCGTTGCATTGCATTTCGGGGTGATTGTCGATGCAATCGAGGATGCCCGGACGGGCGGATTGCATGTGATCTGCCGTGGCGGCGGGGAATTCCACGCCGACATAGTGATTGCCGGCGTCGGCATGCAGCGCAATCTCGCATTGGCCGAAAATGGCGGCCTCGCGCTGGAAGGCGGCATCGTGGTCGATGAATTCGGCCGCACCAGCGCCACCGACGTCTATGCAGCAGGCGATGTCACAGCATTCCATCATCCGCTGTTCGGTCGACGGCTGCGGTTGGAATCGTGGCGGCACGCGCAGAACCATGGCATCGCTGTCGGCAAGGCGATGTGCGGCGACACGACGCCCTATGACGATATCCCGTGGTTCTGGACCGATCAGCATGGGGTGAACCTGCAGGTGGCGGGATTGCCGGCCGATGCAGTGCGGACGATTGTTCGCGCGAACGCACCGCCTGCAGTATTCACTGCGGTTCATCTGGCCGAGGATGGCAGCGTGGTCGGCCTTACCGCAGCCAACAATCCGCGCGAGATCCGTGTCGGCCAAGCACTGATCCGCGCGAAACGTCCGGTTGATCCGGACGCCGTCGCCGATCCAAGTGTGCCATTGCAGCGGCTTATAGGGCGTTGAGATGCCGCCCCAGCGAACCGGGGCGGCGCGGGCTGATTATGCAGGCCGGTAGAACTCCATCAGTGGCCCGTCTGCACGACCAGCCACGCGGACGATCGGTCCGGCGATTGCCCACCGAAGGGTGACAAAGAGCCGATAGAGATACACGCCCGCTCCAGGGGGGAACACAACGTTTGGCGGCATTGGCACGACGATCGTGTGTTTCGCTGGAGTGACCGACGGGATGACGGCGGGAAATCCCGGCAAGGTGATGTTCGGACCAGGACCACTGACGCTCTCAAGAAATGCATCCAACTGCCACGCACCAGCAGCGGCCCCGCCGACCGTCGCCCAGTGGAAAGTCAGCTCCCAAGGGTCCGGATCGTTCGGAGCAACGCCGGCGCCGATCGTAAGGAAAGTATCCGGAGCCGGGGCAGTCCCCAGATTGTTCAGGATGCAGAGGGGCTCGGTTTCTGTCGGGAAATCGGGATTTGCTTCGATAGTGAAGGGGACAGGATTTCCCACATTCACAAAGCGGAAAGGGAATGCTGTGCTCATATTTTTTCGTCCTGTTGTGGTTACTGGCTGCATGGATGGACCATCCATCCATCATCGGCACGATGGTCCATGTATCGTGGAAGTTGTGTGAGACACCTCACACTTCGCGCAGATACCCACGCGGTGGAATACAAGAGGAAAGGGTCAGATTATCGACCAGGTATCCGGAATCATAGAACGGTGAAAAACATGCGGGCTGTAATTGCGAGAAGCGCAGCGACGAAGCAATCTCGGTCATAAGTTCGCTCCATCGAACGAGATTGCTTCGGCGCTGCACTCCTCGCAATGACATGTCGGCCTGATAGTGGGTACCAGCCTCTGCGGATGTATGGACTAACCGCATCGAGCAACTGTGCGGTGGGGGCGAGACGTGGTCCCTCTCCCTCGTCAACCGGCGGCACGACAGTCACATGCCAAGCGCGCAAAGTCTTGAGCGATGCCTGCGCGACGGGATGATCCAGCAGCGGTTGGTTCAGTGACGGACCTACAATCACGGGCGTGCGTCGCCCGATTGCCTCGGCAACGACGGACAGCGCCAAATTGTCGGCAATGCCGTGTGCGAGTTTGTTGAGCGAATTGAAGCTGCACGGTGCAAACAGTACCGCCCCACGCGGCGGTCGTGGCCGGATCGCCAGATCAAAATACGATTCGACGACCTGTACGCCCGCGACATCGGCGAGATCACGCAGAGCGATTACACGCGAAGCGTTCGGTGTCGGGATCGCGATGACGGTCGAATAGCCAAGTCCGATCAGGCCGCGAAGCAGCTCCGGACCGCGTGCCGACGTAGTCGTGCCGCTCAGTATCAGGTAAGCAACTTCAAAACGTTCGCCGCCAGCCGCGTCACCGAGACTCATCGCACCGATCCGGTTATGCTTCACCAATCGGCTACAGTAGGATGTGGTGCTCGGATCGTCCATCGCGGATAAACAATGGAGCATGCGTCATGATGCCTGCCGAATTCGATGTCTCGGGGAAAGTCATCTTCATCACAGGAGCTGGACGCGGCATCGGCCGGGGAATTGCCGAGGTGCTGGCCGAGGCGGGCGCAGATGTCGCGCTCAATGCGCTAACGCCAAAGTACGTGGAGGGTGCGGCGGCGGATATCGCGGCGACTTCCGGACGGCGCGTCGTTCCGGTCATCGCCGACATGACGAAGGCGGATGATGTTCGGCGCGCGGTCGATTCGATCCTCACCACGTTCGGGCGCATCGACGTTCTGGTGAACGCGCTTGGCGATTCCATTCGCAAGCCGCTGGTTACCTTGCCTGGCGACGAAGGCGCAGCACCTGGCGTCTCTGACGACGAGCTTCGGTTCATCATGGATATCAACCTGACCGAGGCGCTGCTTTGCACGCGCGCGGTCGGCCCGCATATGTTGGCGCGGCGCTCCGGGAAGGTGATCAACATTGCATCCTGGACCACGCATCAAGGCGGTCGGGACATGGTCATCTACACGACGGCCAAGACCGCGCTTGCCGGATTTACCCGTGCGCAGGCGCTCGAGTGGGCGCCTTACAATGTGCACGTCAATGCAATTGCACCGGGCCTCTTCCCCGACGCGGTGACGTCCGGCGAAGAGCGTGTCAGGCAAAGCACACTTCGGGCTGAGCAGACCGTGCCGCTCAGGCGCCCGGGGCGGCTTCGCGAAGTCGGGTATCTGGCGCTTTATCTGGCGTCGAGCGCGTCGGACTACATGACCGGGCAGACCATACTGCTCGACGGTGGTCTCTCACTGTAGCCGGCGCTGCGGATCAATATGTGATGTAAGAGGAGGCTAGCCATGTCAGCCCAATCGTCCAAGCGGATCGAGCAATTGGCTCCGGAGCTGGAGAACATCATCTCGGTGTCCGAGCCTATCCAGGACCTTGCCGACGGGTTTGGCGGTCCGCACGGGCCGGCGGAGGGGCCGCTGTGGTGGAAGGAGGATCGCTGTCTGTTGTTCAGTGACATTCACAACAACAGACGCATGAAGTATGTGCCCGGCAGTGGCGTGACGGTGTTTCAGGAACCGACAGGCCGGGCCAATGGACTGACCAGGGACCTTCAGGGAAGGCTGATCGCGTGTGAGCATGACACTCGGCGGGTCACTCGTCAGGAACCTGATGGCAGTATTACGGTGATTGCGAACAGCTTCCAGGGGAAGCAGCTCAATCGGCCTAACGACGTCGTCGTGAAGTCGGATGGCTGTATCTACTTTACCGATCCCTGGACTAGTCCTGCGGCGGCCGAGCAATGGGACCTGACGTTCTCCGGCGTTTACCGCATCACTCCGGATCTGGGATCGATGACCTTGCTCATCGGAGACTTCGTGTTGCCGAATGGCCTTGCCTTTTCCCCAGATGAAAGCGTGCTCTACATCAACGACTCGCGTCGCGGGTATATTCGGGCGTTTGACCTGCTGCCAAACGGCACGCTCGCCAAACAGACGGACCGGGTGTTTGTTGACTTGCGCGGCGACGAGCCTGGGGTCCCTGACGGTATGAAGGTGGACGTGGCCGGGAATGTCTATTGCGGTGGGTCTGGTGGACTATGGATCATGGATCCAAAAGGCAGGAAGCTCGGGCGTATCGTGCACGGGGCGCCTGCCACCACCAATCTGGGTTTTGGTGGCGATGACTGGAGGACGCTGTACTTCACGAGCCGAAACCACCTGGGATCAGTCAATGTAAAGATCGCAGGGATTCCCGTGCCGCCGAAGAAGTAACCATAGCGAGCCGCAATGACATGGGGTCGCGGTACGATGATGGGCGCTATTCGCCGCGCCAGGCTCGCCGGATGCGTGCGAACAAGCCGAGTGCTTGCCACTCGGCTTCGGCCTCGCGCAGCGCGTCAGCCGATCGCGCTGCTTCCCAGGCCTCATGGCGAGCCGCCTCTATCGCCGTCTCGGCCTCGGCGAGATCGTCGCGGAGGGCATCGATCCGATCGCGCAGTGAATTGGCCCGGCTGCGTTCCCCATTCAGCGCCTGCTGCGCCCGGTCTGCTCGCTCGCGCTCGATCCGCGCGGCGTTCTCCGCGGCCTCCGCCCGCTCGCGCAGAGCAGCGACCGACGCCTCCAACGCGCTGATGGCGTGGCTGACATGGACATCGGGTTCGAAGCTTCTGCCTGGCGCCGGGTCAGACCACGCCGGCGGGACGAGTGCGCGCATTATGCCGTGGTTATCCTTCTGGCGCCGCCAGCCACGACGCAGCACCAGCTTGATTGCCGACGACGTAGCAATCCTGCGGACCTGCGCCAGTTCCGTGTAGGTCATCCAGCGGCTGTCCGCATCGTCTGCGGACCCATTCACTCCCGCCTGCATGCTGGCGTTCCCCTCCCCGCATGTGCGCCCCGGCACCAGCATTGGATGCGCTCACGCTACGAGACGCAAGCATCTCCGTTGGGGGCGAAAATCGTGACGGTCACTGCAACGATCCCCTGCGCGCGCCTACCACCCGCCATCAACGCCGATGGCCTGCCCGGTGACGAACGCGGCGCCATCGGAGGCCAGATAGGCAATCATTGACGCGACCTCGTCCGGGCTGCCGAAGCGGCCGACGGGGATTGCCTTGGCGCGCTCACGGAAACCGACCTCCAGGTCGTCGCCGAACTCACGGCGATTGGTGCTGATCGCGCGCGAGGTGCGGATCGGTCCCGGCAGCACCGCATTCACCGTGATGCCGCACGGCGCGAGGTCGAATGACAGTGACTTGGTAAAGCCAACAATGGCTGCCTTTGACGCGGCATAGGCCGTGCGCTTCGCGCCAGGCCTGAACGCCGCGCGCGACGAGACGCTGACGATGCGGCCCCAGCCCGCCTTGCGCATTATTGGCACCGCAGCGCGCGACATCAGGAAGCAGCCGCGCGCATTCACTCCCATGGTGAGATCCCAGGCCGCGACCGGAACATCCTCGATCTCGTTGCGGTCCGCGCCTTGCGGCGCGCCGGCATTGTTCACCAGAATGTCCAGCCGGCCGTAGCGACGCAGCACCTCGTCCACCATGCGCGCGGCGTCCGCCTCGACGCTGACATCGCCCAGTGCGGCCGATGCGGTGCCCCCTGTGTCTACGATTGTCTTGACGAGGCTGTCGACGCCGGTCCAGCCGGGGTCCATGTCGCCCTGCACATTGTGTTCGTTGGCGACGCCGGCGGGCGACACATCGGACACGACCACCGTCACGCCGGCCGCGGCGAGCGCGCGCGCGGTCGAATTGCCGATGCCGACCGGTTTGCCGCATCCCGTGATCAGTGCGACGCGTTGCTCATTTGGCATGCGATCCTCCCGTCGATTTGGTGGGCGTTGTCGGCTGGACTATACCGCCAATCGGGACACTGAGAGGAGACCGCGATCATGGCAACGACCGAGAGGCTCGAACACCGCGCACTGGGGAAGGGCGGATTGTCGGTTTCGGCGATCGGGCTCGGCTGCATGTCGCTGTCAGGCATCTACGGTGAAGCCGATGACGCGGCGTCCGAGGAACTGATCCGCTACGCGATCGACCAGGGCGTCGATCATCTCGATTCGTCGGATATGTACGGCTGGGGCCATAACGAGCTGGTGATAGGCGGCGCACTAAAGGGGCGCCGCGACCGTGTGGTGCTGGCGACCAAGTTCGGCCAGACGCAGAACCCGGGCGGCCCGAACGGCGTGAACGGTCGTCCGGAATACGTGTTGCAGGCGTGCGAGGCGAGCCTGCAGCGGCTCGGTGTCGATATGATCGATCTCTATTATCAGCACCGCGTCGATCCATCTGTGCCGATCGAGGACACCGTGGGCGCGATGGCGAAGCTGGTACAGCAGGGCAAGGTGCGGCATCTCGGGCTGTCAGAAGCGTCGCCTGCGACAATACGCCGGGCGCATGCGGTGCATCCGATCGCGGCGGTGCAGACCGAATATTCGCTGCTGTATCGCACCGAGGCGGAGGAGACGCGAGAGACGACACGCGGTCTGGGAATCAGTTTTGTCGCCTATGCGCCGCTGGGGCGAGGGTTTCTGACCGGTGCGATCCAGACATTCGCCGATGTCGATGGCAGGCGTGCCGCACACCCGCGTTTTCAGCAGGAGAACTTCGATCGCAACCGCGAACTGGTGGCGAAGATCGAGGCAATCGCGAAGGGGAAGGGATGTACGCCGGCACAACTCACGCTGGCCTGGGTCCTGGCACAGGGGCCCGATGTGGTGGCGATTCCCGGAACACGGTATCCGCGGCGGCTGGATGAGAATGTCGGCGCGTTGCAGGTGAAGCTGACAGCGGAGGATGTGGCGCGGATTTCGGCAGCAATCCCGAGCGGTGCGGCCGCGGGCACGCGATATCCGGCGGGTGGGATGAAGGGGGTTTACGTGTAGCGGGAGGCTCCCCCTCCCGAACCCTCCCCCGCTTCGCGGGAGAGGGAGTTGCATGCCTGGTCACACGATGAGCAGCAGCAGACTGCCGGCGCCGACGACAAGGCAGTAATACGCGAAGGGATTGAGCGCCCAGGCATCGTGCTGACGGAAGTATCGCATCAAGAACCAGGTGCTGGCATAGGCGGTGATCCCGGCCAACACGGCGGCAAGCGCCGCCACACTGAACGTCCCGGGCGGGACGCTCTCGCGCAACAGCTTGGGGACCTCCAGCACAGTAGCGCCGAGGATGATCGGTGTTGCGATCAGGAATGAGAAATGCGCGGCGCCCTCGTGGTCGATACCACGCAGCAGGCCGCCGACGATGGTGGCACCGGAACGTGAGATGCCGGGGATCAGCGCGGTGCACTGCCAGCAGCCGATCGTCAGCGCATCCATCATGGTCAGGCCGGACAGCGGCCGGTGTCCGCCGCGTCCACGCAATTTCTCGCCGCCCAGCAATAGCATGGCGTTGACTATCAGGAACACAGCGGCAACGACTGGCGTGCCGAACAGGTCGCGAAAGACATTCTCCAGCAGAAAGCCGACGATGACGGCGGGGATGGTGGCGATCACGATCAGTGCGAGCACGCGCCGGCTCTCGCCGGTCTGATGCGCCGATACGAGCCCGAGCACGCCGGTTGCCAGGGACCACCAGTCGCGCCAGAAGAACAGCAGCAGGGCGGCGGCCGTGCCGAGATGCAGCATCACCAGGAAAGGCAGGAACTCCGGCGAACGCTGATCGATCGGCCAGTGCAGCAGCGCCGGCAGCACGACCGCGTGCCCGAGGCTGCTCACCGGGAACAGTTCAGTCGCCCCTTGCAGGATGGCGATGACGATGGCTTGCAGGGCACTCATGCGGCGTTCCTGACGGAAGGTGCGGGATTCGGCAAGGGCACCATCAGTCGTTCATCGGATAGGCCGCCATCAGCCGCTTCTGTCGCCGCCATAGCCGATACATCGCCTGAAATCCGCAAGATCGGTGGCCTCGCGCACGGTTTGCTGCGGCAATGCGGAATGCGGCGCCATAGTGAAAGAACTGCGCCCGCCAGGCCTCGCGCAGTGTGGTGTCGCGGTCCCAGATATGCGTCGCCTCGGACCCCACGCCATTGATCTCGATGATGCGGAAGCCTTCGCCACGTAGCAGCGCCGACAGCGACGCGAAGCGCACATCGATCCGGCCGAAGTGAAACGCTGGCAGGGCGCGTGCGATGCGTTCGAAGGCCTCGGTCAGCGCGGGCGTGGCGAGATGAGTGCCGTTTTCGAAGATCGAGCCTTTGCAGTGATTGCCGACGAAGACAAGAGGGACCCGCTCGCCTGGTCGCGGCACGTCATGCAGCCGGCCGGCAAGTCGCGCCAGATAGAGATGCGGCACCCGTCCTGCTCGCGGATCGGCCGCTATCAGTTGCCGCAGCGTTGATCTTCCGTCACCGATCACCAGGGGGACATGCTTCAATGTGATGGAGGTGATACGCCCCGAAGCCTCGTCCGGATGACGGACATAGAAGATGCCGGCTTCGCCTTCATCGGCGACGAATTCCTGCAGCACGATGCGCTCGTCGCGCGGGAACTCCGCTAAATATCTGGCAAGGTCGTCCCGTCCTCGAAGGAGTTGTACGCCCGTGCCGTTGCAGCCCACAGCCGGCTTGGCAACCAAAGGATAGTCGATAGAAGCGGCGGTGAGCGCCTGTTCAGCGCGCGCCATGCCGCCTGGCTGCGCCACGACGCTGGTATAGCGCGCCACCAATGCGCGTACCGGGCCGTTCACCTGATCCAGGGTCTCGAGTTTCGATTCACCACACAAACCACCCGCGGTGATCGTCGGGTTTGCCGCGGTCGGCAGGCTGAAGTCGCCGTAGCGAAGTCCGAGAGCGATCCAGTGCAGCGCTACCGGGAAGTAGAAAAGCCAATCCGGCCAGAATTCGAAGAACGACAGTGGCTGCTCGCTGGTCCGCAGTGGCGCAGTGGCGCTTGCGCGCAGTGCGGTCTCCAGTTTCATGGCCGCTTGCTCTGGAGGCCCGACGCGGTGAGCCGGCCGGCGACCACGACGAACAACGCGAACCCGGCCGCGCCGGCCCAGCGCCAGGCGCCAAAGTGATCCATCAGCACCTCGCCAATACGCAACGACACGCCGAACAACAGCGTAGTCCAGCAGATCGTTGCAATCACCACCGCGAGCGTAAATTGTCGCAGGTCCGCGTTGACGAAACCGCAGGTGGTATAGGTCGGCAGCCGCAATCCAGGGAGGAAGCGGCTGATCAGCACTACCTTGAGTACGCGCCCGTCAAGCCAGGCCCGGACCACTTCCTTGCGGTGCGGTGGAATGAATCGCGTGACAGGCGGAAATCGTGCCGCCAGCCATCCCAGGGCATAGAGCCCAAGATCGCCCACCGCGATGCCAACATAGAGCGACGCCAATGCCAGCGGCCCGGACAGGCTACCGTTGGCAGTCTGCATGGCGGCGATCACGGTTGCCGCGTCCTCCAGAATGAAGGTGCCGAGTACGATGGCGGTTGCCTGAAGCAGGGGGTGATGGCCGGCCCATGCCAGCAGAGAGGCGATCGAATTGCCGAGCATTACGCATCCGGAGGTTGGCAGGCCGGCCGGCGCTGTCACGCCGTGCATAGCTTGAAGTGAACTCCACCCTGCCATCAGGAGTGCGTGAGGCAGGCACGCAATTCGTTGCAATAGATTGCGCTGTAACAGTCGTGAAACTTTGCAGCGCCACCACCAACTTCAGCGAAGCAGTCGTCAAGGTTGCCGATGTCGAGGAACAACTTCGTCTCGCCATTGGCGCGGTCGCTGGGCATTATCGCACCAGCAATGGCGCACCACCAGCACGACCGCGGCCATCATCACAGCCCTCATGGGCACGATCGTGCCTTCGCCATAGGCACGGCGTTGAATCTCGGGTTCGTTATGGCCGAGATCGCGTTCGGCCTGCTGGCCAACTCGATGGCGCTGCTGGCGGACGCTGCGCACAATTTCGGTGACGTTCTGGGTCTGTTGCTTGGTTGGGGCGCCGCCTGGCTCGCGCGACGTCCACCGACCCGGCGGCGCACCTACGGGTGGGGTCGCAGCTCTATCCTGGCCGCACTGCTCAACGCTACCATCTTGCTGATCGGCGTCGGTGCGATCGGCGTGGAGGCGGTGCACCGCTTGTTGGCGCCTGAACCGGTGCGGGAAGGCACGGTGATCCTGGTGGCGGCCGCCGGCATCCTGATCAACGGTGCTACCGCGCTGCTGTTCCTACGGGGCCGCGGGCATGACATCAATGTGCGCGCACAGTTCGTGCACATGGCGGCGGATGCCGGCGTCTCGGCGGGAGTCGTGCTGGCGGGGCTGCTGATCCTGCTCACCGGCTGGGGGTGGCTTGATCCGGCGGCGAGTTCTGGCGATTGGGGTTGTGATCGTCGCGACCACCTGGGGACTGCTGCGAGAATCAATCGATCTCGCAATGGATGCGGTGCCCGGCGGCGTGGCGCAAGAGGCGGTGCAAGACTACCTGGCCTCCGTGCCGGGCGTTCTGGAGGTGCACGATCTGCACATCTGGGGGCTGAGCACGACGCAGACGGCGCTGACGGCGCATCTGGTATGCGCCGATCCATCGGCGGAGCGAACGCTGCATGATGTGACGACCGAGCTGCGTGATCGCTTCGGCATCGGCCACGCCACTCTGCAGATCGAAAACGACACCGATGCCGAATTGTGCCGGCTGCGGCCGCATGACGTGGTGTGACAGATGCAACGCGTCGTCCTGGTGACCGGAGCAGCGAGCGGCATCGGAGCGGCGGTGTGTCGCGCCTTGGCAGCACCCGACGTCGCGCTGCTGGTCCACACGCGAAGGAACCGCGCCGAAGCTGAACGCGTCGCGACCGAGGCGCGCACGGCGGGCGCGGTCGTTGAGATCGCATTGGGCGATTTCAGTGACGCGACTGTGGCGGGCGATCTGGTAGCGCGGGCAGTCGCACGGTTCGGCGGATTGGATGTGCTGGTCAGCAATGCCGGGTTCGCTGATCGCACAGCATTCGGCGAACTGACCGATGCCGCGATGACAGCGTCAGTGGAGGCGATCCAGGGTGCGTTCTTCCGGCTGGCACGTGCGGCTATTCCGCATTTGAAGGCGGGACGCGATGCGCGCGTCGTGGCAGTGTCCAGCTTCGTCGCGCATGCGTTCCGCACGGATACGACGGTGTTCGCCGCGTCCGCTGCGGCGAAGGCGGCGCTGGAAGCGCTGGTGCGCGCGCTGGCAATGGAACTGGCGCCCGCTGGCGTGACGGTGAATGCTGTGGTGCCTGGTTTCATCCGCAAGGACCCTGGCGCGCATGCGGCGATCGATCCCGAGCGGCTGCGGCGGCAGGTCGCCAGTGTGCCGCTCGGTCGCGTGGGATTGCCGGACGAGGTGGCTGCGGCGATTGCATTCCTTGCGTCACCGGCAGCGGGCTACATCACCGGTCAGGCGCTGCATGTTGATGGTGGGCTGGTCATCTGACCAGGCGCGTGGCTATTAGCCCTTCACCCCACCCATCGTCAGTCCGGCCACCATGAAGCGACGGAGCGCGAAATAGATCGCGATCGGTGGCAGCGAGTAGATGATGGCGATTGCCATCATGTAGTTCCACGGCGCTTCGTCGCTGTCGAAGAACTGATCGAGGGCGACCGCGACAGTCATGCTGCGCGTCGATGACAGCAGCAGGAACTGGTAGATGTACTCGTTCCACGCCAATAGCAGCGCGTAGACACCGACGCCGACCAACGCAGGTGCCATCAAAGGCAGGTAGACGCGCAGATAGATCTGTAGCGGTGACGCACCATCCACCTTGGCCGACTCGTCCAACTCCATCGGAATCAGTTTGCCATATTGGTGCAGGATGAGGATCGCGTAAGGCGTGGCAAAGGCGACCATCGCTGCGATGACCGACCAGAGGCTGTCCACCATCCCGTACTGATGCATGATATGGACGAACGGGATCACCAGGAACGTCGTCGGCAGCACGTAGGTCAGCAGGGCGAAGTCGGTGACCAGCCAACTCCTGCGCAACCGCATGCGGCCGAGCGAAAAGCTCGCCAGCGACCCGAGCAGGACGGTCAGCACCATCGTCATCACACCCATGTAGATGCTGTTGCCGAAGCGGTGCCAGAAATGCTCGAGCAGCCAGTAGTCTTCCGTCCAGACCGAGCGGAAACTGGAGAAGTCGGGATCGGGAGGCCAAATACTACCGGTGAATTCGTCGGCATCGGAGTTGAGCGCGATCAGCACCATGTTGTAGACGGGCAGCAGCGTCCAGATCAGCAGCCCGATGCCAAGCGTCGCGCCTCCCAGCTTTCTCCACAACTGCCGCCGCCGATAGCGTGGACGATACGCCGGCGCGGGCACAGTCAGTGCGATGCTCATAGCTGCACCCCCATTGCACGAACGCGCCGCATCAGCAGGATTACCAGTGGGATCATGAGCGGCAGGGCGGTCATCATCGCCGCCACGCCAAGGTTGGGATAACCGAAATTGAATGCTTCGTTGAAGCCGTAGGTCGCCAACACATCTGTGAGCCTGCCCGGCGCACCGCTGGTGACGAAGAACACGGTATTGAAGTCGCCCAGCGTCCAGACGGTGGCAAGCAGGGTGGAGATGAGATAGACGTTGCCCAGCAGGGGGAACGTCACGTAGATCATGCGCCTGTAGCCGCTGGCGCCGTCTATGTCGGCCGCGTCATAGATGTCCTGCGGGATTGCCATCCTCGCAGCGACGAAGATCAGGGTCCAGAACGGCATCCACTTCCAGATATACGAGACGATATTCGCCCCTCTGGCGATCCATTCGTTGACCAGGAACAATGGTCCGTCCTGTCCGGTGACCGCGCGGATGAGGCTGTCGAGCAAGCCCCATTGGGTAACCAGCATCAGATGGATCGACGTGAAGACGATCATCGAGGGCAACGCCCAGGGTATGAGGAAGATGGCCAGCAGCGAGCGCACCCACCAGCTCCGGTTGACGAAGAAACCGGACAACAGGAAGGCCAGAAACATCATGATGTTCACGCCAATCGCCACGAGCATCAGCGTGTTGATCGCGGTAGTCAGATACAGCGGATCGGAGAACAGCACGCCGTACAGGGACAGATCGCTGCCCATCCACAGCCCGTAAATGACGGGATAGATGACAAAGGCGGCGAATACGGCCACATAGGGGACAACGAAAGCGATCGCCCAGGTCGTGTCCGAGCCCTGCGGGCGGCCGAACCAGGGTGGTCGCCGTGACCGGCTGGCCGCAACGGGACGCCCGATCGCGAGAGCTTGCTGCGTGCTGCTCATGGTCGCCTCCCCGGCCCCACGCTACACCATTCCAAGAGTGGCGTGGCGCCGATCTGCCTCCCAGGCTGGGTTCCCGGCACTGTAGAGCAAAGCAGGGCTGGCGAAAACCGGATCAATGGAGGCGCCCCACGGTCAAAAGGTAACCCGGACGCCGCCGAAACCACCGATCGGTGCCGCGGGACTGAAGCTGCGCGGATTGGTTGCACCGGGGGCCTGAGCGAGAAACACCGAGCTGGTCGGCGAGAATGTGCCGAACGTGTAGTAACGCGCGTTGGTGATGTTCTCAGCCCAGGCGAACAACTGGACATTTTTGGTCAGTTGATAAGTCGTGGTGAGGTTCATCGTGAAGTAGCCCGGCAGCGGCGGCGTGAGATTGGCCTCATCGCCGAACAGGAAGGCGCTGCTCGCCAGGATGGCCGACGCGCCTACGGTCCATTTGTCAGTGACCTTGTAGTTGGCGCCGAATTTAAGTTGGTTGGCCGGTATGCCGGGCAACCGGTTGCCGGGTCGAATGGTGAGATTGCCATTGGCATCCGCTGCAGGATTGTTGCCGGAGGCTTCAACGAAGCCACTCTGGAACGTGGCGCTGACGTACGTGTAGGCGACATAGGCGAGCCAACGGTCGGTCTTCAACTGCGCGCCGACATCGACGCCCTGGCGGCGCGTCTGGCCGATATTCGCAAAATAGGCGCGTCCCTGTGTGACACTGTTGATGAAGGCAATGTCGTCGTCGAGGTTACTGCGGAACAGCGCGAGATTGTAGCTCAGTCGTGCTCCTTCGAACGGTGCGACGTTGCCGCGCAGTCCGGCCTCCAGCGTGTGCGAGACGACCTGCTGAAGATTGGGGTCGCCGACGAAAAAGTTGGCCAGGCTGCATGAATTATTCGGGCCGGCGCACGAGAGCTCGGCCGGCGTGGGCGCGCGGTTCGCTACAGCGTAACCTGCATACGCAGTGAGCCACGGGGCAAACTGATAGGTGATGCCCGCGGCCGGATTGAAATGGTTGTAGGTGTGATTGCCGGTCAGATCACCGCCATTCTGATCGTTGAGGTCGATCAGCGCCGCATTGAACCGGCCAGAGACTGTCAGCGCGAGCCGTGGTGTGAGGTTCAGCGTGTCGGCAAAATACAAGCCGTATGTGGCGTTGGATATCGCCACGCGTACCGGCGAGTTGGTGCCTGGTTCGTCGATCACCACGCCGGGTCCGACGAACACGCGGTCGAGCGCTGTCAGACCACCGATATACGACACGGCACTGAACATCGTCTGCGCCCCATCGAAGCTGAGACCCGCGACGAAGTTGTTCTTCAGTCCGAACACATCGTCGGCGTTGGTGACCTGGGCCGATGCGCCGTAGGCGTTGGTGTTGGTGGTCTGGTCGTCAAGCTCCGAATATGGCCCCCCGTTCAGGAAGTTCGGGATAAACGCGCCGCCCAGCGTGGTGCTGAAACCGCCGTCGAAGCACAGCAGCCCTGAGCCATCGGTGCAGGGCGCATCGTTCGGTGCATTGCCGTTCGTAACGCGCTGGAGGAAGTAGCGGTAATACACCAGCGCCTGGACCGAAGTCGTGTCGGTGATATCCACGGTGCCATTGAGACTGAGCGAGGCGTATTGGTTATTGACCTGGTTCGGCGCGGTGAACTGGGCGCTCGGATCGACGGCCAGGAGTTGGACCGGCGAAGAGCCGGGGCCATTGAGTACCGAATGCGCCGCAGTGATGTTGAGGTGCAGTTCAGCACGATCGCTGCGCCAGCCGACGTCGCCAAAAATGTTCTGGAGGTCTGTCGATTGCAGATCACGCCAGCCGCCCTGGTGCAGCACGCTTCCGGCGACGTAGGTCGATGCGTTGCCGGCCTGCTTGCCGTATTGGAATTCACCCTGGATCTGGCCGAAGGAGCCACCCGAAACATCGGCCTCGAAGCCCTGCCAGTTGAAGCCGTTCTTGAGCTGGACATTCACCGAGCCGCCGAGAGCGTTGAGCCCGAAAACGGGGTTGGAACCCTCGAGATTGATCCTGTCGATGGCGATGTCCGGAATGAGATCCCAGTCCACTGTGTCGCCGAACGGCTGATTGAATCGGACGCCGTTGACGTAAACGGCGAGCCCTTGCGGCGTTCCCTGTAACGGCGAAGCCGCGTAGCCGTGGTAGAAGAACGTGGGCTGATATGGATTGCCTGATGCGGAATTGAGATTCACGCCGCTCACCTGGCGGTTCAGCGAATTCACCAGATCGGGCGTCCCCTCACGTGTGAGATCGTTGCTGTCCAGCACATGGGTTTCCGCGGGGACCGTGTTGCGATCGATGCCGGAGCCGATGAGCGGCGAGGCTCCGATCACCTCGACGGGCGGCAGTTCCGTAGCCGGCGGCTGCTGCGCCGTCTGCGCGGCGGCGGTGCCAGTAAGCAGGATCAGGACCGGCGCGATGAACTTGCCGCCTGGCACGCAGCTGACCTCCTGGCGATGGGCTCGGCACCCAATTAGGGCGCCTGAAGCGCGCGCTGCCTATGGTGCTAGTTCCCGGATTTGGTCAGAATATTTCCCAAAATGACGGCTTGGCGCGCCATGGGCGCAAAAAGGCGTGAGGAGGAGACAGATCATGCCGCTGCGCGTGCGGCTCATTGTGTTGGTCGGGCTGGTGCTGCTGCTCTGCCTCGGCGCCGGCAGCGTGCTGGTCGCTTGGCACGCGGCCAGTTCGGTGCAGACGGAGTTGCGCGCCGCGCTCGATGTTGGTGCAAATACGATCCACAACGGCTTCGATGACCTGGCGGGATCGGATGATCGCGCGAAGGAGTTGCGGCATCTGGTCGCCACCTTCAACGGCAACCGCCATGTGCATGCAATGCTGCTCGATGCGCAAGGCCGACCGGCTGCAACGTCCCGGCTGTTTGCTCCCACGCAGCGAGTGCCGGATTGGTTTCTGCGACTGATCGCGGACGCGCCGACGCCCGTCCGGTTGGCGGTGCCCGCGGTGTTCGATGATGGGGGCGCCATCGTTCTTCAGGCAGATCCGACCAACGAGATAGGTGAGGTCTGGACGCAGTCGCGGGACGCCGTGCTGGTGCTCGCCGGCTTCGCTGTGCTGAGCGGGCTGCTGATGTCGGCAGTCCTTGGTCGCGCGTTGCGGTCGCTCGAGAATCTGTCGACCGCTTTCGATCATATCGGCAGGGGCGACTACAACGGCTCGCTGCCGGCACATGGTCCGCCTGAGCTGACGCGCCTGGCGAACGGCTTCAATGTCATGACCGAACGGCTCGCGACGGTGGCGGCGCAGAACCACCGTCTGAACGAGCGGCTACTGACGTTGCAGGCCGAGGAACGCGCCGATCTTGCACGCGATCTGCACGATGAAATCGGACCCATGCTGTTCGCCGTCGACATGACGGCCGCAGCGATTGAACGGCTTGCCGGCGGCGACCGCGAGACCGAGATTCCGCGGCACGTGCAGGCGATCCATGATTCGGTCGGCCGGATGCAGCGGCACATCCGGTTGATCCTGGGACGCCTGCGGCCGCTACAGGCGATCGGGCTGAACGCAGCGATCGATCGACTGGCAACCTTCTGGCGCGGGCGCCGCCCCGACATCGCCTTCGGCACCGCCGTTTCGATCGAGGAAGACAGGATCTGCAGCGATCTTAAGGAGACGATCTATCGCGTGGTTCAGGAAGCCACGAGCAATGCCATCCGCCACGGTCGACCGACGCGCCTGGACATTGCCATCGCCCACGACGGCATCGATGCGATCTGCGTCGAGGTAACGGATGACGGCATCGGCATGTCGGCGCATGGGGTGACCGTGCGTGGCTCCACGCGGCTTGGCCTGATCGGCATGCGCGAGCGCGTGATGGCGATGGCTGGTTCGCTGGTGATCAGACCAGGGCACGACGGGCGGGGGCTTTCGCTGATTGCTCGGCTGCCGTGCGAGCATTCGCAGCATGCGGATGTGCCGGAATGAAAATACTGCTGGTCGACGACCATGCGGTTGTGCGCA
This sequence comes from uncultured Alphaproteobacteria bacterium, assembly GCA_963818775.1. GTDB lineage: Bacteria > Pseudomonadota > Alphaproteobacteria > Acetobacterales > Acetobacteraceae > JAMXLO01. Next base: position 64,405 of record CAWFUF010000020.1, on the reverse strand, counting down.
GCGGCCTGCGCACTCTGCTCACGTCCACATGCGACGCGCAGATCTTCGAGGCGGCGACCGGACGGGACGCGCTCCTGCATATGCGGCAGGAGCGTCCCGACCTGGTGCTGCTTGATCTGAACCTGCCGGGCATGGGTGGCCTGGAATTGCTGCGCAGAGTGCTGCTTGAAGACCCGTCGGTGCAGATTCTTGTGCTGAGCATGCATGCGGAACCGCTCTATGCGGCGCGCGCGATCGAGCTTGGCGCGCGCGGCTACCTGAGTAAGAACGCCTCGGCGGAAGAACTGCTGACGGCCATCCGGCGTATCGCAGAGGGCGGTCGATACATCGAGAACGCGATCGCGCAGGAACTGGCATTGCAGAAGGTCTCGCCTGGCGGCGGCGTGCAGGATCTGACGGAGCGCGACATCGAGATCATGCGGCTGCTGGCCGAAGGTCTGAGCCTGACCGAGATCGCCGACGCACTCGGCATTGGCTACAAGACGGTGGCCAACACGTGCAGCCACATCAAGGCCAAGCTCGGTGTGGCACGCACGAACGATCTGGTACGGCTGGCGATGACGTTGGGCATCGCCTGAGGCCGCGCGCTGCTATCCTTTGACGCCGCCCATGGTCAGACCGGCCGCCATGTAGCGACGGAAACCGTAGTACAGGATCAGTGGCGGCAGCGCGTAAATGACTGCCGTGGCCATCATGTAGTTCCACGGCGATTTATCGCTGTTGAGGAACTGCGCCAATGCGACCGCGACAGTCATGCTTTCCGGCGTGGACAACATCAGGAAGTTGTACAGGTACTCGTTCCAAGCCAGAAGCAGCGCGTAGGTGCCGACAGCAACCAATGCCGGCGCCATCAACGGCAGATAGATGCGGAAATAGATCTGCAGCGGATTGGCACCATCGATTCGGGCGGACTCGTCGAGCTCCATGGGAATCGATTTGCCGTACTGCGAGAAAATAAAGATCGCATACGGTGTGGAAAACGTCACGATCGACAGGATCACTGCCCAGAGGCTGTTCGTCAGGCCGTAGATCTGCATGATCCGATACAGCGGGATCGCGAGGAACGACGCCGGGATCACATAGGTCATCAGCGCCGCGTTGGTCAGCATCCAGCCTTTGCGCAGGCGCATCCGTCCGACCGTGAAGCTAGCCAGCGTACCGATGAGCAAGGTCAGAAACATCGTCATCAGGCCGACGAAGAAGCTGTTGCCGAACTGATGCCAGAAGCGCGCGAGATACCAGAAATCCTCGGTCACCACGACGCGGAAGCTCTCCAGCGACGGATTCGCCGGCCAGACTGACCCACTGAATATGTCGTCATGGCTGTCCAGCGAGATAATCACCATGTTGTAGATCGGCGTGAGCGACCAGACGAGAATCACGAAGCCCAGAGCCATGCACGCCGCTTCGACGGCATAGCGTCGCAGCCGGTAGGCGAGCGGCGAATGTATCCGGCGGCCAGCCGTGGTCGCGCTCACATCTGCACCTCATTCATCCGAAGCTTGCGCATCAATATGAAGACAAGCGGAATCAGCAATGGCAGCGCCGTCATGACCGTCGCCACGCCAAGGCGCGGTAGCGCTGTGGTGAAGGCGTAGCGGATGCCCAGCGTTGCCAGCACCTCGGTGGACATCGCCGGCCCCCCGCCGGAGACGAAGTAGGTCGAATTGAAGTCGCCGAGGGCGAAGATGGTATCGAGCAGGACGCAAACGATATACAGGTTCGCCATCAGTGGCAGGGTCACGTGCGCGAACCGCTTCAGGCCGGTTGCGCCATCCACCGCGGCTGCCTCGTAAAGCTCCTGCGGGACAGCCATCCTGCCGGCCAGCAGGATGATCGTCCAGAACGGCAAGGTCTTCCAGATATAGGCACCGATGTTGGCAGCCAGCCCCATCCAGCGATCATTCAGATAGACCGGACCGTCGATGCCAAACAACAGATACAGCGCATTGTTCAGCATGCCCCACTGACCATTCATCAGCCAGTGGATCGATATGTAGGCAGGCAGTGCCGGCATGGCCCACGGCAGGATGAACACGAGCAGCAGTGACTTGGTCCACCAACTCTTGCGCATGAAGAAGCCTGACAGCAGGAAGGCCAGGAGCATCTTCAGGTTCACCCCGACGCCAACGTAAATTACCGTGTTGAGCACGGCCGTCAGGTAGCGGGGGTCGGCAAACAGTTGGCTGTACAGCTCTGGCTGACCGCCGAGCCAGAGCCCGTAACAGATCGGATAAAGGACGAAGGCGAAGAACACCAACGCATAGGGCACTGCGAAGGCAATTGCCCAGACGTAGTCCGAACCTTGCAGCCCGCCATGCCATGCGCGTCGCACCGGACGCGTCGCGGCCATTCCTCGTCCGACGGCAAGTGCCTGCTGTGTGACGCTCATTTTCGCCTCACCAGGATTACATAACGACCTTGGAGAAGACCTCGTTGCAGCGCTTGAACGCCTTGTCGACCGCGTCGGCCACCTTCATGCCATTTTTGATGACGTCGGCGTGGGCCTGGCCCCAGAGCTGTTCGGCACTGGCCTGGCCCCAAGCTGGGGAATACCCCTCAAAAACGGGCAGGGTTGGATTGAGCACGGCTTCGGTGACATAGGGCTTCAGGCACGGCATGTCGGTGCTGAGCCAGAACGGATCGTCGTGCACGAGCTGCGGGATCGCCGGCACCCAACGCCCCAGTCCAGCCTTCAGGTTGGTGTTCATTACCTTCGGTTGCATGAAATACTTCATGAAGTCCTTGGCGACCTCGACGTTCTTCGCGCCCTTCGGGATGAAGCCGCCCCCGGCGTTGACCTGGGTCTTCATCGGCGTGCCGTCATTCTTGAGCTGCGGGGCTACCGTCTGCATGTCATGATAGAAGGCCTGCTTGTCCTTGATCATCGCCAGCTCGGTCGAAAGCGTGCCGTCGAAATCCATCACGAACAGCTTCTCGTGGTAACCGTTGTTGTCGTCGGCATCATTCCAGCTCAACGCCTCCGGCGGCACGACGCCTTCCTTGTAAAGGTTGGTCATGAACTCCACCGACTTGATGGCCGCTTCCCGGATCTTCGGGTCGTCGGTATGCAGCTTGCCGTCGGGCGTGATGATGCCCTCACCGCCATTGGCGATCAGGAAATGCGTGAACACATTATTGCCGTCATTCGGCCCGACCGTGGTGATCTGCAGGCCGAGGGCGTAGACCTTCCGCATTCCCTTGGCACGTAGCGGCTTCTGGGCCTCCTTGAGGTAGCTCCATACCCCATCCCAGTTCTTGGGGATCTCCGACATCTTAAGGCCTGCCTTCTCGACCAGATCGCCCCAGATGTGGAACGGAGTGGCGCCCTGCTTGATCGGGCATAGGTAGTAGCTGCGCTTCTTGGTCGCCTTGTTGTAGTAGGTCGAGCCGAGCTTCGCGGTATCCGAAAGCTGCGACTCGTAGGAACTGACGACGTCGGTAACGTCGACGATCTTATCGTCCCAGGCGTTCTGCGGAAGGATCGTTGACGGCGCGTCCATGAAAACGAGGTCCGGGACATCGCCGCTGGTCAGCGCGGATATCGTCTTCTGGTTCTGTGCCATGAACGGCATGATGCTGTAGTCGAGCTTGTTGCCGCTGGCCTTCATATAGTCCTCGCAGACCTGCTGCATCGCGGCGTCTTCCTCGGGGATGAAACCCTGGTTCAGCCAGCAGACCGCGGTTTTTGCCTGGGCGTTGGCAATATACGGCCGCCCCAAGGTCCCGGCTGCCGCCACACCCAGAGCTCCACCAATCACCGAACGCCGGCTCATGCTGCCCACGGCCGTTCTCCTTCCCTGCTGGCCGGTCACTGATCTGCCGGCGCGATGGTTACTTACGAAAGCGTATTTGCGCACGAGTCTATGCAGACCCCCCGGGTCCGTCAAATGGTCGCGCCACCCTCCGGGCCCTGGCTTGGCCCCTCCCTTTCAGCGGACCAGGCCGTCGGTTCGGTCCTCAAGCCTCGCTGCACGTCCCTGTCTCGCACAGACCGATGAATTCTGCCAGGACGATGATCGGCCGATACGCGCAACTCGCTGCGCGACCGCCTGGCCGTCTTCTCTTTGGGCGGAGCCGCACTCAACCATCACGCGCGCCGGCCCGACGGCCGCGGGTCGAATCCAGGTCCGGTAACGATCGGCGGCGCGCCATCCATGGTTGGGGAATAGATACGAAATCGAGCGAAAATGTGAAAACGCTCCTAAAAGATGTTCTGGCACCAGCGTCATCTGTAAGGAATCAGCTCACCACGCGTGGATAATGCTCGGAGGGGTTTGACTAAATCCAAATCCTCGCTTTGAGGTTCTGCGGGACTTTTTATGGCAATAATCCTGGGGGACCGAGCAATGCCGCGCGTTCAATCGGAAAGAAATAGCCCTTCAATCGTGTCAACTGAAGGTTGCGCAGATTGTGCGGCACCCATCGCTGGCCGAAATTATATCCAACGAATACCAAAGATTTAGGTGATAGATCATTGGATTACTTAGCCAGTACTTTGGATAACAACTGACTTAGCGACCCGGCTGATACAACCGACTGCCACAACCTATTCGAAAGGCTGTCGATCGAGGGAGTGCGTCGTCCTTACTGGTCCGTATACGAAACGAAATGCCGCGCATCACACACAAAAATGGGGATAGAGACATGTCAGAAACTGCCAAGCACGATCCTCGCAACCACGCTCATCACCACGAGCCGCAGCCGTCAAACTCATCGCCCCCCTCAAACCCATCATCGCCCCCCTCCATCTCGCAGCCCACCGACAATGGCAGCCTCCTCGTTGATCCGGCGGTTGGCTTCGATAGCGTTACCGCCTACTCGGTCGACGGAACTGGCAACAACCAATCGAACCCGGATCTCGGCGCCGCCAATACTGATGAGACCAGGCTGGCGCCGGCCAACTTCGCGCCCGGCACGACAAACACACCCGTGGACGGACCCAATCCACGGGACATCAGCAACGCGATCTTTGCCAACGACCAGAACGCCAACGATCCAGGTGGACGCTCGGCCTACATGTATGCCTTCGGCCAGTTCATCGACCACGACATCGATCTGAACATGGACCAGACCACGGCGGCCGACGGCTCGAATGTTCTGAGCTTCACCATTCCGAGCGACGACCCTTCGCTGCCACCGGGCAGTCAGATCAGCATCACGCGCGGCCAGGTGGACCCGGCAAACGGCGACGCAATCAATTCGGTTACTCAGTACCTCGATCTCTCGCAGGTATATGGATCGGACCCCACCACGGCCGCCAGCCTGCGCAATCCCGACGGTACCCTGCAGACTTCGCCCGGCGACTACCTGCCGATCGTAGACGGCCAGTATGTCGGTGGTGATGTGCGCGCCGCAGAGAACCCCGACCTCACCTCGCTGGATGTGCTGTTCGTGCGCGAACACAACTACTGGGTTGGCCAACTGCACGCCCAGGACCCAAGCCTGACCGGTGATCAGCTCTACTCGATGGCGCGGGCGATCACCACGGCGGAATACCAGAACATTGTCTACACCGAGTTCCTGCCAAGCCTGCTCGGGCCGAATACGCTCACGCAGTATCAGGGCTACAACCCGAACGTCAGCCCGCAGATCTTCGAGGAATTCTCCACCGCCGCCTATCGCTTCGGTCATTCGATCGTTTCGCCGACCGAGACCAAGATCGCCAACGACGGCACCGTCCTCGAGCAGCAGGACCTGGTAGCCGCCTCGGCGGAACCGACCAGCGACTATACCATCAATGGCGGCGCCGACGCGCTGCTGCGCAATCTGGCGCAGGATTACTCGCAGCAGGAAGGTGCCACCATCAACTCCGATCTGCGCAACATGCTCGACGCCAATCCGCCTGGCGATGTGGGCGACCTCGCCGCGATCGATATCCTGCGCGAGCGCGACCTCGGCATCGCCACGCTGAACCAGACGCGCGAGGCCCTGGGCATGACGCCGTACACCTCGTTCAATCAGATCACCAGCGACCCGACACTCGCCGGCGAGCTGCAGCAGGTCTACGGCAGCGTCGATCAGGTCGACCTGTTTGTCGGTGGGCTCGCCGAGGACCCGGCGCCCGGCGGCTCGATGGTCGGGCCGACCTTTCAGGCGATCATTGCGCAGCAGTTTGAGAATCTGCGCGACGGCGACCCGCTGTTCTACCAGAACCAGGGGTTCAGCCCGCAGCTCATGACGCAGATCCAGAACACCACGCTGTCGGATCTTATCGTGCGCGACACCGACACCACTGCGATGCAGGCGGACGCCTTCGTCGCCACCCAGCGCCACTCCAGCGATGTCGCATCGCCGAACCCGGACGCGCCGCAGCTCGTCATTGGCGTCGACACGGACAACGCAACGATTGCTGGTTCGCCGGGAGTGGACAACACGATTGTTGCCGGTCTCGGCGCCAATCAGCAGCTGACCGGTGGCGGAACGAGCAACACCTTCATGTTCCTCGGCTCGGGCCATAATGACACCGTGACGGACTTCAACCCCGCCACCGACACTCTGGACTTCGAGAACACCATGTCTCCGATGGACTTCAGCAACGTAACCTGGTCGTCCGCCCCCGATGGGTCAGCGATCCTGCAGGTGAACGGAAATACCGTGCAGCTGACCGGTGTATCGGAATCGCAGGTGACCGCCGCCAACATCGAGTTCAACCAGCAGAACCCTGCGCTGCAGAGTCAGCAGACGTTTGCCGGTCAGACGTAACAAAGTGACGCGGCAGGGGCTGGCGGCCGCTAACGTCAGTCCTCCCTTGCCCGCCGCCGCGCCCATGATCAAACTGGCGGCATGACCAGCGAGTCGCTTGATTGCCTGAAGTGCCCGGCGTTCTGTTGCCGGACCGCCGGCTACGTCGAGGTGAGCCGCAACGACATCAGGCGGCTGGCCAAGTTTCTCGGCCTGACCGTGCGCGAGTTCGAGGCACGGCATATCGTCGAGCGCACACGCAAAGGCAGCAAGCGCATCAAGTCTGGCTTCGGCACCTGCCAGTTCCTTGGCGAGAACCGCCGCTGCACCGTCTACGAAGCGCGGCCGCGCGACTGCCGAGGCTACGTCTGCTGGAACCAGGAAGACACCACGGTGTTTGAATTCGCTCGCTTCTTTCAGCTTCCTGTGGCGGAGCTGCGCAAGAACGACGTGGACGGCAAGCACGACACACAGGAGACAACGCGATGAGCGATCCGGAAATCATTGCCCTGCGCGAAGTGATTGCGAAGCGGGAACGCTCCGACGACATCGCCCAGCGCCGCCGCGACTACGACGTGCGGGGCTTGCAGAACAAGCTGCCGTCCGACGTCACGGTGGAATTGGTCACTGCCAATGGTGTGAAGTCGGAATGGACCTCTACGCCGGACGCCGATCTTGGCAAGGCGGTCTTGTTTCTGCACGGCGGCGGCTACGTCATTGGCTCGCTGGACAGCCATCGGCATCTTGTCGCCGAGATCGGCCGTGCTGCGCGGGCGCGCGCGCTCGCGATCGACTATCGGCTCGCGCCGGAGCATCCGTTCCCGGCCGCCGTTGACGACGCGCTTGCCGCCTATCGCTTCCTGCTGGCCAACGGTGTGCAATCGAACGGCATCATCATCGCAGGCGACTCCGCGGGCGGGGGGCTTGTCGTCGCGGCGATGCTGGCCGCTCGCGCTGCCGGATTGCCGCAGCCTGCGTGCGGCTGGGCGATCTCACCGTGGGTGGACATGGAGGCGGTCGGCGACAGCATGATCAGCAAGGCGGCCACGGATCCGACGGTGCAGAAGCCAGGCATCGTGGACATGGCAAAGCACTATCTGAACGGTGCCGATCCGCGTTCGCCGCTCGCCGCTCCGATCTACGCTGATCTCCGCGGACTGGCACCGTTGCTGATCCAGGTTGGCGCGGCGGAGACGTTGCTCGATGATGCGCTTCGCCTGGCGCAGGTCGCCGGCGCCGCGGACGTTGCTGTTGACCTGCAGATCTGGCCGGAAATGATCCACGTATGGCACACTTACTTTGCCGAGCTTGCGGCGGGGCGGCGCGCCATCGCTGCCGGCGGCGAGTTTGCACGTGCCATGACATCACGTGGAACGCGCAGCGGATTTTGACCAGCCCATTCTCGCTTTTGCGACGGTTCTCGCTTCCTGCAAGCGACCCACACAGACGCGTCAACATAGCGCAACTGTGATTGACAGCCTACGGCCTTTCTGTGCCAACTGCGCAACGCAATCGCATTTTGGCTTGGCTTGCTGCGCCTCCGTCGATCGGGTGCCCTCAAGACGTCCAAAGGGCCGGTTGTCTACCAGCATCGCGCGCTGTTGCACGATGCGCCTGACGGAGAGTGACGCAGATAATGGCTATCGGTACAGTCAAGTGGTTCAACACGACCAAGGGCTTCGGCTTCATCATGCCGCAGGACGGCGGCAAGGACGTGTTTGTTCACATCACAGCAGTGCAGGCGGCTGGTCTTCGCGGCCTGAATGAAGGTCAGAAGGTCAGCTACGAGGTAGCGATGGAGCGCGGCAAAGCCGCAGCGACGAACCTCAAGCTCGCCTGAGGCGGCGGCGATACGCCGCGTTGCATTCACCCATCCCCAATAGCGCGACAGGGGACGCGCAATGGAAGGAGTGACAACGATGGCCAGTGGAACCGTGAAGTGGTTCAATGCAACGAAGGGCTATGGTTTCATTATGCCGCAGGACGGTGGCAAGGACGTGTTCGTCCACATCACCGCGGTACAGGCGGCAGGGCTGAGAGGCCTCGATGATGGCCAGAAAGTCAGCTATGAGGTTGCGATGGAACGCGGCAAGGCTGCGGCCACCAATCTCAAGCTGACCTGACGGCAACCACATACCACTGACGAAGCGGGCCGCGGCTGGGCCGATTGCTCGGGTAACGGTCCGCTTCGGCATTTCAGGGTGGATGCGCCATGTTCTCGCTGGCGGAACTGGAAGCCGCGCTGTCGCGGGTGCATGAGAGCTTTCCAGGCACGCCACAATACGCGTGGCCGCTATTGCGAGAACGCTGCGGCGCCGAAGTAGTATGGGTCAAGCATGAGAACCACACGCCGACGGGCGCATTCAAGCTGCGCGGCGGGCTGATCTATGCTGAACGTCTCCGCCGCGAACGGCCTTACGTGCGGGGTATCGTCTCGGCGACACGCGGCAATCATGGGCAATCGCTGGCCTGGGCGGGACGGCGCTACGGCATCGCCGTGACAGTCGTCGTGCCACACGGCAACAGCACGGAAAAGAATGCCGCAATGCGCGCATTCGGTGCCCGCGTGATCGAGCATGGCGACGATTTCGAGATGGCACGCGAGGAGGCGGTGCGGCTTGCAGCGTCAGAAGAGCTGGAGTTCGCACCGTCGTACGCACCCGATCTGGTGAAGGGCGTGGCGACATATTCGTTGGAACTGTTCCGCGCTGCGCCATTGCTCAACGCGCTTTATGTGCCGATCGGTCTCGGCTCCGGTATTTGCGGCGCGATCCTGGTGCGGGATCTGCTTGGCTTGTCGACGGAGATCATCGGTGTGCAGGCGGCCGGTGCGGCGGCCTATGCGCGTTCCTTTGAGGAGGGCCGCGTGGTGGCGTTGAACCGCGCCGAGACGCATGCCGACGGCGTGGCGGTGCGTCAGCCGGATGCCGAAGCGTTCGCCATCATCCGCGCAGGCGCATCGCGCATCGTCACCGTGTCCGATGACGCGATTGCAGCTGCGATCCGCGCCTATTGGACCGACACGCACAACCTTGTGGAGGGCGCCGGCGCCGCACCACTCGCCGCGCTGCTGGCCGAGCGAGACCGAATGGCGGGCAAGCGCATTGGCCTGGTGGTCACCGGCGGCAATATCGATCTGGCGCTGTTCCGAAGCTGGGTGCTGCGAGAGCCTCAGGCCGCGGTAAGCTGACCTACCGGGTCGGTCGGGGCGCTTGTGTGGCTGGGCGACGGCTCGCGGATCATGTAGCCGCGACCCCACACCGTGCCGATCAGGTTGTCGGCTCCCGCCATCGCCAGCTTCTTGCGCAGCTTGCAGATGAAAACGTCGATGATCTTCATCTCCGGCTCATCCATGCCGCCGTATAGGTGGTTCAGGAATGCCTCCTTGGTCAGCACCATCCCCTTGCGCAGCACGAGCAGCTCGAGAATTGCATATTCCTTGCCGGTCAGGTGCACCGCCTGGCCGTCCACCGCGACCTCGTGGCTGTCGAGGTTCAGCAACAGCGGACCGACGCGAAGCGACGGCTGGCTGAAGCCCTTGCTGCGCCGCACGATCGCCTGCATGCGAGCCAGCAGCTCCGCCTTGTCAAACGGCTTGGTGATGAAATCATCGGCTCCCAGACCGAGGCCTTTCACCTTGACCTGTGGGCGCGACAGCCCGGACAGGATCAACACCGGGGTATCATTTCGCGAGATGCGCATCCGGCGTACGACCTCGAAACCTTCGATGTCGGGCAGCATCAGGTCGAGAACCACGATGTCGTAGTCGTAGTGACGGGCAAGTTCGAGGCCTTCCTCGCCGGTATCGGCATGATCGACCACGGCGCCAACGGACCTCAACATCAGTGAGATGCCACGTGCCGCGACAAGGTCGTCTTCAATGAGCAGGATTCGCATTGAGATGCTTCCCCGGGTTTAGTCAAGGATACTTTTACCACTATGACGTGTGTCACGCCAGCAGTTTCTTCACCTTTTTGGGGCATATTCTCACGGCCTATTGATCAAAGGCTCGCTAATCCGGCTTCTTATCAAGATATCGTATCAATAAATGGTATTGATGGTCATCAATGAGATACACCACAACCCTGGAGCGAGCGGCCGCAGGTCGGGCGGGGTTGCGAGACATCGCACCCCTGCAGATTGAAGGGCGCGTGAGCGGACTGTCCGGCCTTGTGGTCGATATCGATGGGCTAAGCGGACATGTCTGCGTCGGCGACCGTTTGCTGCTGGTCGCTCGTGGTGGCCACGACATCCCGGCCGAAATCGTCGGCTTTCGCCAGGGGTTGGCACAGGCGATGCCGTTCGGCGCCCTGGACGGGCTCGGCCCCGGCAGCGCCGCCCGGTTCCAACCGCAATCCGTTGGCGAGCCGACCGGCGGCACCTTGTCGGTGTCTGACGCCTGGCTCGGCCGCGTGCTGGATCCGCTGGGTCGGCCGCTGGATGGGCACGGGGCGCTGCCGGCCGGCCGTACCGCTCGCCGCGTGCGTGCTCCACCACCCGATGCGACGCTGCGGGCGCGCCTGGGTCCTCGTCTCGATGTTGGTGTGCGCGCGCTCAATTGCTTCGCGACCTGTCGCCGAGGGCAGCGGCTCGGCTTGTTCTCCGGCTCCGGCATTGGCAAGTCGACTCTGCTGGCGATGCTTGCGCGTCACACCGAATGCGATGTCGCGGTGCTCGCCCTGGTCGGTGAGCGCGGCCGTGAGGTGCGCGAGTTCCTTGAGGACGATCTGGGTTCGGCGGGGCTGGCGCGCTCCGTCGTGGTGGTAGCCACTTCGGACTCACCGCCGCTTCTGCGCCGCCAGGCGGCCTTTGCGGCAATGACCGTGGCGGAGCATTTCCGCGACCAGGGGAAATCGGTGCTGCTGCTGATGGACAGCGTTACGCGCTTCTGCCTGGCCCTGCGCGAGATCGGCCTGTCGGCGGGAGAGCCGCCGGCCACGCGAGGTTATCCGCCCAGCGTATTCGCCGAGTTGCCGCGCCTGCTCGAGCGTGCAGGCCCTGGGCTCGATGGGCCGGATGGCTTGGTCGGTCATGTCACCGCGCTGTTCAACGTGCTGGTCGAGGGCGACGACCACAACGAGCCCGTAGCTGATGCGGTGCGTGGGATCCTCGATGGCCACATCGTGCTCGATCGCCGAATTGCGGAGGGAGGCCGCTATCCGGCGATAGATGTACTGCGCTCGCTGTCACGTGCCGTGCCTGGCTGCAACGCGCCGGAGGAGAACGCGCTGGCCCGCCGCGCCCGTGCGCTGCTCGCGCTGCACGCCGACATGGCGGACATGGTGCGCCTTGGTGCTTACCGCGCCGGCAGCGATGGTGCTGTGGACGAGGCGGTAGCGCTGGCCCCGCGCATCGAGACGATGCTGCGACAGGCGCGCGACGAACACACCGGTATCGAAGACAGCTTCGCGCTGCTGCGCGCGGCGATGGAGCAGCCATGAGCCGCGATCCGTTGGAGGCACTGTTGAGGCTTCGCCGGATGGCGGCGGACGAAGCGCGTCGCGGGCTGGCCGAATGCCTGCGCGCCGAGGGCGAGGCAGCCGCCGCGGTTGCCACAATCGAGGCCGCGATAGATCGCGAAACCGAAGCCGCGACCAGCCTCGCCGCCGGCGATGCCGAGGTGGAAGCATTTGCCGCCTGGCTGCGACGGATCCGGCCAAAGCAGCAGGCGGCACTTGCCGCCGCTGAATCGGCCGAGGCAGCGACGACGCAAGCCCGCGGAGTATTGGGAGCCGCTCGGGCCGGAGTGCAGGCGGCAGAGGAGACCCTTGAGAAGCGAGGCGCAGTGGAGCGGGCCGAGGCAGAGCGCAAAGCGCAGAACGAGATCGACGAGGCAGCACAGCGCGGCGGAGTAGTAACGAAAACGTGATAATATCCCGTGTGATGCATCACACGTACGCATCGGTCGATCCGCTAGCGTGCCAATGGGGGAATCTGCCATGGCACGAAGCCTGCTGCTTGGCACAGCGCTGCAGACCGGACTGACGTTCACGGCGGCAATGGCGTCGCTTCCCGCCGCGGCACAGCCCGCACCGAATGCACGTCCGACCGGCGGCAGCGTCGTGGGTGGCGCCGCCGCGATCAGCCAGACCGGCAGCAACACGCGGATCGAGCAGTCCTCCCAGCGCGCCGCCATCGACTGGAAAAGCTTCAACGTCGGCAGCCAACAGAGCGTCACGTTCAGCCAGCCTTCGGCCAATGCGGTCGCGCTGAATCGCGTCACCGGCCCGGACCCGTCGCAGATCGCCGGACGCATCGACGCCAACGGCCAGATCATCCTGGTGAACCAGTCGGGCGTGAATTTCTACAAGGGCGCCCAGGTCAACGCCGCCGGGGTGATGGTCAGCGCCGCGGGCATCAGCAACCAGAACTTCATGGCCGGCGTCATGAAGTTCGACCAGCCCGGCGATCCGAACGCGCGCATCGACAACCAGGGCAGCATCACAGTCAAACAGGCCGGACTCGCTGCGCTGGTGGCGCCGCGGGTGGCCAATTCCGGCACCATCACCGCGCGGTTGGGTCATGTCGTGCTGGCGGGTGCGAAGACGGCGACGCTCGATCTGTATGGTGACGGCCTGCTGTCGCTCGATGTGAGCGATCAGGTGACACAGGCGCCGGTGGGCAAGGACGGCAGGACGGCGATCGCGCTGGTGACCAACAGCGGTCTGGTGGTTGCCGATGGCGGCACTGTGCAACTCACCGCGCGGGCGGCCGACGGGATCGTGCAGAACCTGGTGCAGGCCCGCGGGCAGATTCGTGCCGCGACGATGGGCGATCACACCGGAACCGTGGCGCTGAATGGGGTTGGCGGCTCGATCGTGGTCGAGGGCCAACTATCCGCGCCTGGGAAGGCGCCAGGCACCAAGGGCGGCAACATCGAAGTGGTGTCGAACGGCAATGTCGTCGTCGCGTCCGCTGCAAAAATCGATGCGTCGGGCCGGGCCGGCGGTGGCGTGGTGGCGATCGGCACGACGCTCGATCGTGCCAGAAATGGGTCAAGCGTGACGCCGACGCGGGTTGCCACCAACGTCAAGATAGCTCAGGGCGCGCAGATCGCGTCGAACGCCACCGCAAGAGGCGATGGCGGGCGCATTACCGTGCTGTCCAGCAAGATCACGCAGATGGACGGCGCAATCGCCGCCAAAGGTGCGCCGAGCGGAGGCAATGGCGGCTTCGTCGAGGTCTCCGGTAACGTGGTGGCCATCAATGGCACCGCTGATGAGTTGGCGGCTGCTGGCAAGGTGGGAACGCTGCTGCTCGATCCCACCAATCTGAACATCGTCACGACATCGCCTATCGGCACCAACATCGACGGAGAGTTCAGCGGCAACACGCTGCTGAGCACCGCCCCTGACGCGCGCCTACCTTCCACCATCACGACAGGGAAGCTCGCGGCACTCGCTGCGGGCGGCGACATCAATGTGCAGGCCACCGGCACCATCGATGTGCAGAACAGCGTCGCAGTGGCGAACGGTCTGCTGCTACAGGCTGAGGGCAATCTATCTGTCGACCGTGGCGTCACTCTGCAGAGCAAGGCGCACACGCTCGAACTCGATGCGGGCTTCGATTTCCCCAACAGCAAGGTCGATCTACCAGGCACGATCAACCTTGGCACAACCGGCACGGGCGCCGCGCCTCAGCTTCAGGCGGTCAACCTGACGCTGCGTGCCGGCAGCAGCATTAACTTGAATGACGCGGTGATAACCGTCGCCAACGTGGCGGACATCAACGCGCTGGCGGGCAACGTTACTCAGGCCGCGGGTGGTTTGTTGGCGGCGGCGACGCTGACCGGAAATGTCGTCGGCACCGCGGCGCTCGTAGCGACCAATGCGATCAGCAACCTGGGAAACTTCACCGCCGCGGCGGACTTTACGCTTTCGAATGCTCCGCCGCTGTCCGTGACCGGTACGTTGAACGCTGGCGGCTTCCTGAGCATCACCAATGCCGGACCGTTGGGGATCGGCGGCAGCGTGTCGGCAGGCTTTGTCAGCCTCAGCGCATCGAGTGTCAGTATTTCAGGCCCTGTGGCTACCACCGGCGAGTTGCTTATGACAGCGAGCAACGGCGCGATCGTCGAGGCGCCAACCGGGTCAATCACCGCCAACCTGATTGCTGCGAGCACTCTGGGGACGGGCGGCGACATATCGCTCCCGAACAAGACGAACCTGATTGCCCAGAGCGACGGGAATACTGCCACCGATGGCAACGTGGTCCTGGTAAGCGGCGAGAACCTGACGCTGACCGGCACGCATAGCGGAAACAATCTGTTCTTCGAGGTCGCTGCCGGCGGCGGCACGCTGACGCTTAGCGACAACGATCCACGCAGCGACGGTGCCAACCCGGCAATCCTGACGGCGACGCGGCGCATTTCGCTCGTCGCTGACAACGACGCTGTCGAACATCCACTGTCCGCGTTCGTCGACAGCACCATCACTGCGCCGACAGTGGAACTGGCGCCATACTCCACCACCAGCAACACTAGCTTGTTGGCCGGCAGCGGTCTCCTTATCAATGCCACCATGCTGTCGATCATCCAGACCAATGGCGGCACGCTGGAAGTTGGCGGCTTCACGAATTTGCCGGCCGGCGCGATTACACCTGCGGCATCGACCACGGCGATCGACATCGGCGCACCGCTCGACCTGACCGCAATCGCCTCGACACTGCGTCTGGACGCGAATGGTCCTGTCAGTCAATCCGGCGGCCCGCTCACCGTCACCGCTTTGACCGGCAGCGGCGGCGCCTGGACGCTGAACAACGCCGCCAACGCGGTCGGGAGCCTGGGCAACGTGACTGCCGTGAGCTTCAGCCTGCTCGACAGCTCCAATGTGACAGTCGCCGGCACGCTGAGCGCGATGACGACCGCGTCGATCACCGATCCGCTCACGGTGACGGTCGCCGGGCTGATCAATGCCGGCGGCGTCGGACTGGGCGCCCGCGATATAGACATAAGCGGCTCCGTGGATGCCGGCACGATCGCGCTGAACGCCAATGGCGGCGCGATCAATGCGACAGGTGTGCTGGTCGCCGACGAACTCACCGGCAGCGCGACCACCGCGGCGAGCCTGACCGGCGCCAATCGGATTGCCGCGCTCGGTGCCTTCACTGTCGGCACCAGCTTCATGTTGAACGACAGCGTCGATCTGCTGATCGCGTCCGCACTGAACGGACCACGAATCGCGATACGCGACCCGGCCAACAGGATCAGTGTTGCAGATGGCGCGGTCATCACCACAGGTGGCAGCGCCCGGCCGGCGGGACCGATACAATCCGCACTGGAACCGAGCTCCGGGGCACCGGGCGCGCTGTTCCAGGCCGCCAGCTTCACGCAGATCGGCAGCAGCTTCGTGGTCGGACAAGTCGGTGGACCCGCCACGCTGCAAATCTCGATCACCGGCAACGCGCAGTTCGATCCACCGCTCGGTCTACAAGGTCCCTCCGCCTGGCTGATCCTGAACCTCACCAACGGAACCGCCACAGGCAACGTGTTCGTCAACGCCCTTGACGTTTCCTACACCACGCCGGGCAGTACCAACCTGACCGGCACGATCGCAGGCATCGGCGGAGGGCCCGCTGCCGCCATCGGAAATATCGAGCCGGCCATCAACGCGAACTACCTGTTCAATGGCTGCATCATCGCGGCCGCGCTGTGTCATCCGCCGGCACCGCCAACTTCGACGCCGACACCAACACCAATACCGAGGGTGGCGGTCGACCTGAACACCGGCCTGACCGCGACGCTCGGTGCGATCTATCCGCTGCTGTCGCTCGCACCAGCAGCGGTCACCGGTCTACCCAAACTCTCGCTAATCGCCCTGCCGATGCTGACGCCGAGGCCACCGCAATTGACCGATCCAGATGTCGTGCCACCCAACATCACCTTCCTGGATTATTGAACATGCGCGGTGCGCTCCTGCAGGTCGCAATGCTTGGGCTGTTGGCCGGATGCGCCCAGCCGCGGCCCTCCGACTATGTCGGCGGAGCGGCCGGGCAAGGCATCGAAGGGATCAGTCTCGGAAAGAACACCAGCGGCGAAAGTTGCAATCAGTTGCCGGGCGATGCCCCGAACACAGTGGCCGTGTTCTGCGGCACGTGGCAGCAGCCGGCCGCGCGTATCCGCGCCGACGGAACATCAACAGAAGCGACACCGATGAGCGTCGCCACGTCGGGTGACTGGCGCGACACCATCAACCTCCGCTTCGCGTGCGACACACCGGTTGCCACATCGATCCTTGGTGACACGCAGGCGGCGGTGCTGCAATGCAGGCGACTCATCGGCGGCTGGCCGCAGGTGGCGTTGGTCGCCACTGTAGACGGCCGGCTGTACGAGGCCGATGGGATCCTGCCGACACTAACGGTGATGGAACGCTCGATCGGCGTGCTGTCTGGCCGGGTAGCCGCGACGGCCGCCGTGTTGCCCCCATCGGCCGCCGACGCGCTGCTGGCATCGCAACTCGCAGCGCGCGCATTCAGCGCCGGCGATGTCGGTGAATACCAGCGACTGATGGCGCTTGGTGCGCGCGCCAATCTCGCGGAGAACTTCGCCACGGCCGAGACCGCGTATCGCGCCGCCCTCGCCTTGCAGCAGAAGGCACTCGGCCGTGACAACCCCGACGCCGTCACGGCGTTGATGCATTTGGCATTGCAGGTGTCCGATCAGGGCCGCTTTGCCGAGGCCGACACGTTGTTCAGGCAGGCGGACGCTCTGGCGCCACGCGCCAGCGACAAGGCGGCGGTCGCGCGTCTACGGCACTACCAGGCACTGCACGCGCTGAACCAGGGTCACGACCAGCAGACGTTGACGCTGCTGGGGCAAGCCGAGACCGGCTATGCCGCGCTCGTCCCACGCGAGAGCCTGCAGGCCGTCGCGCCGATCCAGCCTGTGCAGCTCGCCTCGGCCGCTGACATTCCCGCAGTGCTGCCAAGTCAGCAACTGATGATCGATCCCACCGCTCAGTCGGCGCTGATCGGCCTGATCGAGGTCCGCCGCTATCGCGGGATCGTGCTGCGGCAACTCGGCCGTCCTTCGGAAAGCGAGGCGGCGATCACTTCGGCGCAGACTTTGGCGCGGGCAAACCAGATGGCTGTGCCGCTGGTCGCTGCGCGCCTGACTCGCACCGCGGCGACCACCGACGACTTTCGTGGCAATGAGCTTGCCGCTGACGCCGGCCTGACATCGTCGCGGCAGGATTTCACCCAGGTCGTGCCGAGTACACGTCCGGTCGCGGAGACGGCTCTGCTTCAGGCCGGCGTGGCGGCCAAGCAGGGCAATATGGCCCGCGCTGTCGAGCTGTGCCGTATCGGCGCCGCACTGCTGCGTGAACTGCGCTCGGGCACCGGCCCGGCGCTGCTGGAACCGTGCCTGGCATCCTACGCTACCGAAGCCGACCGTCGTCCCGGCGACCGACAGGCGCTGCTGGGGCAGATGTTCGAGACGGCGGAGCTGGCCCAGGACGGCGTGACCAGCCAGGAGATCGACGAGGCGGCGGCACGGCTGGCGGCCAATGCGCGCGATCCGAAGGTGGCAGAGGCGATCCGTCGCCGGCAGGATGCTGGCGACAGGCTTGCGGACCTCTATCGCGAGCGCGACGCGCTTACGGGCAACGCGCCGCCGGGCAGTGTGTCGCTCGGTGCGCCGACCAGCCCGGCGGACCTGGACAAGCGCATCACCGATGCACAGGCTGAGCTCGCCGATGCCGATGCGGCGTTGCAGACCGCGTCGCCCAATTACGGACAGCTCGTGCAACAGGTGGTGCCGGCTGCCGACGTGCTCGGGGCACTCCGGCCGGATGAGGCGCTGGCGGCCATCACGCTCACGCCGCGAGGTGGCTGGAGTTTCCTGCTGCGCGCAGGCCTCATCGATGCCGCGCCGATTAAAGGCGATGCCGCTACGATCACTGCCCTGGTGAAGCGGGCGCGGGCGAGCATCGAAGCACCCACCGGCACACCGCCGAAGTTCGACACCGCGGCAGCGCAGGCGCTGTACAATGCAACGCTGGGGCCAGTGGACGCGCGGCTCGCCGGAGTGAAGGCACTGGTGGTCGCACCTTCTGGCGCGCTGTTGTCGCTGCCGTTCCCGCTGCTCCTGACCGGACAAGGCGATCCCGACAACCTCGCCGAGGCGCCGTGGCTCATTCGGCAGATGACAATCGCGCACGTCCCGTCGGCAGCCAACTTCGTCGCATTGCGCAAAGCGGGCACGTCGCCTGCGGCGCATCCGTGGTTCGGCTTCGGCGGGTTCCGTCCAGTGACGCTGGCGCAGGCTCGGGCAAGTTATCCCGGCACTGCGTGTGCCGACAGCGCTGAGCTGTTCGCGTCACTGCCGACGCTGCCGTTCGCGCAGCGCGAACTCGATGCGGCGCGGACGCTGCTTGGCGCGTCGCCGTCAGACGAGCTGCTGAACGCCGCGTTCACGGCCGATGCGGTGCGGCACACCGCGCTGAAGAACTACCGCATCCTGCATTTCGCCACGCACGCCCTGCTGCCGGCAGAGCTGCGCTGTCAAAACGAACCGGCCATCGTCACTTCCGCGCCGCCGAACGCGCGCGACGCCTCCGGCACTCTGCTGACAGCGGGCGATGTCGTGGGGTTGGATCTCGACGCAAACGCGGTGATCCTTTCCGCCTGCAACACCGGAGCCCCGGGCAATCGCACGGGCGGCGAGAGCTTATCAGGCCTGGCACGCGCGTTCTTCTTTGCCGGTGCCCGATCGATGCTGGTGACCCACTGGTCGATCAATGACCAGACCTCGGCATTCCTCGTGGCGGACACGCTGCGCCGGCTGGCATCCGGCGAGGACGGTGGCTTGGAGGCGGGGACAGGCCTCGCCGGCGCCTTGCGCGCAGCGCAGCTTGGTCTCATCGATCGAGCGGGACACGGCCTGCCGGCTTACTTGGCACATCCGTTCTACTGGGCGCCGTTTGCGCTGATTGGCGAAGGCCGCAGCGGGAGCGCCGCCCGCGGCGGCACATGAGGGACGTGGCGATCACGAGACTGCGATCGTTTGCACAGCCGCACGCTGCCAACGGCAACGGTCCTTGGCTAGGGGATCGCAGCGCCCCGATATATCGCGGAAAACACATGACAGCCGCCGGCGCTCGGGTAGATTGCCTTATGAGGCAATCTACGCTACCACATCGAAATGAAAACCTCGCAAAAACATCGCAGCGCTGGATCGCAAGGCGCGCGACAGGAGACTGACTATGCGGTTGACGCGACGCGGCCGCGAAGTTCAGGTAGGCAGCGCAGTCGTTTGGTCGGACCCTCCTGTTCACCCTTAACTCACGAGCAGTACACGAGAAATTCAGTTCTCAATCACATTGAAGACCGCCTACGATGTTTCTCGTTGGCCGACTGAATCTGCTGCGATAAAGCAACAAAAGTAGCTAAGGAGGGCGATGGGCATCGCGAAAACGACCGAACGCGGATGATCTAGGGCTGAATGCATTACCCCGTGTCGCCATCGCCTGACGCGGGCTGACGGGAGTTGTCATGTCGGAAGCTGCGCGACGAGATTTCTCGCCTTTGGTCATCGGAACGTCCGCAGAGCCGGGACCCATAGCGGCCACGTTCCCCGGCACCGCCGCCAAGCGGCCTAACCTGGTGGCATTGGCGGCCATCGCATTTATGAGCGAATTGCTCGCTGTCGCTGGTGCGCTTTGGGTGTCGCTAGTCGTCTGCGAAGCCTTGGTCCCTGAGTTTCAGGCTCCTCAATTCTGGTTTGGGCTTCTGGTAAGCGCCCTGATGGTCGCGAGCATTGCCGAACGCGGCGACTATGGTGCCGGGGTCATACTCGACTGCGGACTTCGGCCGTGGAGCCTCGCGAAAGCCTCCCTACAGACCGCTGGGGCTGTACTCCTTCTGGCATGCCCTTCAATCATCGTCACGGCAACTATCCTGGGACGATCGGCCACGCCTTTCGAGATCGGCGGAATGGGCCCGGCCACACTGACCGTGTGGGTATGCGCCTTCGTGACCATCGCCTGTGTAGCGGTTCTGTCGGTGCGCCTGGTCGGCCGTATAGCCACTGCGCCCTTGGCCCGGCCACGACGCGTCGTTGTGGTGGGAGAGGCTGATCGCTGTGGCCGTCTGATCGGTCGCCTGCGCCAAGCGCCGCGTCGGTCGATGAGGATTCTTGGCATTGTCGATCACGTTGCTGATTCCGGCGACGAGCAGGCGGCGCTCGCGAGGCGCTGTGGCCTGGCCGAACTCGGGCAACTCGATGACCTCCTTGATTTGGTCCGGCGAGGCAAGGTCGACGTAGTCATCGTCGCCCTGCCGTGGTCGGAGGGCACAAAAATTCGGGAAATCATCGGATCAGTCGAGGGTATTGCGGTGGACGTGCTGCTCACGCCGGACCTCGGCGCCTTCGAGCCGCTTGCAAGCTCGACGGTTGAGCGTGGCAGTGTCCCATTGCTGCGCGCCATCTACCCTCCGCTGCTCGGCTGGAAAGCTTTTGTGAAGCGGACAGAAGACATCGTGATTGCCGGAGTGCTCACCGTGCTCGCTGCGCCGGCGATATTGGCCATCGCCGCGTTGGTCAAGCTCACCTCCCGCGGCCCGGCACTCTCCCGCCAGGGGCGGGTCGGCTACCGGGACCAGGTCTTCCACGAACTTAAATTTCGGACCGTGTACGGTCCCATCGGGGACGTAGCTGGGGTTGTACAAACGGGACTAGGCGATCCTCGAGTCACGCCATTTGGCGCCTGGCTCAGGCGCAAGAGCCTTGATGAACTCCCCCAACTGATCAATGTTCTGCTCGGTCATATGTCCCTGGTGGGTCCGCGCATCCATTCTGACGGTACGACTGAGGGCGGCACGACTGTAGGTGGCGTGCCGCCGGATCAGGCAGCGTCGGCGTATCTGCTGCGGCAACGGGTCAGACCCGGCCTGACAGGCTGGGCGCAGGTAAGTAGCGGCCGCGGGTCCTTGCATGCCAGTGACGGGGAAATGGACAGGATTACCCTCGACCTTGAGTACATCCGAGATTGGTCGCTTGCGTTTGATTTGAAGATCATGTGGTTGACCATTGGCTTATTGATCAATGACAGAAAAGCCTATTGATGCCATGAAGACATTGCCTCATTCAGCACTTGCCGGGCGGTCTCTGGTGACGCATCAGTGAGGGAGCGGCCGGGGATTTTCGCGCTCGCTGGGCGAGGGGCGATTTTTGGCGGGTAGACCGTGCCGCCATACAGTCTAGAATTGAACATGGCCAGGAGTTAGAGATCAGTGGACGAGCCTTGGATGAATAAGACGCTACCTCGGGAGGTTGCCGAGCGGCAGCGCCGGGGCGAGTCGCGCTCGATCGCGCGGCTGAGGTCCAGCCTCAGCACGGCGCATCATCCCTCATTCGTGCAGCTCTACTACGCGCTTGAGGCGAGGCGCACATCATCTACTGCCTCCATGGTTGTGCAGTTCGTTTCTCCCTCACGGGGAGCTGGGGTCAGCACTGTGGCATCGGGCTATGCCCGCGTTGCCGCAGCCGGACGGCCGGCGCCGGTGCTCTTTGTTGATGCGTCGTGCCGGCCGAGCAAAAATGATTTCGCAGGGTCAAATACATGCACCTTGATTGAGGCCTTCGAAGATGGTGGCGGCTTTGGCGAGGCCATCGTCCCGGCGAAGAACACGGATAATCTGCTATGGGCGCGCCTCAGCAGCCACCCGGACGACCTGCTGGGGCTGGGCGGTGACCGGCTGCAGGACCTCGTGAATCTATTGGGCACCAGGCACCAACTGATCATATTCGACAGCGCGTCGATCGAGCGGCCCGAAGCGGCGGCTCTTTCCCGTTACTGCGACGGCACCCTGCTTGTTCTAGAGGCGGGGGTGACTTCGCATCTGCAGATGGATGCCGCCTGCAAGAGGATCAGGCAGTTCGGTGGATTGCCGGTCGGTGTCGTGCTCAACCGTGAGCGGCGCGCTCTCGGAGGGAACTCGGTTCAATTCGCCTGAAAACTATGATGTCAGACAAGACGATGGGCATCACAGGTCATGACCAATGTGATCGGGTGATGCCGATCGCCGGCGGCCAGGGTTGGCGTAATGTCGCGGTTGCGGGCCCTGAACTGGCTGGGGCCGCCCTGAAGATACTGTGCGACGTGGGAATGCGGCATACGACCTTGGTTCACCATCACTGGAATGCCACTCCGCCCCATCCTTACGAATTGCTCCGCATCGAGGAAATGGACGGATCGCCTCTGAATAGTTCGCGGATTGGCAGGCGCTGGCACCGTCCGCCTTACGCCTTTCCGCTCCGGCTGGCGCGATATGCACCGCTCTCCGCCGAGCCCGAAGCCCTTGATTTCGCAGTCATCGGCACACGTGGAACGCGCAGCGAATTCTGCGAACGTGTGGAAGGCATTGCTGCACGTTTGGTCGAGGATGCGATTGTCGGCGCAAGCCGGGGGCATGCAGGCCTATCGCTCGATACCGACGAGTTGCGTTCACGCCACCGCTGTCGTTCTGCGGCAGTCGATCACACGATCGCGAAGTGGCACACGCGGTTGTTCTCGGAGTGGTGGAGTGTCGGGATGACAGCGACACCACTCACGGACATCGTACGCACGGGTGCCACTGGCCGGGTGCAATGGCTGTCGCCGGACCGAGGCAATGCCTATCTTGCGGACCCTTTCCCCTGGCCGGGGACCAACATGCTGCTATGCGAGGAGATGCCATTCTCTGGCGGCAACGGACGCATCGTCGCGCTTGCGCCGGATTGGGATGGGTTGTTGCGGCATTCCACTGTCGTGCTCGAAACGGGGGACCATCACTCCTACCCGTGCGCGATCAAGGATGGCGAAAGCATTTATTTCCTGCCGGAAGCAACCAAGCGGGGAGCCACGACGCTCTACCGCCTTATGCCTGGCAAGGATGAACCTACCCCGCTCTGCGCCGTTGCGCCTGGGCGTCGGTTGGCCGACCCCACCTTGTTCAGGGACGCCGACCACTATTGGATTGCTTGCACGGACCTTGACATCGGCACGCATGATAACCTGTGCCTGCTGCATGCGCGTGAGCCGACTGGTCCTTGGCAGCCCCATCGCTGCACGCCGGTAAAGATCGACATCTGCGGGGCGCGGCCTGCCGGCCCGCTCTTTAGACTCGGCTCTGAGTTGTTCCGACCTGGCCAGGACTGCGCTCGCACCTACGGCGCTGCCGTGGTCATCCATCGCGTCGAAGAGCTGTCGCCTGAGCATTACCGGGAGACCGTGGTCACCAGGGTCCTCCCAGATCCGCGAGGGCCATTTCCTCACGGGCTCCACACTCTCGCGGCAGGCCAGGAGGGGGTCTGGCTCGACGGCAAGCGTTTCGTGTTCGACCCAGCAGGGCTTCTCCGAAAAACCATGCGCGTGGCAAAACGTGCGGCCGATCGTGTCAGGAGCCCCCAGAAATGAACACCCTCGAGCGACCCCGACCGCCGATCCGTTCAATTGACGTAGCGGACGGTCCGCGACGGTCACCACTGAGCGTGCTGGTTTACCTGTATGACCTCCGAGGAGGGGGCGCCGAACGACAATGTCTGACGCTGGTACGCGAATTGCTCACAGCCGGCGTCTCGGTGGAGCTGATCCTACATCAGGCACTCGGAGAATTGGCTGATCAGATTCCCCCCGGAATCCCAGTGATCAACCTCGACCGCAGACGGACACGCCACGACGTGCTGCCGCTCGCGCGATATGTGCGGCAACGCAGACCGGACATACTGCTGGCAAACGTCGACTTCATAAACATTGCTGCCACGGTGGCTGGAATACTTTCGACGACGCGCACGAAAGTTGTCATCACGCAGCACAACCCGATCTCTGAAGAATTTTCGGCGGATGGCCGGCAGTACCGCGCCGTGGCACCGCTCTATCGGATCCTGGCTCCTTTCGTCAGCGCCGCGGTGGCCGTGTCGGACGGAATCGCGCGGGAACTGGTCATGTTGGCGGGTCTGCCCGAGCGCAAAGTCGTAACAATTTACAATGCGGTCATTGGCCCCGGGTTTGAGGAACGCGCCAAAATGCCTGCAGTCCATCCATGGTTCTCTGATGGGATATCGCCGGTTTACGTCACGGCGGCGCGGTTGGTGCCGCAGAAAGACCATGAGACCCTGTTGAGGGCGATGGCAATTCACCGTCAGAACGGTGGGCAGGGGCGCCTTTTGATCCTGGGCACTGGCTTGTTGCGTGAGCATCTCGAGAATCTTGCTCGCGAGCTCGGGATTGCCGAGGCAATCGACTTCGTCGGCTTCCAGGACAACCCGCTGCCGTGGTTCCGCCGTTCCGACGTGTTCGTGCTTTCGTCGCGCACCGAGGGATTCGGGATAGCGCTGGCTGAAGCCCTGGGGTGCGGCACACCGGTCATCTCGACGGATAGCGGGCATGGGCCATCGGAGATCCTCGCGCGAGGCCGCTACGGTATTCTGGTGCCACCGAAGGACCCAGCCGCAATGGCGGCTGCCCTAAGTGCGGCTGGCGAGATGCACCGGCGCTTTCCGCCGGAATTGCTGAAAGCCCGAGCCGCAGAATTTAGCTACGCCGCCTGCGCCGCCGGTTATCTGTCGCTGTTCAACAAACTCGTGCCTCGGTGCGAGAGGACACTGGCAAGCGTATGAACACATCTCCCGCCGCTGTGTTGGGCATGACTGCGTTAGCGTTTTCGTCGCGGAATGCCGCCACCTTGACAGGATCAATCAAGCCATGAGCGCGACAGTCGGTCTCCCGTCCAGCGTTGTCATACGCGATCTCATGTTAACCCTGTGGTTCAACCGCTGGCGCATATTTCTCATCACTATCGGTGCAATGGTGATCGCCACCTACGTGGCACTCCAGGTTCAGCCGAAGTACCAGTCAAACTCGTCCATGCTTGTCCTGCTCGGTCCTGAGTACGGGTCGCGTCCAGTGGCAGGCCAGCAGCTCACGGGCGCCATCAATGTCCTCCCGCAAGAGTTGCTGCACACCGAATCGGACATTCTGGCAAGCCGTGATCTGCACCGCAGCGTGATCGAGCAGATCGGCGTAGCAAAACTATACCCCGAACTTGTGAAGCCTCCGGGACCGGTGGCTCAGTTCTTCAAGCAGGTGCGATCATACATCAAGGACTTTTTGGGACTTGCGGAGGAGCAGCAGACGACCGGCACAGGTGGCTCGGCGGCGGTGGCCGCCGAGGGCAAGTTTGCGCAGGATCTCGGTGTCAATGTCGACAGAAATTCGCATATCATCCAGGTATTCTTCCAGCATCCCAATCCGGTATTGGCCGCCGAGACGCTCAAAGTGTTGGAAGATCAGTATTTCCTGCTACGCGGAAAGCTGTTCGCCGATAAGCAGGCCGCAATCGTGGAGGCGGATCAGAGCAGAGCCGGCACCCAGCTTGCCGCAGCGGATGCAAGACTTGCCGACTTCAAACGCGTTCACAACGTCGCCGATTTCACCGAGCGCCAGAAGATCTTGCTGGCCGAACAGGGCTCGCTCGAGGACCAGCTGACGAAGGCGGAGAGCACCACAGCAGGGTTGCAAGCACGCCTCGACGGCCTTTCCGTACAACTCAAATTGGCGAGTGGCCAGCCCAACGCCAAGGGCAACCCGAACACCGCAGGTGCGCTGCAGGGCATGGTCCAGGCCTATCAGAAGCGGCAGGCCGATGCCCTCACGACCTATCGCGGATCACCCGCTTACGACACGGCCAGAACCGAGATGATGAAGGCCCAGGAGGAGATCGCGAAAATGCGCTCCACCCAGGCATTCAACCTTCAGCAGGAGTTCAACAAGACCGAGGCCGACCTGCGCACCAGCCAGGCGACGGGTGGCGCCGTCAAGGCGCAATTGACGAGCATTGCTGACGAGCTGGCGTCGATCAATGCCAACGAATCCCAACTGCATGAGCTTGAGCGGACGCGCGGTGTGCTTGAGGAGAACTATAAGGCCATCGCGAAGGTCGCGACGGATCGGCAGGTCATCGAGGATGTTGGTGCCAAACAACAGCCATCGATCCGCATCGTCGAAGAGCCGCGTATCCCCGACAGGCCCAAGCCCATTCGCATGGAGATCTTGCTGGTTGGCGCGATTGTTGGGCTTGTCGTGAGCCTGATCACCAGCTTGATGTCAGGTTTCTTCCGCGGGGTCTACCTGAGACCCGAGGCCCTGGAGCTCGATACTGGATTGGCGGTGCTCGCCGTCGTGCCCGACCATAGGACATTGGCGAGCCCGGTTGTCCTGGTGACTCCACAATGACGTATCGACTGCATTCGCCAGTCGTTACGCGCATTCTCGCTCTGTCGCGGTAGGAGATCATGCCCGCAATCGGCGATGCGATGCAGACGGTACTGGTGATCGGTGGTGGCGAAATCACCGATGCCCGGCTGATGGGTGCGCTTGCCGCGCATCCTGATTACACCGGGATCATTCTCGGACGCACCATCAGCCGCGATAACGGTTCGCTGCGCAATCACGATGCGACCAAGACCGCCGACATTGCTACCGCCTTGGCCGGCGTGGACATGGTGGTGAACTGCATCGCCGGCAATCCACGGACCATCCTAGCCACGACCAAGGCACTTTGCGATGCGGCACGACGAAATCCGCCGCGTCGCATCGTTCATCTTAGCAGCATGACCGTCTATGGTGGGGCTGAGGGTCTGGTGGACGAGCAGACTAGGCCCGAGCCACCGCTTAACACCTATGCCAGAGCCAGGATCGAATGCGAGGACCTGGTGCGAAAGTACGTCGCGGACGGCGGTGACGCGGTGATCGTTCGACCGAGTTGTGTGTTCGGGCCCGGCAGCGAGCCGTGGGCCAGCCGCATCGCCCGCCTGCTGTCAGCCAGACGTCTGGGTGACCTTGGAAGTTTGGGCGACGGTGTCTGCAACCTGATCCACGTCGATGACCTTGTCGGCTTGATGGTTGCGATGCTCTCCGCATCGGGCGTATCCGGCGAGACGTTCAATGCCAGTGCCGACTGGCCACGGCCAACGTGGAACGAGTTCTTGATTCGTTTTGCCCGCGCCATTGGCGCTACTCCGGTCGAACGGATATCGGCACGGAGGATGCAGGCGGAGGTCAAGCTTCTCGCGCCACTGTTGCGAGGCGCTGCCCTGGCGGCTGGTCGTGTCGGTGCCGGCAGACTTGTTCCGGACGCAATGACACCATCGTTCGTGCGTCTCCTGCGGCAGAACATCACCGTCAGCGGTGCCAAGCTTGCGACCAGGATGGACATTACGCATACGCCGCTGGACAGGGCGATCGACGAGACGGCGGAGTGGTGGAGGTCACGGCAAACAGCGGCAGCCAACGAGCCCGCAACGCAGGTCAGCCGGGGCGCAACCGCGTCATGCCCTCATTCTGCGGCGACGTTCCGCTCCGTGAGCCGCCCGACGCCGGACAACGAGGTGGGGCGATGATCGGTGACGCCCGCAGCGTCGTGCGCGGCACAACGATAGAGGCCGACATTTGCATTGTCGGAGCGGGCGCGGCCGGTATTACGGTCGCGCTGGAATTGCTCGGCTCCGGCATGCGGATTGTGCTGCTGGAGGCAGGCGGCACGACGGAAGATCCCGAAGACCAGGCGCTTTACGAAGGCGAAGTCGCCGACCCCTTGCTGCATAGCCCGCCGGATAAATATCGGCAGCGACGGTTCGGCGGTTCGACAACAATCTGGGGCGGACGTTGCGTGCCGTTGGACGTAGTGGACTTCGAGCATCGCCCCTGGATCCCGGACAGCGGTTGGCCCGTATCCCACCAGGAGGTGGCCGCGTTTTATCCGCGCGCGAATGCTGTGTGTGAGGCGGGGGACTGCGTCTACGACGCGGAAAGCGCAGTGCCTGGCGGCATGCGCTCTGTGCTGAGAGACTTCTCGCCGGTGGACTTCACCACCGCGCGAATCGAACGGTTCAGCTGCCCAACCGACTTTGGCAGGCGTTATCGGGATCGGCTCGCGGCAACGCCGGATGTGCGGGTGATGCTTCATGCGAACTGCACGCGCCTTCTCGCGTCGGCGGACGGGGCACGGATCGAGCAGGCAGCGGTAGAAACGCTCGACGGCAATCGATTTAATGTTGTCGCGACCCGGTTCATTCTGGCGACCGGAGCTCTGGAAGCGGCGCGGCTTTTGCTGGCATCGCGCGATGTGCACGCGGCCGGCATCGGCAATGCGCGTGGGCTGGTCGGACGGTATTACATGTGCCACATCGCCGGCACGATCGGAACCCTTCGCATCGACCGCCCAG
This sequence comes from uncultured Alphaproteobacteria bacterium, assembly GCA_963818775.1. Classification (GTDB taxonomy): domain Bacteria; phylum Pseudomonadota; class Alphaproteobacteria; order Acetobacterales; family Acetobacteraceae; genus JAMXLO01. The sequence continues at coordinate 35,517 of CAWFUF010000020.1, read as the reverse complement.
CTGAGCATGTGTGGCAAGGCTACGATCGCGCCGAGGACGGCGTCTATTGCCGCAGGCGTATCGCTCTGACCGAGGCAGCGCAGCGGCGTGAAGCTATCGGCAATGCCGTGTTCCGGCTTCATCATCCCCGCATTCCGGATCCCGGACACCGCACAGGCGCACTGTCGGCCATCTTTCTGGCCCGGCGGTTCATCAGTTACGAATATGGCAAGCGGCTTGTGACGCAGCAGCCAGTGGATGCGCGGGCGTGGTTGCAGCACGTTGCGAATGCCGGGTCTGATATTTTCGGTACTTCTCGGTTCCTGTGGCATTGGCTGTGCGACCGCGTGCTGGCGGAACGGAAGTTTCCCACAGTCATCATCCGTCCACGCAAGAATTTGTTCAGCCTCGACTTCAATGCGGAGCAGGTCCCGAACTGGGACAGCCACGTCCGGCTTACCGAGCAGACCGATCGGTTTGGAATGCCACGGCTGCATATTGACTGGCGCTACTCGGAGTTGGATGTGCGAACGGTCGGCACCGCGTTTCGGCTTCTGCAGCGCGACCTTGGCCAATCGGCGCTTGGGGAACTGACGCTCGATCCCGATGAAGCAGACATAGAGACGGTGATCCGGCGGGATGGCGCCTATGGCGGGCACCACATCGGCACCGCGCGCATGGCTCATGAACCGGCGACGGGCGTGGTCGACGAGGACTGCTGCGTTTTCGGGGTCCGCAATCTTTACGTGGCCGGCAGCGCCGTCTTCCCAACATCGGGACAGGCCAACCCGACGCTGACGATCGTGGCGCTCGCCATTCGGCTCGCCCACCACATCAAGGCAGATGCGAGCCGGCCTGCGGTGATCCTACGCCGATCCCCAGGCCTCGGCGTAACACACTCGAATGCGCATGTACCGCAACCTGTGTTGATGGGTGAAGCAGTGAGCGAGCATTCGGCATGAACCTTGATGACTTCATGAACCAGGCGTTCTGGGATCGCGTGGCACGTGAGGCGTGGTCCCATGTGTCGGGCACGAATGGCGTGATGATCGCGATCTTCTGGAGCATCCTCGCCATGGCCGCCGTACTCACCTATTTCCAGGCGCCAGCGCCACGCTCGATTCGCGGCCTGTTCGGTCACGTCCTTCCGCAGGGAACATTCCGCCATCCTTCGGCGCGGGCAGACTTTCTGTTCTGGCTGTCGCGCCGAATCTTCATGCCGCTTCTCGTCGTACCAACAGTGTTTTCCACGGTAACCGCCGGTCATGTCGCCTATTGGCTGCTCGGCCATGTAGTCGGCCATCCTGTGCAGTCACCAGGCCCGGCAGGACCGTGGATGCTCCTCGCATTCACCATCACGATGTTCATCGCCTACGATATTTCCTATTATCTGTACCATAGGCTGCAGCATCGCGTGCCGTTCATGTGGGAACTGCACAAGGTCCATCACTCGGCCGAGGTGATGGTCGGAGTGACCAAGGATCGGGTTCATCCGCTCGACGAAATCATGAACCGCTGGTGGGACGGTATCATTCCTGGCTTGGCCTATGGCGCATGGTTATTCTTTGCGTTGGACCCGGTCGAGCTCACGGTCTTTGGGATCAACGTCTACTTCCTCCGCAATACCTTACTGATGATGGATTTCATCCGGCACACGCATTGGAAGTTTTCATATGGGCGGTGGCTCAATTGTATCTTTCTGTGCCCGCACTACCACCAATTGCACCACAGCGTAGCCAAGGAGCATTGGCACAGGAACTTTGGGCTGACATTGACCATCTGGGACAAAATGTTCGGAACGCTCGTTGCGCCGAAGCCAGATGAGGACTTCGCGTTCGGTCTGCCCGACAGAGAGGCCGAGGAGTACCAGTCCCTTGCGCGACTGCACATCGTGCCGCTGAAAAAGATGGGGCTCCTTGTACGCCGCCGCCTGCGGTCGATTTTGCGCGCGGGCGGCCCGATGCTTCCGACAACTGACTGATAGGGGATGTCATGGCACCCCGGATTGAGGTCATCACGTGTCGAAAGCGGTTCGCGGAAATCAAGCCGAACTGGGACGAGCTTTGGCGGCGCTGCAAGGCCGATGTTTTCCAAAATCATACCTGGATTGGGACATGGCTTGACTCCTCCCATGAATTCGCGGCGCCGCGGATTGCAGTCGCGTGGCATGGTCACGACATCCTGGCGGCTCTCCCATTCGCGGTTCGTCGGCGATTCGGCTTTCGAACGCTGGAGTGGTCGGCCCAGTCTCTGAGCGACTATTGCGATGCCCTGGCAATGCCCGAGGCCGTATCGCATCTGTCGCAATTATGGACCGCAGTCTGGCAGTCTGGGCGATTCGATTTGGTCAATCTGGCGCAGGTGCGGCCGGACGCTCTCATGCGGCCATTGCTTGATAACTATGGGATGGGCCAGGCAACGGTCAGGCGCCGAGATCGGCAGGAGCGGTGCTTCGCGATCGATTGCGGCCTCTGGCCCAACAGCGAGGCCTGGTTCCGCAGCCTCGGCAAAAAGGGTCGCAACAACTTTTGGCGTGGCGAGAGGATCCTGGCTGGGTGCGGCGGCGACGTTGGCTTCCGCTGCGTCGACCCCGCCGAGCAATCGATCGAGGCTCAATTGCGGCACGTCATGGCGCTCAAGCAGGAATGGCTGAGGACGTCGCAACCCTCGTCACCGCTTCTTGGACGCGACGGAACGACGCTCGATGCGATGTTGCACGCGATCACCGACATCGGCCAGATGCGGCTGTTCCTGCTTATGTGTGGCGACAGAGTGGCGGCGGCTTCGGTGAATTTCATCCGTGGCGACACGATGCAGGCATACATGACGTCCTATGATCCTGCATTCGAGCGAGCGTCACCAGGCGCCGTGCTCATCGTGCGGTATACAAGGTGGGCCTTCGACAATGGTCTTAGGAAGGTCGACTTCCTGCGCGGCGACGAGCCGTTCAAGTTGCGTCTGATGAATGTCGAAATGGACTTGAACAGCTATTTCGGGGCGCGAACAGGGATTGGGCGAGCCGCGCTTGCCGCGTATCACTGGCGCGCCCGGTTGCGTAATGCGGGTCTGCGCGGTCGCAGCGAGGCAGAAGTGTCCGGCTCCCCGGCACCCGGCGTGGCGCATCTGTCGAGCGGGGACTAGCGTGGCGCTGCTCGCCTTCGCGCCGGCCTATCTCGTGCCGATGATCGCCAACCTGTTGGGCATCTATGCCCTCACTCGCATTCTGACCCCAGACCAGTACGGCGACTATGCCTTCGTCATGAGCATCATGGCGCTCTTCCAGAGTGGCCTGCTGGATTGGGCTCTTCTCGGTGCCAAGCGGTTCTTCGAGCGCACCACCCAGAGCAACCAGCTACCTGCGATGTGCGTGACCATCTATCTGGGGCTCGGCATCAGTGCGGTCACGGTCTTTGCAATCTGCGCAGCAGGATTGCAGCTGTTTGATGTGCCAAGCGAGATGGCGAGCCTGCTATGGATAGGGGCGGCAGTTGTCGTCGCCAAGGAGATCTCCATGGTCTCCAAGGGCCTCGAACTGGCGGCGATGTCGCGCACGCGATACATCATGATGGAATGCGGCGAGAGTCTCGTCGCGGTGGCTCTCGGCCTCTGGCTCTGTTGGTACCTGAGACTCGGAGCCGGTGGCATTCTGTACGGCATGCTGGTCGGCGCCCTGCTGGTGGTGATGTTCGACGCCAGACGCATCGTTCATCGTCTTCGAGGGGGGACTTTCGACATCGGCCTGCAAAAGCAGATCCTGGCATTTGCGGCACCGATATCCCTCGCATTCTTTGTCGAGTACGTCATGTCATCGGCCGACCGTATGCTGCTGCAATTTTATCTTGGTGCCCATCAACTCGGTATCTATGCGGTTGCTTACAACATCGCTGATCGCGCGGTCACCGCGGTTTTCCTGGCAATTAGCGTCGCGGCCTATCCGTTGATCGTCCAGGCTCTCGAGCGAGGCGGGCCAGCGGCTGCCAGGCAGCAGGCAAGACAGAACGTCGATGTTTTGATGGCCATTGCTATACCGGCCTGGGGTGGCTTCACAATGGCTTCCAACCACATCGCAACGATTTTGGCTGGCCCGGCCTTCGCCGCTTCAGTTGCTGAGCTGCTGCCGTTGGCTGGCGTGGCCGTTTTCATCTGCTCGCTGAGAGTCCACTACTTCTCCTACGCACAGCAATTGACCCACCGGACCTGGACGCTGATGGTGGCAACTGTTCCTGGAGCCCTCGTGAACGTCGGGTTGAACATCGTCCTTCTGCCCACCATGGGCCTGAAGGGAGCTATCTGGGCGCGGTTGGTCGGCTACGTGGTTGCACTTGTTATCAGCATCTGGTTAGGCCAGCGCCAACTGCGGCTCCCCTTTCCTGGTTGGAGTGTCGCGAAGGTATCGCTGGCGACGCTTGCGATGTGCGTCTTACTCCACATGCTGGCCTTCCGGACTAATACGCTCGGCCTTGTTGGCATGATCCTGGTTGGGGCCTTATTCTACGGAGTCATCGCGTTGGCGTTCGATCTGGGCGGCCTGCGAAACATGTGGTACCTGCGCCGCAGCTTACGACCGTTGCCGACCTGATGTAACCGATGCCCGGGAAGCAATGCGGCGATGATGCAACTGGAGTCAGCAGTAACCGAAGGTCGGCCCGGCACTGCGTTGGCTAACAAAATACTCGACAAGATCACCGTCATTGCCGACGAGGCCGACGAGGCCGCGTTGATCGCGCGCATCACCCGGACCGGCAGTCCGTTGGTTATCTCGTTTGTCAATCAGAACGTCATGAACCTCGCCTGGCGCTCGCCGGACTACGCCGCCTGCCTGATCGACAGCGATATCCTATTCCGTGATGGCATAGGGATTGAGTTGTGCCTGGGCGCCTTGGGACGCCACGCCGGCCGCAACATGAACGGGACTGACTTCACCCCGCGCCTCGCGGCCGCGTTCTCCGGCAGAAGAGCAGCAATCTTTGGAACCGAGGAACCCTGGATAAGCCGGGCGGCGGAAGCTCTGGCTGGATTGGGCTGCCAGGTTGTGGCGAAGATGGATGGGTTCAAACCGGAGGCGGACTATGTTGGCGAAACCATACGCGCGGTTCCCGACCTCATCATTTTGGCAATGGGAAATCCGAAGCAGGAATTGGTCGCGAGAATTATCGCCTCGTCGGTACGGAGCCCGGTCGTTATCGTGAACGGCGGGGCTGTTGCGGACTTTCTTGCCGGACGCTTCGAACGCGCGCCACTGTGGGTGCGGCGAGCCCGTTTGGAGTGGGTCTTTCGGTTGCTGCAGGAACCCAGGCGCCTGTGGCGCCGATATCTGCTGGGGGGCGTTTCGTTTGCATGGCACCTGATGCGGTTGCGGATTGCTCCATAGCGAGCCCAGCATCCAATGCTCCCGAGCCACTAAGGGGCATGACCGGCGATCGTGACCAAAGCCTCCCCACGATCCTGGTAATTGGCGCAAGCGGGTTCGTCGGTGCGGCGATCGTTCGGGCCGCGATGGCGAGCAACGAAATGCGTCCGGTTGCCTGCATAAGAGGATCGAACCAGGCGCTGGATTCCCTTGGTGTCGAAACCAGAATTTGCGACGCGAGCGATCCCGCCGCGCTGGCGCACGCCTTGGAGGGCGTAACCTATGCTGTTAACTGCGTCCTGGGCAGTCGGGCAACGATGCTCGCCGTGACGCGCAACCTGTGCGGAGCCGCGCGCCAGCTTGGCCTGCGGCGGATCGTCCACCTAAGCAGTATGGCAGTGTATGGTCGGATGACCGGCTCGGTGGATGAGACAGCGAGGCTTCAGCCGGTTGGCGGCTACGGCCTGGCCAAGGCGGAATGCGAGATCATCGTAGGCGACTTTATCGCCGCCGGTGGCGACGCTGTGGTGCTGCGCCCTGCGTGCGTCTACGGGCCAGGCGGCGAGCAATGGGTCGGGCGCATCGCACGATGGCTGCGCGCAGGCCGCCTCGGCCAGCTTGGCGAGTTGGCAGACGGATACTGCAATCTGTCATTCAATGACGACCTTGCAGGTGCCGTCATCGCGGCAGTGAAGACTCACGAGGGTGCGGGAGAGACTTTCAACATCGCCGATCCAGATCCAGGCACATGGGACCAATACTTTCTGCGTCTTGGCCGTGAGATCGGTGCTCCCTTGCGGCGCGTCTCCCGCCGTCGAATGGCTCTGGAAACCGCTATTTTTGCCCCGCCACTGCAAATCGCCAAAATCGTCGGCCGGCGGTTGAGAGTGCCGCCGGGAGCCATTCCGGAGCCGATCACGCCGTCGCTGCTTCCACTGTGGAGGCAACGCATGCGACTGAATTGTCGAAAGGCCGATAGCGCGTTGGCGCTGCATCACACACCGTTACAGCAAGGATTGGCGCTGTCCGCGGACTGGTTCCGATCGGCGGCGACCAAATAGCCGGCACGGCGGCGACTGGGATCAAACCGGAATTATTTGTCCCAAGTCCTTCGGATGAAGTTTGAAGTTGGTTGCGCGCTTTCCTTGCCTTAGCTTATCCAACAGGCCAAGACGATACACGCCGGACTGCAGCAGGGACTTCGCGGCGTAGCTCGGTCCCTGAATAGAATCACTCAACTTGAGCTGGGGCAACCTGGTGTGAATTAGCCCATTTCCAGCATGCACCTTGGCGAGGCGCCTGATCCGGGGCGTGTAGTATTGTGTTGTATAGGACACGCTGAATTCCAGGTTTTCCACCCGGTGGGGGGAAAACAATGGCCAATGGACCATTTGTCCGGCCTTTAGCTCATATACCTTGGCTTCCTTATCGTACCATGGCTCATACGGTACTGAGGTCTCATCGGCATACAATGCCGTGTATTCCAGCATCTCCATTGTCAGGAACGGTGGTCGGTTAGGATACACGTACACCCGCTTCGAGCCGTGAATTTGCCAAAGCGTCTGGCCATTATGATCGAAGTGATAATATACCTGTGCCGAAGGCGAAGAGATCAGGATGTCGGAGATACGATTGAACGTGGGATAACCACCCTCAACGTTCGAATCGATTTCATCATACACTTGTTCAAGCAAATGAGACATTGCCTCGCTGACGTCTTCGACACGGCGTACAAGAAGCCACAAGTTGCCGCGGCGGATCGCCTCGATAACCTCCTCCCCGCTCAGGTCGCCGATTTCCCCCTCGATCCATAGCTTCTTGTCGGATCCTACGCGCCCGGTGTGCATCAGCATGTAGTTTTCTCTAGGCAACGTTTCAATCAATCGCGCGAGCGCTGCCATGCTGAACAACGGGTGCTCGGGCAGGGTATGGTCAATGACCACCGTATCGCCGTGCCACATTCTGTTGGCACCCGTCGCCTGCCAGTTTGTCGCAAAAATGGGCATCTAGCCATATCCTAACTTGTCAACGTGGTTGCCAGACCCGAACTATAGTGCTTTCCGTCGAAGAAGCGGATCATTGGCTGCCCTCGCGGCGGTTCAATAATTTGTGTAGCCAAATGATCAGCGGTTGACGAAGGCCGAAAGGTGTCTGAACGGGTGCACAACCGCATCGGGACCCGCCGCCACCTTCACGGCCCCTGCGCTCTTCCGCAGGTTGTTTGCCCAAAGCGCGGCCCGGCCATTCTTTACCATTGCGAACGCGGCACCGTGGCACCGGGCAACTCGTGTGCTCGTTCCAAAGGTAGAGGCCTTCTGAGGTAGATCAAGCCCGCAAGCAGCGGTATCAGCCAAATCACACGCGCCTGGTAACGATCCTCCGGGCCCGATAGGGCGCCGCAAACAAAGGCGTTTATCAGCACGCCTGCAGCGAGGATGACGGAAAATCTCCGTAGATCAGGGTCACGGCCCGCAACTCTCTTGTCGAGAAAAACCAAGAATCCAAACAAGTAGGCGAGACTTGCGAGCGAACTGCCTAGCACGATCGCTGACAACGTGACGCCCGGCAAAGTTCCCTCCCATGCTCTCGTCCTCTCTGCGACGCTCAAATAAGACGGTGGGATCTGCGCGAGGTAGACGGCCCTCTTCTCGTCATCGTAGTTGATATCATCCATCGAAAACTTGCCGATCTGCTCCACCGTGTCCTTCAGCATCGCCAGGGCCACCCCGATGGGGTCGTAGCTCAAGGTAGCGAAGAAGAACCTCACCTGTTCGTTCGATAAGGCACGGCGGAAGTCAGGATCCGCTGGTGTGAACACGCCTCCGTCGGCGGCATCGGCCCAGAGAAACTGATGTGAGGTCGCAATGGGAAGCCGGTCGACAATGCGACACAAGGCAAAATTCGCCTGCGGACAATGTACTTTCAGATACTCGGCGCCTGGTCCATCGACAACCAGCCGTGCGGTGAGCGTCGGAAAGCGGATCGGCGCCACTCCAAACCCCTTTATTGTTGCCAGAGTGAAGGCTTCCTCACCAGCGAATGCGATAATGACACTGAAGAGAATTGCAGCCAGACCTCGCCATGACACCGACCAACGAAGAAGGACGCGGCTGACCAGCCAAAGCCCGACCAGGCACAGCGCGACCACAACATGCGAGATGTGAAACAGCAGCGCCGCGCACATCAGCCCGATCCAGGAAATCAGGGACACACGATGCATGCGCCCGCCATAGACCATGAGATTGGCCGCACCGAGGATGGTCACGCCAGAAAATATGTCCGGCATCAGGCACGATGCGTAGAATGCCATGGGCGTAACCAGTGAAAGTAAGATAAGGACAACGGCAAATTTGGTCCAACCGAAGCCCACTGTCCGACTCAGCGTCAAGGCCACCGCGAGCATCAATGCCGCAGCCTGCACAGCGATGCTGACCCACAGTAATCCGAATGCATCGCCTAATCGCAACAGTGCCCCATAGTATATCGAACGGCCGTAAAACGGCGGCTGTCGCTGCGCCTGGTCATCGGCCTGGGCAGCTACCTGCCCGGCCGCCTGCGGCGTAAATCGCGGTGCCATCGGGAGCCATTCGGATGAATGCCCCGTGAGCTTCGCGATGCCAGCGTCCGCATAGCGGATGTACTGTAGTGTATCAGGATTGAGGAAAGGCTGTCCGTTATAGATGGCTGGCCATATGCAGACCACCAGTAACCCGCCGATCAATGCAACATGGGCAACGGTCCCGCGAAGAGTGTGCATCGGATTACCCATTGTCGATCGCATTGACACCGCTACACCAAGGGGTTGGCTTGATCCAGGGTTAACCGGTGGGATTATTGGCGTCGAGCGCAGATCACCCCACGCGATGGCAAGCGGACCGGCTACCAAACCGCCGGCCGTTACCCGGACGCCGCCATCATTCGGCCGCCGCGATGCGCCCCGGGCCGCCACCGGCGGATTTCACCGTTCGGGCGGGCCGTACTGCGGACCCGTAAAGCGCAAGTATCCGACCGGCCGCCACACTGATGTCGAATCTCTCAGCGAAGACCTGATTGCCCGCGCATCCGAGACGCTGGCGCTGGTCTCCATCATCGATCAGCCGCACGATCGCGTCGGCGAGTTCATCGGGCGCTCCCGGCGGCACTAAAAGTGCCGTCTGCCCATCGGTCAGAAATTCCGGAATTGCACCGACCGGCGTGGCTACGACTGCCACGCCATGAGCCATTGCCTCCAGGATGGCGATCGGCATCGCCTCGAAATGTGATGGCAGCACGAATATGTCGGCCTCGCGCAGTAGATCGCTGGCAGCTTCACGCCCAACCCATCCAGGCACCGAAACCCGATCCTGCAGGCCAGCCTTCGCGACGGCAGCGCGAAACTCATCCACCTCGCCGTCCCCGGCCACCGTGGCGGTCCAGGACCTCGCCAGCAGCCGAGGGGTCTGGAATGCGGCGAGCAGATCCGGCACGCCTTTTCGCTCGCCGATCTGACCGAGGAAAACGATGCGGCAACTCGCCCGATCTGCTGCTCGAGATCGGTCAATATCGTCTGGCCCTGGAACGCCGTTGACGATGATGGCGATCTTGTCTGGCTCGACCCCGATGCTCGAGATGAGGAATTGCCGCCAATCGTCGCCAAGCACTACGACATACCGAGCCCTGTTCAGGATGAACCGGAGGCCTTTCTGACACGGCCCAGGCAGGTCGGCGTAAAACTTATAAAAGTTGGAGCCGTGCATGTGCACGACCACCGGAATGCCGAGCATATCCCCGATCAGGATCAGCACGCCCTTGCGCAGCGCACTGCCGTAGGCGGCCAAATGAATATGCAGGAGGTCGATGCGGCCGATAGAGCCCCAGGAGAGCAGGAGCCCGATCGCCTTGAGGAAGTGCAACGCCATACTGGCCTTGCCGCCCGGACCGCGCGTATCCACCACGCGGACCTCCGGCGTGCCCGGCTTGGTCGTCCATTCGTCCGTCAGATAACGGATGAATGTTCCGACACCACCCGACGCATGGGTGAGGCCGCCACCAGCGAACATCATGACCAGCTTGCGACGTGCTCTCATCGTGTTCCTACCGGCGGCCTTCTGTGCAGCATAGTGGTCGTCGTCATGCCCAAGGAGTTAGCCGTCGGCAGACGCCTACAACCTGCATAGCGCCACCGGTGAACGTCATCCTGTCCTTTGGATCACCCATCAAGGTAAGGGCTAGCTGGCGTAGACGCGATTCGAACAGTCCCTCATAGGCAACCAGCTCCGCCGTGTGTGCCGTAGCCTAGGGTCATCTTGCACCGCGAACGATCATGCTCTCTTCCATCATGGAGCCAGCAAGCCCGGTCAACATGGCAATAAGACGGCCGGGCTGCGCGTCGGCCGCGATCGGCAAAGCGCCATGGCAGAGTCCTCGCTAACCCGTGAAACCGGCGTGCGGCCGGCGATCCGCCCCGATGAGAAAAGCGAAGTGACCCATTGGCGAATTGCAGGAATGCTACCATCCTTGGCGAGTGGTCACGAAAGTCGGCGCTCTCGGTCGTCCATTGAGCCTGCGCCAGGCATTCGTTGGGTAAAGGCGCGCGAGCGCCGCCTTATAGCAAATCGGTCGTTGTCTTGACCAGCTGGGAAGCACGGTGCACCGGTGCAACGCGCTCGGGTGAACTCTCGGCTTGCCGCCACGCCAGACGGCTCAACCAGTTGTTTAGCTGGTCCTCGACAATCGCCAGAGGAAACAACAGGAACCCCCGCAGGTAGCGCCACCACAGGCGTCTCGGTTCCTGGCAGACACGCCACAGCCACTCGCAGTTCAATCTGCGGACCAGGACAGGAGCGCGCTTCGTGACGCCACATGCAATCCTGGTCGCCTGACCGACACACAGCGCCCAGCAAGGCGGCAAGCTGGTGCGCCAGGTGTCTACCCAAATCTCCGACTTTGGCGCGCCCACGCCCATGATCAGCATCGACGTATCATGATCGTTGATCTGCCTGATCAGCTCCTGGCACTGATTCTCGTCCTCCTCGAACATGACGGGTGGGACCGCTGTCTTCACTTCGATGGCTCGCCGCCCGGCCCAGTCATGGATCCCCCTCGCCGTCGCCTCACTGTCAACGACGAAAAACAGCCGATGGCCGTAGAGCGGGCCGCTCATAAGCCTTTCGAGGATATCGACACCGGTCACACGCTGGACGGGTATGCCGCAGAGCGCCGCGTAATAACGAACCGGAAACCCGTCGCAAACCACAATCGCGGCCCTGCGATAGGCACGCGCAAAAGCCGCGTTGGTTCGCAGGTTCACGATGTGGTCGATATTGGGGGTCACCATCAGCTCGACCCGCGCGGGCCGAACGCGGACGACGTGCCGGGCCACATCGGCCGTGTCCCCACCCGTGATGTTCAGGCCGAAGATTTGTCGCTGTGGCTGGGAAAGTTCTCCCATCGTCTTCTCCGCGAGAGGCTTGGCGCTGAAGTCCATATCTGTCTGATTGCTTGACGTCTCGTGAACAAGGCTGCGCCGCATTGACCTGGGTCAATGCCATAACGCGCGGCCGGGTCGAATGTGCCGCCAGAGACAGGAGACAAGCCATGTTGAACGCCGCCAGTATCATGAGCCGCGACGTTGTAACAGCCGGCCCCGACGACACCGTGGCTCGCGTGGCCCAGGTTCTCGCGCGCCACAAGATCAGCGCCGTGCCGGTATGCGATCCCACCGGTGGATTGCTCGGAATGGTGAGCGAGGGCGATCTGATGCGCCCGTACCTCAGCAGCAACATCCAGCGTCGCGCCTGGTGGCTCGCATTGCTTGCCGATGGCACGGACCTGGCTCCCGAATTCCTCGAATATGTTCGCGTCGACCGTCACCAGGTCGGCGACCTGATGACCAAGCCGGTCATCACCGCCAGCGAAACCACCCCGATCACCGATCTGGCCGAACTACTGGCGAAGCATCGGGTCAAGCGATTGCCCATCGTCCGCGACGGCAAACTGGTCGGCATTGTCAGCCGCGCCGATGTGATCCGCGCAATCGCCCGATCGCCTGAGGCGGTCGTGGATCAGACCTGACCGAATGGCCGCAATGGGCGACAGTTGGGGGCGCGTCAAGGCGGTCCGCGGCGCTGTTGTCGACGTCAGCTTCACGCGCGACGTCCTGCCGGCGATCGGCGAGGCGCTCCGCATCGAGACCTCCCAAGGTCGTCCCCTGATCGCCGAAGTGCAGAGCCATATCGACACTGCGACGGCGCGGGCAGTCGCCCTGCACTCCACCGCCGGCCTGGCGCGGGGAACGCCAGTGCATCCGACGGGAGGACCATTGACCGCGCCGGTCGGCGACGCGGTGCTCGGCCGGTTGCTCGACGTGAGCGGGGAGGTGCACGACAACGGACTGCCCTTGCCTGCCGACACGCCCCGGTTGCCCATTCATCGCGCCCCGCCGCCGCTCGCGAGCCAGGCTGCCGCGGCCACGGTGTTCGAGACCGGCATCAAGGTGATCGATCTGCTGGTGCCGCTCGCTTTTGGCGGCAAGGCCGCGATGTTCGGCGGTGCCGGCGTCGGCAAAACCGTCCTGCTGATGGAACTGATCCACTCCATGGTGGAGCGCTACCAAGGCATCTCAGTCTTCGCCGGCATCGGCGAGCGTTCGCGGGAAGGCCACGAACTGTGGTCCGACATGCAGGAGTTGAACGTGCTCGGCCGCACCGCCCTGGTATATGGCCAGATGAACGAGCCACCTGGTGCGAGGTGGCGTGTCGGATTCACCGCACTCACAATTGCCGAATACTTCCGCGACGCGAAGCACCAGAACGTGCTGCTGCTGATCGACAACGTATTCCGCTTCGTGCAGGCCGGCAGCGAGGTCTCCGGTTTGCTGGGCCGACTGCCATCACGTGTGGGTTATCAGCCGACGCTGGCCACGGAAGTGGCGGCGTTGCAGGAGCGCATCGCATCGGTGGCCGGCGCCGCCATCACCGCCATCGAGGCCGTCTACGTGCCGGCTGACGACTTCACCGATCCAGCAGTGACTGCGATCTCGAGCCACATCGACAGCAACATCGTGCTGTCACGGGCGATGGCGGCTGAGGGGATGTATCCGGCGATCGACCCGCTGGCTTCCGGTTCGATTCTGCTCGATCCGCTGGTGGTTGGCGCGGAGCATTTCGCGTTGGCCGACCGCGTCCGCGAGGCGATCGCGCACTATCAGGAGTTGGCCGATGTCATCGCCTTGCTCGGCGTAGAGGAGCTTGGTGCGGCAGACCGCCTGATCGTGGCACGTGCCCGCAAACTGCTGCGCTTCCTCACCCAGCCCTTTTCGGTGACCGAGGCCTTCACAGGCGCGCCAGGACGCTCCGTCAGCCTCACCGACACGCTCGCAGGCTGTCGCGCAATTCTCGACGGCGAGGCGGACGATTGGCCGGAAAGCACACTCTACATGCTCGGCAATTTCGCCGAGGCGCGGCAACGCGCGAAGGCTGCATGATGCACCTGACCATCACCGAACCCGCCCGGCTGATTGCCGATCACGACGATGTGGTGTCGATGCGCGGGGAAGATTCCAGCGGCAGCTTCGGCATCCTGCCGGGCCATGCTGATCTGATCACGGTGCTGACGCCCTCAGTGGTGGCCTGGCGCCATGCGAACGGCCGGCTTGGCTGGTGCGCGGTGCGTGGCGGCGTGCTGTCGGTGCGCACAGGACAGGAGGTCGCGATCGCCACACGCCAGGCACAGCTTGGCGACGATCTTGCGGCGCTGGAACTCGCGGTGCAGGCGCGATTTCGTGCCGAACTCGACGCCGAGAGGCGTGCCCGGGTCGCTGCAACCAAACTGCACACCGCCGCGATCCGCCAGATCATCCGCGCGCTGCGTCCTGATGGGCGCCAGGCGACATGACACACAAGTCTCCCGGCGAGGACAACAACCTCATCAATTCAATCCGTCTGCGCGAAGCGCGAAGGCAACGCGCGCAGCGCGAGGGCGAACCATCCTTCGGGCGCTATCTCGCCCAGGTGGGCGTTCTCGGTTGGACAATCGTGGTGCCGACCTTATTGGGCGTCTTCCTCGGCCGTTGGGTGGATCAGCGTCTGGGAACCGGCATCTTCTGGACCGGCCCATTGTTGATTGTCGGTCTGGCGATCGGCTGCTGGACGGCATGGCGATGGATGCACGGACGATGATCGCAGCGCTTTGGCTGTTGGTCGGGCTTGCGGGCGGCGTTGCCTACTTCGCCCTGCTCCGCCGCAACACGATGCTCTTTCTATCGTCATGGCAGGCCTCGTGCCTGCTATCCACGTCTTCCTTGGGGCACGCGATCGCACTTCAGGTACTTCGTCTGGCAGCTATCGCGGTATTGCTCGGCTTCGCCGCACGGCAGGGCGCATTGCCGCTGTTGCTTGCCGCCCTCGGCATCATGTTGGCGCGAACTCTGGTGCTTCGCGCAATGCAGGTCGCGGCATGATCGAATCCCCATTGTCCATGCCTGTCGTCTTCCATCTCGGCCCGGTGCCGATCACCCAACCGGTGCTGGTTACCTGGGGCATTATGGCGCTGCTCGCCGGCGGGTCGTGGCTGCTGACACGCCGCCTGACACTGCGCCCAACCGGCCCGCAGGCAGTACTCGAACTGGTGGTGGACGGCATCACCAGCCAGATCCGCGACACGATGCGCGCGGACGCGCGGCCTTATCTGCCGCTGATCGGTACACTCTTCCTGTTCATCCTCACGGCGAACTGGTCCTCGCTGGTTCCTGGCATCGAGCCGCCGACTGCGCATATCGAGACCGATGCGGCACTCGCGCTGATCGTGTTCGTTGCCATCGCCTGGTTCGGCATCCGCGCGCGCGGCGCGATCGGCTGGCTGGCAAGCTTCGCCGAACCGAACCTGCTGATGGTACCGCTCAATCTGGTGGAGAGCTTCACCCGCACATTTTCGCTGCTGGTCCGGCTGTTCGGCAATGTGATGAGCGGCGTGTTCGTCATCGGCATCGTGCTGTCGCTGGCCGGCCTGCTGGTGCCCGTGCCGCTGATGGCGCTCGAACTGCTGACCGGCGCCGTGCAGGCCTACATCTTCAGCGTCCTGGCGATGGTCTTCATCGGCGGCGCGGTCGGCGAGGCGCCAAAACGCAACGGAGCAAAGCGATGAACTGGATCGAAATCGCCAGCATTCTTGGAGCCGCATTGGCGGTATCGTTCGGAGCGATCGGGCCGGCCCTGGGCGAAGGTCGAGCCGTCGCGGCAGCGATGGACGCGATCGCGCGCCAGCCGGAAGCAGCGAACACCCTCGCCCGCACTTTGTTCGTCGGTCTGGCGATGATCGAGACGATGGCAATCTACTGCCTGGTCATCGCGCTGCTGCTGCTGTTTGCCAACCCGTTTGTGCGGTAATGCATCTCGATCCCTGGACACTCGCGCTACAGACGATAAACGTCCTTGTCCTCGTCTGGCTGTTGGCGCACTTCCTGTTCCGTCCAGTGGCTGGGATCATCGCCGCGCGACGTGCCGCAACTGACGCGCTGATGGCCGATGCCGAGGCAGCGCGGGCGAAAGCCGCGACCGAAGCCGCCGCGTTGGCGCAGCAGCGCCAGGAGCTCGCCAACGACGGTGACCGCATCGCTGCTGCCGCGCGTGCCGCAGCCGAAGCCGAACGCACGACCATACTACGGCAGGCAAATGATGCAGCGGCGCAGCTTCGCACAGAAGCCCAACAGGCTCTTGCTCGTGATCAGCAAGCCATGCGCGAATCCCTCGAGCACGACGCTGCAGATCTCGCCGTAACGATTGCGATGCGACTGCTCGAGAGGATGCCGCCTCAGCTCCTCAATCGTGCCTTCCTCGAAGGGCTGGGCGAAGTGCTGGCCGCGCATCCGGCACGTGCATCGCTGCTGACTGCCCCTATCGAAGTTCGCAGCGCAGTCCCGCTGGATGCAGACCTTCAGGTGAACTGCCGCGCCATGTTGGTGCGTCTACTCGGCGCCACACCTGAGACAATCTTCCGCACCGACCCGACACTCGTCGCGGGCATCGAACTCGCTTCGCCGCATGCAGTGATTCGCAACTCGTGGCGGGATGATCTGGCGAAGGTCGCTCACGCGTTGCATGAAGATACCGGCCATGAAGTCGCTCCCCAACACGTGGCTTGACCGCGCGCGCGGTCGTGTGGCCACGGCCGCACTCGGGCCCGATCTGGCAGAGATCGGCCGCGTGATCAGCGTGGGCGATGGCATCGCCCTCGTCTCCGGTCTGCCAGGCGCGAGATTGGACGAGGTGCTGCGTTTCGGCTCCGGCCAGGTCGGCTTCGCGCAGACCCTGGAAGCTGACCATATCGGCTGCGTATTGCTGGACGATAACGGCACCTTGGAAGCAGGCGAGATCGTGCATGGCACCGGCGAAGTCGTTCGCACATTGGTCGGTGCCGCATTGCTGGGTCGCGTCGTCGATCCTCTGGGGCGTCCGCTGGATGAAGGTGCGCCGGTCACCGCCGAGCGGCATGATCCCGTGGAACGGCCCGCGCCTGCGATCCTCGATCGCGCTCTCGTCACGGAGCCGGTGCAGACTGGCATCCTGGTGATTGATTCTCTGTTTCCGCTTGGCCGCGGCCAGCGCGAGCTCATCATCGGCGATCGTTCGATCGGCAAGACGGCAATCGCCGTCGATACCATGATCAACCAGAAATTGAGCGACATGATCTGCATCTATGTCGCGGTCGGGCAGAAGTCGGCGACTGTCGCGCGAGTGATCGATGCAGTGCGCCGGCTGGGTGCACCGGAGCGCTGCGTCTTCGTCGTTGCGTCGGCTGCCGCACCGCCTGGTCTGCAGTGGGTCGCGCCTTTCGCAGGCATGACAATGGCCGAGTATTTCCGCGACCGCGGCCAGCACGCGCTGGTGGTGATCGATGATCTGACCAAGCACGCGGCGACGCATCGCGAGATCGCCTTGCTGACCCGTCAGCCGCCCGGACGCGAAGCCTATCCCGGTGACGTCTTCTACCTGCATGCGCGGCTTCTGGAGCGTGCGGCGAAGCTGGCCCCTGCGTTGGGCGGCGGCTCACTCACCGCGCTGCCGATCGCCGAGACCGACGCCGGCAATCTCAGCGCCTATATCCCGACGAACCTGATTTCAATCACTGACGGGCAACTGGTGCTGGACGCCCGGTTGTTTCACGCCGGACAGAAGCCGGCGATCGACATCGGCACCAGCGTGAGCCGCGTCGGCGGCAAGACACAGGCGCCGGCACTGCGCGAGTCCACCGGCATGTTTCGGCTCGACTACGCACAGTTCCTCGAGCTGGAGCTGTTCACCCGATTTGGCAGCGTGCCGGATCCGCGCGTGCAGGCGCGAATCACCCATGGCGAGCGCCTCCGCGCCCTGCTGGCTCAACCCCAGTTCGCACCATTGCGGCTCGCGGACGAGGTGACGCTGGCCATAGCGCTGCGCGAGGGGTTGCTCGATGCGGTGCCTGCGAATGCCATCAGCGTTCTGCGACAGGCGTTGCCGAACTGGCTGGACCAGCATGCCGGCGTCGCGGTGGCCAACATCGAGCGGAACGGGACGATGACTGAAGGCGAGGCGATCTCACTGCGCAGTGCAGTCACCGAGCTAGTGGAACAGCAGACCGCCAATGGCTGACGACCTCGCCACGGTCCGCACTCGCATCCACGGCGTGCAGCAGCTCGATACGGTGGTCGGCGCCATGCGTGGCATCGCGGCAGCCCATGCACAGCAAAGTCGCCTGTTGCTGCCCGGGTTTCGTGCCTATGCCGAGGTGATCGCAGGAGCGATAGCATCGGCGGTGCGGCTCCGCGATGAGGCACCACCCGCGCGATCTGCGGACGCTCGATGTGCGCGGATCGTCTTCGGTGCCGAGCAGGGATTTGTCGGCGGATTCGCGGAACGAATTCTCGATGAAGCGCTGGCGCGCGGGCCGGCGGAGCTTTTCCTGATCGGCAGCCGCGGTCTCTCGCTCGCTGCCGCGCGCGCCGTGGCGCCGGCATGGCAGAGTGCAATGGCGACGCAACCGGACGGCGTTGCCCCGCTGTGCAACCGGATCGCCGCGGCTCTCTACCAGCTCATTTTGGCGCGACGGATCGCGACCGTCGAAGTGGTATTTGCAGGGTGGGAGCCTGGCGAAGGCCTTCGCATCCGATGCCAGTCGCTGCTGCCACTCGACGTGACTCACTTTCCGACCACGGTCGCAACGATGCCGCCGCTGACCACCTTGCCACCGGATCTCCTGCTCGCGAATTTGGCGGAAGAGTACGTCCTTGCGTCCCTTTGCGAGGCGGCAATGCATGCCTTTGTCGCGGAGAACGAAGCACGCGCCGCAACGATGGTAAGGGCGCGCGGCAAAATTCAGGACATTCTGGCCGAATTACGACTGTCCGAGCACCGAGTGAGGCAGGAATTGATCACTGCCGAGCTGGTGGAGCTGGTCGGTGGCAGCTTGGCCGCTGCTTGATGGTAATGTTTGGGCGGCAGAATCGTTCTTTTTAGACAAACCGCTGGGTGTCGCCCGAGAATTCCTGAAGTCGTGCGCGAGACCGGTGCAGGCGGGCGATGTTCTCGTGAGAATCGCGGACCGCCGTGGTTGCCGCATCCGCCAAGGTCCGGAGCGAGAAAGGTTTTGCCAGAATAGGGCAATCGAGCATTTCGCTCGCGTCTTGTAGGTCAAGGTGCCCACTGATCAGCAAAACAGGGACTTTTCGATCCGCGGCGCGTCCGGCCAGTTCAAGACCGGACATGTCCGGCAACATGACATCGATCACCGCGAGATCGGGCGGATCGTTCTCCAGGACCCGCGTGGCGATCGCACCACTGTCGACGCAGGTGACGGAAACTCCGCAATATTCTTCCAGCCCAGTCTTCAGGACGTCAGCTACATGCTCGTCGTCGTCCACAACCAAAAATTGCAGCATGCCCCGAGGCTCCCCGATGGTCGTTGGGCCTCTAATACGGTTTCCTGCCGTGATATTCAAGTTAAAGAGAGATGAATGGGCGCCACCCCCGGAATAAGTTCGCGGCTCGCCAACCGCTGGGGGTTTCCGGCCTGCCAGGTCAATGCGCCATGAGGATCGGCAAGTCAGCCCCGGAAAGCACGTGGCGAGTGAATCCACCGAAAATCACCTCGCGCACGCGGCTATGGCCGTAGCCGCCCATCACCAGGATGTCGGCTTCTGCCACGCCAGCGGCAGCCAGCAAGACCTCGACGGAAGGACGCCCGTCCTGCTTCAGGCGCTGCAAGGTCGTGTTGGGATTATGCCACGAAAGCGCGTATCTCAGCCTTTCGCAGGAGAGTTCCTCGGTTTCCCCGTCCTCGACGACCGAAAGGATGACGACCCTGTCCGCGACTTCCACGAATGGCCGCGCGGCCTCGACCGCCCTGGCAGCTTCGGGTCGGTTCTTCCAGGCAATGGCGACGGTTCCTGACAGACGAACTGGTGCGCGGGCGGGGGAGATCAGCACCGGACGGCCGGTCGCCATAAGGCAAGCCTCAAGAGTGTTCATGGACACAGGCTCTCCCTCGCGGGCGCGCCCAATCACCAGCAGATCGGCTGTGCGCCCATACTGGGCGAGCCAGGTCGGCTCGTCTCCGACCTCCAACCGCCATTCCGCAGAAGGAAGATAGGTGGTCAGGTCGGTCGATATCGACAGCTTTTCGCCCTCGCAGAAATCATGGAATGCCAATTCGGCCCTCTTCTGCCGTCCGGCTGCGTCCTGTTCCAACGACGCGAGGATGTCGCCGTATCCGACGCCACCTCCCATGTCGGCGGACGCCATGACCATCAGAGCCTGCTGAGCGTCGGCCCGGACGTGCAGGAATTCCAGATGGCTGCCCAGCAGGCGAGCGACCGCGAGCGCCGTTGCGAACACGGGTGCATCGCTGTCTGCCCCAGTAGCCGGAACGAGAATGAATTTGAGCACCGCTGCCTCCACGCGACAGGGCCTCGTGCCTCGGAATGCGATTGCGTGCATTGACCTGGATCAACGAACCTGCGGCCGCTGCTTATGCCAGATCGGCGAGCAGCGGAGGCGTCGCGGAGCGCAGCAGCATCTTGCGCGCCTGCCACTGCGTGGCGGCATCGAGCGTGGCGAGGAACTGCACCTCGCCGCCGGCCAGCCATGCCACCGGTAGTCCGTCGCGAAACAGGAGCCGGTTGCCGGTGAGAGCCGCGAGTTTTGCACCCGGTGTCAGAATGCCCGCGAGATTGAGCGGGTCCGCCCCGGAGAGCGAGACAAACTCGTCGGCAGGTGGCCGGCGGCGCACCTCGCGCAGCATGCCGACGGCGTCTGGCAAGGCATATTGTTCGCCGGAGAAGCCGGCGACGAACCGGCCACCTCGAATCTCGCCGCGCGCCTCCAGCCGCCGATACACGCGCAGCAGATCGCGCCACGGCGGCAGCCACTCGGCCTCGCGCGCCAGCAGGCGCCAGAACACCACGCCATAGCGGCGCAACAGCGAGCGTGCCACATGTTCGGTGGCCGCTGCTCTGGCCTGCGGTTCGGTGGCAGGACGACGTATCAGCGCCCAGCGACCGGCATCCTCCATGCCGAAGCTCATGATGCGGCGCCGCCGTGTGCCACTCCCGAACGGCTTGCGCCGATCGGATGGCACCAGCAGCGCCCGCAGTCCGCCAAAGCTGTCCGACGTCACCATCCCCAGTGAGACGAGTTCGCCGAGCGCCTCCTCGACCTGCGGGCGCAGCAATCCACTCGCCTCGGCCAACTCGTCGAAGAACGATGCGCCCTGTGTTCGCAGGCAATCGAGCACCGTCGACGCACGCCCGCTCGGCCGCGCGCCGTCCGCCGGACCGGAGAGCGCGGTCCAGAACGCGGCGTGCCGGCGCGCCAGCAGAGTGACCGGCGTCGTGCGTACAGGCGAGCTGACCTTGCAGCCCGGCGTAAGTCGCGCCCAGGCGACACGCCCGGCCAGGCACATGTCGTCGAGCCAGGTCGGTTCGTAGCCGGTGATGCGCGCCGGCAGTATCTCGGTCTCCCAGGCACCGGCCGGCGCCTCGAAGCCCTCCAGCAGCGCGACCGCGGCGGGAACCGAGTCCGGCCCTTCCAGGCGCGTCGCGTCCGTCACGCGCTGCCAGGCGAACAGGAAGCGCAGGAAGTCACGCGCGGCGACCGGCTCGATCTCGGCGCGAAGGCGGCGGACTGTATAGTGATGGATGCGGGCGAGCAGCCGCCGATCGCACCATTCCTCGGCGTTGCTGCCCGGCGTGAAACGGCCACGCAGCGCAAAGCCCTCGACCTCCAGCGCGGCCAGCGCGGCGCAGATGTCGTCAGCCTCCAACCCCAGTGGCGCGGCCAGCGCAGCCTGAGTTACCGGCCCCAGCCCCTCCAGTCTGCCGCGCAGGATATCGGCCAATGCTTCGGAGCCTGCCGACAGTGCATAAAACTGCTGCGCCCGTTCGGCCGCGACCCACAGCACCGCCTGCGGCGTGACCACCCGGATCACACGGTTCTCGTCTGCCAACACGCCGAGCCAACCGCGCCATTCCGGCACGGCGTGCACCTCGTCCTTGTTCAGACAGCCGAGCCAGAGCAGCGCGTCGTGCAGTTCCTCGGCGTTGACCGGATCAGGCCACGCCTCGGTGCGTACCCGCACGATGGCCTCAGGATCGAGCCTGCCGAGGTCCGCCGCGTTCTCCGGTGCAAGCCAGCGCCTCGCCATCACCGCCTGCGTCCGGCGCTCCTCCAGCGGTGCATCGTCGAGGTACGCATAAGGCCGCGCCGAAAGCACCTCCAGCGCCAGCGGCGAAGGCTGCGTCAGGTCACGGGCAATGACGCGGACATCGCCGGACTCGATGCGTGCAAGCAGCCGTTCCAGCCCTTCGATGTCCATCGCCTCGTGCAGGCAGTCCGCTATCGTCTGATTGGTCAGCGGATGATCGGGAATCTCGCGATCGCCGGCCAGGTTCTCGGCGCAGGCCATCTGGTCGGGGAACACGCTGGCGACCAGATCCTCCGCCTCCATTCGCGCGAGCTGCGGCGGCACCTTCCTGCCGCTGCGGAATCGCGGCAGCGCCAACGCGACGCCCGCCACCCAGCGCCACCGTGTGGCGAACATCGGCGCATCGAGCACCGCCTGGACCAGCAGCGATCGTACGCTGTCGGAGCGCAGATACTGCGCCACCTCCGCAAGTTCGAAACTGTGCGTGGTGGTCAGCGACAGCACGATGTTGTCCTCGGTCGCCGCCGCCTGAAGTTCGAAGTTGAACCTGCGGCAAAAGCGCTTGCGCAGCGCGAGGCCCCAGGCGCGGTTGATCCTGCTGCCGAACGGCGAATGAACGACAAGCTGCATGCCGCCGGCTTCGTCGAAGAAGCGCTCCAGCACGATGGTGTCGTGCGTCGGCAGACATTCCAGGGCGGCGAACGACGCCATCAGATACTCGAGCAACTGCTCCGCTGCCGCCTCGGCGATGCCGATCTCTTCGGTCAGCCAACGTTGCGCGCTGGCGCCGGACGCATCACGCCGCAGCCGGGTGACGATGCCGGCGCGCAGGCGCGATACCGACGCCGAAAGCTCATCGCTGCGGCCAGGCGCTTCGCCAAGCCAGAACGGAATGGTCGGCGGCTGACCGTGCGCATCCTCCACCCGCACGACGCCGCGCTCGACCCGCATAATGCGATAGGCATTGTTGCCGAGCTGGAACACGTCGCCGGCCAGGCTTTCGACGGCGAAGTCCTCGTTGACGGTGCCGATGGTCTGGTTCTCGGGTTCCAGCAGCACCTGGTAGTCCGCGTTGTCGGGGATCGTCCCGCCCGAGGTCAGTGCAGTGAGCCGCGCGCCACGCCGGCCGCGCAGCATGTGGTTGATCGCGTCGTAGTGGACCAGCGTGGCGCGCCGCCCACGGCTGGTGGCGAAGCCCTCGGCCAGCATGCGAATGACGGCATCGAAATCATCGCGCGACAGGGACCGATAAGGCCACGCACGGCGCAATCGATCGTACAGCTCTGCTTCGGGCCAATCTTGCGCACTGACCTCGGCGACGATCTGCTGCGCCAGCACATCCAGCGGCTGATGCGGAATGCTCAGGCGATCGAGTTCACCGCGGCGCACGCTGTCGAGCAGCGCCGCACATTCCACCAGATCGTCGCGCGACAACGGAAACAGATGTCCTTTCGGGGTGCCACCTACCGCGTGGCCGGATCGTCCGACGCGTTGCAGGAAACTCGCGATCGAGCGCGGCGAGCCGAGCTGGCACACAAGGTCCACGTCGCCGATGTCGATGCCGAGTTCCAGCGACGCGGTCGCCACCAGCGCCTTCAACTCACCGCGCTTCAGCCGCTGCTCCGCCGACAGCCGCTGTTCCTTCGCCATGCTGCCGTGATGCGCGGTGACCGCCTGCTCGCCCAGCCGGTCGGACAACTGCCGCGCGACGCGTTCTGCCAAGCGACGTGTGTTGACGAACACCAGCGTGGTGCGATGCGCCTCGGTCAGCCGCGCCAGCCGGTCGTACACCTGCTGCCAGACCTCGGCCGACATCACGGATTCAAGCGGCGAGTCAGGGACCTCCAGTATCAGCTCGCGCGGACGCTGGTGGCCGGTATCGACAATTGCCACGTCGGTCGCGGTGGTGCCAGCCAGCAGATGCGCGATGGCATCGATCGGGTTCTGCGTCGCCGAGAGTCCGATGCGGACCAGCCTGTCGCCGCATAGAGCGCTGAGGCGCTCCAGCGACAACGCCAGATGCGCACCGCGCTTGTTCGACGCCATGGCGTGGATTTCATCGACGATGACCGTGCGCGTGCTCGCCAGCATCGTGCGGCCGGACGCCGAGCCGAGCAGGATGTAGAGCGATTCCGGCGTGGTGACGAGGATATGCGGCGGACGCCGGCGCATGCGCTCGCGCTCGCCCGAGGGAGTATCGCCGGTGCGCACCCAGGTACGGATTTCGACATCCGGCAGACCGCGTTCGCGCAACGCCGTGCGAATGCCGGCGACCGGCTCCTCGAGATTGCGCTGGATGTCGTTGGACAGCGCCTTCAGAGGCGAGACGTAGACCACCTGCGTAACATCGCCAAGCTGGCCTTCCAACCCCTGGCGCACCAGCCCGTCGATCGCCGCGAGAAACGCCGCGAGTGTCTTGCCGGAGCCGGTCGGCGCGGCAATCAGCGTATCGCGGCCCGCCTGGATCGCTGGCCAGGCCTGCACCTGCGCCGGCGTTGGCGCCGCAAACCGACCGGCGAACCACGCCGCGACGGCGGGATGAAATAGGGACGCAGCTCTCATCTGACCGGCAGAATAAGGGGAGCCTGCGGCATTCGCGCAATCATTGATCGAGATCAATGCAGGCGCATCCCTGAATCGGCAGCCTGCGGCCCATGGCACAGGACCCAACCCAGCAGGCCAACGCTCTCGTCGACCGATTGCGCGATCGTGGCCACCACACCCAGGCCGAGCATCTGTCGAAGCTGCTGTCCCTGCACAGCATAGAGCGTGGGCTGCTGCTCGCGCTGCGTGAGGCTTGCGAAACGGTCCTGACGGCGATCGAGGCCATCGATCCCGTCTCCGAGACCATGATCAAGGAGCTGCGCCTGGAGGTCGAAAAGCACCTCCGCTTCGCGCACGACAAGGACCCGCGATGACAGCCGTATCGCGGCGTCTGTTCCTCGGCGGCGCGAGCGTCGCGGCCGGCAGCGTCGCGTTGATCGGCGAGACGCGTCCGGTCGCCGCGGCAGACGAACCGCCGATCGTCGGCCCGATGCCTCTTCCCATCACCCTGACGGTCAACGGTGTGGCGCGCGATACAAGCGCGGCGCCGAACGCCACTCTGGCCGAAGTCCTGCGCGGGCCGCTTGATCTCACCGGCACGAAGATCGGCTGCGATCGCGGCGCATGTTCCGCCTGCACCGTGTGGCTCGATGGCGCGCCTGTCGCATCCTGCATGATGCTGGCGATCGATGTCGGCGGCCGCGCGGTGACAACCATCGAGGGCCTGGCCAAGGGCGACACGCTGCATCCGGTGCAGGAGGCATTCATCGCGCACGACGCGATGCAGTGCGGCTACTGCACGCCGGGCATGGTGATGAGCTGCGCCGCCCTGCTCGAGCGCATGCCACAACCTACGGCGGAAGACGTGAAGACGGCGATCAGCGGTCATGTCTGCCGCTGCGGCAGTTACCCGCATGTCGTCGAGGCCATGCTGTCGGTCGGGAAATCCTGAGCATGCACACGGAGAAATTCCCGGTCGGCATCGCTGGCGTCGCACTCACCGAGATCGAACGCCAGGTGCCTGACGACGAACCACCGCCGCTGCCGGTGAACGACGCGCTGCGCGTGATCGGCAAGCCGGTGCCACGCCAGGACGCACGCGCCAAGGTCACCGGCGCCGTGCGGTTCACCGTCGATGTCAAGCTGCCGGGGATGCTGCATGCGCGTATCCTGCGCTCGCCGTTGCCACATGCGCGTGTGCAGGCAATCGACGCCGATGCCGCGGCACGCCAGCCGGGGGTCCGTGCTGTGCTGCTGGTCGCACCGAAAGACGCCGTGCTCCGCTATGTCGGTGCGCCCGTTGCGGCGGTTGCGGCGACGACCGCGGGCATTGCCGAGACGGCGCTTCGCCTGATTCACGTTGACTATGCGCCATTGCCGTTCATCGTCGATCTGGACGCAGCGCGGCGGCCGAATGCGCCGACGGTGTATCAGCACGGCGAGTCGCCGCAATTGGCGGTCGCCGAGATACCGATCGCGCAGAACCTCGCCATCACTGGCAACATACGCGGGCCGGAAACGCAGGGCAGCCGCGGCGACATCGAGCAGGGCTTCGCCCGGGCCGAAATAGTGGTCGACGGCGAATATCGGACGCAGACCCAGACCCATTGCTGCATGGAGCCGCATGCCATCGTGGCTGACTGGCGGCCGGATGGATTGACCGTGTGGATGTCCACGCAGTTCACCGCCGGCGTGCGGCGCGAACTGGCCGAGAGCTTCGGCTTGAAGCTCAGCCAGGTTCGCGTGAAGGTCGCCGCGATGGGCGGCGGCTTCGGCTCGAAGTCGCAACTGGGCGCCTACGGCCGCTTCGCCGTCATGCTGTCGCGCGAGGCGCGTGCGCCGGTGCGTCTCGTGCTGGAGCGCGACGAGGAGCATCTCGACACCGGGAATCGCCCGGCGACTTGGCAGCGTCTACGGATAGGCGCGCTCCGCGACGGCACGTTGACGGCGATATCCTTGCAGGAATTCGGCACTGCCGGCGTGGGGGTCGGCGCGGGAGTCGGCAACTTTGCCCAGGCGCTCTACATCTGCCCGAATTTCTCCGCCGCGCAGAACGACGTGTTCATAAACGCCGGTCGCGGCTCGCCGATGCGCGGACCGGGCAACACGCCTGGCGCGTTCGCCATGGAGCAGGCGATCGACGAGCTCGCCGACAAGATCGGCATCGATCCGCTGGCACTGCGCGAGCGCATCGACCCAAGCCCGGTGCGCCGTGAGGAACGCCGGATCGGCGCGGAACGCATCGGCTGGGAACAGCGTCACAAGCCGGACGCCGGTGCGGGCCCCATCAAGCGCGGCATCGGCATGGCGCAATCGCTGTGGGGTGCCAACGTCTATACCAACGCAGCCTGCGAGGTACGGCTCCAGCGCGACGGTTCGGTGCTGGTCCTGTCGAGCGTGCAGGATCTCGGCACCGGGATCGGCACGATCCTGGCACAGGTGGTTGCGGAAGAGCTCGGGCTTCAACCGAACGACATCACCGTGCATATCGGCGACACCGATTTTCCCGCCGGCCCGCCGTCGTGGGGCAGCCAGACGACGGCCTCTCTCACGCCGCCGACGCGCAGCGCCGCCTGGCAGATCAGGCAGATGCTGTTCCGTCAGGTGGCGCCGAGGCTCGGTGTCGCGCCCGAGCAACTGATCGCGCAGGACGGCCGCATCGCTGTGCGGGACGACATATCCCGCGGCATGAGTTTTCGGGAAGCCGCTACCGGCCTGCGCACCGACGCGATCAGTGCGACGTCAGCGCGCAGCGACGACTATGGCGGCTTCCGCCGGCATGCGGGTGATTCGGCCGGCGCGCAAAGCGATATCGGCGGCGTGCAGTTCGCTGCGGTGGCGGTGGATACCGAGACCGGCGCGATCCGTGTCGAACGCGTGGTCGCCGTGCACGATTGCGGCCGGCCGATGAATCCCAGGCTGATCGAGAGCCAGGTGCAGGGCGGCGTGCTGATGGGCATTGGCTACGCGCTGCTGGAACAACGCATCATGGACCAGCACACCGGACACATGGTCAACGCCAATCTCGAGCAGTACAAGCTGGTCGGCGTGCGCGAGACGCCACCGATCGAGGTGGTGCTGCTGGAGAACTACCAGGGTCAAAGTGCCACGGATGCCTATGGCATCGCGGAACCATCCAACATCGCCACTGCGCCGGCGATCGCCAACGCGGTATTCAACGCGATCGGCGTGCGCCTGCGCGAACTGCCGATGACGCCGTCCGCGGTGCTCGCCGCACTCGGCAAACTGCCGTTGAGGAGCTGACGCGATGGAACGCTTTTCCTGGCAGTCAGCGCGCTCGGT
Organism: uncultured Alphaproteobacteria bacterium; assembly: GCA_963818775.1. Lineage (GTDB taxonomy): Bacteria > Pseudomonadota > Alphaproteobacteria > Acetobacterales > Acetobacteraceae > JAMXLO01. The sequence continues at coordinate 7,688 of CAWFUF010000020.1, read as the reverse complement.
TCCGCAGGCGGCTTCGTTGGCCACGACGACGGTCGCCGACGCAATGCTCGCCGACCCGACCGCGGACAGCGTCATCCTGAAGGCGGGCGGCATCGATGTGCTCGACCTGATGAAGGAGAACCTGCTGCGGCCGGGTCGCCTGGTGAACCTGCGCGAAATACCGGGCCTCGATGCGATTGCCGAAGACGATGCCGGCGTGAGGATCGGTGCGATGGCGACGTTGCAGCAGGTCGCTTCGCATCCCGTGCTGCGCCAGCGCTACACCGCGCTGGCAGATGCCGCGGGCAGTTCGGCAAGTCCGCAGATCCGCAACGTGGCGACACTCGGCGGCAACCTGCTGCAACGCCCACGCTGCTGGTATTTCCGCTCGGCGGCGCATTACTGCGCGCGCAAGGGCGGCGATCCGTGCTTCGCCTTCGTCGGCGAGAACCAGTACCACGCCGTGTTCGCACAGTACGGCTGCGCCATCGTGCATCCATCCACCGCGGCGACGGCGCTTGTGGCGTTCGGCGCGCATGTCGAACTGATGAGCGCTCAGGGAGCATCGCGCAGCATGCCGCTTGCCGAGTTCCTGGTGGGGCCTGAGACCGACATGACGCGCGAAAACCGTTTGCGCGCCGGCGAAGTGCTCACCGCCGTCGTGTTGCCGCCGGTGTCAGCCGGCACACGTTCGGTGTTCCTGAAGCAGGCCGAGAGGCCGTCGTTCGACTGGTCGATCGCCGATGTCGCGGTGGTGCTGGATTGCGCGGCCGACGGGCGCTGCGGGCACGCTGCCGTCGTGCTGGGCGCTGCCGCGCCGATACCGTGGCGAGCGGCGCAGGCCGAGGCGGCGCTGACCGGACAGATGATCGACGACTCCGTAGCGCGGAAGGCCGGCGAAGCGGCGATCGTCGGTGCCGCGCCGCTGCACCACAACGCCTACAAGCTGCCGATCTTCACCGCCCTGGTGCGCCGCGCCGTGTTGAAGGCAGCGGGCGTCACCGAACAGGAGAATCCACGATGACCACACGCCGCGCCGCCAATCTCGCCATTCTGTCGGTCGCCGCGCTGGCTATGGCACCGCGCATTGCTTCGGCACAGACGCAACTGACCATCGTCCTGCCGCCGCCGCGGGCGGACTTCGGCAAGTCGCTGGGGGAGGCGCTGCGGCTGCGGCGTTCGACCCGCTCCTTCGACCCGCGACCGCTGCCGCCACAGGTCCTGTCGGAGCTGCTGTGGGCCGCATATGGCGTTAACCGGCCGGTCACCGCGGATCGCACAGCACCCTCGTGGCGGCACGCGCGGGAGACTGACGTCTACGCCGCCACGGCGGACGGTGTCTGGCGCTATGACGCGGTAAAACACGCGTTGGTGCCACAGCTCGCCGTAGACGTGCGGGGGCAGACCGGCGTGCAGGACTTCGTCGGCACCGCGCCGCTCAATCTGGTCTATGTGTCGAATGCCGAGCACCTGAGCGGCGTGTCGCGCGAGGAGCAGCATCGGGTGGCCGCCGCCGATATCGGCTTCATCGGCCAGAACGTCTATCTCTACTGCGCGTCGGAAGGCCTTGCCTGCGTGTTCCGTGCGTCGCTGGACACTGACCGCCTCGCCCACACGCTGGGGTTGAGCGAGACACAGTTCATCATGTTCGCTCAGACGGTAGGCTACGAGAGGGCATGACGGATGAACAACTTCACCCATCCACTGTATTATCCACAGCCGGAACTCGCAGTTCCGCCTCCGCCACAAAGCCATACCACGTTGATATAGCTAAGGGTTTCGCCAAATAGTTAACGTATCGCTACATATACGCCTACGAATTGAATCCCAGGGCCATCCGGTACGTACCTAGCCATCATAGGGCTTGACCGTGACGATTGCCAATCGTTCGGATCTCTAACAGAGGCGAGCCTCCGACACCACGGTGTCGACATGTCCAGGTTCCGGAGCCAACGCTGGAATCGAGGCCCCTGCCTGTGCTTTATCCCCGCAACATCAGCGTAAGGACCCGCATACATGCGTATAGCGATGATCGGCGGCGGATACGTCGGCCTGGTCTCCAGTGCCTGCTTCGCTGAGTTCGGCATCGACGTCACGGTTGTGGAGACTGATGCCGAGAAGCTCGCTGCCCTGCATGAGGGCCGCATGCCGATCCACGAGCCGGGCCTGGACAAGCTGGTGGCAGAGAACGTCGCCGCCGGCAGGCTCGCGTTTACCGACGACCTCACCGCCGCGGTGCACGACACCGAGGCGGTGTTCATCGCGGTAGGCACGCCGACCAGGCGCGGGGACGGCCATGCCGACCTGTCATACGTCTACGCCGCCGCGGAGCAGGTGGCCCATGCACTCAGCGACTACGCCGTGATCATCACCAAATCCACCGTGCCGGTCGGCACCAGCCGCCGCATCGAGGAGATCGTCCGCGGCGCCCGCCCGGATCTCGAGTTCGACGTGGCTTCCAATCCTGAATTCCTGCGCGAGGGCAATGCGATCGGCGACTTCATGCGACCGGATCGCGTCGTGATCGGCACGGAAAGCGAGCGGGCGCGCGACGTGCTGCGGCAGCTCTATCGCCCGCTCTACCTGATCGAGGCACCGATCGTGTTCACCGGCATCGAGACGGCGGAGCTGACGAAATACGCCGCCAACGCCTTCCTGGCGATGAAGGTCACCTTCATCAACGAGATGGCGGACCTGTGCGAGAAGGTTGGTGCCGATGTGCACGATGTGGCGCGCGGCATCGGCCTCGATGGCCGCATCGGCCGTAAGTTTCTGCATCCTGGACCGGGCTATGGTGGCTCCTGCTTCCCGAAGGACACGCTGGCGCTGATGCGCACCGCGCAGGATTACGGCGCGCCATCGCGCCTGGTCGAGACCACGGTTGCGGTGAATGACGCGCGCAAGTCGGCGATGGCAATGCGGGTGATCGCGGCGTGCGGCGGATCTGTGCGCGGGAAGACCATCGCGGTGCTCGGGCTGACCTTCAAGCCGGAGACCGACGACATGCGCGACGCCCCTTCGCTGTCGATCGTCGCGCGGCTTGCCGGCGACGGAGCCATGATCCGCGCCTTCGATCCGGAAGGAATGCAACAGGCCAAACCGCTGCTGCCCGGCGGCGTGATCTACTGCCGCGATGCGTTCGATGCCGCGCAGGGAGCGGACGTTCTGGTCGTCATCACTGAGTGGAACGAATTCCGTGCGTTGAGCCCAACCCGGCTGCGCAATGCGATGTGCGGGCGGGTGCTGGTCGATCTGCGCAATGTCTACGACCCGATCGCGATGCGGCAGGCGGGGTTCGAGTATCATTGCGTGGGAAGAGCAGACATGACCTGAGCCGCGGCCTCCCGCACCCCGCACGACTTGCGCCTGTAAGGATTTCTGGCTGAAAGATACGTAGCCATGAAAAGAGGTCCTCACCGCATGCACCCCGTCGTCGGCATTCCCGCCTGCGCCAGGCTGGACAAGGGTCAGCTCCGCCACGACACGCCGGCGCGCTACGCCGCGGCTGTGTTGGGCGGCGCCAAGGCGGTGCCGATCATGATCCCGCCGATGGGCGAGGCCTCGCTCGCGGTGCTCGATCGCCTCGACGGCCTGTTGTTGTCCGGCAGCCCCAGCAACGTGCATCCATCGCACTATGACGGCGGTGAAAGCCTCACCCCCGAGCATCACGATCTGGAACGCGACGCCACGACGCTGCGGCTGATCCCGGAAGCGCTCGCCCGCGGCATGCCATTGCTGGCAATCTGCCGCGGCATCCAGGAACTGAATGTCGCCCTCGGCGGCACGCTGCACCAGAAGGTGCACGAGGTGCCCGGACGCATGGACCATCGCCCTGGGCCGGGCACGCTCGACGAGAAATACGCGCCTCGGCATCTGGTGTTCCTGTCCGGCCGGCTCGCGCGGATCGTGGGCAGCACGAAGATCCTGGTGAACTCGCTGCACGGTCAGGCGATCGACGCGCCGGCACCGGGGCTTGTCGTGGAGGCACTGGCGCCGGACGACACGATTGAGGCGGTGCGGGTGGAACGCGCACGCGGCTTCGCCTTCGGCGTGCAGTGGCATCCGGAATGGGGCTACGCCGACGACAGCGCGAGCCTGGCGATCTTCCGCGCGTTCGGCGAGGCGTGCGTGGCATATGGCACGGGACAGCGAAAGGCGGCATGAGATGGACCTGCAACTATCCGGCAAGAAGGCGCTGATCACTGGTGGGTCGAAGGGCATAGGCCGTGCCACCGCTGAACTGCTGGCGGACGAGGGCTGCGACGTCACGCTGGTGGCGCGCGACCAGAGTGCCTTGGATGCGGCCGCCGCCGCGATCCGCACGCGACGACAGGTCAACGTTCGCACGATCTCGGCCGATCTTTCCTCCGACGCCGCGGTGCGTCGCGTCGCGGCCGAGGCGGGAGAGCTCGACATACTCGTGAACAATGCCGGCGCCATACCGCCGGGCGATCTGCTGTCGGTCGATGACACGACATGGCGCCACGCTTGGGACCTGAAGGTGTTCGGCTACATCTCGTTCTGCCGCGTCGTGTATGCACAGATGAAGACACGCCGCGCCGGCGTGATCATCAATGTGATCGGCGCCGCCGGCGAAAGCTTCCCCACCGGCTACATCGCAGGCGCCGCAGGCAATGCGTCGCTGATGGCGTTCACCCGCGCGCTGGGCAAGGGCGCGCCGGCTGACGGCTTGCGCGTAATGGCGATCAACCCAGGCCCGGTCGAGACCGACCGCCTCGTCATGCTGCGCCGCGCCGAAGCGCAGGCGAAGTTCGGCGACGCGGAGCGTTGGCGCGAACTGTCCGCCGGCATGCCGTTCGGTCGTGCCGCGTCGCCAAAGGAGATCGCCAACGCGGTGGCGTTCCTCGCCAGCCCGCTGTCGGGCTACACCACCGGCACGGTGCTGACGATCAACGGCGGCGGCTGACTTCCGCGGACAACCGCGCGAGACACCTCACACTTCCCTGAGCTCTCGGCTGCATGAACCTGAACGTTGCACGATCGGCACCAATGGTCGCCGGATGGAAGAAGCCGTGGCGCATCTATTCGCTCAACTCAGCATCCGCAGCAAGATCATCGCCGGGTTCGCCGCCGTCCTGATCTGCACCATCGGTCTCAGCCTGTTCTCCACCCAGCGACTGGATGCCGTGAATGGCAACGCGCAGGTAATCAGGGATGACTACCTTCCAGGCACCCGCATCCTCAAGCGTCTGGCGCAGATCAGCGAACGGCTGCGGTCGAACCGTGGATCAATGCTGCTGGCGACGTCTCACCAGATGAAGAACAACGCCTGACGGACGCATTCGATGCGGCATGGAAGCATTACCTGGCGGTCGGCGACACCACCTCCGGACTGATCGCGCAGGGGCAAGCGTGATGAGGCGATTGCGTTGTTCCTGGGCGATGTTGGCGTAGCGGCGGAGATCAGGCCGCGTCGGCGTTTACCGTCTATTGATGAACCGACGCGAGACTGGCGAAGACATCCAGCATGCCGATCGGCGCGCTGGCACGCCTCATCCGGTTGGAAGATTCGCCAACATGGCTGCAACAGAAGACGACAGCGATCTTGGCGTCCGAAGGCGCTTTCTCGGACTCGACGCCGAGGCATGCCAATTGCTCGCGGCGTTCTGGCCCACGATCGAGCCTCGCCTGCCCGAGATCATCGAAGGGTTCTATCGGCACCTTGTGACCATCCCTCGCCTCAAGCAAATGGTCGGCGAGCAGATCCCTCGTCTGAAGCAGGCGCAGGCATCGCACTGGCGGCGGCTGTTCTCCGGGCGATTCGATGCCGAATATTTCAACGGTGTGCAGACCATCGGCAACGTCCATCACAAGATCGGCCTTGAGCCACGCTGGTATATCGGTGGCTACGCCTACGTGCTGAACCGCCTCGTCGCGTTGGCGATTCGCGCGCATCGCTGGTCGCCACAAAAGCTGGCGTCGCTGATCGCCGCGGTGAATGCCGGCGTCATGCTGGACATGGATATCGCCATCTCAGTGTATCAGGAGGCGTTGATCGCCGAAAAGGTGCAACGGGCACAGCGGCTTGACGCCTTGCTGCGTGGGTTCGAGGCCAGGACGGCCGTCCTGGTCAGCATGGTGGCCTCGGCAGCGACAGAACTGGAATCGACATCCCGGGCCATGGCGTCCACCACCGGCGAGACCGTCGCGCAGGCCACCAACGTCGCAGCAGCGGTCGAGGCCGCCAGCATCAATGTGCAGACAGTCGCATCAGCAGCCGAGGAGTTGTCGGCATCGATATCCGAGATCGCCCGTCAGGTGGCGCAATCCTCCGAGATCGCCGACCGGGCCGTGGAGGACGCCAACCGCACCGACGCGATCGTGAAGACCCTGGCAGAAGGCGCGCAGAAGATCGGCGATGTCGTCGGCCTCATCAGCACCATTGCCGGGCAGACCAACCTGCTGGCGCTGAATGCGACGATCGAGGCCGCGCGCGCCGGCGATGCCGGCAAAGGCTTCGCGGTCGTGGCATCCGAGGTGAAGAGCCTGGCGAACCAGACGGCGAAGGCAACTGACGATATCAGCCGCCAGATCGCGCAGATCCAGCTCGCGACCAAGGAGGCTGTCACGGCCATTGAGGCGATCACCCAAACGATCGGCGAGGTGAGCCGGATCGCCACCGCGATCGCCGCAGCAGTGGAAGAGCAGGGTGCTGCAACTCAGGAGATAGCCCGCAACATCCACGAAGCGGCGACCGGCACGCAGCAGGTCAGCGTAAGCATTGCCGGCGTGAGCCGTGGCGCGAGCGAAACCGGTGCGGCTGCCACGGGGGTCCACGATGCGGCGGGCGAGTTGTCAAAGCAGGCGGAGGGGCTCAGCGGAGACGTGCAGCACTTCGTGACGGAGGTGAAGGCCGCGTGATCACATGCGATAGCGTCGCGGGATCAAGTGGCTCGCGGCGGCGCTCAGCAGCAGCGTCGTCACCATCAGGATGAACGCGATCGCGGCAGCGAAAGGCCAGTTGTTGTCAGTGCTGAACGCCCAGAACAGCAGAGGCGCCATCATCTGGAAATGCGGTCCGCCGAGCAGCAGCGGTGTGGCGAACGCGTTCATGCACAGGATGAAGCAGAGCACCGCAGCGATCGCGATGCCAGGAAGTGCCAGCGGGAACACCACCCGCCAGAATGCACGTGACGGCGCCGCACCCATGGAAGCCGCGGCCTCCTCGAGGCGAGGGTCGATGCCTTCGAACACGCTCTGCAGCGTCAGCACGGTGAACGGCAGGTTGATGGCAACGATGCCAGCGATCACCGCGGACTCTGCATACATCAGGTTCAGACCCATGAGCGTGTCCAGCATGCCGCCGCGGGCGAACAGGATCATCCAGCCGGCGGTGCGCGTGGTCGAACCGACGAACAGCGGCAGCACCATCAGCACCACTAGCGCGGACTTCCACCGGTTGGCGGTGCGCGCAAGACGCCAGGCCATCGGCAAGCCGAGAACCAAACAGAGCGTGGTGACGATGAGCGAGACGCGAATCGTGGTGACCAGTACGGCCCGATAGAACGGATCGGCGAAGAAACGCAGGTAGTTGGTGGGGGTGACCGCCTCGATCATCAACTCGGTCGGATCGAAGCGGTTCAGGCTGTCGCGAAACAGGAGCGCGAGCGGCAACAGCAGCAGCAGGACCATCAGCAGGCTCGCCGGACCTAGCATCAGTGCAGGCTCGATGCGCCCCGTCCCGCCAT
>CAWFUF010000019.1:0-61098 GCA_963818775.1 uncultured Alphaproteobacteria bacterium | reverse complement strand
CCTCCCAGGACCCCGCCAATGGAAAGAAACAGGTAGAACTCCGTCAGACGCTCGGCGGGTGGCCGCAGCCTTGCCAACTCGCCGTGACAGACCATACAGCTGGTGAAGAAGCAGCCGAGGTGCAACGCCAACATCAGCGGCAGGGTTAGGACAGGCGGCAATCCAGGCGCTGCCAAGACCACCAAGACAATGAGGATCAGCGGTAGCACCCGAACCATTGACGCATGGCGCAAAGGAGGGTGTCGCGCGAAGGTGAGGACAAACGTGAGCAGGTATAGCATCAGCGGCACCACCCACAGCAGCGGTGCAGCGGCAACGTCCATGGTGATATGCGTGGTGACGCCGAGTAACAGTGAGGATGGCACGAACGCCAGGGCGGTCCAGACCAAACGCTCGCGAGTGTTCGAGGGGGCAAGCACCTGACGCGGTACGGCGTCGGCACACGGCCGCCCGTGGCACGCCAACGCTGCGGCACAGGACGCGATCCCCAGGACCAGCACGGCAAAGCCCCAGGACCAGAGCGCCGCCTGTCGGTCCAGGGTCAGCCAAGGTTCTACCAGCAAGGGATACGCGAGCAGTGCGAGCAGACTACCGGCGTTGCTCCCAGCATACAGGAAATAGGGGTCTCTGGCCGCTTCGTGGTCGAGTTTGGCAAACCAACTCTGTAGCAGCGGCGCAGTCGCCGAAATGGCGAACACTGGTGGCCCCGCCGTGAGCACTAGCCGGATCAGCAACCACACCACGGGCGAATCGCCCGGCATCGGAGCGCCCGCGCCGAGATCAAGGGGCAGCGCCAGCGCTGCAAGGGGCAAAACCAAGCCGACGTGGACCAGAATTTGCGCCAGCCGCGACGATAGGCGAGCGAGCGCGTGGGCATAGGAGTAACCGAGAAGCAATACCGTCTGGAAGAACACCAGGCACGTGCTCCAAACGGCCGGTGATCCCCCGAGGCGCGGCAGCACCATCTTGGCCACCATCGGCTCCACTAGGAACATCAGGCCTGCACTGAGGAACAGCGTAGCCGCAAAAGCTTGTAGCGCAAGCGCGGAGGGCATCAGCCGGGTGCGTGCGAGTGCGTCAATCTGCAAACCTGCCCCCCGATCATTTGCGGCCGAAGAGGCCAGATGCACTAGCGTCCGTTAGATGGCCACGACGAACTTAGGTGGAGAAAGTTGCAAAAGCGTTCCCGCCAATGGTGCGAGCTACTCGGCTGAATTCAGCGCCGTCGAGGTCGGTCGGGCTTGATTGGACCGGCCCGAGCCGTGCGGCTTCCGTTCGTGGCCGAGGGGGCTTTGCGTGGATGGCGCGCGGGCACGACCTGAGGCCTTGAACAGCCCCGATTCTGATCTCGACGACGTTTCGCGACGCCGTCATGGCGCAATTCGGGCGCTTCCATAATATAGGGGCTTCTTCGATAGCGGGCAGGGTGTTCTATGGAACTCGACGGCGTCACTAAGCTGCTAGAGGCCGTAACGAAGATGCTGCCCGTGATATAAATTTGGCTCGCCGCAGTCCTTTACATACTTGCTCGATTTGCTTCGCAAATCGGAGAATTCGTATCAACTTGGGAAATGACGTTTAGGGGAGCCGGGTTTGAAGCTACGGCAAAACGACGTCACAGCGAGGCAGGGGCGGCGCTTGTGGCAGCGACCGTCTCAAAACCGGAGGAAATGCAACCCCGGTGAGCAGCGCGAAGGCGGCCAAGGAAGCCGTGCAGGTAGTTGGGGATGTAAACACAAGGACACTACGAAGAATTGAAGATTCACGGATACTATGGGTAGATGACCGGCCTAGTAATAATGAATATGAGAGGCAAGCACTAGAAGCTCTCGGCGTAAGGATTGTAATTTCTGCATCAACCGATGACGCCTTAGACAAAGTTAGGAGGCAGCATTTTTACGCAATTATTTCTGACATGGGCAGGCCCCCCGATAGCCAAGCCGGATATACTCTGCTTGACAGGTTACGCTCCCTTGGTCACCAAATTCCGTTCATTATCTACGCAGGTTCGCGTTCGCCGGAACATCAGGCGGAGGCTATATGCAGAGGTGCGGTCGGTTGCACAAATAGTGCAACAGAACTCTTTGCGATGGTCGTGTCGGCTCTGAGCCGATGAGGAACTTCTGGCCGCTTGGGGCGGCGTTCGCACGCTACGCTTCTGATTTCATCCATGCACAGACTTGGCACCGAGGCCTCACAGGGACGCCGGGTTTACCAGCCCGCAACGCAAGCCGATTTGAGCCGCAAGCTTAGCGGTGGCGCACTTCTGTGGCATCAAGTGCCGGATCAAGGGCAGAATTGGCCCGCGCCAACACTCACCGGGCCGTCTCCTGCGCCGCCACGCATAAGCTCGCGGGAGCGGCGAACCGAATCTCACTCACCCCGCCAACGCGGTCCTGAGTTGCGCCAGCACTCCCTCCGCCACGCAGCTTGGTGCTACTCCCTTGTCGGGGTAGACCACCGCGACCATCCAGCCGAGCAACGAACAGCCTCCTCGCGCGAGTGAGATACCAGTCGTGCGGGTCCCCAGCGGACTCGAAATGGTGAGCGTCAACTGACGGTGAGCCGCAGCAGTTCGTCTGCCGTAAATGATCCGCTGCGCCAAAGGGTTGCAATCTCCTGGCCCCAATGGGGGCTTTCCTCCCGTCTGCCAACCAATCATTGCGACCACAGCGAAATAGTCAGGCACGGCCATTAACGTGGCCCTGCGTCGCTGCCCACTCCGCTTCAACCTTGATCCAGATCAATGCGCCGGTGGGTTGGTGGCAGTTATCAGGCCGTTCATCCTACCTTGGAAGACGAAAACATGACTGATGGCAGCTGTCCTGCGGAGCTTGGCGCAAAAATAGAGTCCAACATTCGGGCCTTGTTGGTTGGCGAGCCATTTCTCTACAAAACTCAGGACACCAAACAGGTCAAGCTGCGCCTCCACGAACTGGGAAGGAGTCTCGGGTTCACCGTGCTAGCATCCGGATTTCCTGCGGATCGCACCAATTGGAAGGCAGGTCCAGAGTGGCTGTACGACATGGTATGGGTGGCCTACGAGACGGAGCCGACTACTCCGCCGCAGAAGATGGTTGTCCACTTTCTGACGCGTCAGGCGATGGTCATGGAGTGCGAGATGAGACAAGGCAGACCATCCAGAGAAGACAGGGATGTCGATGAGGACTTCCAGAAGCTAGTGCAGGCGAGAGCCGACGTTCGGGTTTGGATAACTCGCGTGGGCACGCGAGAAAGCGCCGAGGAGCATATCGAGAACTGTAAGAAGCAAATTAAAGCATTTCCTGACACGTTGCCCTGCGATCAATACCTGCTTGTCATTCTGGTTGGAGCACCACTGGGCGACTTCGTGGTGGAATCTTACCCCCATCTTTCGTCGAACGGCGCTAGACCAGATGTTCGCCTGAGATAGGGCGACCCGTCTCACAGTATGCGGGCTTACGAGGGTTGCGCCGGGATGTCCGGTGCCGAGCCTCATGCATAGGAGACGGGCCTTGAAGCAAGCTTATCACGTACATCGGGCTGGATGTGCACAAGGAGACGATAGCGGTGGCGCTCGCCGAGGCGGGCAAACGGAATGAAGTGCGTGAGTATGGCAAGATCGCGAACACGCCGGCTGCAGTGAAGGCGTTGGTTGCAAAGTTGGCACGCAATGGCCACGAGTTGCGGTTCTGCTACGAAGCCGGACCTTGCGGTTACGGCATTCAGCGACAACTGACAGCCTCGAAGCACGACTGCATCGTAGTCGCTCCCTCGCTGCTTCCCCGCAGACCTGGCGAGCGGATCAAGACCGATCGGCGAGATGCAATCAACCTCGCCAAGCTGCATCGGGCTGGTGAACTGACGCCGGTGTGGGTTCCCGACGAGGCACATGAGGCGATCCGCGATTTGGTGCGGGCGCGTCTGGCCGCAGTGCGGACACTTCGTCAAGCCCGCCAGCAACTTTCCAGCTTCCTGTTGCGCCATGGTCATCACTACAACCGACCGGCCTGGACGCTGATGCACCGGCGATGGCTGGCCGGCCTGCGGTTCGAGCACGCGGTGCATCACGTCGTGCTCGAAGACTGCATTGCAGCGGTCGAGGCGGCGACGGCACGGCGCGACCGTCTGGAAGCCCACATCGCAGGGGCGCTGCCGGACTGGTCGCTCGCCATGGTGGTGCACGCGCTGCAGGCGCTGCGCGGCATGGCGCTGGTGGCAGCGGCAACGCTGGTTGCCGAACTCGGTGACATCACGCGCTTCGCCAATCCACGCCAGCTCATGGGGTATCTTGGCCTGGTGCCGTCCGAGCACTCCAGCGGCGGCACGCGACGCCAAGGCGGTATCACAAAGGCTGGCAACGGTGCAGCGCGGCGGATGCTCATCGAGGCTGCCTGGAGCTATCGGTTCCCGGCGAGGATCAGCCGCGAGCAGTTGCTGCGGCAGGAAGGTCTGGCCAAGCCGATCCGCGATACCGCGTGGAAGGCACAGGAACGACTTTGCCGGAGGTATCGCAAGCTTGCACGGGCAGGTAAGCCACCGACCGTCGTTACCACCGCGATCGCACGCGAGCTGGCAGGCTTCGTCTGGGCAATCGCCAGACAGGCGCAGCCCACCGACGCTTGATGTGCTGATGCGCGCTGAACACCAAGCAAGGAGATCACACCGCACAAACACGCATCCAAAGTTGGGCAAGGCTGGAGGCACGTCACGGTCTAGGAGAACCCTCGCATCCACTACCAGCCGGATCTCATCCGATGCTGGCCGCTAGACAGAGGAAGCTCCGCGACGCATCACCGGTCCGGCGGTAACCAATCCGCGCATCAGAGCATGATCAACCGTCGTTTCATGATCGTGCCTCCTGCCTTGCCCAGTGGCGGCCGCGCTGAACAGCTTGGAGGACAAGCAAGGAATATACGTGCCTGCAGCTTGAAATGGCGAACATGAGAGTGGTGAAAATCAGACACCTGAGTTCGCCACAAAGTATGGATTTCCTAGGCTCTGGGCCGGTTTCCGAGGGAACCAAGTGTCAGATTCTATCCGCTAGGACGCGTTCGGCCTCGGTCAGGGCAAGGCGGCGCGACGTGCGATGGATAGACAAGGTGAACAGTGACGGGCCGAGGTCCCGTCACCCGGGCGGTAGCCACCGCCGCGTGTCCGGAGTGCCGTGTTCGTCGTCGCGATCAGCAGTGAGCTGGTAGCGCAGTTTTGCTACCCACACAGCCGGGCGAGCTTGCCTTCGCCGCAGTCCCCAGTAAGGCAGGGTGGACATGTCTCCGTTGGCAGGTCGTAAAGCTATTGAAGCCAAACGCGGAACAGCCTTATCCTTCGTGTCGAAGACTGAGTATCTATGGTCATAAGAACTTGGCTGTCTGGTGCTTGGGGGGCACAGAATGGGATGCGCAGATCTAATCGGAGGTAAAGGAGGGGTACATGGATGCCCAATGGCTTGAGGCGATCGCGACAGCGCTGTCCGCTTTAGCGGCGGGAGGTTCTGTTTGCGCAGTCCTTTACGTGTGGGGTGGTCAAAAGAGATTGGCGGCGGAAGCTAACGACGTTCAGGAAAGACTAAGTAAAGAGCAGCGAGACCTACAGCAACGATTGGAGCGCCAGCAAGAAAAAGTCCAAAATGACCTAGCAGAAAGAACAGCAGAGCTCCAGAGAGATGTAGCAAGAGAACAGAACAAGTTGCAGAGGGACTTGGCGGATAAGACAGGAGAGCTCCAGAGAGATCTGGCAAGGGAGCAGGACAAGTTGCAGAAAGACTTGGCAGATAAAGATCAGCTTTCTCAGAGGCGTTCGGCACTAGTGGGACTGTGGCCTTATTTGATCGATATTCACCATATTGACCCGGAACAGTCTGCAGCAGAACAGGTCAGGCAGGCGGTCAATACCCTTGAGTTGGTCGCTCTCTGTTGGGAAGCAAATATAATAGACAAAGACGTAATCCAGAGAACGTTTGAATCAACGTATATCGAGATTTACGAGCAGGTCTTGTCTGTTAGAAGGAAACTACCCTCACTTGACAAAACGGGCCGAGAATTGCTCAATGAGAATCCTGCTGCTATTAATTTGTATGAGTATCTAAAGAAGCAACGGATAACAAGGGGTATGGTGTCCGCCTAAATGACTGGTTTATGTTCTTGAGTGGAGGAGTGACCAAGATGAACGAAGAGTTCGTGAAACGGGTGGCTATGACTCTTGTCGCGGAGTTGCAGTCAAGCGATGTTCCCTCGTTTACGTTTCAGTTCTTTGATGAACAAAGGAGCTATGTCATCGACTACAGGGCTACCAAGAAGGGTTTTAGCAACCCATTCGGGCATGTGATGGGTGTCAGCGCCGGGGGGGCTGGGTCTAAGTGCGGTTGCTGTAACGGTGCGGGGGTAGTCGTAACCTAGACGCCTTCGTTCCGTCACAGCGCAGGCTTTCGCTGGCGGATGTAGTAGCATGGGCGGCTGAACTGGGAGACAGATTTGGGTGTCGAAGCCGGCCATCGCCGGCGGTCATGAATATCCCGACCACCTCGGTCATCTGCGCCGCGATCCGGCCTTCCGGCTGGCCTGCGGTCACCTCCCGGACAGTAGACGCGATCTGTGTTCTCAGCCGACGCTTCGACTACGCGGCATTTGCCAAGACGCTGCGTGATCGCGCGCGCGAGCGAGGGGCATTGCTGGCCGCCGAGGCGGGAGTAACCATAGAACATGTCGGCAAGGCGCATATTCGCAAGGAGGATGTTGTTGCACGCGTGGTCGCGGAACGTGGCGATCGTCCCGGGCTGGTGCACATCATCTCTGCCATGGAGGCCTGCGATGCCTACAAACCCTGGCACGACAAGCCGACAAGCAGACACACAAGACCTTCATCCGGCCGGACAGCGGCAAGTGCCTGCACTACTATTTCTACGATCCGGGTGGAGAACTGCGAGCCGACCTCCTGCGCCAGCAACGGCGTAATCTGCCGGCCGAGGCATCAAGCACCGCTTCGGCAAGTGCTCGATCAAGATGTACGACAAGCACGGCATCGAACGCTAGGCCCGCTCTATGAACAACTGGTCCGCCAGTCGGTGCTGAGCGTGAAGGCCGAGCAGGTCGCCATGTTCCGTGCTGCGCATCGAGACCACGAGCAACGACGTGTCGTTCTTCAAGCACCACCGCAACGTGGAACATTGGCAAGGGCCATCGACCCGGAAACTCGCACCGGTCAAGAAGTCGATCTACAGCCTGGTCGACCTGCGGGAGCTTCTGCTTGGCTGCAACCGGCGCTATATCGCCCACCTCTCTGCGCTCGATGACTTCTCCGCCGGGGTTCGGGCGCTCGACCGTGTGACCAAACCACGTGAGGTGGATGGCCGGACCATCAAGGGGATCAACTTCTTTGACGACAAGATCGCTGCCACGATCCGCCTCTCGTCCGACCCACTGTTCGTCGAGAAGGTGCGCGACATCGACGATGATTGAACGCAGGAAATTCGCCGAACTGGGCGGTGCCGATCACGGCTGGCTCAAGGCGAAGCATCATTTTTCGTTCGCGAGCTACTACGATCCCCAAAGAATGGGCTGGGGCAATCTGCGCGTCTGGAACGACGACGAGATTGCCGCGAAGTCCGGCTTCCCTCCGCATCCGCACGCCGACATGGAGATCATTACCTACGTCCGCGAGGGCGCGATCACCCATAAGGATTCCATGGGCAACGAGGGCCGCACGGAGGCAGGCGATGTCCAGGTCATGTCGGCGGGTTCGGGCGTGCGCCATGCCGAGTATAATCTCGAAGACACGGCAACGCGGATATTCCAAATCTGGATCGAGCCGAACGAAAGAGGCGCGAAGCCGGCATGGGGTGCCAAGCCGTTCCCCAAGACTGACCGTTCCGGTCGGTTCGTCACGTTGGCCAGCGGGTTCGCGTCCGACACGGAGGCACTCCCGATCCGCGCCGATGCGCGGGTGATGGGAGCCACTGTCAAGGCTGGACAGCGCGTGACGATCGAACTCGATCCCACACGGCACGCCTACCTTGTGCCTGCTACCGGTGCCGTCGAGGTTGGCGGGGTGCGCATCGAGGCGCGCGACGGTGCGGCGATAACGGACGTTGCGAAGGTCGAGATCGTCGGGATCGAAGACGCAGAAGTCGTCGTGGTTGACGCGGACTAGGTGCAGAGAGCCCACTGCGTCGCGGTGGGTTCTTCTTGTGGTGCAAGGAGGCGGACATGCTCGATCTGGTCATCGAAGGCACGCGCAAGGACCTGGGCGGCGGATTGGAAGTCGGCCGCGTTCTGCCGTTTGCGCGCCGACGGATGGTTGGGCCATTCATTTTTCTGGATCACATGGGGCCGGCCGACTTTCGCTCTGGTGAAGGGATCGACGTCCGACCGCACCCCCATATCGGCCTGTCCACGGTCACCTATCTGTTCGACGGTGAGATCCATCACCGCGACAGTCTCGGCGTCAGCCAAAAGATCCGCCCTGGCGAGGTTAACTGGATGACCGCTGGCTCCGGCATCGTGCATTCAGAGCGCACCGACCCACCGCTGCGATCGAGCGGCGGTCTGATGCACGGGATGCAGGCATGGGTGGCGCTGCCACGTGAGGACGAAGAGGTTGCGCCGGCCTTCGCGCACCACGCCGCCGATGCGCTCCCAGAACTGTCGGACCACGGCGTCTGGGCACGCCTGATCGCCGGCTTCGCCTACGGCCTGAACAACGCTGTGAAAGCCTTTTCGCCGCTGTTCTATCTGCATGCCGAACTCGCTGTCGGTGCCAGCATCCCGATGCCGCTCGACCACGCCGAGCGCGCAGCGTATGTAGTGTCCGGTAGTGTTGTGCATGAAGGCACGCGGCACGAGGCCAGGCGGATGCTGGTCTTCGCGAATGGGGGCAAACCCGTGTTCTCGGCCGAGGACGCACCGGCGCGCGTGATGCTACTCGGCGGCGCCAGTCTCGGCCCGCGCCACATATGGTGGAACCTGGTGTCGTCGCGCAGGGAACGGATCGAGCAGGCAAAGGCGGACTGGAAATCCGGACGGATGGCGTTGCCGCCTGACGATGACCATGAATTCATCCCGTTGCCCGACGAACCGCCACCGCCGGAGGAACCAACGCATCCCCTCTGATGGCTACGATAGGTGGAGCGGGCGGGCGCTTTAGGCGGCCATGAATTAGAGTGACCTGCTATCTCGTTTCGGCGCGCTCCAGCGAGGCGCGATCCCGGTGCGCAAAGTCGGCCCCGGGCAGGCCGGCCTACGCTGGTGATCGCCGACGTGAAAGGCGCAATCTCGCCTGCTGGACAATCACTGATCGATGAGATCATCGCATGATGCTAATGCCTGCCGGCCAGCACGGTGTCATGGCAGCGTGGCAAATCGAAGAGGGATGACGGGTCGATCGGAAACCCGTCGTGCAACATGCCGAAGTAGAGATGGGCACCGAAGGTCAGACCGCTATGGCCGACAACGCCCAAGAACTCTCCAGCAGCGATCGGTGTCTTGGCAGCAAGCGGGCCGTTCTGCTGCACCTTCATCGCAGTGCCCCCTCAATCGCCCATACTGGCGAGCCTTCGGGTGCAGGGGAGTCGATGCCGAAATGAAAAGTGCCGGCTTTCGGATGATCGCGAATGGTGCGCGGTCCGAACGGCGGTCAGATGCAGGTCGCATCCACCGGCTGCACCAAATGCTCTTGCGCCATTGCGCTATTCGCCCAGAAAGCGAAGGCGGCGATTCGCAAACCGATACATTACACAGCCCTCTCGTTCGCCGTCCTGCCTACGCTACACAGACGGGGAAACTCAGCGAAGAAGCACGTATTGAGACATACCGGACCATGCTAACCTGGATTTCTCAAACGCGGCCGACATTTATTCTGTGAACGAAGCTGTCAGCGGGTGCTTTCAGCATGCGAAGGCCGCCACGCGGGCCTATTGGGGTATTTTTCATTTGTCTCGCGCAATGCGAGTCCGGAGGTTATGTCTTTCCCGCCATGCGGGTGGGAGAAGGCATGTGTCGTGGCTAGGGCGTCGGTGTCCGGGTTGTCTGACGTGGGCCGCACCTACGCAGAGCTGAACGCGCGCTGGAGATAGATGTGCGCGAGTTCGAACTCGATCTTGTTGGGGCATCCCGAGGCCATGGCGAAGTGAATGCGCCGCACGCTGGTACGCACCTGGGCGCCGAGCTTCAGGAGCTTGAGACGGATGGTCTGCGCCGAGGCATCGGCGAACTGAGTAAAGTGCAGACCGACGCGGCGTAACGTATCGACCAACACGTAGGCCATCGCCGAGAACCACATGCGCAGCTGGTTGGCCATCATGGTGGCGGACGAGGCACGATCGGCGAACAGTTCGAACTGCTCGCCAATGCGGTTCTCGGCCTCGCCACGGGCGCAGTACAGGTCCTCGTAGAGGGCACGGGGATCGGCCATGCGGGCGTGTTTGAGCGAGGTGACGACAAAGCGAGGATTGGCACCGTCCGGCGTGTGCTCGGCCTTGCCGACAACGCGCCGTTTGCGGCACCAGCTGTCACGCGTGCGATAGCGGAAGTCACGGAACACCCGGGCGGGCTTGCCCGAGGCCAGGCACAGGCGCCTGGCCTCGGCACCCTGTTTGCCGAGCGCGGCCTCCAGGCGGGAATTGCGTGCCAGACCGAACACATAATCGACGCGATGCTCCTCGCACCACCGCATCAGCGGCTCGTTGGCGAAGCCGCTGTCACCGCGCAGAATGATGCGCACGCGCGGCCACGTCTGGCGGATCTGGCCGATGATGCGCGTCATCTCTTCGATCGCGCCATCGCTGCCGGCAACATTCGCACGCCGCTGCCGGGCCAGCAGCAGATGCCGGCCGCAGAACACGTAGAGCGGCAGGTAGCAGTACGCGTCATAATAACCATGGAAGAACCGGCCTTCCTGAGCGCCGTGCAGCGGAATGTCGGTATTGTCGAGATCGAGCACGATCTCGCGCGGCGCACGCTCATGCGCCTCCAGGAAAAGCTCGACCAGCAGCGCGTCAACCTGTGGCCCGTCACAATCGATCCTGTGATACTTCGCGGCATGGCGTTTGGGCGTGTGCTCGAGACGATTGAGCGTGCTCTTGCCCGCCAGTGCTTCACAGTCCGACCGCAGCACCGGATGCAGCTTGCCGGTCAGCACGCCGAATGTTGGGTCTTTGCGCAGCTCGTCGTGGTCATTGAGGTCCTCGTAGCCCAGCACCAGGCCAAAGATCCGCTGTCCCACCAGTGTCTCAACCCGGTGCTCAACGTAACGAGCATCGCGACGGTCGGTGAAGCAACCGGCGAACCGACGGATCAGTCCAAGGCCACGATCCACCTGCCCCAACAGCAGCGCCCCCGCGTTCGAGGTGATGTCGCCGCCGTCGAAACCAGCCATCACCGCTCGCCGTTCAACCGCTTCAAATTCGAACAGCGTCGCGCTACACTCTGTCTGCATCGGGGCCATCCTGGATTCGGAAAAAGCTGTTCTCGCACAACACTTTTCTCAGATTCTCAGACCCGATGCACCTCTCTCGTTTGAGAAATCCAGACTAACCCGCTGAGGCGGGAAGCGGTGCGGTCAGATCGGACAGATCAGGCGCCGCTTGCCCGGTCGTGTTGAACGCAAGACCCTGAGGCCCCGACAGATCGGTGAGCGCCCAAGGGCCGAACACGACATGTCCATGCGTATCGTGGAACGGCGAGGTGTAGCTCTTCAGCTCCCGCACCCGGTCTGCATTTAGGCAATCCCCCGTCTCACCGGCGCGACATAGCAGGTTCTCGGCATGGACCGTGCAGGCCGAAGGGTTCTGAACGAGACCGTCCTTCGCGCCATCGATCGCGTCACATTGCCCGGTCACCCGCGCGTCGATCGCTGCAATCGTGGTTTGGGGGTGTAGGCGGCAGGGGATGAGACCGCCGCCTTCTGGACGACGGCGCGCGCTGCAGAGGTAATGTTACTCAACAACGGATCGCCGGCGATCACCCCTTGATGGTCCTCTGGGTAGCGATCGGCCTCTATCATCGCCATGCGTCCGCCGGTCGAGCAGCCATCGAAATAGGCGTGCTCCACCTTCGCGGCATAATAGGTCTCAGCGAAAGCCTTTCCGGCGACGGTGACGTCGTGCGCGGCGCGATAAAAGAAATCGACCCTCTTCACCATGTCCGGCTTTCCGTCCGCCAGGCGCGTCCAGCTGGCGCTCACGCCGTCGCCGATATGACCGGTGTCGGTCAGGATCGTCGTGTAGCCCTTGCCCAGCGCCAAGCTTCGCTCGCCGCCCTCCGTGCCAATGAAGATGAGACATGGCGCTGCCGGGAATTTAGACTTGAGGGCGCGGAAGGCAACTCACCCTGCACGCCGACCGCGGCGGCCCGATGAAGGCCAAGGCTACCGCGTTGCTGCTTGCCGACCTCGGCGTCACCCGTTCACACAACAGACCGCATACCTCCAACGACAATCCGTTCTCCGAGAGCCACTTCAAAACCCTCAAGTATCAGCCGCGCTTCCCTCAACGCTTCGGCTGCATCGAGGACGCCAAAAGCTTCTGTCGCCGCTTTTTCGATTGCTACAATCAGCAGCATCACCATGCCGGGATCGGCTTGATGACACCGGACCAGGTCCACTACGGTCAGACCGATGCCATTCACGCCGCACGTCAGAACACACTCGATCGCGCGTTCCGCAACAACCCAGAGCGCTTCGTCAACAAACCACCAACACCGCTTGACAAACCAACCGCTGCCTGGATCAATCCACCAGCGTCAACGCTGAAGATCCAAGCCTAAATGCCGATCCCGGATGTATCAAAGTCGTTGACACGTTCCGCCGAGGGCATCAGGTTGCCCGCGTTGCCGCCAACGCCGAGGAACAGGAAGCGCTGTTGCCATGCCTCGGGCAGCTGCATGGCGAAGCGCGCAAGTCCGTCGCCGACGCCCTCGCCCTTGGTGACGACCGTGCCCTGCACGTCACAGTAAGCAGCGGCCGTTCCGGCGGCCGCCACGGGCTTCGCATCGGTCACGCTGACATCCACCACGTGCAGCGCGTTGAGCGCCACGACGCCGCCGCGCGGGCTGATGCGGCGGTTCCTACGAAACCGGCCAACGCGCCGACAGCCAGAAGACCGAGGCGCATACTTCTTTCTCTCGTGTGATCCCGGAACCTAGCAGAAACGGAACAACGGTCTAGCTGTCGGGTCAGATTCAGAAGCCCCGACGTGAAGCCGATGTAATGTAATGACAGCCGCCAAAGGCCGAACAGCGCACATATCACTTGGATTTCGCACCAAAATTAAGGTTCTTCGTGGGTTTACCCTCATCTGCGGAACATCCCGACAGGGGCGCTTCCTCCTCAAGAGGAGGACCCGAGGGGACCGAATGCGGGCGAAGCTCCTGGAGATCAAGGAGGAACTGCGGCAGCGCATGCACGAGCCGATCCCGGAGCAAGGGGGCTGGCTTGCTGGCTTTTTCAACTACCACGCGGTGCCGACGAACAGCGACGCGTTGGAGGCCTTCCGCTACTATGTCACCGCCTTGTGGCATCGTTCGCTTCGGCGACGGAGCCAGAAGGATACGATGAACT
Organism: uncultured Alphaproteobacteria bacterium; assembly: GCA_963818775.1. GTDB lineage: Bacteria > Pseudomonadota > Alphaproteobacteria > Acetobacterales > Acetobacteraceae > JAMXLO01. The sequence goes on along the minus strand of CAWFUF010000019.1, from coordinate 47,568 downwards.
GGGAGCGGATTGGCAAGTTGGCGGACGACTGGCTCCCTCGCCCGCGTGTTCTCCACCCTTGGCCGAGTGTCCGCTTTGCCGTCAAACACCCAACGTGGGAGCCGAGTGCCTGAATCGGGCTCGCTGGGTTCTGTGCGGGGGCGCTGAGTAATCAGCGTCCCTTGTACGTTGCGGCTTGTTCGGCGAGGACAATATCTCGTCGAGCAGCAAGGAAAGCGGTGAGCCTCATGCGTCCCTTCGGTCAAAGAACCTGTGCGGTAGATATGGCCCCGCTTCTCCGAGCTCCGCTGTTCATGCTGGACGGTATCCAGGGACGCGGCTTGCCGCTGATCCCGTGTACAAGGTAGCCCGACGCGGAGCCTTGCCGTGTTCAACCCCGGAAATGGTAGCAAGAAGTGAGTGACTCGATAGTTGGAATCGACGTGTCCAAGGAGAGCTTGGACGCGAACTGCGCACGAGGTCAGCGAAAACAGAGCAGGACCTTCGAGAACAGCCCCGATGGCTGGAAGTTGATGCTGGCTTGGTTCACTGCCATGGGCAGCAAGAAGGCTCACGTCTGCATGGAGGCGACCGGTCGTCACAGCCTCGGCGTGGCGTTGGCGTTGCACGACGCCGGCCACATCGTCAGCATTGCCAACCCGGCCCAGATCCGTGACTTCGCCCGCACCAAATTGGGCCGCAACAAAACTGACAAAATCGATGCCGTTCTGATCCGCGAATACGCCGGATTGTTCAAGCCGGGACCATGGGCACCGCCGTCCCCGGCGATGCGGCGGCTGTGCGAACTCCAGACCGTGCGCACCGGCATCGTCAACAACCGGGCAGAGTGGAAGAACCGCATCGGCAGCGGCCTCGGCGACAGCATCGCGACCAGCCTTGCCGCCGCGACGATCGAGCATTTCACCGCGCAGATCGAGGCAGTCGACAAGGCCATTCGTGAGACGATCGAGCAGGACGACGAGCTGCGCGGCAAACGCGACCTATTGCTCAGCGTCGTCGGTGTCGGCGAGACGCTTGCCGCCTCGCTGCTGGCGGAGATGCCGCCGCCAGAAGTGCTGCGTCGAAGTGCCGAGATGGTCGCCTATGCCGGGCTCAATCCGAGCCACCACCGGTCAGGCACCTCGATTGACCGCCCGACGCGTATCTCCAAGGTCGGCAATGCCACGCTGCGGTCGTCGCTCTACATGCCGGCGCTGTCGGCGATGCGTTATAATCCCGCCATCATCGCGCTTGTCGCACGCCTGAAGCAGGCTGGTCGCCTTAAGCCCAAGCAGATCGTCGTGGCGGCGATGCGCAAGCTGCTGGTGATCTGCTTCGGGGTACTGAAGACCGGCAAGCCGTTCGATCCGGCGATCGCCATGCCAGCTTGAGCTTCGAGGGTTTCCCAATTCCGTTGTTCGATTGGAGACTGATCATTCCGCCGTCCCGATCTGATACCCCATGGGCGGCGCGCGGAGCGAAGGTCAAGGAGGGCCGCAGGCCCGCGCGCGAAAGCGCGCCTTGTCCTTGACCGCAGTGAGCGCGCCGGCATGCTCAAACAGATCAACGAAGGCGATCCTGGCACTTGACCGGCAACACGGTATCTACCGCGATCGCTACAGGCGAATCTTGGCCACACGTGACGGATGACCTGGAAGTGCCCTGCCAAGTAATCCAGCACCTCGGTGACGTCCTCGCCCAGTTTGGCCATCCTGCACCACACTCGGGGCAGATACAGGCGCCGTCACCAGGAGGCTGATGGACAACATCCTCGCGTGGCAGATGATCGGGCAGCGGCTTACGCTTCGGCGTGCTCGGCGGCGATGTCGCGCATCGCTTCGGCCGCAGCGTGGAACAGGATGGCGTAGACCGCACGCTTGTTCTGGAACGCGATCTCCGCCGCCGGCGCCGGCAAGGTGAAGACTACGTGGTAGTACGGCACCGGCAGCAACTCGGCCTGACGCGCCTCGAGCCACTCGGCGCGCGCCAGACCCTGGCACTTCGGACAATGTCGGTTGCGGCAGGAGTTGTAGGCGCAGCGAACCAGCCCGCAATCGCCGCACTGCTCGACGTGCCCTCCGAGCGCAGGCGTTCGGCAGAGCTCGATCGCTGCCATGACACGTCGCTCGATCCTGCCGAGATGAGCGCCATGGCTGCGACGGAACGCTTCGCCGTGGCGGCGGAAGATATCCGCCACCTCCAGCGTGGGACGCATCGTCCCGTCTCAGGGCGGCGGTGTTACCTCGAGGCGTAGTCGGTCGAGTGGGCTTGGAGTACCGCGAATGGTGCTGGTCGCGACCTGGGCATAGCGCGCCGTGGTGTTTACGTTGCGATGGCCGAGCAGCGCCTGGATGATGCGGATATCGGTGCCACCCTCCAGCAGGTGGGTGGCGAAGCTGTGGCGCAGTGTGTGAACGGTGACGCGCTTGCCGAGACCCGACGCGGCACACGCCGAGCGGCAGGCGGCATGCAGCACGACAGGGTGGATCGGATGCTCGGGATCGCGTCCGGGAAACAGCCAGTGCGCGGGTCGCGCCAGTCGCCAATATGAACGAAGGATGCCGAGCAGTTGCGGTGACAGCATGACGTAGCGGTCGCGGCCTCCCTTGCCCTGCTCGACGTGGATCACCATGCGGCTGCTGTCGATGTTGGCCACCTTGAGGCACGCTGCTTCGGAAGCACGCAATCCGGCCGCATATGCCGTGGTCAGCGCGGCACGAGACTTCAGGCTCGGCACCGCTTCGAGGAAGCGCACGACTTCATCGGCCCCCAGCACCACCGGCAACTTCTGCGGCTCACGCGCATACGGGATCCGCTCCGGCAGATCAGACTGCCTGAGCGTTACCCCGTACAGAAAACGAAGCGCGCAGACCGTCTGGTTCAGCGCCGGCCACGATATCCCGCCAGCAACCAGATGAACCTGAAAGGTCCGGACGTCCTCCAGACCAAGCTTGTCAGGCGAGCGGCCGAAGAAGCGGCCGAACTTGGCAACCGCATGCACATACGATCGTTGGGTCGCAGGCGACAGATTGCGGACTGTCATATCCTCGATCATGCGCCGACGCAGCGGGCTCATCTCGGTCATCGGGGCCTCCCGTTCCAGGGTTGGGGTGAAGCACCCAAACCCTGGCAGACCGAACGCCTCGAACACTCCGCCACCGCGCACCGCTTCCCGCCTTAGCGGGTTAGTTCAATCCCGACATGGACACAAATCCAAACCAATACGCCGGTAGCCCGCTGAAACGACTCAGTGTTCAAGTCACGACACGTGCAAACTTCAGTTTAGACGCCGCGGGCAGCTCACCGAACAGGTGTTCGATGAACTGAGCCGCGGAGATCGGCTTGCGGTCAGGTGCCCAGAAGCTGGTCGCTGCCATGTGCTGAATGACACGTACTTTCCGGTCGACCAGCTTGATGATCGCACCGATACAAACAATCAGCCTACTGCCGGATTTAGGGTCATTCACGAAGCAGATCTAGTTGGTCAGGCTGACGTGCCGGCACCGGCAGGTCGAGATGCCGCCAGCCTGGTTCGCCCAGCATTCGGCCGCGGCTGGTCCGGAGCACCAGGCCTTCCTGAATCAGGAAAGGCTCGATCACATCCTCCAAAGTATCCCGGGCCTCCGCGAGAGCTGCGGCGAGCGTCTCTACACCGACAGGACCGCCGGCGTGATGCTCGGCGATGCGACGGAGGTAACGGCGGTCCATGGCGTCGAGGCCGAGTGCATCCACCTCAAGGCGATTGAGCGCTACGTCAGCAGCGGAGCGGTCGACCTTGGCGGCGCCGTCCACGGCGGCAAAGTCACGCACGCGGCGCAGCAGTCGGCCGGCGATCCGCGGCGTGCCGCGAGAGCGGCGGGCAATTTCCGCCGCACCATCGGCCGTCAGAGGAACATCCAGCTTGGTGGCACCGCGGCGGACGATCAGTTCGAGCTCTGCGGGAGTATAGAAGATCAGGCGCAGCGGGATCCCGAAGCGGTCGCGCAGCGGCGTGGCGAGCAGGCCGGCGCGCGTCGTGGCACCGATCAGCGTGAACGATGGCAGGTCGATGCGGACCGAGCGTGCCGCCGGACCCTCGCCAATGATAAGATCGAGTTGGAAGTCTTCCATCGCCGGGTACAGCACCTCCTCGATCGCGGGCTGCAAACGATGGATTTCGTCGATGAACAGGACGTCCTTTGGTTGAAGGTTTGTCAATATTGCGGCGAGGTCCCCTGCCCTCTGAATGACAGGCCCTGAAGTGGCGCGGAAGCCGACGCCGAGTTCGCGGGCGACTATTTGAGCCAGGGTCGTCTTGCCGAGACCGGGGGGACCGTGAAGAAGAACGTGGTCCAGTGCTTCGCCGCGGGCACGCGCGGCCTGGATGAAAACGGCGAGGTTTTCGCGCGTGGCCTTCTGGCCGACGAATTCGGCAAGCGTCTGGGGCCGCAGGCTCGCCTCAGCCGCGTCTTCCTCCCGGCGGATGGGGGAGATGGTTCGGGAGGTGTCCCCGGGATGCTGGGGCGCCCCCTCCCCCCGCCCCCCTCCCGCAAGGGGAGGGGGAGGGCTTTTGGGGGCGCGGCTCATCCGGCTGCTCTCTGCGCCAGGTCTTTCAGGCTGTCACGGATTACCGCATCGAGCAGCGCCGGTTCGCCCAGGCGCTCGATGACCCGCGTTACCACCGGCTGCACCTCAGGTCTGCGGTAGCCAAGGTTCAGAAGTGCGGAGATGGCGTCCTCGGCGATGCTTGGCGTGGCGACCGGCGGGGCGACGAAGCCGGGAGCCGACGGCATCGCGCCGACCTTGTCGCGCAACTCGGTCAGCAAACGCACCGCCAACCTGGCGCCTACGCCGGGCGCGCGCGTGAGACTGGCACGATCACCTGAGGCTATCGCGGCGACCAGATCGCGCGGCGACAGGGCCGACAGCACGGAAAGCGCCACCCTGCCACCGACGCCCTGCACGGTGGTCAGCAAGCGGAACCAGTCGCGCTCGGCTGAATCAGCAAATCCGTAGAGCAGGATCGCATCCTCGCGCACGTGCGTTTCCACCAGCAGCCGTGCCATGTCAGGTGCCGCAGGCAGCGCGGCGAGCGTGCGGGTAGAGGCGTGCACCAAATAGCCGACGCCGTTCACGTCGATGATGCAGCGACCTTCCTCCAGCGCTTCGACGCGGCCAGTGAGTTGGGCGATCACGCAATCCTCGTGCGGGCATTCCACGCCATGCGACTGGCGCGGTGATGCGCGTGGCATATGGCAATGGCCAAAGCATCAGCCGCATCCGCACGGCAGATCACCGCCCCCGGCAAAAGTCGGCGCACCATCATCTGCACCTGCGCCTTTTCCGCGCCGCCTGAACCCACGACAGCGAGCTTCACCGATTTGGCGGCATACTCGATAACAGGCACGCCGACGAGGGCCGGCACCAGCAGCGCCACACCACGGGCATAGCCGAGCTTCAGCGTCGCGGTGCCGTTGCGGTTGACATAGGTTTCCTCGACCGCCGCCTCGTCCGGTTTATGCTGCGCCATCAGAGCGACGAGCGATTCGTGCAACACCTTCAAGCGTTGCGGCACGGTGGTGGCGCTGTCGGTGGCGATCACGCCATCGGCGACATGGCGGAGGTGATTGCCATCCGCCTCAATCACGCCCCAACCGGTGAAGCGCAGGCCGGGGTCGACGCCAAGCAGCCGGACCATGGGCGAATCGGATCCCCGTTGATGACCGGTGCTGGTATACGACAGGCGGCCATCTGAGGGAGTGGCCAATGAACAGGCCTTCCCAATCGACCGTCACGCCGAAAGTTTCTGCATCACCGCGTCGGGGATATCGAAGTTCGCGTAGACGTTCTGCACGTCCTCGCTCTCGTCCAGCACCTCAAGCAGCTTCAGCAACGCCGCCGCGCGGGCTTCGTCCAGCGTCACACTGGTGGTCGGGCGCCAATCGAGCCGCGCGCTCTCCGACGCACCGAGCTGAGACTCGAGTGAATCTCGCACGGCAAAGAAGTCCTCGGCCGCCGTAGTGATTTCGTGCGCCTCGGCATCGCTATCGACGTTCTCGGCACCGGCCTCGATCGCAGCCTCCAGAACATCGTCGGTGGTGCCGGCGGACGCCGGATACCGGATGACACCCAGCCGGTTGAACAGGAAGCTCACCGAGTTGGTCTCTCCCAGCGCCCCGCCATGTTTGGCGAACGCCGAGCGTATGTCTGAAGCAGTCCGGTTGCGGTTGTCTGTCAACGCCTCGACGATGATCGCGACACCGGCCGGACCGTAACCCTCGTAGCGAACCTCAGCGTAGTCGTCGCCTCCCGTACCGCCGGTCGCCTTCTTGATCGCACGATCCACCGTATCCTTCGGCATGTTCGCCTGCCGTGCCGCCAAAATCGCCGCACGTAGCCTTGGATTGAACGCCGGATCAGGTAAACCTTGCCGCGCGGCGACAGTGATTTCACGGATCAGCTTGGCGAACTGCCTTCCACGGCGCGCGTCCTGGGCGCCTTTGCGGTGCATGATGTTCTTGAACTGAGAATGTCCGGCCATCGCTCACGACTGTGTGTTAATCGTTAATTCGCAACACCCGGCATCTACACCGACGCGGCATAAGGAGGCGAGAGTGACCGACGCACCAGGCTGGCCAGGCATTGCACCACGCTGGACCTCCAGCGCAAAGAGCGGCGTGGGCACCGCGCTGTCCCCCGTCAGCCGGGTGTGGTTTACCCTCAGCCACGGGATCCTGGACGAGATCTATTATCCGCGTGTCGATCAGGCCTGCACGCGGGACTTCGGCCTCATTGTGACCGACGCCGACGGATTCTTTGCCGAGGAAAAGCGCGACTGCACTTTTGCCATCGCCGGGCTGGAGGATGGTGTTCCGGCATTCCACCTGATCAACACCCATACCGGCGGCCGCTTTCGGATCCACAAGCATGTTCTGACCGATCAGCGCGCCGATGTGGTGATTCAGCGGGTAAGGCTTGAGGTCCTGGATGGCGGTCCTCTCCGCCTCTTCACGTTGCTGGCGCCCCATCTGGTCAATGGGGGGGCCCACAACACGGCTTGGACCGGCGACTACAAGGGCCATCACTTGTTGTTCGCTGAGGGCGACGGGACCACGCTGGCACTCGGCTGTTCGTGTCCTTTTCTGGCCCGTTCGGTCGGCTTCGTCGGTGCCTCCGATGGCTGGCAAATGTTGTACCAGAACGGCCAGCTGAACGAGGAATACGATCGCGCGGCCGATGGCAACGTCGCGCTGACAGCTGAAATCGCATCACCGGAAGAGGAGTTCAGTCTCGCCCTGGGCTTTGGCCGCAGTTCATCCGAGGCGGCGTTTCGGGTGCGCGCCAGCCTGCAGACGCCGCTGGAGCGGCAGATGGAGGAATACGCCACCGGCTGGCGTTCCTGGCAGGCGCGGCTTCGCTCGCTGGACCGGAAGGTGGAAGGGCACAATGTCTATCGCGTCAGCACAGCGGTGCTGCGCTGCCACGAGAGTCCGACTTTTCCCGGCGGTTTGATCGCCAGCCTGTCCATCCCATGGGGTAGCAGCAAGGGCGACGATGACCTGGGCGGCTATCACCTGGTATGGCCGCGTGACTTGGCGCAGACCGCGGGCGCATTCCTGGCTTGTGGCGCGCATGACGAGGTGCTGCGTGTCGTGCGCTACCTGCGTGCCGTGCAGGAGGAGGACGGAAGCTGGCCGCAAAATTGCTGGTTGGATGGCACAGCCTATTGGCATGGCATTCAGCTTGATGAGTGTGCTTTCCCGATGCTGCTCCTGGACATGGCCTGGCGCGAGGGCGCGCTGGCGCTGCCGGTGCTGCCGGCTTTTTGGCCAATGGTCGCAAGGGCTGCGGGGTTTGTCATCAGCCACGGGCCGCGCACGAGCCAGGACCGGTGGGAGGAAAACGCGGGCTACACGCCGTTCACGCTCGCCGTGCAGGTCGCCGCGCTGCTGGCCGCCGCCGATATCGCCGACGCCTGCAACATCGATGACGTCGGCGACTTCCTGCGTGACACAGCGGATGCGTGGAACGAGCAGATAGAGGATTGGGTCTACGTCACCGATACCCGGCTGACGCGTGAGGTTGGTGTAGCTGGCTATTATATACGGATTGCACCCGAGGTACCCGGCGAGGCGCGGGCCGAGCTGCGCGGGACGGTAGAGGTCCGCAACCGATTCGCTGAGGCATGCAACGTCGAAGCCGATGAGCTGATCAGCACCGATGCGTTGGCGCTGGTGCGGTTCGGGCTGCGTTCACCGGACGATCCGCGAATTGTCGACACGGTGAAAGTGATCGATCACGTGCTGTGCGTGGATCTGCCCTACGGTCCTGGCTGGCGGCGCTACAACGGCGACGGCTACGGCGAGCACGACGACGGTGGCCCGTACGACGGTACAGGCGTCGGTCGTGTCTGGCCGCTGCTTGCCGGCGAGCGCGCGCACTACGAGTTGGCGGCAGGCCGCCGTGCCGAGGCAGAGCGGCTGCTGGCAGCGTTGGAGGCCGGAGCGAGTCCGGGTCGGCTGCTGCCAGAGCAGGTATGGGACGGCGCGCCGATCCCAGAGCTGGAGCTACTTCCCGGCCAACCAAGCGGATCGGCGATGCCGCTGGTGTGGGCGCATGCCGAGCATATCAAGCTGCTGCGGTCGCTCGCGGACGGCGCAGTATTCGATCGACCGCCGCAACCGGCGCGACGCTATCTTCGGGAGAAGCGCGTAGCTCGCTGCCGGCCGTGGCGGCCCGATTGGCGGACGCCATCGGTGCCGGTGGGACGTGCATTGCGGCTCGATTTGCCGAACGAGGCTTTGGTGCACTGGAGCACGGATGGTTGGCAAACGCGCAGCGACGTTCGGACGCGCGACACCGGAATTGGAATTCACACCGTTGACCTGCCGACGAATGGTCTGGTGCCGAGCCAAACCATCGTATTCACCTGGATGACCGTCGCCAGCGGTGAATGGGTTGGCCAGGATCACACAGTGCTGGTTGACGGCGCGGGGATGGTTCAGGGCGCGGGCTGACCACGAAGGTCAGCGTGGGCGCTTACGCAGCAGGAAGCGTTGGCGTCCGTCCAGTACCAGCTCACGCCGCTGGTTGTGCACCGTACTGTGGAGGCCGATCACGCCAGTGGTGCGGTTGGGCGACAACTCGTCCACTTCTAGTGCCGGATACAACGTGTCGCCGGCGAAGACCGGCTTCAGAAATCGGCTCGACTGCTCCAGGAAGCCCACCAGCGAATCTTCGGTGATGAACGGGAACAGCCCTGCGCCTGGCGCGGTCTGGATCAGCGTCTGGAAACCGTGGGCGAGCATGCCAGGAAGGCCGTGAGTTCGGCAGTACTCCACGTTGTAGTGAATCGGATGGTTGTCGCCGCTCGCGGCCTGGAACGCCAGGAACAGCGCCTCGGTCATCGTCCTGCTTGGCAGCACGAAGCGTTCGCCCATTTGGAAGTCATCGAACCAGCGCTGCTCTGGGACCATGCGATGCGCGGCCGGATCGAAGTCGCTCATACTGCTCCGGCAGCGCGGAAGGCGTCGATCTCCGATGGAGCATATCCAAGCTCCTGTAGCACCGCATCGGTATGCTGGCCGAGTGCCGGAACGTCACCCATCGCCGCTTCCACGTCGGTGAAGGTAAAGGGCGGGAGCAGCGCTTGTACGGTGCCGCCAGGGGTATTGATCTCGCGCCAGCGGTCGCGTGCGCTGAACTGCACATGCTCCCAAACATCGCCTGGCTCGTTCAGCCGACCGTTGGCGATTCCGGCCGCATCCAGTTTCTTCACCACGTCGTTTGAAGTCATATCGGAGAAGTAGTCCTCGATCAGTTCGGTCATTTCGAGCCGATGCTCGCGGCGTGCGTTGTTGTCGCGGAAGCGTGGATCGGTGGCGAGTTCCGGTCGGTCAAGGACCTTGGCGCAGAAGGTCACCCATTCGCGCTCGTTCTGCAGCCCGAAGATTACTTGGCCGTCCTTGGTTTGATGGGCGCCATAGGGGCTGAGGGCAGGATGGCTGGTAGGCAGACGCGGCGTCGGCGATTTGCCGTATGCGTGTCGATACAGTGGATACATCATCCATTCGGCCAACGCGTCCAGCATGGCGACCTTGACGTTGGCGCCTTCACCGGTGCGCCCTCGCCGAACAAGCGCGGCAAGGATGCCGGACAGTGCGTACATCCCGGTGGCGATGTCGGCCGCGGAGATGCCGACGCGTGAGGGCGTATCCTGAGTGCCGGTGACACTGATCAGGCCGGATTCCGCCTGGATCAGCAGGTCATAGGCCTTCTTCTGTGCGAATGGCCCGCTCTCGCCGTATCCAGAGATGTCGCAGACGATGAGCTTCGGGTGGCGCGGCGCGAGGTCGGCGTGGCTCAGGCCGAGGCGGGTGGCGGCGCCGGGCGCGAGGTTCTGTAGCAGCACATCTGCGCTGCCAACCAACCGATCCAGTATATTCGCCGCTTCCGCATGCTTCAGGTCGAGCGCAATGCTGCGTTTGCCGCGATTGAGCCAAACGAAGAAGCTGGCCTGGCCGTGCACGTAGCTGTCGTAGTGACGCGCGAAGTCGCCCTCACCCGGGCGCTCTACCTTGATGACCTCGGCACCGAGGTCGGCCATGTGACGGCTGCAGATCGGTGCGGCCACCGCGTGTTCGAGGGCGACGACGCGGATGCCTTCGAGGGGTCGCACGATTGGATCTGCCTTCCTGGAGTTCTTCGGGCAGGAAAGCGCCGCGTGCTGCGCATGTCAAAGCGCGATTGATGTGGCGACGGAGAGTGCCGCTGCGATGCCAGGGGCAGCGGCAAGGATCGGATTGCCCAAAGTCGCGCCATCGCCGGACATGAAGGGACTGACCGTGGCACCCGCCTCTGCCAAAATTGTCAGCGCCGCGGCCACGTCCCATAGATTGATGTGCAATTCGACATAGGCGTCGGTGCGGCCGACCGCGACATCGGCAAGACCGAGCGCCCCCGAGCCATTGAGCCGTGGCATGGCGCCGGCAGCAATGATGCGGTCGGCGAGCCCAATGAAGGTTTCCCGTGGCCGCCGATGAGACCAGCCGAACTCGATGGTGGCGCGAGCGAGGTCCGTGGTTTCCGCGGCGCGGATTGGAGTGCCATTCAGCGTGGCGCCGGCGCCACGGCGTGCGGCGAAGGTCTCCCCGAGTGCGGGAGCGACAATGACGCCGATCACCGGGGTCTCGCCCTCGAGGCAACCGAGCGAGACGCAGAACCGCTTGCCGCCGCGCATGAAATTCGCGGTGCCATCGATCGGATCGACCACCCAGCGCAGGGTTCCCGAGCGGGCGCGGCCACCTTCCTCGCCTTGAAAGCCGTCAGCCGGATAGCCCTGTGCCAGGCGTTCGGATAGCAGCGCTTCCACTGCGCCGTCAGCCTCGGTGAGCCAATCCTGCGCACCCTTCAGCGTGGCCGTCGATGCGCCGGGCGGCGGTTGCATACGCAGGGCAAGGGCCGCGGCTTCAGTAGCAAGCATAACAGCAGTGTCGAACCGGGCGGCAAGTGCGGTCATCGGATCCCCGCGCGCATGAAGCTTTGGACGAATTGTCGTTGGAACAGCAAAAAGGCAATCAGCAGCGGCGCGCTCGTCATCAGCGTGGCGGCTGTGACGATCGACCAGTCGATACCCTGGTCGGTCGTCGCAAAGACGGCCAAGCCCACGGTCAGGGGCCGCGTGGTCACCGAGTTGGTGATGATCAGCGGCCATAGGAAGTTGTTCCAGTGATAACTGACGGAGACCAAACCGTAGGCGATGTAGGTTGGCTTAGCGAGCGGCACATAGACGCGCCATAGTCTTGCCAGCAGTCCGCAGCCTTCCAATCGCGCCGCGTCATCGAGCGGCTGCGGGATGGTCAGAAAGGTCTGACGCAGCAGGAAAATGCCGAAGGCGGAGCCGAGATAGGGTAAGGCGATCGCCAGAATGGTGTCGGCGAGATGTAGTTGCACCAGGGTGCGGTAATTCTCGACCAGGAGCACGTCCGGCATTACCATCAGTTGCAGCAGCACCACGGCAAACAGCAGGTCGCGGCCTGGGAACGTGAGACGAGCGAAAGCGAAGGCGGCCAGCGTGCAGAGCACGAATTGCGCAGTCAGGATCAGTGTCACGAGCATCACGGTATTGATCAGGTAGCGGGTGAAGGGGGCTGCCTGCCAGGCCGCCTTGAAGTTGGCGAATGTCAGTGGCGCCGCCGGATCGAAATGCGTCGCGTATATTGCGGGGTGGAAGGCGGTCCATACGGCGTAGAGCAGCGGCAGCATCCACAGCAGGCCGAGCAGCCAGGCGCCAACGGTCTCCAGATTGCGACCTATTGGACGGTATAGAGCGACCATCATCGATAATGCACTCGCCGACCCAGCACGCCGAACTGGAACGCTGCGGCCAGCGCCATGATCGTCAGCAACACCACAGTCGCTGTCGCCGCGGCTGCGGTGTCCCAGAAGCGGAAACCGACCTCATAGATATAATAGAGCAGCAGCGTCGTTGCATTGTCCGGACCGCCACGGGTCATCACCACGATGTGGTCGATCACCCGGAATGCGTTGATGACAGCATTGACCAGGACAAACAATGTGGTCGGCATCAGCAACGGCAAGGTGACGCGACGCAGGTAGTTCCAGCGCGACGAGCCCTCGAGGGCGGCAGCCTCGCGCAGGTCAGTCGGCATGGTCTGCAAGGCTGCGAGGTAGAAGATCATGAAGAATCCGGCTTCCTTCCACACTGCGACTGCGATCATTGCCGGCAGCGCCGTGGTTGGATCGCCCAACCAATTGTGCCGACCACCGCCGAAGAGCGCCATGATACGATCGAACAAGCCGTAGTCCGGCGTGTAGAAGAACAGCCAGATGTTGGCGACCGCTATCATCGGCAGCATAGTCGGCAGGAAGTAAGCCATACGCAGCAGCGACCTGCCGGGCAGCGCCTCATTCACCGCGAGGGCCATCAGGAACGCGATGACAATCGATACGGGGATCGTCGCGACCGCATACCACGCGTTGTTGCGCAGCGCTTGCCAGAACACGGGATCGTCCAGCAGGTCTGTGTAGTTGTCGATACCGACGAACGGCGCCACCCGACTTCCGTGCGGCGTCGCGTACAGGCTATCGATCAGCGTCGCGATTGCAGGCCAGTGGGTAAAGGCTACCAAAAGGACGAGGGCGGGAAGCAACAGCAGCCAGGCGTGGATGGTTTCGCGCCGCATACGCCGTGTCCCATCAGGTCCTCTTGTATGGTTTCAGTATCCGGTCCGCGTCGCCCTGGGCATCCGCCATAGCGCGGGCTGGAGGCTTGGAGCCATTCAGGCAGGCCTGAATGTTATCGGTCAGAACCTTGTACACGCGTTGATTCTCATGCACGGACAGCTCGCCGGTTGCTACCGGGAGGAAGGTGCGCGCCACATTCGCCGCAGGGAATTTGGTGACAAAGTCCTTCAGCGTCTGGGTCTCATAGGCAGCTGGACTGGTCGCGATGTAGCCGGTCCGCATGCTCCAGTCGGCAGCTCGCTCCGGCTGGCTCACCCAGCGCGCAAATCGCAGACTCGCCTGCCGCTCAGCGGGGCTGGCGTTCTTGAAGAAATACATATTGCCACCACCGACCACGGTGTGCGGCGAGTTCTTACCGGCGAGTCCTGCCACGCCGAATGGGAACTGAGCCTTGTCGCGCACGTTGGTCAGATTGCCGGTGGTGTGCTGGATGATCGCCGTGTTGCCTTCCAAAAAATCAGGTGAAAGCTGCGGCCAATTTGACACGCCGTCCGGCGTCGCATGGTGCTCCGCGGAGAGGCTCTGCCAGAAGGACATCGCGTCGATGGTTTTCGGTTGATTAAAATACACCTCGGTACCAGCTTCATTCATCAGCTTCTGCTCGGCCTGATTGGCGAGTGCACCGAATGTCCACTGCGCATTGCCCAGATCGCCCGCCATCTTGATGCCCCAGCGTGTCACGCGACCCGATGCATCACGCTTGGTCAGCTTCTCCGCCGTTGTCGCAAGCGCGGCCCATGTCGTCGGGAATTTCTCGGCATCTAGCCCGACTTCCTGGAACGCTGCCTTGTTGTAATAGAAGATTGCGGTCGATCGCTGGAATGGCACTGACCATGTCTTGCCATCAGCGTGACTGTTCGCCATGAATGCCGGATAGAAGCTGCCGAGCCACTTCTTGCCATCGGCATCCAGGCCAATCTCATCGAGCGACACAAGGATGTCCTGGTCCTGCAGACTGTGCATCTCGGCGGCCAGCAGTACGGCGAATTGCGGGCCGGTGCCTGCGCGAATGGCGGCCAGGGCCTTGATCAGTGTCTGGCTATAGTCGCCGGCATACACCGGCTCCACCGCGATCCCAGTCTCCTGCTGAAACGCCTTGCAGTAGTCATCCATGATCGCCTGCAGTGGACCACCCACGGCGATCGGATAGTAGAACGTCAGCTTCTCGACGGTCTGGGCCCGCAAGATGGCGGGCGCGGCAAGCATGGCCGCCGAAACAGCGAGCAGTGAACGGCGATGGATCACGGTGAGGCCTCCCCCATTGAGTGCGCTTCGGGCACGTTGTGCTTTGCTGCAGCTTGGGCGAACGTTCATGCGCGGATAGTCTGTTTCGCTGTCGCGGCGAGCTCGATGCGACCGCCCGAGGCTGCGTCGAAGAGGTGGATCGGTGCCTCGGTGGCGAGACACACCGGCGCGCCATCGGCCAGCACCACACGGCCTGGGAGCCGTGCCAGGAGCGGCACGTCGCCGGCGGCGCAGGCAACTACCGTGTCAGCGCCAAGATATTCGGCATGCCGAACGCGCGCTGCTATCCCCTGTTCGGCGAGGTGAAAATTCTCCGGCCGAATACCACCAAGCAATTGGCCTTTAGTCGGCGGTGCCAGGATCGGGCCATCCGATCCTGGCAGAACCATGCCGCTGCCGCACCGTTCCAGTGGAAACAGATTCATCGGCGGTGTCCCGATGAAGCTCGCACAGAAACTGGTTGCCGGCCGAGCGTAGATTTCAGCGGGAGGCGCGTCCTGCTCGATATGGCCGTCGCGAAGCAGCACGATCTGATCGGCCATACCCATGGCCTCAGTCTGGTCATGCGTCACGTACAGCATGGTGATGCCGAGCCTCCGCTGCAGCGCCAGAATCTCGCGCCGCATGTCGGCGCGAAGCTGGGCGTCGAGGTTCGATAGCGGTTCGTCCATGAGGCAGACCGGCGCCTCGGCCACGATGGCGCGACCGAGAGCCACGCGCTGCTGCTGGCCGCCGGAGAGCTGGCCCGGCTTGCGGTCCAGCAGGTGGCTTATGCCGAGGATCTCCACCGCACGCGCCAACCGACGCGCGCGCTCTCGCGGCGCCACCCTGCGCGCCTTCAGACCGAAGACGATATTCTCCACAACGCTCAAGTGAGGGAACAGAGCATAGGACTGAAACACCATCGCAACGCCGCGCGCGGCCGGCGGCATGCTGGTGACGTCGCGACCGGCAATCTCCACCCGGCCCGCGGTGGCGGTTTCAAGGCCGGCAACGATTCGCAGGCAGGTGGTCTTGCCGCAGCCTGACGGGCCCAGCAATACGGTGAAGCGGCCGGGCGCGATGTCGATCGAGATGCGATCCAGGGCCGCCATCGCGCCCCAGCGCCGGCTGACGTCGATCAGCCGCACCGACGCGCCGGAGAAGGCCGGTCGTGTTGGCTGGGTTGTGTCGTCGGGGGGCATGAAACCGGTCTCGTTGCGGGAACCGGTAACAATCTGCGCAGCTAACCGGCCGTGCGGCAAGCGGGAGGGGCGATCCGGATCGTGGCGTTCGCTTGCCAACGGAGGTGGCAAGTGAGGCTTTTCTGTGGCGACTCGCCGCGGGTCGTGATATTAACACTCATAGTGCAACAGTATTGAAGACGATACGATATGATGCAGGCAATTAGCCCCTACACAGTCGAAGAGCGCGTGGTCGATGGCGATACCACTTGGGTGGCCATTCGCGCACGCGGTGCCGAATGGTCGTGGCTGACACCGTCCGAGGCGGCACGGCTTGGTCGGCTGTGGCTGAGCCGCTACGGCCACGTCCTGCACGACGAAGCACCCGAAGCCGCCGCGCTGCTGGTCGCGGCTGAATAGCCCTCTTGTCGTCTCGGGTCGTCGCGACCGGGACATGCCCGGCCACGGCCTTGGCCCGTCAGGCAGTCGGGAATTTGCACGCGTCGGCTAACGGATGCAGTACCTCCGACGGCGGCGAGGTGTGCTCCAGCGTGTAAAGATCCCACGGCCCCTTGCTCTCGGCCTTGGTCTTCACCTGGAACAGATAGGCCGGGAACTCGCCGCGCCCGTCGGCCCGCACCCGACCCTTGCCGAACGCGTCATCATCCGTCGGAATCGATTTCATCTTCGCCACCGTCGCCCGCCCGCTCTTCTTCGCCTCCGCCGCGCCCATCGCCTGCGCAGTCTTCAGATAGTGCAGGGTGATGGCGTAAGAGCTTGCGTGCGCCTGGTTCGGATAGTTGTTCGGTGCCTTCTGGATCATCCGCTTGGTGAAGGCGCGGGTTCGGTCGTTCAGGTCCCAATAGAACGTCTCGGTCGTCGTCAGCCCGCCGCAGACATCGAGCCCCAACGAATGCACGTCAGTGATGAACAGCAGCAGCGGCGCGATCTTCATCGTCTTGTTCAGGCCGAACTCGGCCGCCTGCTTGATGCAGTTCTGGGTATCCAGACCGGCGTTCGCAAGGCCCAGCACCTTGGCGCCGCTCGCCGCCGCCTGCGTGATGTATGACGAGAAGTCGGTCGTGTCGGGGAACGGATAGCGCACATCGCCCTTCACCTCACCGCCGCCCGCCGTCACCACTTCCTTGGTCAGGTCCGCCAGCGACTGCCCGAACGCATAATTGGCGGTGATGAAGAACCACGACTTGTTGCCGGACGCCATCAAAGCGCCCCCGGTGTTGTGCGCGTTCTCGTAGGTGTCGAAGCTCCACACGATGGAGTTCGGGCTGCACTGCTGCCAGGTCAACGCCGCGACCGTGGCCGATGCGTTGAGCATGATCCTGTCTTTTTCCTTGGCCACCTGCGCGACCGCGAGCGCTACCGAGGAAGTCGGCACATCGATCGTGGCATCGATGCCCTGGTCATACCACTGGCGGGCGATCGTCGCGGCGACGTCGGGCTTGTTCTGATGGTCGGCGCTGACGAGGTCCACGTCGAAGCTCAGATGCGGCTTCATCTCCTCGATCGCGAGCTGCGCTGCGGCAACCGATGTGGGGCCGGTGTTGTCGCGATAGGTGCCCGAGAGATCGGTCAATACGCCAAGCCGGATGACCGGCCTGGATTGCGCGCGGGCGCGCAGGATTGGCGCCGCGCCAAGGGCGGCGGTGCTGGCGAGCAGGGTGCGACGTGCGAGCGGCATGGACGATTACTCCTCGAAACATTATGTGGTGGCCGTATACACGGCCTGCCGCCGTCGCAGTCAAGTCAGCCAAAGCGTCCGGATCGGGGAAATCCATTGGGTGGCAGCCGTCCTGCCTGTGCGCGTTCGCCGATCCAGTCGCGCAGGTTGGTCTCGGTGCGTGTCCTGTCGCCCAGCTGCCAGGTCAGTCCGTCGGCAAGGCGGAACACCTTGGCATCAGCCAGCCCACCCTCGCGATAGCGCTGCAGAATCACGCCGCCGCCTCGCGCCATCTCCGGCACCTGGTCCAGTGGGAAGATCAGCAGCTTGCGATTGGTGCCGACGATCGCGACGTGGTCGCCGTCGGCGGGCGCGCACACCGCCGCCTCCTCGCCAGGCCGCAGGTTCAGCACCTGCTTGCCGGTGCGCTTCTCCGCGGCAAGCTCCCCCGCCGGCACCACAAAGCCGCGGCCGGTCGATGAGGCGACCAGATAGCGCCCACCCTCAATCGCGATGAACATGGTGGCGACATCGTCCTCGTTGGTCAGCTCGGCGAGCACGCGCACCGGCTGGCCGTCCCCGCGCCCACGAGGCAGATCGGCCGCCCGCAGCGTGTAGGCACGCCCGTTCGTGCCGAACAGCGTCAGCCGGTCGGTGGTCTGGCAGTTGACCAGCCGCTTCAGCCGGTCGCCTTCCTTGAAGCGCAATTCGGCATCCTCGCCGACGTGCCCCCTCACCGCGCGGATCCAGCCCTTGTCTGACAGGATGACGGTGATTGGCTCGCGCTCGACGAATGCGTCGCTGGCAACCTCCACCATCGCCGGTGCCACGCCGAGCTCCGTGCGCCGCGCGCCCAACGCGCCGGAGCCGAACTTCTTCCGGGTCTCCTCAAGCTCCTCCGCGATACGGTCCCAGCGCAGTTTGTCGTCCTTCAACAGCGTCTGCATGTCTTTGCGCTCTTTCGCCAGCGCCTTGTGCTCCTTGCCGATCTCCATCTCCTCGAGCCTGCGCAGCGAGCGCAGCCGCATATTCAATATCGCCTCTGCCTGCGTGTCGCTCAGCTTGAAGCGCTCGATCAGCCGCGGCTTCGGTTCGTCTTCGTTGCGGATGATCCGGATCACCTCGTCGACGTTGAGATAGACCAGCAGATAGCCATCGAGAATCTCGATACGCCGCTCTATCGCCGCCAGCCGATGACGCGTGCGGCGAACCAGCACCTCGTGCCGGTGATCGAGCCAGGCGCGTAGCACGCCGGGCAGCGACATCACCAATGGTGTGCGCGTGGCGTCCAGCACGTTCATGTTCAATGGAAACCGCGCCTCCAGCGCAGAGGCGCGGAACATGGTCTCCATCAGCACTTCCGGCTCGACACCGCGCGTCTTCGGTTCCAGCACCAGGCGCACCAGTTCGGTGCTCTCGTCGCGCACATCGCCGAGCAGCGGCAGCTTACGCTCCTCCATCAGTTGGGCGATCTGCTCGACCAGCTTCGCCTTCTGCACCTGATAGGGGATCTCCGTGACGACGATCTGCCAGGTGCCGTGTTTGCCCTTCTCCACCGTCCATCTGGCCCGCACGCGGAAGCCACCGCGCCCGGTCTCGTAGGCGGCCAGGATCGCCGCCGCGTCCTCCACCAGCACGCCACCGGTCGGGAAATCCGGCCCCGGCATGTGCGCGAGCAGCTCCGCCGTCGTTGCCCGCGGATGGCGAATCAGGTGAATGGCGGCCGCGCAGACCTCGCCTGCGTTGTGCGGCGGAATTGACGTCGCCATGCCGACGGCGATCCCCGCGGCGCCATTGGCGAGCAGGTTGGGAAACGCACCAGGCAGGACGACAGGCTCGCTTTCCTCGCCATCATATGTGGGGCGGAAATCGACCGCATCTTCGTCGATGCCGGACAGCAGCGCGCGCGCGACCTCGGTGAGGCGTGCCTCGGTGTAGCGCATCGCCGCAGCGTTATCGCCATCGATATTGCCAAAATTGCCCTGGCCTTCAACCAGTGGGAAACGCGCCGCGAATTCCTGCGCGAGCCGCACCAGCGCATCGTACACGGCCACGTCGCCATGCGGGTGGAACTTGCCGATCACGTCGCCCACCACGCGGGCGCACTTCTTGAACCCCGCGGTTGGATCGAGCCGCAGCAGGTGCATCGCGAAGACCAGCCGCCGGTGCACCGGCTTCAGCCCGTCGCGCACGTCGGGCAGCGAACGCGACATGATGGTGGAGAGCGCGTAGGCGAGATACCGCTCCGACAGCGCGTCGGTCAGCCGCGTGTCCTCGACGTGGCCGATCAGGTCATCCGGCATTCTGCTGCTCCGTTGAGGCGGCCAGCGCCGCTACGCGGTCGTATAACATCTGCCGCGCGGCCGGCAGCGGCCGATGATGATGGCCGAACGCGTCGCGCGCCAGGAAGTGCCCGGTCAGCCGCAAACCGTCGCGGCAGTCTGCCGGCGTGGCCTCGTTGCCACCGACCATGAAGGACGGCAGACGCAGGAGCCGCGACGTCCAGCTGCCGGCGCCTGCCGCTGTGACGGCGCGGCCGGTCTTTGGCGACACGAAGGCGAGTCCCGCCGTCTCGCCGGTCACGGCACAACTCGTGAGATCGAGCCCGTAGCCGAGATCGGCCAGCAGCAGCGCTTCCCAGCGCACCAGGCCGCCGAGCAGCTTCTCGGCCTGTGAGAGGTGCGCGATCAGGTGCACAAGGCCTTCGAACACGCGCGGATGTGGTTCCCGTTCCGGCAATCCTCCTTCCGCCACAGCGCAGACCGCCGAGAGCATCGCCAAGGGAAGCGCATCGTCCATGGCAAGGGCCGCCGCCGGATGGACCAGCTCCGCGCTGAAGCTGCCAAGCTGCTCGGCCAGCCGTGCCACCCAGCGCACCTGCACAAGATTGCCGGGCTGCCAGATCGCCGTGCGACCTCGCGCCGCACCGCCGCGGGCCAGGCCCCGATGCGCGCCATGTTCGGCCGTCATCACCGTGGCGATGGCGTCACCTTCTCCGTACGGTCGCGCGTCGAGCACGATTGCAGGTGCGTCCCAGTCCATACCGTCGGCCGACTAGCAGGTTCCAGCAGAAGGAATAATGACTACAGCCAGTGAAAGCCGCGCGCCATTACGCCGAGCAATGCTCCGAACCCACCCAGCATTGCCGTGAAGCCACCCAGCATGATGCCCAGCAGCCTCCGGAAACTGGAGCATTGCTCCCGCCCGAACGAGGCCAGCCGCTGTTCCAGCGAATCGAATTGTCGTTCCAGCCTGTCCAGTACCGGCAGCGAGATTCTCCATATCAAAGGTGCTTGCACCTGGCATCTACTTCGTATCCTCGAGCCCGATCGCCCGGAGCCGCGCCGTCTCCTCGTCCCATCCGGCGCGCTGCTTCACGTTGAGGAACAGGTGCACTTTGCGCTCCAGCAGTCCCGTCAATTCCTGACGCGCCCTCAAGCCGATCGTCTTGATCCGGCTGCCGCCCTCGCCGATCAGGATCGCCTTGTGGCCCGGGCGTGCGACGTAAACCGTCGCCTCGATGCGCACCGAACCATCCTTGCGCTCCTGCCAGTCCTCGGTTTCGACAGTCGTGCCGTACGGTACCTCCTCGTGCGTCTGCAGGAAGATCTGTTCGCGCACGATCTCTGCTGCCAGCAGCCGATCCGGCAGATCGGTCAGGTCATCGTCGGGGTAAAGATGCGGCCCCTCGGGCACGCCGGCCGCCAATGCATCGGCCAACTGATCGATGCCATCGCCGGTCGTGGCGCTCACCATGAACGTTTTCTCGAACGACGCCAAAGCTGTCAGCGACGCGGTCAGCGGCAGCAACTTCGGCGCCGACATCAGATCGACCTTGTTCAGCACAAGCCAGCTTCGCCGATGCTGCTCGGCCAGCGTCGAGGCAATCCGGCGCACCGCATCGCTTGCGCCGTCCCTTGCATCGACCAGCAGTAAGGTCAGGTCCGCATCGCGCACGCCGGTCCATGCCGCGGCGACCATCGCGCGATCCAGGCGCCGACGTGGCGTGAAGATGCCCGGCGTGTCGACCAGCAGCACCTGGGCAACACCGCGCAGCATGATCCCCAGCACACGAAACCGCGTCGTCTGTGCCTTCGGCGTGACGATGGAAAGCTTCGCGCCGGCAAGCCGATTGACCAGCGTGGACTTGCCCGCGTTCGGCGCACCAGCGACCGCGACAAAGCCGCAGCGTGAGCTTGCCACCGGGCTTGACCCGATGGTCACGCGCCGAGTGCCCGCAGCAGATCCTGCGCCGCGATCTGTTCGGCCACGCGCTTGCTGCCGCCGGCACCAGAGCCGACGAATCCACTTGCGCTCACGGTCACGACAAATTCCGGCGCATGCGGCGGGCCCACGCGCGAGGCGACAACGTAGGTCGGCAGACCAAGGCCACGCGCCTGCACCCACTCCTGCAGCATCGTCTTGGCATCCTTCGGCGGCGTCTCGAGCCGGCTCATCGCAGTTTCCCACGCGCGCCGCACAAACGCACGCGCAGGCTCCAGGCCACCGTCCAGATAAACCGCGCCCAGCGCCGCCTCCAGTGCATCCGCCAGAACGGTCGAGCGCCGCCGCACGCCGGCCTTCGCCTCGCCAGGCGCCACGGCCAGCGCCTCACCCAAGCCGATCGTTTCTGCCACCTCGGCAAGCACCGGCTGCGACACCAGCACGGCCAGCCTGCGACCCAGATCGCCCTCCTGTTCTCGCGGGAATTGCTCCGCGAGCCACTCGGCAATCAGCAGGCCGAGAACTCGATCGCCGACGAACTCCATCCGCTCGTTGGAGCCCTTGCCGCGGCGGCGGTCGCGGCCGTGCAACGCCGATCGGTGGGTCATCGCTTCACGCAGCAGTTCGGGACGGACGAACTCGCGGCCGAGGATGGTCTCGATCGGCGTACTCAACACTGGCCCACTCAGTGAATGATCATCGCCAGGCGATTCCAGCGGATCTCGAACGGCCACCACCAGAATTCCCACCACGGGTCCTCGGCATCGACTGAGAAGAAGATGATCTCCGCCCGTCCCACTAGATTTTCCACCGGCACAAATCCGACGCCGTTCATGAAGCGGCTGTCAGCGGAGTTGTCACGGTTGTCGCCCATTGCGAACACATGGTCGGGGGGCACCACGTATTCCGGCGTATTGTTCACGTCACCTTCGTCGGTCGCCTTGATGATGTCGTGTTTCACGCCGTCCGGCAGCGTTTCCTGGTACAGCCGCAGCACCATGTGGATGCCGTTGTCGTCGGCGACATAGTCGCCTTCGGGCTGACGCGGGCAGAGTTGGCCGTTGATGTAAAGCTGGCCCTGCCGCACCTGAATGTGGTCGCCGGGCAGACCCACAATGCGCTTTATGTAGTCGGTGGAGTTGTCGCGGGGATACTTGAACACCGCGACATCTCCCCGCTTCGGCAGGCTGCCGAAGATGCGCCCGGAGAACGGCGGCCAGCCGAACGGCAGCGAATAGCGTGAATATCCGTAGCTGTATTTTGAGACGAACAGATAGTCGCCCACCAGCAAAGTGGGGATCATGCTGCCCGATGGAATATTGAATGGCTCAAAGAGGACAGTACGCACCACGACGGCGATCAAGCCGGCATAGATGATCGTCTTTGCGTTTTCGACCCAAGCGTTTGATTGGCGCTTGGCCTTGACCTTGGTCGCCATGTGGCCGTCGGCTTCCATGCAAAATCCGGGCGGATCAAGCCCAGGGGGGGATGGCGTGTCAAGCGAGCCGCCGGTCCTCGTGCGCAGCGCTACTGAATACTCTGCTGACCGGCCTCATCACGTTCCGCGCGCTGTTGGGCGGCGGAGGCGCGCACCTCGGGCAATGTAACGTAGCCGTTGCGATCGAGGTCGATCGCAGCGAAGTTCTGCGTCACCATCGGCATGCCAGGCAGTAGATAATTCGCGGCGCCTGGCCTAGGTGGCGGCTGAGCAGGCTGCTCTGGATATGCACCCGGCTGACCTTGGGGTGGCGCCATATAAGGCCCGGGCGGGTAGCCGTACGGATAATACGACGGCGGGTACCGGTAATACGGATAGCCGTAATAGTTGCAGCATGGCCGCCACGTAGCCGTGTACGGATCGTACACACAGCCGGCGAGCAGCGAGGCGCCCACCGTCAGCGCCAGCAGCGCGGCAATCCGTCGCATAGCTCGCTCCTCTTAACTCGCCGGCTCGGCTGAGATGATCACCTGCGCGAAGGCGTATGGGTACTCATCCGTCATCGTCAAGGCGACCGCCGCAAGCATGCCCGCAGGGGTGATCGCTGCCAGCCGCGTCGCCGCGCCGCCGGTCATGCGCAAGGTCGGCTGCCCCGAGGGCAGGTTCACCACACCGAGGTCCGAGAAGAACACACCGCGTCGGAAGCCGGTGCCAAGTGCCTTCGCCGCCGCCTCCTTGGCGGCAAATCGCTTGGCGTAGGTCGCGGCCTGGATCCGCTCCGTTCGGCGCTCTGCCCTGGCTCGTTCCGTCGCGGTGAAGATGCGCGCGATAAAGCGGTCACCGTGGCGCGCG
Source organism: uncultured Alphaproteobacteria bacterium (assembly GCA_963818775.1). Lineage (GTDB taxonomy): Bacteria > Pseudomonadota > Alphaproteobacteria > Acetobacterales > Acetobacteraceae > JAMXLO01. The sequence goes on along the minus strand of CAWFUF010000019.1, from coordinate 23,744 downwards.
ATCGCCGCTTCGATGCGGCGGATGTCGCAGATGTCGGAGCCGAGGCCGAGAATCATGCACCCCTGCCCTAGCCTCTTTCCACGCCCTTGACGCCGACCGCGCCGCGCAGGCCTGCGATGACCTTCGACAGATGAGCCACATCGCGCACATCGACGTCTACCAGTGCTTCGATGAAGTCAGGCTGCCGGTTGACAATCTTCAGGCTGGCGACTGCACCTTCCTGCTTGGCGATCGCATTCGTCAGGTTGGCGAGCGCCGTCGGTTCGTTGGCGCCGATCACGCTGATCCGCGCTGTGTGGTGCTGCGACTTGCCGTCGCCGCGGCCGCCGCTCAGCGCCGTATAGTTCCAATCCACCTCGATGAAGCGCTCCGGCGTCGCCGCAAAGCCGGTGAGCGTCGGGCAGTCGCGCCCATGGATCGTCACGCCTTTGCCGGTGGTGACAATACCGACGATGTCGTCACCAGGCACGGGATGGCAGCAGCCCGCGAAGTGATACGCCATGCCGGGCACCAGCCCTGTGATTGGCATATCGAAGTCAGACCGATGCGGATGGCGGCCGGCCGCGCGGGGCGGCGGCGCGGGGATGACACGCGGCGCACGAGGTGACTGCCGCAGTTCCGGATAGGCGGCGTGCACCACGTCCTTCGGGCCGACATTGCCAGCGCCGACAGCGATATAAAGATCGTCCACTCCGCTGTATTTCAGCGTCTTCAGCGCCGGCTCAAGCGCCTTCTCCGATCCATCGACCCCTGCCTGGCGGAACGCCTTCGCCAGTTCCGCGCGCCCCGCATCGAGGTGCTGCTGGCGCTGCTGCTGATGGATGAACCGGCGGATGCGGGCACGCGCCTTGCCGGTGACGACGAAGCGCTCCCACTGCGGCGACGGCGTGCCACCGCGCGCGGTCATGATCTCGACCTGATCGCCGTTCTGCAACTGATGGCGCAGCGGCAGCAACCTGCCGTTGATCTTCGCGCCGACGCAGGCATCGCCCACCTGGCTGTGCACCGCATAGGCGAAATCAACTGGTGTCGCGCCGCGCGGCAACTGGATCAGTTGCCCCTTCGGCGTGAAGCAGAACACCTGGTCCTCGTAGAGTTCGAGCTTGGTGTTCTCGAGAAAATCGTCGGGCGCCGCGGAATTCTCCAGAATCTCCAGCAGATCCTGCACCCAGCGGAACTGCTGCAGATCGCGCGTGTCGGTCTTCTTGTCCGGCACCTTGTAGACCCAGTGCGCCGCGACACCGTTTTCCGCGACGTTGTTCATCTCGGCGGTGCGGATCTGGATCTCGATCTTCTGGTTGCGCGGCTCGCGCAGCGTCACGCCGGTGTGCAAACTCTGGTAGCCATTCGACTTCGGCGTCGAGATGTAATCCTTGAAGCGGCCGGCGATCACCGGATACGCGGAGTGCACAGCGCCTAATACGCCGTAGCACGCCTCCTTGGTCGGCACGACAATGCGGAACGCCATGATGTCGGATAGCTGCTCGAAGGCGATGTTGCGCCGATGCATCTTCTCCCAGATCGAATAGGGCGACTTCTCACGTCCCGCGATCTCGGTCACCTTTACGCCGGCGTCCTCGCAGACGCGGATAAGTTCGGTCCGCACTTCCTCGATCACATCGGCGCCCTGACCGCGCAGGAAATTCAGCCGCGCCTGGATGGTCGCATAGGCCTCCGGATCGAGCTGTGCGAAGGCCAGCGTCTGCAACTCCGTCTTGACCGCGTCCATGCCAATGCGTTCGGCAAGCGGCGCGTAGATCTCCATCGTCTCCCGCGCGATCCGGCTGCGGCGCTCGGCATCCTGCACGAAATGCAGCGTGCGCATGTTGTGCAGCCGGTCGGCCAACTTCACCAGCAGTACGCGGATGTCGCGGCTGATCGCCAGCACCAGCTTGCGGAAGTTCTCCGCCTGCTTCGTGCGATCGGACTGCAGCTCGAGCCGGGTCAGCTTGGTGACGCCGTCCACCAGCCCGGCGATCTCGCCACCGAAGCGAGTCTGGATCTCCGGTAGCTTGACCGGCGTATCCTCGATCACATCGTGCAACAGTCCGGTGGCGATCGAGGCTGTGTCCAACCGATATCCCGCCAGGATATCCGCCACCGCGAGAGGGTGCGTGATGTAGGGATCGCCGTTGTCGCGGCGCTGCGTGCCGTGTGCTCGCTCGGCCAGCGTGTAGGCTGCGTCGATCAGCCCGGTATCCGCCTTCGGATCATACGACCGCAGCTTTGCCGCCAGACCCGCAGAAACCAGACCGGCAGGCACTGGCGCGGGTGCCGAGCGGGGAGCCACCTCCACCGCGGTACCGTCGGGCGCATAAACGGGAGCGAGGGTTGGCCTCGTGCCAGCGCTTCCTGCGCCCCCCGGCGTCATGCGCGGTTACCGGGCGTTGCGGCCGCCCAGCTCTGCCTCGATCGCCGCCTCGAGGTCCTCGGGTGACATATCTTCGCCTTCGACGGGCAGGCTGGCCGACTCTTCCTCGGCCGTCACATCCTGCAGGCCGAAGATGTTCTGGTCGGTTGGAATGAGGTCCAGCACCTCTTCGTCCGCGGGTTCCGGCTCCGGCGCGCGTGACAGCGACTTGATCAGGTCCTGCTCGATCCGACCGAGGTCAATCGTGTCGTCGGCGATTTCGCGCAGCGCGACCACCGGGTTCTTGTCATTGTCGCGGTCGATGGACAGCTCCTCGCCGCGGCTCAGGTTGCGCGCACGCTGGGCGGCGAGCAAAACCAGCTCGAAGCGGTTGGGAACCTTCTGGACGCAGTCTTCTACGGTGACGCGCGCCATGCGCTCAGCCTCCGGGCGTTGGACTTGGGCGAGCTCTTGATCTAGGCGCGGCGCCCCGGCAAAGCAAGCCTGACCCGCTTGACGCCGAGGCTCAACGGGCCATTTCGGCCGCATGGACCGCTATTTTGTCATGCTGGTCGGGTGCCTCGTTGGGGGCTGTGCACCGATTATGGGTCCGCCCACGGTGCCGGCCGCCGGCACGCAGTTCGACGGCAGCTATACCGGCCAGGATACACTGCTCGCGGGTGTGGCGTTCCAGTGCGGCGATCCGACACTACCCGTGCGGATCGAGGTGCGCGACGGGCAATTTGCCTACCCCTTCCAGGTCAGCCCTCCCCGGGTCGCCCCTCTTCCCGTCCGGATCGCCGCCGACGGCACGCTCGGCGGCCAGATGCAGTACGGCACCGGCGAGGACCGGCCGGTGCGTTCGAGCTTCGTCGCGGATTGGGTGACCTTGCGAGGACGGATCGTTGGACCAACGCTTGACGCCACGATCACCACTCTGCGTTGCACGCGGCGGGTGACGTTACAACGGGGCTGAGCGGTCAGATCGGCCGAATTGTTTGCGAAGGCAATCCTGCCAACAAGTCCGCGGTACTCCGGCCCAGCACCGGATGCACCCACCCGGGTGCCACATCGAGCAGTGGCATCAGTACGAACGCCCGCAGATGCGCGCGCGGATGGGGCAGCACCGGATCCGGCATGGCCCGCACCATCCCTCCTGCCTCGCCCATCGCGATAATGTCCAGATCCAGTGTACGAGCCGCGTTGCGCTCGCCCCGCGTCCGGCCGGCCTGCGCCTCGATCACCTGGAGCCGCGTGAGCAGGTCGGCGGCGTCGGGTTCCGCGGCGGCTGGCTCGGTTCCCAGAAGCGCGATAGCGTTGACGTAGAAGGGTTGGCCGGAAGGGGGGACAGGTTCAGTGTGAAACCAGCGCGACAAGGCGCGCAGCCGGAGCCCAGGCAGCGCGTCCAGGTGCCGCGCAGCCCGGCGAGCTGCTTCGAGCGGGCACGCACCGTCCGGCGCCGGAAGATTCGCGCCGATCCCCACGACAATCATCCGCAACGAATCCGTCCCAGCGGTTTGCAATTCAATGAGAAACTGCGATGATTTGCTACGCGATCGCCCCGGTTGCCTGCCTTTTCCCGGTCAGCGCGCATTGCGACTGGTTCCTGATGCTGCCTCGAGAGGTCAAGTTCCATGCATTTCCTGCCAAGTGAACGGATTGCCCTGTTCATTGACGGTGCCAATCTCTACTCCGCCTCCCGCAATCTTGGCTTCGACGTGGATTACCGCAATCTACTCGAATTCTTCCGCAAGAAAGCCCACGTTGTTCGCGCTTACTACTACTCCGCGGTGCTGGAGACCGACGAATACTCACCATTGAAGCCGTTGACCGACTGGCTGGCCTACAATGGCTACACGCTGGTCACCAAGCCGGCCAAGGAATTCACCGATTCGGCCGGCCGGCGGCGGGTGAAGGGCAACATGGACATCGAGGTCGCGGTGGACATGCTGGAGCTCGCGCCTCGGATTGATCACGCCGTATTGTTCAGCGGTGACTCCGACTTCCGACGCCTGGTGGAGGCGATGCAGCGCAAGGGTGTGCGCGTGTCGGTTGTGTCCTCGATTCGCACCAGCCCGCCGATGGTCGCGGACGAATTGCGCCGCCAGGCCGATCAGTTCCTTGAACTGGCGGAGATCGCGCCGGAGTTCACCCGCCGTCAGACCGAGCCGCGCGTCCGGTCCGTGCCGCTGCGGCAGACCCCCGCCGAGCCGTTCACAGATTCTCACGACGCTGCGTGATCGAGGCGTGGGACGGGCATCCAACAACCGACTGTCCGCTCTGCCCACGGCTAGCCGAGTATCGGCATGCAAACCGGTCAGCGCATCCTGACTGGTTCAACGCGCCGGTGCCTAGCTTCGGGAGCCTTGATGCTCGCCTGCTGATCGTCGGGCTGGCACCGGGGGTACGCGGTGCCAACCGGACCGGCCGGCCGTTCACCGGCGATTACGCGGGCCAACTGCTCTACCGGACGCTGCTACGCTTCGGTCTCGCGCAAGGCCATTACCTTGCCTCGCCCGACGATGGGCTGGCGTTGATGGACTGTCGGGTCACCAACGCGGTGCGCTGCGTGCCGCCCGCGAACTTGCCGACGCCGACCGAGATCGGCACCTGCAACCGCTATCTCGCCGCCGAGATCGCCACGATGCCGCGACTGCGTGGTGTGCTCGCACTCGGCGGCACTGCCCACAATGCCGTGCTGCGGGTCCACGGCGTGCGGCCCGCACGCGTGCCGTTCAAGCACGGCGCGATCCACGACCTGCCCGATGGCAGAGTGCTCGCGGACAGCTATCATGTGTCACGACTGAACACGAATACCGGCCGGCTGACCGAGGCCATGTTCCTCGGCGTGGTCGAGACGCTGCTTCACCGGGTCGACCCATCGCCTTGATCACCGATATCGTCGCCTGGCCGCGTGAACGCCTCGAACAGCTGTCCACGCGTATCGTCTTCTTCATCGCTGGCTTCGTCATGGCCGCTTGGGCTCCGCTTGTGCCCTACGCCAAGGCATGCGTCGGGATCGATGACGCGGTGCTCGGACTCATTCTCCTGTGCCTCGGCTTGGGCTCGATCGTGACGATGCCAATCGCGGGTGCGCTCGCCGCGCGCTTCGGATGTCGTCTCGTCATTGCCCTTGCGTCTCTGCTGCTGTGCCTCACCTTGCCCGTGCTGGCGACGGTCGCCAGCGCTGCCCTCCTGGTTGCCTCGGTGCTTGTCTTCGGCGCCGCGATCGGCGCGCTCGACGTTGCTATGAATATCCAGGCAATCATCGTCGAACGCGCGAGCAGACGGTCGATGATGTCCGGCTTCCACGGCCAGTTCAGTCTCGGCGGAATCGCAGGCGCCGCCGGTGTCACGGGGCTGCTGGCCGCCGGGTCGACGCCGCTTGCCGCGACGCTGTGCGTGAGCGCGGCCCTCATTGTGCTGCTGACGACCGCGGCCCCGCACATGCTGCCCTACGGTGCCAGGCGCGAGGGTCCCGCCTTCGCGGTGCCGCACGGCGTCGTGCTGTTCATCGGCATGCTCTGCTGCATCGCATTCCTGACCGAGGGCGCCGTTCTCGACTGGAGCGCCGTCTTCCTGACCTCGTCGCGCGACATGGCGACGTCATATGCCGGACTGGGCTACGCCGTCTTCGCCATGGCCATGACGATTGGGCGGCTCACCGGCGACCACATCGTCCAGCGGTTCGGCGGCGCTAACACCATCGTCTTCGGCGGCATTTGCGCTGCTCTTGGTTTCGCGCTTGCGGCGCTGCTTCCATCCTGGCAGGCCGCCCTGCTCGGCTATGCACTGGTCGGCATCGGTTGCTCCAACGTCGTGCCTGTCCTGTTCACCAGTGTAGGGCGGCAGACCGTAATGCCCGAGCATGTGGCTGTCCCGGCAATCACGACGCTTGGCTACGCCGGCATTCTCGCGGGTCCAGCACTGATCGGCTTCGTCGCGCATGCTGCCAGTCTTGCGACCGCGTTCCTGATCTTGGCGATTATGCTACTCGGCGTCGCAGCCGGCGGGCGCCGCCTACGGATATAGTTGCGCTGCGCTTAGCCAGGTGGAACCTTTGCGAGTTCCACCTCGACAGCCTGCGACAGCTTCGGCCCTTGCGGTTCGTCGCCGGAACCGAAAGTGCCGACGATACGACCGTCGCGTCCGATCAGCACCTTGTTAAAGTTCCAGTCCGGCTCCCAGTGCTTCTGCTCGCGCACCCATGCGTAGAACGGTACGGCCTGAGGACCACGGACATGGGTGATGCCAGCCATCGGAAATTCAATGCCGAACTTCGCCTCGCAGAATGCCTTCACCGTCCGGTTGTCGGCAAACTCCTGGTTGAAGTCCCTACTCGGCACGCCGATCACCGTAAGCCCGCGCGGCGCTTCCGCCTGGTGCAGATTCTCCAGTCCTTCGTATTGATATGTGTAGCCACAGAAGCTCGCCGTGTTGGTCACCAGCAGCACGCGGCCCCTGAACTCGGCGAGATCCAGCTGTCCCGCATCGATCGATGGAAATCCGAAGTCCCACGCAAGCGCTTCCTTGCCCGCTGCCATGACAGCCCCCTGCCCTCTGCCGCGATCAGTCGTAGCGCTCCTCCTGCCACGGATCGCCATTGTTGTGATAGCCCCGCTGCTCCCAGAAGCCCGGGCGGTCGCTGACGGTGAACTGGATGCGCCGCAGCCACTTTGCCGACTTCCAGAAATACAGCCGGGGGATCAGCATCCGCACCGGGCCGCCATGCGCGCGCGACAGCGGCTTGCCTTCCCATTCATGCACCAGGAACACGTCCGGCTGATCGAACTGTTCCAGCCGCACATTCGCCGTGTAGCCGTCGAAGCTGTGGAACAAGATGTGCCGCGCCTCCGGCTTCGGCCGCACGATCGCCAGCAATGCCTGCGCTGCGACGCCCTTCCAGCGATTGTCGTAGCGCGACCACTGCGTCACGCAATGAATGTCCGACACGCTCTCGGTCTGCGGCAGCGCCATGAATTCATCGAGGGTCAGGCTCAGCCGGTTCTCCACCGCGCCATCAACATCCAGCCGGAACTTCTGCGGCGTGACATCAGGCTCCGCACCGAGATCAAGCACGGGCCAGTCACGTACCAGAAGCTGCCCCGGCGGCAGTCGGTCGCGCTCCGGGTCGCCGACCGTGCCGGTCAGCAGCCGTCCCTCGCGCGCCCATTTCTGCTTGGCCTCGATGAACTTGTCGTTCCGCTCGTCGTCCATTCAACCGCGCGCCCGCATCAGCCGCGCCTTGTCGCGCTGCCAGTCGCGATCGGCGATCGCCGCGCGCTTGTCCTGCTTCTTGCGGCCTTCGCCCAGGCCCAGCAGCACCTTGGCGCGGCCGCGATCATTGAAGTGGATCTGCAGCGGCACCAGCGAGACGCCCTCCCGCGCCACCGAGCCGGCCAGCGAGCTGATCTGCTTGCGCGACAGCAGCAGCTTGCGCGGCGCGCGCGGCTCGAAGCGCGACAGCACGCCGCCCTGGTATTCCGGGATATAGGCATTGAACAGCCACATCTCGCCGTCACGCTCGCCAGCCCAGGCCTCCGACAACGTGGCGCGGCCATGGCGGAGTGACTTCACCTCGGGGCCCTTCAGGACGAGCCCGGCCTCCACGGTATCCTTGATCGCATAGTTGAACCGCGCCTTGCGGTTCTGCGCCGCAATGCCGTGCGAGATCAGGCCCTTCTTGGTCTTCGTGTCTGCCATTCCACCAACCGCCATGGCCGGGCTTGGCCCGGCCACCCACGACTACCCTATCGGGCGGCGTCTCAAGAGACGTGGATGGCCGGCACAAGGCCGGCCAGACGATATGGGTACCAATGTGTCAGTTCAGCAACCCCACATCGGTCATCGCCGCGCGCACCTTCGCCCGCGTGCTCTCCATGATCGGCGCCAGCGGCAGCCGGCACCTCTCCGAAGTCTTGCCCAACAGGCTTGCGGCGAACTTCACCGGCGCCGGGCTGGTCTCGGAGAACAGCGCGTCGTGCAACGGAACCAAGCGGTTCTGGATCGCCATCGCCTCACCGAACCGCCCTTCCATCCACGCATCCTGCATCGCCGCGACCAGCCGTGGCGCGACATTCGCCGACACGCTGATGCAGCCCACACCGCCCGCGGCGTTGAACGACAGCGCGGTGTGATCCTCTCCCGAGAGCTGGCAGAAATCCTCGCCGCAGGCTCGCCGCGTGTGCAGCGGCCGCGTCAGGTTCGCCGTCGCATCCTTCACACCGACGATGTTCTTGTGCTTCGCCAGCCGCGCCATCGTCTCCACGCTCATGTCCACCACCGAGCGCGGCGGGATGTTGTAGATGATCATCGGCAGGTCGACCGCATCGGCGATCGCCTTGAAGTGCAGGTACATCCCTTCCTGCGTCGGCTTGTTGTAATAGGGCGTCACCACGAGAGTCGCATCGGCACCGACCTGCTTCGCGTGACGCGCCAGTTCGACCGCTTCCTCGGTGCAATTGGACCCGGCGCCGGCAATCACCGGCACGCGGCCTTTCGCCACCTCGATTGCGATCTCCACCACCCGCTTGTGCTCGTCGTGCGACAGGGTCGGGCTTTCGCCGGTGGTGCCCACCGGAACGACCGCGTCGGTGCCCTCCTTGATCTGCCAATCCACGAACTCGGCATAGGCCTTCTCGTCGACCGATCCATCCGCGTGCATCGGCGTGATCAGAGCGACGAGCGATCCCTTGAACATTGTCCTCTCCCCCGAATTGCGGGCCGGAACGCTAGGCGCGGGACAGGTGCGCCGCAAGGTCCGCCTGCGCTAGAAGGGGGCGCATGCCCGTCTCGATTCGCCTCCGTTCCGCTCTCCTTGCCGTGTTCGCCGCAACGCCGGCGCTGGCGCAGCAGGCCGATCCGATCGCCGCGATCCGAGCCGACGACTGGTCGGACGCCCAGCGCGCGGCCGCGGGCTACGCCGACCCGGTCGCCAACAAGCTGGTCACCTATTACCGCCTCCTCACGCCAGGCGCCGCGACGGCCGACGAGATCAGCGACTTCATGGCGCAGAGCCCCGACTGGCCGAATCAGGCGCTGCTGGAGCGGCGGCGTCAGGAGGCGATCGCCACCGATCCAGACCTCGCTTCCACGCTGGCGCAGTGCGACCGCAACCAACTCACTGTGCCGCAGACCATGCTGCATTGCGCCGAGGCGCTGGCGAACGCCGGCCGCAACGCGGAGGCAGCCGAAGAGGCGCGCCGCGCCTGGATCGCCGGCGTCGGCGACGAGCCCGACTTCCTGCGCCGCTGGTCGGGCGCCGTGCGCCCTGACGACACCTGGGAGCGATTTGAGCGCTTTGCCTGGCATGACCCCGCGGCAGCCATGCGGCAGGTCCCGCGGCTCGACCCGCCACACCGTGCCGCTGCCGAACTGCGGCTGGCGTTGCAGCACGATGCACCGAATGCCGATGCGCTGCTCGCCGCCGTCCCCGCGTCCCTGCGGCGCGATCCGGGCATGATGCTGGATCACGCCCGCTGGCTCCGCCATGCCGATCGCACCGCGGACGCCTTCGCACTATGGCAGCGATCGGGCGACGCCGCACAGGACGACGCACCGGCAGATCAGCTCGCCGCGTTCTGGACCCAACGCAACCTGCTGGCACGCCGCCTGCTGCACGATGGCGATGCCGCCGATGCCTATACGCTCGCCGACCGGCACGGCCACATCGCACCGGAGCAGGAACTGGATGCGGAGTTTCTTGCCGGCTTCATCGCGCTGCGCCGGCTGAAAGACACTGCGGCGGCAACGCGGCACTTCACGACCCTCGCCGGGATGTCGAAGGCCGCCATTACCCAAAGCCGCGCGCATTACTGGCTCGGCCGTGCCGTCGCAGCTTCAGGCGGTGATCCGAAACCGGAGTATCAGCGCGCCGCGGCGTGGCCGACGACATTCTATGGTCAGCTTGCCGCACTCGCGCTGGGCGACGACCCCGCGGCACTCACGCGCCGTATCACCGCGCTGCACGACCCCGCCTACACACGTGACCAGGTGCTGGCGTTCACCGACCGCGAGGTGGTGCGAGCCGCTGCCATGCTGGTTGCATGGAATGATCCGCGTCGCGCGCGCACCTTCCTGCTGCGCATGGATGAGCTCGCGCCGGATCCCGCCGACCGCACCCTGACGGCGCTCTTCGCTCTGCGTGTCGGCCTGCCCGACACCGCGGTTTTCGTGGCGCGTCGCATGGGCCGTGACGGCCTGGTCCTGCCAGAGGCCGGCTGGCCGATTGCAGCCGAACCACCCGACGGACCGGTCGATGGATCGGTGGCACTCGGCCTGATCCGCCAGGAAAGCAGCTTTGATATCGGCGCGGTCAGTCCGTCCGGTGCCCGCGGGCTGATGCAGCTCATGCCATTCACCGCGCAGGCGATGGCAAAGCAGATCGGCACCGCCACCTCGCCGGTCACCCTGACCTCCGATCCGGCGCACAACATGCGCCTGGGCACCGCGTATCTGCGCGAGATGCTGGATAGCTTCGACAACTCACTGCCGCTCGCAGTCGCCGCGTACAACGCTGGGCCGCATCGCGTCGATGAGTGGCTTGCGGACAATGGCGATCCGCGCACAGGGCCAATCGACATGCTCGACTGGATCGAGCTGATTCCGCTCAACGAGACGCGCAACTACGTGCAGCGCGTGCTGGAGAACGTGGTGGTCTATCGCGCGCGACGCGGCGAGAGCACGCCGACCCTGCTCGCGCAATGGACGCAATAGTCCATCGGCTTTCCGCCTGGGACGGCTTTCCCCTCGTCGTCCGCGAATGGCGCGACGGAGATGCGCATCCGCCACTGTTGTGCCTGCCTGGCATCGTGCGGACGTCGGGCGACTTTGAAACGCTTGCACATGCGCTGGGTGCCGCCCGGCGCGTGGTCGCTCCGGACTATCCCGGTCGCGGCCAGTCTGGACGTTCGCACGACGTCGCACGATATGCGCCGGAGGCCTGCCTGCGCGATGTGCTGGACATCTGTGCCGCGCTGCACCTGCACAGGGTAATCGCCATCGGTACCAGCTTCGGCGGCCTGCTCAGCATGGGTCTCGCGGCCGCGCGTCCGTCGTTGTTCAGAGCCGTCGTGCTCAACGACATCGGCCCAGAGTTCGGCAGCAGCGGCGCTGAATTCGTGCGGCGTTTCATCGGCCACGACGCTGCATTCCGCGACGTCGATGCGGCGGTCGCACATCTGCGCGCGGTGTTGCCGCCGCTTTCGCTGGACGGTGACGAGGCTTGGCGTACGATGACAGAGCTCACCTATGCCCCAGACAGCGACGGCACACTGCGGCCACTTTGGGACACGCGCATTGCTCGGCTGCTGAACGGCCGGACGCCCGATCTTTGGGCCTTGTTCCAGGGACTTGCGCATCTGCCCTTGCTGTTGGTGCACGGGGAAGCGAGTGACATCCTGCTGCCAGCCACGGTGATGCGCATGCAGCAGATGCGTCCCGACATGATGCTCGCGACGCTTCCCGGCATTGGCCATGCGCCCACGCTGACCGAGCCCGAGGTGCTCGCGGCGCTACGGACGTTCATCGATCAGGTGGCATGAGAGCGTCGCGTCTCATCGCCAGTGGCTTTGGCTGCGGCTTTGTGCCGCTTTCCCCAGGCACGGTCGCATCGGCTGCAACATTGCTGCCAGGCGCGCTGCTGCTGCACGCCTCGCCAGCCCTGCTTGCCACGGCAGCTTTGGTCACGACAGTCGGAGGGTTGTGGGCGATCCATACAGCGCAGATTGACGGCGACCCCGGCTGGGTGGTGATCGATGAAATTGCAGGACAGCTCCTCGCTCTTTGCGGGCTCGCTCGCACATCGCTGTCCGGCCTGCTTGTCGCATTCCTCATCTTTCGCTTTCTCGACGTGGCAAAGCCGGGCCCGATCGGTTGGGCCGATCGACAGGTCGGCGCGGCAGGCATCATGGCGGACGATGTGATCGCCGGCGTAATCACCGCTGGCATCCTATGGGCGATCGATTCAAATTGGCCGACATTGTTGTAACGTTAAGGGAATATTCACATAGCCGCACCTTGCGCTCGTCAACTCCCTGCGGTGTCATCGTCACAATGGTCGGGAGTACCAAGCATGCCGCTGGAGTATGTCCAACCCGACAACTTGCTGCCCATGGCGGAACGGCGACAGGCCGGACATGACCTGCGCCGGTTGGTACCGCGGCGACTTCATGCAACCTGGAAGCCCCCTGCGGATCGTCGCGATCCGTTGGACACATTGATCGAGGCCAGCCGTCACCGCATCTCTTCGCTGCTGCCGATCCGCTACGGCCGCATGCAGCCATCGGCCTTCGCGTTTCTGCGCGGGTGCGCAGCGATCATGGCGGCGGACCTGGCCAGCACGCCGACAAGCGGTATCTGGGTGCAGTCGTGCGGCGACTGCCATCTCGCGAATTTCGGCGTCTACGCGGCATCGGACGGCACCCCGATCTTCGACGTCATCGATTTCGACGAGACGCTGCCGGCGCCATTCGAATGGGACTTGAAGCGCCTGGCCGCCAGCGTTGCGGTCGATGCACGCGGCCGTCAGATGTCGGAGCCTGCCTGCCGCGATCTCGCCGCCTGTGTGGTCACGGCATATCGCCAACATATGGCGAAACTCATGCGTCTCGATCCGCTTAGCGCATGGATGTTGCGCGTCGATGTGACAAGAGTGTTACAGCGCATCGGCGATGCCAAGCTGCGACAGCGCGAACTGAAGCGCCTGCACATCGCGGCCGAGGCGCATCGCAGCGGCTATCGCAAGCTGCTGGAGCGTCGCAAGTCCGGCTGGCGCATTCGACCGCGGCCGCCGTTCATCCCGCGTTTCCTGGCGCCACAGGACGACACGCTGGAACTGGTCGCTCACACCGCGTTCGAGGCTTACAAGGTGAACCAACCCGAGGAACGCGGCGTGCTGCTCGATCGGTACCGGCTCGCCGACGCGGCGTTCAAGGTCGTCGGTATCGGCAGCGTTGCTACATTCTGCGCCCTCGGCCTCTTCACCAACCGCGACGGTGCGACGCTGCTGCTGCAGCTGAAGGAAGCGCAGCAATCGGTGCTCGCGCCCTACGCGGCGCCGAGCGTCTATCTCAATCAGGGGCAGCGCGTGGTGACCGGACAACGCATCATGCAGGGCGAGCACGACAAGTTCCTGGGGTGGACCCAGGAACATGTCTGCGATCAGTACTGCTACGTGCGCGAACTGAAGGACTCACGGCTCGCAGCGATCGGCGAACCGATCGCGGACGGCGCGCTCCCCTACTACGCCACGCTGTGCGGCATGACGCTGGCCCGCGCGCATGCTCGCTCCGGCGACGCTGCGAGGATTGCCGGCTATATGGGATCTGCTAGCTCGTTCGATATGGCAATTGCCGACTTTGCCTTGGCCTATTCCCGTCAGGTGGAAAGCGACTGGAGGGTCTTCGTCGAGGCAATCAAATCCGGGGTCATCGAGGCGCGCAGCGAATAATCCCGTTGGGCACGGGTCGTGCTTCTTCGTCATGGCGGCGCTTGGTCCCGCAACCCTAGACTTTGTCGACCGTATCAATGCAAAAACGTGGATGACGGGCCGGAAGCCTGTCCTCGGGCGGGCCTTCGGCACCGGCCCGGGGGCCATGACGACCAGGATGCCGCTTGCGAGCCGCAAACTCTTATTCCGCAGCGGGCGGTTAGCGCTAGCTGTCGAGGTCGCCGCTGTGCGTTTTTCGTGATGCACAGCAAGCCCGCGCGCGAGAGAATTCAGTTGCGCCCTCGCGCACGCTCACGTATCCGTGTTCGTTCGTTGCACCCAGAGGGGTCCCCATCCGTGTCGTCACGTCACCGCGGTGCTCCGCTGCGAATGCTGATTGTCGAAGACAACCCCCACGTTGCCGATGTCCTGATAGATGAGTGTGAAATGGCGCTCGGCGCCGAGGTTGTGGCAGTTGAAACCGGCGACATGGCCCTGCAGTTCCTTGCAAGGTCTCCTCCGACATTGGCATTGGTCGAATTGGCGCTACCGGACATGTCGGGTTTCGAGGTGGCGCGGTGTGCCGCCAATAATGATGTCCCGGCGATCGTGATGAGCGGACACCCCGAGAAGATGCTTTTGTGCGAGGAGCACAGGTTTCCGCATCTAAGGAAACCATTTTCCATCTTCCAGCTCACGAGCCTTGCGACACAGGTCGTTCGTGAAGCCGAGCAGAACATCGCGCAGCTCCAACGCTCATATGCCCGGTTGAAGGCCACCATGGAGGCATCCAAGCGGATCATTGAGGTCGCGAGAAAGACCACCGAAGCGTCCGCCGAGGCGCGGGCACGGAGACGAATAAACCAATTGGAACATTGTTGACTCCCGTTCGATGGCAACGGTGTCGCAGCCACGGCATTGTCCGCCCACGACAACTACTGCTCCCGGGCCGTGATACGTTGGTCCTTGATTGCGGCCAGGAATGTTCTCCAGTCTCGTTCAGTCTGGTCGGCATAGGCGAGCGCGAACTCTCCAATCGACGCATCAAACGCTGTGCCGCTTCCCATGTACCCTGCGATGACAACCGCATCGCCAGCGCGCGCATGCGCCCGCGCCAATGTACGTCCGCAGAGTGACGCGTAAAATGGTAGCGCTGCCTCCAGGCGCGCGCCGATATTGGCGAGCCGGGAATCCTTAAGCCGTCGGATGTAGAAATGGCGCCGCTCGATCGGCGTCTGCGTCCACCCAAGGAACACGTCGGTCGCGGCCTGCAGCATCCGCTGCCCCACCACTACACGTTGACCCTGGTTGGAATAGTCAGAGGCGCCGGCAAATGGGGCGAGCACTGACTGCTGCGCCTCCTTGATCTGCAGTAGCAGTGGAGCGCTGCTACCCGACACCAGCAATCCGATCGCGCAAAATGTGCCGACGCTCCCGACACCGACCACTTTGAACGCCACGTCCTGAAGCGCATAGCGCCGCAGCAGCACCCGCCTGTCCTCCTGCAGCGTCTTTGCATATGACGCAAAGGCTTTGCGCGCAGGCAGCTCGTGCTTGTCCAGGCGACGGACGAGCGGTGGCTTTTCTCGGATGCGGAGCGTGCCGCGGTGTTCTTCTACCAAACCGAACTGCTGTGCCCCGCTCGCCAAAAGATCGGCGAGACGCTTTTGCATCTTGCTCCGCAGCTTGACGGGTTCAATGTCAGCCACAGCTTTCATAAGGTCTATGCGCTGGCTCCAGGCGACGACCGGCGGCAATGGCGCCAGCTCAGCCATATGTTGCCGGTAAGACCGCGCCGCGGTGCAAGCCAGCGCGCGGCACTGTTTTTTCGAAAGCTGCGCGACCCGTCCGGCTACCGCCAGGCTCGCGGCCAGGCGCTTGACGTCCCATTCGAACGGGGCCGGGAGTGTTTCGTCGAAATCGTTGAGGTCAAAGATCGGCGTGCCTTCCGGAGTGGCATAGGAGCCGAAATTAGCGAAGTGGGCATCGCCACAGGCCTGCAACCTGATCCCGGTGCTCGGCATGCTGGCAAGATCGGCGGCCATGATCGCGGCAGCGCCACGGAAGAACGCGAATGGATCAGCCTGCATGCGGAAATAGCGGACGGGCAGCAAATCCTGAATCCGGCTCTTCCCCTGGTCAATCAGGATGGCGACCGGATCCGTCCGGTCCGCTTGCGGCGTCCATTCAGCCAGGGCGCTACGCGGCAGTTGGCGACGCAGGTCGAGTGCCGCTCCGCGTCGCTCGTCCGGCGTCCCCGTCGGGTCGACATGACGTGAAAGCACGAGACTTTGGTCCATGTCCGTCACCATGCCGTTGCGGAGGTCGATGCACCGCGGATTACTGCACTTCTCGCGGCACGTGACCAGCGCCCCCACTTCAACTGATTTGCGAGCGCGCGGGCGAGGGATAGGCTCAACCGGGCAACCGATTTGAGGGAATGTTGCAGTGAAAAGGCTGATTCTGGCTCTGATACTGATTGCTGCACCCGCGTTCGGCGCAACACCTACCGATACGACCGTCGCCGTCTATCACGGTGCACCAGATCGCGCCGGCAACTACATCGTTCCCGGCCTTGATTGGCAGTCCACAGGTTCGGTGCACCGCATTCAGGAGTTTGATGGGACAATCGAAGGGCATAGCTATGCACAACCCCTGTATTGGCGGCCGGCCGGCGCTGGACACGACCTGATCATTGCGGCTACGGAGAGTGACGTTGTATATGCATTGGATGCAGCGACGGGGCACGTCGTCTGGCGAGCGAACCTCGGTCGCCCGGTTTCGCGGGCAGCACTGCCCTGCGGCAATATAGATCCGCTCGGGATTACTGGGACGCCGGTGATCGATACGGCACGTGGCACCGTGTATCTGGATGCGATGCTTGACGTCCAAGGCGCACCGCGCCACCTCGTGTATGGCCTACGGCTCGCGGACGGCAGCGTGTTGCCGGGTTTCCCGATCGATGTCGCGGCCGGGCTCGCTGCGCGCGGGATCAGTTTCAATCCGGTCGTTCAAAATCAGCGTGGCGCCCTGGCGCTATACAATGGCCGAATCTTCGTGCCGTTCGGCGGTCACTACGGCGATTGCGGCGACTATCATGGTCTGGTCGTGGCCGTGGACATCGATCCGCCGCGGCTCACGAGTGCTTGGGCAACTCAAGCAGCGAAGGGCGGAATCTGGGCTCCTGCTGGGTTGAGCGAGGCTGACGGCCATCTCTATTTTTCCACCGGCAACACCGCGGGAGCGCAAAGCTGGCAGGATGGAGAGGGTGTGTTCCGGGTCGGGCCTGATCTGGTTCATCGCGAGCGACCCGCGTGAATTCTTTGCTCCATCCGATTGGAAGCAGTTGGACGAGGAGGATCTCGATCTCGGTGGCGTCACACCGTTGCCACTTGCGTCACCCGGCAGCGAAATGCCGCTGCTATTGGCGCTGGGAAAGGACGGGAATGCCTACCTGCTCGATCGCGCCAATCTGGGCGGCATCGGAAGCGCCATTGCGGTGCGCCGAGCGGCACGAGGCGCAATCATCACCGCTCCCGTCGCCTATCCAGTGCGCGATGCCATGGTGGTCGCTTACCAGGCGCGCGGTGCCGTATGCCCGGGCGACTCCTACTTGTCGGGTGTCGGCGCGCTCGCGATAACGGCAGATCCAGGCCATCGGCTATATCCGGCCTGGTGTGCTCGGCTGGACGGCCGGGGTGCCCCAATCGTCACCACGACAGATGGCAGTTCCGAACCAATTGTCTGGGCTGTCGGCGCGGAAGGGGATAATCGACTGCACGGCTTCCGCGGCGATACCGGCAAAGAGATAGACACGGCAAACGGCCCGAGGGACGGCATGACCGGGTTACGCCACTTCGCCACCATCCTTGCCGCCGCAGGGCGGTTCTACGTTGCCGGAGACGGGCGCGTCTTCGCCTTTGCACTGCCGCAGTGACCGCGGCCCTCAGACGCAACGTCCCAATCTTCATTGACAAAGATCAACGCAGCCATTGTCGCGCCGACCGAGGTGGGTTAATCCTTCGCCTTGGTCAGCGCACGCATCGTCGCTGGTCCGGCAGTCCCGACGAAGGACGCGCGTGAGCGGAGGCACTGATGTCGGGCATGCAAATGGGTAGCAAGCATTCGTCGACCAAAGCCGTCGGCCGGAAGCTTGGCCATGAGATGCTGGAGCTCGGCGTGATATTCGCGTATCTGTACGTGTGCCTCGGCGCAATAGTACTCTACAAGTGGACTGTCCTTCGTGGTCAAGGTATTGACTACGCGCCGTATGGGATAGCTGCCATCAAGGCATTTCTCTTGGCAAAGTTCATACTCATCGGGCATGCGGCCAAGGTTGGAGACCGATACGAGAGACGCCGTTTTATATACGTCGTAGCGTATAAATCCTTTCTGTTCCTCCTCATGCTTCTGGTTCTCTCGATTATAGAAGAGGCAATTGTTGCGGTCATTCATGGGCAGACGATCAGCGCTTCGGTCGTTTACGTAGCGGGGGGTACGCTGCCTGAGACCCTCGCAAGTTGCTTGATCATGCTGTTGGTGCTCATTCCGTACCTGGCGTTCAGAGAACTCAATGAGGTTCTGGGAGAAGGCAGGCTCCGGCAGATTCTGCTCGACCACCGCACCGGTTCCACGCACGCCAGTCGCAGCAAACAGCAGGAGAATAAGCCAGCGAGCTGAGCGCGGCCGCCGCTAACGCGGTGTACATTCACTAGAACGGGCCGATGTGAAAAACCATGCTGGTGATTGCGGCGATGCTTATTCCAAGAAGGATCACCGCGGTTATCAACGTAAGCGAAGGCGGGAAAGGGCTTTTCCCATGAATGAGACCGTCTTCGGTCAGTTGCCTTCGTGAGATGCGCAGCGCAAGCATGAATTGCCCATGGTAGACGATGCCGAGAACGAGCATGGTGATGCCGACCATGACCAGCGCGACGCCGAAATGGCGCCCTGCCGTGCCGTCGCCATTCAACACCTTGCTCTCGGTGAGCTTCTGAAAAATCTGCGAGATTGTGAACCCGAAGCTGACCAGTGAAAGTGATGTGCGGATCACCGACATCAGCGTACGGTCGGCACTCATGCGCGTGCGCTGCATTGCCAGGCCGGTGTTCCGCGAGGCCAATTCGAACGAGATCGAGCTCTGGTTCGATTTCGACGTTATGCGTTCATCACTCATGACGACGTCTCTGCTACAGGCGGCATGGACCCAGCCTCACCGGACATCGTCCGTCACGCCCTTGCTGCTCCCGCAGCGTGCTGTGCGGGAAATTGGTCCGCGCAGGAGCACATAGGGAAGAAACGCAAGCGCGAGTGCGACGATCACCGATTCGGCCGGGTAGAACATCTTGAGCATCATAAACTGATAGACTGAGTCCATCACCAGCCCCAACAGGATGATCCGGGCGGTGGAGATCAGTCCTTCGTGCAGACGTGCGCCTCGGTCCGCCTCATTTGTCACGTGCGTCCAGAGATACGGCAATCGTCCCGTCCGCGCGAGCACGGGCGCCGGTGACCGCGACATTCTTCCTGCGGCCGCCACGAGCGGATCGCGCTCGTGACATGGCGGCGCCGACCCTCCTGAGGCGGATGTTGCGGACGGCAATGGCCGGACCGCGAAGAGAACGGTGATACCGACAGCGGGTAGCGAACCGCACGGGCGATGGGTCCACGGAACTGCCACGGTGCTCGGAGCGGTCAATCGAGATAGGGGGCCACCGCGCAATGCCACCCCACCCACACCACCGGGCATACGGGTCCGTATCACGGCGGTTCGGCGGATTAAGCACCCGCCATCGCTTCCATGGAAAAACAGCCCATGACCCTTGAAGCGTTTGATGGTGAGGGCGCGGTGCAGCGCGCTCGACGAAGTCAGCCACCATGGTCCCTTCGCGCTGAAGAAGGCCACACCGGCCGACCTCTCAGGCACCTTGAGGCGACGAAGTTCCTGGTAGCGTCTGCCTCACGTCTTCCACTGGACCCAGACGACACAACGCAAGCGTCTCCGGGTCCAGCCAGGGGAATCGCATTTGACATTTGTCGGGGTACGGAGGGGTTGCGGCGCGGCCTGAGATCGAGTTGAATCATGGGATTCGGTCGTGCCCGTCAAGCTGGTGTAGATTCGTGAAGTAGCGAAGGCACGCATTAGCACGTCAGCGCCGGTGGAATTGAGGCTGACAGGATCGTCTGGTGCAATGGACGGCACAGGTGATGGTCCTGCGATGGAACTGTCAGGATTTCTGTGTGCGAGGCGTCGATCGGTGACGCCCTCGCTGGGCGTATCAGTGTATTGGGCGGACACCGCGGTCTGCAAGCGCTGATGCCTTCAGACAGATGTTCGTTTGTTTGATCAAGGCGACTGTTCCTTCGTCCTGACCTGGCATTTTCTGGGCGGTCGGGCGCAAGTCCGGTCAAATTCGCCGCATAGCGGCGGGACCGGAGCCACGCGCAGCCACGCTCGGGGGCGAGCATGGCGAGGACCCACAATTTGACCGGGCTGAGCACGACGCCATGCTTGCGGCAAAGCAGGGGGCAGCCTTGTTACGGTTGCCTGAAGCCATCCGTCAGGCATCCCGCGTGAAGCGTTCCGCGTACAGTATCGCGAACTGGTTCATCGCCTCCTTCCAGTGGTGCGCCGCTTTTCCCCAATCGGCGGTGATATTGCGCAACGCCAGCCAGATCAGTTTGCTTGCCGCATCGTCACTGGGAAAAAGTGGCCGCGCGTCTTGACAATCTTGCGCAGCCGGGCGTTGACGCTCTCGATCGCGTTGGTCGTATAGATCACCCGCCTGATCTCGGCGGGAAACGCAAAGAACGGGATCACCCGGTCCCAGGCTCGCCGCCAGGCCGCCACCACGGTCGGGAATTTCTGCCCCCATTCGCCGACTTCGAACGCATCAAGCGCCGCAAGGGCTGCCTCCGCACTCGGTGCGGCATAGATCGGTCGCAGCGCCGCAGCCAGCGCCTTGCGGTCTTTCCAGGTAGCGTAGTCAAGGCTGTTGCGGATCAGGTGCACAATGCAGAGCCTGCCCCGGACTTGATCCGGGGTCTGCAGCGTAGTTGCGGGGAAGACCGTGCTGCGACAAGGTCACCGCGTTCTATGCGCGCGGCCTGACGGTGCGTGAGATCCAGGCTTTTCTGCTTGAAACATATGATATACTCAGCCCACACGAGAACCCGAAAATCTGCGGGATCGATGACACGGCTCGATCGAGGGGCCGCACGCACATCTCAAGGTGGCCCTGCAGCAGGCGCTGCTGCTGCGTGGCAGCGGCGACTTTGCTGACCTCGATGCGTATCGTCGCTTCGTCGATGAGGTGGTCGGACGCGCCAACGCTGGCCGGCGCAAGGCGCTCGAGATCGAGCGGGTGCGGCTCAATGCCCTGCCAATGCGGCGCACTGACGATTTCGAGGAAGAACTCGTCACGGTGACACGCAGCGGTGGGTTCTTTCTCCGGCGCATCTTTTACACCGTTCCCTCTCGCCTGATCGGCCATCGCCTTCGGGTCAGATTGTATGACGATCGGCTGGAATGCTTCCTCGGTGGCACTCAGGTGTTGGTCCTGCGACGCGGACGCGCCGGCAAGGACAGTGGCCGTCGCGGCCATGTGGTGGACTATCACCACGTCATCCACGCATTGCGCCGCAAGCCGATGGCGCTGCTCAACCTGGTCTATCGCGACCAGTTGTTCCCGCGCGAGGCGTATCGCCACAGCTGGGAGGCGCTGCTCGCCGCGCTGCCGCCGCGCACAGCCTGTCGAACCATGGTCGGCTTGCTCGCCCTGGCGCACGATCGCACCTGCGAAGGCGAACTGGCGATCGAGCTGGAGGCAATCCTCGGCACCGGCGAGCTGCCCGACCTGGCCCTGTTGCGGCAGCAATTCGCGCCGCCTGGCACGGTGGTGCCGACCGTCACCGTCACATTGCCGGCGGCCATCACCTACGACGCCCTGCTTGGTTCCCCGCAGGAGTGGCTGCGGCCATGAGCGCGATCGAGGTCGACACCACCCGTCTGCCATTGCTGCTGCACGAACTGCGGCTGCCGGCCATTGCTCGGCTCTGGTCGGAGTTTGCCGACCGTACTGACAAGGAGGGATGGCCGGCCGCGCGCTTCCTCGCCGCGCTCGCCGAACCGGAAATTGCCGAGCGCGGCCGCCGACGCATCGTGCGACATCTCGCCGAAGCCGATCTGCCGCCCGGTAAAACGCTCGACAATTTCGACTTCTCCGTGGTTCCGATGCTCAGCAAGGCGCGTGTCATTGCACTTGCTGCCGGTGATGCCTGGCTCGACAAGGCATCCAACCTGTTGTGTTTTGGGCCGCCCGGCGCCGGTAAGAGCCATCTTGCGTCAGCAATCGGTGGAGCTCTTGTCGAGAACGGCTATCGTGTTCTGTTCACCCGCACCACCGACATTGTTCAGAAGCTGCAGGCTGCACGGCAGGCCCTGCAGCTCGAGGCGGCGATCAACCGGCTCGACAGATATGACCTGCTGATCCTCGATGATCTCTGCTACGTTCACAAGGATCATGCTGAGACCTCCGTGCTGTTCGAGTTGATCGGCGCTCGCTATGAACGACGATCAATGCTGATCACCGCCAATCAGCCCTTCGCAGACTGGGACAAGGTTTTTCCCGACCACGCTATGATGATCGCTGCTATCGACCGCCTGGTGCACCATGCGATCATCTTCGAGATGAACGTCGAAAGCTACCGACGACTTGGTGCTCTCGATCGAAAGAGCCAGACAGCAACCGCAGCTTCCAAGAAAACCAAAGGCTCAGCCTCATGCTGATCCCCGCTGCCAGCGACAATCAAACGCGACAATCATGCTTACCAAGCGTGGTTGCAGTCTTCATCCTGATTGACGCGCGCTTCCATCCTGATTGTCGCGCTACACTCGAGGCGCAAAGCCCTCCAAGCTTCCGACTGCCAGTCAAGATCGGTGGTGCCAGCCTTGAGCGTACGTTCCAAGGCTAAACCCAACCGCGACGCTCAGGTTTCACTCCTGAGCCTCCGCATGGTCCCGGTTTTGTCGGATTGCAATGCCGGTGCAACCCGCGAAGAAGCAACTGACGCTCTTGGTGTCGCCATCGCGCTCAATGCCGGCGCAGCCCTGGCCTATTCGGCTCGCGTGCTGGATGCCTATGCAGCAATCGACGGCGCGGCAAAGTCGGCCGCCGAATAGCCTTCGCCCGCGGCGAGTTTTAAATTCTGCAACGCGGAGGATCCGGCACGCACCAATCGTCAAGCTACCCTACCGCAAGACTTACGCCCGTTGGCCGGCCGATGCATTCGACGTTCAGGTCCACTTGACGCGTCCCTCGGGAGTGACCGCGCTCAGAAAGATCCAGTTCACGAATGGAGATTTCGGGTGAGTGGCGATGTAGTGGTTGAACACTTCGAAGTCCAAAGGGTTCTCCACTTCCAGCGTGGACGCCCAGCCGGCTACAGGCTCCCCGTTTCCCCGCGTGACGTGGAGCACCCAGAAGTTGCCGTCGCGCTGCATCCAGTAGTTGTCTGGCCCGGAGACGAATCCACAAGCGGCACCGGATAGCGGGGTGCGAACGGACCAAAGCCGGGATCGGCAACATAGGTCGCGCCCCCGACCGCCACGGTCATGAACACGTGGGTCCGCTTCGCTTCGGTCAAGGGCCCAAACAGAACAACTCGCGCGGCGTGACGGGCGACCTTGAAACCGAGCGCCTCGAGCACGGCGGCGAACAGGGCGGCGGGCACCGACGATTTTGTCCTGAAGACCGTCAAGGTCGAGACGCACCGTTTGGCCGAGCAGTACGTCAAGGTTCTCAAACGGGATATGCGCCGTATGGGCCTCTATCAGCCCCGCCAATGTCTCAAGCGTCGGGTCGCGGCCACCGGACCAATGAATGCGCTGGAAATAGGCGTCCAGGTCAATGGTGGCGGTCACGGATTTTCTCCAGTTCGATGGTGGTCCAATGCTATGCGACACCT
>CAWFUF010000018.1:0-49855 GCA_963818775.1 uncultured Alphaproteobacteria bacterium | reverse complement strand
ATGTTCGCGTCGCAGACCGGCAAGTCTGAGTGCCTGTTGAACGCCGTCGGCTACCACATGCACCACGATCCGGCGCCGTGCCTGATCCTGCAGCCGACGATCGAGATGGCGGAGACCTGGTCGAAGGATCGCCTCGCGCCGATGCTGCGCGACACACCGGCGTTGCGCGGTCGCGTCGCGGACCCGCGAGCCAGGGAATACGGCAACACGCTGCTGCACAAGTCGTTCGCCGGCGGTCACGTGACCATGGCGGGAGCGAAGTCGCCGGCGTCGCTGGCCTCGCGGCCGATCCGGCTGCTGTTCTGCGACGAGGTAGACCGCTACCCGGCATCCGCCGGTACCGAGGGCGATCCGGTGGCGCTTGCGCGGAAACGGACGGGCACCTTCTGAAATCGCAAGATCGTGGAGATTTCCAGCCCGACCATCGTTGGCACATCGCGCATCGCGGCGGCCTATGAGGAGAGTGATCAGCGCCGGTTCCATGTGCCGTGCCCGCACTGCGGCGTGTTCCAGCGGCTGGAGTGGGGGCGGGTCCGCTGGGAAGGCGACGAGGCGTCGACGGCGCTCTACTACTGCGTCGAGTGCGATATCGGTTGGTCTGATCAGCAACGTTGGGCAGCGGTGCGTCGCGGGCACTGGGTTGCCGGTGCTGCCTTCCGTGGCATCGCCGGCTTCCAGCTTTCGGAACTCTACTCGCCGTGGCGTCGGCTGGCGCAGACCGTCGGCGACTTCCTTGAAGCGCGCGGCAAGCCGGAGCGGCTGAAGGTCTGGCGCAACACCGCGCTCGGGCTGCCCTGGCAGGAGGCAGGCGAGGCGCCGGATTGGGAGCGGTTGATCGAGCGGCGTGAGCCGTTTCCTATGGGCGTGGTGCCCGCCGCAGCCGTCGCGCTCACGGCCGGCGTCGATAACCAGAACGATCGCCTTGAGCTGGCGGTCTGGGCTTGGAGTGCCGGCTACAAGTCCTGGCTTGTCGACACGCGGGTGTTCATGGGCCATCCGGGCGCGGCGGCGACCTGGGATGCGCTGGCGGACTATCTCGCCGAGGACCTGCCGGTCGAGGGTCGCGGGGCGCAGCGCATCGAGCGGATCGGCATCGACACTGGCGGCGCGCACACCACGGCTGTCTATACTCAGGTGCGACGCCTGCGGGACAACCGCTTCATGGCACTGAAGGGCGCCGAGAGTTGGAACCGGGCCGCGCCGGTGACCGGGCCGACGCTGGTCGATGTGCTGGAGAACGGCCGAAAGTTGAGGCGTGGTCTCCGGCTTTGGACGGTGGCGGTTTCGACGTTCAAGGTCGACCTGTATCGACGCCTGTGGCTCACCCGTGGTGACGGCGTCGGGTATCCGCCTGGCTGGGTTCATCTGCCCGCCGGGCTGGAGCCAGAGGCGGTGAAGCAGCTTGTCGCCGAGCAGCTTGTGACGGTGAAGGATCGCCGGGGCTTTCCTCGCCAGGAGTGGCGCAAACTGCGAGACAGGAACGAGCAACTCGACTTGGCGGTCTACGCGCGGGCTGCGCTGTCGATGCTCGGGGCAGATCCTTCGGCGATCGTTTCTGGCAGCGCAAGGCGCGGCGTATCGCAGTGCCGATCGACGACGACATGCCTCCGCCGCAGGGAGAACGACCCACGCCTGATATCCGCCGGCCTGGCACGCCGGTGCCATCGCCGGAGATGCGCACGGTGGGCACCGCTGCACCAACACCGCGAACCCGAGGCTCCATCGGCCATCGGCTGGCCTGACCAAGGGAGAAAGCACGGAGATGTCGGATCAGGTCACCGTCCTGCCGCCGTGGACGGCCGGCGTCTCGACCACGCCCGCCGTGCTGATCGGTGTCGATACGGTCCTGCTGCGGCAGTGGCTGGTCGATGCGCAGACCGCCTACCAGCAGATGATGGTCAGCAACAATCCGCAGACCGTGACGTATGGCCAAGGTGACGGGCAGAAGTCGGTCACCTTCAGCCGCAGCGCAAATCCTGGCCAACTCGCCGCCTGGATTTAGCAATTGCAGCAGGCGCTCGGGTTGAGTGGCGGCCGCCGTCCGATTGCCGTGCGGTTCGGCCGATGAGCGGGACCGGGGCACCGTCGCGATTGCTCGACTCTGCTGGCATGCCGGTGCCGGCCGCGGCGATCATGCGCGCGCGGCTGCGTGGCCTGCTGTCGATGGAGGAGGATGGCCGCTACGGCGGCGGTGGCACTGTGCCGTTCGCCTACGATTCGGCAGACATGTTCTCGCAGGAGTTGGGTGCCTGGTTTCCGCTGCTGCGCTCGCCGGATCACGAGATCAACCGCGACCGCGACCGCATGGTCGGCCGCTCGCGCGACCTGGTGCGCAACGACGGCTGGGGAACCGGCGCCACCAACCGCATCGTGGACAACGCCATCGGCGCGCAGTTTCGCCTAGTCGCCAAGCCGGACTTCCTCGCACTCGCCGCACTCGACAAGGCGTTTGATGCAGTCTGGGCCGACGAATTCGCCGAAGTGGTCGAGGCCGGCTGGCGCATGTATGCCGACGATCCGGCGCGCTACTGCGATGCCACGCGCTCGCAGACGATGGTGCAGATGTTCCATCTCGCGCTGACCCACAAGGTGATCGACGGCGAGGGGCTGGGGGTGCTGCTCTATTTGCCTGAGTTCGTCGGCGAGTATGGCGCGCGCAACGCCACCACCCTGCAAATCGTTGATCCCGATCGGCTGTCGAACCCGAATCAGCAGGTGGACACTGTGAACTTGCGCGGTGGGGTCGAGATTGACGGTCTCGGCGCGCCGATCGCCTACCACATCCGCCGGGCCTACCCGTCCGACTGGTACGAGGCGGCCGAGAGCATGATCTGGGACCGCGTGCCGCGCGAGACCGCCTGGGGACGGCCGATTGTGGTTCACGACTTCGACCGCGAGCGGGCAGGTCAGCACCGTGGCCTGTCCGTGCTGAACCCAATCCTGTCGCGGCTCAAGATGCTGACGAAATACGACGGTGCCGAGTTGCAGCAGGCTATCCTGCAGACGGTGTTCGGAACCTTCATCACATCGCCATTCGACCAGGGCCAGGTCTCGAATGCCCTGCAAGATCCCGACGACCCCGAAATCTCGGCGTATCAGGCGCTGCGGGCCGACTTTCACGGGGCAAGGGCCTCACCTTGGGCGGCGTCCGACTGCCGACCATGGCGCCGGGCGAGGACATCAAGACGGTGTCTGCGTCGCGTCCGGGCGGCAACTTCAGCGATTTCGAGCATGCCATGCTGCGGAATGTCGCCGCATCGCTTGGCTTGTCTGCTGCACAGGTCTCGCAGGACTGGTCGCGCACCAACTACTCGTCCGCACGGGCCGAATTGCTCGATGCATGGAAGACGCTCGCACGCCGGCGGGCGGATTTTTCCATCGGCTTTGCCACGCCGGTCTATGGCGCCTGGCTGGAGGAGGAATTCGACAAGGGCCGCGTGCCGCTGCCGGCTGGCGCACCGTCCTTCGCCGGCGGTCGGGCCGCCTACATGCGCTGCCGTTGGATTGGGCCGGGCCGCGGCTGGATTGATCCGGTGAAGGAGCGGCAGGGCGAGGTGCTCGGCCTCGATGCCGGGTTCTCCACGCTGGAGCAGGCATGCGCCGAGATGAACGGCGCTGACTGGCGCGAAATGATCGAGCAGCGCGCCGTCGAGGTGGCGATGTTCAAGCGGAAGGGCCTGAAGCTGCCGCAGTGGGGCGTGGCCGAGGAGCCTGCATCGCACACTGAAACCCGCCCGCAGCCGGTGTGACGGTGCGCTTCCCGCATCTGGCGCAGCGCGTGTTCAACGTGCCGCTGGCGATCCACCCGGGCAAGGCGGAGGTGATCATCGCGGCCTTGGCCGAACGGCTGGGGTCTCGCAGCTGTTCGGCGAGGCGGGCCGTCCGGCCGCGCTCATGCCGATGATCGCCGAAGGCGAACCGGAGCCGGCGCGCGGCTATGAGGTGCTTGGCGGTGTGGCGATCATCCCGGTCGAGGGCACGCTGGTCGCCAAGCTGGGCACGCTCTGCCCGTATTCTGCATTACCGGCTACGACGGTATCCGCGTGAACTTTCTCACCGCTCTGGCGGACGATGCGGTGCGCGCGATCGTGCTGGACATCGACAGCCCCGGTGGCGAGTGCTCCGGCCTGTTCGACCTGGTCGACACGATCGTCGCCGCGCGCGGCACCAAGCCCATCCGCGCGATCCTAACCGAGGTCGCGTTCTCAGCCGCCTACGCGATTGCGTCGGCCGCTGATCGCATCTCAGTGCCGCGCACCGGCGGCGTCGGATCAATCGGCGTAGTGTGCATGCACGTCGACTGGAGTCGTGCACTCACCGAGGCGGGTGCCACGGTGACGATGATTTGGTTCGGCGAGCGGAAATTCGAAGGCAACCAATACGAGCCACTGTCCCGCTCTGCTCGCGCTGCCATCCAGGCGGACGTCGATGCGGCCGGCACGTTGTTCGTTGAAACTGTCGCGCGCAATCGCGGGCTTTCGGTCGCTGCCGTCAACAAGACCGAGGCGGCGACCTTCCTTGGACCTGAGGGGGTGGCGCTCGGTCTCGCCGACACAGTCGAGGCACCGGACGAAGCGCTCCGAGCCTTGTTTGCCGACCTCGAATGAAAGGATTTTCGCATGTTGATGCGCTCACAACTGCTTTCCGGGGCGAGTTCGGTTGCCCATCTGGTCGGGCTTGGCCGCTTCACCGCCGCGGGCAAGCCCGCCGCCGGTCCACCGGCCGTGGTGATTGCGGAGGACGAAATCGGGACTTAGGTTGGTGCAGAGGCTGGCGCTGTTACCGCTGCCGATCCGCCCACTGCTGTCGCCGGTGAGCCCGCTGTTGCGGCAGCGCCCGTGGCGGAAACCGAGGACGGCGAGGAGGGCGAAGACGACGACGTCGAAAAAGATGACGACGAGGAGGAGTTGGCCGGCAAGGGCAGGAAGGCCTCAGCCCGTCGCCGCGAGCGCGCGCGCTGCCGCGCCGTCCTGACATCACCGCACGCCGCGAAGAACCCCGGAGTGGCTATGTATCTCGCGCTGCAGACGGCGATGCCGCGGCAGCAGGTGCTGGCCATGCTGGGGGCAATGCCGAAGGGTGCCGGTGGCCTCGACGCTCGGATGGCTGGAGTGCCACAGCCACCCGTCGGCGCGGGCGCTGCTCCGCAACCGGGTCAGGGTGCTGTTGCCATTGCCTCTGCCTGGGATGCGGCGTTCGCCAAAGGTGGCGTGCGGGGTTCGCGTTCCGCCGCTGCCAACGACAGCCGATCGACGTGGGACCGGGCGATGGGCCGACGCCAGTAGCGGCGCGGGATCTGCTGCTGCGACACAGAGTGCCTCATGGGTTGCGCGGTGAGGCGGGTTCTCCAATCAAAATCGGCGTCTGCGGTGGCTCCGGACAACGGACCGCCGCGTTGTTCGTGTGGGCATCCCACTTGTGGCATCCCTCTGTGGCATCCCATCTGTAGTATGTTCGTGATCACCGAGTGAGCGCCTCTGCATGCTGACCCCACCCACACCGGAGGACTTCGATCAGGCGCGGGCGCTGCTGAAGCCCGAGCAGCTACTCATGGTCAGAAAGGACCTCGACCAGCTGGACGAGGCGATGAAGCAGGAGTTGAGCAATCGGCTGGAGCGCGTCTTCTTTCCCGTCGAATGGGCGAGTCGGCTGCAGTCGATCCTGCTGATGCTGCACGAGGCGCGCGGGAAGGACTCGGCAGAATTCGTCAGCAAGGTGTTCCTACCCTGGATTAGGTTCCGGAACGACTTGCTGCCCAGCCAGCAGCGTGTCGGCCGCGAAATGGCGCGGATCGGAACGACCGCGGAGGGCAGCAAAGAAGAGACCGAGCATTTCATCGCGCTCTACCGGATCGTGGTGAGCGATGTCCTCGACCCCTACCTCACACTATTTGTGGCGTGCCACCAGTTCATAGCTGGTACCCTGTGAGCCTTGAAGCAGCAAACTATGGGCACGGCGAGTTCAACAAGGTCGAGTTCGTTGCCAATCGGCCATGCGACGGCGGGGCGACACAACCGATCTTTTCCACGGCTACAATTCCAAGGTGCGCAATGCCATCTCCCACGCCGGCTCGCATGGGGTGACGGTCGAAGGCCGGAGTGTGCTGTTTCGCGACATCAAGCGAGGCCCCCAGCCCGTTGTCTCTAACGTGCGATGGTCGGTGGACGAGCTGGGGTGGAACGGCATCCTGATGGCAGAATTGATCAACTGCATCGACGCAGCAACTGAGATCTTCGGGCTGGATTGCGTCAATCCCGACGATGTGGATTTTTCGACTCTGCTGCAGGTGATCGACGCCGCGTTCACCCCTGAGCAACAGTCCGAGATCACGGCACAGCTGCAGGCCAGCATTGAGACAGTCTGGCATAACCCGGAGCTCAGCGACAACCGACGGCGCGAGATATTGGCCACTATCCTTACAGAGAACTATCAGAAGCGAAACATGGCGCTGCGCGGCGTGGACCTGAGCGGCAACAAGACGACGGTTCTGATCGCGGTTCCGCCGGAAGGAACGCTGGACGACGAGCAAGGTGTTCGGATCAGGCTGGTGGAGTTGACGCGCTATCTCATCCTGGCCCGCACGGTCTTCGGCCCGTTCGGCGAACGGATCGCGGTCGCGGAGACGGACGAGAAGATTGAGCGGCATAGGCTGCTCGCGACCGTTCCAAGCACACTGCTGGATGAATACGCTGGCAAGAA
Organism: uncultured Alphaproteobacteria bacterium; assembly: GCA_963818775.1. Taxonomy (GTDB): domain Bacteria; phylum Pseudomonadota; class Alphaproteobacteria; order Acetobacterales; family Acetobacteraceae; genus JAMXLO01. Next base: position 43,156 of record CAWFUF010000018.1, on the reverse strand, counting down.
GGCCGGCATTATCGACTTGCTCCGGGGCGGTTCGTTCAGCCTCGAAGGACATCGCCTGGAAGTGAAAGTCAACGAGCAGGCGCTGGCGGAGATGGAGGATCAGTCGCTCGGGCGATCCTTTCCTCGCCGCGGTCGTTCATCCCCAAGCGGTCCTTAAAAGCGCTGGGTAGCCTGCCGGCAGCGCGTTCTATCCCGGTGAACCACCCGCGCTTGGCGGCGGCCTTCGCGCGCCAGGTATCTTGGTAGGGCAGGACTTGCTACGCAACCGACACGTCTGGTTCTCTTGGAGCACTGGTCGTCTGGACCTATAGTCATGGAGCGCACTCGGCACGGCTGAGGCTCGTCGAGATGGATGAGGCGAGGGCTTCGGGACCGAAACTGACGCAACCGAGGGCACACCACCAATCCCGCCTCCCCCGAGAAAATTGAGCTTCGCGCCTTGGAGCGGGATGACTGCGATGGGTCGGTGGGCAATTCCCGAATTGGCTGAGTTCTGATTTACGTGCTGGCTGAGCCGGAGGCCAGCAGAGATGCCCAGCCCTAGACGGCACTTGCAACAAGGAAAGCCATCCATGAGACGACATGCTTCACTGCGAAACGCCTGCCTCGCGCTGACAGGTTGCCTTGCGATCAGCTTTGTGGGTCTGACCGGTCCCCAAACGGCCTGGGGACAGGCGGCTGGCATGGGCGGCATTGGCGAGTTGCATACCATCACGGCACGTGCCCAGGTGAAAGCGATCGATCTCGCGAAACGCGAGGTCACGCTAGTCGGGCCGCAGGGCAACGTGCTCGTCGTGCATGCTAGCGACGCGGTGCGTAATCTGGACAAGGTGAAGGTCGGCGACACCGTGGTCGCCACCTATTATGCGTCAATAGCGTTGGTGCTGTCTGCGCCGGGAACCAAAATTCCGGACAATCAGGCGACCGCTGCGGCGGTTCGTGCACCGAAGGGTCAATTGCCAGCCGGCGCGGTCGGCACGAGGATTGTCGTGACGGGCACTGTGGTTGGTGTCGATCTGGATGCTCACACGATCTCGCTCGTTGATCCTTCGGGCGGATTGGTGCAGACCTTCACCGTGACCGATCCCCGACGGCAGGCCGCGCTGAGGCGGGTGAAGGTTGGTGACACTTTGACGGCCATCGGCACGGAGGCTTTTGCTGTCGCGCTTGATCCAGCGTGATCGCAGCGAGCGGGCGGACGGAGGTCTCAGCATGATCCTTGTGAACGTAGCAGAGATCATCGAGGATCAGCAGGTCATATCTGTCGAGCCGGTTGATCGCCGCCTCGAGCTGCAGGGCCTGCCGTGCAGCCTGCAGCTTCTGGACAATGTCGGTGGTGCGGGTGAACAGAACACGATAGCCGTTCTCGACAAGAGCTCCACCGATTGCTGACGCAAGGTGGCTCTTACCGGCACCGGGCGGCCCAAAACACAGCAAGTTGGATGCCTTGTCGAGCCAGGCATCACCGGCGGCAAGTGCAATGACACGCGCCTTGCTGAGCATCGGAACCACGGAGAAGTCGAAATTGTCGAGCGTTTTACCGGGCGACAGACGGGCTTCGGCGAGATGTCGCACGATGCGTCGGCGGCCGCGCTCGGCAATTTCCAGTTCGGCGAGCGCGGCGAGGAAGCGCGCGGCCGGCCATCCCTCCTTGTCAGTACGGTCGGCAAACTCCGACCAGAGCCGAGCAATGGCGGGCAGCCGCAGTTCGTGCAGCAGCAATGGCAGACGGGTGGTGTCGACCTCGATCGCGCTCATGGCCGCAGCCACTCCTGCGGGGAACCAAGCAGGGCGTCGTAGGTGATGGCCGCCGGCAATGTGACGGTGACGGTCGGCACCACCGTGCCAGGCGGCGCGAATTGCTGCCGCAACAGGGCCAGGTCGGGCAGCTCGCCGGTGCCGAGGATTGCCTCCAGCTCGATCGCCAGTTCGCCTTCGCAGGTGCGATCGTGCGCCAGGGCGAGCAAGCCGACCATGGTTCGACAGGCTATGCGCGGCGGCAGCGCGGCGAGCAGCGCCTCCCAGCTGTGGCGATACGCCTCGCGCGGGAACAACTGGTCGCGATAGACCAGGTTGAGCAGCGCCATCGGCTTGCGGCGCAATGCGTGGATGACGTGGTGATAGTCCACCACATGGCCGCGACGGCCACTGTCCTTGCCGGCGCGTCCGCGTCGCAGGACCAACACCTGTGTGCCACCGAGGAAGCATTCCAGCCGATCGTCATACAATCTGACCCGAAGGCGATGGCCGATCAGGCGAGAGGGAACGGTGTAAAAGATGCGCCGGAGAAAGAACCCACCGCTGCGTGTCACCGTGACGAGTTCTTCCTCGAAATCGTCAGTGCGCCGCATTGGCAGGGCATTGAGCCGCACCCGCTCGATCTCGAGCGCCTTGCGCCGGCCAGCGTTGGCGCGTCCGACCACCTCATCGACGAAGCGACGAAACGCATCGAGGTCAGCAAAGTCGCCGCTGCCACGCAGCAGCAGCGCCTGCTGCAGGGCCACCTTGAGATGTGCGTGCGGCCCCTCGATCGAGCCGTCCCTCGGGACGAGGGCCCAAGGGCATGTCTCATGTGCCACGCCGGGATTGTTGCGTGTCGGCGTCATGCCGTAGTGCGCCGCGACACGACGCCGTGCATCGTGTTGCCTCGGTCGCAGCGATAGACGGGCGTGCTGTAACGTCCGGCGTAGAGGACGCTCAGCCGACGGCCGCAGCGGCGGCAAACCAGAAGACCGGCGAGGAGGGCGCGGCCGCCGCGGCCGGACTTCGCGCCATCCTTGCGGCCACACGCGTTGGCGGCGAGGTGCTTCTGATTGCGTTCAAACCCTGCCCAGTCGATGTAGCCCTCGTGATGATCCTTCAACAGGACCTCGCAGTCGCGAAGGGAACGATAGTGCCCGTAGGTCTTACGCGCCCTGCCATCAACGATCTGGGTTCGATTGACGCTTTTGCCGCAGGCGTAGGCGCCGGCATAGTAACGTCTTCCGACGACCGCGCATTGATGGTTCGTGGCGGTCTGAGCTGGACTATTGTGTCCAAAGCCAGGGGAGCAAGTCGTCGATCTTGTGGATGGGATGATCCGCGATGCGTCCGAGAACGTCGGACAGATAGGCGTGCGGATTGATGCTGCTCATCTTCGCCGTTTCGACGATGGTGTAGACACAAGCGGCGCGTTGTCCGCCGGCATCGGAGCCACAGAAGAGGTAATTTTTGCGGCCGAGAACTGGCGCTCGCATGCCGCGCTCGGCGGCGTTGTTGCTCATTTCCAGTCGACCGTCCGCGAGGTAGCGCAGCAGCGCGTTCCATCGTGTGAGGGCGTAGCGGATAGCTCCGGCGAGCGCGCTCTTGCCGCTGATCCGTTTCAGGGAGCCCTGGAGGAATTGCTTCAACTCGTCCAATCGCGGCCGGGCGTATTGGACGCGCGCGGCCAGGCGTCGATCAGGCGCCTGTCCGCGAACGCTGGTCTCGATGACAAACAGGGCGGCGATGCGCTCCATTGCTTCGCGCGCGATCGGCGAGGCCGAGGCGTGGTGGATGTCGTAGAATTTCCGGCGTACGTGACTCCAGCACGCCACCTCGATCAGCGGCGGCTCGCCGTCCGGCGTCGTGGGCCGATAGAGACTGTCGAAGCCGGCGTAGCCATCGGCATGAAGGAAGCCGCGGCAGCGGCCGAGCAGCGCCTGGGCGTGGATACCCTTGCGGTCCGGCGAGTAGCGATAATACGCGGCCGGTGGAATATCCGATCCGAACGGGCGTTCATCACGCACGACCACCCACAGCCGGCCGGTCCTGGTTTTCCCGTGCCGGGCGCCAGCACCGGGAGGGTGGTGTCGTCGGCATGCAGCACCTGCCCGGCGCGGACGTGGCGGCCAATGGCTTCGGCCAATTGGGCCAGCAGAATACTGACCGCCCCACCCAGTCGGCCAAGGTCGAGCGGTCGAGTTCGACGCCTTCGCGGGCATAGATGCCGGCCTGGCGGTGCAGCGGTGTATGGTCGCAGAACTTCGCCACCAGAACCTGCGCGAGCAGGCCGGGGCCGGGCCGGCCGCGTTCGATCGGCAGACTGGGCATCGGCGGCTGCACGATCGTCTCGCAAGCGCGACAGCTCAGCTTCGGGCGGATGTGGCGGATCACCTTGAAGCTGGAGGGCACGTATTCCAGCACCTCGCGCTCGTCCTGGCCGATGCGGCTGAACACCGTGCCGCCGCAGCCCGGGCAGGTGCAGGCTGCTTCATGGGTGATGGTCTCGCGCGGCAGGTGTGGCGGCAGCGGCTTGCGAACCGGCTGTTTGCGTTCCCGCCGCTTGACGGGTTGCCCGGCGTCAGCATCGCCGGCAGTGTCGCGCGCCTCGACGGCACCGGCGTCCGCTTCGAGTTCGCCGATCAGCAACTCAAGCTCTCGATCGCGTGGTCGAGCTTCTCGGAGGAGCGGCCGAAGCGCGCGCGGCGTAACACCGCCAGCTGCATCTTCAGCTTCTCGATATGTAGCGTCTTGGCATGGATCTCGGCCGCATTGGCGGCGATCTCGATATCCTTGCGGGCCAGCTCTGCCTGCAAATCAACCGCGAGGTCGCGCAGCTCGGTGGGGTCGTCCGGCAGCGGCAGGGTCGCTAACGACATGGACGCGAGATACAAAATCGCGGGCTGGCGTACAAGGCCTGACGCACAGAATATTGCTCAGGCCGGCATTTTTCTCAGCCAACCGCCATGGGTCTTCGTGGCACGTCCGCGGCAACTGTCCGCCGCCAATCCATCGCCTCGATGAGCAGTGTGAGCTGCGCCGGCGTCAGAACCATCTTGCCGTCCACGATCGGCGGCCAGACAAACTTGCCGCTCTCGAGGCGCTTGGCGAACAGGCATAATCCAGTGCCGTCATAATACAGCACCTTCAGATAGTCGGCCCGCTTGCCACGAAAGAGAAACAAATGGCCCGAGAACGGATCGCCATCAAGCACCTGCGCGACACGTGCCGCCAAACCATCAAATCCCAGGCGCATGCTGACAGGATGACAGGCCAGATACACCTTCGTACCCGGCACCATCGGAATCACGACAGGCTCCGCAACACGCACAGGACACGCCGCAGCGTCCGCTCATTGCGAACGCATCCACCCGAAGACGCGTCCCACATGGCAGGTCGATCTCGACCATCCCCGGGCGTTCGTCCATCGCCGGGCGCGCATCCGCACCGCGATCCTGCGGCGCCTGCCCCACCAGCAGAGCGGACGAATTGAGCCGCCGAACTGTACCTTCGTCCTTGGGCTCCACAATCGCGCCGATCGAAAGAAACCCATCCGCCGCACCAGCGGGCGGTGCATCGGGCTGTGTCTGTTGTGCAGACGAAGATGCCTCTGAAGTCTCAGCCGTAGGCCGCGTTCCAATCACTTTCCGCCAATTGAACACCTGATTCGAATTCAACCCGTGACGGCGCGCAACATCGGCAACCGACATGCCGGGACCAAACGCTTCCTCGACAATCCGCCGCTTCTCCTCAAGCGGCCACGAACGGCGCGAGACCTTCACCCTGTCGCGCGTCTCCGGCAATGCACTCAACGGAACGTCCTATCCTGTGCAACCTGGCTAAGTGTCCACTACTCCTTGATGGACACTTGCCGATCCTCACTATGACAATGAAGGCTCCCATATCTTGTGAGCACGACGGTAGGCGGCCATCAGTCCACGCTCACCCTGTTGCAGAACTCCGCAGCACGCAAAGTGCTTGGTGATATCTATGAAAGTCGCAAATCGTAGGAAAATTGTCGCCTGAGGCGTCGAGCGCCGTTCCATCCTTACAGGCTCGTCTTCATGATGTGGGGGATGCCGTCGGCACCTCCGCGGAGCCCAGTTCGGCACTCAGATCTTCTTCACTTCCCAGAACAAGGGGACGGAGCATTTCACGATGTCGATCACATTCTTGCGGAACGCGGCGGGCAAGAACACCTGGCCGAGTGGCATGAACGGCACGATCTCGAATGCCCTGCGCTGGATCTGCTCGCAGACTGCCTGCTGCGCCGCGAGATCCGACGCATCGAACCATTGCTGGCGCAGCTCCTCCAGCCGTTCGTCGGTCGGCCACCCGAACCAGCCACCCTTGCCGTTGGCACGCAGCGGATAAGAACTACCGGGATTCGACACGGTCAGCCCGCTCAATACAGTGCAGAAGCTATTCCATCCGCCCTTGCCAGGTGGTGATGAATTCGCGCGGCGTAATATCATAGAGCTGAGGTCCATAGCTGTGAGTTCGACATTAAGCCCGAGCTCTAGGAACAGGCTGTGCGCCACTTGTGCCAATCGCTCTATCGTCGGCGCATCCGTTGGCGACATCAGCAGGATCAGCTCACCATTGTAGCCGGATTCCGCAACCAGCTTCTTCGCAGGGCAATGTCGCGCGGGCCGGATAGCACCTCAACCCAGTCTTGTTCGCCATCGGCGTGCCGTCGGTGAAGAAACCCACCGGATAGCGGCCGAGGTCCGTCTGCTCGCCAACAACCGCCTGACATAGGTCTTCTGATCCACCGCGGGCAGCAGGGCGCGCAGGAGCTTCGGGTTGTCGAACGGCGGATAGAGGTGGTTGAACGCCAGCACGCCGAGGTAGCCAAATCGATCGACGTTTTCACCTCGACGCCGTCCGCGCCTTTCAGCATCGGCAACAGGTCGATCAGCGGCCATTCCACCCAGTCAACCTCGCCGGTTTGCAATGCCGCGGCGGCAGTGGCCGCTTCGGGTTGGACGATCCACTCAACACGATCGATATTCACGATCTTGCCGCCGGAGAAATACTGGGGCGGTTCCTGGCGGGGGACGTATTTGTCGAACTTAGCCCAAGCTGCTCGGGCGCCGGATACCCATTCACTGGCCAGGAAGCGGAACGGCCCCGACCCGACATGCTCCTTGATCTGCTCCGAGGCCGGCGTTTTCGCCATGCGCTCGGGCATCATGAAGCACGCGCGGGCGCTGAGCGCGTAGAGCATATGGCTAAACGGTTTCTTCAGACGAATCTGGAAGCGCTTATCGTCAAGCGGCTTCATCTCCTCGGTCTGCAACGCGATCTGCTGCCCGAACGGATCCTTAACAGCCCAGCGGGCGAGCGAAGTTGTGCAGTCGACGGCACGCACTTTCTCGTTGTCGTGGAACAGCAATCCCTCGCGCAGAGTGAAGGTCCACGTCAGTCGATCGGGCGAGACCTCGTGACCGGCGCACATTTGCCGCTGCGCCTCTAAACGATCATCGATGCCATAGAGCGTATCGAACACCATGTAGCCGTAATTGGTCGCGGTCGCGGCGGTGGTCCAAATCGGGTCCAGGCTGGACAGGTTGGCCTGCGGCACAAAGCGCAGTGTCTTCGCCGCACCCTGCGCGATTGCCGGTCGGCCCAATCCGGCGCTGCCGATTGCGGCGACCGAAGCTGCGCTTTTGAGAATATCCCTGCGGTGCATGGCGATCTCCTTGCGCGTGTGCAATTTACGGCCGTTCCATCGTTCAAATCGCCTTCACGATAGGGACCGCCGCCGGCATCTCCGCGAAGCCGGGTTTCGGCACTAGATCTTCTTCACCCCCCAGAAGATTGGGTAAGGGGATCTCACAATATCCGTCACGGTCTTGCTGAACGCGGTCGGCATCGCCCTGGCCGAGTGGCAATTCCGGCACGGTCTCGAAGGCCCGACGCTGGATTTGCTCGCTGAGGGCCAACTGTGTCGCCAAATCCGGCGCGTCCAGCCATTGCTGGCGCAGCGCCTCGAGCGTCGCGACAGTCGGCCAGCCGACCCGGCGCAGAACACGCCGAGGTGCGGCAACAACTGGCTGCGGCGAATGCCGGCGATGTTGACCCTCGGGTTCTGCAGGGCGTGTAGCAGGGTTTTGTCCGCCGGAGCGAAGAAGTTGATCCCCTGCACCGTCTTGCCGTCCACTTCACGCGGCCTGGTCAGGCGGCCCAGCGCGCGGATCCCGGCGGAGAAGTCGTCCAACGCGGACAGGTGGGCGATAGAGCGCCGGTTGCAGCCAAGCAGAATGTCTCGCAGATCGATCAGGCTGTAGATCGACTTCTTGACCGGCGCGAGTTCCCGACTCGCCGGGCCCTTGCGGTGTTCCACCCTTCGGTGGTGCTTGGCCGCGCCGAACGCGTCCTCCACCGACTGCACGAGTTGCTTCGCGTCATCCAAGTTCATTGCTTCATCCCTCCGGTCGCACGATCAGCACTGTACCATCAACGCCCTCCACGCGCAGGCGCGATCCAGAGGCTGGTTCGGCGACATCGGGTGGCACCCGCGCCGCCCAGTCGCTGTCGCCGACACGGACGCGGCCCTCGCGGCCCTGGAAGGTCAGCGCGGTGGCCGTGCGGCCGGCGAGCCCCGATTGCTGGGTATTGAGCCTGACGGGACGATGTCGCAGGCGCAGCCCGACGGCGAGTGAAATTGCCGCCAACACGGCGCATGTCACAACCTGAAGCTCGAAGCCGATGCCGGTTGCCAGAGCGACCAGACCGGTGCCACAGGCGGCGAGGCCGAGCCACATCATGAAGGCGCCGGGCGCGTGGATTTCGATCCCGAGCAGGGCCAAGCCAGCCACCAGCCAGATGATCCAGTCCCTCATCCCGGCGACCCGGTCCCCCAGGGCGAAACAACGGGCGTCGGGGCGAGCGGCGCCATCGGCGTTGGCATGATCGGGGGCGGGGGCGGCGGTTCGAAGGGCGGCGGCACCCGGGGCGATGTGCCGCCCGGCGACCCGTCATCGCCGCGCAGGAACTGCATCGCCTGGGTGATGCCGCCGGCAAGTGCGGAGGACTCCATCGGGACCACGACGAGACGCGTGTTCGGTGCCGATGCCAGCGCCTGGAATGCCCGCACGTAGCTTGTCGCGATGAAGTATCGCAGCCCCGCCTGGCCATGCTGAGCCGCAGCGTCCGACACCATCTGCGTCGCCTGGGCTTCCGCGCCGGCCAGCGCCACCCGCGCCTCCGCATCGCGGAGCGCCGCCTGCTGGCGGCCCTCAGCGGATAGGATCAGCGCCTGCTTCTCGCCCTCAGCGCGCAGGATGGCCGCCTGCCGCTCGCCCTCGGCGCGGGCCACTGCCGCACGCCGTTCGCGCTCCGCCGTCATCTGCAGGTTCATCGCGCGGATCAGGTTCTCTGGCGGCTCGATCTTGCGGATTTCTACGCGGCTCACCTTTACGCCCCACGGCATCGTCGCGCCGTCCAGGATGATCAGCAGCGCGGTGTTGATGCGCTCCCGCGAGGACAGAGTCGCGTCCAGCTCCATCTCGCCGATCACCGCGCGGATGTTGGTCATCGCCAGCGTGGTCAGTGCGAGCGTGAGGTTGGTGACCTGATAGGCCGCCTTTTCCGGCTCCATCACCCGATAGTAGATGATGCCGTCCACCGCGACGGTGGCGTTGTCGCGGGTGATGACGCTCTGCTCCGGGATCTCAACGACCTGCTCCTGCACGTTGAGTTTGCGCCCGACCCGATCGACATACGGCAGGACGAAGTTGAGGCCCGGCTGCAGCATGCGCGTGTAGGCGCCGAAGCGCTCCACCGTCCAGACCTGTCCCTGGGATACGGTCTTCACGCCGGCGAACAGGGTGACCACGACCAGGATAAGAACCAGGACCCAGACGACAGCAACGGTTGCGAACATGCGTGTCTCCGCAATGGTCGTGGGACCTCACCCTCCCTGACGGGAGGGGAAGGTTTCCCAACCGTGCTTAGTCCAGGATCAATTTCCTTTCCATTGAAGAATGTATAGACCGGCGTCGTAGTCCGTGACGTAGACCAGTCCGTCCTGGGAGACGAACACGTCGGCGGTATGCCGTATCTTGGCGCGGCCGCGCATCGGTTCTGCCCATTGTGTCGGCTGCGGCGGCACGAAATAGCCGGCCTCCTGTGGCCGGTATGCGTCCGAAATATCGAACACACGCACGCCTGCGCTTTGCCAGGTGGCGAAGATCGTGGTGCTGCTCTGGAACGATCCGGGGCGGTTCTCGTGCAGATTGTGGGGACCGAACTGGCCGCCCATCTTGACGTAGTCCTGATCCGATGGCGTCGGCAGCGTGGCGATGGACACGGGGTTGCTCTTCTCGCGGATGTCGAACACCCAGGTGCGCTTGTGCTGACCCTCCTGATCGAGGTTCAGCACCGCCTCGTCCGCCACCACCAGCAGTCCCCGGTCGTGCAGCGGCAGGGCGTTGTGCGTGCCGCCGCCGTACGGGGGGCACCAGTTACGGTGGGAGATCAGTTTCGGCGCCGACTTGTCCTTCACGTCCAGTATGGTCAGCCCACCGTCGCGCCATGAGCCGTAGGCGAAATCGTCCACGACCACCGCGTGATGCAGGGCGTGGCGGTTCTTCCAGGTCGGCGTCTCGCCGGCGGCGGCGTTCATACCGGGGATCCACCAGCGACCCACTTCGTGCGGGCGCGTTGGGTCGGCCATGTCGATGACCATCAGGATGTGGTCGGTGAACCCGTCGAGCAGCGCCGAGGCATAGGCATAGCGTCCGCCGACCCACCAGATGCGGTGCAGGCCGAGACCCGGCACCTCCATCGAGCCGATTTTTCGTGGATTGGCCGGATCGGAAATGTCGTAGACGTTCATGCCGGCAGCGTAGTCCTCGCCGCGCTTGCCGAAGCGGCTGCTGTCCACCTTCCCGGACCCGCCATAGTACTCCTGCTGCGACAGCAGTGCCCGCTGATCGGCCTCCTGGATGCACAGCAGCATGTCCTCCGCTGCCTGGAGGTGCATGCTCACGGAATTCGGATGCATCGCCACGAAGTTCACTGGCTTCGGATTGCGCGGGTCGCGCACGTCGGTGACCATGACGCCGCGCCTCACCCGTGTACCGACGTATGCGTGGCCGCGTGCCACCATCACCTGGACGCCGTCGCCGCGGCCTCCCTGGTCGGTGTGGCCGACAAATTCAATGTTCCGCGCGCCCTCCGGGACGATCATGACTTGCTTCCCTCCCTGATCAGTCGTCAGCTTAGGCCGGGTTCCAAGGACTGAGTAGGAGGGACGGACCATGCCGACCTATGTCATGCTCGCCAACTGGACCGAACAAGGCATGCGGTCGATCGGCGAGAGCCCGAAGCGCGTTGATACTGCAAAGAAGACACTGGAGGAAATGGGCGGGCAGTTTCGCTCAGTCTACATGACGATGGGCGACTATGACCTGATCATGATCTATGACGCGCCCGACGATGCAGTGGCGGCGCGGTTCACGTTGATGCTGGGCAAGCTGGGAAACGTGCGCACCACATCGCTGAAGGCGTTCCCTGAGGAGGCGTTCCGTCAGATCGTCAACTCGCTACGCTGAGTCACAACGCCTGCAATGCGTACCACCACATCGGCAGCGTCAGGAACGCGAGGACGCTGCCGATGCCGACCATCAGGGTGACGAGGGGTGGATCGAGGCCATACTGGGTTGCCACGATGGCGCCGCCGATCTGCGGGCCCATCGCGGCCTCGAACAACGTGACCTGTGTAATCGTCCCGGTCATCGCGAACAACTTCAGGTAGAGCACCGCCAACAGCAACGGCGCGACCAGAAGCTTTACGCCGAGGCCGCAAGCCACCATCGTGCCTCTGCCGCGCAAGACGCCGAGCCTGAGTTGCAGACCGACGGATACCAGTGCCAGTGGCGCGAGTGTTCCGCCAAGGCGCGCGAGGATTTCGTTGACGATGGGAGGATAGGCAACCGGAGTGAGGACCAGCGCGAGCACCAGCGCAATGAGTGGTGGGAACGTAGCGATCCGCCGTGTAACCTCGCTGATCGATGCGCTGCCGCGAGAGCAGAGGCAGGCGACTGCGATGCCCAGCGTGCTGAGCACCAGATAGGTGCCGAGCTGATCGATCAGCAGGCCGATTGCCATATAGTGAGGCCCATAAAATGACTCGATCATTGGCACGCCGACGAACGACGTGTTGGCGAGACCGGCCGTGAGGATCAATGCTCCTGTTGTTGCTGCTGACAGTTGTAACCGTCGACTGACAAGCCAAATGGATGTGCCGACGCCAGCAAACATCAGCCACGGCATCAGTATTGGGTAAATCAAGTCACTGTGGATCTGAATGCCATGGATCTGTTGCAGAGTGAGCGCCGGCAGCGAGATGTTGATGATAAACCCGTTGATCGCCTGATGCGCATTGTCTGGGACGCGCCCGGAGGCACGCAAAACCATCCCGGCCGTCAGGCACAGGAACAGCAACGCAATGTTGCCCAATGCGGCTTTCCCCCGATCGAGACAACCTCACCCAACCACATTCGTCGAGGGAGACATGTGAAGGATTTCACACTTCTCGACGATTTCACGTTTCTTTTGTGGGTGCAACCTTTCCTTATCGTTCTAGGTTCACAATGATGGTCGCCATAAGTCTGATGCGAACGCGACAGGACGTAGGACTGGCCGAGTTTCGTCGGCACTGGCTTGACGTGCATGGTCCCCTCGTCTGCCGGTTCCCCAGTCTGCGCCATTACGTGCAGCATCATGTCATCGCGTCGCCTGCGATGAATATCCGCGCGCGGGACATGCGTATCGATGGCTTCCCGATCCTGCGGTTTGACAGCGACATCGACAGGCAGCGTGCACATGCCTCACCGGAAATGGCGGCATGCAATGTTGATTCGCGTGCGTTCATCGGCGCTGTTTCCCGCGTCATCTGTGAGCCACACGTAGCCGTGCCTGAATCGCGAGAGGTGTCGCGTATCAAGCTGATTGCGTTGCTGCCGGGCGAGTTTGCGGATGACGCTGCGCTGCAGCGCTATGCGACCTGGGCACGCGCCCTGCCTCGGCTGACCAGCATGGTCCTGTACAGAGTGCTCGATCAGGGAGCCGCACCGAACAGCACCATCCCGCACCTGCCTGTCAGCACAGCGGGGCTCGCGGAGCTGGCATTTGAAAGCCTGGTCGATCTGGAGTGCGCGGTGGCAGACGCTGACACCGATGCCGCGCATTTCGTGGTCGAGGAACATCGCCTGGCGTGAAGCACAGGGCAGCCGCGGCTTGAGCAGACAGCCAGCACGGATCAGACTGGGCCCGACAATTCGCGGGAGGAATAGCGATGCAGATCGGATTTATCGGGCTCGGCATGATGGGTGCCGGCATGGCAAGCAACCTGCAGAAGGCGGGCCATCAGCTCATCGTGCATGATCTGTCGCGCCAGCCAGCTTCGCGTCATCTGACGAACGGCGCGACCTGGGCCGAAAGCCCGCGTGCAGTGGCGGAGGCGGTGGATATCGTCTTCACCTCTTTGCCGACGCCGGCCGATGTGGAGAAGGTCGGCACCGGCGAGGACGGGTTGCTGTCCGGCTTCCGCAAGGGTGCCGCATGGTTCGATCTGTCCACCAACGCGGTCAGCGTCGTGCGCGCTCTGCATGCGCAGTTGGCGGAGCACGGCGTGGAGTTCCTCGATGCGCCGGTCAGCGGTGGTCCGCGCGGTGCCAACAGCGGGCGTCTGGCAATCTGGGTCGGCGGCGACAAGGCGGTGTTCGACAAATACAAGCCCGTGCTCGACGCGATGGGCGATGCCGCGCGCTATATCGGTCCGATCGGTGCCGGATCGATCGCCAAGCTGGTGCACAACGCCGCCGGTGCCGCGGCGAACATCGCGATGGCCGAGGTGTTCACCATGGGTGTGAAGGCCGGTGTCGATCCGCTGCCGCTGTGGGAGGCGATCCGCCAGGGCGCCGGTGGCCGTGCCCGGCTGTTCGACCGGATGTCCGATCATTTCCTTACCGGCAGTTACGAGCCGGCGGACTTTGCGTTGCGCCTGCTGCACAAGGATGTATCGCTCGCCTGTCAGTTGGCGCGCGATGTCGGCGTCCCGATGCGCCTGACCAACCTGGCACAGCTCGAGTTGACCGAGGCGCTGGGTCGCGGCTGGGGCAACCGTGACAGCCGCGTGGGCATGCTGCTGCAGCAGGAGCGGGCAGGGATCGACAAGATCGCGGTGCCGCCGGACAAGCTGAAGGCCGTGCTGGACGCGGACAAATAAGGAGCAGGCAGATGGAACTCGGCGCACTCATTCCGCTTGGCGACATCGGCGGCGATCCCGCCGTGGTGCGCGACTATGCGCAGGCGGTTGAAGCTATGGGCTACGACTTTCTGGAAGCGCCCGACCATGTGCTGGGGGTGAACGCGGCATCGCGGCCTGACTGGGATCTCAGTCGCAACACATCGAAGGATCTGTTCCACGATCCGTTCGTGCTGTTCGGCTTCCTTGCAGGCTGCACCAGCAAGCTTGGCTTCTCCACTGGCGTGCTCATCCTGCCACAGCGGCAGACCGTGCTGGTGGCGAAGCAGGCGGCGTCGCTGGCCGTGTTGTGCGGTGGGCGTTTCCGTCTCGGCATCGGCGTCGGTTGGAACGAGGTGGAATTCCTCGGCCTCAACGAGAACTTTCGCAATCGAGGCCGGCGCTCGGAGGAGCAGGTCCAGGTGATGCAGGCGCTGTGGGCCGAGGATCATGTCACGTTCAAGGGGCGCTATCACACGATCGACGATGCAGGGATCAACCCGCGGCCGGCGTCAGGTCGCGTGCCGGTGTGGTTCGGCGGCCATCATGACGCGACGCTGACGCGCATTGCGAAGTGGGGCGACGGCTGGATGCCGAACGCCTATCCGCCGGACCAAAGCGCCATCGACGTGTTCGAGAAGCTGCGTGGGCTCACGCGGGCCGAGGGCCGCGACCCGAAGGCGATCGGCATCGAGGTATGGACGTCGTGCGGCTCAGGCACACCGGCTGACTGGCGCAAGGAGGTGGCCTTCTGGAAGTCCGCCGGTGCCACGCATATCGCGTTGACGACCACGTTCAACCGGCGTCACCACCATCGTATAGCTGGCCAGAAGCCGGCCGATCATCTGGCAGCGCTGCGTGCGTATCGTGACGCGGTGGGGGATGCACTATAGAGGCGGGTGGGTTAAACCGACCCGAGGATCGCCGGTAGATCCAGCCCATGTTCGCGGGCGCAGTCGAGCGCCACATCGTAACCCGCGTCGGCGTGCCGCATCACGCCGGTTGCGGGATCGTTCCACAGGACGCGCTCGATGCGTCGTGCGGCCGCTTCGGTCCCGTCGCAGACGATGACCATGCCGGCGTGCTGCGAATAACCCATACCGACGCCTCCGCCATGGTGCAGCGATACCCAGGTTGCGCCCGACGCACAGTTCAGCAGGGCGTTCAGCATCGGCCAGTCGGACACAGCATCCGAGCCATCCATCATCGCCTCAGTCTCGCGATTTGGCGAAGCGACCGAGCCGGCATCGAGATGGTCCCGGCCGATGACGATCGGCGCATTCAGTTCGCCGCGCGCCACCATGTCGTTAAACGCCAGACCGAGCCGGTGACGATCGCCCAGCCCGACCCAGCAGATGCGCGCCGGCAATCCCTGGAACCGAATGCGCGAGCGCGCCATGTCGAGCCAGTGATGCAGGTGCGTATGATTGGGCAGCAGTTCCTTCACCTTGGCGTCGGTGCGGTAGATGTCCTCGGGATCACCCGAAAGCGCGGCCCAGCGGAATGGGCCGACGCCACGACAGAACAGCGGACGGATATAAGCCGGCACGAAGCCCGGAAAGGCAAATGCGTCGGCCACACCTGCATCCTTGGCGACCTGGCGTATGTTGTTGCCGTAGTCCAGCGTGGGCACACCCATCGCGTGGAACGCCAGCATCGCGCGCACATGCTCCGCAATAGAGACCCGCGCCGCCATGGCGACCTCGTTCGGTGCCGCCTCTCGCCGACTTTCCCACTCTGCGACGGTCCATCCCTTCGGGAGATAGCCGTTGGCCGGATCGTGCGATGAGGTCTGATCGGTTACCACGTCGGGCCGCACGCCGCGGCGTACAAGCTCCGTGAGAACATCGACCGCGTTTCCCAGCAACCCGACCGATACCGGCTTGCGCTCACGGCATGACCGGTCGATTACCACCAACGCCTCGTCCAACGTGGCGGCCTGTGTATCCAGATAGCCGGTCTGCAGCCGCATCTCGATTCGGCTGGGCTGGCATTCGATTGCCAGCAGCGATGCGCCGGCCATCGTCGCCGCCAGCGGCTGTGCGCCGCCCATACCGCCCAGACCCGCAGTAAGGACCCAGCGTCCCGCGAGATTGCCACCGTAGTGGCGCCGACCAATCTCGACGAATGTTTCATACGTGCCCTGGATGATGCCCTGACTGCCAATGTAGATCCACGAACCGGCGGTCATCTGGCCGAACATCATCAGGCCTTTGCGATCGAGTTCGTTGAAATGCTCCCAGGTCGCCCAGTGCGGCACCAGATTTGAATTTGCGATCAGCACGCGCGGCGCGTTCGGATGCGTGCGGAATACCCCGACCGGCTTGCCCGACTGCACCAGCAAAGTCTGATCGGCCTCCAGACGGCGCAGTGTTGTAACGATGCGGTCGTAGCTCTCCCAGTCGCGCGCCGCGCGGCCGATACCGCCATAAACGATCAGTTCGCCCGGGCGCTCCGCCACTTCGGGATCGAGGTTGTTCATCAGCATGCGCAGCGGCGCCTCGGTAAGCCACGACTTCGCGGTGATGTCTGTGCCGCGCGGCGCGCGTACGGTTCGCACATTGCTGATCTGTGTCATGCCACCTCCGGTTTACTGTGCGACACCTGGAAGGCCGGCCTGCTGCGCCGCGTCGGCCAGCCGACCGGAACGCACGAGTGCGGTCGCTTTGGCGATGTCCGGCGCCATCTCGCGATCCTCTTCCAGGTGGGGAACTTTGGCACGCACCAGTGCGCGTATCTGCTCGAGCATCACGCTGGACTTGAGTGGCGCATGGAAGTCGCATCCCTGAGCGGCGGCCAGCAATTCTATGCCGATAACGGCGGCGACATTGTCTGCCATCGGCAACAACCGGCGAGCCGCATGCGCCGACATGGATACATGATCCTCCTGGTTGGCGGACGTCGGAATTGAATCCACACTGGCCGGAGTGGCGCGCTGGCGGTTCTCCGCGACCAGCGCGGCTGCGGTGACCTGTGGCACCATGAAGCCGGAATTCAAACCCGGCCTTGGTGTCAGGAATGCTGGCAGCCGCGACAGCGACGGATCGATCAGCATCGCAATGCGGCGTTCCGCGATGGCGCCGATCTCGCACAGCGCAAGCGCGATGATGTCGGCTGCGAAGGCAACCGGCTCGCCGTGAAAGTTGCCGCCGGACAGCGCTTCCGGTGGATCGCCGCAGATCAGCGGATTGTCCGATACACCGTTCGCTTCGACCTGCAACGTCGCGGCCGCATGACGAAGGATACCCAGCGCGGCGCCCGTCACCTGCGGCTGGCAACGCAGGCAATAGGGATCCTGCACGCGATCATCGCCGGTCAGGTGCGACGCACGGATCTGGCTGCCGGCAATCAGTGCGAGCAGGGAATGAGCCACGTCGATCTGTCCGCGATGACCGCGTAGTTTATGGATGCGTGGATCGAACGGCGCATCTGACCCGCGCGCGGCATCAATGGAGAGCGCCCCTGTGATCAGACTGGCCTGCAGCAGCGTTTCCGCCTCGAACAATCCAGCGAGCGCGTAGGCGGTGGAGAATTGGGTGCCGTTCAGCAGCGCGAGTCCCTCTTTGGGACCGAGCACGATCGGCTGCATGCCGGCCTGCGTCAGCGCCACGGCAGCGGGTAGGCGCTGTCCACCATGGATGACCTCGGCGGCGCCGATCATCGCGGCGGCCATATGCGCCAGCGGCGCGAGATCACCCGACGCGCCCACGGAGCCCTGCGTCGGCACGACCGGCAACAGTCCGCGCGACAACATCGCAGCCACAAACTGCACTGTTTCTAATCGTGCCCCTGAGGCGCCTTGCCCGAGGCTGGCGAGCTTCAACGTCATCATGAGCCGCACGAGCGGTGCCGGCATCGGCTCGCCCACGCCGGCGGCGTGCGACAACACGATGTTGCGTTGGAGTGCGGCGAGATCTGCTGGTTCGATGCGCACGTTTGCCAGGCGGCCAAAGCCGGTGTTGATGCCGTAGATCGGCTCGCCTCGCGCGAGTATTGCTTCGACCGCCCCTGCGCCGGCCGCTATGGCAGCATGGCAAGCCGGATCGAGCGTTACGCCTGCGCCGCGATAGATCGCACGCCAGTCCGCCAAACTTGTCTGGGCAGGCCGCAGCACAACATCGACCATGGCGGCCTCACGGTTCTAGCCGAACATCCAGCAAGGCGAGGTGTCCTTGTTCCACTGCGGCGATGGCGCTGCGGATCGCCTGTTCGAGGCGCGCAGGTTCGGTCACGCACTCGCCATGCGCGCCGAATGCCGGTGCCATTGCAGCGTAGTCAGGTGTTGGCTCGATCACGCGGCCATACGGGTTGTTGTCGTGTAGTGCGTAACCGGAGGGGAAATACTTGTACAAGTTCCACTCCTGTGAGACATAGCCCTGGTTGTTGCAGAGGATTACCAGAATCGGCACGCCATACTGTTGGGCGAGACCGAGGCAGGCCGGCACGGGGTTGTAGTTGAATGCGCCGTCGCCGATGACGCAGACGACGATATCGTTGGGTCGAGCGAGCTTGACGCCGAGGGCGGTCGGCATGCCGGTACCGAGTGCACCTGCCCAGCCGCGGATGTGACTGATATCGCGTTCGCGGAACAGATGCCGGATCATCGCGGGCACCTGGGCGATGATCTCATCGACGATTACCGAATGATCGGGCAATAACCGGTGCAGCGTGTCGAACAGCAACGTCGCGTGGATGCGATCGTTGCTGCGGACCGCCTCACGCTCCTTTTCCGCCTCGGCCTTGCCTATGGCGTTGTGCGCCTGCCAGCGTTGCGTGCGGCCCTTCACTTCCGCCGTGGGCGGCTCCCCCTGCACCAGCGCGGCAAGCTGTGCGAGATTGCTGCTGATGTCGCCGGCAATGCAGTAGTCGGTGTGGAATCCCCAGTAAGGTGCACGTGGCCTTAGCGGGTCCTCCTCGATGTGAATGACCCTGCAGCCTTCCGGAAGTGGGGTTTCCTGAGGATGCCAGGGGCCGTGGGCGCCGATGACGAGTATGCAATCGGCATCCTTCAGATGCGCCTCGATGGGATCGGTCGCGTAGAGAGGATGTGCGCGCGGGAAGTTCACGTACATCGGCATCCAATATTCGAACACCGGAGCGCCGATCCCCTCGGCAATCGCCACCAGCGCCGCCTGATCCTGCGGCGTGCGCGCAGCGTGCTCGGTAACGATCAGCGGTGCGTGACTCCGCATAAGCAGTCCTGTCACCTCGCGAAGGTTGTCGGTTGGCGCGACCAGCGGCGAAGCCTTGGTCTTGTTACCTTGTGGCATCTCCATTTGGCTCATCAGGAGATCGAAAGGCACACCGAGCAAAGTCGGGCCACGAGGGACGCTCTCCGCGAAATACCATGCGCGGCGAACGTCAGCGGCAAGATCGCTGCTGGTCTTTACCTCCTTCGCCCACTTCGTCACGGTTTCGCTGTTGCGCACCGGACCGGAAAGATCAACCAGGAGCGTCGGCCATTCGGGGCCGGGATCGAGGTCCGGCTTCGCGCCGTGGGACAGCGTGTCCGGCGAGACGATCACCATAGGGATGTGTTCGTGAAATGCCGAGCGCATCGCCATGGCGCCGTGGAGCACGCCAAGCCCGGTGGGGAGCAGTACTACCTGTGTCCTCCCGGTGGCCTTGTAATAACCCGCTGCCAGAGCGACTGCCAGAATCTCGTGACGGCAGTTCAGATATTTCGGAGTCTCGATGTTGGTTGTTGCCTTGCGTTTGGCGAGAGCCTCCCATAGCGGTGCCCATGCGGCGATCGGCGAACAGAAGATGTAGTCGGCGCCCTGGGTCCGAAACATTTCGAGCAGGGCTTCCGCCCCATTCACGGTCTCTATCTGGCTCATTGGTGCCTCCAGCCTCTCGCCACCTAGACTTGCACACCGGCTGCCTGTTGACGAAGCACGAAGCGTTGCAGTTTGCCGGTACCTCCGCGCGGCAGTGACGGCACGAACTCGATCGCGCGTGGGTACTTGTATGGTGCTATCGCGGCCTTCACGTGGTCCTGCAACGCCTGCACCAGTTCGGCGTTTTCTGTGTCGGGGTCATGCAGCACGACATAGGCCTTCACGATCATGCCCCGCGCCGCATCAGGCGCCGCCACGACGCCGCATTCCGCGACCGCAGGATGCGTCAAAAGCGCGGCTTCGACTTCCGGCCCGGAAATGTTGTAGCCGGAGGAGAGAATCATGTCGTCCGAACGTGCCTGGAACCAGAAATAGCCATCGGCATCCTGATGGTAGGTGTCGCCGGTGACGTTCCAACCGTTGATGACATACTGGGTCTGCCGTGCATCCGCCAGATAGCGACATCCGGTCGGGCCGCGAACCGCCAGCCGGCCGGTGCTGCCGCGCGGCAGGTCCTTGCCATCCTCGTCGATCAGCTTCGCCTCATAACCGGGCACAGGAATGCCGGTGGCACCTGGCCTGATCTGATCCACCGATGCGCCGATGAAGATGTGCAGCATTTCAGTGGCGCCGATGCCGTCCATGATCGAAATGCCGGTTGCCGCATGCCATGCGTCCCATGTCGGCTTCGCCAGCGGCTCACCAGCGGAGACGCATATTCGTAAACTGCCAACGTCGCCCGGCTGCATGCGGCCCAGCATGGCTCGATAGGCGGTTGGGGCAGTGAAGCAAATCGTCGGCCGCATGTTGCGGATTGCCTCCAGGAGCTGTTCGGGCGATGCCTGCTCCAGCAGGATCGAACTGGCGCCGACGCGCAACGGAAACAGCACTGCCGCACCAAGTCCGAAGGTGAACGCGATCGGTGGACTGCCAATAAAAATGTCATCAGGTCGCGCACGCAGCACCTGCGCTCCATACGTGTCGCAGGTTGCCAGCATGTCGCGATGAAAGTGCATGGTGCCCTTCGGCTCACCGGTCGTGCCGGAGGTGAATGCGATCAGGCACACATCGTCCGCTCTGGTGGGACGGGCGGAGAAGCTGTCCGCTTCGTCCGCCATCATCGCAAGCAGATCATCCGGTTCCTTGCTGCCCATTGCGATAATGTGCAGATTTGCGCAGCTGTGCTGTGCGGTTTGGAGGTCGGCCAGCAGCCGGTGATCACACAGCGCAAGTGCGATGCGTGCCTTGTCGATGATTGTTTTGAGCTCCCCCGCACGGAGCAGCGGCATGGTCGCCACGGCGATGCCACCTGCCTTGATCACGGCGAGGTAGCCAGCGACCATCATCGGCGTGTTCGGTGCGCGCAGCAGCACGCGGTTGCCAGGGATCATGCCGAGTTGCCGCGTCAGCACATTGGCAATGCGATTCACGCGCGCGTGCAGATCGGCATAGGTCCAGGCCTCGATCGGCGATCGCAGACACGGCCGCGCGCCGTTCCCGGCAAGAATTTGCTGCTCCAGCAGTGCAGTCACGCAGTTGAGCTGATCCGGGTAGTGCAGCCCTTCCAGCAACAGGTCCGGCCATTGCTCATGCGGCGGCAGATTGTCGCGGGCAAAATTGTCACGTCCGCGGGCGTCTATCCGAGTTGTCATGTTGGCAGAACCGCGGTCGCCTCGATTTCCACCAGCGCCCCACGCTCCACGAGGCAGTGAACCCCAATCACAGACATCGCGGGAAAATGCCTGCCCATGACCCGGCGATAACCCTGCCCGATCGCTTTGGTTTCCTGTCTGTATAGCTCCATGTTGGTTACGAACCAGGTCAACCGAGCGATGTCGGTCGGCGAGGCGCTTGCCTCGGCCAGGACCGAGACGATATTGCGCAGTGCCTGCTCGACCTGTGCCGCCATGCCTTCGACCACACGACCCGTCGTCGCATCCCACCCGATCTGACCGGCGACATACACGGCAGTTCCCTCGGCGACGATGCCATTGCTGTAACCTGACGGACGTGGCCATGCTTCGGGCTGCAGGATGCGATGTGTCTCGCTCATGTCACTTCTCCACCGGCCACCACGATGGCCTGGCCGGTGACGGCCGAGGCCGCATCGCGACAGAGGAACGCCACCGCTTCGGCGACCTCCTCAGGCCGCACGAGTCGTCCTTGGGGATTATAACGCGTCAGCGTCGCTCTGGCTTCGATTTCGCTGCGCCCGGTCTGTCGCGCGATGGTATCCGTCGCGCGGCGCACCAGGTCGGTGTCGGTGAAGCCTGGACACACGGCGTTCACAGTCACGCCAGTCTGGACGAATTCGATCGCCAGGCTGTGGGTGAGGCCGATCACACCATGCTTCGCTGCGCTGTACGCTGCGGTATAGGCGTAGCCCTTCAGACCAGCGGTGCTGGCAATATTGACGATGCGCCCCCAGCCGCGGGCAATCATGTGCGGCAGAACGGCCTGGCATGCCGTGACAGTCGCGGTCAGATTGACGGCGATCATGGCATTCCAGTCCTGCAGCGTGCTTTTCAGGAATGGCTGCGACGAGGCTGCGCCGGCATTGTTCACTAGTATGTCGCATGGGCCGAGCCGTGCGATGGCGGCGACGAGCACCTCGGGCTCCGTGACGTCCGCGACCTGATATGCGGCCTTGAGTTCACCGGAGGCGGCCTGCAACGCGTCGCGATCGCGGCCGAGCAGTGCGAGGCTGACACCTTCCTGCGCCAGACGTCGCGCGATCGCCAGTCCGATACCCTTGGCTCCGCCCGTGACCAGCGCACGACGCGGTTGCGTCATATGATGATTGCCGTGTCGCCGTCGCGTTGCAAGGAGCGTTCCAGCTGTGCCTTGCCGGTCAGGTACTGTTTGGGCCACTCCTGTTCGGCGTAGCCAAGCTCCGCCGCGGCGTGCAACGCAAAGTGCGGGTTGGAAAGATGGGGCCGGGCCAGAGCGCACAGGTCCGCGCGACCCGCCGCGATGATGGAATTCAGATGGTCAGGCTCGGTGATGTTGCCGACTGCCATCGTGGCAATGCCGACCTCGTTGCGGATGCGGTCGGCGAACGGTGTCTGGAACATGCGCCCATAGACCGGTTTTGCCGCGATCGATGTCTGACCGGCGGATACGTCCAGCAAATCGGCACCGGCGTCCCTGAAGACGCATGCGATCAACACCGCATCGTCCGGCGTTATGCCGCCGTCCACCCAATCGGTGGCCGATATCCGCACCGACATTGGCTTGTGGGCCGGCCAATTGGCGCGCATGGCCGTGAAGACTTCCAGTGGGAACCGCAGCCGGTTTTCCAGGCTGCCACCGTAGTCATCAGTCCGGCGATTTGTCAGCGGCGAGATGAATGACGACAGCAGGTATCCGTGTGCCGCGTGCAGTTCGACCATGTCGAACCCGGCCTGCTCTCCGTAACGCGTGGCATGCACGAACGCATCGCGCACCGCGTCCATGTCGGCGCGAGTCATCGCGCGCGGTACCTGATTGCGCGGACTCCACGGCACCGGGCTTGGCGCGATCACCTCCCAATTGCCACCATCGAGCGGCACGTCCATGCCTTCCCAGCCAAGCTTCGTCGATCCCTTCAGTCCGGAATGGCCCAGCTGCAGGCAGATCTTCGACGCAGCATTGCCATGCACAAAATCAACGATGCGCTTCCAGGCTTGCATCTGGGTAACCGTGTAGATGCCGACACAGCCAGGAGTGATGCGACCCTGCGGTGTCACGCAGGTCATCTCAGTGAATATAAGACCCGCGCCGCCCAGCGCTCGCGCGCCGAGGTGTACGAGGTGGAAGTCGTTCGGGAGGCCGTCGTGCGCACTGTAGGTTGCCATCGGCGACATCACTACGCGGTTCACGAGTTGCATATCACGCAAGCGGAACGGCAGGAACATAGGCGGAAGCGGCCGGTTTGACGTGCCGCCATTGGCACGCGAAGCAAGCCAGCCCTCCATTCCCTCGAGCCACGCACGGTCACGCAGGCGCAGATTCTCATGGCTGATACGCTGACTGCGCGTCAGCAGGCTGTAGGCGAACTGCTCCGGCTCCAGATGTGTGTACCGTGGGACATTCTCGAACCACTCAGTCGAGTTGCGTGCGGCGGATTGCAGCTTCAGCACTTCGACGCGACGATCGAACTCATAGCGAGCGAGCGCAGTTGCAATGTCGTCGGGAGACAGGTCGATGCACCGGGCAAGACCGATGGCATCCTCCAGGGCGAGCTTTGTCCCAGATCCGATGGAAAAATGTGCCGTGTGCGCTGCGTCGCCCATCAGCACCACGTTGCCCATCGACCAGTTCTCGTTGGATACGCGGTTGAAGTTGATGAACTGCGATCCGCGTAGATGACGCATATTGGTGAGCAGCATGTTGCCGTCGAGCCAAGGCGCAAAAAGCCGCTCGCAGAAGCAGACAGACTCAGCCACGTCCATTCGGTCGAGGCCCGCCGCACGCCAGGTCGCGTCGCGTGTCTCCACGATGAACGTCGAGGTATTTGCGTTGAAGCGGTAGGCGTGCGCCTGAAACCAGCCAAACTCGGTTTCGACAAAGATGAACGTGAAGGCATCAAACAATTTGTGTGTGCCGAGCCACGCGAATCTGTTGGTGCGAACTTCGATGGATGGCTTGAAGTGATCGGCGTATCGCGTGCGGATCGCGCTGTTGACGCCGTCTGCCGCGACGATGAGGTCCGCTTCGCCGAACTCGGCGACGTCATGCACCTCGCGGTTGAAGATCGGTTCCACGCCAAGCTCGGCAGCGCGTTCCTGAAGGATGTTGAGCAGGTGCCTCCGTTCGATGCCGCAGAAACCGTGTCCGCCCGAACGAATTACGCGGCCGCGAAAGTGGATGTCGATATCGTCCCAGTGTGCGAAATCTTCGCTGATTCGCCTTTCGGTCTGGGGGTCGCCGCCGTTGAGGTTGCGCAGAGTCTCATCGGAGAACACCACGCCCCAGCCAAATGTGTCATCCGGCCGATTGCGCTCGACTACGGTGACGTGGTGCGCGGGGTCGCGCAGCTTCATCAGAATCGCGAAGTAGAGACCGGCCGGGCCGCCGCCGATGCAAACGATCCTCATCGCGTCTCCGTGCTTGACGAGCGGTCCTTACATACCTGCATTATCCGTTGGGGGGCAAGGAGGCGTTTTATGGTCCATCCGATGCATGGTCCCAATCGGTTCAAGCTGGGGATTTTTTCGGCCAATGCTGATGGCGGCCTGACGCTCACGCGGGTGCCAGAGCGTTGGCCGGCTCACTGGAACGAGGTGGTTGAGGTCGCGCAGATGGCCGACCGCGCCGGTATCGAGTTTTTCCTGCCGATCGCGCGCTGGAAGGGGTTCGGTGGCGAAATGAACAGCCGCGAGTGGAGTTTCGAGACACTGACCTATGCGGCGGCCCTGGCTGGGGTCACGCAGCACATCGGGCTGTTTTCCACGGTTCATGTGCCGATGGTGCATCCGGTGTTCGCCGCCAAGGCGCTGGCGACAGTTGACCATGCCTCGTTCGGGCGCGCCGGACTCAATATCGTCTGCGGCTGGAGTCCGCAGGAATTCGCGTTGTTCGGCCTGACGATGATCGAGGACCGCTACGCGCAGGGTCTCGAGTGGGCCGAGATCATGGAACGTATCTTCGCCGGCGGTCCACCGTTCGATTACGACGGACGCTTTTATCAACTCAAGGGCGTGTCCGGCCAGCCGATGCCGTTGCAGCGGCCGCGGCCAGTGACACTTAACGCTGCATTCTCGCCAGTTGGACGCGACTTTGCGGCGAAGACCGCGGACTTCCTGTTCACCACTTTCGTCGACATCGAAGGTGGCCGCCCACATATTGCCGACATGGCGACCCGGGCGCATGCGGCCGGCCGCGAAGTCGGCGTGTTCACCACCTGCCACGTCGTCTGCCGTCCGACACGGGGGGAAGCCGAGGACTACTACGAGCACTATGCCGTGCGCATGGAGGACACTGCGAGTGTGGACTTCTACATGGGCGCCAAGGAGAAGTTTTCGTCCTCGCATGATCCCGAGGCGTATCGGCTGCATCGCAAGCGGTTTGTCGGTGGCGCCGGCACATACCCCCTGATCGGCACACCGCAGATGATTGCCGAGGAGATGGTGCGGATGAGCGACGTCGGGTTCGCCGGCACCACGGTGTCGTTCGTGAATTTTTTGGATGAGCTGCCATATTTCCTCGAGACGGTGCTGCCGCTGCTGCGTGAGGCAGGGCTGCGATAGGCATAACGGCGCCTCGAACAAGCTATGGTGTTGCCATCAGCACCGTGCGGGCGTGATCGTCGCAGCGCGCCGTAACCCGGACGCGGGTTCCTGCTGTGCAACCTTCGGCCAGCAAGCAGACGGCAACCGGGCCAGCATCAAAGCGCACCAGGGCAATGCGCAGCGGCAGTCTGGCATAAAATTCTGCGGCATGGCTGTGGTGCAGCAGCGTGGTTGCCAGAACCTCGCCGGCTTCCCCGTCGGTGGCGCGCCATTCCAGCGCATCGGCAAGACAGGCGGAGCAGAGTTGGCGTGGCGGGTACTGCACGGTTCCGCAGCCGGTGCACTGCTGCAGCGCCAGTCGGCCTTCGGCGGCGTGCGCCGACATCTGCTGCATTGGCGTCATGCAGCGAGCACCGCCGCAGCAGTGCACAGGCCGCGATCGTAATTGATCATGCCAAAGCCGCTGACCAGCGCGTGGCGCACGTTGGCCACCTGACGCTCTCCGGCCTGACCGGTGATTTGGCGTAGCGCCTCGACCAGGCCGAGATAGCCGCCTGCTGCACCGGCCTGACCGGCTGACAACTGCCCACCCCCGGTATTATGCGGCAGATTGCCGCCCGGGCCGAACTCGTTGTGGCGGATGAATTCGGCTCCGGCATCCTTGGCGCAGAAACCGAGATCCTCGAACTGCAGCAGCGAGATCACCGGATAATCGTCATAGGTCTGCACAAGATCTATCGCATCCGGCCCGATTGCGGCCTGCCGCCACAGCACATCGGCATCCATTGCCCAGCCGCCGCGCCACTGAAGTGGGTCGTCGGGGAAGCCGTTGTGCCGCTCGATCGTAGCCAGTACGCGTGCGAAGGGCAGGCCAAGCACAGACGCCTGCGCCTGGTGCATCACCAGAAATCCCTCCGCTCCTGCGCAGGGCATAACACAGTCGAACAGGTGCAGCGGCGAAGCGATGGGACGCGCGGCCAGATACGCCTGCATTGTCAACTCATCGCGCAACAGCGCCAATGGATTGCGCTGCGCCCATTGCCGCTGAGCAATGCACAGTTTGCCGAAGTCCTCACGCGTCGCGCCCGTGCGGCGCATCGCATGGTCGGTGAGCATGGCGAAACTTGCGTTCGGACCACCGGCGCCATATGGCCAGACGAAGTCGCGGGAGAAGCTGCTGAACTGCTCCACCAGATCGCGGAAGCTGTTCGGGCCGTTGGTGTCGCCTGCGATGCAGGCAACGACGTCGGCGTCGCCGCATTGCACCACCCGGGCAGCGCGGCGCAGCGCCATGACTCCGCAGGCGCCACCGGTCGGCAAGAATTCCAGAAAGCGCGGAGAAAGTCCGACATATTGCACGAACGGCGCGGGGCCATCCGGTGCCAGCGTGAAGCTGGACAGGCATAGTCCATCGATCCGCGGTTTCGTCAGGCCACTCGCTTCCAGCAGCTTGCGCAGGGCGCTGCCGAGCCACCAGGTAGCACCTTTGTCCGAGCGGCGCACATAAGGGATGGTGACCGGCGCGCAAACGACCACGTCGCCGTAGCCTATCATTGGCGGCGCTTCAGATGACGCGTGTCGATGCAGGCCGCAGTGCCGGGAAGCTCGCGTGCCCAGGCCTTCAGCTCGCCCCGCTGAACCTTGTTCGTTGCCGTCAGCGGCAAGGAATCGACGAATGCGACGTAACCGGGCGCCTTGAAGTAGGCGAGTTCGCGCAGCGTGTGCGCGACGATGTCTGCCGCCGCTTCAATCATGTCGCCGACCGGCTCGCGCGGGACGATGCAGGCCAGGACTTCCTCGCCACGCACGTCATCGGGAACCGCGGCACACGCCAGCTCGCTTACCAGACTGTGCTGCCGCAACACGCTCTCCACCTCGGCTGCCGCGATGTTCTCGCCGCTGCGGCGGATCACGTTCTTCCAGCGATCGACAAAGAACAGATTGCCGTCCGTGTCACGTCGCACGACATCGCCGGTGTGGAACCAGCCATCCTCCCATGCGGCCTCCGTCGCTTTAAGGTCGCCGAGGTATTCGGTGAAGAATCCGGCGCGTGGATCGGGACCGGCTGCCCGCACCAGCAGTTCACCGGGCGTATCGTCAGGCGTCTCCTCGCCGGACTGATCGACGATGCGGTACTCCATGAATGGCTGGGCACGGCCGAAACAGGACCGCCCGATCAGGCGCGGCTCGTCGCTCGCGATCACCACCGCCGCGGCACCGGTCTCCGTCATCGCCCAGGCATCGATCATCGGGATGCCGAAGCGCTCCTCGAATGCGGCGTGGTATCGCGGATCGGTACCGGGCGCGAAACCGAACCGCACGGCGTGTTCCCGTTCCTCCGGCGATGATTGCAGCCCCAGCAGCATGGTCGGCATCACGCCGAGGCTGTGCATGATCGTCGCGTCGCTGTCGCGCACGGTCCGCCACCAGCTTCGCGGATGGAACCGGTCAAGCGGGATGATGCAGCCGCCGCTCAGCATCATCCCGAGGGTCGAACAAGCCATCGCGTTCATGTGCGTCATGGGCAGTGGCGTGATCAGCCGATCCTCCCCAGGACGGAGGGTGCACAGTCCGCCGATCTCGGTGTACCAGCGGCCACAGCGCAGGAAATAGTCGTTGGACAGGACGCAGCCCTTCGGCTTGCCAGAAGTACCGGAGGTGTAGAGCAGCGCGCACTCCGTTGACGGACCAGGCGCCGCCTGGCGCGGCAGGGCAGGTGCGCGCGGAACCGGTGCATTGTCGGTGATCACACTGCACTCGCCGTGCACCTCACGCAGCTTCGGCGCGTGCTCCGTCGCACCAATGGCGAGGCAAATGCCGCTGTGCCGCATGAGATGCGCGAGTTCGGCCTGACGCAGGTCAGGGTGAAGCGGCACGACGCTTGTCCCCAACCTGTTCAGTCCTAACCAATGCAGGAATATGGCCGGCCGGTTTTCCAGCATCAGGCCTATGCGGTGGCCGACTCCGTAGCCGGCGGCCGCATACCGCTCAACAATGGCCTCGACCGCCGCTGCCGCCTCGCCGTAAGCCAGCGTGCCGGCAGCAATGCCGTAGTGTTGCGCCGTCTCCGCGGTGACGTACAGGAAGGGCCGCTCATGCCAGACACGCGCGGCCTGCCCGAATGCCGCGGCTACAGTGCCGCTCAGAGCGGATCCCAGTCGAACACTTCGCCGGAGCGATCGAGCGGCATATACGCCGCCTTCAGCGCCGGGGCGGCCTGCGCGGCGATGGTCTCCGGCGTCCAGCCGTCAGCGCGATGCACGATGCGAATCGGACGCGGCGAACTGAACAGGATGATCTCGTTCATCCGCGTGCCGAACACCTGGCCGGACACGTCTTTCGCAGCATCGGACGACAGGAACACCGCCATAGGTGCATTCTTGTCCGGCGTCATTGCCTGGATCTTCGCCAGCCGCGCCTGCTGTTCGGGCGTGGTCGCGGGAATGGACTGCGTCATGCGGCTCCAGGCGAACGGCGCGATGCAGTTGGAGCGGACGTTGTAGCGCTTCATGTCCAGCGCGATCGACTTGGACAGTGCGGTTATGCCCAGCTTCGCCGCCGAATAATTGGCCTGGCCGAAGTTGCCGATCAGCCCGGAGGTCGACGAAATATGCACGAACGTGCCGCTCTCCTGCTTCCGGTAGTGCTCGGCTGCCGCACGCGAGACGAAGAAGCAGCCGTTCAGGTGCACCCCGATCACCGACAGCCACTCCTCCGGCGCCATCCTGTGGAAGATCACATCGCGCAGGATGCCGGCGTTGTTCACGACGCCGTCGATCCGGCCGTAGTGGTCGAGCGCCGCCTGAATGATCTTCTGCGCAGATCCCCATTCGGCGACGGACTCGGTGCAAACCTCGGCCGCCCCACCCTTCTGCTCGATGAGCTGCTTGGTCTGCTGCGCTGGCGTGGCTGAACTGCCCTCGCCGGACAGCGAGGCGCCAATATCGGCGACGATGACCTTGGCACCGGCGGCGGCCATGGCCAGCGCGATCTCACGGCCGATGCCGCCGCCCGACCCGGTCACCACCACGACCTTGCCTTCCATCATGCCAGCCATCACGTCCTCCTACACTGATGGCATCTGACTACTGGTCGGTAGGCATGCCGACAACCCCTTGACGGACAGGATCGGATACGCCATTTGCCGACAATCAGGACCCATTTGGTCCGATTAGCTGAACGCCAGGGTTCGAAGGGGTTTCGCAGGCCATGCTGAGGCTCTCGAAGCTGACCGATTA
Organism: uncultured Alphaproteobacteria bacterium; assembly: GCA_963818775.1. Lineage (GTDB taxonomy): Bacteria > Pseudomonadota > Alphaproteobacteria > Acetobacterales > Acetobacteraceae > JAMXLO01. Next base: position 12,867 of record CAWFUF010000018.1, on the reverse strand, counting down.
TGCCGTTGTCGTGCTGGTCCGCCTGTCGCGCGAGACCGGGGTGCAGACCTCCCCGGGCATAGCCGCGACCACGGGCATCCCGGAGCCGACAGTTGCCAAGGTGTTGAAGACGCTGGCCGCCCGTGGGCTGGTCGCTTCTCAGCGGGGTGCGCGGGGCGGTTATCGGTTGCTGCGGCCGCTCGCCGCCATTCCGGTGGCCGATGTGATCGCCGCGATCGACGGGCCGATCGCGCTGACCGCCTGCGTGGAAGGCTCCACGGTGGAATGCGAAACCCAGTGCCTGTGTCCGATGCGCGGGCGCTGGGACCCGGTGAATGAGGCGATACAGCAGGCGCTCACGAACATCACGCTTGCCGACATGCAGGAGGCGTCCATTCCACGCGCTTTCCGCATCCCGGCCACAGCGTCGTTACCCGCTCCTGAATAGGACGATTTGATGTCTTCTGCCGCGACCCAAACGCTCGATACCGTTCAGTCTCTCACCCAGTCCGGCTACAAGTGGGGCTGGGAGACCGAGATTGAGATGGACCTCGCGCCCAAAGGGCTGAACGAGGACATCATCCGGCTGATCTCTTCCCGAAAGGAGGAACCCGCCTGGCTGCTGGAATGGCGGCTGAAGGCATATGCCGGCTGGCAGCAGATGACCGAGCCGCACTGGGCGCGGGTCGAGCATTCGCCCATCGACTACCAGGACCTGCACTATTACGCGGCGCCGAGGAAGAAGCCTGGTCCGAAGAGCCTCGATGAGGTCGACCCGGAGCTGCTGAAGACCTACGAGAAGCTGGGGATTCCGCTGAAGGAGCGCGCAATCCTGGCCGGCGTCGATCCGGCGTCCGTCGAGGGCGGCTCCCAGGTCGCGATGGACGCTGTATTCGACAGCGTGTCGGTGGCGACGACCTTCCGCGAGACGCTCAAGAAGTCGGGCGTGATCTTCTGCCCGATCAGCGAGGCAGTGCGTGATTATCCGGAGCTCGTGCAGCAGTATCTCGGTTCCGTCGTGCCGGTATCCGACAACTTCTTTGCCGCTCTGAATTCTGCGGTGTTTACCGACGGCAGCTTCGTCTACATCCCGAAGGGCGTGCGCTGCCCGATGGAGCTGTCCACCTACTTCCGCATCAATGCGCGCAGCACCGGTCAGTTCGAGCGCACGCTGATCATTGCCGATGCCGGCAGCTACGTCAGCTACCTGGAAGGCTGCACCGCGCCGATGCGTGACGAGAACCAGTTGCACGCCGCGGTGGTCGAGTTGGTTGCGCACGACGATGCGCAGATCAAGTACTCTACCGTGCAGAACTGGTATCCGGGTGACGCGGAAGGCCGCGGCGGCATCTACAACTTCGTCACCAAGCGCGGCGCCTGTCGCGGTGCGCGCAGCAAGATCTCGTGGACCCAGGTAGAGACCGGTTCGGCAATCACCTGGAAATATCCGTCCTGTGTGCTGCATGGCGACGACAGCGTTGGCGAGTTCTACTCGGTTGCGGTGACCAACAACCGCCAACAGGCCGATACCGGGACCAAGATGATCCATATCGGCAAGCGGACGAAGAGCACGATCGTCTCCAAGGGCATCAGCGCCGGCAGGTCGAACAACACGTATCGCGGGCTGGTGCGCGTGCTGCCGCAGGCGTCCTGCGCGCGCAACTACACGCAGTGTGACAGTCTGCTGATCGGCGACTGCTGCGGCGCGCATACCGTGCCGTATATAGAAAGCCGTAATCCGACGGCGAAGGTGGAGCACGAGGCGACCACCTCGAAGATCGCCGACGACCAGTTGTTCTATTGCCGGCAGCGCGGCCTGTCCGAAGAGGACGCTGTGAACCTGATCGTCAACGGGTTCTGCAAGGAGGTTCTGAAGGAGCTGCCCATGGAATTCGCCGTCGAGGCGCAGAAGCTGCTCGCGGTGAGTCTGGAAGGCTCCGTAGGTTAGAGGACGCTCATTATGCTGGAAATTCGCGGCCTTTCCGCCGCCATCGAAGACAAGCCCATCCTGCAGGGTATCGACCTCGTCGTCCCCGACGGCGAGGTGCATGCTGTCATGGGGCCGAACGGCTCTGGGAAATCGACGCTGGCCTACGTGCTGGCGGGACGCGAGGACTATGCCGTCACCGATGGTTCGGTGTCGTTCGATGGTCGCGACCTGCTTGCGATGGATCCTGAAGAACGCGCAGCCGCGGGGCTGTTTCTCGCCTTCCAGTATCCAGTTGAGTTGCCCGGTGTCGGCAATGCCAACTTCCTGCGTACTGCATTGAACGCACTGCGTCGCACCCGCGGTGAAAGCGAGCTGGACGCGGTGCAGTTCCTAAGGCTCGCGCGCGCCGAAACGAAACGCTTGGCCATGCCCGAGGACATGCTGCGGCGGAACGTCAATGTCGGTTTCTCCGGCGGCGAGAAGAAGCGCAACGAGGTGCTGCAGATGGCGATCCTGCGGCCGCGTCTGGCGATCCTGGACGAGACCGACAGCGGGCTCGACATCGATGCATTGAAGATTGTCGCCGAGGGCGTGAATGCGCTGCGGCGCCCGGACTTTTCGGCATTGGTGATCACGCACTATCAGCGGCTGCTCGATTATATCGTGCCGGACCGTGTGCATGTTCTTGCCGGTGGCCGCATTGTTCGCTCCGGCGGGCCGGAACTGGCGCACGAACTGGAAGCAAAAGGCTACGCCGGCATGGTCGCGGAGGCGGCGTGATGACAGTTGCCGTGCAGTCCGGCGTTGCAGGCTTCCTGGCGCGCTATGATGCGATGCGCGATCGCCTGCCCGGTGATCCGCGCCGCCGCTCTGCCGCCGCCGACGCGTTCCGGCGCGCTGGCCTGCCCGGCGCCACGTCGGGTCGGCGTGAGGAGGCATGGAAATATACCAGCCTGCGTCCGGTCGCCGATGCTTCGTTCGCGCAATCTCTGACCCTCGCTGACGACAGCGTACTACTCGCGCGGCTGCCCAGCATCGACGTTCCGCGTATTGTCTTTGTCGATGGCGAGTTCTGCGCAGATCTTTCGGCACTCCCGGCCGCTGTCGAGTTTTCCCGCTTCGCAGAGCATGGCGAATTCGGCACGCTGGCGCGCCCGGACAGCGAACCGCTGGTTGCGCTGAACACAATGTTGGCACAGGACGGCGCGGTGCTGTCGGTGCCCGCCGGCGTCGATGCCGGCCTGGTGCTGCTCGCGAGCATCGCAACTGATCGTGCCGCGTTCCATCCTCGGCATGTCATTCGTCTGGCGCGCGGTGCTCGGCTGAGTTTGCTGGAGCTGTCGGTCGGCGATGGCAGCTACCTGCACAATCCGGTCTTCGAAGTGCAGGTGGATGAAGGCGCGATCCTCACTCATGTTCGTCTGCAGGACGAATTGCTGGCGGCCTTCCATCTCTCGACGCTGTATGTCGAGATTGCGCGAGCGCGGCACGTATGACAGCTTCGTGCTTAACCTCGGCGCCCGCATCGCGCGCACGGAGATTCATGTCAGGCTCGCTGGCGCAAAAGGCACCGCGCATCTGAACGGCGGCCAATTGCTCGGCGGAACGCAGCACGCAGACCTGACCACGGTGGTGAAGCATGATGCACCGTCGTGCAGCTCGCGGCAGACTGTGAAGAATGTGCTGGGCGGCAGGTCGCAGGCGGTATTCCAGGGCCGCATCGAGGTCGCCCGCATTGCGCAAAAGACCGACGGCTACCAGATGACCCAGGCGCTGCTGCTGTCCCCGGACGCCGAGATCGACACCAAGCCGGAACTGGAGATCTTCGCCGACGACGTGAAGTGCAGCCACGGCGCCACGGTCGGCGAGCTGGATGCCGAGCAGTTGTTCTATCTCCGCAGCCGCGGCATTCCCGACGCAGCCGCACGATCGATGCTGGTGCGCGCGTTCCTGGCTGAGGCGCTGGAAGCCGTGACGGATGAACGGGTCCGCAGTGTGCTGGATCGCGCGGTTGAAGGCTGGTGGGAGAGGCAGGCAGCATGAACGTCACGATCCGTCCTGTCATGCTGGACGTCGCCCGCATCCGCGAGGATTTCCCAATCCTGCGCCAGAAGGTGCGTGGCAAGGATCTGGTGTTCCTCGACAGCGCGGCCTCGGCACAGAAGCCGCGCGTGGTGATCGAGGCTATGCGCGAGGCGATGGAGACTCAGTACGCCAACGTGCATCGCGGACTGCACTGGATGAGCGAGCGTACCACCGATGCCTACGAAGCAGCGCGCGACGCGGTGGCGGCGTTGCTGAACGCGCGCGACCGCCACGAGGTGGTGTTCACCCGCAACATCACCGAATCGCTGAACCTGATGGCACACAGCTACGGTCGCGGCATTCTGAAGCCCGGCCAGGCAGTGGTGATCTCTGGCATGGAGCATCACTCCAACATCGTGCCCTGGCAGTTGCTCCGGGATGAGCGTGGTATCGAACTGCGCGTCGCACCGATCACAGATGACGGCGAGCTCGACATTGAGGCGTTCGAGGCACTGTTGGCCGACGGCAACGTCGGGCTGGTGTCGATGACGCACATGTCCAATGTACTCGGCACCTACACACCGGCTGAACGCATAGTGCGGATCGCCCATCGGCATGGCGCGAAGGTGCTGTTCGATGGCGCGCAGGCCGTGGTGCACAGGCGCGTCGACGTGCAGGCGCTCGACTGCGACTTCTATGCCTTCACCGGCCATAAGCTTTATGGACCCACCGGCATCGGCGTCCTGTGGGGTCGCCGCGAAATGCTCGATGCGATGCCGCCATTTCTCGGCGGTGGCGAGATGATCTCGTCGGTCTCGTACGAGTGTTCCACCTGGGCAGAGGTGCCACACAAGTTCGAAGCGGGCACGCCGCCGATCCTGGAAGGCATTGGGCTGAAGGCGGCGATCGATTACGTGCAGGCGATCGGCTACGATGCCATCGCCGCACATGAGACGTCGTTGATCGATCACGCGCTGGCGCGGCTCGATGCGATCGAGGGCGTGCATATTCTGGGTCGCGCGCAGGATCGCGGTGGTGTGGTGTCATTCGTCTTGGATCGCGCCCATGCGCATGACGTGGCGACGCTCCTGGACCGCCAGGGCATCGCGGTGCGCGCCGGCCATCACTGTGCGGAGCCGCTGATGCACCGCTTTGGACTGGAAAGTACAGCGCGTGCCAGCTTCGCGATCTACACTACGCGTGACGAAATCGACTATCTGGCTAACTCGTTGACCCGCGTTCGGGAGTTCTTCAAGTGATGCGATTGTTCGCAGCCCCGTTGATGTATCAGCTTCACTGCCCCTTGCGGGAGGAGGCTGGGGTGAGGGGGCCCAGCCACATATGACCGATACTTTTGACGACCTGCGCGACCTCTACCAGGAAGTGATCCTCGACCACGGCCGCCGTCCGCGCCACGCGCGACGGTTGGAGAGCTTCGACGCGTCCGCCAAGGGTGACAATCCGATGTGCGGCGATCGCATTGAGGTGTGGGTGAAATACGCCCCCGACGGGACAATTGCCGATACCGGCTTCCAGGCGCGCGGCTGTGCAATCAGCGTCGCCTCTGCCGATCTGATGGCGGAGACGGTGGTCGGCCGCAGCAAGGCTGACACGCACGCGCTTTTCGATGCATTTCGCGAACTCGCCCGCACTGGCAGCTGTCCGCAATGCGACGTAGCGCTCGCCGAACCAATGGAGCGGCTTGAGCCGCTAGCAGGGGTGCACGAATACCCATCGCGGGTGAAGTGCGCGACCCTCGCCTGGCACGCATTGGTCGCGGCATTGGAAGGTGGCAAGGAGGCGAGCAGTGAATGATGTAACGCAATCCCACGCTGCCTGGACACCCGACGGCGAAACCGAGCCGCGACCGACTGAGGATGCGATCATCGCCGCGATCGCCGAGGTGTACGATCCGGAAATTCCGGTGAACATCTACGAACTGGGCCTGATCTATGCGATCGAGATCGCGGACGACGGGTCGGTGAAGGTCGAGATGACATTGACTGCGCCGGCCTGCCCGTCAGCTCAGGAGTTGCCAGAGCAGGTACGCAATGCGGCGATGACGGTGCCCGGCGTCACCTCCTGTGAGGTGGAAACCGTGTGGGACCCGCCGTGGGACCCAAGCCGCATGACCGAAGAGGCCCGCCTGCAGTTGAATATGTTCTGATCGACAACGACATAGAGCGAACCATGAGCACGACTGTCAATTCCACCCCTCGCAAGCCCCGCGCACTGCCGCCGCTGATGACATTGACCGACGCCGCGGCGGACCGTCTGCGTGCACTCTATGGCAAGGGTGAGCAGGGCAAGCTGCTGCGCATCGGCGTGAAGACCAAGGGCTGTTCCGGTCTGTCGTATGACATGACCTGGACCGATGAGCCGGGTCCTGGTGATGAAGTAGTGAACGACAAGGGGCTTACTGTGCTGGTGGACCGCAAGGCCAGCCTGTTCCTCATCGGCACCGTGATGGATTACGAAGTGAAGGCCCTTGTCACCGGCTTTACCTTCACCAATCCGAACGAAAAGGGACGTTGCGGCTGCGGCGAGAGCTTTCACGTGTGAGCTTCCGCCTGCACTGACGCTATTGTGAACCGGGTACCCTGATGTCGCCGCGTTGCCCCGCTGCAATGAGCGCGTGCAGGCGCTGATACCTCCCGGCTGGCAGGACTTCCTAAACCAGAGCATCGTCTGGCTGCATCGTAACGTGCTTGTCCCGGCACTGTTCGAACAGCTTGTTTGCGTGCTGTTGCTGGTCGGCGTGGCACGATGGGTGAAGCCCGCACTTCAGCGCTCATGCTTCGACCTCACCCATCGGATTGTCGCCGGCCCGTTGCGATCCATCGCAATCGCCTTCTCCCGGGTGGCGGACTGGATCGCTCTTCTGCTGGTCCTTTGGTTCGCGCATCTCGCATTCAATGCCGCCGGCAATCGTGCCGACCTGCTGCGGCTGGCGGAAAGTCTCGTGCTGGTCTGGGTGCTGATCCGGCTCAGTTCGATGCTGGTACGCGACGAGCGACTGGCCCGTGCCATTGCGGTTCTCGCCTGGATTATCGCTGCGTTGAATATCGCCGGGTTGATCGCTCCCGTCATCAATTTGATGGACGCCATGGCTGTGCCGGTGGGCAATTTCCGAGTCAGTGTGCTGCTTCTCCTGAAGGGCGCGGTCACGCTGGCAATCTTTGTGTGGATTGCCAACGTGCTGTCGCGATTGATTGACCAACGCCTGAGCGTATTCGGACCGCTGACCCCGGCCGTGCAGGTTCTCGCCGCCAAGCTCGTCCGGATGACGTTGCTGACCCTCGCCGTGGTGCTGGCGCTGGGCTCTATCGGCATCGACCTGACAGCCTTCGCCGTTTTCTCTGGCGCGATCGGCGTCGGTGTCGGCTTTGGACTACAGAAGGTGGTGTCAAATTTGGTCAGCGGCGTGATTCTGCTGCTTGATCGTTCAATTAAGCCCGGCGACGTCATCGAGATCGACGGCACCTACGGGTCGGTGATTGCGCTCAATGCGCGCTACGCCTCGGTGCAGACGCGGGACGGCAAGGAGTATCTGATTCCGAATGAGGACCTGATAACGCAACGCGTCACCAATTGGTCGTTCTCAAGTGACCTGATCAGGATGCACGTGAAGGTCGGCGTCTCGTATCAGTCGGATCCGCATGAGGCGATCAAGCTGGCAGTTGCGGCGGCGCGCGATGTACCGCGCGTGCTGAAGGAGCCCGCGCCGAACTGCCTGCTGGTCGCATTCGGCGAGAGTACGGTTGATCTCGAATTGCGCTTCTGGATCAGTGATCCGGCGAACGGCACGACGAACGTGCGCAGCGAGGTGATGCTGAACCTGTGGGATCTGTATCAGGCACACGGAATCGAACTGCCTTACCCGCAGCGCGAAGTGACATTCCGCAATCCCGAGGCGGTCGTGCAGGCAATGGCTAGCCGGGAGCCGCCCGTGGTCGAGCCGCCGACGCAGAACTGAAGACGCAGACGCTCTCAAGCCTGGCTGACCAGAGGAACTGATCGATCGGCGTTGCGGACCGCAGCGCGAAGCCTGCTTGCCGTAGTAACCTCGCATCGCGCGACAGCGTGGCGGGGTTGCAGCTCACGTAGACGACGACCGAAGGTTTCGCTGCGGCGATCTGTGCCACTTGCGCCGCGGCGCCGGCGAATGGCGGGTTGAGCACGACTGCCGCAAACCCACCGAACTCCTTTGCCTGTAGCGGCTGGCGCGCCAGGTCACGCTGGATAGCCTCGATGCGTCCTGCAAGACCGGCGTGATTGGCGGCGGCGCGCAGAGCGGATCCCGATGCCGTGTCGCCCTCCCACGCGGCGACACGGGTGCGCTGCGCCAGGGCGAAGGTGATTGCGCCGCAACCGGCGAACAGTTCCGCAACGCGTCCCTTGTCGGGAAGTGCCGCAACGACCGCTGAGATGATCGCAGTCTCACCGGTTGCTGAAGCCTGCAGGAAGGCACCAGACGGCGGCACGACGGTGATGCCCGAGAGCAACGTCGTCGGTGGGCGCAGTATTGCGATCGGTTCCGGTTCGTCGCTGCCGAGCGCCCAGGCGATGCGCGGCAACCGATGACTGCGGGCAAACTCCGTCAAGGCGACGCGATCCGACAATGCAAGTGGCGCATCGGTGCGTACCAGCAGATCGACGCCCGAGTCGAGCAGATTGGCGATCACTGAACCTTCGCGGCGAAAGGCCTGAAGGCGTGTCAGCAGTTCGCGTAAAGGCGGCATCAGGCTGACCAGTGTCGGATGCAGGACAAGGCAAGTGGTCAGGTCGACGACTTCTGCGCTGCGTTGTCGGTGCAGGCCGACTACAATCCCACCACGCCCGCGACGCGCAGCCAGGTCCATGCGGCGTCGCTCGCCAGGACCGACGCGCGCGGTCTGCGACACTGCGATGTCAGCGAAACCGGCACGGCGCAGAGCAGTCGCCAGCATCTCGGATTTTTGGGCAATGTACGCGGCGTCAGGCAAGTGATACAGCGTACAGCCACCGCAGGTGCCGAAATGCGGGCACGGAGGTCCCGACACTTTACTTCCCTCCCCTTGCGGGAGGGGGTTGGGGGGAGGGGGCCGTGGGCTCAGCCGAATGCTGACAGCCCGGTCTGTGCGCGGCCAAGGATCAACGCGTGTACGTCATGCGTGCCCTCGTAGGTGTTCACCGCTTCAAGGTTCATCACATGGCGAATCACATGGTACTCATCTGACACGCCGTTGCCGCCGTGCATGTCGCGCGCCGTGCGTGCGATATCCAGCGCCTTGCCGCAGTTGTTGCGCTTCAGCAGACTGATCATCTCCGGTGCGGCGTTGTCCTCGTCGATCAGCCGCCCCAGCCGCAGCACCGACTGCAACCCCAGTGTGATCTCGGTCTGCATATCGACCAGCTTCTTCTGGATGAGTTGCGTCGCCGCCAGCGGCTTGCCGAACATGATCCGCTGCATCGTGTAGTCGCGCGCCGCCTGCCAGCAGAACTCTGCCGCACCGAGCGCGCCCCAGGCGATGCCGTAGCGCGCATTGTTCAAACACGAGAACGGCCCGCGCAGCCCTTTCACGCCAGGCAACATCGCATCTTCCGGCACCATGACGTTATCCATCATGATCATTCCGGTGACCGATGCCCGCAGCGAGAACTTGCCCTCGATCTTCGGCGCGCTCAGCCCCTTCATCCCCTTTTCAAGGATGAAGCCGCGAATGTCCCCGGCATCGTCCTTTGCCCACACCACGAACACGTCGGCGATCGCCGAGTTGGTGATCCAGGTCTTCGATCCGTTCAGCACAAACCCGCCGTCGACCCGCTTTGCCCGTGTGCGCATCGACGCGGGATCAGATCCCGCGTCCGGTTCGGTCAGACCGAAGCAGCCAACCCACTCGCCGCTGCGCAGCTTCGGCAGGTACTTCTGCTTCTGCGCCTCCGAGCCGAAATCCCAGATTGGATACATTACCAGCGATGACTGCACGGAGAAGGCCGAGCGATAGCCAGAATCCACCCGTTCCACCTCGCGCGCGATAAGTCCGTAGCTGACGTAGTTCACGCCGGCGCAGCCGTAACCCTCCAGCGTGGCGCCGAGAAATCCCATCTCGCCCATCTCGTTCATGATCTCGCGATGGAATTGCTCGTGCCGGTTCGCCTCGATGACGCGTGGGAACAGCTTGTCCTGACAATACTCGCGCGCGGCGTCGCGGATCGCGCGTTCCTCCTCGCTCAACTGCTGGTCGAGGCGCAGCGCGTCATCCCACTGAAAGGACGTGAAGTGGCTCTTATGGCGGACCGGAGCATCGTTCATGCCTCGCTCTCCCCTTAGTTCGCCGCGTTGCGCGGGCGCAGCAACATGAAGGCCGGCATATCGTCGCCAAAACCGGTGACGCGTGCGCCGGCCTGCTCTTCATCGGGATGGCGCGTCGGCTCGCGACGCCTGGTCTCCCGCTGCGGCTCGCGGCGTTTCTCCTGAGCTGGCTTCGCCGCCCGTGGCTGCGGCGCCGCCTTCTCGCGCGCTGCCGACTTCTCAACCGACGATTCTCGCGAACCGACGACTTCTCGCGTGCCGGCTTTTCCCGCGCGGGCGGCTTCTCCCGGGTCGAAGTCTTCGGCCGTGCAGCACGTCCCCCGGCACGTCGCCGGCGGCCACCGTCTTCAGCCCAGTCGACCGGATCGAGACCCTCGACGTTCATCGGCGGTATAGGATGTCGAATGAGCTTCTCGATCGCCTCTACTGCCGCGCGATCCTCAGGCGCCGCGATGGTGAAGGCGTGCCCCACCAGCCCAGCGCGCCCGGTTCGGCCGATGCGGTGCACATAGTCCTCGGCATGGTGCGGCACATCGAAGTTGAACACATGCGACAACCCGCCAATGTCGAGCCCGCGCGCCGCAACATCGCTGCACACCAGCAGCTGCAATTCGCCTGCCTTGAATTTCTCCAGCGTGGCAAAGCGTACCGTCTGCGCCATGTCGCCATGCAACGCACCGACGTTGAACTTATGCCGAGTCAGCGACTTTTGCAGGATGTCGACATCGCGCTTGCGATTGCAGAAGATCAGGGCGTTCTGCACCTTCTGGGTACGGATCAGCCGGCGCAGCAGCTCGCGCTTGTCGTGTTCCGCGACCAGCGCCAGGCCTTCGGTTATCGTCGTGGCGACCGAAGCGGGACGCGATACCACGATCTCCTTCGGATTGGACAGGAACGCATCGGCCAGGCGGCGGATCTCAGGAAACAGCGTCGCACTGAAGAACAGCGTTTGCCGGTTGCGTGGCAGCATCGACACGATACGCTCGACATCAGGAATGAACCCCATGTCCAGCATGCGATCGGCTTCGTCGATGACCAGGATCTTGACGTCCGACAGCAGGATCGAGCCGCGCTCGAACATGTCGATCAGGCGGCCTGGCGTTGCGATCAGCACATCGACGCCGCGCATCAATACGTCGCGCTGATCGGTCATGCTCTCGCCGCCGATGACCAGCGCGTGGGTTAGCTTGAGATACTTGCCGTACTGAACGAAATTCTCGGCAACCTGCAAGGCGAGCTCGCGCGTCGGCTCCAGGATCAGGCTGCGCGGCATGCGTGCCCGCGCCCGCGAGCCGGTCAGGATGTCGATCAGCGGCAAGGTGAAGCTCGCGGTCTTGCCTGTGCCGGTCTGCGCCGCACCCAGCACGTCGCGTCCCATCAGCACGACGGGTATCGCCTGCTCCTGGATCGGCGTCGGATGGCGGTAGCCCATTTCGGCGATGGCCCGCAGCACCGACTCGGACAGGCCGAGATCCGCAAATACCGGGCGCGGTGCTTCTTCGCTGCTCGGCTCGGCTATTGCGATCGGCGCGTGTTCGGTCTGTTCCGCCGGGGCGGTCGTGGTTTCGTCCAAGTCTTGTCCAGTCGCTGGTAGGTCGCGGCGCTGCGGCGCAACGCCTGCGCGGCCAGTCGCACGGCGGCATTCCGCACGTAACATGCTGGGTATCAGGACTAAATCCATGAAAGTCAAGTTCATCGCGCCGCTGCGTGCACGCGGCACTCCCGGTTGAACTCCACGCGCCGCCGCTATATTCCAGCAACAAAGTGGGCAAAGATGATGCGATGATCCATTCGGCAGTACGCGCCTTCCGCCGTCCGCTCACAGTGGCGATGCTCAGTATTGGCCTGGGCACTCTGACCGGACTGGCACATCCCGCCATGGCCCGCGTCTGGGTCGGCTTCGGATTCCCGCTGGTCGTCGGTCCGCCGGCTTACTATCCGCCGCCCGTCTACTACCCGCCGCCGGTCTATTATCCTCCTCCGGCCTATTATCCACCGCCGCCGTATTACCCGCCACCGGCCTATTTCGCACCGCCGGTGCAATATCGCCCGTCAGGCCAGTCGTGCGTTGCCGGCCCCGCGGTGTGCCCGATGGAACACCCGGCCGCGTCCGGCTCGGGGTGCTACTGCACGACGACGCAGGGCCGTCTCTGGGGGCGCGCCACCTGATGGCGACGCCGCCCGGTGCACGCCCGCCGGAAGGGGCAAAGGACAATCCTCGCGAACAGGTGCCGACCGCGAATGCCGCGCGGTACGCAGCGCGGATTGAGGATTACGCGCTGATCGGTGACTGTCACAGCGCGGCGCTGATCAGCAAAGAGGGATCGATCGACTGGCTTTGTTGGCCGCGTTTCGACAGCTCAGCCTGTTTCGCCGCGCTGGTGGGCACGCCGGACAACGGCCGCTGGCGCATAGCACCTGCTCAGGCCCCGGTCAGTATCCGCCGGCAGTACCGTCCTGGCACCCTGATCCTCGAGACGATCTTCGAGACGCAGGATGGCAGCGTGGCGTTGATCGATTTCATGACCGCCGCCACCGGAAACTCGTCGGTGGTGCGCATCGTGGAAGGACGCAGCGGCCAGGTCGCGATGCGGCTCGATCTCGCATTGCGGTTCGATTATGGGTCCGCCATCCCCTG
>CAWFUF010000017.1:0-314411 GCA_963818775.1 uncultured Alphaproteobacteria bacterium | reverse complement strand
AGCGTGTGGTTATCCATGCTCTTGACAACGACTTCCCGATACCAGCTGACACGCACAATCTGTGCGATGCCATGGGCGTCGTTGGTGTCCGTCTTGTTGATCCGCAGCGACAGTGCTGCCTTGGCATGGCGCGCGTCGATGCAAATGACCGGCAGTTCCTGCTTCCTCAGCTCGTGGAACAGCCAGGTCGAGAGCAGGCCGGTCTCCAAGCAATACTCTGCGGCTCCGAGGCACACTTGCCCCGCCAAACCACCAATCCCGCATCATCGAGAACGCAAACAGCGGTTTGCTCCAAGGACACATCAAGACCGACGTAGCAATGTTGCGGTGCCATGTTCCGTGTTCCTCCAGTTATCGCGGAAGACCAACCTTACCAACAGCAGCCGATCCGCGATTACCGGATGTGCCGGCCTGGATCGAAAGTGGTGGGCGCCGCGCGCAGGTGCGGTCCATAGCACGGTGCCAAGATGAAGTGGCCGAGAAGGCCGCGGCTCAGGACCGTGGCGGCTTCAGCGCATCTTCAAGATCGCGTAGACGATAGCTGCGGCCGCGAATGTTGAGCACGTGTGAGCGGTGGAGCAGGCGATCGAGGATCGCGGAAGTGAGAACTTCGTCGCCGGCGAGTAGCTCGGTCCAGTCCCGCACGCTCTTGTTGGTGGTGATCATGATGGCGCCCCGGCCATACCGGTAGGACACCAGCCGAAAGAACAAGCTCGCCTCCTGGCGGCTCATCGGGTCGAAGCCGAGCTCGTCGATCAGCAACAGCGCCGTCGACATGTACTTGCGGCGCTTCAATCGCACTGGGGGCAAGGCGGCGTCTGCCTTCAGCGCGGTCATCAGTTCGTCGAAGCGAAAATACTGCACCGAGAAGCCCTGTTCGACCGCGCGGATCCCAAGTCCCACCAGCAAATGCGTTTTGCCGACCCCCGGCGGCCCCTGAACCAGCACGGTTTCGCCGTTGCGCACCCAGGCACAGGTGGCCAGCGTGTCGATGCGGGAACGCTCGATCGCCGGCTGAAAGGCAAAGTCGAAGTTCTCCAGTGTCCGCCCAACCGGTAGATTGGACAGCTTGAGCGACGTCTTCACCCGACGGCCTTCACGGCCGGACAGTTCGGCCTGTAGCAGGCGATCAAGGAAGTTGTGCGCCGGAACCTCCTGGCGAACCGCCTCGGTCAGCATCTGGTCCAACTGCTCAGCCGCGTGCATGCAGCCAAGTGCCATCAGCCGGTCACGCGTCGTGTCGATATCGAGCTTCGGCCGAGCCGCCGTCATCGGGCGACCTCCGCCAGTGCCGCATAGTATTCGATCGAGCGATGAGCGACCGACGCGGTCGCCAGCTCCATGATCTTTGCTCCCATCCGCCCCAGCGGCGGGGGCGCCACGACCCGCGGCGTACTCGTTCCGTCATAGTGGGCAGGATCCATCACCAACCGCGCCGGCGTATGGCGTTGGTGGACGGCGAGCACACGACAGTCCTTGAGGATCTGCACCGTGCGCGCGCAGCCACGCACTTCCACCCGCTCGCCGATATGCGCGAATGGCACGCTGTACTGCCGCCCTTCGAAGGCAACCAGGCAGTCGATCCCGACCATGCGCACACCGACATCGTCAAACGGTTCCGGCAGGACCTCGGGCAAAGGTGTCAGCTTCGGGCGTTCCGCCGCCCAGCTCTCCGCCACCGTCAGGCCCGTTGCCGGGCAAACCAGCTGGTTCGACCGAGCTGTCAGTTGCGCGTCCGTCCATTGCTGTAGGTCCTCGAGACTGCTCCATGGATATCGCCGAGGATCGATGGCGAACCGCTGGTCGCGCACCCGTCGCTCGATCTTCCCCTTGCATTGTGGCTGCCGGGGTGGGCATGCATCGACATGAAAGCGTAGCGTCATCGCGTAACGGCGATAGCTCTTGTTGATGAGGCCCCAGGTCCCGGCACCTCTGACTATCGCGGTCTTCTCGTTGTCGATGCGCACTGTCGCCGGTACCCCGCCAAGCCGGCGGAAGGCCTCGCTATGACAACCGAGCCAGGACAGCATGTCCTTGCTCTCGGACCAGACGATCGCGTCCTTGCGGCTGTGCGACAGAACCATCTTGAACGCGATCAGGTTCTTCACCTCGCCGCCGATCACCACCTGTGGGAAGTGCGCCCAATCCGCCTGTGCCTGGACGCCAGGTGGCGTCTCAACACGGCGCCGCGCCCGGATCGCCGGTGCCGGATAATGCTTCGCCCAAAACCGCTGCACAGACCGCAGGCTACCGCCATACCCGTGTTCCGCCACCAACCAGCTGTGCAGTGCCGCCAGATTGAGCGCTCCGTCCCGCTGGCTCTGCCGCCAATGCTCGATCGCCTCGGCCTGCGGTGCCGCTTTGAATGGCTGCATGCCGCGACCGTCCACCGCGCCGGTCACCATCCGCGACACGTGGTAACGTACGGACCCCTCGGTCACGCCCATCAGACGCGCCACCGCTGTGTTGGTCGTCCCACGCGACACCAGCGTCTTGATCGTCACGCGCGCCTCCCGATCCAGCCGGGTCATCCGCCTCTCCGCCCCATTCGGAACGGAGAAACAACCTACCCAAACGCGACACTCGTAAATCTAGCCGTCGCCTTAGGACCGAGTATCACTGTCGCGCTACAAGGGCAGACAACTCATGGCTCAGCGATCTGTCCAACATCTGGCTGGATGAGGCGGGCAGCAGGCAGGCGAGAGGCCGGAACGAATGCGACGGGCGAAGACGAGGCATGGGTTCTATTCGGCCCGACGCTTGAGCTGAAGCGGTCGCTTGCCCGCCGAGCAGCGATGAAGAGCGGGTTTTTTGTTTTCCCGGAAAAATTCGATGTAAATTCCCCTAAAGTCGCAAAGCAAATTCGGCATTTGACAGGCTGGTTTCCCTCTACGTGATGGGAATGGTCGGGAGCTATGACATCGGCTCGCTTGACGCGATCGGGGGATCGGTGCGCATGGTAACAAGACTGGATTGCCGGCCAGGGGATCGAGCTCCTGCCTCAGCGACGTACGTGCTTTGCGACGATCTCGGCAACCCTACTGGGCTGACGGCCGAATTCGCGAAGGGGGAGCCGCTCGCATATGCACCGCGGGGGTTTGTTTGGTCATGGTCGATCAGCGGAGCTGATGAAAAGGACACCAAGGACGGTGACACTTACAATGCGAATCATTGCGAGAAAGCAGGTTGACGTCCCAATTCTCTTTGAAATACATCGGGCAATATCGGCATAACACGACCGCAGACAGCGACGCCTCGCCTTGTCGAGGATGGCGTCACTACACCACGGGTGGAAGCCGGGGTCTGACGAGCTGCAAGAACGCCCCGTAACGCAGTTGTAACCACGTCCCCTCATCGTCCCACGTGGGCGCGGCTATCGAGAGGAGAGCGATTATGGCGGGGGATAGAGACGATGCCGATGTTGCGCCTTACCCAGCAGATATGCCGACCCTGCCGCCCGGGCTGCTTGAACGAGGCGTTGTCGTGCTTCAGGATTGGGTCTGGGAAATCCAAGGTGGAGACGGCCGGGACATAAGTCGTGAAGTAAACAGCCGGTTCTCAAACAATGTAAAGAATGTCTACGATATTTGTTGGAAGGGATGGCAATATCTTGAGACCAAAGACTATCCTGAAGATCAACTGGATTGGGGTAATAAGGTAAAAGATATCGCGGCCGCCGCTTCGTATCAAGCTGTGCTGGTCGCCGTACGCGTCCGCGACTGGGGAGACGGGACGAGACGCCGGCACCGCAAGCTCGAACAGCAACTCATTCGCCTTTTGACGCCAAGCAACATCAGTGTGTCGATGATAGCCGCGAAGACCCACACCACCGGGCGCGCCGTCGTTCTGCCAGCTGCGCAGCCACCAGTTACATGTGAGAATGTCGACCTTGCGCCCTACCTAGGTCTCTGGCCTCAATGGTGCGCCACCGTTCTTGAGCGCGCCCCCCTGTCAACGCTTTGGGCGATCGGGCGTCATGAGTGAACATTCTGCGTAAGGTACACGACACTTCCGCATCTATGTCAGACAGTTCGGCCAGGACTTTAATGCCAGGAGAGAAACATGAAAAAAAATCCCACACTCGCTTTGGCGATAGCGCTCCTTCTCATGTTCTCGGATCGGGCCCTGGCACGTCCGATGCACGTACTGAACTCCACCCCGGCCGCCCAGGCAGTTATGCACGGCCGCAATATGCAATATATCGTACGCTTCGACGGGCCGGTTGATCACGTCCAGTCTCGACTAGAGATCGTGCGCAACGGCCACGTGGTCGAGCTCTTGCATCCACTTCTCGACAGCGCGGCAGACGTCTTGTTCGCATCGGCATCAGCACCTGAACCAGGCAACTATGTGCTCCACTGGTCAGTGAGATCGGTGGATGGGGACGGTTCGGACGGGATGATCCCATTTTCGGTCGCGCCGTGAGCGTCTTATCTGCTAGCCGTCGCGCGCATAGCCGGCCGCCGCCAATGTGGCGTGCTGTGCACTGGCTCGCAGCCTCAGTTGCTCCCCCACAGAGTCTTTGTTGCACGTCGCGCGCCCTCGGCCATTGCCTCAAACTTTGCCCAGCAGATTGACGGATGGCCGACCCGCGTGCCGATTCCGCAGTCCGTGCCGGCCAGCACGTTCTCTCGTCCTACCAACCCTGCATAGCGAACCAACCGCTCGGCCACGAGGTCCGGGTGTTCGATGAAATCCGTACAATGGCCAACAACGCCGGGGATCAAGGTCGCGCCATCTGGCAGCTTCACGTCCTCGAACACTCTCCATTCGTGTTCGTGGCACGGGTTTGAGGCCTCAATCGAGAAACTTCCTGCATTCACCCGAAAGATCAGGTCGATGATGTCCTTCAGTGGGATGTCATCGTGATGCGGACCGTGGTGGCTGCCCCAACAGACGTGCAGGCGGACTTTCTCCCGAGGGATCCCCTTCAAGGCATGATTGAGGGCGTCTACCCGCATCGTGGCGTATTTGCGGTATTCTGAAAGGCCGATATCGGGTAGGCAGTTCCAGCCGTCAGGCAGATCCGGATCGTCGATCTGTAGCAGGAAGCCGGCATCGACGATGGCTTGGTATTCCTCATGCATCGCATCGGCGATCGCGAATACGAACGCCTCGTCGCTCTTATAGTATTCGTTCAGCATCCAGTGCTCAATCGTGCCCGGAGTGTTGGCAGGCAAGTAGGCTTCGACGACGTTGACGCCGGCAAGCGCTGCTGTGAAGTTGTCGAGGTCTTTCATAAGGTCGGCATGGCCGACATAACTCAGCTCGCTGACACAAACGGGCATCGTTGCTGGCGCGGGCGGTCTGTTCCGAGGGTTGGCCGCGAAATAGCCAGCGAATTTCCTCTCATCGCGGGCAGTGATACTGAGTCGCCGAGCGCCAGACGAGGGCCGCGCTTCATAGCCAGCGATGCGCCAGCGCACGTAATCCGTAAAGTTGGTTTTGGAAAGTTCGCCGTCATTGACGCAATCGATCCCGCTTTCGGCTTGGCGGCGCACGACCTCCGCCACTGCCGATTTTAGCCGCTCGTCGAGTTCGGTTGGGTCATACGGTTCACCATTCGCCTTGGCGAAGACCATGTCCCTGAGGTCGGGAGGACGCGGCAGCGAACCAGCATGTGTCGTAAGAATGCGATCGGTACTATAGAGCATGGGATCCCTCCTGATCTCAGAGAGCGTTGGGGTTGGCCAGTACCGCACCTTGCTCCTCGGCGCCAGGGTGCCGAAGACCAACAGTGTGGTGCGTTGCTCCTCGGGCTTGGTCGTGAACAACAGCGGTGGATAGCCGTTGCTTCGCGCGGCTTCCGTCTCCCTAGTTGCTCCGGACTCGGTAATGTCCTTTACAGTGACGACGCACGCGTCCCGTCTTCAGGCAAGCTAAAAGCTGCAGGCTTCGTGCGGGTCGATTGCACTTGGCGGCAAATACCTGCGGCGATTATCACCGCGCACTCCCACATTTGAGCCGGGCCGGGCCTAGCGTGACGCGGGTCCTTCGGCGATTAGGACGAGAGGGTGGCGTGGGCTGGGATTTGGTCAAGCCGCTTGAATTGTGAGATTCCGCACGCTCACTGCCCCGTCCGTAACTTAGTGGCTGACCGGTTGGGGCTGTCAAGCTCGTGGCGCAAATACCCCGCGCGGCCGGCGACGCGCGAGCCGCGGCGTCTGGTGAGCGCGCCGCACCGTCTTGACCGGATTGACGAATGCCCCGTGCACTCCTATTTGGTCAGCTTGACCAACAAGCGGGCCAAATGTCGCACTTCGTCACCCTCTACGAAGCCAAGACCCACCTCTCGGGCCTAGTCGATCGCGCCGCGGCGGGGGAAGAAATCATCATCGCCAAGAACGGTATCCCGCAGGCCCGGCTGGTGCCACTCGCCTCCCACGGAGAACGCCGCAAGCCAGCCAACGCCATGCGCATCCGCCACATCGCCGCCGATTTCGACGCTCTCGACCCAGCCATCGAAACCGTGTTTGGCGGCGAGGATGCGTGAACCTGCTGCTGGACACCCACGTCTTCCTGTGGTGGGACCAAGCCACGGCGCTGAACGCGGACACGCGCGCCGTTATCGCTGATCCCGCCAACCAGATTTTCGTCAGTGCCGTGTCGATCTGGGAGATCGCCATCAAACGTCGGTTGAGAAAGCTCGACTTCCGCGGCTCCGCAGTCACCGCCATCGGTGCCAACGGCTTTCACGAGCTGCCGATCCTGCCGATCGACGCGGAGAACGCCGGCGCTTTGGCGTGGCAACACAACGACCCATTCGACCGCATATTGGTCGCGCAGGCGAGGCGCCTGACTTTCACACTGGCGACCGCCGATGCGGCGATCAGAGCGTATGCAAACGTTGCTCAGATGTGGGTTGGCTGACGTCGCGGGCTATCGGTGGCGGGACCAGAGCCTGCCAAGGCGAAGGCCGGCAGCCTCATTTGTACCGTGGGTCTGGCGACGCCGCCGCGCTCGATTCCAGCCATCACGGATGGCGTTGCAGGCCGAAGCAAGTCCAGCGCAAGCAGGGATTGCGGCCACTCTTTAGATGATGGGGGCTGATCCGCCAGAACAGGCAACGCCTCGCCGGGGCGCAAAAGGTTCAGCGAGGCGCTCCCAAGCTAGACGGACGGCGATCAGACCGCACACATGGCTAACCCCTGCTAATGGCGCGTCGGTTTCCGCTTTGAAGCGCCGATACAGGTTCAGTCACGCGGGTTGTCGTGGGCTAGCGCCGGGCGGCGGCGAGCCTTTAGCCACCGCTAGGCGGTGGCGGAACAAACCACGGCACCTTGATACCCGGACAGTTGACCTTCGGTCCGTGGATGTCGGCAAGCAACCAGCCGTCCGTCCCGACCTGCCCAGTAATCGTGGCCCCGCCTTCGCTGGGACCGCCACTGACCCGCGTTGCGGTCAGCTTGAATGTCCGGTCTGCGCCAATCTTTCCAGTCACCTTCGCTATCGACTTCATGTCATCCCAGGCGAGCATCCCGCTTAGGGTATTGTTTTCGCCTACAACGAGGTGCCAATCGAGAGATGGGCAGGTGCCATTTGGCTGCGAATGGAATGCGAAAATCCTGCCCGGGGGCACAATTTGCGCCGATGCAACACCGCATGTGGCGGCGACCGCCAGTGCACTGGCCGCGATTAGCTTCATCGAGAACATAACGTCATCCCCCTTACTGTCGGACGCGACTGCCGTGCAGCTTACGCCATGAAACTCGGTCGAGAAAGTGGAAGCCCGAGTTCCGAAGGACGGGCTTCCACGAGTTGACCTTAGGAAACGACACGAGAGTTGGGTAACCCTCGCGCCGCAGACATCATAGGCGCGTCGCTCGGCTGGCGGCAATGACGACCGCAGACTTCCTCACGAAGACCGGGTACTGTTAGAGCCGCGTGCGTTATCCACCACGTTACCCGCTACCAAAACGCGAGGCCAGAGATGAAGCGGCAGCGCTTCGAGTCCATCATCCGCGCTGACGCGAATCTGACGCATTTACTTAGCCTTATGCGCTCGCTGGGTCTGCCGCAATGGCGGCTGGTCGCCGGCTGCCTGTATCAGACAGTCTGGAATGTGCTCACCGATCGGCCACGCGGCACGGGCATCAAGGACTATGACCTGATCTATTACAGCGACGAAAATTCGTGGGAAGCCGAGGATGCTGTAATTCAGCGCGTTGCCGCGGCGACGCGCGATTGCGTCGGTCCGGTGGAGGCGCGCAACCAGGCGCGGGTGCATCTGTGGTTTCCCGAGCGCTTCGGCTGCGCCTATCCGCAGCTCGCCAACGCCGATGAATCGCTGCGCTACTATGCGTCGATCGTACACGCTGTCGGGGTGCGGCTGGAAGCTGATGGCAGTCTGGACATTGCCGCGCCGTTTGGCCTCGACGATATGTTCGACATGGTCATCCGGCCCAATCGCGCGCTGATCAATGCCGCGTCGCACACGAGCAAGGCGCAGCGTGCGAAGGCGATATGGCCGGAGGTCGTCGTCGAACCGTGGGAAGCGCCGGCCTGACTACATCGTGGCGCCCAGCACCCAGGGTGCGAACTCGGCGGCGCCGAAGTCGAACTGTTCGCTCTTGGTGCGTTCGCCGGATGCGACGCGCAGCATCAGCTCGAAGATGCGCTGGCCGCATTGCTGCACGTTCTCGTCGCCATCGAGGATCGTGCCGCAGTTCACGTCCATGTCGTCTTCCATGCGCTGATACATCGGCGAGTTGGTCGCCAGCTTGATGGAAGGCGCGGGCTTGCAGCCGAACACGCTGCCGCGGCCGGTGGTGAAGCACACGAGGTTGGCGCCGCCCGCGACCTGGCCGGTCGCCGACACCGGGTCGTAGCCAGGCGTGTCCATGAACACGAAGCCCTTGGCGGTCACCGGTTCGGCGTAGCCGACCACATCGACCAGGTTTGTGCTGCCAGCCTTCGCCATGGCGCCGAGCGACTTCTCCAGGATGGTGGTCAGGCCGCCTGCCTTGTTGCCGGGCGAGGGATTGGCGTTCATCTCGGCGCCCTCGCGCTTCGTGTAATCCTCCCACCAGCGCATCAGCGCGACCAGTTTTTCGCCGACCTCGCGCGAGACCGCACGACGCGTCAGCAGATGTTCGGCGCCGTAGGTCTCGGGTGTCTCGGACAGGATCACCGAGCCGCCGTGGCGCACCAGCAGATCGCTTGCGGCACCGAGCGCGGGATTGGCGGAGACGCCGGAATAGCCGTCCGAGCCGCCGCATTGCAGGGCCACGGTCAGTTCGCTCGCCGGCACCGGTTCGCGATGCACGTGGTTGGCCTCGGCCAGCACTTCGCGCACGAAGGCGACGCCGGCTTCCACCGTCTTGCGCGTGCCGCCCATCGACTGAATGTCCATGTTGCGGATGCGGTCGGTGAGGCGCTGTTCTTCCATCAGGCCGCGGATCTGGTTCACTTCGCAGCCGAGGCCCAGGACAACGACATGCGAGAAGTTCACGTGTCGCGCGTAGCCGGCGAGGGTGCGGCGCAGCACGCGCAAGGGTTCGCTCTCGGTCATGCCGCAGCCGGTCTTGTGGGTGAGCGCCACCACGCCATCGACATTGGGAAAATCGGCCAGCGGGTCGTCGCCGGTGAAGGGATTGCGGCGGAACACGTCGGCGATCAGTCCCGCGACGTGCGCCGAACAATTCACGCTGGTGAGGATACCGATGTAGTTACGCGTCGCGATGCGGCCATCGGGGCGGCGGATGCCGTCGAACGTGGCGGGCGTGTTGGCGTGGTCGGTGGGCTTCGCATCGACGCCGTAGCCGTAGTCCTTGGCGAAGTCGCCCATCTCGCAATTCTGCACGTGCACATGCTGGCCGGGTGCGATAGCGCGCGCGGCGAAGCCGATGATCTGGCCGTAGCGGCGCACCGGCTCACCTGCCGCGATCGGGCGAACCGCGATTTTGTGGCCGGCGGGAATGCGCTCGGACGCTGCCACGCCGTCCGCCACGGGTGTGCCAGGCAGCAACGTGGTGCGTGCTATCACCACGCTGTCGTGGGGATGCAGGCGAATCACATTTGGTGGGGCCATGCGCGTTGTCCGTTCAGTCGTCATGCGTCCGGCAAAGACGTGGATGGCCGGCCCTGATCCCCGGGACAAGCCCTGGGACATGGGGCCGGCCATGACGATGGTGGGTCGTGGGCGTCTGCTGAGTTTGCGGTTTGCTGAGTCTCAGGACGCGACGTCGCCCGCGGCCTTCCGGGTTGCCATTACAGCCTCCCGGGCGGCGCGGGCCATCAGGCCACTGTCGTTGGCGATGGTGACGAAGCGGAAGCCCATGCCGATCATGCGCGCGGCGTATGCGGCGGTGCCGTTGTGCAGACCCGCGAACTTGCCGTGTTTCTTGCAGCTCGCCAGCAGCTTCTCGTAGATGCCGAGGATCTGCGGTTCCTCGCGATCGAGGATCGGGACCAAGCCGAGCGACAGGCCCATGTCGGAGGGGCCGATATAGATCCCGCTGATGCCGGGCACCGACAGGATCTCATCGATGTTGTCGATGCCTTCCTGGGTCTCGATCATCGGGATCACCAGCACTTCATCGTTGGCGATCTTCTGATAGTTGCTCGCCTCGCCGTACATCGCGGCGCGGATCGGGCCGTTGCTGCGCTTGCCTTTCGGCGGATACAGGCTGTAGCTGGCCAGCGCCTGCGCCTCGGCCTTGTTGTTGACCATCGGACAGACGATGCCCCACGCGCCGCCATCGAGCGCCTTGCCGATGATGCCTGGCTCGTTCCACGGCACGCGCACCAGCGGCGTAACGGGATGTGCCGTCATCGCCTGGAAGCACTGCACCATGCTGGAGTAATCCTGCACGCCGTGCTGCATATCCACGGTGACGCTGTCCCAGCCACACTGCGCCATCACTTCGGCTGAAAAGCCGGACGGAATCGCGAGCCAGCCGTTGACACACGCCTTGCCTGCCGCAAGCCGCGCCTTGAGTTTGTTTGCCATCTGGGTGTTTCCCCCACGTCAAAGAGAGGCGCACGCTAGGCGCGGGACCTGGGGGCGTCAACGCGGTGATGGCGCGTTAACCATTGCGGCGCATAGTGCTGCGCGACTATGCGACGAGCACGGCAGCGCCTTGCAACCGGCCGGCGCGCAGGTCGTCCAGCGCCTGATTTGCCTGCTCCAGTTGGTAGGGCAACGGACGCGTCTTCACCGGCACTTGCGGGGCGAGGGCAAGAAATTCCTCACCGTCGGCACGGGTCAGGTTGGCGACCGAGCGCACGACGCGCTCGCCCCAGAGGATGTCGTAGGAGAAGCTGGGGATTGGGCTCATGTGGATGCCAGCGCATACGACGATGCCGCCGCGCTCGATTGCCCGCAGTGCCGCAGGAACCAGAGGTCCTACGGGGGCGAAGATGATCGCGGCATCGAGCAATTCCGGCGGCGATTGGTTCGAGCCGCCGGCCCATACCGCGCCAAGCTCGCGCGCGAATGACTGCGCATCGGTGTCGCCGGGGCTGGTGAACGCGTACACCGCGCGGCCCTGCCAGCGCGCCACCTGCGCGATGATGTGCGCAGCGGCACCGAAGCCATAGAGGCCGAGCCGCCGCGCATCGCCGGCCATGCGCAGTGCGCGATAGCCGATCAGGCCGGCGCAGAGCAGCGGTGCGGCTTCCTGGTCGGTGTAGTTGGCGGGGATCGCGAAACAGAAGCGCTGGTCGGCGACGGTGAACTCGCCGTAGCCGCCGTCGATCTGATAGCCGGTGAAGCGCGCCTGGCCGCAGAGGTTCTCGCGGCCGGAGCGGCAGAACTCGCACACGCCGCAGGTCCAGCCGAGCCACGGGACGCCGACGCGGTCGCCGATGGCGAAGCGGTTCGCGCCCTCGCCGAGTGCCGCGATCGTGCCGACAATTTCATGGCCGGGGATGAGCGGCAGCTTCGGCTGGGTGAGTTCGCCGTCGACCACGTGGAGGTCCGTGCGGCATACGGCGCAGGCGTGCACGCGGATGAGCACCTGGCCGGGGCCGGGCTCGGGGACCTCGACGGCGACGCATCGCAGAGGATGCTTTGCCGCCTCCAATACCATTGCTCGCATCATGATGTCGCACCGCAGTTGGCCGCTGACGCATACGCCATGGGTCACGACGCGCGGCGGAAATCAGATTCTAACACGGAGGAAGTAAAGCAAGGCGAGAAACACGGAGGGCACGGAAAAGGCAGTCATTGCGCTTCGCGCGAAGCGCCGGCTTGCTCTCTCCGTGGCTCTCCGTGGCTCTCCGTGGCTCTCCGTGGCGCCGCTCTCCGTGGCTCTCGCCTTGCTTTCTCCGTGTTGAAAAGAAACGCCGCAACACGGTTGAACGCTGCCTGAGAGGGTCAGCTTGCCAGAGCGAGCGCGGCGTCCAGCAGCACCTGGGCGCCGCGTGCAACCTGCTCCTTGGTCGAATACTCCCGCGGGTTATGCGTGATGCCGTCGACGCTGGGCACGAACAGCATTGCGCTCGGGCAGAGCGGCGCGATCAGCACTGAATCATGTCCCGCACCGGCGATCATGTCGCGGGTAGCGAGTTGACGCTGCTGTGCCTTGTCGCGGAGCAGGTTGCCGAGAGCGGGATCGAACGCGATCGGCCCGAACGTGGCGTAGGGATCCACCGCGATGGACACGCGCCTGCGTACGGCGATGGCATCCAGCGCGGTGCGGAGCTCGCGTTCCATGGCGACCGCGCGCTCTGACCGCGCATGCCGCACGTCGCAGTGCAGGCGGGTGATGTTGGCGACATTGCCGCGCGCGTTCGGGTAGTTCTCGATCCAGGTAGCCGAGGCGCGGCCCTCCGGCTCGGCGGCGAGTGCGATACGCTCCACCGCCAGGATGATCTCGGCGGTGGCCGCGAGGCTGTCGCGCCTGCGATCCATCGTTGTGGGGCCGACATGGCTCGGCACGCCGGTGACGGAGAGCTGGAAATAACGGGCGTGCACGGTGCCGGTGACGATGCCGATATCGGCGCCGGTTGCCTCCATGACTGGGCCTTGCTCGATATGCGCCTCCAGCCAGCAGGCCCAGCCGCGTGGCGAGGGCACCAAGGGGCCGGCCTGGCCGCTGTCGCGCAAAGCATCGTGGACGCTGATGCCGTTGTCGTCGGTGATGGTGAGCGCGTCCTCCAGCGTCATGTCCGCGGCATGCACGCGGCTACCCATCATCGCCGGGCGAAATCGGCTGCCTTCCTCGTTGGTCCAGTTGACCAGTTCGAGCGGGGCGCGTGTTGCGATGCCGGCGGCGTCCAGCGAGCGGAGCACTTCGAGGCCCGCGAGCACGCCGAACACGCCGTCGAACCGCCCGCCGGTCGGCACCGTGTCGAGGTGGCTGCCGAAGGCGACCGCCGGTGCTGCGTCGTCGCTGCCCTTGCGGCGCAGGAACATGTTGCCGATCGCGTCCTGCTCGAAGCGCAGGTTCAACTTCTCGGACCATCGCAGCAGCAGCGCTCGGGCCTCGGCGTCCTCGGGCGAGAGCGCCAGACGACAACTGCCGCCTTCCGGCGTTGGGCCGATGCGGGCGATGTCCATGATGGACTGCCAAAGGCGATCAGCGTCGATCGAGGTGGTCATTTCTGGCCTGCTGCGATGGTGTGACGCGACAATATGGGCCCGTTCAACGCGTGGCTATGACGACCGCCGGCGGTGTCTCCGGGTGTATCGGGTGCTGTCCTTGATCAATCGTGACGTGTGTTGGATGATCGCGTCTGCGATACGCGGGGGCACGTGTCGCGAACGGGCTGACTGCAGAGCTGTGAAGAGATCAGATCCTGATCGCCGGCATGCATTGTCGGCCTGTGCTATCGGCGGAATTGGCGGGTGAACCCCATGGATGCGGCCGAACCACCTCTGAGCCACAGTGCGGAGACACCGCCTGGCAATTGGCAGTTGCCAGGATCGCCCGGCACGGAAGGTCGCGTGCTGGACCGCGACGAACGCAAGAACGCAACGATCCTGTTCGCCGATATCGTCGGTTCGACAGCCATGGTGGCTGCGCGTGATCCCGAGGTGGCGCTCGATATCCTGCGGCCTGCGCTGAGGCAGCTTTCAGAGGCGGTGCAGCGCTACGGCGGCACGGTGAACCGGGTGACCGGTGACGGCCTGATGGCAATGTTCGGTGCGCCTTTCACGGACGAGGAGCACGCATTGGGCGCGTGCTGTGCGGCGCTCGAGATGCATGCGGCGCTGGCGCGTTCGGGGTTCGAGATTCCGCTCCGGGTCGGCATTCATTCGGGCGAGATCGTGGTGCATCCGCTTCGGATAAGTGGCGTGCACACGCTGGACGCCGCGGGAGAAGCCGTCCATCTGGCGGCGCGGCTGCAACAGGACGCGCCGTCGGGCAGCACGTGGATCAGCGACGCAACGTTTGCGCTCGTGCGTGGCCGTGTCGAGACGCGGATCGTTGGACCGCAGCCGTTTCGTGGTTTCGCGGTGCCGGTGGTGGTGCATCTGCTCCAGGCGGCCGATGCGTCGCTGTCGCGGCTGGATGTCGCGGGACGGCGGGGCCTGTCGCCGTTCGTCAACCGGCGAGCCGAGTTGGATGTGCTGGAGGCGGCGTATGGACGCGCGGCAGCGGGGAGTGGATGCGCCGTCGCGCTCGTGGGCGACCCTGGGGTTGGCAAATCACGGCTGATTCGCGAGTTCGTGGCTGCGCGCGGCGGCGTCCGAGTATCTGGAGGCAAGGTGTACCCGGTGGCGCGATGACTCCGGGTTCCACGCGATGCGCGTGCTGACCCAGCGTCTGCTCGGCCTTGATATGACCGAGAATGCAGGCGCCACGCACGCCAGGCTGGAGATGGCTTCCGCGGCGCCGGGTGCACCTTCAGCAGAGGCACTTGCCGCCGTCGCGGCGCTGCATGGTGTTGCGCCGCCGATCGCGGAACTTAGTCCGTCAGGGAGGCCGTACCGTGCGGGTGCTGGTCCGGTCACCGGCTGGGCTGGGCTTGGTCCCAATGCGCGGCGCCGGCGCATCATCGAGGGCTGCCTGGCCGTGCTGCTGCAAGCGGCGTCCGACAAACCGCTGCTGGTCGTGCTCGACGATGTCCATTGGACAAACTCCGGGACGTACGAAGTGATCGAGCGCCTGCTCGACGCGCTCGGTGGATCACGACTGCTGCTGTTGCTGGGTTGCCGTTCGGGTTACCGGTTCGGGTGGTCCGGACACAAGGCGCTGACCCATATCACGCTATCGCCACTTTCGTCGGCGAATGCCCGCGACCTTGCGCGCAGCGTGCTCGGACAGCGCGCCACCGATGATATGGTCGTGGCCGGAATTGCCGATCGGACTGGTGGCAATCCGTTCTTCATCGAAGAGGCGGCGGCCATGCCGGACCCGGCGCTGGTACCGCCGACGGTTGGCTCGATCCTTGGCGCGCGTCTTGACGCGCTGAAACCTGCCGAGAAGCAGTTCATCGAGGTGCTCGCGACGGTGGGCGAACCGACGTCGGCGGAGTTGATTTCCGACGTGCTTGATTTCGATGGAGGCGGCTCTGGGGTGGTGACCGCCGAGCTTGAGCGCGCGGGGCTGCTTCGGATCGATGGCGTTGGCGATTCCGCGCGCATCGCGTGTCGGCATTCGCTGCTGCAGGAGGTGGCCTATCGCGGGCTGATGCGGCCTCGCCGGCGTTCCCTGCACGCGCAGATCGCGGAGGCGATGGAGCGCATAGTTGGCGATAGGGCGCGCGATGAAGCAGAAGTGCTGGCGCGGCATGCACGGCTTGGAGAAGCCTGGGAGCCAGCGCTGCGGCATGCGCGTGCGGCGGGTGCTCGCGCCGCATCGCACTCAGCGAACCGAGAGGCCGTGCGGTTTTACGAAGAGGCGCTCGAGGCGCTTTCGCATTTGCCGGAGGATACTGAAGCCCTCGCGTCCGCAGTGGATCTTCGCTTCGCGCTACGCGCTCCACTGTTCCATCTGGGGCGCATTGCGCATTTGCGGACGAGGCTGGACGAGGCTCAGGCATTGGCTGAAAGGCTGGCTGACATAGGGCGGCTCGGACAGCTTTACATCTTTCAAAGTCACCATGCCTGCCTTGCGGGAGACTACAGAGAAACCATTGCGGCCGCTGAGCGTGCCTCGGCGCTGGCGGATATGCAGAATGACCCGGCGCTGAAGTTGCGGGCGGTGTTCGAGCGGGCGCTCGGCGAGTTTGGGAAGGGTGCCCTTGTCGCTTCGGCCGCGGGCATGGCTCAGGTTGCGGATCGCGCCGAAGATCCGGCGCACGGCGGACGCTTCGGACTCGATGCCCCGCTTGCCGTGGTGGCTCTCGGATATCAGATGCGCGCGTTGACGGACCTTGGGCAATTCGACGTTGCGGAGCGCATCGCCGAGGCTTGCACCGCACGCGCGGTGCAGGTCTCGCGTCCGTTCACATCGATCTTTGCGTCCGTGGCCGAGGGATATCTGCTGCTCCATCGCGGAATTACAGCCGAGGCTCTGTCACGGTTCTCCGCGGCCGTTGCATGGTGCGATCGGGCCGAAGCTGACCTCATGCGGCCAGTGGCCTTGAGCTTCCTGGGCGCTGCTGAAGTCGCGTCAGGACGCGCAACAGCGGGATCGGAGCGATTGGAGCTGGCGGTGAAGACGGCTGCCGAAATGGGGTTCATGTTTCAGCAGCCGCTGCGTCTGGCACTGCTTGCCGAGGCGCTTTCGGTGATAGGGCGCAGCGAGGAAGCGTCACAGCGAGCCGACGAGGCGCGGGCCTTGGCAGCCTCGCAGGGAGACGAAATCTCCCTGCTCGCGGCACGCCGGGCGACGGCGCGGGCTGGGTGATTTCGTGCTCAGGTTCTCGCGCGGCCTCTCCTTGCCGCCCAGGCGTGGCGCTCCTCCGGGCCAATAAGATCCTTGTCGAATGGGACTATCGGTGGCGACTCAGAGCACGGTGTGCAGCTTATATTGGTGACCACATGTTCGGCATTGTGGGGATCCTTGGGGCGAAATATAGGTTCGTGCGCCTTGGCAAATTCTATGCAGGTAGCGACTGGATCCTTGTCGCCCGGGTTCTTGTAGATCTTTCGCTCGAGCACGCAATCCTGGTGATAGGTGACCCAGTGGGGTTTATCGAGCGGAGTCCGTCCGAGCACGGTGTTCAGATGGAGCGGTGTCCGTTCTTTATATAGCCTGGACACGACATTCCCGCGATGCCTCTGCGGATGGCTGCTCCGCGTCTCAGCGTCAATGTACGAGCGAAGATTTGCCCGCCCGAGAGCGCCGTTACCTGGAGGCAGATCACTGATCGGTCCACGGTTGATCTGCTGCATCCCCTGCTTTTCGTCGTGCCAAATGATCTGCTGTATGATTTTGGTCTGATCCTTGTCGTTCTTGGTCTCAACCCACGTTATGTAGCCGCCGGGAAGAAGGTTGCGCGGTTTGGCAATGTTGTGCCTGAAGCTGTAACGGGCGTCGGGAACTCCCATGCACGAGTAGAAGTCTGGAGTGACAAAGTCGGATACCCATGTGCTGTCAATTTTATAGGCGAATGTCTTCGCCTCGCACGGGTCGCATACCTCAAGCAGATACTCGAATTCCCCAGCGTCATCTTCGATCTTGTGTCCGTCGCATTTGATGGCCTGGGCAGGCTGCAGCCGCTGGCCGCTGGGATCGACCAGCATTTCCAGCACTTCGTGGCTCGCCGCGATGGTCCACTCCGGGTCACTCGCATCGACGCCGGCAAAAGGCTGAAAATGGTCGGTCGAATGGAACCCGCCTTCGCCGCCCTTCAATTCATCGACCAACTCGACCAGCCAAACGCCCTTTGGGTTATCCTTGGGGTCCACCCGGCGCACGACCGCTTCCGGGACGGCATTCCAGCACTTCCGCAGATGCTTCGTTATCTGGATGTTGAGGGCGACTATTGCGCTGTCAATTGTCTCACTGACACGCTTGTCATTGTCTCCGCCCTTCGCTGTCTTGTTGACCAAACCAATTTGGACCAGCCGCATTTGCGTTCCCCATCGTTGCAAGGGTTGTTACGGAGCACGATTACCGGCCGCCGGTGCCACGATAGCTGTCGCCCTCCGGGCCTGTTGCGGAATAACTGCTTTGAGTCACAAGCGGGATCGCCCGTCGTCATGGCCGGCTATCCACGTCCCGGCTTTGATTCAGTCAAGAAAGACGTGGATGACGGGACCAAGCCCCGTCATGACGAAGGAGCACGACCCGCGCCCAACTCGATTCATCTGATCCCCAGCAAGCCCTTTATTGCCTGACGGCAACCAGCCGAGCTTAGCGTTTCCAGGCGTCGGCTCGTGTGAACTAGTTCACACGTTGCGGGAGGCGAAACCCTACCTTCCGACCCACCGCGGCGCACGCTTCTCCATGAATGCCGTCCGCCCCTCCTTGAAGTCGGCGCTGTTGAAGCATGTGTCCATCATCCGCTTCATCGCCGCCACATCCCGCTGGCTCTCATCCTTCAGCATCTCGTTGATCGTCAGCTTGGATGCCGCCACCGACAATGGCGCGTTGTCGGCAATCGTTCGCGCGAGATCGAGTACCTCGTCGCTCAGTTCCTCGTCTTCGACCTTCTTGTTGATCAGACCGATCCGCTCCGCCTCCTCCGCGTCGATCCGCCGCGCCGTGTACAGGATCATCCGGGCATGCGCCGGGCCCACCAGATCGATCAGCCGCTTCACCGAGTCCGGCGCATAGGCCACGGAAAGCTTCGCCGCCGGAATGCCGAACTGGCTGTCCACCGCGGCAATCCGCAGATCGGCCTGCATCGCGATCGCCAGGCCGCCGCCCAGGCAGAAGCCGCGGATGCGCGCGATGATCGGCTTGGGAAACGCGGCATACTTCGCCCGCCCAACGCCTGCCTGCCGGTCGTACTCCTGCTGCGCATCCGCGTTGGAACGGTGCTTCTCGAACTGACTGATGTCGGCACCGGAAACGAACGCCTTGTTGCCTGCACCGGTCAGAATGACCACGCGCACCGAACCGTCCTCGGCAAACTCGTCCAGGATTTCACCAAACCCGGTCCACATCTCCAGCGACATGGCGTTGCGCTTCTCGGGCTGATTGAACGTGATCAGCCCGACGCCGTCGTCCTTGGCCGCGAGCATCTTGCCTCCGGCGTATTCGCGGGTGACGCCGCCGCCTGGCATGTCGTTCATCTCAGATCGCTCCCTTCTTGCGCATGTCGGCGATCTCTTCCTTGGAATAGCCTACCGACGCCAGCACCTCGTCCGTGCTTGAACTGATCTCCGGCGTCGCGAGGCGGATGTCCTTGGAGAAGCCGGTGATGCTGATCGCCGAGGCGACCACGTCCGCGTCACCGATCGCCGGCGAGTGCATCTTCGTCGCCATGCCGAGATGCTGTACCTGCGGGTCGGCGAACACCTGGTCGATCGAGTAGATCGGCCCGCACGGCACGCCGGCGCCTTCGAGCAGCTCGATCCAGTATTCCGACGGCTTGTGTTTCGTGACGTCGCTGATCGCCGCGTTGATCTCCTTGCGGTGCCCGCTGCGCGCCTGCTGGTTCTTCCACTCCGGCTTGTCCTTCCACTCCGGCTTGCCGATAGCCTCGCAGAAGCGGCCGAAGACGCGGCTGGAACTGGCGGCGATGTTGATGTGGCCGTCGGAGGTGGGGAACACGCCGGTGGGAATGCCGGTCGGATGGTCGTTGCCGGCCTGTGGCGCTACCTCCTTGGCGATCAGCCAACGCGAGGCCTGGAAGTCCAGCATGAAGATCTGCGCCTCGAGCAGGCTGGTGGTCACCCAGCGGCCGACGCCGGTGCGCTCGCGGTCGAAGATCGCCATCATGACGCCGAGTGCCAGCAGGTTGCCCGCGGTGAGGTCGTCGATTGGGATGCCGACGCGCACCGGGCCCTGGCCCGGCAGGCCGGTGATCGACATCAGCCCGCCCATGCCCTGGGCGATCTGATCGACGCCGGCGCGATGGCCGTATGGGCCGGTCTGGCCGAAGCCCGAGATGCTGCCGTAGACGATGCGCGGATTCACTTCCTTCACGGTGTCGTAGTCCACCTTCAGGCGATGCTTCACCTGAGCGCGCATGTTCTCGACGATGATGTCGGCGCCCTTCACCAGGCGCATGAAGGCGGCGTGGCCCTCCTGCGTCTTCAGGTTCAGCGTCATTGCCCGCTTGTTGCGGTGCAGGTTCTGGAAGTCGAAGCCGTGACGGTTGCCGGTGATCTCCTCGCCGTCGGTGGCGGGCGGTTCGATCTTGATCACATCGGCGCCCCAGTCGGCGAGATGCCGCACCGCGGTGGGTCCGGCGCGCGCCAGTGTCAGGTCCAGCACCTTGAGCCCATTCAGCGGCATCCGCGTCTGCGCCTGGGCCAGCATGGTCTTGTCAGCGGGGCTCTCCGGCATCCCTCGTCTCCTCTTGATCTGGCGCCGATACTCCGCCGCAATCGCCAAAGGCTCAAGAGTGATCGCGCCCGGGCGTCAGCGCTGCGCGGCGATCAGCAGCATCATGGGCCGCTCTACTTCGTCGGCCAGCGCTGGCAGAGCCGCGAGCTGTTTGGGCGTCGGGTGCCATTCCTCGACGTGGCGGAGGGCGAAGCCGGCGCCAATCAAGGTGTTCAGCGTCGTGCCAATGGTGCGATGCTGCTTCACCACGCCCTTGGCGAGCCAGTTGGTCGTGCGCGCACCCTCGATCGCGTAGTGATCAACCGGCCAAACTCTGTTGCCGTCCTTGCCCACCAGCCAGTCAGGGTGTGCCGGCGCCATGTAGATCGGGTGTTCGATGGTGAAGACGAAGTGCGCACCGGGAACCAGCGCGCGGAATACCGTGCGGACCAGCCCGCCGAAATCCACGATGTAGTGGAAGGTGAGGGAACTGTAGGCGAGGTCGAACGCTGTCTCGGGCAGTTCCAGGCATTCGAGATCCGCAAGGACGTATTGCACGGCCGGATCCGTGGTCTCCGCTCTCGCCCGGGCAAGCATGTTCTCGGAGAGATCCAGCGCGATGACCTCGGCGGCTCCCTGCGTCCTGGCCCATCGGGCAAACCAGCCGAAGCCGCACCCGAGGTCGACTATGCGTTTGCCTGCCAGATCGGGCAGCACCGCGCGGATGGCGGGCCATTCAGGCGCACCGTCGAGCCCGTGAACCGATCGGCGCAACCGGCTGTAGCCGGCGAAGAACTCCGGTGTGTCGTATATGTTCTGTGCCACTGCTTTCTCCATCAGACCCCTTCTGGTGGGGTGGGCGTGCGCGACCACGCGTCTATTCCAGTGACGTGAGCATAAATGAATTGCCCATAAGTCGAATTATCCCGCAGGCTGCATGGAACCATCTTTGCGCCATCGCGAAGGGGCAATCGCTCCGAAGCAAACGCCGGCCCGCTCAATCAAGGCCGGAAGAAGAGGAGAGAGACCATGAAGACCATGCTTCTTGCCGCAGCCGCAGCACTCAGTCTTGGCGTCGGTTCAGCCTATGCCGACGGCGGTGACGGCGCCATTGCCAACACTTTCTTCACCCAGCTTCCCGGCGTCGTAGCCCAGGCTGATGTGCCAAACGCGCCAACATATGCGCAGCAGGGCGGACGGGCGACCCAGCAAGCCCAGAGCGGCCAAGCAGCCCACGGATATGGTGTTTACGGCACTCAGTCGAGCCGCGGTACTTGGCTGTTCGCTCCGAACGGCAATGCGGGCGCCAACAGCTGATCCGAGACGCAAAGTGTGTTGCGGAGAGGTCGGCACCACCGCCGGCCTCTTTCGTTTCCGCTGAAGTCTATCTCCTCAAAACTTAGCCCCGGACGCTCTGGGGCCTCTTTTTGTGCCGTCACACTGACTGGCCGGTGCGCCGGCGGCGTCATTGCCTCGCCCGCACGTTGAGGGGTGGTGCAACCAGTCGCAGCACATCCAGTTCACGACGCATGGCCACAGCGCGACGACGGACGCGCTGGCCCTCCCTCCGGAAGCTCGCAGCCACCGCAGCGACCTGACGCTGAAGCGCGCGGGCGGCAGCTGCCTCCGCCAGCAGCGCGCGGTTGCGGCAGATCAGGTCCTCAACGCTCAGCCAATACAGCGGAAGAGGCGGTTCCTGGATGTTCCCGTCCGGCGACGGCGCGCCTTCGGGGACGTGAAGGATCGCGCCCGTGCGTGCGAGCGGCGCTACAATCGGCTGGGCTGGCTGACGCAATGTCTGCGACGGCGGCTGCCCGTAGCGGTGGTGGTAGCGGACGGCGAAGCGTCCAAGATCGGAGAAGCCACAGAAGGTCGCGATGCTGGTGACCGTGGCATCAGGTGCCGCCCGTTGCAGCATCGCGTGCGCCAGGCTCATGTGACGTCGCTTGATATAGGCGATTGGGGATAAACCGGTGAATGCGTGGCAGATGTGGTCGAGCGTTCTCTCGGGGACTCCAGTCTCGCGAGAAAGCAGGTCCCTGCTGACGGTCCGCGTTGGGTTCGTAGCATATCGTTCGATAGCCTGCCAGATTTCCAGGCGTTTGACTGCAGACCGCACGTCTTTCTCCCGAAAGCACTGTTTGATGGCCGAAACATCAGACGGACGCCGAGACGCTTCGTCAACCGGGCCGCACTCACGAGCCGAAACTTAACATACTCGCCATCATGGCGTCGTCCTCGATCGGTGGAGCACAGGTAGAAAAAGCCCCGCCTGTTGCCGGCGAGGCCCGGGATGCACGGAGGGGCACACCATGAACGCCGTCGATCTCGCGCTGGTGCTCGCGGTGGACGGCTCCGCCAGCGTCACCTACGAGGAGTTCAACCTGATTGCCGGCGGCATGGCGGCCGCCCTGCGCGAGCCACCGATCATCGCCCGCCTGATCGGCGGTCCCGCCAAGGCCAGCGTATGCTCGCTGCTGCTGTGGTCGGGTGCCGGCGCGCAGGAGGTGATCACCGGCTGGACCCTCATCGCCTCGCCAGAGGATGCTCATGGCTTCGCGGACCAGGTGGACAACATGCCGCGCATCGTGCCGGCCGGGCAGACAGCGATTGGTGAAGCGTTGCTCGCATCATTGACACTGCTGAGCCACATTCCGGACACGCCGGCCCGGCAGGTGGTGAACATGATCGGCGACGGCAGGTCGAATGACGGCATTGCACCCGCGCCGATCCGCGATCGGATGGCCGCGGCCGGCATCACCATCAACGGCCTTTGCGTGCTGCATGAGGAGCCGGACCTCTTGCAGTCCTACACGGACGAGGTGATCGGCGGTCCGGGCGCCTTCGCGGTGACCTGCCAGGATTACGCCGCTTTCGCCGCGGCGATGAAGCAGAAGCTGGCGCGCGAACTCAGCGCGCCGATCGTTTGACGAACCGGATGGCTGCGGCAACGTTTCAGTCAATCGTAGGGGAATAGGAGCGTCGGCATGAGTGCCCGTATGGTGGAAGTGACCGATGCCGCGCGGGCCGACATCCCGCCCGTGATTTTGCGCGAGGAGCGGGAAGACATGCCGCTGCCCACTGAGCCTCGAACGATCTTCCTGGGCGGGATGTTTCTGCTTGCGTCGCTAGCGGCGCTGTATATCGCATCGCCAATCGTGCTGCCGGTGGTGCTGGCGATCGTGCTGAAGCTGCTGCTCCAGCCGCTGGTGCGGCTGACCGACCGGGCGGGATTGCCGCGCGCCCTCGGAGCGCTTCTGGCGATCATTCTGCTGGTGGCGGCGCTCGCCGGCGTAGTCAGCGGCGTTGCGGGACCGGCGGCGTCCTGGGCAGGCAAGCTGCCGGAGGCGCTCCCGCAGATCCAGCACCAGCTTGCCTTCCTCGCCCGTCCCATCGCCTCGATGGAATGGATGATGGGGCAGTTGCAGAGCGTCGCGGGTGGCGGCGTCAGCGTGCCGCAGGCGTCGTCGGAGCACCCGTCGTTCAACATGATGGGGGCGCTGTTCAGCGGCACAGCCACGGTCGCGGCGGGCCTGTTCACCACACTAGTGGTGCTGTTCTACCTGCTGGTGTCAGGCGAGACGTTCCTGCGTCGTCTGGTCGAGATTCTGCCGAGCTTCGCCGAGAAGCGCCAGGCGGTGGAGATCACGCTGGATATCGAGCGCAACATCTCGGTGTATCTGGTCACCGTGACGCTGATCAACTTCGTGGTCGGCGTGCTGACATTCGCCATTATGTGGGTATGCGGGGTGGCCAATCCGCTGCTGTGGGGCGTCATCGCGTTCGTGGTGAACTTCGTGCCGATCCTCGGGCCGATGGTGGCCATCGCGATCTTCCTGATGGCGAGCGTGCTGTCGCTCGGTGTCACCTGGTCGGCGCTGCTGCCGGTGGGGCTGTACTTCCTGATCCACGTGGTCGAGGGAGAGCTGGTCACGCCGATGCTGATGGCGCGTCGCTTCACGATCAATCCGGTGGCGGTGATTCTGGCGCTGATCTTCTGGTACTGGATGTGGGGCGTGCCCGGCGCCGTGCTCGCGGTGCCGATGCTGGCGATCACCAAACTGGTCTGCGACGAACTACGCCCGCTGCGCGCGTTCGGGCATTTTTTGGAGGCGTGAGCGGATCAGCCGGCGAAGAAGCGCAGGAACCAGTCGAGCACCTGGTCGGGCGCTTCCTCGTTCACATAGTGGCCGCTGGGCAGCGCCTCGCCGCGTACGTCTTCGGCGCGCTTCCGCCAGAGTGCGAGCGGATCGGCGAACCGCTTTCCCACGCTGCTGGTCTTGCCCCATAGCACCAGGATCGGCATCGGCAGTTTGCGGTGCAGGTCCGCGGTGTCGAGCTCGCAATCGATGGTCGCGGCGGCGCGATAGTCGGCGCAGGAGCCGCGGATGGTCTTCTCGTTGAAGCAGCGGACGTACTCGTCCCAGATCTCGGGCGGGATGTGGTTCAGGTTGGCCGTCAGCTTCAACAGCTTCTTGCGCATGAACCAGTCGGCGGGGACGCTGCCCAGCATGCGCTCGGGGAAGTCCGCCGGCTGCGCCATGAACGGCCAGTGCCAGCCGCCGATGGCGCCTTCCTTATCCATCGCCGCCCACATGTCGAGTGTGGGCACGATGTCGATGATCGCCGCCTTGATGACCTTGTCGGGATGGTCGAGGCACATGCGATGCGTGGTGCGGCCGCCGCGGTCGTGGCCGGCGACGAAAAAGCGGCTGTAGCCGAGGGCCTTCATCACCTCGACCTGGTCGTGTGCCATGGCGCGGAACGAGTAGTTGACGCTGCCGGGTTCCTCGGGCGGGGCGGAGCTGTCGCCATAGCCGCGGAGGTCGGCAGCAACGACATGGAAGTGCTCGGCCAGGCGCGGCGCCACCGCGTGCCAGGCGACGTGAGTGAGCGGGTTGCCGTGCAGCAGAAGCAGCGGCGGACCGTTGCCGCCATGGCGTAGGCGGATGCGGGCGCCGGAGGTTTCGATGTCGGTGAGGGTGAAGCCTGGCATGATGGACATGGGTCGGACTATGTCATTCGTCGGTGCGCAAGGAAATGTCGCTTGCCGGGCGAACTCACGTCGGCGCAACCACCTCGAGACGCGGGAAGTGAGACCGCCATTCGGCGGAAGCGCATCGATGCCGCATTCCACGATATCGCACCGGACGAACTGGCGACGATGGAGATCACTGTCGATCCTGACACAGATTCCAACGCGTGGACCACGACCGTGTTGGGATACGCGGCTGGATGATGTAGGCAGAGGCGGCTTTCCAGGCAGCGAGCCAGGCCATGTCTGGAGCGACAAAACATGGAGGAGGAATAAGACAATGCCCATCAGCGGCGATCTGCTCACCGGCGCTCTGTCGGCCCTCGCCTTCATCCCTTGCGCGATGGGGAGTGTGGCGCCGAGCCGGGACCCGGCGCCTCGCCGGCGCGAGGTCGTGGTCAACGGCAAACGCGTCAAGACCATCGATGTCCACGCCCACTGCATCGTCCCGGCAGCGGCGGCGCTGATCAATCATCCGCTGGAAGCGCCCGGCCTGCTGATGCACGACACGAGCACGCGCATCGCGGCGATGGATGTGCAGGGGATCGACGTCGAGGTGCTCAGCATCAACCCGTATTGGTATCGCGCGGCGCGCGATGAGGCGACCGCACTGATAAAGGTGCAGAACGAGACCCTGGTGGAATTCTGCGCGGCAAGCCCCGATCGCTTCAAAGCCTTCGCAACGGCAGCGCTGCAATATCCTGACCTCGCCGCTCAACAGGTCGAATACGCGGTGAAGAACCTGGGCTTCCGCGGTGTGGGCGTCGCCGGCAGCGTCGCCGGCGAAGAACTGGCCAACCCCAAATTCCATCCGTTCTGGGCCAAGTGCGAGGAACTCGGCGTTCTCGTGTTCATGCATCCGCTCGGCACACGCGAACTGGAACCGTCGGGCCGGCTTGCCGGCAGCGGCCTGCTGACCAACACGATCGGCAACCCGCTGGAGACCACGATCGCGCTGTCGCACCTGATCTTCGAGGGCACGCTCGACCGCTTCCCCGGGTTGAAGATCTGTGCCGCGCACGGCGGGGGCTTCCTGCCCTCCTACGCCAACCGTTCGGACGCGGTGATCCGCTGCTTCCCCGACCGCGTAGGCCCGCTGCCCAGGAAGAACCCGACGGCGTATCTACGCGAGGGTCAGCTTTATTTCGACACGATCGTGTTCACCCCTGAGGCGTTGCGCCATCTGATCGCGGAGACCGGTGCGGGCCAGATCATGATCGGCACCGACTATCCCTTCCCGTGGACCAGCACCGAGGTCGATCTCGTGCTCAACACGCCGGGGCTGACCGACGACGAGCGAATTGCCATCCTTGGCGGCACAGCGGCACGGCTGCTTGGCATCGCAGGCTGAGCGTGTCGCGATGAGCCGCGCCGCCTGGCCAATGGCGTCATGCCGCGGCTGACTGTCCGGTCGATCGGATTCGTCGCCATCGCATCACTCGGCGCGGCCGGGCTGTACGGGTATTTTTTGCACCGTGCGCCCGGCTGCGCCAGCGACGCGGCGATGCGGCAGGTCTCCATGAGACTGCACGACCAGTTCCATTTTGATAGCGTCATGGTGAACAACGCCACTGGCATCTCCGGCAGCTACTTCGACGCTCGACGCGAATGCTCCGCGCAGGTCGCGCAAATTCGCGGCGATGTCGCTGCATCGGACATGCACTGGCGCGCGATCCACTACTGGATCGCAAGCGGCGAACAGTCGGAGCGCCTAGATGTCCGGCTGGAGCTGGGCGAAGCCGTCCCATTGGCAGCGCCGCCGTTAACGCTGTGGCAGCGTCTGCTCGGACTGTTCGGAATTGCGCCTACGAATTGAGACTGACTGGGCGGCCCATCCGAGCGCGCGTCAAGTGTATCCAGTATCTCAGTGCGGGGATCGATCGTGGCTGGATGGTAGTCCGGCGGTCCGGAGAAGTCGTTCCACGACTCCCAACAGTAATCGTGCCGTCTCCTCGTCCTTCGTTGTGCTTGCGATCTTTGCTATCTCGCGCGCCAATTCTACTATGTCTGTTCGGCCGCTCTTGACCCGCCCCCCGATCAAGGATGAGCACGACGGCTTCCACATGCGGAGACGCTGCAGTACATCGATGGGTGTCAACCGTTCGGCATCAGCTTGTCTCCGTTGGGCAGTCGGAAAGATTGATCCAGATCAAGGCAGCCCGGGAACTTGGAGGATAAACTGACACATGGCACCTAGCGCATACCAGCCGAGCAAGACCGCTCCTATGGCTGGCGAATATCAAGAACTGAACGCCCTCGGTGCGCCGACCGGAAGGATGGCGCTTATGGCCCAAGGAGATCAACTTCCGCCCGCGCCGCGCGGTTTCTCCTGGCGCCCATTGTCGCAACGAACCGCCGCCGAGCTTCGCTCCGAGGCGGCACAATATCGCCGCATGGCAGCAACCGCCACGACGACAGCGGTAAAGGTGAGCCTGGAGAATATCGCGGACAAACTTGAAGCGCTCGCGGAACAGCGCGAACGTGAGGAGCGCGGGCAAAGTTAAGTAAATCCTGAATGCTGCTGTTCCTGCAACTAGGTCGCGGTGCGGGAGGTCAGGTAGAAGCGGGTCAGGCCCAACGAGCACACACGCAGGTCGAGACGACTATTATTCAGACCGTCTGCGCCGAAAGCCAGTCCACCGTGGCAAGAATCCTGTCGCGCCGGATACACCCGTGTCAGAGGCTGGCCGTAGACTCAGCAATTTGGTGAACCCACTCAGTCGGCGTCTCCCCTCCGCCCGGCTCGTCGTCCGGCGGCAGCCCGGCCGCTGCCAGCAGCCTTTTGACCAACTCCGCCAGCCGCCGACCCGTTTCCGGGTCCGTGGTTGTTCTGGCGATCTCCCCTAATTCGCGCGCCAGCTCCACGGGATCCATTTTGTTCGTCATGACAGTCCCCTCCAGCGCGGACCTTCGATACCTGCTACCCGGATTGGTACGCCCGCACATTGATCAGGATCAACGCTGCGCACCCGACTTCGCCGGCGTTCCTCCATCGTTATCCAGGTCGAGTGGACGATGGCACCATCTGGTGCTAACCCGTTTGACCATGATGACCTCCTCGGCAGCCGGTGGCAGCTTGGGCCTATACGAAGAATTCAGTGTACTGGGCACTCCGACCAGAAGGATCGCGGTCGCGGACGAAAGCGGCGAACTTCCTCCTGTGCCGCATGGCTTCACCTGGCGACCACTGTCCGAGCGACCTGTGGCTGAACTTCGTGCGCAGGCGGCCGACTATCGCCATATGGCCGAAGTCGCGGCCACACTGACTGTCATGGCCGCATTCTTCAGGGTCGCAGTCCGCCTGGAGGCGCTGGCCGGGCAGCGCGAACGAGAGGAAACGCGGGGAGCTTTGAGAACCGAGGCACCATGATGTCCTTCCGGCGGCGTATGGTCTCACCCGAAACAACACCCCGGGAGGGAAATTGCGCCAAGCCTGTCGCTAGCTAGGGCCTGTCCTCAATTGAGCCAAATAAGCCCGGCGGTCAGGTGGATGGCGGCGAGGAAGTTGCGCGCGGTCTTGTCGTAGCGGGTGGCGATGGCACGGAACTGCTTGAGTTTGGCGAAGAAGTTCTCGATGAGGTGAACACGGTGCGCTTTCTGTTCGGCGCAGCAGAGGCGGGTTTCTTCCCAGGCATTTAGTACTATCTGACGCTGTATTTTCCCGCCGCCTATCGCGCACGCATGGTCAGCATGTTCATGGTGGCGATTTCGGTGTCCACGGTGATCGGTTCGCCGCTGTCAACGTCGATCCTGTATATGGATGGCTTCCTCGGACTCAGAGGCTGGCAGTGGGTGTTCATCAGCGAGGCCATTCCCGCGCTGATCCTGTCGGTCGTGACCTGGTTCTACATGCGGGATCACGAGATGATCTCGCGAAGCAAAGTCAGGATGAGAGTCGTCACATGGCACTCGTTGTCCACGGGACGGCTGCTTCGCGACATCGGCTTGCCGGCAGGGGCGGGCTCCCGGCGAAGATCAGTCACGTCCTGCCTCTCCTTTTAGAGAGCCGAGACTGAGTGACCCGTTGCTCGGAGACCGTCGGACGTTATCCTCAGCCTCCCTTTCATTCGAGGTAGGACCGGCAATCGCCGGAGAATCTGCGTCCGGAGTCACGTTCTCCAGAAACGTCGCTGACGGCACAAAAAACAACGTTCCGGTGATGGCGCGGCTGAAGTCCAGCAATCGGTCGTAGTTGCCGGGTGGCTGACCGACAAACATGTTCTCCAGCATCTGCTCGATCCTGTGCGGCGACCGGGCATAACCAATGAAGTAGGTGCCGAACTCTCCTTTGCCCACGTCGCCGAACGGCATATTGTCGCGTACGATCTCCAGTTGCTTTCCGTCCTCCATGATCGTCGTCAGGGCATTGTGTGCCGAGGTTGGCTTCACCGCATCGTCGAGTTCAATGTCCGACAGTTTGGTTCTACCGATTATTTTTTCCTGTTGTTCGATCGGCAGCGTGTTCCAGCTATTCAGATCATGCAGGTACTTCTGCACGATCACGTAGCTCCCGCCGGCGAACACGGGGTCCTCCTCGCCGATGATGGTGGCGTCGATAGCGGCCTGTTCCACGGGGTTTTCCGTGCCGTCGACGAAGCCGATCAGGTCACGATCATCGAAGTAGGTAAAACCGTGCACTTCGTCCGCAGTGGAGACGGCACTGCCGAGCCGCGACATGAT
This sequence comes from uncultured Alphaproteobacteria bacterium, assembly GCA_963818775.1. GTDB lineage: Bacteria > Pseudomonadota > Alphaproteobacteria > Acetobacterales > Acetobacteraceae > JAMXLO01. The sequence continues at coordinate 284,420 of CAWFUF010000017.1, read as the reverse complement.
TTGCGTCGCCAGCTCGAAGCACAGATCCGTGCGCGTGGCGCGGATATGAAAGAGGATGTCGCCCGGCGTTGCGACGGCGTGATGCCGGCCGCGGATTTCGCGGAAGGGATGCAGGTCTTTCGGTCTTGGCTCTCCGAAGAGCCGGTCCCAGATGTCGGAGCCGAACGCCATGACACAGGACAGCCGCCCCTCAAGGTCGCGGAACCCCACCGCGCGCAGCAGCGCGGCCAGGTCACCACATAGTGTCCGCACGGCGGAGTCGTGTTCCTGCGCGGGGTTTACCGTCACGACAAGAAAAATAGCGGCGCGGGTGAGCGTCGCGACGACGGGTTGTGGTGTGGTGGATGGCACGCTTGCCTCCCTGCTGACCTGTCCGGGCACCCTGGTGTAAGGCGCGAAGGCGTCGGCTCGCAAATCACCCGGGACTGCCGCGCCATCGCACAGCGTCAGTCGGTGCCAATGTGCCACACACCGGCTTATGAGCCGGACTTCTGCGCGTGCTTGCTGCCCGGCGTTGATTTCTGCCTCAGCCCTGTTCGTCCTCGCTTCGCCGCGACCCGATGCGCCGCGCCCAGCGCCGCGCGTGCCCAGGCGACAAGCTCATCGGGTTCGTCGAGCAGATGCTCAGGCACGCGCCAAAAGGCGAGGTCTATGCTGCGGCCCTGCTTCTCGTAATTGAGGGGCGGCTCGGACTCGGCTTCCTTGAAGACCATCCGGTTGTGGTCATCGACCCGGACGTAGAGCGTGTCGTCCGTTATCATTCCCAACATCAGGCCGTTACAGAACACGCCCATCTTGCCGAACATCCGCCGCATCGTGATGCGGCCGAGAGGAGCGAGCTGTTCGCGCAGGAACTCGGCAAAACTGTCGTTGGCGACCATCCTCGATCCTCCGATAATGCCGGACATTGCTGGCTCAGTCAGCTTTCCCCACACCCAGATACTCTGCGGGGGCGCTCTGGACATATGCCTGCTGTGATCGCCAAGCTGACGTGCCACAGAGGAGCTCTCCCTATGACAATCATTGATTCGCAGGTCCACGCCTATGAGGCGAACACAGCGAAGCGACGGTGGCACAGCGTGCCGAACTGGCCCGATCATGTCACGGGTGACGAGATGGTGGCGGCGATGGACAAGGTCGGCGTCGACGGCGCGATCTTCATCTCGGCTTTTGGCTTGTACCAATACGACGCCAGCTATGCGGTGGAAGTGCAACGAGCCCATCCCGACCGGTTCGCCATCGTCAAGCCGGTCAACCCGGACGATCCGGCGGTGGCGGATGTCATCGCTGACTGGAAGAAGACGCCGGGCGCGGTCGGCATCCGCATCATGCTGCCGAAAGAGGCGGGGCGCGAGCCGAACGACCCGGGCCTCGACCGGATACTGCGTGCAGCCGCTCGTCTCGATTTTCCGGTCAACGTGCTGTTCTGGGGCAATCTGGACGTGGGTACTGCGCTGATCGATCGGCATCCCGACACGCGGTTCATCATCGACCACCTGGGAATCCTGCAGCCGCGCGTGCCGCCTGCTCCGCCACAGCCCTGGGCCGACCTGCCGAAGGTGCTGGAACTCGCCAGGCGGCCGAACGCGGTGATCAAGGTCAGCGGAGCGTGCACGCTGTCGCAGCAGCCGTATCCGTTTCCGGATATTTGGGACCCGTTGGCACGCGTGTTCGATGCCTGGGGTTTCGATCGCTGCCTGTGGGGCACGGACTGGACGCGCGCGTTTGCTGTCGTCAACTTCGAGCAGGCGGTCGAGCCGTTTCTTCGCACCGACCGGCTGAGCGACACCGAGCGGGCGATGCTCATGGGGGGTGCGTGCGCCAAGGCGTATGGCTGGTCGCCGCGGAAAGCTTAGTACTCCGCTGGTAACACCATGGCGGACGCGCCATGGGAATGTCCCAGCATGCTGGCGACACGACGCTCGGCTCGCCGGCTTCCGGAGTGGCGAATGAGCGCATAGGATTGCCCCCAAATCGGGTGAAATCGTGGACGGGCAACGCTCGCCAATGGAGGATGCGATGGATGGTGTGACACGCGCGGATTTGCGAGGCGTTGTGGCGCCGCTGAACTTTATGCAGCCAATGGCGGAGAAACCCTATTCCTACAATTACGAGCCGCCGCCAGGCGTGCCGACCCGCAACGGGCAGCCGATTGAATACAAGGTCACCGTGCACGACGCGCGACCGGTCAACGACGTGCTGTCACTTGACCGGGAGGGGTTCGTCCTGCTGCGCCATCAGACCGCGGCTACCGATCTCTACGACGAGACGATCGTCACCTCCGTCTACTACCCGGAGTGCGAGCGGCTGATGCAAGAGGCGACCGGAGCCAAGCGGGTCGTCGCGTTCGACCATATCTTGCGCAATTCTGCCAAGGCCGCCGTCAAAGGCAGCGCCATCAAGATGCCGGCAGGGCGGGTCCACAATGACTACACCGCCTGGTCGGCGCCACAGCGCGTTCGCGACCTGATGGGCGACGAGGCCGAGGATTTGCTGAAGCGCCGCTTTGCCATCAACAATGTCTGGCGGCCGATCGCCGGCCCGCTGCTGCGCTCGCCTTTGGCTCTGTGCGACGCCGAGACGCTGGAGACCGAGAACCTAGTCGGTTCGGAGCTGCGTTATCCCGACCGCACCGGCGAGACCTATGCGATAACCTATAATCCGAACCAGCGCTGGTACTATTTTCCAAGAATGCAGCCGGACGAGGCGGTGCTGATCCGCTGCTTCGACTCAGCGCGCTCTGGGCCTGCGCGGTTCTCGGCGCACGGTGCGTTCGACGACCCGCAGACCCCCGAGGACGCACCGCCGCGGGAGAGCATCGAGGTTCGGACGCTGGTTTTCTACTAGGCGCTCGGTGCAGAGGTCTTGACGGAGTTCCGAGACGAGGCGATCTCCGTGGCGAGCCGTCGGTCGGCTGCACAGTCATAGGCGGGGCTGGTGAAAATGTCGGACCGCAACGACAATGAGCAATTCCGCCAGCCCGCACCGCGTTCATTTGAATCGTTCGTGCTTTTCGCGCCATGGTGCCGATAGGGCCGGACTCGCCACGCCGAGTTTTTGACGAGGCTCAACTGGCTGCCTTGATCGGCGGCAGGTATTTCCCGAGCGTCCCCGGATCCTGGGCAACCTTCGCCGGCAGGTAGATGCGGTAGTTGATACGGAACAGGCCGTTCGGCGGGGATGGCAGCCAGTTGCCCTCGTGGCCGGCAGGGGAGGCGTGCTGGATGTAGATGTCGAGCGAGCCGTCGGCGTTGTAGGTCAGGCCCTTGGTGCGGTCGCCGATCGAGAAACGGTCGATCGGGTTTTTGACCAGCTGGAAATCGGCGCCATACATGGTGAAGGACCAGAAGCCGTTCTTCAGCGTCGGCGGGATCTGGTCCTTGTCGAAGTGGAGGACGTACTTGGTGGCGCCGTCGAGCAGATGCGCGTTGCCATCCTCGTAGCTGCTGAAATATTCCGCCTCGGCGCGATCGTGCACGAACAGGCCCTCGAGGGCGCCGGCGGCGCGATCGAAATAATCGTCGCCGTAATCGCCGGGGCGCAGATTGTTCCACCGCGTGGGGTATGGCGTGCCGCGGTATTTCACCTTCCACTTCATGATCTGTGGGCCGATCGCGACGGCACGGGCGAGGCCGTCATGGGCGGCTTCGTCGAGCGCGGCGATATCCATCGGCTGGCCCAGCTTGATGCCGCCGCGGCCGAGCAAGATGACAGCGGCTTCCTGATCGGGCGGAGGCGGGTTTTCGGCCAGCAGATCGGCCGCGGTCTGGAACCAGGCGAGATCGCCGGTGTGGTTCGAGCGCGCGCCGAGCTCGGGGATTGCGGTTTGGCCGAATTTCGCCGGCTCGCCCCAGTTGTCGAGCGAGGTCAGGTGGAATTTTCCCTGTAGGTCGTTGACCTTTTGCAGATCCGATGGGTCCTGCGGAAGAACCCCGATGCGGATGGCGAACATGCCTGTATTGGTCGGGAAACGATGAACGATGACGCCCTCCGGCAGCGTGCCATGCCAGTCGGGTCCGATGAAGACGTGGTTGCCGCCTTTGCCGCCGGTGGCGCGGGTGCCGATGTAGAACAGGTTGTTGGTGTAGGCGTCGGCGACCTCGACGGACCAGTAGCGGTCAGCGATGTCGGGTGCAGTGAGGATGATCGGACCGCCGGCAAGCTCGAGAAAGGCACCGCTGTAGACCGTGTCGTTATTCGGCGTGTACGGCATGATGTCGTTGGCCGTGGCGAGCGCATGCATGTTGCCGATCTGATTGATCGGCGCGGCGGGAGCGACCTTCTTGGCCTGCTCGAGGGCGGCGGGGTCGAGGCGGATTTTTCGCTCGCGCTCCATGATCGCGAGCGGCAGGGCGAAGACGTAATTCTGAATGCCGACGGAATAGTACCATTCCGCTTCGGAGCGCGCGTCCTGCTGGCGAACCTGCTCGGCTGAAGGGCTGATCTGCGCGAGCGCGGCGGGAGCAAGAGCGGACAGCGAAAACAGGAACGTGGTCAATTGGAGTGAGCGCTGCATGTCGTTTTGTCCTGCGCGGGTTGTGGGATCGTTCGAAGAAAACCGCCGCGGGCGGGTCGCCTCATTCTGCGACCGGTTGGACCCCGGGCGGCCGCTGGATAGCGACGAGCGGGGCGACGTAGGTCGCGGCCTGCACGGCGAAGTTCGCAGTCCATGTGTCGATCGCCTTGGCTTGTTCGGGCGAAGCCTGCAGGGCCTTCTCCTGCGCCCACACATTTGGCATGTTGAATTCCATCGATGCTGCGATCGTGCGTAACCGTCTGGCACATGAACCATCATCTGGCCCTGCCGTCGTTGATCTGGATCAACCTGACTTCTCTGCCCCCGGCTATGCGTTAGCCGCTAATTGTTCGACCTGAGGAGGCGCAGGCAGGTTTGGGGTATCACAGGCGTCGACGTCGAACGCCGCGGGATACTCGGTCTACAACGGCGACGGCACCGCCACCGATTGGGTGACGTTTACCGGAACGGCAACAATGTGGGCTCCCATCACCCGCGAACACGACATACACGCGCAATCCGGACTGCGCCGGCACCCGAACGGTCCTGCCGGATGGGCCACATTTCAACATTTTCGCTGCAATCGATGGATCGGGGCTGGCCCAGATCGCGACCGCCCCAGTTTCGCAGCGTCCGAGTTGGACAGGCGCGTCGGACGTTCTCGATAAAGCTGCACCAATCAGAACGTCGCCCGGGTGGTCGACGTGATGGGAGGCGCCCAAGCGCGCCTTCACTTCACGGCGGTCGCCCGGTTCAGCACTGTTCGTAATTGCCGATACTCGCCAACGACCTCGCCGGTGAATCGGCGACCGTAAAAGACCCGGGCCGCGTCATAGAAATGCGCCGCGCGAAACCGCGGTTGCAACTCGCGCAGGACACGTCCAGCCTCGCGCGCGTCCCGCACGCGATCCAGCAGACCGAGGGCGCAGGCCAGGGCGATCCAGCTATGCGGATAGTTCGGGTACAGTTCGATCGAACGACGCGAGGCCGTTTCCATCTCCCGCAGTTCATCCAGCTTCCAGTGACACCAACTGGCGTAATGCAGCCAGGAGAAGCTGCGAGGATCGCGCGGGCTGAGACGCATTGCCTGCTCGACGCCAACGTCTTCCTGCCGTTCGCTACAGGCTATTTCCTGTCTTACCTGTTCCGCACGATCAATGGCCCGATCGCCGAGCGGCTTATGGCGGCGTTCCATCTGGACACCGCCAGCCTCGGTCTTCTCACTTCGGTCTATTTCCTGACCTGCGCCGCCTGCCAGTTGCCATACGGTCCGCTGGTCGATCGCTTCGGACCGCGCCGGGTGCAGGCCGCAGTACTCGCCGTCGCGGTGCTCGGTGCGAACCTGTTCGCGACGGCACCCAACACGCCGACACTGATCCTGGCCCGCGCGCTGATCGGAATAGGCACGTCGGGCGCACTGATGGCTGGACTGAAGGCTCTGGCACTCTGGGTGCCGCAGGAGCGTCGCGCGCTCGCGAACGGCAGCTTCATCATGTTCGGCGGACTGGGTGCGATGACCTCCACGGTGCCGGTCAACCTGTTGTTGCCTGCGGTCGGCTGGCGCGGCGTCTTCCTGCTGCTGGCCGCCCTGACCCTGGCAAGCGCGCTCCTGGTCCTGGCCGTCGTGCCGGAGAAACGTGTAGCAGCGCCGGCGGAGGACTGGCGTCGCAGCCTGCATGGCCTGCTGGCCGTCTACCGGGACCCGGTCTTCTGGCGGCTCGCGCCTTGTCGGCCTGCGTCATCGGAACCGCGTTCGCGGTGCACGGCCTGTGGGCCGCGCGATCGCTTGCCGAAGTCGATCGCTTCGCGCCTATCACATGCCTCAGTCGTGCTCATGATGGGTGCCGCTCACGCTTGGCGCCGCGGCCATCGGGCTGTTACCATCGACAATCAGCGTATCGTGCCAATCTGTCCGGCGTGCTGCACGGTATCCCGGTGTTCTGGAACCTGCAGCGCACGTAGGGCTTGCTGGGGAACAAGTGAATTGGGTGGACACTTCTGCTTTTGTGTATGGGTATCGCCTGGTGTCCAGCGGGCCTGCCGCGTTACAGTTCATCGCGCTTCTCTGCGCTAGCATCGCCACTCTTGGGTCCTGACTCCTTCGTCATGGCGGGGCTTGGTCCCGCCATCCACGTCTTTGTTGACTGCATCAAAGCAAAACGTGGATGGGCCGCCTTGACGACGGGGAATGCCGCGGCGAGTCAGAGCGCTTTTTCCGCAGCAAACCCATGGTCACTCTTTGGCCTGAACTCCCGTCACACGGCCAGACACCTGGAGAAAACCATGGCTGATCGTGGCGGCTCGATGCCTTGCGCGATGGTTGATGTCTCCATCACGGGCAGAACGTGCGATTGGTCGCCTTGACGCTGGTGCAATGCCGCGTATGAGTCAGAGCGCTTATTCCGCACCAAAGCCATGGTCACTCTTTCGCCTGAACTCTCGTCTCACGGCCAGACGACCTGGAGAAAACCATGTCTGATCGTCGCTATTTCGATGCAGGCGCCTCGGGATACGATCGAGGCTTCGGCATTGTCGTCGCGTCGACATGTGCATGTCATTCCCGATGAAGCGACGGCGCTGACGCGCTGAGACTAATTGGGCGAGATGGACTCGGATGGAAGCTCGCACTCGGCCGACCTGCTCGATGAGCTGCGGCAGGATCGTCAACATCAAGCTTGACTTGCTGGACTCCCACCGGGTTTCTGCCCGATACTGCGGCCCAATCTATCTCTACCCGCCGTCCGACTCTCCTGCGGTGCCACACTGCTCCATCTTGAGGTCGGCCATCAGGTTCTGGATGTCGCAACCGGAACCGGGATCGCCGCTGAAGCCGCGGCACGCGTCGTGGGACCGTCGGGAAGTGTCGTTGCGACCGACGTTTCCATCCCCGTTCTGGAGCAGGCCCGCCAGCGACTTGCAGGAACGGGCAATGTGTCGTTCGCGGCAGAGGACGGCCAGGCGCTGAGTTTGCCGGATACCAGCTTTGATGCGGTCATTTGCAGTATGGGTTTGATGCTGTTCCCTGATCCCGCTCTCGGTTTGTCAGAGTTCCACCGTGTGTTGCGCGAGAAGGGCCGAATTGCCGTGTCCGTCAGCACGACGCCGGAGCGCTCGTTCGTCGCGCGGGTGAGCATCGCGATCGCGCGGCACGTGCCGTCGAGGGCAGCAGCAGCGGCCCGATTCTTCTCACTTGGAGACGCCAGTTATCTGCGCCACCTTTTCGCAGCGGTGGGTTTTCATGCCATCGAGACCACGACGGAGACACGCCGCTTCCCGTTCCAGTCCTTTGATGTCTGGTTCGACCCCATCGAGAAAGGACTGGGAAACGTAGCGCAGGAATACGTCGCGTTGCCCACGGACCTGCGCCACACCGTCCGGGAGGAGGTCCGGCGCGCATTGGAGATGGATGCTTCCCCGGGTGGTCCCGTCGAAGTGGAAGTCGAAGTCCTGTTCTGCAGCGGACAGAAGTAAAATGAGCTGCTGCGTAACCAGCGTGCGTGCTTACTGACCGCGCCCATTCGCCGGCCATGTCGGCTATGGCAATTTCCACACCGTGATCCTGGTGCCGCCCGAGCTGGACGGACTGAGGCGCGCGTGGGACCTGCCCCTGTCGCGTTGCTCAACCTCATGCGCCGCCCATTCCGTAACCAACCTGTGAATCCGCAACCGTTGTGATCTGCGTTAGTGTTTCCCACGGCCTGGACGCGCAGAGCTTGTACCACACGTCAAGTGAAGCAGTGACAGGCCGGTCGTGCTCGATTTCATTGCCCGCAGCCAGTTCCGGCGGCAGGTGAGCGAAGCTTCCGGCGTTCGCGTACTCGTTCCCGCTTCGACTGCGAAGCAGCTGATACACGGCTGTGAACGTCAGCTAGCTGCAAAGCATCGGCAGGCAGCCCAATTCAACCTTCGCAGGGGAGACTCACGATGCGTTCCGAAATTATCAATCAGAACCGACGCCAGCTCCTGAGCACCGCTGCGACGGGAATTGTAGCCGTGAGTGCGGCGAGCCTCTCTCCTCGGTCTCCCGCAGCGGCAGCCGTGGCCGATACGATCCGTCCGTTCCGCATCGATGTTTCCGAGCAGGACCTCGTCGACCTTCGCCGCCGCCTGGCGGCCACGCGGTGGCCCGACAAGGAGACCGTCCAGGATGAATCCCAGGGCGTGCCGCTGCCGACCTTGCAAGAGCTCGTACACTATTGGCAGAGGGACTACGACTGGCGGAAGGTCGAGGCGCAGCTCAATGCCCTTCCGCAGTTCATCACCGAGATCGACGGGCTGGACATCCACTTCATCCATGTTCGCTCGAGACATGAAAATGCCTTGCCGCTGATCGTCACGCATGGATGGCCTGGCTCGGTCATCGAGCAGCTAAAGATCATCGATCCATTGACCAATCCTACGGCACATGGTGGCAGCGCATCGGACGCTTTCCATCTCGTGATCCCGTCGATGCCGGGCTACGGCTTTTCCGGCAAGCCGACCACGACCGGCTGGGATCCTCCCCACATCGCACGCGCCTGGATCGTGCTGATGAAGCGGGTTGGCTACACGCGATTTGTGGCACAAGGCGGCGATTGGGGTTCGCCGGTGTCGAATGAAATGGCTAAACTGGCACCACCGGAATTGCTCGGCATTCATGTCAATCTGCCCGGCGTTGTTCCACCCGCGATCGTGAAGGCGCTCCAGTGCGGCGACCCGCCGCCGACCGGTCTGTCTGTCGACGAAAGGCATGCCTTCGAGCAGCTCAACCTGTCATTTTCCAAGCGGCGTGCTTACGCGCAGATCATGGGGACGCGCCCGCAAACGCTGTCCGGATTGGCGGATTTGCCTGCTGGCCTTGCAGCCTGGCTGCTCGATCATGGTGACGGCTATGCCCAGCCAGCGGCGGCGATAACATCGGCGGTGGCCGGGCGCACGATCGATGGACACTCCGCAGGCGCTCTCACGCGCAACGACGTGCTCGACAACATCACGCTCTACTGGTTGACCAACACAGCGATCTCCTCGGCGCGCCTCTATTGGGAAAACAAGATCAACCTATACCTCCCCGCCAACGTCTCCATCCCCGCAGCTGTGACCGTCTTCCCGGGTGAGAGTTTTCAGGCACCGCGGAGCTGGACGGAGCAGGCCTACCACAAACTGATCTACTTCAACCAAGCCGACAAAGGCGGTCATTTCGCGGCGTGGGAACAGCCCGAACTGTTCAGCTCTGAACTGCGCGCCGCTTTCAGGCCGCTACGTCAGCCGAGTTGAGACAAGGACTGATCATCATGACCGCGCAAACCTGCGACAAGGCAACGACAGCGCTCCTGTTTATCGATCCCTATAACGGCTTCCTTTCGGAAGGCGGAAAACTCTGGCCGCGGGTCAAGGACGTCGCGAATGGGCCCATGCCATCCTCAAGACGCGCGGCCTGATCGCGGCACTGCATTCAGCGTAAATCGCAGTGGGTCTTCCATGCGATAATTGAAGACGGCATCCGAAAGGAAATTGTGGCGCCGCGGAATTCGGTACCTCGACCCGTCGCCGCCTTGCATCCGACCCAGCCCGAACGCGCCCACCGGGGCCCGCGCTTGATCCATGTCATAGCCTGTGGCCAAGGCACGGTAAGCGTCAGCCAATCGAGCGCCATCAAGCGGTGCCGTGGCATAGGACCGAACAGGCTTGGACATGCTGGACCAGCCGGAGCCCCGGGATAGGCAGAACCAGACGCTGTTTCGCGTCACTCCTGCGGTTCTGCCGCTGTCCGCTCCAGCGCCCCACTCGCCCCGGCGCCGAACACCTCGCGACTGCCTGGAGCTGGCGGTATCACGCTGCGGCGCTGCTCGCCGTGCTGGCCGCCATCGCCTACTTCGCGACGCCCCTGCTGTTCGGCCCACGCATCCTTGTCGACCCTGTCAATCGCACCGACTACCTGCAGACCGTCGTCGCCACCGGCCATGTCGAGGCGCCCAACCGCATCAACATTGGCAGCCAAATCGTCGGCATTGTCGCCGAAGTCCCGGTGATCGAAGGCCAGACCGTGAACCCCGGCGACGTGCTGGTGCGGCTGGATGACCACGAAGCGCACGCCGATGTCGTCGCGGCCGAGGGGGCCGTGGCGCAGGCTGAGGCGCGCGTGCGCCAGATCCGCGAACTTACCCTGCCCTCGGCGCAAGAGGGCCTGAAGCAAGCCCAGGCCACCGTAATCGATGCCCAGCGGGAGTACGATCGCGCCGCCACCCTCGCCCGCGACGCCTACGGCACGATCCAGGCACTGGACGAGGCAACCAAGACGCTGGATGTCGCCAAGGCGCAGGTCCGCAGCAGCGAGTACCAAGTCTACACCAATAGCCCGGGCGGCAGCGACGAAACCATGGCCGAGACGCAGCTCAATCAGGCGCGGGCCAGTCTCGTCACCGCGCAGTCGCGGCTCAGCTACACGGTCGTCAAAGCACCGGTGGCCGGCGTTCTGATCTCGCGAAATGTCGAGCGCGGCTGGGTAGTGCAGCCATCGAACGTGCTGATGAAGCTCTCCCCGTCGGGTGAAACACAGCTCATCGTGGACGCCGACGAGAAGAACCTGGGAATGCTGCGCCTCGGCCAGCACGCACTCGTCTCGGCCGACGCATTCGCCTCGGAAAATTTCCCGGCTGACGTCGTCTACATCAATCCCGGCGTCGACTTTAATACCGCCACCGTCGAGGTAAAGCTGACCGTTCCCAGTCCGCCACCCTACCTCGTCCAGGACATGACCATCTCGGTCGACATCGAGGTAGCCCGCCGCGATCACACGCTGGTGCTGCCGGCTGCGGACATCCATGACGCGCAGAGCAACACACCCTGGGTCCTGGTGGCCGAATCCGGTCGCGCCAGGCGACGTCAGGTCAAGCTCGGCCTGGTCGACATCGGCAAGGTCGAAATCCTCGACGGGCTGCGCGCATCCGAGCTCGTCGTTCCCACCACCGCCGCGGTTGGCGACGGCGACCGCCTGCGGCCACGTAGCGCGCGATGAAACGCTGGGTGCCCTTCGAGTGGATCGTAGCAGTCCGCTTCCTCAAGGAGGGGCGCTTGCAGACGATTTTCATCCTCTCAGGGGTTGCCATTGGCGTCGGCGTCATCATCTTCATGTCGGCCTTGCTCGCGGGCATGCAGGCCAACTTCATCAAGCGCGTGCTGACGTCGCAGCCACAAATCGCCCTTATCGTGCCCGACGAGGTCGCCCGGCCGCAGCGCCAGTCACGGCCCGGTCTGGTCGTCGCGGCAACGGTGGAACGTCCGGCGCAACGCATACGCTCGATCGATCAGTGGCAGAAGACCCGCGACGAACTGCAGCACTGGTCCGGCGTCATCAATGTCGCGCCGATCATGACCATGTCGGCGCTCGCAGTACGCGGAGAGGCCAGCCGCTCCGTCACGCTGACCGGCGTCGACCCGGACGTCTACTTCAGAACCATCACGATTCCCGCCTACATCGTCGTCGGGCAGCCGCGACTGACCGCCGACGACATCCTGATCGGCACTGAGCTCGCCACCGATCTCGGCGTCGGGGTGAACGACAAGATCAGTGTATCCGCCGCGTCAGGCGCCTCGCGCGTGTTGACCATCACCGGCATATTCGACCTCGGCAGCAAGAGCGCCAATGAGCGTAACACCTACACCGCGCTACGCACGGCGCAGGCGCTGTCCGGTCTGATCGGCGGCGTGACCGAGATCGACGTGACTGTCGCCGATGTCTTCATCGCCGAAAACATCGCCCAGGCGATCCAGACGACAACGTCGGTTCGCGCCGATAGCTGGATCAAGACCAACGCGCAGTTCTTCACCGCGGTGAGCGCACAAGAAATCGCCAACACCATGATCCGTCTGTTCGTCGGCCTGTCGGTCGCATTCGGTATCGCCAGCGTGCTGGCGGTATCCGTCATCCAGCGGTCGAAGGATATCGGAATCTTGCGCGCGATGGGCTCGTCTCAGGGACGCATTCTGCGCGTCTTTCTGGTGCAAGGGGGCCTGCTCGGCTTCCCCGGCGCGATGGTAGGCGCATCCGCCGCTGCCATCATCTGGCACGACAACATGCGCCTGCCCGACGGCAGCGAGCTGTTCCCGCTGATCCTGGCGCCCTCGGTACTTGTCGGCACCGTCCTGCTCGCCGCCGTCACCGGCGTGGTGGCGGCGGCCGTGCCTGCGCTGCGTGCGGCCAGGCTCGATCCGGTGGTGGCGATCCGTGGCTGAGCCGGAAGATGTTCTGCGGCTCGAGGACATCTGCAAGTCATATCATGTCGGCACGCCAATGGCGGTCGAGGTCTTGCACAACATCAACATGAAGCTGACGCGCGGCGAATTCGTGGCCCTGATCGGCCCGTCGGGCTCTGGCAAGAGCACGCTGCTCAACCTTATCGGGCTGCTGGATCATCCCACCACCGGTCGGATGTTTATCGAAGCGCGCGAAACCAGCAAACTGTCCGATGCCCATACCACGCGGCTTCGCGGACACAGCATTGGCTTCGTGTTCCAGTATCACTACCTCATTTCGGCCTTCACAGCGCTGGAGAACGTGATGATGCCGCTGCTGGTTGATCACGGTTTTCCCGATCAGACAATGCGCGAGCGCGCCCATCAGCTGTTGGAGCAGTTGGGCCTCGCACGCTGGGAGGACAATCTCGCCAACAACATGTCCGGCGGCCAGCAGCAACGCGTCGCCATCGCCCGTGCCCTGGCGATGAACCCGCCCCTGATCCACGCCGACGAACCGACCGGCAATCTCGATACCGCCTCGTCAGATGCGGTGTTTGCCACAATGCGCGACGTGAACCGCACCAACGGCACGACCTTCCTTCTGGTGACTCACAACATGTCGCTCGCACACCGCTGTGACCGCATTCTGGAACTGGTGGATGGCCGGCTCGTATCGCCATTCGTAGCGACAGCGGGTCCAAGCTGAGGAGTGCTACAGTCCGACCGCCGCGCCCTCGGCGGCGCGAAGCAGCGAATTTGGCTATGCGATCCGTTCGAAGCCTGCTGCCGCCTCGGTTTCCTTGATCAGAACGATGCGTTCGCGCACGACCGGGTCATTCAGCGGTGCGGGGTCCTCCATCGGAGTGTTCAGCAGATGATGCACGCCGAGGCGAAAGGCGGCGCGGAATAGCTCGGCATTCAGCCGGTTGAGCAGCGGGCTGCCGGTCATCGAGGGGTTGCGCTGCACTTCCAGCAGCCAGGGGCGGTGGTCTTGATCCACCAGCACGTCAAGCGCGAACAGCACGGGCGGGAAGCTCCAGCGCGGATGCTCGTGCGCCTGCGCCGCGAACACGCCGGACTCCGCCACGCAAGCGATGAAGCGGCGCGCCAGTGTGCGCAGATCCTGCCAAGCCTGCGCACGCGCCTCCGGCTGTGGATGGAGCCGGCGCAGGACGGCACTGAGGGCGCGGACATGGCCGACATCTTCGGCGTTGGCGTCATCGGCAACATGCAGCGCCGGGTGCCCCAGATGCAGGGCGGTGTTGGTGATGTGCACCGCCGGCCGCGCCAGCGCGGCGTCATCGGTGGCGTACGGCTCGGGCGCCAGGCGAACGATCCCTTCGCCCCACAGCCAGGCACGCGTGGGCGCGGCCGAGGTGATGAGGATGTAGAGACGGATATGGAACTTGTGCCCCTCGATCAGCGCTGGCGGATCTACGTAGCGCTGCGCCACGCAGCCGCTGGCATCCTCTGGCGGCAGGGCGCGCGTGACTGTAATGCCGCGCCCGCCGAACAGATCATTCGGCTTGATGGCCAGGATCGCACCGGGATTGGCGGCGCGCCAGTCCACCAGGGCCGCGCGTTCCTGCGGCAGGCGGAAGGTTTCCGGCCAGAACACGGGATCGTGCGGCCGCCGCCCATGAAAAGCGGCGAAGGCCTCGGCAAGCCCGGCTTTGTCGAGAAACGGGTTCCAGCCGGGGTAGGGGTGGGCAATGTCGAAATGCAGCGCCATGGAAGCGACGCGCGCGGGCTGTGCCGAGAAGCGTATCAGCAGATCCTGGATCACCTGCTCGGACTCAAGCCACCGTCCGGCATCACGCAGTGCATAGGCCAGGCCGCGAAGGCTGGCATAGAAGGGAGTGACATCGCCCGCCGGCAGCGAAGTTGCATGGCGCAAGGTGGCGATCGCCGCGTCGATCATGCCCAGCCGGTGCTGGCAACGCGCGAGTGTATCGAGTGTCGCCGCATTGGCCGAGATCCCCACGGCCTCGCCCAGCGGCGCCAAAGCCTCGCGCGCCCGGCCGAGATGCAGCAGCGCGCCGCCAAGCCAGAAATACAAATTCAGCGTGCGATGCCGTGACAGTGCGCGCCGTGCGGCCTCCACCACCTCCGCCATGTCGTTGCAGCGCAGCAGCGTGAGGATGCGCGCCTCGATCAGCGCGATACTATCGGGCTCGTGCGCCAACAGCGCGTCGATCTGCGCGCGCGCGCCCAGCGGGTCCTGCTGGATGGACTGCCGCAGAACGGCAAGATCAGGCGGCGTGGCTGGCTGGGTCACAAGGCCACGCCAGGCCCGGACTTCTCATATGCCAGGGGTGCATCGGGGCTGAGAATTTGAGGGAATCCTTGTACAGCCAGACAGCCAACGCAGATGTCGGTTACAGGCAAAATAGCAGCAACCAGACGGTCGAACTATCCGGTCTCAGCACCGCCAGCGACACGACACCGGCCACCTTCTCAAGCATTCGGAAGGTGTCCGAGCTGCCGGAGCACCGTCATGTTGTCCCAGGTGACCCACCACTCTGCGATCTTCCCCCCTTCCATGCGGAACACTGCCCCGAAATCAAATTGTGCTCTGACGCCCGAAGGTGCAAATGGACCCATCGATCCCCGCTGTGTGCCCTCGTAGGTCACCCATAGGGCTACCAGATTCCCCTCGGCAACCAGATGTTTGATCGTCTGAACAGAATTGGGAAAGACGTTGGTATCCAGCTTTAGAAATTTCTTGAGCTGATCAAGATTGAATACGTCGAGACCTGGAGTTGCCTGGCAATGGCGAACGACGTCGGGTGCTGCGAGTTCGTCGAGCGCTTCAGGCCGACGACTGTTCCAAGCTTCGAAGAAGCGCCGGATAACGGCCTTGTTCTGCTCGGTTGTTGTGCTCATTGTGACCTTCCGCTTTCTCATCGCTCGCATGTAAAACCCGAACGGTTATCCCCGAACTCGCCCGCGATCTTTTCCAGTAGCCTGTTTGGTTCAACGACGACCTCGCTTGCTTAGCAGGCTTGGGGCCGGCCGGCGACGAGGGGCCGCATTAGGTGCTCGCTGCCGGGCCCCACGATTGCTCGGCTACCGGCGAGATACTGTGCTGATCGGTGGGTCTTGTCCTGTAGGGCTGCTCGGGGTCGCTTCGCCCTTCCCGTTCTCCCGGGCAGTGAAGGTCGGCAAGCTCCCTGTCGCTTGAGCGATGGAGACGTGATCAGACCATCACCGACAGTATGGCTCGTGGAACAGGTGCACGAATACGACACCTGACCGATCGCGAGATCGCGCCCCCGCGTATCGTCAACCGATTCCGCTAGAACTCAGGCCGCCGCCCTAAATGTCCGCGGAATGCCGGCCTTCGGCACCTGCCCGTGCATCGGCTCTTCCGGCAGACCCTCATGCAGCAGCCGACGCGCCTCGATCAGCTTCGCCAGATCGATGCCGGTGGCGAAGCCCATGCTCTCCAGCATGAACACAAGGTCCTCGGTGACGACATTGCCCGACGCACCGGGCGCGTAGGGACAACCGCCCAGCCCGGCCAGACACGCATCGAACGCGCGGATGCCCTCCTCCAGTCCGGCCAGCGCATTGGCGATACCGAGGCCGCAGGTGTCATGCAGATGCAGGCCATACAGCGTGTCGCCGATCGCCTCGCGGGTCGCGCGCACCACCTCCCTGATCTGCGCCGGATGCGCATACCCCACCGTGTCGGCCAGCATGATCTGATCAACGCCGGCATCCGCCAGCCCCTTCGCCAGCGCAACCGTCTTCGATGTCGGCACCACGCCGTCGATCGAGCAGCCGAACGCGGTCGAGCATCCCGCCACCACCGGCACGCTACGCGGCTGTGCATGCAACCAGTCCATGACCTCCCGCATCATGGTGATCGACTGCTCCGGCATGCGGTTCAGATTGGCCATGCTGTGCCCCTCGCTGACCGACACCGGAATGCTGATCTTGTGCACGCCGGCGTTATAGGCGTTCTGCACGCCGCGCAGGTTCGGAACCAGCGCCTGCACGATCAGGCCGGGGATCTTCAGGCACTGTTCCACCACCTCGGGCGTGTCGGATAATTGTGGGATGACGCGTGGCGGGACGAAGCTACCGACCTCGATCTCCTTCACGCCCGCGGCGGCAATTGCCTTGATCCAGCCCACCTTGGCGTCCGTCGTCATGCGCGTCTTGGCGATCTGCAGGCCGTCGCGTGGGCCAACTTCGCAGATTGAAACGTGTTCGATCATGACTGTGCGCCCTGTGCTCGAAGTCGATAACCTTGCGCGATCCGTAGGGAAGATTCAACACAGAGGACGAGCGAGGACCACTGAGAACCACGGAGCAGGTCCGAAGCCACTTCGCGCGAAGCGCACGCCTGCTTCCTCAGTGGCCCTCCCTTCGTCCTCCGTGGTAAATCCTTCCTTTCAGGCCTGCACACTTGGCACCCAATTCATCCAAGGAAGCCAACAATGAGCGTCGTCACCACCGAACAGCACGGCCCAGTCTCGATCATCCGCATCAACCGCCCCGAAAAGCTGAACGCGATCTCCAGCGCGGTGGCGGTCGAACTCCAACAGGCGTTCGAGGCATTCGACGCCTCCGATCAGCGCGTCGCCATCCTGAGCGCCGCCGGCGAGCGCGCCTTCACCGCCGGTGCCGATGTCACCGACCTGCCGGAACTGTGGCGTGCCATCCCCAGCGTCGGGTTCAACACCGACAAGCCGATCATCGCCGCCACCTCCGGCTGGTGCATTGGCGGTGGCATCGTCATCGTGATGATGTGCGATCTGATGGTTTCAACTGAAAGCACCATCTTCTACTACCCCGAGGCCAAGCTCGGCGTCACCGGCGGCATGATCAGTTCGCTGGTCTCGCGCATGCCGCACAAGCTGGCGATGGAAATGATGCTTCTGTGCAGCAAGGTGAGCGCGCAGCGCGCCTACGAGGTCGGCTTCGTCAACCGCGTGGTGCCGAACGGCCAGCATGAAACGGCCGCGCTGGCGATGGCGAATGAAATGCTCGACTCCGCTCCGCTGGTGATCGGCGCCCTGAAGCGCCTGGCCAGCGAGGTGCTGCCGATCGGCCCGGTCGAGCGCATGGTCGCAGTCAGCCGGACACTCGGCCGGGTGCGCGCGAGCGAGGACATGCAGGAGGGCATCCGCGCCCATCGCGAACGGCGCAAACCAGATTTCAAAGGGCGCTGATACGGATCAGATCAGCGGCGCAAGGCATCAACAGGTACCATGCCGATCCGCGGCGGCGTCGTTGAAGGCACGGCGCGTCACAGAAGACCTCTGCGCCTGCTCTGACTGCAATCTGGATCGAACCGCCCGTTCGCGCGCCTTCTCGGCATCCGCGCGAAGCTGTTTCGCATGCGCCAAGAGCACCCGGGAGAGAGCACGCAGAGCAGCCGGCGAAGCGCGATCCATGTACTGTCCGGAGCCTTCGTGAGAGCGGCCGACATCGACAACCTGCATTCTGTGCACAAATAATTGCGCCTCACGAAGCGAGCCAAAATAACCGAGACAGTGATCGGTATCACTCCCGTCACGCGCCACGCCGACGCGGAACGCGCGCCTGCCGGTCTGTGAGATGGCGTACTTCATGTCGCCATCGCACCGCGCACCGCAGCCAATGCCGCATCCGCGTGCGCGCCGTCGGGGCCGCCCGCCTGCGCCATGTCTGGCCGCCCGCCGCCGCCCTTGCCGCCAACCGCAACCGATGCAGCGCGCACCAACTTCACCGCGTCGAACCGCCCGGCGAGGTCAGGCGATACACCGACAACGATGCTCGCCTTGCCTTCGTTCGTGGATACAAGCGCCACCACACCAGTGCCGATCTGCTTGCCGATCGCATCTGCCAGGCTCTTCAGATCGCGCGCCGGCACCTCGCCCAGGTTGCGCGCGGCCAGCTTCACACCGTTCACCTCCTCCACTTCGGCCGCACCGCCGCCGGTTGCCAACTTGCGCTGCAACTCGGCGACCTGACGTTCCAGCTTCCGCCTATCCTCCAGCAACGCGGCAACACGCTCCGGCGCCTCGAGCGGACTCGCCCGCAATGCGCCCGCGACCTCATTCAGCCGCCGCTGCGTCTCATCCACCACCGTCTCGGCGAACGCACCGGTCACCGCCTCGATGCGACGCACTCCGGCGGCAATCGCGCTTTCCGACAGGATCTTGAAAAACCCGATATCGCCGGTGCGCCGCACATGCGTTCCGCCGCACAGCTCGATCGAATAGGCCGCCTTGTTGCCTTCCCCACGGCCCATGGAGACGACACGCACCTCCTCGCCATACTTCTCGCCGAACAGTGCCATCGCGCCCGTCTCCACCGCGGCATCCGGTGTCATCAGACGCGTCGTGACCTCGCCGTTCTCGCGGATACGCGCGTTCACCTCGCCTTCCACCCAGACGATGTCATCGCCGGTCAACGGACGCGGCTGCGAGATATCGAAGCGCAGCCTGTCAGGCGCGTTCAGGCTGCCCTTCTGCGTGACATGCGTTCCCAGCCGCTGGCGCAACGCCTCGTGCAGCAGATGCGTCGCCGAGTGGTGCGCACGGATGTTGGTGCGCCGCGCATGGTCCACCTCGGCCAACACAGGTGCGCCGACATGCGCCTCGCCCGTTTCGACGCGTCCGATATGCACAAACAGATCGCCGAGCTTCTTCTGCGTGTCGGTCACCGCGATGCGCAGTCCGTCAGCGCCAGTGATAACACCGGTATCGCCGACCTGGCCGCCGCTCTCGCCGTAGAAGGGCGTCTGATTGAGCACCACCGCGACGTCAGAGCCGACCGCCGCCGTGTCGACCGGTGCCCCGTTCACCACCAGCGCCAGGATCTCCGCCTCCGCCGTCTCGGTCGAGTAGCCGAGAAACTCCGACGCGCCGACCTTCTCCTTCAGCTCGAACCACACGCGCTCGGTGGCTGCCTCCCCGGTGCCCGCCCAGGCGGCGCGGGCACGCCGGCGCTGCTCTTCCATCGCCGTCTCGAACCCGGCGAGGTCCACTTCGCGCCCCTGCTCGCGCAGCGCGTCCTGCGTCAGATCGAGCGGGAAGCCAAACGTGTCATACAGCCGGAACGCCACCGCGCCGGGCAGCGGCTGGCGATCGCCGAGGCGCCCCGTCTCCTCGGTCAGCAGATGCAGCCCGCGGTCCAGCGTCTGGCGAAACCGCGTCTCCTCCAGCAGCAGCGTCTCGATGATCAGTGCCTCGGCACGCACCAGCTCGGGATACGCCGCACCCATCTGCCGCACCAAGGTCGGCACCAGCCGATACATCAGCGGCTCGCGCGCGCCCATCATGTGCGCATGCCGCATGGCGCGGCGCATGATGCGGCGCAGCACATAGCCGCGTCCCTCGTTCGACGGCAGCACGCCATCGGCGATCAGGAATGCCGTGCTGCGCAGATGATCGGCCACCACACGATGGCTCACCCGGAACGGACCGTCAGGCGCCTGCCCGGTCGCCTCTGCACTCGCGAGGATCAGCGCACGGAAGATGTCGATGTCGTAGTTGTCGTGCTTGCCCTGGAGGATTGCCGCGATGCGCTCCAGCCCCATGCCGGTGTCGATCGAGGGCCGTGGCAACGGCACACGCGTGCCGGGCGGCCCTTCCTCGAACTGCATGAACACCAGGTTCCAGACTTCGACGAACCGGTCGCCATCTTCGTCCGGTGAACCGGGCGGCCCCCCTGGCACCGACGGTCCATGGTCGTAGAAGATCTCCGAGCTCGGCCCGCATGGCCCTGTGTCGCCCATGCGCCAGAAATTGTCCGACGTCGGAATGCGAATGATCCGATCGTCGCCGAACCCCGCGACCTTGCGCCAGATCTCAGCCGCGGCGTCATCCTCGGAGTATACCGTGACCATCAGCCGGTCCCGCGGCAGGCCGAACTCCTTGGTCACCAGCTCCCACGCGTACGGAATCGCCTTTTCCTTGAAGTAGTCGCCGAAGCTGAAGTTCCCCAGCATTTCGAAGAACGTGTGGTGCCGCGCGGTGTAGCCGACATTGTCGAGGTCGTTGTGCTTGCCGCCGGCGCGAACACATTTCTGTGCCGTGGTGGCACGCACGTAGTCGCGCTTCTCCTGGCCGGTGAACACGTTCTTGAACTGCACCATGCCGGAATTGGCGAACATCAGCGTGGGATCATTGCGCGGCACCAGCGGCGAGCTCTCGACCACCCGGTGTCCGTTGCGGGCGAAGTAGTCGAGAAAGGCGGCGCGGATGTCGTTGCTGCTGGCCATGGCACGCTGGCTCGGTTCCAGGGAAGATGTAGGTTGCAGGAAGTAGCGCAGCCACCCTGCCCTGTCACCCGGGCCGACCTATCGCCGGTATGGTTCGGGCAGCAGTTGCCGGACCGGCAGTTTCGCCAACCCGCTTGAGCCATGGAGGATCACCAGCGCATCGGGACAATGATCAAGCAGCATCTCGCGGCAGGCGCCGCAGGGCGGCACCACAGCCAGTGTCCGATCGGTCTCGTCAGGTTTCGGATGACGCACCGCCACCACCGTGTCGATCTTGCCGTCCCCCTCCAGCAGCGCGCGGCCAAGCGCCACCGCCTCGGCGCAGATCGACAGCCGCCCCACCGTCGCCCCCAGATGCAGACCTGTCCAGATGCGCCCGTCTCGCCCACGGATCGCCGCGGCCACGGTGTGCCAGAATGGCTTGTAATGCCGCGCCAGCACATCGTGTGCGGCGGCGACCAGGGCTTGATCGTCGGAGGCAGGGCCAAGATCGAACAGAACCGGCATCAGGAGGGGTCTTGCTTCACTCAGACCATCCTACTCCGGACGACGCCGCAACGGACAGGTCAAGTTGAACGTGCCGGGGCCGGTCGGTCGGCCTCGTCGGATTCGATCGCGGATCCCTTCGTCGCGGTCCATTCCTCCACTCGTTCGGCCATCGCCATGTAACGCGCGGCAATCAACAACATTTCGCGCCGCACCCCCGGGTCCCGCACCCGGTCGGCAGCCGCGACCGCCTCCCCGGCCATCTCACGCCACAGCGAGGCCTGATACGACGTCATCGATGGCCCCTGACAGCAGTTTCACGCAGGAGCAAGAGGCACTTTCCAGTGCCTGTTGCGATCCGACGCAATAACGGAATGCTACGCCCTCGCTGTCTCGATCGTAGGAGCGGTTCGCCGCAGTTCGCAGATCGCCGCGTGGATCTGCTGCCATAGATCCTGGCCGGCGACGTCGCCCTGGTGGCGCAGTTCCGCGGCACGCTCCAATGCGACAGCCTGTGCCCGCAGCCCGTGCAGCCGGATCATCGACAAGGCGGTCGCTTGCGCGTCTCGCCGGATTTCCTGTTCACGCATTGTCTGGTCCTCCCAACGCAAAGTGGCGTGAACGCCATATGCGACCGAGGTCGCCCCAGCACCAATCGCAGGCGCGTCAGCCGGATGAATTTCCCGCCATCACCGGCGGCTGGTATCGAACCCCAGGAAGCCGGCATTCGGGTTCGGCGCGCCACCGTCCCCGCTGAACAGGCGCGCGGTCTGCGAGGGAGCCGGCGCCGCAACCTTTGCAGGAGGTCGCGAAGCCGTCTGCTTTACCAGCTTCGTCTGCGATGGCTTGCCCGCTGCCTGCCCCACCGCTGCCTTCCCAGTCGTCTGGGGCCGGGTCCGGTCGTCGTCCGCCCCGCGCATCGACAGCAGTACGAAGGCAATGTCGTTTCGACCCAGATCGACCGCCAGCTCCAGCGGCGTCAGCCCAAGCACGTTCTGCCCGTGCAGATCGGCGCCTCGGCTGATCGCATCGCGTGCGCCAGAGGCGTCGCCACGATTGATAGCGTCGAACAGCGCCTCCGTGGGCTCCATATCGCTCGGAAGGCGGCTTGGCGGCGCAGCAGTGCCGTTGGACTCTGCGCCCGGCAGGGCTGGCGGTGGCGGAACTTTCGGTGCAGCCGCTTGGGGTTTGGCGCCCTCCTTGCCGACCTGGTCGAACATTTGCGCCTGTGCCAGCTGCGGCGTTGCGGCGAGCACGGCAAAGGCCAGCGAGGACCCGAGAAACCCGATTCGCATACCGCCCACCTTAGCTCAACTCGGATTGAGCCACCAGAACCCTACGTTGAGGTAGGTCGCGTAGCCGGTCCACGCCAGATACGGCGCCATCAACCAAGCCGCCAGGCGCCGCACCTTCCAAAAGGCGTGCATAGTCAACACGATGAGCACCAGCAGGACGAGAATCACCGCAAGCGCCAGCGGCGGGCTGTGCAATCCGAAGAATGCCGGGGTCCAGCAGGCATTGGCGGCCAGTTGCCAGCCCCACAGGCGGAGCGGTCGGGTCGTGGTGCCCCGCCGCCACACCAGCCAGCCGGCCACGCCGACCAAGGTGTAGAGGCCGGTCCAGACCGCACCGAACATCCAATTGGGCGGCGTGCCAGGCGGCCGCGCGAGCGACAGATACCAGGCGCGGGGCAGGCCAGTGACGATGGAACCGTCGACGGCAGCCACCAGAAAGCACAGTCCGACAAACCCCACCAGCGCAAGCACCGGCGAGACCGGGGTGGAAGACCCTGGATAGAAGCCCCAATCGTTTGGATCGGAGTTCTGGAAGACACGGCCCTTTCAAACTATGTGGCGCTTACCACCCGTTCACACGCTGCCAGATTGCCACGACTTCGTCACTGCCTTCGACCACAAAGTAGCGATCATGCGCTGCCGCTGTCATGCAGGTATGGTTCGGTGCAATCCGCAGCCTGGCGCCGACCGGCAGATCGAGCGGGAAGCCCTTATCAGCCTCCACCACGCCGTGCTCCTGATATGCACGCCGCACAATGGCATCGCCATGGCTGCGCTTGCCGGCAGCATCCAACACCAGGCCGAAGCCGTAATCCTTCGGCGCGTCCGCCGTGCTGCGGTCCTTCGACAGCGCAAGCCCACCGGCGTCCACCAACAGCCGCCCTGGGCGCCGCCCGATGACGCTGGTGAGAACTGTCAGCGCGACCGCATCGAGGTCATGCGTGCCAATCTCCGCCTGAAACAGGTCGCCGAACATGTAGACGCCCGCACGCACCTCGGTCACGCCGTCGAGCCGCCGGGCGTGCAACGCGGTGGGCGAACTGCCCATCGACACGATCGGCGAGGGATAACCGGCCGCGCGCAGGCGTTCGGCGGCGCGCACCACGGCCACACGCTCGTCCTCCGCGATGCGCGCAATGTCGTCCAGGCTGCGCGCACCATAGGAATGCCCGGCATGCGTCATCACACCGGCCAGAAGCTTGCCCAGCCGCGCAGCTATCTCCGGCAGAACGTCGTCGTCGGGCGCCACCCCGCCGCGGCCTTCGCCGGAGTCGATCTCGATCAGCGCGCGCGGCGGTCGATCCTGTGCGGCGATCGCGTCCGCCGCGTCGAGATCGTCGGTCAGCACCATGATGTCGGCGCCACCGCTGTTGAGCCTGGCGACCTGATCCAGCTTCTGCGGCGTGATGCCCACCGCATACAGAATATCGGTGACCCCATGCCCCGCGAAGTATTCCGCCTCGGCGAGCGTCGATACAGTGATGCCGCCGGGCTGCCCGGCTATTGCCAGGCGTGCCACGTCGATCGACTTGGCGGTCTTCATGTGCGGGCGCAGTGGCACGCCATGACGCGCGAGCCGGCTCGCCATGGTCCCGATATTGCGCATCAGGATGCGGCGATCCAGCACCAGGCAAGGCGTCGCCAGTTCGCCAAGCGTCATCGCAGCTGCCCCCTCACCTCGCGGGAGGGGGTCGGGGGGAGGGGACGCGACCCGCTACTCACAACCCCACTCCCAGCAGCTCGGCGATCCGCGGCGTCGCCTTCAGCCCGCTGCCGGTCAGCACCAGCACCGTGGTCTGCTCCGGCGTGATCGCGCCGGCCTCCAGCAGCTTGCGGAACGCGGCGGCAGCCTGCGCGGAGGTCGGCTCGACATAGATGCCAGTGCGTGCGAGATCGAGCGTCGCCGCACCGATCTCATCCTCGCTCAGCATTACCGCACCCCCGCGTGTCTGGCGCAGCGTGCCGAGAACTTCTGCAAGCCGGATCGGTTGCGCAATCGCGGTCCCTTCCGCAATGGTCGGCGCTATCTCTGTCTCGACCGGCATCTCGCTGCCGGCAAGGAACGCTGCGGCGATCGGTCCGCAGTTCGCCGGCTGTGCGGCGAAGATGCGCGGCATGGTGTCGATCTCGCCGCCCCGCAGCAGCTCCGAAAAGCCGATCTCGCAACCCAGCACGTTCGACCCCGCCCCACACGGCGTGATGATGTTGTCGGGTGCACGGAACCCCAGGTCCTCCCACAGCTCATAGGCCAGCGTCTTGGTGCCATGCAGGAAGAACGGGTGCCAGTTGTGGCTGGCATAGAACGTGGTTTGCGAACGTCGCACCGCAGCATCGGCGGTGTTCTGCCGCGTGCCGGGGATCAGCTCCACCGTGGCGCCATGTGCCCGCATCTGCACGGTCTTCGCCGGACTGGTCGATGCCGGCGTCATGATTGTGGCGTGCAGACCGCCGGCGGCGGCATACGCCGACACCGCGGCGCCGCCGTTGCCCGAGCTGTCCTCGAGCACGTCACGCACGCCCTGCGCGCGCAGCAGCGATAGCATCACGCTGGCACCGCGATCCTTGAAGCTGCCGGTGGGCATGAACCACTCGCACTTCAGCAGCGCCGGCGCGCCATACAGCGTGCGGCCGATCAGCGGCGTGCAGCCCTCACCCATGGTGATCGGATCATCAGGCTGAAATGGGAGCGCCGCGCGGTAGCGCCACAGGCTGCGCACGGCGGTGTCGATCTGCGCGCGCGATAAGCCCGCAAGCGGCGTCAGCAGCAGCGGCGCGCCGTCGGGACCGCACCAGCGCGGCTCATCGAGCGGGAAGGTCTGGCCGGTGCGAGGGTCAAGATACGCAGGCGACATAAGCCGCAGTGTGCGCCGCAGCGTTTCCCTTGGTCAAAGGCACGAAATTCGCTGCCTGCCGGCGTCAGGCGGGCTGCGGCTCGCTCGGAAAATACCGCCGGATCATATCCGGAATCTCGCTGGCCGGTCTCGGCGCACCGAACAGAAAGCCCTGCGCCTCAGTACAGCCGTCATCACGCAGTCGCGCCAACTGGTCGGGTCGCTCGACGCCGCCGGCCACCGTGATCAACCCCAATGACTGGCCCAGCGTCGTGATCGCCCGCACGACCGCCGCCGCGTCCTTATCGCTAGGCAGATCGCGGATGAATGACCGGTCTATCTTGATCTTGTCGATCGAGAACCCGTGCAAATGCCGCAGCGACAGATAACCCGCGCCGAAATTGTCGATCGTGATCCGCACGCCGAGATTACGCAGTGCATCGAGGACTCCGGTGATTTCGTCACCGTGGTGCAACAGGGAAATCTCGGCAATTTCCAGCTCGAGCCGATTTGCCGACAGTTCGGCGTCCTCCAGCGCCTTTGTCACGCAGCCCAGCAGATCGTGGTGGATGAACTGGGCGGCCGACAGATTGACCGATACCCGCACGTCGGCCGGCCAACCCGTCGCTTGCCAGCATGCCTGCTGAAGTGCCCACTGACCGAGTGGTGCGATCAGTCCCATCTCCTCGGTCAGCAGAATGAACTCGCGCGCGTCCACCAACCCTCGTGTCGGATGATGCCAGCGTGTCAATGCCTCGAAGCCGCTGATCCGCCCGGAAGTCAGGTCTACCAGCGGCTGGTAGAACAATTCGAATTCACTGTTGTCGAGCGCCGCACGCAAATCGAGTTCCAGCTTGTGACGGTCTTGCAGGACCGCGTCCATCTCACGTTCGAAGAACCGATAGACGCGGCGTCCGCTCGCCTTGGCGCGGTATAGTGCAATATCGGCGTTCTTCAGGAGTGTATCCGCGTCCGACCCGTCGGCGGGTATCATCGCGATACCGATGCTGGCACTGATGTTGACCTGATGATTGTCAATCTCATAGGGCAGACTCAGTGCCTCGATGATCCGTTCCGCGAGGATCGCGACATCCTGCGCCCGCTCTGGGCCGGCCTGGATCACGGCAAATTCGTCGCCGCCGAACCGTGCGACGCTATCCACCTGGCGCACACAGGCACTCAGCCGCTCGGCAACCGCGCGCAGCAGCAGGTCGCCTATCGGATGGCCCAGCGTATCATTCACCTTCTTGAAATAATCGAGGTCCAGGCACATCACCGCCGCAGTAACAGCGCGGTCTGCCTGGGCCAGCGCCAGCTCGATCCTCTCGCGAAACACCACCCGGTTTGGCAGCATGGTCAGCACATCGTGTCGTGCCATGAAAACGACCTGCTGCTCGGCGCGCCGCCGCGTCGTGACGTCGTCGATCGTGACGACCCAGCCCCCGTCGTCGCTCAACCTCGTGCATCGCACTTCGAGGATGCGCCCCTCCGGCAGGCGCCGCTCATGCACCAGCGGCCGCTTGCCGTCGCCGACAACCCTCGTGGCGTACTCGTCGGCTACGCCATTCGTCCCCAGCAACTCTGCCAGGAACCCCAGCATCGAAACGCTCTCGACAGGCGGCCGCAGCGCCATCAACCCGGCCGGCAATTGAAGAAGCTCGATCGCGCGCCGGTTGCAGACGGCAACCGCATCTCTGGCATCTATCATCACGAGGCCCTGGTCCATCGACGCAAGTGTCGTCTCCAGTTCACGTGATGTGGCCACGAGCTGCGCATCGCTTGCCCCCAGCGCCACCGACACACGCGTCAATTCCGCATTGCGCGCACTGAGCGCGAGCTGCTGCCGCGTCAGAGCGTCGAACTGCTGATGCAGCGCGCGCAGCAATAACAGCGTACTACAGACCGCGCCGATCGTGCCCAGGCCGACCAGTATCGCCTTCCGCCGCCAAGGCGCCAGAGCCATCGCCTTCGGCAACCCCACATTCATGACCAGCGGGTAATTGCGCAGCGGCTTCGCGGAGACAAGCCGTGTCTGGTCGAACGGGACCATCGTTTCGAATTGGCCGCCGCCCTGCGAGACCGCCGCGTACCATGGCGAGGACATTAGCAGCTTCGTCCCGATCAGAGCGTGCAAATCGGGATGTCGCATCAGAACGGTACCGTCGCGTCGCAACAGCATGAACGATTCGTCCCGCGACAGGCTGATCGATCGATAGAAGTCAGAGAAAGAGCGGAGTGGCACCGAACCCAGTACCATGCCGAGGAACTCGCCGCGTGGTCCGTTCACCCGCCGCACCAGGAGCAGCGTCCGTAGGCGCGTCGCCCGACTCACCACCGGCTCATTGAGGAAAAGTCCGCGATCGTCCTGCTGCTGGAAATGCCGGGTATATTCGCGATCGGACATGTCGTCCTGCGGCACGGGCCAGCCAACGGAATAGTTCACGCGGATACCATCGGCACCCACCAGCGCGATATTGTCGACCTGGGGCAGGCGCGCTGACCGGCTGCGCAGGAACTCGTGCATGTCCGCCGTCCCAAGAACGCTGCGAAATGCCTCAGGCGTCGTGACGCCAAGCGCGCCGATTTGCTCCTGAACCTCGCGCAGGACGATGTCCACCGATTGCACGGAACGGCTGGTCTGCTCCGCCAACACGATTGCCAGATTGTCCGTGCTGACCATGGCCTCAACGAGCGTGTCTCCTCGCAGGTTCCACATGATCATGGCAACTGCCATGACGACGCCGGTCAGCAGACACACACCGGCACGCATCAACGTCACGTGTTGCCGGATTGACGCACACAGCCGGACGACCACGCGGCGCGCACCTACTCGAAGCATGAGCGGCATAACAGACCGAGTTTGAACGCCTGCGATTACCAAGCGGATAAGATCAATGTGTGCTGCGTTCCATCGTCACGGCCAGCCTGCATCAGCCGCAGGCTTAACCTGCATTTAGACTGTTTGCCGGATGCTCACTCGTCCCAGCCGCATGGCGCCTCACAGTGAGCCTGAATGCCGCCGCTTCCTTATCGCGGCAGCAACCCCACTCGCGGGGTCGCGCGGCCGGCCTACGGCACACCATGCGCATCGCCACCGTCAACTCGCCAGCCGCCGCCACCGGCCACGCATGCCGCGCCTTTGCGAAGCGGTCGCTGCGACCCCATTCTGTCCAAAGCGTTCGAAGTCGAGGTCTTCACAGGTGGTGTCCCTCGGCGGCCAACTCGAGATCACTCAGGCCTGCATCGACGCAACCTCGATTTGGCCGTCACCGCCAGCAATGTCATCACCGGCATCGTCCCCAGAAGGTCGGCCTGCTGGGTGCGCCATTTTTGTTCCGCGATACGCAAGACGCCCGCCCGGCACTCGACGGTGCGATCGGTGTGGAGCTGATGGATCGGCTTCGCGGCAGGAACGTCGATAGCCTGGCCTGGGCCGAGAACGGGATACGCCACATAATCGCCAACACGCCGATGCGGCAACCCTGCGCGTCGGCCGCTTTGAGGCGCAGGAAAATCCCGTCGCCACCATCGTTTCAGCGAATTTCTCGCAGGTGTAGACCTGCCTCGGCATCACGGGGCACGTCTACAGTGCCGCGCTGTTTGTTGTCTCGTCCGACCTGGTGGAGGTTCTCGATCCGCCGCAGCGCGCCGCACTCGCGAAGGCAGCACGAGCCGTCATGGATACGTCGCGCAAAACGGGCTCCATAGCGCAAATTGCTGATCAAGGGCGTTGAGGCACGGTAGCTCGACAAAGAGCGGGATAATCCCAGGGGTATTCTCGAATTCCAGACCGTGAGATATCGCATGAACATGCTTTTCGCATATCCTGCCAGTCCGTTGTGCAACGCAGGTGGGTTTGTCAGCTGTAGTATAAGATCGTCGTCGCGCAGTTTCTTTGGGCCGCAATTGAGCGTGACGGCTCCAATACTACTGCATTCCTGCAGTTGACTCGCAAGAATATATGCAGCCGTTCTTACGCCCACGTCGCAGGCCGTTCGCCCACGTCAGCCACGCAAGCCGGCCACCCAGCATCCGGCCCGAAGATCTGGTCGCCGCTGGAGGCTGAGTTGGACGATGCCAATGCTGAACGCCAAGCGCTGATGGTCGAACTCTGGCCCAGTCCGCATAACGGCTGTCGCTGCCGGGCTGGACACCCCGTTGGCTCGTCCTGACCATCGCGACCGTGGCGGCTGCGCGCAAGCAAGGCGTGGATGGCCGGCACGAGGCCAGCCATGACGATAGAGCGCGGCGCAGCGGCGAAGTGAGGCGCGGCGGGTTTATGTCGGCGCCCGTGAGGACGCTCCACGGCGCTGCGAGGCTGCCGGCTTGCGTCGCGATCGCAGTCGAAGTTGGCCCATCTCGCGACGAACCTCGCCGGCCGTCGCTAAGCCTGTCGTCAATGCATGTGCTTGCAGACTCCCCGCCAGCCGCCTATGTGGGGGCGCCAAGGTAGCGGAAAGGCTCTCCCGCCCATGGCCCTCGATATCCCCCACACGTCTGTCGCCGCGCGCATCGACGAGGCGCTCGCCTTCGACGACGTGCTGCTGGTGCCCGGCTATTCGAAGATCCTGCCGTCCGCGACCGACACACGCACCCGGCTCACCCGCACCATCCCGCTCAACATCCCGATCATCTCGGCGGCCATGGACACGGTCACCGAGGCCGGCATGGCGATCGCGATGGCTCAGCAGGGCGGGCTGGGCGTCATCCACAAGAACCTCGAACCGGGCGAGCAGGCGGCGCACGTCCGGCGGGTGAAGAAGTTCGAATCCGGCATGGTGGTGAACCCGCTCACCATCAACCCGGAGCAGACGCTCGCCGATGTCACGGCGCTGATGAACACCCACCGGATCAGCGGCGTCCCGGTCGTCGAGCGCGACAGCAACCGGCTGGTCGGCATCATCACCCACCGCGACGTCCGTTTCGCGACCGACCCGGCGCAGAAGGTTCATGAGCTGATGACGCGGGAGGGGCTGGTCACTGTCACCAATGGTGTCAGCCCGGATGAAGCGCGCCGCCTGCTTCACCGGCACCGCATCGAGAAGCTGCTGGTGGTGGACGAGGCGTACAGGTGCGTTGGGCTGATCACCGTGAAGGACATGGACAAGGCGGAGACGCACCCGCTCGCCAACAAGGACGAGCTGGGGCGGCTGCGGGTTGCTGCTGCCACGGGCGTGGGGCCGGAGGGGCATCGGCGCTCGCGCGCGCTCATTGAGGCGGAGGTGGACGTGATCGTGGTCGATACCGCGCACGGGCACTCGCGCGGCGTGCTGGACGCGGTGACGGCGATCAAGAAGCTGTCCAATGCGGTGCAGGTGATCGCGGGCAATATCGCCACACCGGAGGGAGCGCTGGCGCTGATAGAGGCTGGGGCCGATGGGGTGAAGATCGGCATCGGGCCCGGGTCGATCTGTACGACGCGCGTGGTCGCCGGGGTGGGGGTGCCGCAGTTCACCGCAGTGCTTGAATGCGCCGCCGCGTGTCGCGAGGCTGGCGTGCCGGCGATTGCGGATGGGGGGATGCGGACGTCGGGCGACATCGTGAAGGCGATCGCGGCTGGGGCGGACGCGGTGATGATCGGGTCGCTGCTGGCGGGAACGGACGAGGCGCCGGGCGAGGTGTTCCTGTATCAGGGGCGGTCGTACAAGTCGTATCGCGGCATGGGCAGTATCGGGGCGATGGCGCGTGGGTCAGCGGATCGATATTTTCAGCAGGACATCAAGGATCAGCTGAAGCTGGTGCCGGAAGGCGTTGAAGGTATGGTACCTTACAAGGGCCCGGTGGCTCAGGCGATCCACCAGTTGGTGGGCGGCCTGAAGGCGGGCATGGGGTATACTGGCAGTGCGGGCATCGCCGAATTGCAGCGGAACTCGCGGTTCCGTCGTGTGACCGGTGCGGGGCTGCGCGAGAGCCATGTCCACGATGTTGCGATCAGCCGCGAGGCACCGAACTACCGGCAGGACTGACCGCCTGACTCCCGCCGCGCGAATCGCTGCTGCCGTCGAATTGCTGGAGGCTGTGCTTGCTTCTCCCCCTCTCCTTGCGGGAGGGGTTTTGGGGGAGGGGGCGTCGCCCTGGACCCAGCGCCCCCTCCCCCCAACCCCCTCCCGCGAGGGGAGGGGGAGAGGTGGCGGGCGGCCGGCGGATGCGGTGGCCAACGACTATTTCCGTGCCCGCCGGTTCATCGGTTCTGGGGATCGGCGCGCCGTATCGGACCGCGTCTGGCGAGTGCTGCGGAGCTATCGGCGTCTGAACTGGTGGCTTGGCGGACACCCCACGCCGCGGCTGCTGGTTACGGCCTCGTTGGTGCTGGAGGGTGCAGGCTACTCCGAAGTGGCTGCCGTATTCTCCGGGGGGCGCTTCGCACCTGCGCTTCTTGCGCCGTCCGAGCAGGCGGTGCTTCACCGGCTGGAGGGGCGCACGCTCGAGCATTCGTCGATGCCCGACGCGGTGCGACTGGAGGTGCCGGACTGGCTGGTGACACGGATCGCGCCGGCGGAACTTCGTGCGCTGCTGGAACCTGCATCGCTCGATTTGCGCGTCAATCTGCTGAAGACCACGCGCGACGAGGCGCGGGCGGCGCTTGCTGCCGAGGGGCTGGACGCCACGCCGACGCCCCTGTCGCCATGGGGGCTGCGGATCGAGGGGCGCCGGCAAGTCACTACGGGCGCTGCATTCCGCTCCGGGCTGGTCGAGATCCAGGACGAGGGCAGCCAGCTTGTCGCGAGGTTCGTCGATGCGCGAGCGGGGATGCGTGTGGCCGATCTCTGCGCGGGCGCGGGCGGCAAGACGCTGGCGCTGGCGATGACGATGCAGAACCGCGGTCAGCTTGTCGCCTGCGATGTCTCGGCGGCGCGGCTGGACGGTGCGGTCCGTCGCCTCCGCCGCGCCGGCGTTCACAACGTCGAGCGCCATTTGCTCGAGACGGGGGACAAGTGGGTCAAGCGGCGCGCGGGGAATTTCGACCGGGTGCTGGTGGATGCGCCGTGCACCGGAACCGGCACGTGGCGGCGAAATCCTGATGCGCGGCTGCGGCTGGCGGAGGCTGACCTTGCCGAACTTCTGCCAAAACAGTCGGCGATCCTGGATCAGGCGGCGACCCTGGTTCGCATCGGCGGCCGTTTGGTCTACGCTACGTGCTCGCTGCTTCCCGAGGAGAACGAGGCTCAGGTGACTGCCTTCCTCAGCCGCCATTCCGGCTTCTTTCAGAGGGATGTACTTGTGCTCACGCCTGCGCGTGATGGCACCGACGGGTTCTTTGCTGCCGTACTGGAGCGGCGCCCATGATCAGCGTTCGCCGCGCCCGGCCGGCCGACGCGATCTCGATCGGCGCGGTGCATGTGGCGGCCTGGCGCAGCACCTATCCGGGCATTTTGCCCGACAGTTTCCTGGCGCGCCTTTCGGTGCCCCGCCAGGCCGCGCATTACGACGCGGCGATCCGGTCGTCCTCCACCGGCGTATTCGTCGCCTCGGCTTCCGGCAGTGATGTGCCTCCTGGCTCGGGCTCGCGCATCGTAGGCTTTGCCACCGCCGGGCGTGCGCGCGGCAGCGAGTTCATTCGCCGACTGGGTGAAGGCGAGGTGGAGACGCTCTACGTGCTGGACGACTGGCGCGACCGCGGCGTGGGCCGCAAGCTGATGCGCGCGGCCGGCGGGTACCTGGCCGAGATCGGCTGCAAGTCGTGCTTCCTCTGGGTGCTGCGCGAAAACCCGAGCCGATGGTTCTACCAGCGGCTCCGCGGCAAGCCGGTTGCCGAGGCGCTGATCCAGTTTGCCGGGGAAAAGGTGCCGCAGACGGCGTTCGTGTGGGACCCGATCGAGCGATTGTTGGCGGCCTCACCGCAGGAGTTGTGAAAACCGTTTGGGTTGATCGACGTTCTCTGTCCCGAATGGGAGAAGGGACGCGTGTCCGATGCGGTATTCAGCAATTCTGGCCGGGGGCCTGGGGCTTGCGGCGGTATCCGTTCTGCCTGTCGCGGCGCAGCAGACACCGCCGCCGCTCGCTTATGTGCAGCCGCTGCCGGGGCCCGCGGTGCAGAGTGTTCAGGGCAAGCTGAGCCAGGCGGGCGTCTACACTGGCCGCATTGATGGCATCTGGGGCGCCGACAGCCAGGCGGCGCTGGAGCGCTTCCAGCAGGCGCATCAGTTGCAGGTCACCGGCCAGCTCAATCAGGCGACGGCCGCGACGCTCGGCATTGATCCGAATGGGTTGCTGGCCATTCCGGTTACCGCGCCGGCGACACCTGCGCCTCCGCCGGACCATCTGCTGCCAGGGTCGGTGCGGGCGGTGCAGGCGCGGCTCCGGACGCTCGGCTTCTATGGCGGTGCGGTCGATGGTGTGTGGGGCGAGGGGACGCAGGTCGCGATCGAAAATTTCCAGCGCGGGCGTGGGCTGCAGCCGGACGGGCAGCTTGGGCCGTCGACGATCACCGCGATGGGCCTCGCGCCGGACGCATTGGCATATCGTTAGCGGCGGCTGCGCGGCGGCTTTGCTGGTTGTGCGTACTTCCGTGGAGATTGCTTCGTGGCTACGCTCCTCGCAATGACAGGTGTCCGATCCGCGATCGTGGATCGGAGGCCGAAGAGTTGAGCGAGGAAACGCCATGCATGTTAGCGACAGCCGCATTCTGACCACGCACACGGGGAGCTTGCCGCGGCCAGCGGAACTGGTGCAGCTCTATGTCGCGAAGAGCCGCGGCGAATTGGTCGATGCGCAGCTTGCCGAGGCCGGGCGTGCGGCGCTGGACCACGTCGTGCGCAAGCAGCACGAGGCGGGCATCGATGTCGGCAACAACGGCGAACAGCAGCGCGAGGCGTTCTTTCTTTATGTCCGTTCGCGCATGAGCGGATTTGGCGGCGCCTGGACGCGCATGCCACGCGCCGATGTCGAACGTTATCCCGACTACAAGGCCGCCATGGCCCGGGAGCAGCAGCACGTGCAGCAGGTTTCCAGTCGCGCTGAAATTCCTACCGCGATCGGCGACGTGCGCTATCTCGACCGCGCCGCCATCGAGACCGAGTGCACCGACTTTCGCGCGGCACTCGATGCGCAGCACAATCCCTTCGTCGAGCCGTTCCTCACCGCGCCGTCACCCGGTATTGTCGCCGCGGCGCTGCGCAACGACCATTATCCGAGCGAAATCGCCTATCTCGAGGCGCTCGGCGAGGCGCTGCGCGTGGAATACGAAACCATCGTCAAGTACGGTTTTTTGCTGCAACTCGATTGCCCGGATCTTGCGATGGAACGGCATATTTCGTATCAGCACCGACCACTTGGTGATTTTCTCGGCTTTGTCGATCGCGTCGTTACCACCATCAATGCCGCGCTGGTCAACATACCGCGCGACCGCGTGCGGCTGCATGCCTGCTGGGGCAATTACGAAGGGCCGCACGATTGCGACGTGGAGTTGCATGAGATCATGCCCATCCTGCGCAAGCTCGACGTTGGAGGCTTCGTGTTGCCGTTCGCCAATCCGCGTCATGCTCACGAGTATGCGGTGCTGCGCGATTTTCCGCTCGATGCCGATCAGGTCATCGTTGCCGGGGTGATCGACAGCGTCACGAATTTTGTCGAGCATCCCAAGACTATCGCAGAACGCATCGAGCGCGTGGCCGAGGTGGTGGGTGATCCGAAGCGGGTGCTGGCGGGGACGGATTGCGGGTTCGATACCTCCGCGGGTCAGCGTCGCGTCGCAGAGGATGTGGTGTGGGCGAAGCTGGCGGCACTCAGCGAAGGGGCGCGCATTGCGTCGCAGCGGCTGTTCTAGCCAAGGACCCATGCCGTGACCGAGATCGCCGCGTCGCTCCGCTTCTCGCCATGACAGGCTGCTAGCCGGCGGTGCTATAACCGCTGTGCAGCACGTGCGGGGAAGCGGGATGATTGCGACTGAGGAGTTTGACTTTATCGTTGTGGGCGCAGGCTCGGCTGGCTGCGTGCTGGCCAATCGCCTGACCGCCGATGGCAAGACCACCGTTCTGCTGCTGGAGGCTGGAGGCAAGGATCGCGATCTCTGGATCCACATTCCCGCGGGTTTTTTTCGCAACATCTACAATCCGAAGGTCGCCTGGCAATTCGAGTCGGAGCCGGTGCCGGAATTCAACAACCGTCGCATTCCGCTGCCGCGCGGCAAGGTGCTCGGTGGGTCGTCGTCGATCAACGGCCTGATCTACATCCGTGGCCAGAAGCAGGACTTTGACCTGTGGCGACAGCTCGGCAATGCCGGATGGTCGTATGACGATGTGCTGCCGTATTTCCGCAAGTCGGAGGACCAGGAGCATGGCGAGGACGAATTCCACGGCAAGGGTGGACCGCTCGCGGTGTCCGATCTGCGCACCGATCATCCGCTGCACGATGCATTCGTCGAAGGTGCGAAGCAGGCGGGCTATCCGTACAACCGCGACTTCAACGGGGCAGAGCAGGAAGGTGTGGGTCCACTGCAGCTCACGGTGCGCAACCGGCGGCGTTGTTCGACCGCGGCGGGGTATCTGAAGCCGGTGCTCAACCGGCCCAACCTGAAGGTGGAGGTCCGCGCTCTGGCGCATCGCGTGCTGACGGAAGGCAAACGCGCGGTTGGTGTCGAGTTCAGTCAGGACGGTGGCATTCGCGAGGTGCGTGCGCGGCGCGAAGTGCTGCTTGCAGGCGGCGCGATCAACTCGCCGCAGTTGCTGCAGCTTTCCGGCATCGGGCCGGGCGCGCTGTTGCAGCAGCACGGCATCGACGTGGTGCACGATCTGCCTGGCGTTGGCGAGAACCTACAGGACCATTGCGGCGGCCGTGTCATCTATCGCTGCGCGTCCGGGGTGTGGACGATGAACGAGGTGTACCACAGCTGGCTGCGCCGCATTCACCACGGCTTGCAGTACATCCTCTCGATGAAGGGTGCGCTGATGACGGGCGCAGGGCCGATGGGGCTGTTTGTTCGCACGCGGCCGGAGCTGGCTTCGCCTGATGTGCAGTACCAGTTCCTTGCGGGCAGTTCGGAGAAGACCGGCGACGTCATGCACAGCTTCCCCGGCTGCACGCTGGTCGCGATTCCTTGTCGACCGGAGAGCCGTGGCTGGCTGCGCATCACCTCGCCGGATCCGGCGAAGCCGCCGGCGATTCAGCCGAACTATCTTGCGACGCAGGCTGACAAGGACACGATGGTGGCGGGGCTGAATGTGTCGCGCCGCATCTTCGCCACTGCGGCGATGCGGCAATACGTCACGGAGGAATACCTGCCTGGCCCACGGGCAACGTCAGACGAGGACCTGCTGAACCATGTACGCAACACCGCGGGCACGACGTTTCATCAGACCAGCACCTGCATGATGGGTCCTGGCCCGATGGCCGTGGTGGATGCGTCGCTGCGGGTGAAGGGCATGGATCGGTTGCGCGTGATCGACGCCTCGATCATGCCGACGGTCGTGTCGGGCAATACCAATGCCACTGCCATCATGATCGGGGAGAAGGGTGCCGACATGATCCTGCGCGCGGCGTAAGCGGGGCAGGGTCGCTGCGCTTCTATCAAGAGACCTGTGCCGCGCGCATCAAAGGAAGATGCGGATGGTCGGCCTTCGCAGCGCAGATTGGCCATGACGAGTACCGGTTTCATGCAGCGCGGGTCCGCCGCCACGCGGGTATAGAACTCGCAAAGACAGGGGAGGCTGGACGCGAAGAGGGCCGGCACTGGGCCGGCCCCTTTCACACCTGCGGCGGCCGGGTAACTAGCTGTTGGCACCCTGGTTGGGGTTGGGTGCGAACAGCCAGGTTCCGCTGCTGCGGCTTGTGGTCACGAACGCGGCAGTCGGCTTGCCGGTCACTTGGTTGCGGGCGTATGCGCTGGGTGCCTGTCCCACCTGAGCCTGGGCGATCACGCCAGGGAGTTGGGTGAACGTCGTGTTCGCGGCGGGCCCATCGCCGTCACCGGCAAAGGCGGAGCCAACGCCGAGCGCAAGGACCGCGGCTGTGGCAAGAATCGTGGTCTTCATGGTCTCTCTCCTCTTGTCGGTCCCGTCACATTGGCGGGCCCGTTGGCAACTTCCTCGCCCGGCGGAAGGCCAGTGTTGTTGTCCGTCTTGCGATGGGCGTGAGATAGACCTCTTGTCTGGGGAAAATAATCCAGCTTTCCTGGATTTCATCTTTGCGTAAACTGAGGGAATAATGGACCTGATCGCTGCGTTGCGCGCTTTTGTCCGGGTGACGGAGACCAGCTCATTCACGGCGGTCGCACGGGAGACCCATGTGAGCCAGTCGGCGGTGACACGGCTGATCGCGCAGTTGGAACAGCACTTCGATGTGCGCTTATTCCACCGCACGACCCGCCGGCTGAGCCTGACCGACGACGGCCAGGTGCTGTTGACGCATGCGCGCCATCTGCTCGAGAGCGCCGACGAGATGGAGACGGTGCTGGGACGGCAGAGCGGCGCGCCGCGTGGGCTGGTCCGGCTGGGGACGTCGGTCGCGGGCGGGTTGTTCCTGGCGACTCGCTTGCCGGTGCTGTTGGCGCGTCATCCCGGCCTGTCGGTGGAACTGATGATGCGCGACCAGAACAGCGACATGGTCGAGGAGCGACTGGACCTGGCGTTCCGCTCCGGCGAGATCGCGGATGCCTCGCTGGTCGCGCGGCGGGTTGGTTTCCTGGGGCGGGCCGTGGTCGCTGCGCCGATTTATCTGGAGCGGCACGGAGCGCCGTCCACGCCGGAGGATTTGGTGGCGCATACCTGCCTGATCCACGATGCCACGCCGGAACCGGAGCTTTGGCGTTTCACTGGCCCGGACGGCCCGATCAGCGTGCGGGTGTCGGGCGCCTTCATCGCCAACGACAGCCAGGCCGTGCATCGGGCGGCGCGCGCGGGCCATGGTATCGCGTCGCTGCCGGAGATCCAGTTGATCGACGATCTGCGGGCCGGGCGGCTGTTCCGGCTACTGGAGGACTACCCATCGCAGCGCGTGCCGGTACAGATCGTCTATCCTTCCCGCCGCAACCTCGCGCCGCGGACGCGGGTGGTGATGGATTTCCTGGTGGAGCAGACGCGGGAGATCAGCGTGCTGCTGGAGCAGGGGGCAGAGGTGCTGACTTAGGCAACAGGGGGCCATCCACTTGAACGCCGAGGTCAATATTCGCGCGTTTGTGGAGGAGGACACGAAGCAGGTGAGCGCACTGTTCATCGCGGTGAACCGGCTGCTCGCTCCGCCGCACCTACGTGACGCGTTCGAAGCATACATTGCACGATCATTGGTCGAGGAAATCGATCGAATAGCTGACTATTATGGGGAGCGGGATGGCGGCTTCTGGGTAGCAGTCGGTGGAGACTACCTATTGGGCATGTTCGGTCTTGAGCGCGTCGCCGACGGTATCATGGAGTTGCGGCGTATGTACGTTGATCCCGCCGCACGACGACGGGGGATCGCGCAAGAGATGCTGCGGTTTGCTGAAGGTGAGTGCAGGCGACGCAGGATGTTCAGGCTCGAACTGAGCACGTCGGAACTGCAGGGCGCCGCGCTGTCGCTTTACCGGAGTGCGGGCTACCGGCTCGTGCGCGAAGCGTCTGCCACGGCGATGAGCAACAAGACGGTTGGGGTCGGGATTTGCCGGTTTTACTTCGAGAGGACTCTGTAGCAGCTGGCAGCGTCCTTTAGCGTCGTGGAATTGCCCGAGGACTGCAGAGATGGGCGAAATCGGTGCCCAGTTCGCGGCGCGCCATGGACAGGAACGCGGCGAGGCTGTTGTAGCCGAGACCGGCGGCGACACGGGCGAGCGGCTCGCCATCTGCGCAACGGGCCGCTCCCCGCAACAGGCGCAGACGGCGACGCCAGGCTCCGAAGGAGAGGCCGGTCTGGGCGCGGAACACGCGCGTCAGCGTGCACCGGCTCACGCCAATCTCATCAGCCCAATGGTCGATGTCGAGCGACGACCCCGGATGCTCGATCAGCCTCTGGGCCAATCGGCGAAGCCGACGGTCAGCGGGCACCGGCAGCGCGAACGGTGTCGCCGGCGCGCGGGTGATCTCGTCCAGGATCAGCGACGCAAGATGGCCGCCCCGACCGGACTCGTCGTACGCCGGCGGCCCCGCCGACAGCGCGACGAGCGCCGCCTCCAGCAATGGCGGCACGGTCACTATCCGGCAGTCGCGTGGCAGGTCACGTACATCTTCGGCTCGCAGATAGGCGGTTCGCATCGACACGGCGCCGTGCATTGCGACGTCGTGGCTGATTCCGGCCGGCAGCCATAACGCATAGCCCGGCGGCACGAGCCAGGTGCCTGCGTCCGTCGTTGCCACCATCAATCCACGGATCGCAAAGATGAACTGCGCGCGCACATGGCTGTGCAGGCCGGTCGTCGCGCCGGCGGAAAACTCCTTGGCCACCGCGACGACCGTACGATCCACTTCCACCGCGTGCCCGGGTCAACCTAGCTTGCCCCGGTCACAGCGAGGGACACTCAGCATGGATCTCCATCCCACTTTGCAGCGTCTCTGGATCAGCGAACCTATCTTTCAGGCCCCCATCGGCGGCGTTGCCTCGCCTGAGCTCGCCGCTGCCGTGTCGGAATCCGGCGGCTTCGGGCAATTGGCCTGCACCTGGCGCAGCGTTGAGCAGCTTGACGCGCTCTTCCGGCGGATGGCTTCGCTGACCTCTCGGCCATACGGCGTCAACTTTGTGCTCGACTTTCCTATCGCGGCGAAACTCGAGGCGACACTTGCCCACGAGGTCGCTGCCATATCGTTCTTCTGGGGCGACGGCAGCGCGTATGTCGATCGGGTGAAGGCGGCCGGTGCCCTGGCCATACAGGTAGCGGGTTCAATCGCCGAGGCGAAGCGGTCCGCCGCGGCCGGGTTCGATCTGATCGTCGCGCAGGGGGTTGAGGCAGGCGGCCACGTCCGAGGCGAGCTCGGGCTGATGGCGCTGGTGCCGCAGGTCGTCGATGCGGTCGCGCCGGTTCCGGTATTGGCCGCGGGAGGCATCGCCGACGCACGCGGCGTGGCTGCGGCGCTAGCGCTGGGTGCGAAGGGGGTCTGGGTGGGAACCCGATGCCTGGCCGCTGAGGAGGCCAACATCCATCGCGCGTATCGCGATCGTGTCTTCGCAAGTGGCAGGCGGCAGGCGAGCCGCGCGCACCGGATCGGCCTGGCGAGGGCGATGTCGTCTACCACTTCAGTGCGCCGACACGCGATGTGATCGGCGCCGCCGAAGAAATGGCGCTTTACGCCGGTGGAGCAGTCGGATTGGTCCGATCGCAAATGCCCGCCACGGCGATCGTCGACGAGCTGGCCGCCGGCATCGCCTAAGCCGGGTTCACAGCGAAATTATCGAGAGAGGACAAAGTCATGCCGAGAATAGCACCGCTTGAGCCGCCCTATGCACCGGAAGTCCACGAGCAGTTCGAGCGGATCATGGGGCCGGGGGCGGATCCCTTGGTACTTTTCCGGGTCGTGGCGAAGGACAAGCGCGCCTGGTCCAAGTTTCGCGCGGCCAGCCTGTTGGATGGCGGACCGCTGTCGTTGCGTGAGCGCGAGATCGTCATCGATCGCACCTGCGCGCTGACCGGCTGCGAATACGAATGGGGCGTGCACGTCGCGTTTTTCGCCGAGAAGGCCGGCCTTACTGACGAGCAGGTGAAGGCCACGACAGCGGGGGGCACGGGCTGTTTTTCCGCAGCCGAACAGGCGCTGATCGGAGCGGTCGACGCGCTGCATTTCCGCATGAGATGGAGCGATGAGGAGTATCGCTCGCTGGCGGCGCACTACACCGAGGCGCAGATCTTCGAGATTCTGCTGCTCTGTGGGCGTTATCGAACGGTGTCCTATATTGTGAATGCTCTGGACCTGCCGCTCGATCCCCGTGGGGCGCGGTTTCCGAATGGCCGCCCATGACGGCCTGCGGTCTTGCAAGCGCATTGGCCGCGTGATCCAACGCCTGGGATCAAGCAAGGATTGTCAATCCGATGCCCGATTCCCTGCCTGATCCCGCCACCACCGCAGCACTCGCCGCTGAGCGGGTGCTGATCTTGGACTTCGGCAGCCAGGTGACGCAGCTCATTGCGCGCCGGCTGCGCGAGTTGGGCGTGTATTGCGAGATCTGGCCGTTCAACGTCGATCCCGAGCGCATTCGGGACTGGCGGCCGCGCGGCATCATATTGTCGGGCGGGCCGGCCAGCCTGACGGAAGGCACGTCGCCGCGTGCGCCGCAGTGCGTGTTCCAGGCCGGTGTGCCGGTGCTGGGCATCTGCTACGGCATGCAGACGATGTGCGACCAGTTGGGCGGCGAGGTGCAGGGCTCGGACCATCGCGAGTTCGGCCGCGCATTCGTCGATCTGACCGATGACTGCGTGCTGTTCCAGGGCGTCTGGCACAAGGGCGGGCGCGAGCAGGTCTGGATGAGCCATGGCGACCGGGTGACGCGGCTGCCGCCTGGTTTTCGTGTCGTGGGCGTGAGCGAGGGTGCGCCGTTCGCCGCCATCGCCGATGACACGCGACGATTCTACGGGCTGCTGTTCCATCCTGAGGTGGTGCACACGCCGCATGGTGCCGCACTGCTGCGCAACTTCACCCATGGCGTGCTGGGTCTGTCGGGTACCTGGACGATGGCTGGCTTCCGCGCCACCGAGATCGCTCGCGTCCGCGCGGAGGTGGGGCAGGGGAGGGTGATCTGCGGCCTGTCGGGCGGGGTGGATTTGTCGGTGGCCGCAGTGCTGATCCACGAGGCGATCGGCGACCAGCTTACCTGCATCTTTGTCGATCATGGACTGCTCCGGCAGGGCGAGGCCGAGGAGGTCGTGCAGACGTTCCGCGACCGGTTCAACATCAGGCTGGTGCATCGCGATGCATCGGCGCTGTTCCTCGACGCGCTCGACGGCGTCACCGATCCGGAAGTGAAGCGCAAGACGATCGGGCGGCTGTTCATCGAGGTGTTCGATGAGGAGGCGGGGAAACTCGGCGGCGCCGATTATCTGGCGCAGGGCACGCTGTATCCGGATGTGATCGAAAGCGTCAGCTTCACGGGCGGGCCGTCGGTGACGATCAAGTCGCACCACAATGTCGGTGGGCTGCCGGAGCGGATGCGGCTGAAGCTGATCGAGCCGCTGCGCGAGCTGTTCAAGGACGAGGTGCGTGAGCTGGGGCGCGAGCTGGGAATTCCCGAGGCGATTGTGGGGCGGCATCCGTTTCCCGGGCCGGGGCTCGCAATCCGCATCCCCGGGGCGATCACACGCGAGAGGCTGGAGCTGCTGCGGCGCGCGGACGCGATCTTCCTGGAGGAGATCCGCACGGCCGGCCTTTACGACGCGATCTGGCAGGCGTTTGCCGTGCTGCTTCCGGTGCGGACTGTGGGCGTGATGGGGGATGGGCGCACCTACGACCATGCATGCGCGCTGCGTGCGGTGACGTCGACCGATGGGATGACCGCGGATGTGTACCCGTTCGATGCGGGGTTTCTGGTGCGGGTTGCAGGGCGGATCGTCAACGAGGTGCGGGGGATCAACCGGGTAACCTACGACGTGACCAGCAAGCCTCCGGGGACGATCGAGTGGGA
Organism: uncultured Alphaproteobacteria bacterium; assembly: GCA_963818775.1. GTDB lineage: Bacteria > Pseudomonadota > Alphaproteobacteria > Acetobacterales > Acetobacteraceae > JAMXLO01. The sequence continues at coordinate 241,346 of CAWFUF010000017.1, read as the reverse complement.
GTGAGGGGGAGTACCTTGGGGTAGTATCGGATAGCAGAGGACACTCGGGCAGAGCCTAAGCGACCCGCAGATCTGCCGCTCCATCGGGCGTCTCCCCGCTCTTCGAACGGCGCCCATACGCCGATTACTGCTCCTTCTTGAACAAATCCTGGAAGATGAGCTGGCCCCAAGTGCGGCCCCGTGCGTGCACCAGCGCGCCACCCTCGTTGAGCTTTCCCAGCTTGACGGGTGCGAACCCGAGTAGTTTGGCCAAGGCCGCCACGGGAGCGGTCGCGTCCTCGTCGTCGCTCGACAGAAAGACGACCCGGTGGCCGCCCTCGACGATCGGATCGGCAGCCAGGGTGGCCGCAATCAAGTGATTGAAACCTTTCACGAACTTGGCGCCAGTGAACGCCTTAGCGACGAAGGCGGAGGACGGGAGACTGTCCAGCTCCTCAGGGGGAACTAACGCGTTCATCGCGTCGATGACCGTCTTGCCTTTCCAGCTCGCCAGGGCCTTCGCAACCTCGCGATGCTCCCCGAACGGGACCGCCAAGATGATTGTGTCGGCCACGAGTGCATCCCGCAGCGATTTGGCGGCGACCGTGGGGCCAATCGCCCGAGCCTGCGGCGCCAACGCCTCGGGCGGCCGGCGGCTCGCGACGATCACGTCGATGTTTTTACGGGCGAAGGCGTGGGCGAGGGCCTGGCCTATCTTACCGAATCCTACAATCGCATAGCTCATCATGCTTCTCCAATCCGCGTCGATATTGATTCCCCGGCCTTTCAGATGGCCGAGAGGCCGCCGTCGACAGACAACTCCACCCCATTCACGAAGCTCGAATTGTCTGAAGCAAGAAACACCGCGACCGCCGCAATTTCCTCAGGACGACCCATCTTTCCCCGCGGGATCAGGGATTCGAACATCCGCTTCGCCTCCTCGGTGAGAACCTGGTCCTGCATCGGTGTGGCGATCGGCCCCGGGCTCAGCACGTTCACCCGGATATTTCTGCCCTTCAATTCGTTGAGCCAAGTGCGTGCGAATGAGCGCAACGCCGCCTTGCTCGCCGAATACACGCCGTAACCAGGAAAACCTTTCACCGAAGCAACTGACCCGGTCATGAAGATCGATCCGCCATCGTTGAACAGCGGCAACGCCCTCTGAACCGTAAACAGCGTGCCGCGCGTATTCAGGCCGAAGGTCGCATCGAAATGCTGCTCGGTAATCTCGCCCAGTGGGACGGCTTCGCCCATGCCGGCGCTCGCGTACAGGACGTCGATCCTGCCCTTTTCCCGCTTGACCGTGTCGAACAGACGGTCGAGGTCGTCGAGATTGGCAGCGTCGCCGCGCACGCCGATCACGTTCCGGCCAATCAGCCTGACGGCCTCGTCGAGCGCCTTCTGCTTCCGGCCCGTGATGAAAACATAGGCGCCTTCTTCGACGAACCGCCTGGCGCTCGCCAGCGCCATGCCGCTTGATCCACCCGTGATGACTGCAACCTTACCCTCAAGCTTTCCCATGACTTCTCCTTTCAGGCTCCGTGTTTGGTCGTTCGGGGAGGCCCCCGAGAACCTCGACATGGGTCCGCCGGAGTCAGGCGTTGAGTGCGGAAGCGCGCACATCGGTGGTGCGAAATCGATCCGGCTGGACGACTGACGCCAACCGCGACGATCGGTGTCCGCCGTTCGGAATTGGGCCGCGCTTGTCGGCATAGGCTATGATGACCGCCCGTGCGACCCGCATACGAGATGCTGTTCGATGGTGTTGGAAACAGGCTTTAGAAGGCGCACCCCACGGTGCCGGATTGCACCATGATCGACTGGGATGACGTTCGCTACTTTCTCGCCGTCGCGCGCGGAGCCTCGGTGCGGGCTGCCGCCGAGCACCTCGGGGTGAATCACTCAACCGTGCTGCGACGCATCGCCCAGCTCGAGGAGCGCCTCGGGGCGCACATGTTCGAAAAGCTGCCTTCGGGCTACCGTCTAACGGCTGCGGGCGAGGAGGTCCTCGAGTTCGCGGACCAGATGGAAGCGTCGTCGCACCTGCTGGAGACGCGCGTCTTCGGGCGCGACCAGGGCGTACGCGGGCTACTGCGGATGACGTTGGCACCGACCCTCGCGACACACCTGCTCATGCCGGACTTCACCGATTTCGCGCGTCTGTATCCGGACATCGAGATGGAAATCTTGGCGTACGGCGAGCTGGCAAATCTAACCAACCGAGAGGCCGACGTCGCGATCCGCGTCGTCTACGACCGCAAAACCCTGCCGCTCAATCTTCACAGCTTGAAGGGACCGGAGCTGTTCGGAGGCATCTACATGTCCCGCGATCGACTAGCCGCGTGGCGTGCGGGCGCGCCCGATCCCATCCGGTGGATCGTCATAAGCAGTCATGGAATCCCGGACTGGGCCCGCGAGGGTGAGGTTCGCACCACGGGGGTTCCGTTCAGGACCACGGACGGCGAGGCGCAGATCGTTGCGGCACGGCAAGGGATCGGGATGACGACACTGCCGTGCTTCGTCGGAGATGCCGACCCCCTACTGGTGAGGGTGCCGGGCACCGACCTGCACTTGTACGGAACGCTCTGGCTTCTCACACAGGGGGAGACACGCAAGACGAAGCGCGTGCGGCTCTTCACTGAGTTCGTATCCCGCAGGCTCGCCGGGTACGCTCCGCTTCTCGCAGGGCTGTCCATATCGCGCGAGGCGGAGAAATTCTTTGCAACGACAAATCAACTCATTAGGCCCGATGCGAACAATCGAGTGGGAGTGCCGGAGCGTAGGAAAGGGTAGGTCTCGGATAGTCAGGGATAGGATTGCGGGGCGGGCCTCTCCGATCGTTGTCGATAGTTCTTGATAGGTGTTGGACATCTGGATCGTGCACCCCGCTTTCCGTGTTGATTATTCGAGCCTCTCGCTCCTTCCCCTCGGCGATGCCGTACTCGCGGCACGCAGGCAAGGCCCGCAACGCACATGCGATAAGCGCAAGCGAAAACAGCTTCGACGCCCCATGTCTCACCAGGTGATTCAATCGGATAGTGCGGTGGAGGCGTTATGACGAAAGTCCGCGTTGGAGGCTTTTCGGTGTCGCTCGACGGTTTCGGAGCAGGGCCGGAGCAAAGCCTTGAAAATCCCCTGGGCAAGCGCGGGCTGGAGTTGCACCAGTGGCTTTTCGGCACGCGCATGTTCCGGACAATGATTGGTGAGAGTGGCGGTTCGGATGGTGTTGATGAAGCCTACGCACATCGTTCGATGGCCGGGTTTGGCGCCTTCATCCTCGGTCGCAACATGTTCGGACCGATCCGCGGTCCCTGGCCGGATGAAACTTGGAAGGGCTGGTGGGGTACGAACCCCCCTTATCACGCGCCGACCTTCGTCCTGACTCACCATCAGCGCGATCCGATCGAGATGGAAGGCGGCACCACCTTCATCTTCGTGACCAAGGGCATCGAGGCGGCACTGGATCAGGCGAAACTTGCCGCCAATGGTCGCGACGTGAAGATCGGCGGCGGCGTCGAGACGGTGCGTCAATATCTTCGCGCCGGGCTGATCGACGAGCTGCATTTCGCATTGTCCCCAGTTGTGCTCGGGCAAGGCGAAACGATGTTCGCCCGGATCGACCTGCCGGCGCTTGGCTACTGCATTACCGAACATCAGGCGACCGAACACGCCACACACTTTGTTCTCAGCCGATAGGGCCATCGCATATGCGAACATCACGCCGTGGACGGATCGGGTTCAGCTGATCGGCGCCAAAGACCTTGGCGCGTGGGAACTTCCGGCAATCGGCGTGGTTGTTGCTCCCATGGCCGTGCTAATTCGGCCTGACGGGTAGACTAGACGAAACCTTGTGGATTGGACACATGGCGCTCAAACGGATGGACAACGTAGGAATCGTCGTCGATGACCTCGGAGGGACGATTGATTTCTTTCGCGAGCTCGGCCTCGAGCTCGAAGGGCGGGCCACGATCGTAGGAGAATGGGCCGGACGTGTCACTGGACTGGGGCGATCAGCGCGTCGAAATTGCCATGATGCACACGCCGGACGGCCACGGCCGGCTCGAGCTCTCCCGCTTCCTCACGCCGCCTGCCGTCGCGGATCACCGCAACGCCCCGGTGAATGCTCTGGGCTATCTCCGCGTCATGTTCGCCGTGGACGATATCGACGAGACGCTTGATTGGCTCCGCAAACGCGGCGCGCAGCTCGTAGGCGAAGTAGTCCAGTATAAAGACACGTATCGGCTCTGCTACATCCGCGGGCCTGAAGGGCTTCTCATCGGACTCGCCCAAGAACTCAGCTGAGCGCTATACGAAGACACTGACGAAGAGCGGCCAATGTCAGCGACCCGCGCGGCCGCAGCGAGGTGGTGGAATAGGTTTTCGCGGCGCTCAATTCCTTGGAGATGGCTAGCCTGCCGTGGTCCTTGCTTATCTTTTCCGGCAACATCGGCGACACGCCCGCACGCAAGCTTTTTGACGGATTCCTCCACCAGCACTGGCTCAAGCAAAGCACCTGGAGCCGGTGCTGGTGGGACGCGAATGGCTCGCGGAGTGGCAATGCAAAGATCCGATCACCCAGCGTCGCTTCGTAGGATTGCGAGACTTTGTAGAAGGCGCGCGTGCTACTGCGTTCGCCGAGCCGGCGCGCCGGCATGTACTTTTCCAGAAGCCGCGGCCGCGAGCGGGAGGAGCAAGAGCCATGAACTACGTTTACCTGGTGACGGGGGTCGTCTGGGCGGCGCTCAACCTTTATTGGGCCATCCGGTTCCGGGAATATCGCAAATTCCTGGCGGGCGCCTTCTTCGTCAGCTGGGGTGTTCAGCTCTATTTCTATTTCACGAAGGTATCGGTGCCGCTCGCGGGCACGAGCTTTGTCGTCACGCCTGAGGTCGACTTCTACCGCTCGTTCATCCATCTCGTCTTGTTTCTGCTGTGCCTGTATTTCGGCTTTTTCTCGAAGCCGAAAGGATCGCCGACGTCGGCGGGATTGGATGCGCGATAATCGAGCGCCGAGCGTATCGCGCATGTCAAGAATCGGATGGTACAAATAGGGCGAAATCAGACGCATGGCGATCCAGATTGCCAAGGGGGCGCAAGTGAAACTGGCTGCGGTGACTTTCGGAACAGAAGGTGACACACGCCCGATCGCAACGCTTTGCAGCGCTCTTCGGGACGCTGGTCATGATGTTACCCTGTTGGCTGCCGAGGGAACGCTGGGAAGTGCTCGTGATCTCGACGTGCCGCATACGGCGTTGGCCGGCGACATCCGCAGCATGCTGCAACCCCGAGATGGCGGCGCGGGCTTGAATGCTGCGACGAGAGCGTTGTCACGCGTCGCCAATGACAACGCGACGGCCTGGATGCGACAGACGCTCGAATCGGCCACCGGCAGCGACGCAATTATCTGCGCGGGTCTTGCGGCCTTCGTCGGTTTTTCCGTCGCTGAGAAGTTGGATGTGCCTGCTCTCGGGGCCGGAATGATTCCTCTCACGCCGACTGCTGAGTTTCCATCGTCATTCCTGCCTCCGAGACGCGTGCCACGATGGCTGAACCGATTCAGCCATCGCTTCGTCGCGGAAATGTTGTGGCGGGCGTTTCGCCGGGCAATCAACGAAGCGAGGGTCGGGGTTTGTGGCTTGCCGCCACGGTCCAAATTGTGGTCAGCCTATCCGATGCTCTATGGCATCTCGCCAAGTCTGCTGCCGAAGCCCACAGATTGGCCGTCGAACGCCTTCATGTGCGGTCAATGGGTGCGCCCCGTCGACGACTGGGATGCGCCGCAGGCGCTACAGGATTTTCTTTCCGCTGGAGAAGCCCCTATCTATGTCGGATTTGGCAGCATGGTGGGCTATGATCGAAACGTCATGCGCGATGCGGTCGTCACTGCCGTTGCAGGTCGCCGCGCGCTCTTCTATCCAGGCTGGAGCGGCACGGAGGGACTGGAGCTTCCAAAGAATTTCTGTCTGCTAGAAGAAACTCCGCACGACTGGCTGTTTCGCCGAACCTCGCTGGTGATTCATCATGGCGGTTCAGGAACCACGCACTCCGCCGCACGTGCTGGCATTCCTTCGGTCGTGCTGCCTTTCGCCGGCGATCAGCCCTTTTGGGCGGAGCGGTTGCGGCTTCTCGGGGTTGCACCTGAAACAACGAGCGGTCGTAACATCGACGCACATTCCTTGAAGTTCGCGATCGATTCCGCCGGAACGACGGAGATGCGAGATCGCGCAACCGCGTTGGGCGAGAGGATGCGCGCCGAAAGCGGTTTGGCATCGGCTGTTGCGATTATCGAATCGCTGATCAATCCCAGGGCGGCGCTTCGCGGCGGCGCAAGGCCGAGCTGATGCTAGCTCAGTGTTGCCAATAGACGTTGGGCAGCCTTCAAACCTGGCGTATCGAGCCCTTCGCTGAAGCGGTCGTAGGTCTCAGCAAGCGCCTCCTGAGCCTCTTCGCGGCGACCTTGTCGGAATTGCAGCCGAGCGAGGCTCATCGATGCGCGCAGCCGCCATGATAGCGCCGATCGCTGGTCGGCCAGCTCGATCGCGCCACAGAACGCTGCTTCGGCTCCTCGCTCGTCCGCGGTCGGTGGTCGACGAAGCGATAACCTCCGTCTGGCGCCGGTCCCGAGTTGCCCATGCCGACATAGTCCGGCGCGGGACAGCGTCCGAACCGAGATTTGAAATAATGTTCCGTCATAGATATGATGGCGTCGGGTTACCGTGCAGAAACACGATGGGATCGCCCACGCCGACCTCGACATAGGCCATCGCGCCGAGCACCTCGACGTATTTCCAGTAGGAAATCTCCTCCGTGGAGATGGCGGGATGTGACATGAGGAACCTCCTTTCGTCGATCCGATCGCTGAGCCAGAGCGTCGGGCGCAGGATCGGTCGCAAGCACCAGCAAACGATATTTGACGCGATTGCCGCGGCTATGTTGAGCAGGGCATGGCTCATACCGGCGGAGACGAGTTCGCGACCGCGGGGCAAATGGAAGCGTGGATGCGCAGGCGCCGGTTGCTGACGCCAGCCAAACGCATTGCTGCACGTGACTATCGTCGTGCGCTGGACCTACGCGATGCACTGCACAACCTCCTGGGACGTTCTCCCCAGGACCGGCGGCAGGATTCAGACGCAGCGCGTAGGCTGACAACCGCGAGCAGGAATTTTCCGCTGACGCTGGTGGTTGCCGACGAGGGCTCGGTCGCGCTGCAGGCTGCACCAGGTTCAAGCTTGCTTGGTCATGGCGGAAGTGTATGGCCTGGCCAAGACGGATCGACTCGCGCGCTTGAAGACCTGTGCGTCGGAAGAGTGCCGTTGGATTTTCTTCGATCGTTCCAAGCTTGCCAATCGGCATTGGTGTTCGTCTGATTTGTGCGGCAATCGTCAAAAGACGCAAACCTATCGAGGCAGGCATCGCGAACCGGCTTAAGCGCGGAGCCAATGTTGGCTCACGTTTATGCCGGTCCATTGCGACGCGTACGGGATGCACTACCCGATCACGGCTGCTCGGGCTATCTGGAACAACCCTGCGCCGACGGCAATCGCGCCGATGGCTTGGGCGACGCGCTCACCGCCCGGTGCGATACGTTCGACGGTGATGGCTGCCGTCACGACAGCCATCGCGCCGAGGTCCATGATCCCGACGACCAGGAGGATCGCCATCAGATTGGCACAGCAGTAGCCGCAGCGGATTCCGAGGCGCAGGCCATGCCGCCAAGCCGTGCCGGCGCCGGCCAGCATCGTATGGCAGCACCCAGGTGCCCCGCGCCAGCATGCAAGGTGACGTGCCTTCCACGCGGTGAACTGGAGCGCGCCGGCGATCACGACCACCAGACCGACGGCGATCGGAGCGGCGCGCGCCAGTGCCGGCTGATGCATCGCGACCGCCGTTAGCGCGATGCTCAGCGGAAAGGCGGCCAATCCAAACGCGATCCACACGAAGAAGTACCCTGCGCCTACCAGCGCGGTCAGCCTCCCCAGACGCGTCTCGCCTGTCCTGCCGACGGCGTGGCGGTAGCGCAACAGCATTGGCGTCACGGAGGGCAGCATCATCGCCACCATCATCAAAACCCACATGCCGAGGAATACAGCCGCTGTGTCGAGCCACGTCAGTCCGCACATCGGCATCCACGCCATCGACATCGTCCAGCCGCCGGGCATCGGCATCTCGCCCATCGCCGACATGGACTGGCACCAGATGATCGTACCAGCCGCGCTGGTGGCAAAAAGCAGAGCCGAGATGCCGAAGAAGGCTCGCTGACAAACGCGGGTTGATGCGGCCATGGCCTGCGCTTTCCGACTTCGCAATAGTATTAGCTTGCGTCGCGCTTTCGGAAGGTGGCTTCTCCAGCGTCGGACACCTCGACCCACTTCGGGTCAGGCGAGGCCTCGGCGGCGTAGTTGTCGTGCCAGTTCCACCACTTGTACGGCGGGGTCTGGGGATAACCCTCTGGCGAGTCCTCCCAAGTCTCCTGACGTCCGAGCGCCGTCACGTCGAGGTAGCTCCAGGTGGTGCCCATCGCCTCGTCGCCGCGGCCATTGATGAAGTAGGTTCGGAACACGCGCTCGCCGTCGCGGATGAACACGTTATGGCCGTGCCACTCGTCCACGCCGAAGTCGGTGTCGAAGCTGTCGGTGATGGTGTACCACGGCATCTTCCAACCCATTCGTGCCTTCAGGCGCTCGATGTCCTTTTGTGGCGCGCGCGAAACGTACGCGAGCGTTGTGTCGCGCGCGTTCAGATGGGCCAGATGCGAGACCTGATCGGCGCCCAGAGAGCAGCCGCGGCAGCCGTGGTCGGGCCAACCGAACACTCCGGGCTCGAAGAAGGCCCGATAGACGACCAACTGCCGGCGGCCCTCGAACAGGTCGAGCAGGCTGACGTTGCCTTTGGGCCCCTCGAATTCGTACGCCTTCCCGACGGCCATCCACGGCATCCGCCTGCGTTCGGCGGCCAGCGCGTCGCGGGCGCGGGTGTGCGCCTTTTCCTTCACGAGGAGAAGCTGCCGCGCAGCCTCCCACTCCTGCTGCGACACGATCGGGGGTTTGTTCATCGCGACTGTCCTTGCTTGCTAGCGGTGCACCGATCGGCGCGTCGCGCTTGATTTGACGGGGGTTTCTTCGATGTACGCAGCAAACTGGCGCTCGAGCGCCTTCACGGTACTGTTGCGCCAGCCTTCCGCAACCGGCTCCGACATGGGGTCCGGGAAGATTTCCTCCTCCCCCTTCTCCAATCCGTCGAAGATCGCTCGCGCCGCAGAAGCGGGAGAGGCTTTCGGAATGTCCAAGCCTCGTGTCATATCAGTGTCGAGGGGGCCGGGCAGGACAACATGGACGCTCACGCCTCGTCCGGCCAAGAGAGCACGCAACGATTGCGAGAGGGAGAACGCGGCGGCCTTCGAGATCGAGTAGAGGGAATTGAACGGCACCGCCGCAACCGACGCCAATGATAGAACGTTGACAATGGCACTTCGGGGACGCGCCAGTACCGGCAGGAAAGCCATGGTCACGTCATATGTGCCAAATAGGTTGACCGCTAGCAGCCGTTCGAGCGCGGCGCGGTCGCTCAGGTCGTTCTGGAGCGAAATGCCGGCATTGTTGATGAGGATATCGATCGTGTCGACTTTCTCGACGGCCGCACCAATCTGCGCTGCATCCGTCACGTCCAGCGTGAGGGGCCTGACGCCGCGGTTGGCGTGCACAAACGGCTGGCGCGCGCCGGCGTAAATCCGTTTCGCGCCTCTCCTCAAAGCCTCCTCGACGAGCGCCTTGCCGAGGCCCCGATTGGCTCCAGTCACCAGAACTGTTGAATCTGCGATCTTCATTGCCCTGTCCTAGTGCTTGTCGCGGCGTCGCTCAGTGCTGGTCGTACTCGTCATGACGGTGCCACCAGACGCCGGTCTCGTTGCGCCCATCAGGAGCGCGGTCGAGCCAGTGGTAAACGCCGAAGAATGGATCCACGCCGCGGGCGTAGGTGGAATAGGTGTGATAGACGGCGCCGTCATCGAGTGCGAACGCGCTCATGCCGGGTCTGTCGCGGTGATAAGCGGGCACGTCAACACCGCACGCGGCCGCGAGTTTGCCTTCCGCCGGGTTGCCACCACCCTCCTGGCCATCTCGCCAGCGAAATACGTCGCTCGTCGGCCTCTCGTGCCGGTAGTTGTATTCGGCGCCCTTGCGCTGTTGCTCCTCGGTGATCCAAACGCTGAACTCGGAGTTGAAGTCGCTGCCAAACGACGAGGCCCAGGGAAACGCCCACCCCATCCGCTGCTTGTACGCCTGCAGTTTTGGCAGCGGCGCGCGCGAGACCGCTGAAAGGGTGACGTCGTGATTCGCCAGGTGGACGACGGAGCCGTTGAAGGCATCCGCGATCATCGAACACGAGGGACAGCCTGCCTTCCAATCTTCCCCAAACATGAAGTGGTAGATGAGGAGCTGCGATCGTCCTCTGAAGAGGTCTGCCAGCGACGCGCTCCCTTCGTCGGTTTCAAATTGATACTCCTTGTCGATGCGAACCCACGGCAGCTCCTGCCGCCGTCGCGCCAGCTCGTCGCCGCGCCGCGTCAGTTCCTTCTCTGCCTGGAGAAGCTCGAGCCGCGCTGTAAGCCACTCTTCACGTGTTCCCGTCACGTGTTTTGTCATCGTTCTCGTCTCCTTCCAGCCCAGATCTATTTTCACTCACCGCGCCTGGCGCGGCTCAGGAGGGTAAACATCAGCACTCACATCCCTGCGGTATCGTTTTGCCCAGCGGCACATGCCTTCGAGTGGCGCGATGATTGTCCACCCCAGTTGGGTCAAGGAATACTCGACAGCGATGGCCCTGGAGCTTGTCACGCGCCTCGCGATGAGCCCTGTGGCTTCGAGATTGCGAAGCGTTTGGGTAAGCATGCGCTGCGAGACGCTTCCGAGATGGCGGCGCAACTCCCCGTGTCGATGAGGCCTTCCTTTGAGACAAAACAAAATCTTAGGTGTCCACCGGCCAATAAAGATCGGCGCGGAACTCTCCGATCCTTGTGCTTTGTTCATGTGTGTCGCCTTGTGATAAAGCGCAATTAGGAACACGCGTGTACCCATGCGTTATTAGCGCGCGCCGGCTGTTCACTTCAGCGTTAGCTCCGGTTTCGCGTTGTTCGCGTGCGAGGCTTGCCATGCGGCCATTGACGCATTCTTGACTTCGAGCGCGCGGTGCCACGCCGGCAGCGCGGCGAGCGCAGCGTACCAACGTACAACTTCAGGAAATTGCTTGACCGGAAGCTGCATGCGTTCTGCCGACGGCACCAGTCCCGCGACCGAAAAGTCAGCAATTGTGAGGGCATCGCCTGTCAGCCAGGCGCGTCCCTTCAGGGATTCGTTGAGCACGGTCGCGAAGCGTGCGAAGTTTTGCTGGCCGCGTGCGACAAACGAAGGGTCGGGCGGCCCGAGGCCAAGTACGACCTTGGAAGCCGTCTCATAGGCGACCATCCCGACAAACTCCGCATCCCAGTGGGCGCTCTCCCAGGCAAGCCAGCGCAAAACGTCAGCCTGCCCCTGCAAGTCGGAGGGCCAAAGCCGGCTCTGCGGCTTGTGGTTTGCGAGGTAGAACAGAATTGCATTCGACTCCCAGAGCACGAAGTCGTCGTCTTCAAGCATGGGCATCTTTTGATTCGGGTTCCTCGCGGCGTACTCTCGCGTGCGTTGCTCGCCTTTACTCAGATCGACGGGTACGATCTCGCATTCGATGTTCAGGTAGTCTTTGAGCGCGACTATGGCGAGTACACGCGCGGACGGTGGAAAGATGAATAGTCTCATTGGGTGTTCCTTTCCGGCGATGTTCACCGGTTGAAGGCCTCGTCGCGGCGTTTGGCGGAAGATCGAGGAAGTGGCAGGCGCGGTTCAGCGCCCGCCAGTTCCAAGATCGTCGGAATACCCAGCCTTCAGGCGAGGCCACTGGGTGATGGGGCGTCCATCGACACGGTAATTGTGCTTGCCTTTCGGCCGTTGTGGCCAGCCGGCCGGCGAGTCCTCCCCCGCCTCCTGCCGCCCGTAGACGGTCAGGTCGAGCAACGCGTAGCTATTGCCCATAACCTCGACGCCGCGCCTGGTGGTCCAGTATGTCTCGAAGACATTGGATCCTTGTCGCAGGTAGCAGACGATGTGCATCATGCCCACCCGACGTCCAACCAAGAGAGTGTCGAGTGAATCCTGGGGTGCCGAGTACCAAGGCATCTGGAAGCCCATGAAGTCGCGGTACCGAGCGCTCTCTTCGTACGGGCCCTGGCAGAACGTGGCGTAGGTCACGTTGCGGGAATGAATGAAGGACAGCTCACGGACCTGGGATGTATACAAGGTGCACCCCTCGCACTGCTCCGGCGCAGGGTGGCCGGCGTGCCACATGAAGTAGTAGGCGATGAGCATCCGGCGTCCCTCGAACGCATCCAACAGCGTCACTGCGCCACGTTCGCCAATGAGCGGTGTGGCACCATCGACCTCGACCATGGGGAGGCGTCGGCGCGCGGCTGCAATGGCGTCGCTTTCTTTTGTGTGCGCCTTTTCTCGAACCCGCAAAGCGTCCAGTTCGGCCTGGAAGGTACTCCGATCGACTACCTTAGGGGCTCCTGGTTCATCTTTCATGAGGTCTTGCATCGTTCTCTCCGTTAGCTTCCTCGCTCGTGTCCCCTAACTTAGTTGCCTTGTATCGAATGGTGGGAGTGACAAGTGTGGCGGGATTCCGATGGACTCGCTGATCACGGCCGCAGCGCGTGCACTTGCGGCGGGCGATCTTCTCGGCGCACTGAAACGGGTCGCGTTGCGCGACGATCCGTCTGCACTCGCGCTTCGCGGCATCGTGATGGCGCAACTCGGCGATCTCGTCCGGGCGAAGGCACTCCTGCGGAGTGCGGCGCGCGCGTTCGGTCCGCGAGAGGCCGTGGCCCGCGCGAGGTGTGTCGTTGCCGAAGCCGAAATCGCACTCGTCTCACGCGACCTGGGGTTTCCCCCGAAGGCGCTCGACGCGGCGCGGGTAACGCTCGAAGCGCACGGCGACCGGATGAATGCCGCACATGCGCGGAACCTCGAGATCCGGCGCCTCCTCCTGATCGGGCGTCTCGACGAGGCGGAGCGTACACTTGCCGAGCTTGACCCTACGCCCTTCCCGCCCGCGTCGAGGGCCGCCCACGAACTGGTCGTCGCGGCGATCGCGATGCGACGTCTCCGGACGCAGATGGCGCGCGCGGCACTCGCTCGGGCCGACGGAGCCGCGTGCGACGCGAATATCCCTGCGCTGACGGCGGAGGTCGAAAGCGCATCCCGCGTCCTGAACACGCCCGCGGCGCGCCTGATTACGCGTGGCGGCGAGCGACTGTTGCTGCTCGAGGATGTTGAAGCGCTATTGGCGTCGGAGGCGCTCGTGGTGGACGCGTGCCGTTATGTCGTGCGTGACGCACGCACGGTGGTCTCGCTCGCAACGCGCCCAATATTGTTCGCCCTTGCACGCGCGCTCGGTGAAACCTGGCCCGGAGATGCGTCGAGGAGCACGCTTGTCGCACGCGCCTTCAGGGCAAAGCACGCCGATGAGTTGCATCGCGCGCGGTTGCGGGTGGAAGTCGGGCGGCTTCGCGTGGAGCTTCGTACGCTGGCAGACGTGAGCGCGACAACGCAAGGCTTTGCGCTGGCGCCACGCCGCACACGCGAGGTCGTTGTGCTGGCGCCGCTCGTCGAAGAGCAGAATGCGACGGTACTCGCCTTCCTCGCGGATGGCGAGTTGTGGTCGAGCTCGGCTCTGGCAATTGCGCTTGGAGCCAGTCCGCGTACTGTGCAGCGGGCGCTCGACTCGCTGGCGGCAGCAGGCAAGGTGCAATCGTTCGGGCGCGGGCGCGCGCTTCGTTGGATGACTCCGCCGTTGACGGGATTTCCGACAATTCTGTTGCTCCCCGGTCCGCTGCCGAGCGACTAGCCCTGTCTCAGCGCCGATAGCGCAGCGCGTTTACCAGCAGCGCGAACGCTGGCGTGGGTTGGCGGCGGCTCGGGTAGTACAGGTGATAGCCCGGGTAGGGCGGACACCAATCGGCGAGCACCCGGATGAGACTCCCATCGGCGAGGTGCGTCTGCACCGTGTTCTCGGGCACGTATGCCAGGCCGAACCCGGACAATGCTGCATCGAGCATCGGGGCGGTTCCGTTGAACACGAGCTGCCCTTCGACCTTTACCCTTATCTCGCGCCCACCCTTCTCGAACTCCCAGGTATAGAGGCCGCCATGCGTTGGCAGACGCAGGTTGATGCAGGCGTGCGTTGTCAGGTCCTGGGGCGTCTTCGGCCTTGTCCGTTTGACGAAGTATGACGGCGCGCCGACGACCGCTGAGCGCATGTCCGGCCCGATCCGCATAGCGATCATGTCCTTCGCCACCATCTCGCCGGAGCGAATGCCGGCGTCGAAACGTTCGGCAACGATGTCCGTCAGGCCGTAGTCGATCACGATCTCCACCTTGATGTCCGGGTAGTCTGGCAGCAGCTGCGCCAGCGCAGGCCAGAGGACCGCTCGCACAGCGTGATCGTGCGCGGTGATGCGGATTGTGCCAGATGGCTTGTCGCGCAGTTCGCCCAGCGCGGCCATTTCCGCCTCGATCTCGTCAAGGCGCGGTCCTGCGGTGCGCAGCAGGCGCTCGCCCGCCTCGGTCGGCGCGACGCTGCGCGTGGTGCGGGTCAGCAGCCGGAGGCCAAGCCGTTCCTCAAGTCCACGGACGGTGTGACTGAGAGCCGACTGCGAAACACCAAGCTGCGCGGCCGCCCTGGTGAAGCTACGTTCCTTCGCGACCGCGACGAAGGCGAGAAGATCATTGAAGTTTTCGCGCGGCATTCATGAGCCTGGATCATAAGCGTATGCGTATCATAGCATCTAGTCGGATAGCGCTGGAGCGGTAAGATCAGGCCATGAGCAAATTCGATGCGGACACTCTGCGCGCATTGCGTGACGTGCAGGAGCCTACGATCCGGACCGACAAGCACCCCAAGAGCGCGGTCGTGATATGGGTGGTTGTCGATGGTGACGACGTCTTCGTGCGTTCGTGGCTGGGCACCAAGGGCCGTTGGTACAAGGACCTCGCGACGGGCGGCCCCGCCACATTGGAGTTTGCCGGGGGCCGGTTGGCGGTGCACGCGATCCCAGCGAGTGACGGTGCCTCGGTTGACCGGGCCAGCCGCGAAATCCTGCGGAAATATCGGCACAGCAGTCATGCGCAGGAGATGGTGCGTGCCGAAATCCTGTCGACGACGCTGCGGCTTGAACCGCGTTGAACCGCCGCCGCGCTGGCGCCGACACTGACTGTCCCAACAACACGGAGCTACACAACCATGGAGATCAAGCGAAGCGGTTCACAGCCATCCGGCAAGGGACCCGAGGACTACTTCAGCGGCTCGGTCCGGATCGACCCGCTGTTCCAGCCGCCTGATCCGGCGCGCGTTCGCGGCGCCAGCGTCACGTTCGAGCCGGGCGCGCGGACCGCGTGGCACACGCACCCGCTGGGTCAGACACTGATCGTCACCGCCGGTTGCGGCTGGGTCCAACGCGAAGGCGGACCGGTTGAGGAGATCCGGCCCGGTGACGTGGTCTGGTTCGCGCCGGGCGAGAAACACTGGCATGGCGCGACGCGAACCACGGGAATGACGCATATCGCGATCCAGGAAGCGCTGAACGGCAAGGTCGTCGACTGGATGGAACATGTGAGCGACGCGCAATACCGAGCCTGACGGCCCCGGCAGGAGAGCACGCAATACAAGAAAGGCAAGTCGGCAGCGGTGGCCTGGAGATTTCGGCCATCGGCCTCGGTTGCATGGGTATGGGCGCCAACGAGGGCCCACAGAAGGACCGCGGCGAAATGATTGGGCTCATCCAGGCGGCCGTCGAGCGCGTGTCCTTCTTCGATACCCGCGGAAAGCTACGGTCCGTTCACTAACGAGGAATTGGCGAGGGTCCGTGAGTTCTACGCGGCAGCCGCAATCCCTGCCGACTCGTTCGTGCGGGCGGTTGCCTTCGCCTTCAGCCAGCCGGAAGATGTGGACATCAACGAAATCGTGTTCCGGCCGACGCGCCAGGAATTCTGAACGGAAGGATGGAGAAATGCCCCACGTAATCGTAAAGCTGTACGCAGGCAGGTCGGAGCAGCAGAAAGCGAAGCTTGCGGAGGACGTCACCAAGGCCATCATGACCGGTGCGAACTGCACCGAGGAGGCGGTCTCGGTAAGCATCGAAGATGTTGCGCCGGACGATTGGACCGAGAAGGTCTATAAGCCGGACATCGTCGGCAAGCCCGACACCATTTACAAGAAGCCCGGATACAACCCTCTTTGACCGCCGCAGGGACATCAGGGCCATGGACGGCATTCTGACCGTCATTTCGGCGAAGGCGGCGGCAGAAGCCTGGCTCCGTGATTTCGGTGCTGCCCTTGCCTCCGGTGAGGCCACGCGTATCGCAGGGCTGTTCGCCGATGACTGCCATTGGCGCGACATCCTCGCCTTCACCTGGGACCTGCGTACCTCCTCCGGCGCCGCGTCCATCGCGCAGCGCATGGCCTGCGCCCTCTCGCAAACGGCGCCCCGCGCGATGGCACTTGCCCCTGGCCGCACGCCGCCGCGGCATGTCACGCGCGCAGGCGTCGACACGATCGAGGCGATCTTCGCCTTTGAAACTTCGATCGGTCCCTGCAACGGCGTCGTGCGCCTGGTCTCCGAAGGCGGCGGGCAGCGCGCCTGGACTCTGCTGACCACGCTGGACGAGATAGCGGACACGAGGATCCGGCGAACGGCAGGCGTTGGCAGGACGTGGACTGGAAGCGCAACTTCGGCGGGGAGAACTGGCTCGATCGGCGCAAGCGGGCTCGGGCCTACGCGGACCGTGACCCCGCAGTGCTCGTGGTAGGCGGAGCGCAGGCGGGCCTGTCTATCGCAGCACGACTGACGCTGCTCGGTGTAGATACGCTCGTGGTGGACCGTGAGGCGCGGATCGGTGACAGTTGGCGTCGCCGCTATCACGCGCTGACGTTGCACAACGAGACGCGCGTCAACCACCTGCCCCACATGCCGTTCCCACGGTCCTGGCCGGTGTTCATTCCCAAAGATATGCTGGCCAGCTGGTTCGAGATCTACGCCGAGGCGATGGAGCTCAACGTCTGGACGCGGACCGAACTGGTTGGCGGGATCTGGGACGAGGCTGCCGGCTGTTGGGACGTGCAGCTCAAACGCGGCGACGGGACAGAGCGACGCATGAAGCCGCGCCATATCGTGTTCGCCAACGGGGTCAGCACCACGCCGATCATGCCGGATCTGCCAGGTCTCAACGAATTCCGCGGCACAGTGCGGCATTCCGGCGATTACGGCAGTGGGCTCGACTGGCAGGGCAAGCGTGCGCTGGTGCTGGGGACCGGCACCTCGGGGCATGACGTGGCGCAGGACCTTTGCGTATCCGGGGCTGCGGAAGTGACGCTGATCCAACGCAGCCCGACACTCATCGTCAGCCTCAAGGAGGCGCAGGCGCCCTATGCGCTCTACGATGAGGACGTGCCGTTCGAGGACCTCGATCTGCTCGCCATAGCCTCTCCGTTTCCTGTCTACCGACGCTCACACCAGCTCATCACGGCGATGAACCGCGAAGCAGACCGGGAGTTGTTGCAAGGACTGGAGCGGCGCGGCTTCCGCCTGACCTTCGGGCCGGACGATACCGGCTGGCAGATCATGTACCAGAGCCGAGGCGGCGGGTATTATTTCGACGCCGGCTGTTCGCAGATGATCGTCGACGGCCGTGTCGGGCTGATCCAATACGCTGATATCAAGCGCTTCGGGCCGGATGGCGCGACGATGAAGGACGGCAGCGTGAAGCATGCCGACCTGATCGTGCTGGCCACCGGTTACGAAGGCCAGGCAGCGGCGGCTCGGCGCATCCTCGGCGACGACGTTGGCGATCGCATAGGCCCCGTTTGGGGCTTCGATGAGGAAGGCGAGCTGCAGGGCATGTGGCGGCCCACAGGACAGCAGGGACTCTGGTTCCTTGCCGGAGGGCTGGCGCAGTGCCGCATCTTCTCGAAGGTGCTTGCGTTGCAAATCAAGGCGTGGGAGCTGGGGATCACCGCATCCGGCGGGATGCCCGACAATCTTGTTACTCCTCGGTGTAGTGCCGGGTGAACTAGAAATGGATGCATGAAACGATCAGCGGCAGAAATCCTCCGTGAATATGGACCCTTTCCCGGTGTCGACAGCGTGCATGGGGTAACGTTTGACGGTCAGCACGTTTGGTTTGCGTCTGGCGACAGGCTGAACGCCTTCGATCCCGCGAGCGGGAAGACGGCGCACTCGATTGATGTCGCCGCGCACGCTGGAACGGCGTTCGACGGTCAGCACCTGTTTCAGATCGCCGAGGATCGCATCCAGAAAATCGATCCGAAGTCGGGCCGTGTGCTCGCGACAATCCCGGCGCCTGGCGGCGGCGGTGACTCTGGGCTCGCGTGGGCCGAAGGGACACTCTGGGTGGGGCAGCATCGGGGCCGGAAAATCCATCAGGTCGATCCCCAAACAGGGGCGATCCTTCGCACCATCGAGTCCAACCGCGTCGTCACCGGGGTGACCTGGATTGACGGCGAGCTCTGGCACGGCACTTGGGAAGGGGACGAGAGCGATGTCAGGCGGGTCGATCCGCGAACAGGAGAGGTCGTGGAGAGGCTCGAGATGCCGCCGGGAGTAGGCGTGTCGGGGCTCGAGTCGGATGGCGGCGATCAGTTCTTCTGTGGAGGCGGGCGCAGCGGGAAGGTGCGAGCCGTCCGGCGGCCCAGGCGGGTCTCCGCGGCAGGCAGCGGCTCCGGGACTGCTGTTGATCCTGCGAGCCAGTCGTCGAAGAGGACGTGACGCTTGGTTGCGATCGGTGCGATCGCGACCTTTGTTGGCCGCAGCAAAGCAGAGACCTGGATGGCCGGCCGGAGCCCGGCCATGACGATGGGGGATGCGGCTTGCCGTCGGTGAGCGGAGGCTTCGATAATCAACGACAGATCGTATCCTTTCAACGGCATTGCTCAGAAGTAAAAAGCGAGGAGGGTCGAATTTATGCCTGCGATCACGACGAAGGACGGCGTCGAAATTTTCTATAAGGATTGGGCCAGCGGGCAGCCCATTGTCTTCAGCCACGGCTGGCCGCTTTCTGCCGATGACTGGGATGCGCAGATGCTGTTCTTCATGAACCACGGCTATCGCGTCATCGCGCATGACCGGCGCGGCCACGGCCGCTCGAGCCAGGTCGCGGATGGCCATGACATGGATCACTACGCCGATGACCTCGCGGCACTGACGACGCATCTCGATCTGACGAACGCCGTGCATGTCGGACATTCCACGGGCGGCGGCGAAGTCGTACATTACATTGCCCGCCATGGTGAAAGTCGCGTGGCGAAAGCGGCGATTCTGAGTGCCGTGCCACCGCTGATGGTGAAGACGGCGGCCAATCCGGGTGGGCTGCCCAAGGAAGTGTTCGACGGCCTTCAGGCGCAGCTCGCCGCCAACCGTGCGCAATTCTATTACGAGCTGCCGGCCGGACCGTTTTATGGCTACAACCGGCCCGGCGCGAAACCGTCGCAGCCCATCATCTGGAACTGGTGGCGCCAGGGCATGATGGGCGGCGCGCGGGCGCACTATGACGGCATCGTCGCCTTTTCCCAGACCGACTTCACCGAGGACCTCAAGAAGATCACGGTGCCGGTCCTGGTGATGCACGGCGACGACGACCAGATCGTGCCCTATGCCGATTCCGCACCGCTGTCGGCAAAGCTGCTGAGGAACGGTACGCTGAAAACCTATAAGGGCTTCCCGCACGGGATGCCGACCACCGAGGCCGAAACCATCAATGCCGATCTGCTGGCTTTCATCAGGGGCTAACGATTGCGCGTGCCTCGATCCGAGAACCACTTCATGTCGGCCTCGATGTGTCCCGGCGGGCTGATACGAGAGTAGCAACTGGTCCGTATTCGCTGGTCCGGCTTGGGAACCCGAACATCAGCCAGTATGTCACCGCTCTTCGGTGACGACTGTCAGGTAACTTTCCTGCAATGGCGCAATCTTCTCGATCTCGCCTACGACCCTCTGCCAATCCGCATCCCGCGACATGCCTTGCCAAGCTCGTTCATGGGTTGCCAGATCTGGATAAGTGATGGCGATAAAAATCTGCCCCGCGTGAACGCCGGAATGATAATAGCCAAACCTGTGCGCGACCGCGCCGTATTTTTTCAGGAGCGGAACGCCCTGCTTACGCAGTAGTTCCAGTTGAGGGTCTCTGTAATCCCCTCTCCGGCGAACAACCATATTGATCGGCATTGTTTCTTGTCTCCCTGTCGGGCACTTCGCAACTTGCGATCGCGCCGAGCCACTACAGTCTGGCCTCAATTTCCTGGTGCGGCACAGCTTGGCGCAAGAAAGACTATCCGGCCGCCCAATTAGCCGTCCACCCTGGCAGAGACAGAGGCGTCGTCGCTCGGCTTCAGCTCGACCCACTTGCGACGCCGTCGCCTCTCCCTTGGTCTTGGCGCGGTGATGCGTGACGGCTCCCCGCTGTTGCAGGCACGCAGCGCATGAAACGAGAACAGCGTGTCTGCGTGTTCGTTCGGCCCTACGGCCTTCGCTGTCCGGCCGCCCGGCGCAATCGCGGCTTCGCCGCCCGTGCGTTCGTATCGAGCAACGCATGCAGCGCCGCCACTGTCTCAGGCGACAGCCGGTGGATGCTCTGCGCCAGCCGGTTTGCGAGCGCCGTCTGCTCCGGCGACAGACCCGCCGTGTTTACCGTCACCCGTGGATGCGACAGCCTTGCGAGCCGCGCCATCTCCTCGGCATCATCCCAGATCAGGCCGAAGAACTCGTTGACCTGGTGCACCAGCCCGGCACTGGGCGCGCCGCGGCGCCCATGCTCCAGCGCGGAGAGATAGGCCGCCGATACCTGCAATTCGCCAGCCAACCGTTGCAGCGTCACCTCCCGCTCCGCCCGCAGTGCACGGAGCCGAGCGCCGAAGGGGGTCATCGCACCCGTCGCAGCAGCAAACGCACCGCTCCCGGATTTGCGGCGTGAGGATGCGCGGCGGCCAGCACCACGCCGCGAAACTCCTGCAGGTTCAGCCAGAGTGGAAGCTCGCGACGCAGCACACCGCCTTGCCCGGTCACCACCTCGACACACCGCAGCCCCTCGGCGCGCGCCACGCGCACGAACGTCGCCAGCGATTGGAACGCGTGCTGCGCCGTGTGGCCGTGCAGATCGAGCACCCGCGCCGCCGGCAGCCTGCCGGTGCGGAAGCGTTGCCAGGTGGCGCTGTCCACGCCGCCCGGCTGCTCCCCGACAGAGAGGGGCGGCAGTTTGGCATGACCGGTGCGCGCAGCAGCGACCTGCCGCGGCGATGCCGGCGGCGCGATGGCAGGCCGCGAACCTTCCATCACCTTTGGATGGTCGCGACCAGCCAGAGGCTTGATGCGCCTTGCGTAACTTGTCCACACGGCGCGGTCGGCCTCGGTCAGCCCGGTGTGGCGAGAAGAAACCATGTGGCGAGACATAGCGCGCCAAGGGTCGCAGATCATGTCCCGCCGCGCCGGTTAGGCCGATCAGGGCGGTCAACCGCTTACGATCGTGCCGCCGTTAGGATGCAGGACCTGGCCGGACATGTAGGCTGAGTCAGAGGAGGCGAGGAAGATGTAGCAGGGGGCGACCTCATCCGGCTGCCCTGGCCGCTCCATCGGAGCGCTGCTGCCGTGCTCGGCAGTCTTTGTCTCGGAATAGCTGGCCGGAATCAGCGGTGTCCAGATGGGGCCGGGGGCAACCCCGTTCACGCGAATGCCACGCTGCAGCAACTGCTTGGACAGCGAACGCGTGAAGGAGACGATGGCACCCTTGGTGGACGCGTAGTCGAGCAGCACAGGATGGCCCTGGTACGCCGTCACCGACGTGGTGTTGATGATCGCGCTGCCTTCCACCATGTGCGGCAGCACGGCACGTGTCAGATAGAACTGGCCGAAAATGTTGGTGCGGAACGTGCGTTCGAGCTGATCGTCCGGCAGATCCTCCAGCCGTTCGCGCACATGCTGCTCGGCAGCGTTGTTCACCAGGATGTCGATGCGGCCGAAGGCCTGGACCACCTGTCCCACCGCCTCGCGTGCGAAATCGGGGTTGCCGATGTCGCCCGGGACGATCAGCCCGCGCTGACCCGTCACCTCGATCAGTCGCAGCGTCTCCGCGGCATCGTCGTGCTCGTCGAGATACGTGATGGCGACATCGGCACCTTCCTTGGCGAAGCCGATGGCGACCGCACGGCCGATCCCGGAATCGCCGCCGGAGATCAGCGCCACTTTCTCCGCCAATTTCTGCACACCTCGGTAGCGCTCCATGCTGGCTTGCGGCTGGGGCTGCATCTCGCGCTGCTGGCCGGGCTGACGGGCCTGCCTCTGCGGCGGCACAGTCGCGCTCATAGCATGGTCTCCTTGTTCGGCATGGCACTCGTCACACGCACGGGGATCGATTTCGCCGCCGGCGTGTGGCTGCCTTCGGCATGGTGCCAGAGCGGTATCAGCGGATTACACTCGGGATAATATGCACCGATGTTGCCTTCCGGGATGTCATACGGCAGCACCATCAATCCAGAGACCGAACGCCGGCGACCATCATCGACCGCCGTGCTCAGCGTCACCATGTCGCGCTCGTTCAAGCCGAAGCGCGCCATATCGTTGCGATGCATCAGCACGACCATGCGGGTGCCGTGCACGCCACGGAAGCGATCGTCAAAACCATACACGGTCGTGTTGAACTGATCGTTGCTGCGCAAGGTGATCAACTGCACGATGTCTCGCTGCTCGACCGGCGTGTCGATATCGGTGGCCAATGTCTCCGGGGTGATGAAGTTTGCCTTGCCCGTGGCGGTGTTCCATGTCCTTTCGCGCGCCTCGAGCCGGCGGTGGAAACCGCCCGGCTCCCACATGCGCCGGCTCATGTCGTGGAAGATGGCAGGGTACGTCGCACCGATCGCTTCGCGGACCCGGTCATAGTCGGCCACCCAGCCGTCCCAGTCGACATGCGGGTTGGGTGCCAGCGTCGACTTGGCGATGCCTGCGATGATCGCCGGCTCGGACAGCAGATTTGGGCTGGCTGGTGCACGCCGGCCACGCGAACCATGGATGCAGGCCGTGCTGTCCTCGACCGACACGGCCTGCGGACCGCTCGCCTGCTCATCGAGTTCGGTGCGGCCGAGGCATGGCAGGATGAATGCGGTCTCGCCATGCACGACCTGGCTGCGGTTCAGTTTGGTAACGATCTGCACAGTGAGCGGCAGTCGACGCCACGCCGCCTCCATCGCTTCGCGTTCCGGCACGGCACGAATGAAGTTGCCGCCGAGGCCGATGAAGGCGTGGATCCTGTCGTTGAGCATCGCCTCGCAGGCGGTCACCGTGTTCAGGCCCTCGTCGCGCGGCGGCTCGAAGTCGTACTGCTCAGCCAGGCGATCGAGCGGTGCCAGCTTCGGTTTCTCCGTGATGCCAACAGTACGTTGGCCCTGTACGTTGGAGTGGCCGCGCACCGGGCAGATGCCGGCGCCCGGCTGACCGATATTCCCGCGCAGCAGGAGCAGATTGACCAACATCTGCACGGTGCGGACGCCCTTGACGTGTTGCGTGAGGCCCATGCCGTAGATGCCGATAACCCTCTTGGCCCGGGCGTACACCAGCGCCGCCGCTTCCATCGCGTTGCGGGTCAGTCCGGAGCGGCGTTCCAGCGCGGCCCAGTCAGCGGCGCGCACTGCATCAGCGAACTTCTCGAAGCCGTGTGTGTGCTGGTGGATGAAGTCCCAGTCCAATACAGGCGCTGCACCATCGCGATGGTCGTCCCACGCGATAAGTACCTTGCACATGCCCATGATGGCGGCCATGTCGCCGCCCGATTTCACCTGGTGGACCAATGTGCTGATGTGTGTCTGCGCGCCGGTGAGCATCTGCCTGGGATTTTGAGGATTGGTGAATGCCTCAAGCCCGCGCTCATGCAGTGGATTGAACGAGACAATGGGCACGCCGCGGTTTCGTGCATCCTGCAGATCGTGCAGCATTCGCGGACTGTTGCTACCGACATTCTGTCCGAAGAAGAAGAGCGCATCGGCATGCGCGAAATCGTCCAGAGTGACGGTGCCGACCGGCACACCGATGCTCTCCGGCAGTGCGACCGATGTGGTCTCGTGGCACATATTGGAGCAGTCCGGCAGATTGTTGGTGCCGTAGAGCCGCGCCAGGAGCTGGTACATATAGGCTGCTTCGAGGCCAGCACGGCCCGACGCATAGAACACCGCCGAGTTGGGCGCGAAGCCGCGGAGCCTCGCGCCGATTTCGGTGAATGCTGTGTGCCACGGCACTGGCAGATAGCGGTCGCTCGCCGCGTCATAGCGTAGCGGATCGGTCAGGCGTCCTGCGGCCTCCAATGCGTGGTCGTTCCAGCCTTCGAGCTCGCGCAGCTTATGATCGGCGAAGAACTCCGGCGTGGCGCGCTTCTGCGTCAGTTCCCAGATCGTCGCCTTGGCGCCGTTCTCGCAGAACTCAAACACGTGCGGTGGCACTGGTTTCGCCCAGGCGCAGCTTGGACAGGCGTAACCGTGCGGTTGGTTCTGATACATCAGGGTCAGGGCGGCGCTGACGGGATTGCCCTCCCGCGCGAAGCGTCTGGCCAGGCTCCCCACCGAACCCCAACCGCCGGCCGGTGCGGTGTAAGGTTTGAAATCCATTTTCATGGCGCCGCTCCTAATTCCGGCCGGGCAGCACTGAGGCCAACACGTCTCGCGCGGTGTCCACTATGACGCTCCCGCGCTCCGGCTCGCGATACAGCGAGCCAGCAAAGGCGCGTGCCTGGGCGAGGGTGATGTGGGGCGGCAGTGGTGGCACGTTGGGATCCGTGTAGGCCTCGACCACCACCGGCCGATCGGCCGACAGTGCTTCATCCCACACGCCTGCGACGTCGTCGGGGTTATCGACGAATATGCCCTTCAATCCGATCAGATCAGCGAAGCGGGCATAGGACACATCTGGAATGCTCTGTGAGGCCAAGAACTTGGGATCGCCTGCCTGGGCACGCTGCTCCCACGTCACCTGGTTGAGATCGCGATTGTTCAGCACAAGCACCACGAAGCGCGGGTTGCCCCACTTCTTCCAGTATTTCGTCACAGTAATGAGCTCGGCCATGCCGTTCATCTGCATCGCGCCGTCACCAACCAAAGCGATGACTGGGCGACCCGGATGGGCGAACTTGGCGGCGATCGCGTAGGGCACACCGGCGCCCATGCTGGCGAGACCACCGGACAGTGAGCACATCATGCCGCGCCGGATGCGCAGGTCGCGGGCGAACCAGTTGGCGGCGGAGCCAGAGTTGCTGGCGATGATCGCGCCATCGGGCAGGCGCGACGAGAGTTCCCAGAACACGCGCTGCGGATTGAGCGGATCGGCGGGTTGCATGGCACGTGCCTGCAATAGCTTCCACCAGTCCGCGACGTTCTTCTCCACGGTCCGTCGCCAGCTTTGATCGCTGTTCGGCTGCAGCAGCGGAAGCAGCGCGCGCAGCGTTGCCTTGCTGTCACCGAGGAGATTGACCTCCATCGGATAACGCAGGCTCAGCATCCCGGCGGAAGTGTCGATCTGCACGCCGCGGGCCTTGCCTTCCTGCGGCAGGAATTCGGAATAGGGGAAGCCGGAGCCGACCATCAGCAGCGTGTCGCAGTTCTGCATCAGGTCCCAGCTCGGCTTGGTGCCGAGCAGACCGATCGAGCCGGTCACCCATGGAAGCTCGTCGGGGAGCGCCGCCTTGCCGAGAAGCGCCTTGGCGACACCGGCCCCGAGCCGTTCGGCGACCTGGATCAGCTCATCGGTCGCGTGCAGCGCGCCGGCGCCAACCAGCATCGCGACACGCTTGCCTGCGTTCAGCACCTCGGCTGCGCGGTGCAATTCGGCATCGGGCGGGAACGGATGGCTGACCGGGGCGCCAATGCCGGAGTGGACCGTGCCATGCGCGTGCGGCGGGGTTTCCACAGCGTCCATCTCCTGAAGGTCGTTCGGCAGAATGATTGCCGTCACCGTGCGGTCAGACCTGGCAATGCGCACTGCGCGGTCGACGAGGTGGCGGATCTGTGTCGGCGTGCTGGCCTGCTGCACGAACGCGCCGGCGACATCCTTGAACAGATTCGGCAGGTCGGTCTCCTGCTGGTAGTGACCGCCGAGAGCGGCGCGCGCCTGCTGACCTACGATTGCCACTACGGGCTGATGGTCAAGCCGAGCATCGTACAGACCGTTGAGCAGATGGATGGCGCCCGGTCCCGATGTTGCCAGACAGACGCCGACTTCGCCGGTGAACTTCGCATGAGCCGCGGCCATGAACGCGGCCATCTCTTCATGGCGGACCTGCACGAATTCGGGATCGTTGTGCGCGCGATCCAACGCGCCGACCAGGCCGTTGATGCCATCACCAGGGTAGCCGAACACGCGGTGGATGCCGTTGTCACGCAGACGCTGCCACAGAAAATCGCCCACTGTCTTGGTCATGCGGTCGCCCCTTCGCGCAATGGACACTGGCCTGTGCAACGCGGCAGGGCGCGTGGCCGTTGCCTCGAGCCTCGGCCACCTGGAGCACACACGCGTTTTTGCGCTGCGGTAGGCGAAACGACGTCGTGAGGCCGCGGTTATCGGATCGCCTTGCGCTAGTGCGTTGCGATCGGGGCGTAACTCCAGACGAGAGGCCGCAAAATGGCTACGACGAAAACGATGAAGGACCTGCTGCTGACATTTATGCAGGATGTCTATTACGCGGAACGGCAAATCCTGAAGGCCCTGCCCAAGATGGCGAAGGCCAGTGGAAGCGAGGAACTCAAAAACGCGCTGCTGCATCACCGGGAAGAAACGCAGGGCCAAGTGGACCGGCTGCAAAAGGCGTTCGAGGCCCTCGGCAAGCGCGCGCGGGGGATTACCTGCGAGGCGATCAACGGCCTAATCGAGGAAGGTGAAGAGGTCATCGAGGAATTCCCCGAGGGTCACGTGAGGGATGCCGGGATCGTGGCCTGCGCGCAGGCGGTCGAGCACTACGAGATGGCGCGCTACGGGACAATCGTGGCCTGGGCGAAGGCGGTGGGCGCTGACGATGTCGCTCGTCTGATGCAGGAGACACTCGAGGAAGAGAAGAAGGCCGACACGACGTTGAATCAGTTGGCGCGGCGGGAGATCAATCAGCAGGCGGTCAGGGAGGCTGCCTGACGATCGATCGGGAGCGCTGCCGGCACCGGCGGCGCCCTTCGCCGAATGGAGGACACGATGGCAAAGCAGAGCACACCACAGCGCAAGACGGTCGGGCGCGTGATGCACGAATGGAAGCATGGTGAGCTGGAGAGCAGCCGCGGCGGAAAGGTGAAGAACCGGCGCCAGGCTGTCGCAATTGCGCTCAGTGAATCCGGTTCATCCAATCAGCAGTCGCGCGGGCAGAACCGGCGCCAGTATGCGCGGACCAAGTCCAAGGAAAGTCGCGGGCAGACCGCGCAGCAGGAAAAAGAGGGTCGCACGGCGATGAAGCGCAATGCCACCGCCAAGCGCGGGCGTCCGCGCTCGGGTGATGCGACGCGGGCGGAGCTCTATCGGCAGGCCGTGCGCCGCAAAATCCCCGGGCGGTCACGGATGAGCAAGGCGCAGTTACAGCGTGCGCTGAGCCGATAGGCGGGGATCGACCCAGCTACTTCAGTAGCTGGGCTTGGTCGAGGATGGCGTGAGCTGCAGCTCGTGTGTCCAGCACGACCGGTCCTGCGTGTGCAGATAGTAGAACGCCTCGGCGATCTTGACGGGATTGATCACGAGATCGGGTCGATTTTGGATGCGCGGCATCGCCCGGGTACCGGGCGAGTCGATGGTACCGTCGATCACCACGTTGGCCACATGCACGCCGTGCTCGGAGTATTCCTCAGTAAGAACCTGCGCCAGGGTCCGCATCATGACCCTGGGGTAGTAAAGCGACTGCCCGGTCATGCGCTTCTTCCCGCGCAGCGAGCTGGAGTTGTTGGAGAAGAAGAAGGACCCTTCGCCTTTCCGGCGCATGGCCGGCAACACTTCTTTGGCTATGAGGAAGGGCCCACGGCAGGCGATGTGCTGTGTGGTATCGAACATCTCCACCGGGATATATTCGAGAAGCTCCCTATCGGGCGGTAGATCGCGGCCTTCCAAGTAACCTGCGTTGTAGACCAGTACGTCCGGGTCGCCTGCATCGCGGCGGATCGTGGCGAACGCGGCCGAAATGGAGTCCTGCGAGGCAAGATCCAGCTCGACGATCGTGCAGTCGCCGCCCTGCTGCCGAATGGCCTCCGCCAAGGCCGATGCATTCGCCTGCTTGCGTGTCGTCAGCACGACGAAGAAACCCTCCTGCGCAAACTTCTGGGCGATGGCGCCGCCGACGCCCCAGCGCACGCCGACCGGCAGGTCGCTGTCATCCACTATCTTGCCATGCGCCAGCAAGGTGTTGCGGCCATCCGACTGCCACTTCGAGGTGGCGCCGATCACGACGGCGACCTGCTTTCCCGCCGTGTTCGTCTTGCGGCTGTCGCTCATGCGGAAATATTCCCTTTGCTGTTATTTCAGGCTGACCGGTTCCAGCCCCACCAGGCGCAGAGCGCCTCGCCCATGATAAGTCGCTTGTCCTTGTCGCTGAGCCACGGCAGCTCCTCGGTGAACATCGTGACGCATTGGCGCCAGGAGCAGGGCATCTTCGTGATGTCAGTGCCCCAGAACATCCGATGCGGTCCGAAGGCGTCGTAGATCTGTCGTAGATACGTTTGCATCCTCGGAAATGGATAGGCCTCGCTGGAATAACCCGGTGCGCCGGTCGCTTTGACCGCTACATTGGGCAGCTTCGCCAGTGCCAGAAGGTCCGGCATGTGGGTCATGGCCTCAGCATCTTTCAGCGTCGTCAGGCCGCCCCGGCCGCCGAGGTGATCGATTGTCAATCGCAGTCTGGGGTGCCGCGCGGCGATCCGGCCGAGTTCCGTCAATGAATCGGTCGCCAGCGTGGCGATGGGGACGCCGGCATCTTCGGCGGCCGACCAGAGCCAGTCGATCGTGCCATCGTGCAGCCATTGCCGCGCCGGATCGTGGAGGAAGGTATAGCGCAGGCCGAGCATTCCCGGTCGTTCACGCCAGCTTGCGATGCGCGCGCGGGACCCTGGCAGATCGAGCGGGAGGGAGCCCAGGATCGCGAACCGCCCAGGGTAGTTTTGCACCGCGGCAAGGGCCATGTCCGTCGAACCTGGGTCCCAACCCGGCGGATGGATGACAGCGGCATCGACACCTCCTTCATCCATGAGCGCGATGGCCTCCTCGGGGGTGAAGTGCGTCACCTGCCAATGGGAGAGGTTACTCGGCAGACCGGTTCCCCAAAGGTGGATCTGGGCGTCGACTATCTGCATCGCGCACTCGCTGTTCGATGTTACCGGAAAAGGTAGCGGCAATGCCCGCGGCTGTCATGATTGCCGAATAGGCCAGCACCAATGCTGCTGGTCGCCTTCCGTCCTCATGCGGATCGATACGGCGTATTCCGATCCGGTATAAATAACATCGCGATTTTGCGGAGGAGGATGCCCGGGTCCGCAGCCATTGCGGGCAGCGGGAAGGCACGGTCACGGATTAATCAATCCTTAATTGTAGCCTAAATGCAGTCAATACAATTGCTCGGTTGAGCAAGGACGTCGGGTCGAAAGGGTTGCTACAATCCGGGTAATTCGGGCTGAGAGCTTTACTTTTGGTTAGTCATTATTGGCTTCACTCGGGGCATCGCGAATTCATCGGCCTCCCAGGCATGGTTCACGGTGGCATGTATTACTAATTTTCCCGGACCGGTGGCCGAGCTGTCAGGGCTGGCTGGTATGCGCAGGCGGAGAACCAGATGTCTGATTCAGTAACGGTGCCTGGCCCTCACGGCTCATCCGCAGTCGACCAGACATTCAGCAATTTTAGTAATTTCTCGATCGCAAACCAGATTGCCACAGCGATCGCTGCGGCAAGCACGTTGGGCGCCCTGAACATTACGGTGCCGGGTCCGGGCCAAACGGTTCCGGCGCCCCCGCCGAACCCGGTGGCGGGCGGAGTGAATGAGCTGGTCGTCACTGCCGGCGGCAGCTACCACATCCCCGCCGGATCTCCGGGAGCGCCGGATTATGTGGTCGTCCTCAACAATACCGCTCCCGTCACGATCTTCGGGTCGCCCAATACCAGCGTCTGGGGTGGCGGGTCGCAGGTAACGATTGTTGATGCGGCCCTGACCACCTTGTCTGAGGGTGCAGGCAACGCGGTGGCCACGCTGACCGGCGCCGGTGATGTGCTGGCCGGCAACGATCAGAAAGACACTCTGACAGCCGCAGGTAATGCCGAGAGCATAGCGGGCGGGGCGGGCGCCAACCTGCTTATCGACAGTGGCACCAACGATACAATTTCCGCGGCGGGAGTCGCGACGTTCCAGCTTGCGGCACTTGCGACGAACGACGTGGCGTTAGGTGGGCCGGGGGCGAGCACAGTCACCGATGCTGGCGCAGGCGATACGATCTTTGGTGGTCAGGGTAAGACGAACGTCACGACCTCCGGGAGCAATGCGTCGGTGGTCGGTGGGTCCGCCGAGCTTGACGTCACGGACAAGGGATCGGGTGATAAGATTGCCGCAGGCACAGCCGCCGCTTTTGTCACGTTGGCCGGCAGCGGGGCGCTCGTCTCTGGTGGAGTGGGCACTGCGGGGGCGAGTCTCTCGGTTATCGATCACGGTACCAGCGACACGATCGTTGCTGGCTCGGCCTTCACAGCCGTCACGACGTCCAGCGGTTCGTTTGTGCAGGGTGGGACAGGGCCGCTGAACTTTGTCGGTGGCACTGGGCCGTCCACGATCATTGGTGGTTCGGGCGACTCCTCGATCTTCGGTGGTGCTGGTCTGACATCGCTGCTGGGTGGCAATGGCGGGGCGGTCACCTACGTCAACACGACTGGGGGTGGGCTGTTCTACGCTGGACGACTTGGCAACGAGACCATCGACGCAAGTCTCTCGAAAGGCACCAACACGATATACGGCTCAAACGATCCGAGTGGGCACAATCTGCTGGTGGGCGGCGTAGGCGCCGATTACATCAATGCTGGTGCGGGCTCTGACACAATGGTCGGTAACGGCGGCGCGAACGCGTTCTATTTCTTCAAGACCGTTGTTGGTCCGAATGCCAATGATTTCATCAGTGACTTCAGCTCGCTCGACAACGTGCTACTGGTAGGTTATGGACCGGGATTTACGACGTCCACTACTGCGGGTTCGACGACGATTACGCTGTCCGACCACACCAAGATCACGTTTAGCGGAGTTACAGATCCCGGTGCCTTGAACGGCCGTATTGGGCAAGTCTGAAGCTTCATCCCGCTCGGCTCTTTACGCATCGTTGTCAACATGACCGCCACGGAGCCGTCGCGCGCGTCGTCGTGCTGAAGTTGGCCACAACGTCGAGCTAGATCCGCTCGAACACGCAGTTCCGAAACTCGCCGTCCTCTTCGAAATGGATCACACGGAACCCCGACCGCTCGGCGAGAACGTGTGGCGCGTCACCCAAGAGGAAGACCACGTGGAAGCGTGAGAACTCGTAGCAGGTCCTGGTAACAAGGCGAGGCATGGGCCATCAGGCCGCCGGGCGCCATGATGCGGTGGAAGTATCGGAATTCGTCTACTGGTCGCAGCAGGTGCTCAATCACATTATTCGAGAAGATCCCGGCGAACCCAGTAGTTATTACCTCTTTTCGCGAGACGATGAAGCTCCTCTCTCCCGGGGACACCACTGGTTCATAGCCCCACACGTCAAACCCCTCAGTTCGCGCGATCTCAACGGCACGACTCCATCGACCACAGCCCCAGTTCAGATATAGCCGGCCGGAAGATGGATTGAGAGAGCGGAAAGCACGCAACTCGTTGGCGGTCGAGTTGCCCTCATCGTAATCAGCGTACAGCAGAGCGTAGTCGGCGGCGACCAACTCGGCAGGCAGATCGAGATACTTGCTCGGGCCGTATATGCAGCCGCATCCTGGGCAGACGTATCGTTCCAGGTGTCCTCCACCGAACATGCACTTCGAAGCGCGCGCCTCCAGTGCCTCGCGAGGTTCAGACCGCTCGCATATCGGGCAGACCATTCTCCGATCTGGCAATGTGAGCGCGTCCAGGCGATCCGCCAGGTGCCAAAATCCGTGAGCTGCGAACTGACGCAGACTTTCCTCTTTCTCCACCCGGATTCCTTTTGCCTCCTTAATCCAAGCCATCATCGCACTGATCGCCGGAGTTGTAGCGAGCGCGACGTGCGCCATTAGCGGATATTGAGAAGTAGCATATCCGGCGAGGAGCGCCCAGCGACGGGTCAGAGGCGTGTGCGGTGCGGTGGCCACGGCCCCGCACCGGCGGTTTTTTCTGACCGGCGGACCGGCGCCCCAAGGAACGCGCGGGGCTTATACGATCGATCCCGGTGTATGGATTGCCGGTCCACCCGTCCACAATAGCGACTTCGAGCGCAAGCCAATCCAGCAAGGTGAGGCGGTATTGGCCGAGGCCGGCAATGCCGGGAAGCACGAGAACGACAGACTTGGCGCGTCCAAAGGAACCGAGCAGCACCGCCCTGCTCGATCCCTTTGGATGAGCGATGAGTGTCTGGGGTCGGGAACAACGGCGCGGAGACGGGCGCCCCCTCCGTCTAAAGTTCTAGACGAAATCTTCCATCCATTGGTATTTATGTTGACTTTTCTCTAAATTTAAACGATACGATATCGAACCTGCCCCAAAAGGAGCTGACCGTGGCGACTATTGCCAACACGTCCACGATTACCATCGATGGGAACCTGTCCGACTGGACGGCGTCTGAACTCATCGACAACCCCGGCGACTTCGTTCCGGGGTATTCGCTGTACGGGACCGTCCAGGACGACACCTACTTCATCGCCATCCAGGCCACCGCAGGGACCGATCCGGTGATCGGCGCCGGCACCACCATCTGGCTCAACACCGACCAGAACACGGCGACCGGCTACAGTCCGTTCGACAGCCTCGGCGCCGATTACAACATCACTTACGTCAACGGCGCCTTCTACCTTTACAACGGTGCGGCGGGGCAGAACCTCGTTAGCGCAACGCCGCTCACTGCCGCATTGTCAGCGGATGGCGAGAGCCTCGAAATTGCCATCCCACGCAGTCTGGTCACCCCGGCGAGTGGACCGGCGCCAGCCTCCATCAACATCGCGGCGCAAATCGACACGGGCAGCGCTTCACAGGTTTTCCTTCCAAGCGATTTCAACAACCCGGAATATACGATCACCGACCCCGCGACGCTGCCGGTGCAAGCGCCAACCCACAAGGTTGCCATCGTCTACTCTGACACCACCGCCGCCCTCTATTTCAGTCAGACCGCCTATTCCGACCTGTTCATGGCGGCGCAGAACCAGGCCCGCATGGCCGGCGTGTCGTATGACATCATCGATGAATTGCAACTGACCAATATCAACAACCTTATTGGTTATGATGCCATAATATTCCCGTCGATGGCGGATGTGAATACCGCGGAGCTGCCGGCAATCATGTCGACACTGACCAGCGCGGTCTACAACTACCACATCGGCATCATTACCGCGGGCGACTTTCTGACCAACGATCAGACGGGTGCACCACTGCCCGGCAACTCGTATTCCAACATGGAGACCCTCCTGGGGCTCGTCCGGTCCACCAGCGGGAACAATGGGGCCGAAACGGTCACCGCGAACGACGTCACCAATCCTATCATGCAGGGCTACACCGCCGGTCAGGTCATCCAGACCTACGCCAGTGAAAGCTATGCGGCTTATCAGGGCGTCGGTGGGACTGCGACAGACGTACTCGTCAACCAGAACGTCACCGGCGTTGGCACACTACCCGGCGTGGTGCAGACCACGACTGGCAGCACCAACGTGCATTTTGCCACCACCGATTTGCTCGGCGACAGCAACCTGTTGTCGAACGCCATCCAGACCGTCGCGCTCGGGACGCAGCCAGGCGTCGCACTGCACATGTCGCGTGACGCCGGTGTCGTGGCTGTGCGCATGGACATGGATCAGTCCCAGTTCCCCTCCGATGTGACGCCAGCAGGTGGCGGCCCCGGCATTTACGACACCTTGATACCAATCTTGCAACAGTGGAACCAGCAATACGATTTCGTTGGATCCTATTTTATCAATATCGGCGACGACCCGAGCGGTGCCGATCAGTCAACGACGAACTGGTCCGTCAGTCTGCCCTATTACCAAGACCTCTTGGCGATGGGGAGCGAGATCGGCAACCACAGTTTCACGCACCTTATCAATCCGCCGACAACGACGGTGACGGAGACTACCGCCGTCGATACACTCGCCGGCTCGACCCAGATCACCCTGGACGCGTTGCCATCCTTCGCCGGCGTCACAGTAGGCATGACTGTCACCGGCACCGGCATCGCCGCGAACACAATAATTTCCGCGGTCACCGGGAATACCGTGACCCTCAGTTCGGATCTTACTGCGGCGGTCACCGCCGGCACGATTCTGACCTTC
Organism: uncultured Alphaproteobacteria bacterium; assembly: GCA_963818775.1. Taxonomy (GTDB): domain Bacteria; phylum Pseudomonadota; class Alphaproteobacteria; order Acetobacterales; family Acetobacteraceae; genus JAMXLO01. The sequence continues at coordinate 206,779 of CAWFUF010000017.1, read as the reverse complement.
GGTATTCCGGCGGAGAATACCAATTTCCTGCAGACCGGGACGGTCGGCGCGGTGACCGGCTCGGACGGCGATCCCTTCACCTATGACTACGAGTTCGGACAGTCGGCGGCGCTGGAGTTGCAGGAACTTGGTATTCCGATTGAGGGTGCCGCCGTTCCGGGCGCCAACGAGACGTTCGCGACCGACCAGAACATCCTGCCCTATTACCAATCGGTCGCTGCGACCGCGACGACGCCCGGATACACCGGCTTTCTGACCGGTGGCTGGACCGGCGTCGGTTCAGGCTACCCGAGCGCAATCGGCTACATGAGCCCGAGCGCGACCGACGAGGGCTCGCTCTACATCGCGCCAAACATGACGTTCGATTTCACTGAGATCGAGTACGAAGGCAAGACGGTGGCGCAAGCCGAGGCGGACTGGGCGGCGCAGTTCGACGCGCTCACGGCCAACGCCGCCGGCACGCCCGTCGTCGTGTTGCCGGTGCACGACTACGGCGTTGCCGCCTGGAACACCACGACCGATACGCCGAACGATCCGACGACTAATCCGAACTACTACACCACGGCCATGTACACGCAATTCGTCGCGCAGGCCTATGCCGACAACTACGAGTTCCTGACGCTCGAGGAGCTTGCTGCGCGCACTGAAGCTCAGCAGAAGGCCGCTATCAACTACACCACCGTCGGCAACACGATCACCGCGACTGTCACCCCGGACCCCACGGCGCCGGATGTCGGCGGGATGGCGCTCGACGTCATCAACGGCGGCACGAACGTTATTGAGAACGTGACCAACTGGTACGCCTATAATGCGCAGGAGCTGTTCCTGCCAACGAATGGCGGCACTTTTACAATCAATCTTGGCGCTACGCAGGACAATGTCACCCACATCGCCTCGCTGCCGATGCGGGGGGATCTGCTCTCTGTCACCGGCGACGGTCTGAACCTCAGCTTCGCCATGGTTGGTACCGGCGATGTTCTCGTCGACCTCGGGAACAGTACGGCCACGCCCATCGTCACTGGCGCGACGATCGTCAGCCTCGTCGGCAATCAACTGGATCTCTCGCTCACCTCAGCGGCCCAGAATAATGTTTCGATACTCCTTGCCGCTCCCCCGACGATCAGCGGCACTGTCGCGGGTCAGCCGACAACGGATCTGGCGACCATCGCGCCGTTCTCGAAGGTCACGATCGCGGACGCGAATGCCAGCCAGACCGAGACAGTAACAGTCACGCTGTCCGCGGCAGCGAACGGCACGTTGTCGAACCTAGGTGGCGGCACTTACAACAGCGTCACCGGCGTCTACAGCGACACCGGCACCGCCGCTGCGGTCACAGCGGCACTTGAAGGTCTGGTGTTCACGCCGACCGCCAATCAGGTGGCACCTGGCCAGACCGTCACCACCGGCTTTACCATTACGGATACCGACACGGCGCTGGCCACCGCCGCCGACAGCACGACAACCGTCGTCGCCACCGATGTGGCCGTTCCCCCGACGATCGCCGGCACGATCGCGGGCCAGCCGACGACCGATCTGGCAACCATCGCACCGTTTTCGAACGTCACGATCGCGGACCTCAACCTCGGTCAGACCGAGACAGTGACGGTTACGCTGTCTGCGGCGGCGAACGGCACGCTGTCGAACCTGGGCGGCGGCAGTTTCAATGCCACGACAGGCGTCTATACCGACACCGGCACGGCCGCCATGGTCACCGGGGCGCTGGATGGCCTGGTGTTTACGCCGACCGCGAATCAGATGGCACCTGGCCAGACCGTCACCACCAGCTTTACCATCTCAGACACCGACACGGCGCTGGCCACCGCCACCGACAGCGCGACAAGCGTCGTCGCCACCGATGTGGCGGTTGCCCCGACGATCGCCGACACCGCAAGCGGCCAGCCGATCACCGATCTGGCAACCATCGCACCCTTTTCGACAGTCACGATCGGTGACCTCAACCTCGGCCAGACCGAGACAGTGACGGTCACGCTGTCCGCTGCGGCGAACGGCACGCTGTCGAACCTGGGCGGCGGCAGTTACAGTGCCATGACGGGCGTCTATACCGACACCGGTACCGCCGCCGCGGTCACCGCTGCGCTCGACGCCCTGGTGTTCACCCCGACCGCCAATCAGGTCGTGCCAGGCCAGACCGTCACCACCAGCTTTACCATCGCAGACACCGACACGGCGGGAGGCACCGCCACCGACAGCACGACAACTGTCGTCGCAACCGACGTGGCCGGTTCCCCGACGATCGCCGGCACCGCCAGTGGCCAGCCGACGACCGATAGGCAGACCATCGCACCGTTCTCGAACGTCACGATCAGTGACCTCAACCTCGGCCAGACCGAAACAGTGACGGTCACGCTGTCCGCTGCGGCGAACGGCACTCTGTCGAACCTGGGTGGCGGCAGTTTCAATGCCACGACGGGCGTCTATACCGACACCGGCACGGCCGCCGTGGTCACCGCGGCGCTGGACGCGCTGGTGTTCACGCCGACCGCCAATCAGGTCGCGCCTGGGCAGATCGTCACCACCAGCTTTATTATCGCTGACACCGACACGGCGGGAGGCACCGCCACCGACAGCACGACCAGCGTCGTCACAACCGCTCTGCAATCGAACCGCATCCTCTTGCAGAATACCAGTGGCCAGGCAGAGGTTTGGCAGGTCAATGGGACTGCAATCAGTTCCTCCAGCTTGGTAGGAGGAGATCCTGGACCGTTCTGGTCTCTTGTAGGCACCGGCGCGTTCTTCGCCGGGGATACGGGCGATTATCTTTGGCGGGGTGCCAACGGTTCAGTAGGGCTGTGGCAAATGAGCGGCACCACCATAGAAAGCCAATCGGTGATCGCGGGGAATCCGGGGACCTCCTGGCTCATCGCTGGCACCGGCGACTTCTATGACGACGGCCATACCGACATCCTGTGGCAGAACAATAGCGGCTCGGTCGGCCTGTGGGACATGAACGGCGCTACGGTCAGCCAATTAGGGGTAGTCGCAGGAAATCCCGGACCCACCTGGCACATCAGGGGCACCGGCGACTTCTACGACGACGGGCATACCGACATTCTCTGGCAAAACGATAGTGGCTCGGTTGGCCTGTGGGACATGAACGGCACTACGGTCACCCAATTGGGCATAGTCGCAGGAAATCCCGGACCTACCTGGCATATCATGGGCACCGGCGACTTCTACGGCGACGGGCATACCGACATTCTCTGGCAAAACGATAGCGGCTCGGTTGGCATTTGGGAAATGAACGGCACTACGGTCACCCGTTCAGGCGTAGTCGCAGGGAATCCCGGCCCTTCCTGGCACATCGTCGGCACCGGTGATTTCAACAGTGATGGCAAGACTGACATTGTCTGGCGCAACGACAATGGCTCGGTCGGGGTTTGGGACATGAACGGCACTACGATCTCGGCCTCGGGAGTCCTGGCGAACCCGGGCGTGTCCTGGAGCCCGTCTGGGACCGACAGCATGCGATTCATCTACCCGACCTCGAACGACGCACCGCTCGCGGCCACCCCCGCAATGCCAGATGAATTCGTGCTGACCAGCCTGGCGCCAGGGTCGCAAACCATCACTGGTTTCGACCCGATGCAGGACGTAATCGAATTGAGCAAGGCACAGTTCGCATCCTTCACACAGGTACAGGCGGTGACCTCGGCAATCGCCGGTGGGGCAATGATCAACCTGGGCCACGGCAATTCGGTGCTGCTGCCTGGCGTCAACCCTGCGTCGTTGCATGCTGGGGATTTTGCGTTTGCGTGAAGCGCACGCCTCTTCGGAAGAAAAGATTGCGCAGCCGGAGGTAGGCCATCATTGACAGCGCCTCCGCACGCGTCCTCAGATTACCGACAAACGGCCAGGACACACTTTCTGCAATGCTACACGAGGAGACGCTCGGCCGTGCATTCGAATCGGATTGAGGGTGTGGCCATTGCAGATGCTCCAGGCGAATGGCCCAATCTGGTCAAGATGGCGTCAACGGTAGCCGACCACGGCACCGGCTTGAATTCGCGCTGCACTTCGGCCTCCCACCGCGCAAGCCCGAGGCGATCGTCGATCACCTGCCGAATCACCTGGTAGGCATCGTGGAGATTGTCCGGATCGAAGCTGCGGACCAACTTGCCGCCTGCTTCGGGGAGGGACGTGCGATTGGATATGATGCACGGCTTGCCGAACGCCAGACTCTCGGTCACCGGCAGGCCCCAGCCTTCGTGAAACGAGGGAAACACCGTGAACAGACAGCCGCGGTACAACATTGTGAGCTCTGCATCTGTCGGATCCTCGATCACCACCAGTTTCCCGTTGAGATGGTCGGTGTTCGCGATCTGCTGCATCAGATCATCCACCAACCAGCCGATGTGTCCTGCAAAAACCAGTGTCGGCACCCGTTCGGCCGGCAGATCCTCCAGCAGACGACGCCAAACCCGGAACAGCAGCGTATGGTTCTTGCGCGCTTCGATGGTGGATACGAAAAGAGCGTAGCTGGCGGCCGTTGGCAGGGCGCGATAGCGTGATGTGACGGCAGGTTGCGACTGACTGCCGAAGCCGGTTCCGATGGGGATCGGCGTGACAGGGCCACTCAGGGCAAACCCGTTCTCGCGGGCATAGGCCTCAACGTCGGCCGCGGTTGCTCGCGAGATGGCGAATATAACGTCGCACAGCGGCAGCATGGTTTCGACGCTGGCACGAAACAGACGCACGAGATCGCGCTTGCACCACTCCGGCCGACGAATAGGGATGAGATCGTAGACCAGCAGGGCAAACCGCAGGCCACGCTCGCGCTGCATCCTGACCAGGGCCGGGTAATCCGGATGTGACCAGGGTGCGCCGAGCGCGAGAACTACATCGCCCGACGTTGCGCATTCTGCAAATGAAACGGGTTCTTGGGCTACGGCGCGTCCGGGGCGGCGGTTGGCCGCCAGGCGGCGAATTTGCACCGTGAGACGTCTCAAGCGGCTGCGCGCGCCATGCCGTACCTCACCGGCAAGCCGGCCCCAGGCGCGCAATGCTTCACTTAGTGTGAGCGCGGCGTCGACCAAAGCGGGCCGCAGCGACGGTGTCAGTCGGTGCACCAACCTCCGAATGAGCTGGCGTGCCGGCGGGTGCGGCGAAATGCCGCGTTCCGGACGAATGGACGGCGCCACCTCGTGTTCCGACAGTTTCTCGAACAGCCCTGTCACCTCGCGCCAAGGCACCGTGCGGAAGCTGTTGCGTCTGATGTCGTGTCGAACGAACTGCACCATCCCGGTGTCGCCGTATCGAGCCTGCATGGTCTGGTAGATCTCGAACGCTAGCCGTTGGATCCCGCTCGGGCGCCGATTGCTGCGGACATATTCGAAGAGGTCCTCGACATCGATCCAAAGCCTCGCTGCCAAATCTCAGCTCTCCTTTGTCTCAGACCGGATTCGGACGCGCCAATCGTCGAGCACGTTCTGCAAGGTTTGGGCCCAGGGCGTGATAGGCGCCCAACCAAGAAGCTCACGCGCGCGCCTCGAACTCCCACAGGCCATCGGAACGTCCCTGTCACGCACCCGTGCGGGATCGGCTCGAACCTCCAGTGTTATGCCGGCCAGAGCCTGCAAGTCGGACAGGATATCACCGATTCGCCGAGCAGTGCCTGACGCGAGATTCAGAATGCTGCCAGACGCCAACCTGTCTCCCATGGCGATGCACGCAAGGTACCCCGCACAGACGTCACGCACATCCAGGAAATCACGCCAAGTGTCAACATTGCCGACCTGTATCAACGGTGGTTGCAATCCAGCCTCTATGCGTGCGATCTGGCGTGCAAATGTGGGAACCACGAACTGGGCGGTTTGCCCAGGTCCCGTATGATTGAATGGCCGGATCCGCACACAGCGCAATCCCTGGCCGGCCATGCTCCCGATCGCGAGGTCAGCGGCAGCCTTCGTTGCGCTGTACACACTCATTGGGGCCAAGGGCGTATCCTCGTCAACCGGCGTTCCGCCGCGGAACGAACCGCCGTAGGCATCGGCGGTCGACGTGAACAGCATCTGGCAACCGGGCGCATGACGCAGGATCGCCCGCGCCACCCGCAATGTGCCATGCAGGTTGACCTCCCACGCCTCGTCTTCATCTTCCTGCGCCGCCCGAATGGAGGACACCGCGGCGAGATGGAAGCACGCCTCGGGCGCCGCCTGCCGCACAGCGTCGGCAACGGCCTCCGCATCCCGCACGTCAACCGCGGGCGTGAACAAGGCTGTATCTGGATAGGCGGCAACAAGGCTCGCTGTCAGGTGGCGACCAACAAATCCCGCCGCCCCGGTGATCAGGATTCGGCGCGGTGGCACAGCCACGTCAGGTCCTTAGTCGCCTCGGGCGCCGCGAGGTCGCCGTCGACGGCGCAATCGCGGAATCCGCAACGTGCTGGCCAAGTCACGCCACTCTCCCGCTTCATGCCCACCAGTTCAGCTACTGCAGGTCCGCATTCGGTTGCGGTGTCGAGTCAGGTCTGCCTCAACCATTTCAGCGACCATCTCCTCAAGTGATATCTTGGGCTCCCATCCCAGGACATGGCGCGCCTTGGTCGAATTGCCGAGTAGCAGATCGACTTCCGCCGGACGCTTAAGCGTATCCTCAGTCACGACATGGTCCTCGTAGTTTAGACCCACCTGGCGAAATGCCATGCGGCAGAATTCCCGAACCGACACCGTCCGCCCAGTGGCTACCACGTAGTCATCCGGTTCCGACTGCTGCAGCATCAACCACATCGCCCTGACGTAGTCCCGTGCGTGTCCCCAATCGCGCTTTGCCTCCAGATTGCCAAGATGAAGCTCGCTCGCGAGACCGAGCTTGATGCGCGCAACTCCATCGGTGATTTTGCGGGTGACGAATTCAATTCCCCGCAACGGGCTCTCGTGATTGAACAGGATGCCGGATGAGGTATGCAAGCCGAAGCTCTCGCGATAGTTCACCGTCATCCAGTGCGCGTACAGCTTCGCCGCGCCATAGGGCGAACGAGGATAGAACGGGGTAGCTTCGTTTTGACGTGCTTCCTGGATCCGCCCGAACATTTCGGATGATGAAGCCTGGTAGAAGCGCGCCTGTGGCCACGCAATTCGCGTAGCCTCCAAAACATTGACCGCGCCGAGGGCGGTGACCTGCCCAGTCAGCAGCGGCTGGTTCCATGACGCTGCAACGAAGCTTTGTGCTCCCAGGTTGTAGACCTCGTCAGGCTTGTAGGTTTGCACAGTACGGATCAAGCTTGACAGATCACCAAGGTTGCCGTCGACCAACTCAACATCCTCCCGAATGCCGAGCCAGCGCAGACGTTCGCCAACAACGTCAGAAGATGAGGAGCGGCGTACCAGTTCAACGACCCGATATCCCTTCTGCAGCAACAGCTTCGAAAGGTAGGCACCGTCTTGGCCGGTTATCCCCGTAATCAGGCAGCTCGGCATGGGCGGTCTCTCTGGCTGTGGATTGGACTGACATTCGGGCCGTATATCCTCGTCTTTTCTTGACGAAGTCCACCGGCTATGCCTGTGCCTGCATCAAATTGCAACCGCCTCAGCTGGAATGTGAGGCTAAAGGCCGTCCAACCCTTCGCCGGCACCCCACGTGTCGGCAAAGTGGTCGTCCAACCCTAGAATTGCTGCCAAGGCAGTTCGGAACGGTCCCAGACCAAGACGCGATTGTGCTGTTTCGCGAGCCCGCGCTCCAAGTGCCTGGCGCTCCATTTCGTCATCCGCCAGACGCTGCAAATGCCCAACGGCATCCGTCAGGTCGGGGTCCGCCCAGACGGCGTGCGGCACATCGTACGTGCCACGCGGATCGCGCGCAGGGATCAGTCGGTAGCCCACCAGGGCGCTACTTTGCGGGTCCATGAATTCCATATTGCCGGACCAACCCGTCGCGATAACGGGCTTGCTCAAGAGCATCGCCTCAGCGAGGTTGAGTCCGAACGCCTCGCTGCGATGAAGTGACAAGACGATGTCGGATGCTGCAAGCAGCGCGTAATTGTCCGCTCGGGGCAGGTCACGCGTCTCAAGACGGATGTTGGGCGCGTTGGCGGCCTGCATAATACGGTCAAAATCCGCCGGGAAGTGCGTCCCGTGACTGATTTTCAGCACCAGGATGCGATCGCGGCGATGACCAAACGCGGCCTGAAACGCGGCGATCGCCGCGTGGGGATTCTTGCGCTCAAGTGACGACGCCAGATTGAAGGGTGCCACGACCACTACCGCATCATGAGGGAGGCCGAATGACTGGCGATCGAGCGCTGACGGCGATGGCGGCACGGCAGCGACCGCGTGGGGAACCACATGGACTGCACCTGGCCGCAGCGCCTCGACGGCCTCGGCGGTAAATCGCGAGGGGACCCAAATTTCGTGCACGAAGGACGCGCCGGCAGCCCAGTCCGGCGGCGGCCTGGATAATTCCCAGTGCCAATATCCTATGACCCGACGCTGGCGCACCATGGCGCGCGGCAGTCTCAGCAACGAAACGGGCAAAACTGGTGCATTGGCGTGCACGACGAGAGGCACCCCATGCGGCAGCTGGGGACGATGCAAAGGAGGTCTCGCCGCTCGTTGCCACGCCGGCCCAACATCAACCCCCCAGTGCCTCACGCCGAGTTTCGTCAGGGCCTGTATCATGAGGCGGGCGCTCTCACCGAGGCCGGTGCTGGCAGAGAGTTCACCAACCACCGCGATGCCGCCGTGTGGGGGTGGCGGATCGCGGGCAACAGCGGGCGCAGCGAGGGCAGTCAGAGAACTGAAGAGGCGCCGCCGCGCACTGGTGGGCAAAAGCCGCCAAGCCTTGTGCAACGGCGAGATGCCATCTTGGCTCATGCCGTCACGGGCTTCCCGAACCGGCGCCTGCCAGGCAATGGTTGCCGGATGCGATGAGCCGATCCTCCGTGCAAGTCGCCATTACTCGGCGCCGCCCACGAGTTGCCGTGGGCCAGCGCCGACAGTATGTCAACCGTATCGTGTATCGAAAGCATCGATTGGAAACCCCAAGTGAGGCCCGCGACGCTCAATGCGAACGTGCGAACGCATGAGGGTGATTGTCTGGCAATGGGGTCGATTCGGGGCCGGGCCGCGCCTGGCGGTTTCCTTGGCCGAAGGATTGCGGGCGCTGGGTGGCGTAGAGTCAGGTACTATCACTCTCAACTGGCGCGGAAGTCATGCATGGACTGGACGGAGCAAGTTGTGAGCTTCCCGTAGAAACCTATGCCGGGGTGGCCGGGCTGGCATGGCGGCTCATACAAGCCCCGATCACCGTCATGAAGCTTAGCAGACACCTGCGCCGCCTTGACCCTCAGCTCGCCGTGTGTGCCATGCCAGGTCCGCTCGATCTGCTGATGATCCTCGCGTTGCATCGCATTGGTGTCCCCGCGGCAGTTATCGTGCATGACGCCGAGGCGCATCCTGGCGATCGAATTCCATTGCTCGAGATGTCGCAACGGGCGCTGCTTCGGCGCGCTGACTTGATAATTGTGCTGTCCATGCACGTAGCCGAGAGGCTGAGGGCGAACGGCTCTCTCCGACCAGGCACGCCGGTCCTCGTTGCCTCACTGCCTCCGCTCAGCTTCGGTGCCGTTGCACCGCTGGCTGCACGCACAGGCCCCCGCCGACTGCTCTGTTTCGGACGGCTGCGGGCTTATAAAGGACTCGATCTCCTGGCGGAGGCGCTTCGATCGCTTGGGCCCCCCCCGGATCTTGAGGTGCGGGTTGTCGGTAACGGGCCGGAGAGCGCGGCACTGGCTGCTTTGCGGGTCCTGCCCGGCGTCAAGGTTGAGAATCGCTGGGTGCCGGAGAGCGAGGTCAACACACTCCTGAATTGGGCGGATGTCGTGGTGCTGCCATACCGCGAGGCGAGCCAGAGCGGGATCGCGCCAACGGCGCTGGCCACGGGTCGTCGTGTGATAGCGACTCGGGTGGGTGGACTGCCTGAACAACTCGGAGACAGCCCGCTTGCGACGTTATGCGAGCCTGAGGCGGTGAGCCTCGCGGCAGCGATTGCGCGCGTCATGGAATTGCCTCGCGAAATCGTGGGTTCGGCCACGGATCCTCGTGAGGCGTGGCGCAAGTTCGCGGCGATCATACTTGAGGGGCTGGCCTCCCTCGTTCCCGGTCTAATAGCGCCAACGAGACGCGCCGATTCACCAACCTGCGTCAGTGATGGTGGGCGTGGGCGTCGGACGCAGCGATGATCGGATGGGCGGCGATGTTTCGGAGTAGTGCCGACAGCACCCGAGGATCGTTCCAATCCTCGGGGTCGCCGGGGCGCCACTTGGCGCGCAGCCAAGCGTTCTGATCGACCAGCAGCTGTGTGCCCGCCAGCGTATCCGGCGACGACCCTACGATGATGGCCAGCGCCGTCCATGCCTGCGGTTCGCTTGCGATGCAGGCGGGGCCAGCCTGTTCCGTGGCAATCTTGCGGGTAACGAGAATTGTCATCGCATCGACATCGCCGGCCGAAGATGGTTCGGGCAACTCATCGCCGGATACCGCGATGATGCGAAGCGCATGGCCGCGCAGATCATCGAGATCAATGACCCGTCCATTTGCGCATTGTGCATCGAACTGCGGCATCGGCGTCGGCTGCTGCCAGTTCCCGGTGCGTTGCATCGTATCGCCGGCATTGTGTGCGCTCAGGTAGTCGATGAGGTCCCAAATTGCCTCGCTCGACAGTGTGCCAGCGAAGCCAGGCATCGCTGTTGCACCATCAGGAGCGGTAATGCCGTGCGAGATGAACCAGTAGAGCTCACCGTCGTTGTGCGCCCAGAAGTGGCTTGCGGTGAGGTCGGCGGGGGGCAGCGGCAGGGATTTCGCGGCGGGACCATCGCCATGTCCCTGGGCGCCGTGGCAGGCAACGCAGTTCGAGGCGAACAGGCGGGCACCGTGCACGATAGCGGTGGCAGCGAATTCGGTGGGCGAGGTGAAGAAGCTGGTCGGATAGGCTGCGACGAACAGCAGATCGAGATGCGGGATCGCCAGGGCAAGTGTGATCACCGCTACCACCAGCGCTGGCCAGCGCCCTTTGCGCCAGACCACACCGATGACCGCCATGATCACCGCGGCGCCGGCCGCGAGCAGCGCCAAAGTCACTTCGTTGCGCAGCTCCGGCACGTAGAAAGCCGAGAGGCTCGGACGCCATGCGAAGGGCCAGACCGGCTGCTCATGCGTGCCGGGCGCATGCGACGCCAGAAGGCCCGCCGTGAGCACGACGAGCGTGCCCAGCACCGCCTCGGTCGCGACCGACACGCGCATGTGACGCCGCGCTGTGTCCGGTGCGGTTCCAGCCAGCCGATCGGTGAGCGCCAGGCGATTGATGGCGGCCAGCGCGAGCAGCACAGCGAACAGCCCGAGCTTCACCAGTGCGATGTGGCCATAGCCAGTGCCGAACAGTCCCGGCACGCCACCCATGAATTCCGTGACCTGCACCGTGGCGGTTCCCCCCAGCACCAGCACCGCGGACAGACCGACCGGCGTGAAGTTGCGGCAGGCTGTTGCCGCGGCGTTGTGGGGCAGCGTGCCAAGAGTGATGAACAGCGGGAGCAGACCGCCAAGCCACGCGCCGGCGGCCAGCAGATGTAGGATCTCCGATATGATCAGGGTGGTGCCAAGGCTGCCGCCGAGCGCGCCGGCATGGCCAAGCATCGGCTGGAGTGCAAGCGCCATCGCGGCCAGGACCGCGGCGCCGGCATTCCCCGCACGCCGCGGTCTGAGCAGGGGCGTAACCGCCAGCAGCAGCACGCCGCGCACCAGCAGCCATTGCCCGAACTGTGTCCGCAACGCCACCACCGGCAGGGCCTGAAGCGTCATTGCGACGCTGCCGGCGCCGGCAATGACCGCACTCTCCACCGCTATCCATGCAATGCCGACGATCAGCGCGAGCACCGCGCTGATGCGCGCGACACGCAGCAACTGCCGTTGCAAGTGCGGAGCCTCTTTGGCTGCTTCGGCCACGGCGGCAGGCGCCACAAGCGTGAGGAACACCAGCGTGCCGAACAGCGACACCAGCGCCGCCATGTGGGCCCCGCGCAGCAATGCAACGACGATTTCCAAAGTGCTCATGCGCTATTGGCCCATTGTCACTAAGGCTGTTTGCCGCCCTGCAAGGGCATGGCGCCCATGCCGCTCATGTTGCCGCGGTCCAGGCTGGGCATCCTGGCCCCAGCCTTCGCCACGATCGCCGTCGCCGTCACTGGTCCCGCTTTCGCGAAGCTGAGCGTTATCGGAAAACTGTCCCCTTGCGTCAGGGACTGTTTTAGCCCCGACAGCATGATGTGGTAGCCGCCCGGCGCGAGCGTCACCGGCTTGCCATGTTCGATCGGCAGCGGTCCCACCGGTCGCATTTTCATCACGCCATGATCGTCGATGCTCTGATGCACCGCGGCTTCGGCAGCGATCGGCGTTGTAACGCCGGTCAGAGTATCCGGCGTGCCTTCGTCGGTGATCGTCAGGTAGACGGCGCCCTCATGCCCGGCAGATGCCGCGCGCGCCCAGATGTGATCGACCTGGATGCCCACCACATCGGCGAAGGCGGCGAAAGGCATGACTATCAGGACTGTGGCGAGGAGCGTTCGCATGGCTCTCTCCCTCTGCGAATCTCAGGTTCAGTGTGTGACGGTGAACGTGTAGTTGCCCTCTGTCTTGTGGGTATCCACCGAGGTCACATGCCAGTTCACGGTGTAGGTGCCTGGCTTTAGCTTCGGCAATTCCACGATCAGCCGCCGGTTGCTGTCGGGCGCGACATGCGGCGTGCCTGTGTCGATCGCGGCGCCGTTCGCGCCATGCACTTCGATTGTGCTGAACAATGGCTCCACGCCCTCGGTGAAGGTAATGGAGAGCTCGGGCGGCGGGGCAGCAAGCTCGCTGCCGACCGGCGGACTGGCGCGTTCCAGAAACGCATGGGCGAAGACGGGCGATACCTGCGCCAGCATCGCAAGCCCGATCAGCGCACCGTACCGCATCAGTTCCACCAATCCACGATCGGCTTGCCGAGGCTGGTCGGAAACAGATCGTCGAAATAGAGATGGAACTGGGCGATCACACCGACATGCGATCCGGTCTGCTTGTTGCCTGGAATCAACGCCTCGACCGCGACCGCGTAGGTCTCCGCCGTGTAATTGATACCGGGCGCAATCAGGTATTGCGTGTTGCCCTGGTTCGGCCGGCTTGCCGGGGAAGACCACGCAACTTCAACCAGCGGTGTCAGCCGGTTGACGAATTCCGGCAGCCCGAAATCCTTCACCTGAGACTGGAGGTAGCGGATGCTGTATTGCAGCGACAGTCCGCCGGACCATTGGTTCCAGGTGCCATTGTTGAACAAAAAGGCGCTGCTGTCCGGATCGGTGCCGATGACCTTCAGCTTCGTGTCGGCGATCTGGTAACTGAGCTCGCCGGTGACCGCGAAGGCGCGCGCCCAACCGATCGGCAGGTCGCCGAAGCCCTTGCCGAAATAGAAGGTCGGCGCCGTGGAACTGCTGTCGTCATTGCCGAGCGTCCCGCCATTCGAACCGGTCGCACCGGTGCGCGCGAAGTTGCGTATCACGCCCACCGACATCATGAACTCATGCTCGGCATTGACGTAGGGCTTGTATTTGAGCGTGCCGGAGAAGTTCTCCCAGCCGTTGGCGGTCTTCATGCCCGGCTGAGTGAGCCACTGGTATCCGCCATTGATGGCGAAGCCGAAGTTCTCGGTGATGCGCTTGTCGAACTCGAAGTCCGTCGCGAAGAGATTGGATACCAGCCCGCCGTCACTTGGCTGCGGCTGGTAGGAGAAAGTTGGCAGTGACGCTTCGTCGGCCACGTTTGGATCGTCGATGATCAGCGTGCTGACGAACATGTGCGGGCCGGCGAAGCCGTGTGCCAGCGCGGTCTGAAGTGGCAGCAGACACACGCCAGTGAGCGCGGTCAGGAACTTTGGCTGGTGCATAGGGAATATCCTCCGATGCGAGTTGGCAACGCCGACGCCCATGGGCGGCGGCGGAATAGGCAGGCCGAACTCAGATCAGGGACGGTGGACCGCGCGGCTGTGCCGCGTTCGTCGGGGAAGGCGGTGGCGCGCGTGGTTGCGCAATATCGAAGCGCGCGAGGCCGCCTGTGCGACGCGGGGCAGGTACTGGCGTCGGCGGGAGCAGCGCAATCGATCCGCTGTGCGACTGACAGACCACACACAGCACGCAGTCGTGGCTGGTAGATGATGGCAACGAGGGAGACGGCTGCCGATTATCAGCGTCGGCATGGCAAATGGGCACGCTGCCGAGCAGATCTGGACCGGCGGCAAACGTTTCCAGCGGCATGGTGGCGACGACTAAAATCTGGCACCATGCCGCAAGCCACATAACGGCGAATCGAACCGCGGACATCACCACCCGGGCGTTCAACGTGACGGAGCTGAAGCAGTAGCCTCGCGTGCCCTCACTGGCAAGTTTCCGCGGAGTACCGCAACGAGATAGACCCCGCTGCTCAAAGCAGTAATCCAGAAGCTCGTCGGCCAGTCCGTGTGGAAGGCGAGCACAAGTCCAAGCCATGCTTCGCTCAGTGCCAATGCGACAGACAACGCGGTGCCGCTCCAGAATTGTGTCGTTATGCGTTGCGCCGATGCGGCCGGCCCAACCATCAGGGCGAAGACGAGTAGGACTCCGACGATTTGCACGCACTCCGCCACACCGAGAGCGACAATGGCCAGGAACAGTACCGACAGCAGTCGCAGCGACACGCCCTTCGCCTCGGCAAGCTCGGGCTGGAGGCTGGCGAACAGCAGCGGACGCGCGATGACTGCGAGTGCCGCGATGGCGGCAATGCCAAGCAACAGCAGTGTCCAGACTGTCGCGGCATCGATTCCCAGGATGTTGCCGAACAACAATGTCGTCGCCTGTGTGGCATAGGAGGTAAAAAAATTCAGAAACAGCAGGCCGAGACCCATGGACAGCGACAGCACGATGCCGATTGCCACATCCCGCTGGTTCAGCTTCTCGCCGAGCAGGCCCATGCCAACGCCTGCCGCGAGTGTCATTGCGATCAGGCCCCAGAGTGGCGAGATGCCGATCAGTACCGCCCCCGTGGCACCGGCGAAGCCGACATGCGATAGCGCATGGCCGGCAAATGTCTGAGCGCGGAGCACAAGGAAATATCCGACCAGGCCGCAGACCACCGCCACCACACACGCGGCAGCGAACGCGTTCTGCATGAAGTCATACGTGAACATGGTGCCCGCTGTGGTCATGCTGGTGGGCATCGTGCTCGACATCATGGCCGCCCGACATGACGAAGATTCGGCCATTCAGCCGCACAACGTCGATCTCCGAACCGTAGAGCCGTGAAAGCACGGGGCTGGTGACGACATCCTCGACCGAACCGAGCGCGGCATGGCCCTGGCCGAGATAGAGGACGCGATCGAGCACGCCCAGCAACGGATTGAGTTCGTGCGCACTGAACAGAACAGTGATGCCGAGTTCTTGCTGCAGCGTACGGGTGAGCTCGACAACGGCGCGCTGATGATGGGGATCCAGGCTGATCAGCGGTTCATCGAGCAGCAACAAGCGCGGTCGCCCGAGCAGCGCCTGCGCGAGGAGGAGACGCTGGCGCTCACCACCGGAGGTCTCCGCGAGCGGCCGACGCGCAAGGTCTGTCGCGTGTACTCGCTCCAACGCCCAGGCGACCTCCTGACGACTTGCTCGAGTAAGCAAGGGCAGACCCCAACGATGGCCGCCGACGCCACTTGCAACGAAATCCCAGCCGGAGAGGCGAAGCTGATCCAGCGGACCACGCATCTGCGGCATGTAGCCGATGGCGGGGTTGCCACGAGTCACAGGCTTGCCCAGCACACGGATCGTGCCGCTGCGCGGTGCCAGCAGGCCGAGTATCGCGCGCATCAAGGTGGTCTTGCCCGATCCATTGGGCCCGAGCACGCCGACGAATTCATTGTCGCGAACCGCGAGATCGATGGCGGCCAGCACCTTTCTGGTACCAAAAGCCAGCGTCGTCCCAACAAATTCGATGGCGCTCACTGTGGGGTGCCGGACAGTGCCTGAGCGATCGCGTCGAGTTCGCTCATCATCCAGTCCTGGTAATTCTTACCGGGGGGCTCGGTCTCGGTCACGCCAACGACAGGAACCTTCGATTGCGTGGCTATTCGCACCAGGCGCTGCGCTGCGGTATTGGACGCCTGACTATTGTAGAACATCAGCCGGACGGCGTGCTTGCGGAGATCGCTTTCGAAGGCGGCCACGTCGGAGGCGCGCGGTTCGGCGCTGTTCATCACGGCAAGCTGGAAGCGCTCATTGCGCATCGTGAAGCCCAGCGCGGCAGCCATGTAGCCGAACACCGGCTCGGTGGCCGTCACTGAGATGCTGCCGAAGTTCCGGCGCAGTTCTGCGATTTTGGCGTCCATCGGCTGCAGCGAGGCGAGAAAGGCGCGCAGCCTCTCGTCATAGTCGTTCCTGCGTGACGGCTCGCGGTCCGACAACGATTTTGCCAGCGCCCTGGCAAAGGTCGGCATTGTGGGTGGATCGTACCAGAGGTGTGGATTGTCGCCGGCCTTCCTGTGCACGAGATCGGCAACGACAATGATCTCGCGATTTTGCGACCTCGTGGCGGCGAGCAGCTTCGTCATCCACGGATCGTAGTCGGCGCCATTGTAGATCACGATGGCGGCGCCTGACAGGAGGCGGGCAACCGAAGGACTTGCCTCGAACAGATGTGGATCCTGGTCAGGATTGCTCAGGATGCTGCTGACCGTGGTGTGATCACCAGCGAGTTGTTGGGCGACGTCGCCGTAAAAGTTCTCGGCCGCAACAACATCGGTGGCGCCGCCGGCGTTCTGTGCGGCCGCGGGCACGGCGAGCAAGGCTAGAATGACGGTCAACGTGTATAGTGCCACCATGTTCGGCCTCGGAGGGTCGTCGGGATGGTATGTAATACTGTAACATAATGCGCGCAACCGTCAGTGGGCGTGCTAAGCTGTAGCGCCAACAGAGGGGATCGGATGGCGGCTGAATTCTCGCGACGGACCGAGGCGTTGCTCAATCGAGCCGAGGCGATCTGCGAGCATCGGGGTGCGAACCTGACGGAATTGCGTCGGCACGTACTCGGCATGATTCTGGATACCGCATCACCCACGGGCGCTTACGACCTGCTGGACCGGCTACGCCAGACCCGGCGCAGTGCGGCTCCCCCCACAGTGTACCGGACCCTCGACTTTTTGCTGGAGCAGGGGCTAATCCATCGCGTAGAGCGGCTATCCGCGTTTGTCGGCTGCGTCGCCGGCTGCACGGTCGATCCCGACGGCGTGAGCCACACCCACGCGGCGCAATTCCTGATCTGCCGCAAGTGCGGGCGGGTGGTGGAGATGCAGGATCATGACGTTTCTACGGTCCTGGCGCGGGTGGCGAAGGAAGCAGGCTTCAGTATCAGCAATGCGACCATTGAGGCCGAGGGGCTGTGCAGCACGTGTCGCACCGCAGCTCCGAGTAGGGCCCGTCATGGCGCGAATGGCTGATTGATTGGCACGGGCAGTCGGACAACGGGCACCGCGCGCGCCGCGCACCCGATCGCGCAGCGAACCCGCGGGAGTGAAAGGGTACCCTTACGCTTTTCACATCGCGCTCGATGGCAACGGTATCAACGGCCTTGAGGGCATGGCCGGCGTTTGCCTGTTCCTGTTCGATCCCGTGGGCAATCGCCATGCCTACAAGATCGTATATTTCGACGGGATCGCGGCAGGTCACGCGGTGTCGGTCAATCCATCGGGTACGGTCGGTTACCTCGGCAACGCCGGCCAGCATCTGTTGTTCTATGATCCAACAACGCTGAACGAAATCGAGCGTATCTCAACGCTGCGCTTCGAAACAGCGCGCACGTCGCTGCAAGGCAGTACCCATGTTGTCTGGCTGTCAGATCAGGAGATCATCACGCCAATCGGCGAGCACTTCTACGCGTTCCGACTCGGAGATCTGACGAATCCCCAGCGCCTGATTCCGCACGGTGTCAAGCTGCCGCATGGCATGAAGCGAACCGCATCGGGGCGCTATGTCGTGTATGGCTCGATGGACAACCCGGCCGACGCTGCAGCGGGCGAGGCTCGTCACGTTGGCATCTGGGACCGCCGAACCGATCGCGTCACCGTGCTTCAATTGCCAGCAACGTGCTGGCATGTCGCTGTGCATCCCCGGGAGGACATATTCTATGCGGTCTCTTTCCGCGTCTCACCCCAGGATAATCGCGATTATCACGAGTGGGGCATGGCTTATCTCAAGGAGTATGCGTTTGAGATCGATGCACGGGAGAAGCGTGTCAGTCGACATTGGGCTGCAGGCCGGGAGATTCCCGCCCACATCAACTCGGATATCACACTTTCCGACAGCGAGCTGATCTTCTGCAACGGCGGCAGCCAGTCGATCATCGCGATCGAGCTCGACGATTTTGCGCGGTTCCGGATCATCGATGAGCGGCCGGATCTGGCGGCGCATTTGGCACGCCCGCGCGAGGTCGCGACGCAAATCTACGAAGCATTCGCACGGGGCAGCTTCGCGACGAACAGCCGGCACTTCCTTGGCGCGCTGCGGGTAAGCCGGTTCAGCCTGCTTGACTCGATTTATGCATGCCAGCTATCTGCCGATCAGTCGTTGCTGTTCACGGCAAATCGTGGGCTCAACTGCATCACGATCTATGATTATCCAGCGGGCGAGGTGCGGCTTCGCGTTCCGATGCCGGAGCTGCAGAACTACTTCCCATGGCTATCTCCACTCGCCGATCCGAGGCTCGGCTTTCACCACAGCGTCTTGCTCGGTTAGGTGCTCTCCTGCGGCAACTCGAATGCCGCTGCGGCTTCGACAACGGCGCGCAAATTGCGCGGAATGATGGTGGTCACGATCGATTCGATTAAGCCGGACACCATCGGTTCGATGCCGGCCAGTGAACCGAGCAAACCCGGCTTGAGGTCGAGCTCGCCGGCAAACGTGACCCGGGTTCCTCGCCCGGCCATGGCCGGGCTGAACGCTGTCTCACCGGAGCAGGAGATGAACTCAGGAAGGAAGATCGGCTCAATACTCCAGGAGCAAGTGCCGGTGTCGGTATTCCAACTATTGCGATCGATCCAGGCCAGTTCTCCTATCTTAAGCATGGTGCGAATTGCGGCGGGAAGTTGCTGATGGATACGCCACTCATTCACGATGTGGACGATGCCTTTGGAATCCGTCGACCGTTCGATCTGTCGAATGCTATCGATATCGTCGATGCGTTCGGCGAAGTCGATCAGGTGGTCCCGCATGACTGTCCAAAGTTCCTGCCGGGGACGCTTGAGCACGACGAGGCTGCGAAAGCTCTTCAATGCTGTGTCTCCGTGATGGAGCGAAGACGGTAGATTTCTGGCGACAGGTGCATGCGTGTTCGTACTTCGCGCGTGATGTATGAGGACGATGCCAACCAGGATATTGTCTCTATCAGGGCATTCCGCGCAGTCGTGGGTGCGTAGCCCAGCGCGGCAGCCTTGGCATGCGAAAACCAGTAATAGCGACCAATCATCGTGGCCTGCTGTCGTGTGGACAGCGCGACGCGTCCGGCCATGGCGGCAAGAAGTTCCTCGGTAGCGGCTGCCAGAAATGCAGACACATGATTGAGTTCTGCCAGTGGTGGCGATACACCGGCCAAGTCAGCGACCATGCCGTGAATTTGCCGCCATGTCAGGTTTTCTGAGCCGAGCAGATAGGATTCGCCCGCGGTGCCATTCAACGCGATGAGCAGATGGCCCTCTGCAACGTTGCGCGCCGACACGAGGTTGCAGCCGCCGGGGAACGTGCTGCTGAAAGGATCGGTAAGGTACGACACTATGAGACCATTGCTCGGTCCCAGGCGGGAATTCGTCGGTCCAAGCGTCATCGTCGGGCATGCGAAGCGCACATCCAGTTTGAGAAGTTTGGCAAGTCGCTGCGCTCGGTGATGCTGCGCTATTTTCGCAAAGACGTAGGTTGGCTCGCCGTCGCTGCCTGCCACTGGCTCGCCTTCACAAATGATCGTGCCGCGATTGCTGTGGCCGAATACTACGGACGACGAGGTCACGACCACAGTACGAACAGCTTGCCGATTGCAGGCTCGCAACAGAGCTTCGGTGCCGGCAACCGCGGTGTCGAGTATTTCCGTTGAACTGATGCCCCCATAAGCGTATTGCGCGGCGGTATGGAATGCCGCATCGCATTCGGCGCAGGCTGTATCGAGCACTTTGCTGTCGTGCAAAAGATCGGCAACAACCCATGTCACTGGCAGGCCTTCAAGTGAATCACGCCGGCTGGTCTGCCGAACAAGACATCGTACTTCGTGGCCCGCATCCACCAGAGCGCGGACAAGATGCGCACCTATCAAACCTGTTGCACCCGTTACCAGTGCTCTCATGCGACAAAGGCAGCCTGGGTCAGCTCTCGTTGCACAGCTTGAGAGAGACCATCGATGAAACGCGAAATCTCAGCGATCCACTGCTCCGGATCGGACACTGTTCCGGAAACGATCGATTGGGCAGGCGTAATGTGGACAAAGCCATCAGTGTCGATGCGCTTCGCCTCGCTTGCTCCCGCCTGATCGCGCTTGCCCGCGAGTTGTTGCAGCACCGGTATCGCGATCTCGCCGATCCGCTGCAGCAGTGGCATGATCTGTTCCATAGGTGGCGGTGCAGGCTCATCCACTGGCCTGCCGATGCGAATATCGCGGCCCTCTACCAAGGCCTCGAAGTTGGCGATGGTCCGGTCAAAAAAGGTCTGATAGGCGTGCGTCACCAAGCGTGCCTTCAGCTCTGGCACCACGCTTAGATCGAATACCTGCCAGAACAGCGGCAAGGTGAATTGCTGCCGCCCTGTTATGGTGATCTGCGTGCCATATGGGGTTCGCTCGAACGAGGCAATGCCATCGTCGTAAGTGGCGGAGCCATTCTCGCTCAGTACAGTTTTCCAATACAAGCGGTGACGGTCTTCGCCATACTCGACCACCTCCAGTTTGCTCACATCGATGGGCATTCCCTGATACAGCACCAGGTAATTGGGCTGCGGCAGATAGATGTTGCGCTCGGCCTGTCGCACCGGTCGTCCAGATCTGTCATGCGCCAGCGGGACCACGACGCCTCCGAGATAGTCATTCATGAACTGTATTGTTCGGGCAATATCGACGCGCCGGGCATAAAGGCTGAATTCGATCGGCAGGGTCTTCGCGTAGCGGAACACGACAGCGCCGTCTATGTAGCGCCAGCGGAGCTCGGGGGAGACTGGGGTCGCCGCGGCAGCGAAGGGCTCGAGCCCAAGCAGTTCTTCCACGAGGGCATCGAAGGCACGTTCCGGTATGGCAACCGATGTCAATGCCGAGTGGCACGGCGTGGCGCCGCAACGCGTCCTTGTCGAACAGTGTCCGGTATGACCTGATCGCGTCACCCATCCAACCAAACAGCGCGTTCGCCAGCGTCAGCAGCCACTGGCCGAGGGCATCGGTGTCGGAGTTGGCAAGGAATGTCGTCAATACCGTATTGAGCCGCGCATCGACTGGGTGTTTGAGCGGAAACAGCTCAGCATCGAGATGCTGGAGCCACGGCTCGACCAGCCGATCGAGTGTCTCGGCACGGCTGCGCATGCTGGCGGTCAGCAACGACGGCGCAGGTACGTTGTTCCAGCCGCGGTAAATGCCAAGCGCACCGGCTACGATATATCGTCGCGGAAAGGGGTGGGTGCGGAGGACGCGCGCGAAGATCGGTGATACCTCGGGATTGAGGCCCATCTTCATTGCGCCGACATGATCAGCCAACACGATATCGGTGGCTGCGATGATCGTATTTGTCTCGATCGCATTGGGCGCGCGTCGACCACCTGCGCCGTGCGCGCCGCGAATGCCATCGATCAGACAGAACTGAACCGGAGCCACACTCAGCAATGCGGCGACCACGTCGCCGGGATGGCGGCGTTTTCGATAATGCAGATCCTTGTCGATCAGCGGGAGAACACCGATCAGAGTGTCAAGGCACAGTGCGTAGCCGGCAGCTTCGTCGGTGCGATTCTTGCTGAAGACGATTCGTACATCTGGGTCGAGCCATTCACGTGATATGCTGCAGCCTCGCAGTGCGCTGTCGACCGGAAATGCACCGCTGTCCAGGGAATCGGCGAGATCGACAATGTCGTAAGAGTGACCTTTTGGTGTCGTGTAGCGATAGCCCAGCAGGTCGCTCAACGCGTACAAGTCGCGATTCTGTGCCCACAGGGCGCTGCCATCTGTTGTTCCGACAACTGCGATGCTGGTGAAGCCACGGTCGTACAACAGGTCGACCAGTTCTTCGACCAGTGCCGGGTCGGTCACCGTGGGTGAGGCGATCGCGAATCCAGCCAGCTCCGGCTTGATGGCAATGCGAAGCTGTTCCGCCGGTCGGCCCTTCTGCGCTCGCGCTAATACCGACCAGAGACCTGCACGATCGAGCGCGGCCGCAAGCTTGCCGAAGGTTGACAGGGTGTTGTCGTCCACGATGGCGACAGCGCAGTCGTCCGCTTCATCGGCGGTCAGTGGCAATTGAATTCGCCCGATCTGTTCCGTGGAGCACCGGTAGAGCCTAGCAACTTCTGGTTCGGACGGGCAAATTGCCATCTCATTGGCCCTGGCCTCGGGAGCCGCCCGCAAAGGACACACCATGCTGAGAACCGGAACGCAATACCTCGACTCACTACGTGACGGTCGCCAAGTCTGGATCAACGGCGAGCGCGTCGCCGATGTAACCACGCACCCCGCTTTCCGTCCGATTGTGTCGCTGCGGGCGCGACTTTACGACATGGCCCACGAGTCGCGGCACAGTGCCGTCATGTCCTACCTGGATGAGGCGAGCGGCGAGCGCAGCAACCTCGCGCTGAAATTGCCGAAGACACAGCAGGACTGGCACGACAAGCGTGCCTATGTCGACGCGCAGCTCAACGAGGTGGGTGGCGTGGTGGTCCGCGTGGGTGATGAGACGATCGGTGAATTATGGTCGCTGTGGGACGGCAAGGCGGTGTTGGACGAGATCGATCCGCAGTTCAGCCAGAATGTGGAGCGCCACATCATGCGGGCGCTGACTGCAGATCCATTCCACGTGTCGGCGAACACCGATCCAAAGGGAGATCGGTCGAAGCGGCCGCAGGAGCAGGACCCGGACATGCTGCTCCACGTCGTGAAGGAAACCGATGCCGGCATCGTGGTGCGCGGCGCCAAGTACGAAACCGCGGCAGCGTATGCCAACCAGGCCTTCGTCAAGCCGACGATCGGCAACTGGGGCGATGACAAGCTGTCGGACTACGCCGTCGGATTTATCGCCGACATGGGATGGGCCGGGATCAAGCATATCTGCCGCACTGGTTTCGCTGGCCGCGCCCCAACCGAAGACTATCCGCTGTCAAACCGGTTCGACGAGGTAGATACGCTCATCGTGTTCGACGACGTGCTGGTGCCGTGGGAAAATGTGCTGTTCTATCGACACACGCGCGCCGCGACCTTTATCCGTGCGACGCTGCATCGCTACTCGGCGTTCCCCTACACTCAACGCATCCTGTATCTCGCCGATATGCTGATTGGCGCTGCATTGTTCAATGCGCGACAGACGGGCTTGGACAAGCAGCAGGCGGTGCGCGAGAAGCTGGCCGAGCTCGCCTGCTATCGCGAGGGGATCAACGCGCATCTGACCGCCGCGATCGCCACTGCGCAGCCAAGTCCGGCCGGACTGCTGATGCCGAACCAGTCGCTGCTGTTCACCGGGCGGGTGCACGCCTGCACGAAGCTGCCGGCAATGATGCATCTCGCGCGAGAGCTTTGTGGCGGCCAGATCTGCGTCACGCCGGACTTCGCCGCGTTCGTCGATCCGGAAACCAGGCCGTGGCTGGAGAAGTTCTACACGGTGAACGAGGCATGGAGCGCGGAGGATCGTCGCCGCCTGCTCGCGTTCGCCCGTGATCTGCTGAACTCCGACTATGCCGGGCATCGGCTGACGTTCGAACTATTCGCTCAGTCGCCGCCTTATGCGCATCTGAACGCGGTCTACATGAATTTCGATTTCGACACGCCGCTCCGTTTCGTGAAGCAGGCAGCGGGGCTGAGCGATCAGGTGATGTAATCGTGGTCAGTGCGGCCGATCGTCGTTGTTGACGCGTCGGTCACCGGCGAGCCAGCGCGCCAACTCTGAGTGCGCATCCTGCCGGCGCATCGCCGCGATCTGCTCGGCATCCGGCGCATCCACGGTAAATTCCAGTCGCAGGCCATCGGGGGTCTTCAGGTACATCGACACGCAGAACCCATGATCGATTTTGCGCACCGGCACCCCTGCCGCGGTGACGCGCTGCATCAGCTCATCGAAGGCTCCCTGCGTCACCTTGAAGGCGACATGCCAGGATCCGCCGACCTCCTGCAGGATGGCGCGGTTCTTCTCCCATGCTTCCTCGTCTGCGAACTGGAAGAACGCCAGCGCGCCGCCGTCCGCCATCTCGAAAAAGGTGTGGCAGTAGTCCACCTCGCGGCCGACCTCGGGGCGGAACACGCGTTCGCACCAGGTGGCGACCAGCGGAATGCCCAGGATGTCCTCGATGAAGTGGCGGTTGGACTCCTGGTCCTTCACTGCATAGGCATGGTGATGGAGCCGCAGAGGCAACTCGGCCAGCAGCTTCGCGCGGCCCTGGGTCTGTGGTTGATCGAGCATTGGATCCTCCCGCTTGCGTCCGGCCGACGTTCCCGGTTCAGATCGCGGCATCGCACAGAGGAGGGGACTTGGGCAAGCCACGCATCCTGATCGCCGGTGCCGGCATCGGCGGCATCGTCGCCGCGCTGGCGTTGTTGCAGCGCGGCTTCGACGTTGCGCTGTACGAGCAGGCCGCCGAGCTGCGCGAACTCGGTGCCGGCGTGCAGATCTCGCCAAATGGCTCGCGCGTGTTGCGCGAACTCGGCCTGTTGCCCGCGATGCAGGCCATTTCCTCGGTGCCGACCGTGAAGGAGATGCGGCTGTTCAACACCGGCCAGGCCTGGCGTGTGCAAGATCTCGGCGCCAACGCCGAGGCGCGCTACGGCTCGCCCTATTGGTTGGTGCATCGCGGGGACTTTCATGCCGTCCTGGTGCAGGCACTCGCCGAGCGCGCGCCCGACGCTGTGCGTGTCGGTGCGCGCTGCAAGGGCTTCGAGCAGACGGCAGACGGCGTGACGTTGTGTTTAGAGAACGGTGAGCGCGTGAGCGGCGATGCGTTGATCGGCGCCGATGGTGTGCACTCGAATATCCGGTCACGGTTATTCGGGGACGGGCATGCCACGTTTACCGGCTTCATGGCCTGGCGTGGCGTCGTGCCGATGGAACGGCTGCCGCCGCGGCTCCGCCAGCAATACGGCATGACCTGGATCGGCCCCCACGGCCATGTCGTCACCTACCCGCTGCGGCGCGGTGAGCTGCTGAACTTTGTCACCGCGATCCAGCGGGATGATTGGCTGATCGAAAGCTGGTCTGAGGCGGGAACGGTCGAGGAATGTCGTCGGGATTTCGAGGCGTGGCATGCGGATGTGCTGGCAATCGTCGACGCGATCGACGTCCCGTACAAGTGGGCCATGCTCGGGCGCGCACCGCTCGAACGTTGGTCGGTCGGGCGTGTCAGCCTGCTTGGCGACGCCTGTCATCCGACACTGCCCTTCCTGGCGCAGGGCGCCAACATGGCGATCGAGGACGGCATGGTGCTGGCGCGCTGCCTCGATGCCTACGACATCCGCGAGGCCTTAAGCCGCTACGAAGCTGCGCGGCTCGATCGGACATCGCGTATCGTGCTGGGTTCGCTGGAGAACGTGTCGCGCTATCATAATCCTCAGCTCGCGGACCGGGTGCAGGCCCAGGCGTTCATGGCACGCGAGTTCGCGCCACGCGCCATGGGCGCGCGCTATGACTGGCTGTATGAATACGACGCACTGACCGTGCCGATCTGACCAACCAAGGAAGCGATCCATGAAATTCGGCGTGTTCTACGAGCACCAGTTGCCGCGCCCCTGGACGACGACAAGCGAGCACGATCTGCTGCAGCAGTCGCTCGATCAATTTCAGTTCGCCGATCAGCTCGGCTATGATTACGCGTGGGTGGTGGAGCATCACTTCCTCGAGGAGTACTCCCACTCATCGGCGCCTGAAGTATTCCTCGGCGCGGCGAGCCAACGCACCAAGAACATCCGACTCGGCCACGGCGTGATCCAGCTCACCACCAACCAGCCGCAGCGAGTGGCTGAGAAGGTAGCCACACTCGATCTGCTGTCCGGCGGCCGCGTCGATCTCGGCATGGGCGAGGCGGCGGGGCCGGCGGAGCTACATCCGTTCGGCGTGCGGGTGCGCGACAAGCGCGACCGCTGGGAGGAAGCCGTGCGCGCCATCATCCCGATGTTCACGCGCGACAACTGGGAATTCCACGGCCAATACTACGATTTTCCCGCCCGCAACGTGATCCCGAAGCCGCTGCAGAAGCCGCACCCGCCACTCTGGGTCGCCTGCTCGAACATCCGTACGATCGGCGATGCAGGACGGTGGGGGATGGGCGCGCTCGGCTT
This sequence comes from uncultured Alphaproteobacteria bacterium, assembly GCA_963818775.1. Classification (GTDB taxonomy): domain Bacteria; phylum Pseudomonadota; class Alphaproteobacteria; order Acetobacterales; family Acetobacteraceae; genus JAMXLO01. The sequence goes on along the minus strand of CAWFUF010000017.1, from coordinate 180,242 downwards.
CAGTTTCGTCTCGCCCGAGGCGGCGCGTGCCTGGGTGCACCGCTATTATAACAACCTGCTGCATCGTCCCAACCGGCTCGCTGACTATGCGACCAATCCGAACATCGCGATCGTCAACGGCTTCATGTGTGCGCCGACGGACGAGGAGGCGATCGAGGCGGCATCGGGTTGGACGTTCTTCATCTTCGCGCTGGGTTATTATGGCCGGAAGGGGATCGATGCTCCGGGCACCGGCAATCTCTGGCGCGAGTACCAGGACTGGCGGCAGACCGACAAGGCGAAGCAGGCGTTGCGCAACGGCCTGATCGGTTCGCCGGAAACCATCCGCCGCCGGCTGCGCCAGTTCGAGGAGGCCCATGTCGATCAGGTGATCCTGCTCAATCAGGCTGGTCGCACCAGCCATCAGGCGATCTGCGACAGCCTGGAGCTGTTCGCCCGCGAGGTGATGCCGGAGTTCCACGGCCGCCAGCCTGCGCAGGATGTCTGGAAGGCGGATGTGCTCGCCGGCCGGATCGCGCTGGAGGAACTGGAGACGGACACATACGACCTCTACGCCCATCAGAACGAGGACATCGTCCGTCTGACCCCGGAGCAGCTCAAGCAGCGCATGGCAGAAAAGGAGAAGGCGGCGCAGGGCGCCTGAACCGGGGAAAGGCCCGTGCAGTCCCTACTCGGCTGGCCCGCCATCCTCCTGATGCTGCTGGCTGGTGCGACCGCACGGGCGGCCGATCTGCCCGGTCCTTGGGTCGAGATGGCAAGCGACGGCGGACTCGACGTGCGTTCGGTCATCGCGTCGGGCATGGACTGCCCGAAGGTCGTCGCCGACGGAACCGCGCTGACCAGCGACAGGCGCGGCAAGGCGGATGGGGATTACCCGGTGCAGACCTGCATCGCCCATGCCGCGGCCTCGTCCCGCGTCATCACGGTGGATGGGCTGGCGGCTCCTGCGCTGCCGAGCGACATCAAGCGGATCGTGGTGATCGGCGACACCGGCTGCCGGTTGGAGGGCAACTTCACGCAGGACTGCAACGACCCGGTGAAATGGCCGTTCGCGACCGTGGCCCGGTTGGCGGCGGCGCGCCGCCCGGACCTGGTGATCCACGTCGGCGATTATTATTACCGCGAAACTGCCTGCCCCGATACCAAGCCGGGCTGCGCCGGCAGCCCCTATGGCGACAATTGGGCCGTCTGGCAGAAGGACTTCTTCAATCCCGCCGCGCCGCTGCTTGCCTCGGCGCCGTGGGTCATGGTGCGCGGCAACCACGAAATATGCAGCCGTGGCGGCCATGGCTGGTTCCGTCTGCTCGATCCGCATCCGAGCACCGACAGATGCATGGACACCACGCCGCCCTACGCCTTGCGCATCGGTTCGCTGAGCCTGGTGCTGTTCGATGGCTCCGACGCCGATGACCGGAACGCCGATCCCGCAAAGATGCCCATCTATCGCGATCAGTTGAGGTCGGCGCTCGTCGATGTTCCAGCGCATTCCTGGTTGCTTACCCACCGGCCGATCTGGGCACTGTTGCAGGGTTACGATGCCAAGCCTGGCAGCACACTGAACGCAACCGAGCAGGCGGCCATTCGCGACCTCGTGCCGGCGGGACTGGATATGGTGCTTTCGGGGCACGTCCATGACTTCACGAGCTACGAGTTCGAACCGCCACGTCCCGCACAGCTCATCGTTGGCGAGGGAGGCGACGTCCATGACACCATTTCTCAGCCGGTCAATCCTGGCATCGTCATCGACGGAGTGAGGGTCCGCCGCGCGTTCGCGACAACCGACTACGGCTACGTAGTGTTGCATCGTGTGACCCAGGGCTGGACCGGCACGGTATACTCGCTGACCGATGAGGTGCTGGCGCGCTGCCGACTGCACGGTCGTCAGCTCGCCTGCCGCTCGACCGCGCGCTGATGGCCGATCCGACGCGGGAGGCTGCGTTCGACCTGTTGACCGCGGTGCTGGATCGGCGCCGGCCACTCGAGGAGGCCTTGGACGCGCTTCCCGCCACCGACCTGCGCGACCGTGCGGCCGGGCATCGCCTCGCGGCCGCTGTGCTGCGGCGGATGGGAACGTTGGATGCGGTGTTGGAGCCTTTCCTCCGCAAGGTGCCACCCGACCCGGTGCGCCATGTGCTGCGTCTCGGCGCTGCCGGATTGCTGCTGCTGGATACGCCACACCATGCGGCCGTGGCGACGGCGGTTGGCCTGGCGCGCACCCTCGGGCTGGCGCCGTTCGCAGGGCTGATCAACGCGGTGCTCCGCCGCGTGGCCGACGGCGGCGTTGCGGCACTCTCAGACCTCGACGGGCCGCGTCTGGATACGCCGGAGTGGCTATGGACCTCGTGGGGAGACAACGCGCGCGAGATCGCCCTGGCCCATCAGCACGAGGCGCCGCTTGACCTGACCCTCAAGCCGGGAGCCCGGTTGCCAGGCGGTGTCAGGCTACCCACCGGGTCACTGCGGTTTCCCGCAGGCACCCGTGTCGCGGAGCTGCCCGGTTTCGACATCGGCGATTTCTGGGTGCAGGACGCCGCTGCCGCCCTGCCGGCCAAACTGCTCGCGCCATTGCCCGGCGAACGCATAGTTGATCTCTGCGCCGCTCCCGGCGGCAAGACCGCCCAGCTTGCCGCTGCGGGCGCGTCGGTGATAGCGGTCGAGCGTGACACCGCGCGTCTGGCGCGCCTACGGGACAACCTGCGGCATTGGCGACTTGAGGTCGAACTCGTGCAGGCGGACGCCAACGCGTGGGCTCGTGGCGGGCAATTTGACGCTGTGTTGCTGGATGCGCCGTGTAGCGCCACCGGTACGATCCGGCGGCATCCCGACGTGCCGCACCTGAAGCGGCCGCGTGACGTCCGGGCGCTGGCGGAGACGCAAGACCGGTTGCTGCAGGCCGCTGCATCTCTGCTGCGCGAGGGCGGTCGGCTGATCTACTCGGTGTGTTCGCTACAGCCGGAGGAGGGCGTGCCCCGCGTCGCGGCTGCGGTGGCACGCGGCGATCTGCGGCGCGACCCGCTCGCGCCAGCGGAACTTCCTGCGTTACCGAAGGCGCTTACACCGGACGGCTTCCTCCGTACGCTGCCCAGCATGTGGCCCGAGCATGGCGGCATGGACGGTTTCTTCGTGGCACGACTGATCAAGACCTGATCGCGCCGCTTGTGTTCCACCAACCTGCCTGTCTACATCGGGGTCATGCCTGCATCGCGACCTGCCCGAGTCACCGTCGCGCCAAGTATTCTCGCTGCTGATTTCGCTCGTTTGCGAGACGAAGTGGCAGCGGTCGAAGCGGCGGGGGCCGATTGGCTGCATCTCGACATCATGGACGGTCATTTCGTACCGAACATCAGCTTTGGTCCACCGATCCTAAGCAGCCTGCGCCCGCTGACCACGCTGCCGTTCGACGTTCACCTGATGATCTCGCCCGTCGATCCCTACATTCCGGCTTTCGCCGATGCCGGTGCCGACCACCTGATCGTACACCCGGAGGCAGGGCCGCATCTGCATCGGACGCTGCAGCTCATCCGGTCGCATGGAAAACGTGCCGGTGTCGTATTGAACCCCGCAACACCAACGGAAAGCGTTGCGTGGGTGCTCGATCTCGTCGACATCATCCTCGTGATGACCGTCAATCCCGGATTCGGTGGGCAGGAATTCCTGCCATCGCAATTGCCAAAGATCGCGGCATTGCGCCGGATGATCGACGCCTCTGGCCGCTCGATCGCGTTATCGGTCGACGGCGGCGTCACACCCGAGACGGCCCCGCGTGTGATCGACGCCGGTGCCGACACGCTGGTCGCCGGCACCGCGGTGTTCGGCGCGGACGACTACGCGGCGGCGATCGCTGCATTGCGTGGTGAGGGCCCTGCTGAATGAGTGCGTCCGACCCGCGACGGTGGTTGCGCGATGCACGCCGCGCGATCGCGCGTCTGCCGAGCTTCCGCATGGGCCGCGTGCCGGATGCTCCGGCCTTGCCGGTGCGGGATCCCTGGCCGGGCGACCCTGGCCGTGGCGCAAGGCTGTTGCGCGGCGAACTCGAATTCGGCGGCGGCGTGCGCCTTTTGCAGCCCGGCGCGTGGGGAGAGGCGTCCGATTGCCCCCTGCTGGATGCCTCGGCGCACAGTTTCACCTGGCTGCGTGATCTCCGGGCTCTCGGAACCGATGCGGCCAGACTGCGCGCCCGAGCGCTGGTTGCCGATTGGATCAACTCGCCGCCGAACCAGAGCCAGGAGGTTGCGCATCGCCCAGACGTTGCCGGCGCACGTATTGCCGCCTGGCTCGGGCACTACGATTTCTTTGCCGCCTCAGCGGACGATGTATTCCGCCAGAGATTGATGGGCCGGCTGGTGTCCGATGCCCGCAGCCTGTCGGCGGCTTTGCCTGCCGAGGAGCTCGATGCAAGGGCGCTGACCGCGCTGAAGGGGTTGATCGCCGCGGCCGTCGCGCTGCCGGAGCATGCAGGCTTCCTGACGCGTGCGCTGCGCTTCCTGCCGCAGGAAATCGTCCGGCAGGTGCTGCCGGATGGCTGCCATGTCGAGCGCAGCCCCGCCGCTCAGCTTGCCGCCTTGCAGGACCTGACCGAGATCCGCGCTTTGCTGCAGGCGGCGCAAACCCAGCCGCCACCGGTTCTCACCAGTGCGATCGAGCGAATGGCGCCGGCGCTCCGGGTGATGCGCCACGGCGATGGCAGCCTCGCGCTTTTCAACGGCAGCAAGGAGGAGAGCAGCGGCCTGATCGACATCGCGCTGACACAGGCAGGACGCAGTGGCCGCGGCCCTTACGCGTTGACGGACGGTGGTTTCCAGCGACTCCAGGCCGGCCGCAGCCTGCTGATCGTCGACTGCGGTGCGCCGCCGCCGCCGGGCGTGGATCGCTACGCCCACGCCGGCACGCTGTCGATGGAGCTCTCGATCGGCCGCGACCGCATGATCGTGAATTGCGGCGCCATGCCCGGGGGAAGCCTGGAATGGCAGGACGCCACCCGAGCGACGGCGGCCCACTCCACCCTGGTCATCGCCGATGTCAGTTCGTCCGAACTGAAGCCCGATGGTCTTGGCCGTCGTCCGGTGGTGGTGGAGGCACAGCGCCAGGAAGCCAATGGCGCCCACTGGCTTGAGGCCAGCCACGACGGCTGGCGCAAGTTGTTCGGCGCGGTGCATCGCCGCCGCCTCTACGTGGCGGAGAGCGGTGAGGATGTGCGCGGCGAGGACGTCGTGGAAGCGCCGACGCCGCAGCCTTTCACGCTGCGCTTTCATCTGCATCCGGACGTAAACGTTAATCTGCAGCAGGATGGCGAGGCGGTGCTGCTTCGGTTGCGCTCGGGCGGCGGTTGGCGACTTCGCGCCGACGGTGCGCGAATGAGTCTCGAGGAGAGCATTTACCTCGGCGGCCACGAACCTCGCCGCAGCGAGCAGGTCGTGCTCACCGGCTATGCCGATGGCCCACAGCAGGTGAAATGGGCGATCAGCAAGGTCGGTTGAAGATCATCGAGGTTACCAACGTCGACTTCTCGCTGATGCAGTTCCTGCTGCCGCTCATGCGCGCGATTCGGGCGCGCGGACATGAGGTGATAGGCGTTTGTGCCGAAGGTCCGTTTCTGGATGGGCCACGCGCCGAAGGCTTCCGGATCGAGTCCCTGAAACTGGAGCGCAGCGTCTCGCTGCTGGCACATTGGAAGGCGTTCCGAGCCCTGGTGCGGCTGTTTCGCGCGGAACGGCCGGAGCTGGTGCATGCGCACATGCCGATCAGCGGCTTCCTTGCGCGGATGGCGGGGTGGTGGGCTGGTGTGCCACGCATTGCCTACACCGGGCACGGTTTCTGGTTCAATTTCCCGGGCTCCTGGCCGCGCGCCGCTGTAGGCTTCGCTATGGAGTGGCTGGCCGCACGGGTCACCGACACGTTTCTGACGGTCAGTGAGGCGGAAGCACACGATGCGCGGCGATTGCACATCCATCGCGGCGCCATGGCGATCGGCAACGGTCGAGACTCCGCGCGCTTCAAACCCGATACCGCCGTTCGCAAGCGGGTCCGTGCGGGGCTTGGTGTGCCGGAAGAAGCGGTGGTGGTGCTCGCGGTGTCGCGGCTGGTCTGGCACAAGGGCTATCCCGAACTGGCGGCTGCAATGCAGGCGGTGCCAGGTGCGATGTTATGGGTCGCGGGCGAGCGGCTGACCTCCGATCGAGGTCCCGACATGGCCGCGCTGATGCGAAATGCCGGCCTAGGTGCGCGCCTTCGCCTGCTGGGCTATCGGGACGACGTGCCGGACCTGATGGCGGCGGCTGATATCTTCGTGCTCCCTAGCCGATTCGAGGGGCTGCCGATGTCGGTGATCGAGGCCATGCTCACCGGTCTTCCTGTTGTCGCCACGAACGTGCGCGGTCCGGCGGAGCAGGTGGTGCCGGAAGCGACGGGGCTGCTGGTGCCAGCAGGTGATTCATCGGCGCTTGCGGCGGCCTTGGCTCGGTTGGTGGTCGATAATGCGCTGCGTGCGAGGATGGGCGCGGCAGGTCGCGAGCGTGCAGTGAAACACTACGACGAAGCGAAGGTGCTCGCGCGAACGCTGGACCTGCTGGGGTTGTAGGTCTAATCCCCCGCGCATGACCGACATCGTCCCCATCCGCCGTGCGCTGATTTCGGTCTCCGATAAGGCCGGGCTGGTGCCGTTCGCACAGGCGCTCGCGGCAAATGGCGTGGAGATCCTCTCCACTGGCGGGTCTGCCAAGACACTGCGCGAGTCCGGCGTGTCAGTGAAGGAAGTGTCAGAACATTCTGGCTTTCCAGAGATACTGGACGGGCGCGTGAAGACGCTGGTGCCGCAGATTCATGGTGGCATTCTCGGCCGACGCGATCTGGCTGACCATTTGGCGCAGATGGCGGCGCATGGCATCGCGCCGATCGATCTGGTTGCAGTGAACCTGTATCCGTTCGAGGCGACGGTGGCGCAGGGTGCATCAGACGATGCGTGCATCGAGAACATCGACATTGGTGGGCCGGCATTGATCCGAGCGGCGGCCAAGAACCACGAATTCGTCACTGTGCTGATCGAGCCAGACCAATACACGGCTGTGCTCGATGAGTTGGCGGGACATGGCGGCACCACGTTCGCGCTGCGCCGCCGTCTCGCCGGCGAGGCGTACGCTCGAACGGCAACCTACGACGCGGCAATTGCGGCATGGTTTGCCGAGCGGCGTGGCGAGCAATTCCCGCGAAGGGTGGCGATTGCCGGAACGCTGCGTCAGACGCTGCGCTATGGCGAGAACCCGCATCAGTCAGCCGCGTTCTACGTCAGCGGCGAACGGCGTGGTGTTGCGACCGCGGTGCAGGTGCAGGGAAAGGAACTCTCCTACAACAATCTGAACGACACCGATGCGGCGTTCGAGTGCGTTGCGGAGTTCGACGCGCCGACGGTGGCGATCATCAAGCACGCCAATCCGTGCGGTGTGGCGAGTGCCGCGACATTGGCCGAGGCGTGGGACAAGGCATTCCTGTGCGATCCGGTATCGCCGTTCGGCGGCATCGTCGCGGTGAACCGCCGGCTCGACCTTGCCGCGGCCGAGAAGATCGCGGCGATCCTGACGGAAGTGATCATAGCGCCCGATGCCGACGGCGCAGCCAAGGAACTGCTCGCGCGCAAGCGCAATTTGCGCCTGTTGCTGACTGGCGGTTTGCCTGATCCATCGGTGTCCGGCCTGACGTTCCGCAGCCTCTCCGGCGGTTACCTGGCGCAGACACGGGACAATGGCCGGGTCGGACGTGGGGACCTTCGCGTGGTGACTCAGCGCGCGCCTGCCGAAACGGAGATCTCTGACCTGTTGTTCGCGTTCCGTGTCTGCAAGCACGTGAAGTCGAACGCCATCGTCTATGCCAAGGACGGTGCGACCGTGGGCATTGGTGCGGGTCAGCCGAGTCGCGTGGACAGCGCTCGCATCGGCGCATGGAAGAGCGAGGCCGCTGCGAAGGCAGCCGGGCTCGACGCGCCGTTGACGCGGGGCAGTGTGGTGGCATCGGACGCGTTCTTCCCATTCGCCGATGGACTGGAGGAGGCGGTCGCCGCTGGTGCGACGGCGGTCATTCAGCCTGGTGGGTCAGTGCGCGACAAGGAGGTGATCGCAGCCGCGGATGCTGCCGGCATCGCGATGGTGTTCGCGGGCATGCGGCACTTCCGACACTGACGCACCGGCGATGGCCGGTCACGCGAAGATCTCGCCCAATCGCCTGATGCTGCCGAGAGCCTTTTCGAATTCCAGCCCGGGCCAGTGGCAGCGCATCATGAAGTGGTCGACGCCGAGAGCCTCGCGGTAGCGCGCAATTTCTTCCTTCACGAACGCCGCATCGCCGATGATGAAGCGGTTGCGTGCAAGCTCCTCGAATGTCGGCTGCTTGCGCGAGGACAGGCCCCAGGAGGCATACGCATCGTACTTGTATTGCAGCGCGGCGCGGCACTCCTCGACCGCAGTCTTGTGGTTGGCCCCGACATAGCATTCACGCACCATCGGGAAGCAGTCTGGCGCACGGGTACCCAAAGCCGCGCGGTACATGCGCATCTGCGCGGCCAGTTCGTCCAGCGGTGTGCTTGGAACGATCATCCACGCATCGCCGAGCCGTGCCGCACGTTGAATGGCTGCATCCGCGCTACCGGCAATCCAGATCGGCGGTCCACCATTGCGCGTAGGCTTCAGGCCGATCGCATGATCGTTCACCTCATAGAAGCGACCCTTGTGCGTCACCTTCTCGCCGGTCCACAGGCGGCGGATCAGCGCGATACTTTCCTCCAGCCGCGGCGCGCGTTCCTTCAGCGACATGTTGAACGCGGTGAATTCGCCTGCGCGGTAGCCGAGCCCGACGCCCAGCACGTAGTTGCCGCCAGTAAGCAAATCGAGCGTTGCCGATTCCTCCGCGACATGCACCGGATTGAGCAGCGGCAGGATCAGGATGTTGGGGCCGATCTGCATACCCTCGGCGTGCTGCGCCAGATACGCCATCATTGGCACGATCTGCAGCATCTGCAGCGGGCCGGTCAGGTAGTGGTGCGGGAACCACAGCGAGGCGAAGCCAGCATCCCGCGCGGCGCGTGTCTGCGCGACAAGATCCGGCACATGTGCCGCCACATTCTGGCCAGGCTGAAATTGCGTGTTGAGGAACAGTCCGACTTTCACAAGTTACCTCCCCGTGCTCCGACCGACGCACCTTGAACCAGTGACGCGGGCGCGCCAACTATCGCGGCCATGAGCGACCGCACTCCCCCCGAACTTGACCTGTTGCCTGATGGGAGCTTCCGGACACGCCGTCCGCCAGTGGCAGCCCGCATCTTTGCCTGGGCGATCGTCATTGCGGCAGCCGCTGGCGCCCTTGCGGTGGCCGCGCTTGCCCTGTGGTTCGCGCTGATCCTGATCCCGGTGGTCGTGGCGGCCGGGCTGATCGCCTGGCTGGCATTTCGCTATCAGGTCTGGCGCGCGGGAACAGCGGTCCGGCGTGATCCCTGGCGGCGATAGACCTATGGCGTGATCTTGCCGTCCCGTACCACGAGCTGCACCGGCTTTACCTCTACGCGCTGCCAGACGTTGCCCTTGGTATAGGGATCATTGGCGATCATCGCATCCAGATCGGCGCGATCCTCGCAATCCACCATCAGGAACGAACCCACCGGCTGTTGTGAGTCGTCGAAGATCCGTCCGCCGAACACCAGCTTGCCACTGGTGACATGGTCCTTCAGGCCATCGAGATGCGCGGTTCGCGTAGCCTGACGGCGCGCCGGAGCCTGTGCGTCGGTTCCGTCGTGGATAATCACCAGAAACTGTGGCATGCGATTTCTCCTCTAATCCGCGGCGAGCGGTATCTGCGCGGTCAGACCGAACTCCTGCGCCAACAGCGTGTAGGAACGCTGCCGTGCCTGCGGGTCGTGCAGCGTGGTGAGAATGGCGATTTCTTCCACGCCATGGTCCGCTGCCAGCGCGCGCAGCTTGTCCGCCACCACCGCGGGTGTGCCGTAGATCGCGCGGGAACGCAGGCGTTCGATGCGCATCATCTCTGCCTCGGAGTACGTGTACGCCGCGGCTTCCTCGGGCGATGGCAGTGCAGCGAACACGCCACGGTCGCGGCCGAGCCGCCACATCTCACGCGAGCTGAACAACCGCGCCGCTTCCGCCTCGGTCTCCGTCGCCATTGCCCAGACACACAGCGCGCCATAAGGCTTTGGGAAGCGCTCGCTCGGGCGGTAATTCTGCCGGTACAGCGCCATTGCCTGTTCGACACCACGGCCGTCGGTGATGAAGTGCGCAAAGCAGAACGGTATGCCGAAATACGCCGCGACCTGCGGGCCATAGTCCGAACTGCCGAGCATCCACACCTCGGGCATGGTTGGTCCGCCCGGCTGGGCGATGATGTCGCGGAACGGATGGCCTTCGACCAGCGTCTCGCCGGCGAGCCACGCCAACAGGTCCCGCACCTGCGCCGGAAAGTGATCCGCCGCCGTCTCCGCCAACGGATTGAGCGCGAATGCCGTGCGTCCGTCGGAGCCTGGCGCACGGCCCAGACCGAGATCGATCCGCCCGGGTGCGATCGCCTCCAGCACGCGGAACTGCTCGGCCACCTTCAGACTGGAGTAGTGCGGCAGCATGACCCCGGCGGAGCCGACGCGGATGCGCGTGGTGGTAGCGGCGATGGCGCTGATCAGGATCTCCGGCGCAGTGCCAGCCTGGCTTGCCGAGTTGTGGTGCTCAGCGCACCAGTAGCGCGTGTAGCCAAGTGCCTCGCAATGCTTTGCCAGCGCCAGGCTCTCGCGGATTGAGGTGTCCGGCGCGCGGCCGGTCACCACGGTCGATTGGTCAAGGACGGACAGTCGCAGCATTCTATCGCTCCGGCGGCATTAGAGCAGGATCAGCCTGCGCTGTCAGATCCGCCGCACCACATAGGTCTGCTCCAGCGCCTCCAGTATCGTATCGGCGTGCGCCGAATCGCGTGCCTCAACCATCACTTCCAGCTCCGCCGCCTGCACCGACGATGCAGCGAATAGTCGTTGGTGCGAGACCTCGATGATGTTGCCGCCTGTGCCACCGATCTTGCCGGCGATGTCGGCGAGCACGCCAGGGCGATCGGGAATCTGCAGATGCAGTCGCAGCAGCCTGCCGTCGCGCAGCAGATTGCGCAACAGCACATTCGACAGGATGCGCGCGTCGATGTTGCCGCCGGTGATCGCCACGCCAACCCGCTTGTCACGGAAGTGCTCCGTGTAGGCCAACAGCGCCGCAACGCCCGCGGCACCGGCGCCTTCCGCGACCACCTTGGCGCCTTCCACCAGCAGTCCGATTGCCTCCTCGATCGTGTGTTCCGGCACTACCAGAACCTCCACGCCCAGCTCGCGCATGATGGTGAGCGGCAGCTCACCCACATCGCGCACCGCGATGCCCTCTGCGATAGTCGGGCCGCCGACCGAGACCGTTTCACCGGCCAGCCGCTGCGCCATCGCCGAATACGCTGCGACTTCGACACCGTACACTGCGATGTCCGGCTTCATCGCTCTCGCCGCGGTAACGCATCCAGCCAGCAATCCACCGCCGCCGACCGGAATCACGAGCGCATCGAGATCCGGTATGTCCTGAAGCAGCTCAATCGCCACTGTGCCTTGCCCAGCCATCACGTCGACGTCGTTGTACGGATGTACGAACACGAGGCCTCGTTCTGCGGCCAGTGCCTCGGCATGCGCGGCAGCATCCGCGAGCGTCTCACCATGCAGCACGACATTCGCACCCCACGACGCTGTGCGCGTCACCTTTGTTGCCGGTGTGAATTTCGGCATGACGATGGTGGCGCCGACATTGCTGAGGCGGGCGTGCCGCGCCACGGCCTGCGCGTGGTTACCTGCCGACATCGCAATGACGCCGCGCTCGCGCTCCACGTCGGTCAACAAGGCCATGCGGTTGGCTGCGCCGCGCTCCTTGAACGCGCCGGTGACCTGTAGATTTTCAAGCTTGAGCACGACTTCGGCGCCGGTCGCCCGGGACACCGCTTCACTCGGCAGCGCCGGCGTGCGCAACACCCGGCCGACGATCCGCTCGGCGGCCGCCGTCACGTCGGCGAAGCGCAGCACGTCAGACGAACTTGATGCCGAGAATCTCGTATGACCGATCGCCACCCGGTGCCGGCACCGAAACAGCATCTCCGACCTTCTTGCCGATCAGCGCCTTGGCCAGCGGCGAGGAGATCGACAGCCGGCCGCCCTTGATGTCGGCCTCATACACACCGACGATCTGGTAGCTGGATTCCTTTTCGGTCTCCTCCTCCACCAGCCGGACATGCGCGCCGAACATGATGTGCTCGCCGGACAGCGCGGACGGATCGATCACCTCGGCTGAGGCAACGATTTCCTCGAGCTCGGCAATCCGGCCCTCGATGAAGGACTGACGTTCTCGGGCGGCGTGGTATTCGGCGTTTTCCGAGAGGTCGCCGTGCGTGCGCGCCTCGGCAATCTGGCGAATGATCGCCGGACGCTCCGACGACTTGAGCTGGCGAAGCTCGTCATTCAACCGCTGTAGTCCGGGGGCGGTCATGGGGAACTTCTGCACGTCACTCCGTCCTTTGATGGTCTGAACGCAATGGGAAGCCGTCTTGCGGCCAAACACAAGCGCCGCGACAGGCCCGCGCTTGGCCGCGACGACGGTTTCAGAACGATCCGCGAAAATAGGACTGGAGCGGCGCGACTTCAAGCGCTCCCGACTTCAACGCCGCGATGGCGTGGACCGCGGCGCGGGCGCCGGCCATTGTCGTGTAGTGGGGGACGCCATGGGTGAGTGCGCTGCGGCGGATCGCGAAGCTGTCAGCGATGGATTGCGGCGTGGACGCGGTATTGATCACAAGTTGCACATCGCCGGAACGAATTGCATCGACGCAGTGCGGGCGCCCCTCAAGGACCTTGTTGACGACAGAGACCGGTAGGCCGGCATCCCTGATCCGCGCAGCGGTGCCTCGGGTGGCCATGATGGCAAAGCCCATTTCGGTGAGGCGGCGTGCCAGCGACGGCAGGCCCCGCTTGTCGGCGTCCTTGATCGAGAGGAACACCGTGCCGGCGGCGGGCAGTATCACCCCAGCTCCGAGTTGCGATTTCGCGAAGGCGCGCTCGAAACTGGAATCGAGGCCCATCACCTCGCCGGTCGACTTCATTTCGGGCCCGAGGATCGTATCAACGTTGGGGAAGCGGGCGAACGGGAACACCGCCTCTTTCACCGCGACGTGTGGCGCCACGCCGAGATCGTCGAGCTGGAAGTCGGCAAGCCGGGCGCCAGCCATGACGCGGGCGCCGATCTTGGCCACCGCGACACCTGTCGCCTTGGCGACGAACGGCACGGTCCGCGAGGCGCGCGGATTGACCTCCAGGACGAATATCACATCGTCCTTGATCGCGTATTGCACGTTCATCAGGCCGACGACGCCGAGCGCCTTGGCCATGGCCTCGGTCTCGGCCTTCAGCTCGGTGACGGTGGCGGGTGCCAGCGTGTAGGGCGGCAGTGAGCAGGCACTGTCGCCGGAGTGGATGCCAGCCTCCTCGATGTGTTCCATGACGCCGGCGACGTAGACGGTCTCGTTGTCCGCAATGCAGTCAACGTCGACCTCGATCGCGTCATTCAGGTAGCGGTCGATCAGCACCGGATTATCGCCGGAGACGCGCACAGCTTCGCGCATATAGCGATGCAGGCCGGCGCGGTCATATACGATTTCCATGGCGCGGCCACCGAGTACGTAGCTCGGGCGGATCACCACAGGATAGCCGATGCGGTCGGCAATCGCTTCGGCTTCCTCCGCGGAACGGGCGGTGCCGTTCTCCGGCTGACGAAGACCCAGACGGTGCAGCAGAAGCTGGAAGCGTTCGCGGTCTTCAGCAATGTCGATTGCATCGGCACTGGTGCCGAGGATCGGAATCTTCTCCCGTGCCAGTGCCTGAGAAAGCTTCAGCGGAGTTTGCCCGCCGTACTGCACGATGCAGCCGAGTAGCGTGCCACGGCTTTCTTCGCGACGTATCAGGGCGATGACATCCTCGGCCGTCAGCGGCTCGAAGTAGAGCCGATCGGAGGTGTCGTAATCGGTGCTGACGGTTTCCGGATTGCAGTTGACCATGATGGTCTCGAAACCGGCATCTTTCAGCGCGTACGCGGCGTGGACGCAGCAATAGTCGAACTCGATGCCCTGGCCGATGCGGTTGGGGCCGCCGCCGAGAATGATTATTTTCTCGCGTTCCGTGGGATCTGCCTCGCAGACCGGCATGCCGTAGCCGCCTTCGTAGGTGGAATACATGTAAGGCGTGGCGGAGGCGAACTCGGCGGCGCAAGTGTCGATACGTTTGTATACCGGGTGCACGCCGAGGCGGTCGCGGAGCGCAGCGATTTCAGTTTCGCGACGTCCGGTGAGCTGCGCCAGATGCCGGTCGGAGAAGCCAAGCGCCTTGATGCGTCGGAGCGCGCCGGCATCATGCGGCAGGCCGGACGCCGCGATCGTGCGTTCCGCGTCGATGACGCGTTCGAGTTCACGCAGGAACCAAGGGTCGAACTTGCAGGCGCTCTGTATGTCCTCGACCGAGAGACCATCCCGCAAGGCCTGCGCCGCGATCAGCAACCGGTCGGGGCGCGGTGCGGAAAGCGCGGCACGGTATGCGTCCGGTCCACCGTCGCCCGGCGGCTCGATCTCATCGAGGCCGGAAAAACCGGTCTCCATGCTGCGCAACCCCTTTTGCAGTGCCTCGGCGAAGCTGCGGCCGATCGCCATCGCCTCGCCCACGGATTTCATCGAGGTCGTCAACAGCGCTGGCGTACCGGGGAATTTCTCGAAGGTGAACCGCGGTATCTTTACCACGACGTAGTCGATGGTCGGCTCAAAACTGGCTGGTGTGACGCGGGTGATATCGTTGGCCAGTTCATCGAGCGTGTAACCGACGGCAAGCTTCGCGGCGATCTTGGCGATCGGGAACCCGGTCGCCTTCGATGCCAGGGCCGACGAACGGGACACGCGTGGGTTCATCTCGATGATGACCATGCGCCCATCGGCCGGGTTCACCGCGAACTGCACGTTTGAGCCGCCGGTATCGACGCCGATCGCGCGCAGACAGGCGATCGACGCGTCGCGCATCCGCTGATATTCCTTGTCGGTCAGCGTCAGTGCTGGGGCGACGGTGACGGAATCGCCGGTGTGGATGCCCATCGGATCGACATTCTCGATTGAGCAGACGATGATGCAGTTGTCCGCACGGTCGCGGACCACCTCCATCTCGAATTCCTTCCATCCCAGTACGGACTCTTCAATCAGCACCTCGGTGGTGGGCGATACTTCCAGGCCGCCTGCAACGATCTGCTCGAACTCCTCGCGGTTGTAGGCGATGCCGCCGCCGGTGCCGCCAAGCGTGAAGCTCGGGCGAATGACGGCGGGCAGACCGGTGATGGCGAGTGCTGCGCGCGCCTCCTCGAGCGAATGCGCGATGGCCGATTGCGGCGATTCGATGCCGATAGCGGTCATGGCGTCGCGGAACTTCAGGCGGTCCTCGGCACGCTCGATGACCTCGGCGCGGGCCCCAATCAGCTCGACGTTGTGGCGCTCCAGCGCACCTGAGCGCGCAAGCTGCATGGCTGTGTTGAGCGCGGTCTGTCCCCCCATGGTGGGCAGCAGCGCTTCGGGTTTTTCGCGCATGATGATGCGCTCGACGATCTCCGGCGTGACTGGTTCGACGTAGGTGGCATCAGCAAGACCGGGATCGGTCATGATGGTGGCGGGGTTGGAGTTCACCAGCACGACGCGATAGCCCTCTTGCTTCAGCGCCTTGCACGCCTGCGCGCCGGAATAGTCGAATTCGCAGGCCTGGCCGATGACGATAGGGCCGGCGCCGATGATCAGAATCGAGGATATGTCAGTGCGTTTGGGCATGTGTCAGTGCTCAGTTTTCTGCTGTCATTGCGAGGAGCAGAGCGACGAAGCAATCCCGGTCAAGTTTCGCACGATCGATCTGCTCCAGGTTGCTCCGTCAGCTTTGCCTCCTGGCAATGCCAATCGCTGCCGATCAGTGCTCGCGCCGCTCCGACACCCTTTACCGTAAGTTCGAGATGCCAGTGGCACTGCAAGGCGCCTTCCGGCAGCCGGATCGGCTCAAGGACAAGCCCCTCACGAAGGCAGGCGGCGACGGCATCGCTAAAAGCCTGATAGTCGATGTCCTGTTGGGCGAGTTCGCGGAACCGCGCGAACCCCGCCTCGATGTTCGGTTCGCTGATCCTGTGCCGAAATGCAGTAATCAGCAGCGGGCCGGTCGCTTCCATGTCAGGCGCGCTGCTCGATCATCGCGATGAACCGCCCGAACAAGTAGTGACTGTCGCTCGGCCCGGGACTCGCCTCCGGATGGTATTGCACGGAAAACGCCGGTCGATCGGTGCACCTCAGTCCCTCGTTTGAACCATCGAACAGCGACACGTGAGTCACCATCGCGGTTGGCGGCAGCGTCTCCGGGTCCACCGCGAATCCGTGATTCTGGCTGGTGATTTCCACCTTGCCGGTGGCGAGGTCCTTCACCGGTTGATTTGCGCCGCGGTGCCCGCGGTCCATCTTGTAGGTCTTCGCCCCCAGCGCCAGGGCGAGCAACTGATGGCCGAGGCAGATGCCGAACAGCGGCACGCCCGCATCCAGCACGCCGCGGATCGCGGGGACCGCATATTCGCCCGTGGCCGCCGGATCGCCGGGGCCATTGGACAGGAACACCCCATCGGGCTCGCGGCGCAGGATGTCGTCCGCGGTCGCCGTCGCCGGCATCACCGTAACCCGGCACCCCGCGGACGCCAGGCAACGGAGGATGTTGCGCTTCGCCCCATAGTCCACGGCGACCACATGGTGCCTCGGCATCATTTGCCGTCCCACGCCGACAGGCCACGCCCACCTCGTCTCGTCCCACTCGTATGCCTGCCGGCAGGACACTTCCTGGGCGAGGTCCATGCCCTCGAGGCCTGGCCACGCTGCGGCCTGGGCGCGCAAGGCCGCCAGATCAAATCGGCCGTCGGCGGGAAACGCCAGTACTCCGTTGGGCGCACCGCCATCGCGGACACGGACCGTCAGTGCCCGTGTATCGACACCCGCCAGTCCGGCGATGCCGCGCGCGCGCAGCCAGGCATCCAGGTGCTGCCGTGAGCGCCAGTTGGATGGTTCGGTCACGTCCTGCTTCACCACCAAACCACGCGCTGCGATCGAGGCGGCCTCGATGTCCTCGCCGTTGGTGCCGACATTGCCGATGTGCGGGAAGGTGAACGTGATGATCTGCCCGGCATAGGATGGATCGGTCAGTGTCTCCTGATAGCCGGTCATGCCGGTGTTGAAGCAGACCTCGCCAGCGGGCGCCGGTTCCGCCGTGTGCGCGCCAAAACCACGGCCCCAGAACACCGCGCCGTCGGCCAGCACCAACGCTGCGGTTGCCCCGGTTGGCGTCGAGCCTTCCTCAAGTGGCGGGGGGTCGGTGCGCGGCAAGGCCAGTCCCCCCGGCAGATCGGACAAGGCGAGGCCAGTCGCCGCGATCACCGCTGACCAATGGCGCGACGGGATCGCGCCGGCCTGGCGCCATTTACGGACTGCCTCGGTCCCGACTCCGGTCAGGCGTGCCGCAGCCTCAGCCCCGCCCAGGCGTTCGACGACGGAATCCACGCTGAATGTCATATGCGGTACATTATGGGAAGGCATTTCCCGGCGCAACGATCTGGGCGTCATCCGGGAAATTTCCTCCGGACCAGCACAACCGCGTCACTTCGCATATAGTAGGGGGAGTTTTCTCGTCGGAGGGTGTCATGGGCCTGCGTGAGCAGTTCACCGATCAGCTCAAGACGTCGATGAAGGCCGGCAACGCCCCTCGAACCTCGACTCTGCGCATGATCCTCGCCCGGTTGAAGGACATCGACATCGCGGCGCGGCCCAAGGGCATCGAGCGCGTGCCGGAAGAGGAGATCGTCGGCATGCTGCGCGGCATGGTGAAGTCGCGCCGCGAGTTGGTGGAACTGTATCGCCAGGGCCATCGGCAGGACCTGGTGGACAAGGAGGAGGCCGAAATCGCGGTCATTGAGGGTTTCCTTCCGCAGCAGATGGACGAGGGCGCCATGACCGAGGCGGTCGCAGCTGCGATCGCCGAGACCGGAGCGGCCAGCATCAAGGACATGGGCAAGGTGATGGCCGCGCTGCGGGCCAAGCATGCGGCGACGCTGGACATGGCCAAGGCCGGGCCGATGGTGAAGACGAAGCTTTCGTGACCCCCCGAATTCTCCCCCTCCCTCCAGCCCCCTCCCGGTTTGGCTGATGGCGCTGCCTGTCTCCTTCCTCGACGAACTGCGTACCCGCACGCCCCTGGCGGCCATTGTCGGGCGGCGCATGCGGCTTGCCCGGTCCGGTCGCCAGTGGAAGGGCTGCTGTCCGTTCCACGGCGAGAAGACCCCCAGCTTCTACGTCTACGAGGACGGCCACTATCATTGCTTTGGCTGCGGCGCGCATGGCGACGCGATCGGCTTCGTCATGCAAAGCGAGGGCGCAGGCTTCATGGAGGCGGTGGAACGCCTCGCGGCTGAAGCGGGGCTCGAGGTGCCGAAGCCTTCGCCCGAGGCAGCGGCGACCGAGCAGCGGCGGCTGGACCTCGCCGCGGTGCTGGAGGCCGCGCAGGCCAGCTTCCATCGCAGGCTGTTCCTGCCCGAAGGCCGCCCCGCGATGGACTATCTGCGCGGCCGCGGCCTGTCCGAGCAGACGATCCATCGCTTCGGCATCGGCTGGTCGGGCGAGGGCAGGGGGGCGGTCGCCGCCGATCTCGGCCGCGATGGCGTCACGCAGGAGCAACTCGTCGACGCTGGACTGATGCGGCGCGACGATGAAACCGGCCGGGCGTTCGATCTGTTCTTCAATCGCGTGATGTTTCCGATCCGCGATCGCCGCGGCCGGGTCATCAGCTTCGGCGGGCGCATCCTGGGCGATGGTCAGCCGAAATACGTCAACGGGCCGGAGACGGCGCTGTTCGCCAAGCGCCGCACGCTCTACGCGCTGGATCTGGCGCGCGAGGCCGTACGAGCGGGTGCGCCCTTGGTGGTGGTCGAAGGCTACATGGACGTGATTGCTCTCCACGCAGGCCGGGCTTCCTGGGGCGCAGTTGCGCCGCTTGGAACTGCGCTCACCGAGGAGCAGCTTGAGGAACTTTGGCGCCTCTCTGACGCGCCGGTCCTGTGCTTCGACGGCGATGCCGCCGGTGCCCGCGCCACTGAACGCGCACTGGCGACAGCACTCCCGTTTGTTAGCACCCAGCGCACCGTCGCCACGATCGCTCTGCAGAGCGGCCAGGATCCCGACGATTTCGTTCGCAAGCGAGGGCGTGCCGAATTTGACAGGGTGCTGAGCAACCCCAGGTCTTTGGCGGCCTCGTTGCTGGCCGTCGCGAAGAGTGGACAACCCGCGAAGACGCTTGAGCAACGTGCGCGCGTAATGGAGAGGCTTGAGGGGCTCGTCAATGCGATCGGCGATGCGACCCTCAAATGGGAGTATCGGCGGTCATTGGCTGCGCAACTCCGGAAGGAATTCAAGGGCCTACCGCTACCGATCGACCGGACAGGCCTGGCGATTGCAGTATCTGAGTTAAGCTTGGTTGCAGAACAGCGGAACGTGGAGCGCCTCCGCATCCTCACGGCGATCCTGCTCCGCCACCCTATGCTGCTGCGCGACGTTGAGCACGCCTATGTCGGGCTCGACCTGCCACGCCCTCTTGCGACGCTGAGAACTGCATTGCAGGAGTGGGCAGAAGCGGCCGAAATCCTTGACTCCCAGGCATTGATGACCCACCTCACGAATTCTGGATTGCAAGCTGAGGCCGATCAGGCTCTGGCGAGGGGACCTGTGCCCCTGCCGGCCTGTGCGTCATCGGCAGCAATGCCGGCGGAGGCCGCGGCGGGGTGGTGGCACATCTTCGGGTTCCTGAACGTGCAGCGACTGGGCGAGGAAATTGCATTGGCCGAGACCGCTTGTGCGCAGGACCTGACACCGCAGAGCCAGAACCGCCTGCTCGCCCTGAAGGCAGCGCTCAACAAGGTTAACAGCGGCGAGCCCGATGGGGTGGATCTTGCGGCTTGAATATCGGAGTGCGGCCGTTGCGCCGCGTTGACTTGGGAGTTCACTGAACGATGGCCACGAAGCCCTCTGTCGCTGCCGATACCGTGACCGCCGAACAGGATGTGGAGACCACGCTGCTCGACGTGCAGACGGCCGCCGTCAAGCGGCTGATCGCGCGCGGCAAGGAGCGCGGCTACATCACCTTCGATGAGCTGAATGCGATCCTGCCGCCGGATCAGAACAGCTCCGAGCAGATCGAAGACGTGATGGCCAATTTTTCCGAAATGGGCATTCAGGTCGTCGAGAGCGAGGAATCCGAGGACGGCGAGGCGCCTGTCGTCAAGGCGGAAAAGACCGACGAGGCCGAGGAAGAGGAGCCCACCGGCAACGTCGATGAGGCGAGCCTGGGCCGCACCGATGACCCGGTGCGGATGTACCTTCGCGAGATGGGCAGCGTGGAACTGCTGTCGCGTGAGGGCGAGATCGCGATCGCCAAGCGCATCGAGGCCGGCCGCGACATGATGATCGGCGGCCTGTGCGAGAGCCCGCTCACGTTCAAGGCGATCATCTCCTGGCACGACCAGCTCAAGGCTGGCCGGATGTTGCTGCGCGACATCGTAGACCTGGAGGCGACGCAGGGTGCCGGCGCGCCGGCACCGGACGGCAGTGTGGCGCCAGATCCCGCGGCGACGAACGGCAGCGGTGGAAATGGTGTGGCCGTGACGATGGATGCCTCGGACGACATCGACGGCGACGACGAGGGCGAAGGCCCCGGCATCTCGCTGTCCGCGCTCGAGGAAAAGCTGAAGCCTGAGGTGCTGGCGACCTTCGAGGAGATCGAGGGCCTCTACAAGAAGCTGCACAAGATGCAGCACCGTCGCCTCGAGACAATGACCTCAGGCGAGGAGGTCACCACCCGATCGGAGAAGACCTACGAACGCCAGCGCGAAGAGCTGGTGGGCAAGGTCGAGCAGGTGCGGCTGCACAACAACCGCATCGAGGAGCTGGTGACCCAGCTCAAGCAGCTCAACCAGCGGCTGACCGCGCTGGAGGGCCAGCTTTTGCGCACCGCAGAGGCCTGTAAGGTGCCGCGCGAGGAATTCCTGAAGAACTATCGCGGCCAGGAGCTGGATCCGAACTGGGTGGAGAAAGTCTCGAAGCTGCCGGCCAAGGGTTGGAAGCCCTTCGTGACCAAGCACGCGACCGACATCTCCAACGTGCGCACGCAGATCGCCGCTGTCGCAAACGACGCTAGCCTGCCGATCAGTGAGTTTCGCCGCGTCTACATGACGGTAAGTCGTGGCGAGCGCGACAGCGCGCGGGCGAAGAAGGAGATGATCGAGGCGAACCTGCGCCTGGTGATCTCGATCGCCAAGAAATACACCAACCGCGGTCTGCAGTTCCTGGACCTGATCCAGGAGGGCAACATCGGCCTGATGAAGGCGGTCGATAAGTTCGAGTACCGTCGCGGCTACAAGTTCAGCACCTATGCGACGTGGTGGATCCGCCAGGCGATTACCCGCTCGATCGCCGACCAGGCGCGCACGATCCGCATTCCCGTGCACATGATCGAGACGATCAACAAGCTGGTGCGCACCTCGCGGCAGATGCTGCACGAGATCGGCCGCGAGCCGGCACCCGAGGAGCTGGCCGACAAACTCGGCATGCCGCTCGAGAAGGTTCGCAAGGTGCTGAAGATCGCAAAGGAGCCGATCAGCCTGGAGACGCCGATCGGCGACGAGGAGGACAGCCACCTCGGCGACTTCATCGAGGACAAGGCGGCGGTGATCCCGCTCGACGCGGCGATTCAGGCCAACCTGCGCGAGGCGACCACGCGCGTACTGTCGTCACTCACGCCGCGCGAGGAGCGCGTGCTGCGCATGCGCTTCGGCATCGGCATGAACACCGACCACACGCTGGAGGAGGTCGGCCAACAGTTCAACGTGACGCGCGAGCGCATCCGGCAGATCGAGGCGAAGGCGCTGCGCAAGCTGAAGCACCCGAGCCGGAGCCGGAAGCTGCGTAGCTTCCTGGACGACTGAACGCGGCGCCTTCTGCCCGCCCCTCGCGGGGTATTTCCCTTGACCGTGTCGGCAGAGCATGGCGTCCTGCCAGACCGGCTGGCACGCGCGGGGAGAAGATAGCAATGGAACCGGTGGCGCGCGTCACCGTGGCAGTGACGTTTCTCCGAATGGACCGACCGCCGCCCGGGCCGTCGCCAGGGCTGCCGATCGACTACCAGGTCGTGCAGGTGCAATCGCCGACGGTTGGGTTCTACCGCTATCTCTACAATACCGTAGGCGCCGATTACGTGTGGTGGCTGCGGCGCACCATGCCGGACCGTGATCTGGCGATGCTGCTGCGCGATCCGGCCGTGTCGATTCATGCGCTGTACAGCGGTGGCCAACCAGCCGGCTTCTTCGAACTCGACGGACGTGGCTGGCCGGATATCAACCTGAGCTATTTCGGCTTGATGCCGCATGCGATTGGTGCCGGTGTCGGCCATCCATTCCTGCGCAGCGCGGTAGACGCGGCGTGGCGACAGAACCCGCGTGGCATGACGGTGAACACCTGCACCGCCGACCATCCGCGCGCGCTGCCGACGTATCTGCGATCCGGATTCCGCACTTTGCGTGCCGTGCGCGAGGTGTGGAACGTGCCGCTGCGCCTTGGGATGCGGATCCCCGAGCGGCTGCTGGCGGATGGTCGCTGATGGCGACCTTCCCCCCGACCCAGTAGCAGCGGTACTCAAGCGTCGCATGTGACCTGCCACCGTCCAGCGGTCAAGCGCGCGTCCTGGAGTTATTTTTTCTGACGACTTGACAAGTCTATCTAACGTCATACATCCGCTATTGTCCGAAGACAAAGGGCCGCGTCGCAGTATGCCGATATATCCTCCTACACCAGGAAACCGGGCTCAGGCCGTAATGGTCCCCCTTCCAACCACGCCAGCGGCAACGCCATCCCCAATGCCAACCCAGACGACACTGCTGCCCAACACGCCGCAGGCCGCATCCCTCGCGCCAGGCTCCGGCAGCGATCTCACGGTGACCTGGACACCCCCGGCGGTCGATAGTTCGCACAGTGCCGCCACGGCGTTTGATCTGCAGTCCAGCCCCTCCGGCGCCAATACCTGGACAACGGTGTCAAATGTTACCAGCCCGTACGACCTGTCGGGCCTGGCGGCTGGCGCAGCGATCGACGTGCAGATCCAGAGCGCTAATAGCGCCGGCACGAGCGCATGGTCTGCCACCAGCACGCTGACCACAGCCTCGGCTTCGTCCGCTCTGAATACCCCGTCGATCACCTCCGTCGCACCGCCACCGGACGGCACCAACACAAAGCTCACCGTCACATGGACCGCGCCGGCAACCGACAGCACCCACGGTGCCGCCACCGGCTACAACCTGCGCTATGGCCCCTCAGGAACCGGCGCCTGGACGACGGTGTCAGGTGTTACCAGTCCTTACGCTATCACCGGTCTGACGGGTGCGAGCGCGATCGACGTCGAAGTGCAAGCCACGGGCGCCACGGCAACCGCGAGCGCTTGGTCCGCTATCGCCACCGGCACGACGTGGGGCGCCACCGTCTTGCCTGGAAGTTGGACAGCTGCGCCTGCGCAAGTCCACGCAACGCCCGTAGCACCGAACACGGGTGTGAACATGACCGCGACCGCTGCACCGACCGCGGTGAGCGGAGCAGCCTTCGCCTGGTCCGCGAGCTCGTCCGTACTTCCCACCAGCAACTTGATCGCGGCCAGTGCCGATGGCCAGACCAACGGATGGGGCCAGTGGTTCAGCGCACCTGCGATCTCTGGTACCTACTATCTCTGGTTGCTGGCGGAAGGCGCCAGCGGCGGTACGATCGGGGCCCTCGTTACATCGGCGATCACGGTGTCTTAGCGGCAAAGCCGCGCGGGGCACCTGACACCGCACGCGTTCCGGCCCGCAGCATTAGTCCAGCGATACATCGTGCCGCGGCCTGCCCCAGTCGGCAGCGGCCTCGACGCACCGTGTCACGTCCTCTTCCAGCATCAGCCCTTGCGCCACGAGTTCGCGCGCCGCAGCAGTGATTGCGGCAACATAGGCCGCTTTGTCCGCGTAGCGCTCCAGAATGGACAGCCGCGGATCACCGGTGATCTGGCGCTCCTGCCGGGATTCAGGGAATGGGATATAGCTGCCCTCGAACCGCAGTTGCGCGCCATGGCCATGGCCGCGGGCGCGCAGGTTCCAGCCGGTATAGGTGCCGAGCGGCGCCTCCACCATCGGCGCGCGCACGCCAGGCACGTCGTTGCCGTCACGGTCCACGGAGGGCACCAGCACCGTATATCGCTTGCCCGGCCCATCCGGCGTGTTTCCCGCCGGCACGAGACGCGGCGGTTCTCGCAGGATTCCGCGCTCCGCCTCGGGGCCGAAATCCAGCAGCGGCAAAACGTTCGGCGAGATCGGCGTGGCGACACCCGGAATGACAGGAAACTGCCGGCGCCATTCCTCGACGCCGACCAGCGTGCCGTTGGCCCGTGTCGGGATGCGGCTTGGCGGCGGCGCCGTGCCGTCGGTCGCCCAGCGGTCCATCCCATCGAGGTTGGCGCGGAAGAACATCGACGTGGACACGATATTGGAGAAGTTCTGCGCGAGCCCGCGCGACGGCGCCTTCGGCAGCGGATCGGCGAAATGCTGCGAGCTTGACCAGCAATAGACCCGCACTGTGTCTGGTTGCGGCAGATCGTTGCCTTGCGTGTCGGTGTGCGCCAGTGAGCCGCGCCGCACCCAATATTCCGTGGCTGTCTGCGTGTGGAACACCAGCGGATCGGTATCGGGGCGCTTCAGGATCGCGTCCTGCCTACCGGTCAGATGATCGGTGGACCACGCATAGGAGAACGGGAAGCTGTCGGCGATATTGAAATGGTCTTCGTATTGCTGTCCGCCCGATACGATCGGGCTGGCGAAGCGATGGTTCAGCCACTTCCGCCCTGCGCCGGCGACGTGCGGCAGCACACCGTCGAACACGCGCCGCCCTGCGGCATCGGCATTGAAGCCGCGATAGACGAAGTCGCGCAGGCAGCGGCCGGTCTGCGAGCGGCCCCAGGCGTACGCCTTCTCGATGCCGCGCAGCGGGTTGGCCTCGGAACCGTCGTATTTGAGGAAGCTGATGAAGTCGCGCACCGCGACATGTCCGAGGCCATGCACCAGCGGATCGCATGCCGTATACACAAGCTCATAGATCCAGCCGGGCTGGAAGCCGGCCGGCAGGTAGATGTGCCGTGCGGACGGCACCACTGCGTGTTCCATCGACTGCGTCTCACCGCCGACGCCTGACTCGGCGCAGGCAAAGAGCCACTGGTCGTGAGCGATCGGCTGCGGTGTGTCGTATGGATAGCGCCGTCGCGTCAGCACCGCGTCGCGTGCGTCGAGTGACACGGTAGCATAGGAGTGCGCCGCGATCCTGCCGCTGAGCGGAAAGCAGGTGATACCTGGCGCATCGGCAATATATTCTACTCGAATGCGCCCGGTGATCGGCCTGCCGTTGTCGGAGGCCACCGGCACGTCGAGCACCATGCGACCGTCGCCAGGCAGCATGTCGCCCTCCCACGCGAGCCAGGCCACCGCGTAGCCGCGGCGCATGAAGAAGCCGTTGCCGGCGTGCGCCAGCGTGATCGGCACATTGCTGTGCGGCGCGTCGTTGTAGAACTGTAGCGCGCGTTTGTGACCGCGATTGCCGTAGTCGTAGAACACACGCCGGTTGCTCTGTCGCATGTCACGTGGCTTCAGGATCATGAAGTCGGCCGCGAACGGCACCAGACCGCTGTCGTCTACCGGCGCCTTGTCGAGATCGACAACATCCTGCTGGGCTGCCGCCTGCGGGTCGACGGCAAAATGCGCGCGGCCGGACAGCCGCTCATAGGCGCCAACATCGCCAAACGCGTGGTTGTCGGCAAACGGTGTGCGCTCGGCGATTCGCAACTCGATCCGGTTCGTCATGCACCCACCTTGCGACCGTCATGCCACTCTGGATTGGGTGCCGGAGGCCGGCAAGGGGCACTCAGTGCTCCATTTCGATCCAGGACCAGGCGCGCACGGCTTCCGGTACCCGAGTAATGGTGCTCTCTGGTACTTCCGGTGGCGGCGTTCCCGCGATCCGCAGCGTGAGCACGACGACGACATGGTCGCGCTCGATTCGCACGCCCTTGTCTGCGGCGCGCGGCATTGGCATGCCCGCCCGGTTGCAATAAGCGATGAGGATCGCTCCCACGGCCTCTGCGCGCAGCATGAACACGCGCGTCGAGGTCAGCTCGCCATAGGTCACCTCGACCGTGCCTTCGGCAGCGTTGCAGCGGACGGCGTGCGGCGTTAGCGGCGGCAGACCGAACGCTTGCGCCGAACGTGGCGACCATTCGAGCGCCAGCTTCAAGGCCCGTAGATCGAACTCGATTTCACGACGTTCGGTGATTGCCACGAAAGCGCCCTTGCCTCGACCGGACATCGTCGCATGCTGGTATGAAGGCACGGTAAAGCGTGCCGCGTCACGTTGTCGGCAATGCAACAGGTTCGGCGGCCATTACTGCCCAGGAACCTGGTCGGCGGTGCCGCCGGAGCTACCCCGGACGCTATTTCCAGCCCGCCCGACATCAAACTCGGCCCACCGCCCTGGAGGTCGTAAGCCGTGAACAGTCGGGATCAGGCCGAGCCGGCGACGTAGGCCCGTAGGCTGTCGACCTCGTCCTCCTGCTCCATAATGCGAGCCTTCACCACGTCGCCGATGCTGATCAGCCCAACCAGCTTGTCGCGCTCCAGCACCGGCATGTGACGGAAGCGGCCGACCGTCATCTTCGCCATCGCTTCCGCTACCGTGGTCTCGGGATAGGCGACCTGAAGCGCCCGCGTCATCAACTGCCCCGCGGTCATCTCCAGGGTCTGCGGTCCGTTGGCGGCCAGCGAGCGGACAATGTCGCGCTCGCTTACGATGCCGAGAAGCTGCTCGGCGCGATCAACCACCAGCACGGCACCGATGCGGAATTCCGCCAGCACAGCCGCCACACTGGCGATGGTCGCCGTCGGCTCGATCGTTGTGACCTGATAGCCCTTGTGCCTGAGGATGGCGGCAACCGTGGTCATGGTCTCGCTCCCTGGGTTGCGCCGGGCGAACCATGATCCGGGCAAGGTCACATCGCTTGGCCGGCCCGGATCGACGGCCCGTGCGGCATCTCATCAGCCACGATCATGCGCCACCGGAAAGTGCAAATGCAAATATCTGCTGTGCACTGCACAAAGAACGATCAGACTTCGGCTCAGAACAGCGTGCTTCCGGCCATCAGGCCGGCGACTAGCAGTACCAAAAAGATCACGATGGCGACAAAGAACAGGATGCGTGCGATGTCGGCCGCAGCCGCCGAAATGCCGCCGAACCCGAACAGCGCAGCGATCAGCGACACAACCAGAAAGAACAGCGCCAGTCTCAACATGGCCGGTTTCCGCTCCTGCGGGACGTTGCGTGATGTGCAGAAGTTAATGTGCGCGGTTCAATTCGCCTGCTCACAGATGCTTGCATCGCGAATGACTGATCGCGCCGGTCCGTTCACCACTCGTTAACCGTGCCTCCGGTCAGATCGGCCAGCAGACCTGTCACGTTCTGTGCGATGTGCTTTATGCGGCCGGCGTCACCACGGTCTTCGGCTCATTGGCGACCATGCTGCCGACATTCCTCACTACGCCACCGGCAACGTCAGGTCTTTCATCGCGGCCCGGGATGATAGTGGCCTGTTCGGCAACTTTCTGCGACGGCTCGGGTGACGAGCGAAAATGCGGACGGCGATTTGGCCATGGCAAGAATTCATTAACAGCCCGTCCGTAGCGTGCCGTCACGGGACACAGCCAACGACGAGAGGCCCGCACGAGGGTGAGCGAGCAAAGTGCCGCGGTGAAGGATGCCTGCGACCGTGCCATTGCCGCAATGCAATGCGCAGACGTGACCGCCGCGCTGCGCCATTACGAATATGCCCAGCGGCTGGCGCCCTCGGATGGCGAAATTACCCTCGCGATCGGCGCTGCGCGCCTTAGCCAAAACGATCCGCGTTCGACTGAGGCGTTTGCCTTGATCGCTAATCGCGATGACGTGCAGGAAGCCTGGCTCGGGTTGGCCGCGGCGCATCGTGCCATGAACGAGCATGATCTCGCGGCGCAGGACCTCAATGAATTGCTGTCTCACCACGGCCATGGGCGCGGCGCAACCAATGTCCGTCTGCATGACGCAATCACATCGGCGCACGGTGATGCCGGCTGGTGCTCTCTGTCGGCCGACGGCCGCTTGCGTGTGACCTTGCTCGGCGAGACCGCTGATTTCAATCGGGTGGTAATCCGGCTCAATGGTGTGTCACTCAGCGTGCGACCGCGACGACGTAAACGTGAGGGCGAGCCGCTACGCGCCATCTATCGGTTGCCCGAAGCCTGGCATGAAACTGGGCAAATTTCGGTATGCCTCGAGGGGCGGCATCTGTTGGGTAGCCCGCTTGACGCATATGTCATCAGCCAGGTCGAGGGTTTTGTCACTCCGGACAATGGCGGCCTGTCAGGCTGGGCGTGGTTCCCCCACGATCCAGACTGTGCCCCCCTGCTCACCATACAGGATGCCCGCGGCACCAGCCTGCGCGTCCTCGCCACTGACCCGGCGCCTGAGATGCGGCACGCCAAACCGCTCGCGCGTCCTCGGCGCCTGAATATTGCCGCGTCCCGGCTTTGCGCATGGATCGCACCGATCGTGGTGCAGGATGCAGGCGGCCGGCATCTGTACGGCAGCCCACTCGATCCGCAGGTGGATCAGCGCAGTGCGGCGGGTGCCGCGGAGCTGGCACGACGATTGTTTCCTGCCTCTTCCCGGCAAGTCACGAATGCTGTCGACCTGCGTCTGCCCGCGGTACCAGCCGATATCATGGGTGTTCGGCGTGCTGCCGGAAGTTCGGTCCGCACGTCGTCTGTGGCTGTCGTCATCCCGGTCTTCCGTGGCCACGCTCAGACCCTCGCCTGCATCGACAGCGTGCTGGCCTCGTTGCCGACAGCGGCGCACTGCATCGTGGTCGAGGATGCATCACCGGAAGGCAAACTGGTTGACGCATTAGGGGAACTGGCTGAACGCGGCCGTATCCAACTGCGCCGTCAGCCGACCAATCGTGGTTTTCCCGCCACCGCAAACGCAGGCATTCGCGCGGCTGGAGACCGCGACGTCATTCTCCTGAACAGCGATACGCTGGTGCCGCCAGGCTGGGCCGAGCGGTTGGCCGATGCGGCCTACAGTGCCCCAGATATCGGCACAGCGACGCCATTCTCGAACGATGCATCTGTGTTTAGCTATCCGCGGCAGGACGGTCCCAATCCCGCACCACAGGAAGCTGACACGCTGAGGCTCGATCGGCTGGCGCGCCGCGCGAACGGCAATGCGGTGGTGGAGGTGCCCTCGACACACGGCTTCTGCGTCTATCTCCGACGCGACTGCGTGAAGGAAGTCGGGTTGTTTCGCGAGGATCTGTTCGCCCAGGGCTACAGCGAGGAGAACGACTTCTGTATTCGAGCCCGCCACCTCGGTTGGCGTCATGTTGCCGTGACCGGCCTGTTCGTGGCGCATGCCGGCGCGGGCTCGTTTGGCAGCGCAAAAGCGCAATTGATGGCCCGCAACCTGGCGATCCTCAACCGGCTGCATCCGGGCTACGACAGGCTGATCGCGAACTTCCGCCATGCCGACGCGCTGGCACAGTCGCGCTTCCGTATGGACGCTCTGCGTTGGCGCCGTCGACGCTCGCGCAAGGGTGCGGTGATATTGATCACCCACGCGCGTTCCGGTGGCGTGAAGCGGCGGGTGGCGGAGCGTTGCCATGAAATCGCGGCTTTGGGTCTCCGGCCGATTGTGCTGGCGCCCGCAGCCGACGCGTACGGCCGCATGACCTGCGGGCTCGCGGACAGCTCCGGCGAGGATTTTCCCAACCTGCGCTTCGACACGGCAAAAGGCCTGGGTGACCTCAAGGCCCTTCTGCGCGGCGACAGGCCCGCCTGCATCGAACTGCATCACTTCATCGGCCATGATCCGGCGATGCTGGGGTTCGCCAATGCGCTGGGCGTGCCGTACGACGTAGTGGTGCATGACTATGCCTGGGTCTGTCCACGCGTGACGTTGGTCGGTCCCGACAAGCGCTACTGCGGCGAGCCGGGCGGGGACGCCTGCGAAGCGTGCTACTCGGACATAGGCGGCAATATCGAGGAGGATATCAGGCCCTCGCGCCTGCGGCTGCGTTCGCGGGCCGTGCTCATCGGAGCGCGGCAGGTCGTCGTGCCGAGCCATGATGTCGCGGCCCGGCTGCGGCACTACTTCCCTGAACTCACTTGCGTTGTGACGCCTTGGGAGGACGACGCGCTGCCGCATACCCCGGAGGATCATCGTGTCAGGCGATTGCCCATGCGCGTTGCCGTGCTCGGCGCCATCGGCATCGAGAAGGGCTACGAGTACCTGCTGGCCTGCGCCCGCCACGTCGCGACGCATCGGCTGGCGCTGGAGTTCGTTGTGGTTGGGCACACGTCCGACGACAAGCGCCTGCTGGAGACCGGTACTGTCCACATTACCGGTCGCTACGAAGAGGGCGAAGCCATTGAGCTGATCCGGGCACAGGATGCGGACCTCGGCTTCCTGCCTGCCCTGTGGCCCGAAACCTGGAGCTACACGCTCACGCAGCTCTGGCAGGCCGGGTTGGATGTGGTCGCATTCGACCTGGGCGCTCCGGCGGAGCGGATCCGCGCAACGCACCGCGGCAGCCTGTTGCCTCTCGGCCTGCCGCCGGCCGCGGCCTGCCGCACGCTGCTGGCCTATCGGACCGCTGGTGAGGCGGAGCGGCCCGAGCCGACGGAACGCCACAAGTCGGTGGCCATTGGGTGAGCCTGCGGCAGCGCGACGACGGTCCATGACGACACGCGAGGTAATGAACAGGTTGCGACGCGAGGGATGGATTGAGCGTCGGGGCAAAGGATCGCACGTGGTGTTCCTGAAGGAGGCGCGTATTGTGGTTGTGCCAAATCACTGCGGCGATATCAGGCCGGGTACGCTACATTCGATCTGCCGTGGGGCCGGTTGGGACTATCCGCCACAACGTTGAGAGGGTAACGGGTGAGAAGCTACATCGCCATTGTGGAGACGTCGGAAGATGGGAGGACTTGGTGGATCAGCTTCCCTGGTTTCCCGGGCGTGACCTCGGCAGCGTCCAGTCCGGGAGAGATTGTGGTGCGGGCACGGGAAGCGCTCGCATCGGCCGTTGAAGCTGGCGCGGCTCTGCCCCTAGCCATCGAGGAGGGAGCGGTCCCGCCGGATGACCTTGGTGATTTCCACGATCCCATGATGGTCCTGGTTCCGTACTCGCTGCCCACACCCGCATCAGTGGGGTAGGCAGCGATCCAGGTGACGCCGCTGCTGCCACGCACCATATTGCGTGTGCAACATAAGCGGGTAATCGGCCTGATGGGCGCCCCAACCGAGTTCCGCTCGATCTACCGTCACGGCTTCGCCCGCGTGGCCGCTTGCACGACGCGCTGTACGCTCGCCGATCCGGCGGCGAATGCGGCTGCGATCCTTGACGTCGCGCGCGCGTGTCACGCCCGCGGTGCGGCGCTGGCGGTGTTCCCTGAACTCGGCGTCTCGGGCTATGCGATCAGCGATCTGCTGCACCAGACCGCGCTGCTCGATGCGGTGGAGGAGGCTGTCGCTGAGCTCGTGGCAGCTTCGGCTGATCTGCTGCCGGTGCTGCTGGTTGGCGCGCCGCTGCGCCATGCCGGCGCGCTGTACAACTGTGCGCTCGCGATCCACCGCGGCAGGTTGCTGGGTGTAGTACCCAAGGTGCATCTGCCCAACTATCGCGAGTTCTACGAGCCACGCCATTTCGTCGTGGGCGACGGGGTGGTGGGCGCGGAGATCGCGGTTGACGCACTGACCGCGCCATTCGGCACCGATCTGCTGTTCGCGGCTGAGGATATTCCAGGTCTCGTGGTGCATGCCGAGATCTGTGAGGACATCTGGATACCGGTCCCGCCCAGCTCGCACGCTGCTCTGGCGGGAGCGACCGTGCTCGCCAACCTGTCGGCCAGCAACATCACGATCGGCAAAGCGGAGACGCGGCGGCTGTTGTGTGCGTCCCAATCGGCGCGCTGCGTGGCGGCTTACCTGTACGCCGCTGCGGGTGCCGGTGAGTTTACCACCGATCTCGCCTGGGATGGTCAGGCCTCGATCTTCGAGAATGGCGCGACATTGGCCGAGACCGAGCGCTTCCCGTCCGCGAGCCAGTTCGCATTGGCTGATATCGATCTCGACCTGCTGCGCCACGAGCGCATGCAGATGGGCAGCTTCGACACCAATCGCCGTCGCAATCCCGACACGTTCCGTCGCGTCACGTTCCGGCTGGATCCGCCGCGCGACGATATCGGCCTGGAGCGCAAGGTCGAGCGCTATCCCTTCGTGCCCGCCGATCCTGCGCGGCTGGAGCAGGACTGCTACGAGGCTTACAACATTCAAGTCTCCGGACTAACGCAGCGGCTGCGTGCGACCGGCATTCAGCGTGTGGTGATAGGTGTGTCGGGCGGCCTCGATTCCACCCATGCGCTCATCGTCTGCGGCCGAGCGCTTGATCTGCTCGGGCTGCCGCGAGGCAACATCCTCGCGTACACCATGCCCGGTTTCGCCACCTCGGCGCACACCAAGGCGAATGCGATCCGTCTGATGGAATTGCTTGGGGCGACCTGGCAGGAGCTGGATATCCGCCCCGCGGCGAAGCGCATGCTTGGTGACATCGGCCATCCTTTCGCGCAGGGCAAGCCGGTCTATGACCTGACCTTCGAGAATGTGCAGGCCGGCTTGCGCACCGACTACCTGTTTCGTTTGGCGAACCACCACGGCGGCATCGTTATTGGTACCGGCGATCTATCGGAGCTGGCGCTTGGCTGGTGCACCTATGGCGTCGGCGACCAGATGGCGCACTACAACGTCAATGCCGGCGTGCCGAAGACGTTGATCCAACATCTGATCCGCTGGGTGATCAGTTCGCGCCAGTTCGCGCCGGACGTCGATACGACGCTGGACGCGATCCTCGCCACCGAGATCACGCCGGAACTGGTGCCGACCAGGGAGGGCGAAACGCCGCAGAGCACCGAGGCATATATCGGCCCGTATGCGCTGCAGGACTTCAATTTGTACTACACGCTGCGCCACGGCATGGTGCCGTCGAAGATTGCCTTCCTCGCGCTGCATGCCTGGGGCGATGTGGCGAAGGGCGACTGGCCGCCGGGTTTCCCCAACGATCGGCGTGCCAGCTATGACCTTGCGACGATACGCAAATGGCTTGAGGTGTTCCTTCGCCGCTTCTTTGCGTTCAGCCAGTTCAAGCGCTCGGCCATGCCGAACGGACCGAAGGTAAGCGCCGGTGGCTCGCTATCGCCGCGTGGCGATTGGCGCGCACCGTCCGATGGCAATGCCAACGCCTGGTTCGCCGAGCTGGAGCGCAATCTGCCGAAGGAGTGATGCGGGCGGACTTCGGATGATCCCTTTGCGCCGCCCGCTTCGTCGCGCCGTTGAACGATCAGAGATGGGCCAGGATCGATTCGGCCTTGCTGACCTCGAAACCGCCAGGTGCCTCGACGGCGAGATGCGTCACCTTGCCGTCCTGCGCGATCAGTGCGTAGCGCTGGCTTCTGGTTCCCATGCCGCGTGCCATCAGGTCCAGCTCGAGGCCGAGTGCCTTGGTGAACGCTGCTGATCCGTCGGCCAGCATCGTGATCCTGCCGTCCACCCCCTGCTCCTTGGCCCATGCCGCCATCACGAACGCGTCGTTCACCGCGATGCACGCGATCGTGTCAACGCCCTTCCCCTTAAGGGCATCCGCGTTCTGCACGAAGCTCGGCAGATGCTTGACGCTACAGGTTGGAGTGAATGCTCCCGGTACCGCGAACAAAACCACCTTCTTGCCCTTGAAGACTTCGTCGGTCGAAGTCTCCTTGGGCCCATCCGGGGTGCCCATCATCAACTTCATGGATGGAATTTGATCACCGACCTTGATCGTCATTGGCTTTTTGCTCCCCTCTGGCTTGTCAGCCCGCGACTCCTAGCCCCAGGCGCAATCGGAGTCACGCTACCCCAGCAAGGCGCTTGCACAGTGGTGCCGACGGGACCAGATTCACCGATATGGTTCAAAGGCGCAAATCCACCAGCCGGCCGTCCGCTGCCGATTTCCTGACCGGGCAGTTGCTGATCGCGATGCCGGCGATGGAAGATCCGCGCTTTTCCCAGAGCGTCATCTATCTCTGTGCGCATACGCCGGAAGGCGCGATGGGCTTGGTGCTCAACCGCCCGCTACAGCGTCCCAGGTTCGACGATCTGCTGCGGCAACTCGAGGTGGCGCCCGTGCCACCGGCGCGGCGAATAACGCTGTGCGCCGGCGGACCGATGGACAACGCGCGCGGCTTCGTTCTGCACACCACAGACTGGACCGGCGAAGGCAGCCTTCGGGTTGACGAAACGGTGGCTCTGACCGCCAGTCTCGACGTGCTGAAGGCGATCGCTGAGGGCCACGGGCCGCGTGAGGGATTGCTCGCTCTGGGTTATGCGGGCTGGGGGCCGGGTCAGCTCGACGCCGAAATTCAGCAGAATGCATGGTTGTCGGTGCCGGCGGACGAGACGATCGTATTTGACGGCGACCACGACACGAAGTGGCGCCGCGCGCTGGGCAAGCTGAACATCGATCCACTGCTCCTGTCGGGTGCCGCCGGGCACGCGTGACCGTCAGCGGCTGCAGGCCGCTCCGCCGAGAACGCAGAACGAGGCGCAGTAGGGATGATTGAGTGATACCGGCCGCGCCGCCTCGGCCAGTGTGCGGCCAAGCTCGAACTGCTTATCGTACGCGAGCAGCGTGCAGGCCGAAACCGTTGGCGTTGCTGCGTCCCGGCGCTTCACCACCATGCGGGCGGAGGCACACATCACGTCGTCCGGTGACTTGTGCAGAATACTCCAGCATGCGGTGGTGATCTCCGGCACGTCGCGCTGCGCATCCATCTCCGGGAACAACATCAACCGCACCGGATTGGCCGCATCGATTGGCACATCGAGTTCGGCGAAGAGCCGTGTGAAGCCGGCGCGCAGTTCCTCTTCCGGCTCGCCGGAGAAGCGCCGTCCGGCGACATCGAGGGCGAACCCGTTGCGCGCCAGCCATACAAGGCCATCGATCGTCGGCCCCCAGCTTCGCCGCCCGCGCTCTGCCTCGTGCACCTCAGGCATGTAGTGGTCGAGCGATACGCGGATGCGCAGGCGAGCACCATAGGACTCGCGCAATGCCAAAAGCTGCGGCCGCAGCTTCCGCATTGGCTTCATCGCGTTGGTCAGCACGAGAGCATCGAAGCCGCGCGACAGCACGTCTCGCAGCATCGCGATGATGTCGGGGTTCATGAACGGCTCGCCGCCGGTGAAACCGATCAGTCGCGTCGGCAATCCTTCGCGCGTGATCTCGTCCAGGTAGTCGCGCACTTCGTTGCGCGTCAGGTAGGCCAGCCGGTCATTGCGCGGTGATGATTCGATGTAGCAGTTGCGGCAGGTCAGGTTGCACAGCGTGCCGGTGTTGAACCAAAGCGTGTCGAGTGAACGCAGCGCCACCTGGGCGCGGGTCTCGCCCTTGGCGGTAAGCACCGGATCGCGGAACTTCGTTCGATCCAGTGGTCGGAACTGTGCGTCCATCGTCAGTGTCCCTTGAACACCGGTGTGCGCTTTTCGAGAAATGCCTTGCGTGCCTCGCTGTGGTCCTCGCTGTTCACCGCCGCCTCCTGCAACGCGGCGATCTCCGCGGCGCGCTGCTCCACCTCGTCGCGATCCAGCGCCTCGAGCACGACCTTGGCGCCGCGCTGCGATAGCGGCGCGCGGGTGCACAGTTCCTGAGCAAGTGCATGCGCGCCAGGGAGCGCACCCTGCTCCGACACCACGTCGATCAGTCCCATCGAACGACAGTCGTCGAGCGGAAAGTATCGACCCGAGTAGAGGACCAGCTTGGCCTTCCCCAGCCCGACCGCACGTAGCAGCAGGCTGCAGTCGAGCGTGCCGTAGACAATGGAGAGCCGCGCAGCCGGGATGCCCATCTGCGTCGTCGCGTCGCCCACGCGCAGATCGCAGGCCAATGCCAGCCCGCACCCGCCGCCCACACCGTAGCCATGCACAGCGGCAATCGTCGGCTGCGGCAGGTCGATGATGGCCCGCGTGGCCGTCCGGCCTGCCTCGCCGTAGACGCGCGCGTCTGCCACGTTGTTGCGGACCTTGGCGAACTCCGAGATGTCGGCGCCGCCGCAGAAGTGACCGCCGGCGCCGGTCAGGATCACCACACGGACGTCGCTGCGTTGCGCGAAGCCGCCGTAGATCTCGCCGAGCGCGCGCCACATCGCCAGCGACACCACGTTGCGCTTCTCCGGCCGGTTGAGCGTCACCACCGCGATGCCCGCTGCGTCCACCGCGACCTGGATGTCGTCCGACATTGCTAGCTTCCAACCATGTTAAGCCGACGCGCTAAACGCCGGCGACCACCCATGCGTCAACTTCGGCGGCATTCTCCCGCAGCGGCTTCACCTTCGCATACTCCGGCGAGTGCCAGAATTTCTTGATCGCCTCAACCGATGGAAACTCGAAGAGCACGAGGCGCCGGCCGTCGTGGCTGCCTTCCAGCACCTCGACAGATGCACCGCGCACGATGTATCGGCCGCCGAAGGCCTCCACCACCGATGGCACGGCCTCGCGATAGCGGGCAAACTTGTCGGGATCGGTGACCTTGAGCTGCACGATCATGTAGGCGGGCATGGCGTCACTCCCTCGCTTCGTTCTCATTCTGCCGCAGTGCCAGCCATTCCGCCATCAGCCGGCCGTTGTCGGACGGATAGCATTCATCCAGCACCGTCATCTCGCTGATGCGATCGGCACGGAAGTGCCGGTAGTCCTGCCGCAGCTCACACCACGCGCCGATCAACGTTGCCTGCACGTAGTAGGCGACCGCGATCGGCCAGATTGTCCGTCGCGTGCGCGCGCCTTTCTCGTCGGCGTAGAGGATATGCAGCTTGCGTTCGTCACGAATGGCCTGGCGCACCGCGGCGAGATCGACGCTTTCGGGCACAGGGGCGCCAGAGCTGGACACAAAGATCGGTGCAGTGGCCAGTTGTGCGCGGAGTGCCTCGGGCAGGACCACAGTCACCTTCGACAGGACGCTTTCGGCCGCGTTCTGCAGGCTCGGATCGCCGGTACGCGCGACCAGCCGTGCGCCGACGGCGATCGCCTCGATCTCGTCGGTATTGAACATCAGCGGCGGCAGATCGAAACCGCGTCGCAGCATATAGCCGATGCCTGGCGCACCTTCGATCGGCACGCGACGCGCCTGCAATGTGGCCACGTCGCGGTAGACGGTCCGCACGGTCACTTCCAGTTCATCCGCCAGCGCCGCGGCCGTGGTCGGGCCACGTGCGGTGCGTAGGCGCTGAATAATGTCGAACAACCGGTCGGAGCGTCGCATGAGCGCAAAGACTACTGACAGAACGCTGTCAGTGGCTATCCGGCATTATCCACCTCAACCGACACAAGGGAGCGCCATGATCACCCTCACGGATACTCCGGATCCACAGTTGACGGCCGTGCTCGAAGATGGCCTGGCCGAGCACAACGCGGAGATGTCACGCCTGCGCGATTGGCGCGCCCTGGCGGTGACGGTGCACGACCCTGACACCGGCGAGCTTGCCGGCGGCCTGCTTGGCCGAACGTCGATGGGCCTGTTCTTTCTCGACCTGTTCTATCTGCCGAAGGAGCTGCGCGGTGGCGGCGTCGGCAGTCGGGCGCTGCGCATGGCGGAGGAGGAGGCCATCCGGCGCGGGTGCCGGGCAGCCACTCTGGTGACCGTCAACTTCCAGGCGCCGGAATTCTATGCGCGCCACGGCTGGGAGGAGTTCGGCCGCATCGCCAGTGCGCCCGGCGTGGAGCGGATCTTCATGCGCAAGACGTTCGCTGTTTGATGAGGGGCAATGCGATGCAATCGATCAGTCTGAGTACCGAGGAGATGGACTGGGTTTCCGGCACGCCATTTTATGGCCCGGGTGCTGTGTATGAGGGCCGGGAGGTCGTGCAGCTCAAGGTTCTGAGCGATCGGCGCGTCGAGGGCGGCGGGATTGCCTGGTTGGTGCGGTTCACGCCGCCGGAAGGCAAGGTGATCCGTATCATCGCCGTGGCGCTGTCGGACGAGCACATCTTTGGGCTGGAGGGTGGGCGCGGCACGAAGTCGGGTGAACGGCTGCGCGCCGAGGGCAACTACGGGCTTAATCCGAAGGGCAAGCCGCATAGCGCGTTCATTGGTACTGAGACGGTGTCGCTGGTCATCTATAATGGTGAGCCAGACGAGGTGCGCTCGATCGATGTGATCGACAAGCCGTCGAACTGAAGCCCCCGTCAGTCACCCGCCCAGCTCGGCCAGCGCCGGGATGATGTTCTGCAGAGCCCAGTACTTATGCTTCGAGCAGCATCACGGCGATGGCCGGCTATCCATAGCGCTTGAGACCGTCACCAGCGGATGGGTGTCGTGGTGCTGCTGCAAGGCATCATCAACCTGCCGGAAGCTCGCATAGTACATGGCGAGATAGGCGCCCTGAAACGCCGCGCCGATGAAGAACGGCAGCACGAGATTGTTGGCGGCAAATAGGATGCCCGTCAGTATCGGGCTGACCGACCTTGGTATTTGCATCGACACGTTCGCCATGCTGGCGGCGAATCCGCGTCGGTGCGGCCTTACTATACTGATGCTCAAGGCACTGCGGGCGCCTGTCGTGCCCCGGTTGAACATGGCGCGCAGGATGTAGAGCGCCGCCGCAAGGCCGAAGTTTGGTGCGAGCGGCAACGCGATCAGCAAGGCAAGTCCCACGAGCCGCATGGCAATGACAGCGCGCACCATGCCGAGCCACTTGGACAACCAGCCGGTCGCCACCGACGCCACGGCCGCCATCAGAAACCCGCCTGCCATCAGCGGCCCGATTTCGGCGGGCCCCTCGCCGAAGCGCACGGCAAACCAATAGGCAATCAGCGGCCCGGTCGCACCCACCCCCGCTCCATTCAACAGGTTTGCTATCATCAGACGAAGAACCAGACGGTTCTCCTGCTGTTGGACGCCGTGGGGGTGGGTTGGTGCAGTGGGTGCCTGAGGTTGCCTTGCCTCGCTGTCCGGCGTCCTGAGAATGAGCGCACAACACAGCAGTGACCCAGCGGCCGAGAGAAGGAAGAGCGGTCGATAGGCGAGCGCACCGGGCAGGATCGTGTGCAGGCTTGCCGGGGCAGCGGCGAGAATCGCACCGACCGCGTTGCCCAGAAAACCCAGCGCGGCGTTGAGGCTGTAGACTGGTCCGCGACGCATCGGGGCGACAGCTTGGGCCAGCCATGCCTGCTCAACAGGAGCGAATGGGCCAGCCGCACCGTTGCCGCCACGGCCAAAGCCACCCACCATCGCCGCAGCACCGAGAAGCGCAGTCTGCGCGGATAGCAGTGCGACCAGTCCGGCAAGGGTCTGAGCGGCCTCATAAGCGAAGAGGAAGCGCCGACGGCCACCACGATCGCTGAGCGGACCGGCGAACAGGGTCAACGCCACCCCGGTGATCAGCGCCGCGCTGAGCACAGCACTGATGGCTACCGCCGACCAGCCGAGCGCGCGCAGATACAGAGCGAAGTCTACTGCAAGTGCGCCCTGTCCGATGCTGCGCACGAACCGTGTCGCCAGGAGCAGCCGAGTAGTACGGGCACCATCATTGGCCATCACCCTTATCCTGGGCACTTGCCAAAGGGTTGCAAAGGCTGGGATGGATGTGCAGTTACCTCCGAGCGCGCGAATGGCGGGTACTGGCGGTAATCATGTGGTGCCTCAAAGCACTTCCGTTCGTTCAGGCCGTCGCCAACTCCGCCGTGGTGAGCGTCGGGATGTCGTCCGGGGCGCTGCCAGGCGAAGGCTTGGCCTCGAGTTAAAAGATTGCTAGTGTCAATGCCTCCGCAAAGGCTGCACTTTTGCAACTTAGCGCCATTGCTGAGCGACGACGAGGCCGCCACTCAGACGGCCTCGTGCATGCCTCGGATCTGCGCGGGATACGTGGTGTCGCCGGTTAACCGAATGTCGCGCTGAACAGCGACAAGCCCGGTGTCGCACACTCGAGTTCCAGCAAGTGCGCGCGGTAAGCGTCGCCATCGAGCAGCGTGTAGAGTGTTGGGATGCTGACCTCGATCGTGCGTTCCTTGCCCCCGTCGATGCTGACGCGCACCGGCGCGGGCTGGGACGAACCTGCGATCACATACAGCTTTGCCGCCGAGAAGCGCAGGCGAACCCTGCCGCGTGGCGAGCGAAGGACCAGCGGTTCCTCACCGCGCGCCCAACTTCCATCCAGTTGGTACTCGTTCAGTTCAGGACCACTGAGCTGGGCGAAGGCGTAGGCTGCCTCGCCTTGCCGAGGCGACTGTGCGCGGTCCTGGGGCGTGTGATGCAAGGACCCGAAATAGATCTCAGGTGTGCCAATGCGGGACAGGTCGGCATCGTCTGCTGTATGTTGCCTCGATCCGGCGCGCGCAAGGCTGAGCAGGCTGCGAATGGCGCGCTCAATCTCCTGGGCATTTCCCTCGCCTTCGCGAACGAGACGAACCTTTCCATCGCGGTCGAGAAGGTAGAACGATGGCCAGGCTTGATTGTCCCATGCGCGCCAGGTTTGGAACTCGTTGTCCTGGGCGATGGGGTAGCGTACTTCCAGTTCGCGGATGGCGCTCTCCACATAGGGACGGACGCGTTCGAACCCGAACTCGGGTGTGTGGACGCCGATGATCTGCAGGCCGTGGGGCCCATACTGCGAATGCCAGCGGTTCACGTAGGGTAACGTCCGGCGCCAATTGATGCAGGTGTAAGTGCAGAACTCGACGAGCACCACCTTGCCACGCTGACCGGCTATGGTCAGAGGGCCGGCCGTGTTCAGCCACCCATCGATGCCGACAAGCTCCGGAGTTGCTGATCGCGCGGAGGCGCGGTTGACCCCAAGCAGCGCGCCGGTGAGGGCGACCGGTCCGAGCACGCAGGACAGCAATGAACGCCTACTCGGCATAGACATCTTTATCAGGCTCCTCAGTGACCCCGCTCTGGCCGCTGCCGACGTCGATTACCGCCGGTCATCGCAGCGAGGGATTCGACCCCTGCTAGTATCCGGAATCTTAGAACGACGAAACATGTGAGCTGTCATTGCGAGAAGTGAAGCGACGAAGCAATCCCGGTCATAGTTTCGCTCCATCGAACGAGATTCCATGAGCAGACTATGCCGCGCGCATCAAGGGAAGACGGGGATGGCGGGCCTTCGCCGGCCATGACGAATACCGGTTTCATCCAGCGCGGGTCCGCCAGCCGGGTGTTGAACTCGCAATGACAATGCTGGCATGACCCGCACTCAAACGATGGTGGGTACTAGTGGATGGGCAATATGGTGCGCGTACGGTTGTGATGATTATCCCGTTTCCCACTCGAGGCAGAATTGACCTTCATCGTGCCGACATCATGGTGCCCTTAGGAGCTGTGTTTAGTAGCTACAACCAGCAATACACCGCCCGGTTCGTCGCGCGACTTTGCGGCATCCATGCCGCGGCAAATTCCGGGGCAACAGGATATTCCGGCGTCTTGCAGAGCATCCGGTCCGCTTGCAGTTTTGCAACACGCTGCCCCAATGGAAACCCCCACGCAGCCCGACGGGGGCGCCCATTGGTGCAAAGCCTCGGTCTATTCGTGGAGCGAAGCGGTGGCCGTGCCCGATACGACCGGATCGTCGCAAGCCGAGGTCTTCGAGGGGCAGCTTGCACTTGGCGAGCGGCAGGCTCATATCCAGTTGCTTAAACTGTCATACGACAGATTCCGCGCGGGCTGCCCTTGGGCGACTGCGCCTATCCTGAAGGGACTTCTATGACACCTCAGTTTCTTCGCTCGGAGGCGGCGCGTTTTCGCGAGATGGCTGACGCGGTCACCGATCGCGAAGCCTCGAGGCAGAGGTTGCTGGCGATGGCCGCTGATTATGAGGCGCGAGCCGAGGCAGCCGCAGCGGCGCAGCCAATCGAGGTGCAGACGGCGGAGCCGGAGCTTGTCGCGACTCCTCCTGACGGAGCGATCGAGGGCGGCGAAGTCAGCAAGAAGGCTCCGAGCGACCGCAGGCTCAGGCTGTCGCGCAGCAAGCTGGATAGCTGATCGACCGGCGCTGGCGGTTCAGCCGAACGGCGCGACGGAGCTCGGTCACTCGATGACGATACGAGGTCCGCTGTCCCGCACCGCGCCGACGCCCGACACTTTCTCCCAAACTCGCTCAGCCAGCGCGGCGAACGCCTTCGCGCCGTCACTTTCCGGCGCCGCCGCGGCGATCGGGGTGCCGGCATCCGACGCCGTGCGGATGTCCAGCAGTAGCGGCACCTCGCCCAGGAACTCGGTGCCGAGCCGCTGCGCCTCCTGGCGCGCGCCGCCGTGGCCGAAGATGTGTGATACATGGCCGCACGATGGGCAGGCGAAGAAACTCATGTTCTCCACCAGCCCCAGCACCGGCACCCGCACCCGCTCGAACATGCGCACACCACGTCGCGCATCGACCAGCGCGATGTCCTGCGGCGTGGATACGATCACAGCACCGGTCAGCGCCACACGCTGCGCCATGGTGAGCTGCGCATCGCCGGTGCCGGGCGGCATGTCGACCACCAGTATGTCGAGCGCGCCCCACTCCACCTGACCCATCATCTGCTCCAGCGCGCCCATCACCATTGGGCCACGCCAAATCATCGGTGTCTCCTCATCGACCAGGAAGCCGATCGACATGCAGGAGAGCCCCCACGCCTGCAGCGGAATCATCTTCTCGCCCCGCACCTCGGGCTTGCGCGACAGGCCCAGCATGCGCGGCAGGCTCGGGCCGTAGATGTCGGCATCCAGCAGTCCGGTCTTGTGGCCGGTCCGCGCGAGGGACACCGCGAGGTTCACCGCTACCGTTGATTTGCCGACGCCGCCCTTGCCGGATGCCACCGCGACGATCGCCTTGACCTGCGGCAGCAGCAGCGGCGGCTTCGGCGCGTGCCCGTGACCATGCCCAGCCGCCGGCGCGGCCTGCGGGGGCGCCTTGTGCGCGGTCAGCACCGCCGTCGCGTTGGTGATCCCGGGCTGGCGCGACAGTAGCGTCTCCACCGAGCGGCGCACCGGCTCCATAGCATCGGCGTGCGCGCGGTCGGTCAGCAGCGCCACCTGCACGAGGCCGCCGCGCAGCTCGATTCCCTCGATCAGGCCGGCGGTCACAATGTCCTTGCCGGAGGCCGGATCGTTGATCGCACGCAATGCGTCGCGCAGAGCGTCAGGCGTCGGTTGCGTCGTCATCTGCTTGCAAACCTTCTGCCGCCGGTTGATAAGCAGGCCGCCGTGATGCCGCCTGTCGCGTGGATATGGCGAAGGGCGGTCGATCCGCCAACGCCCATCGCGGCCGAGATCGCACAGGAACGCCCGTATGTCGAACAGTGGTGGCCCAAGCCCGTGGGGGTCTCCGGGCGGCAGCTCCGGTGGAAGTGGTGGCGGACAGCGGCCACCGGGTGGCGGCGGACCCTGGGGCGGCGGTCCCGGCGGACCGTTCGGCGGACGCCCCGGTGGACCGGGCCCGCTGCCCGACCTCGATGCCGTCATCGCCAGAATTCAAGCCTATATCCGCTCCCTCCTGGGCGGGCGCGGACCGCGCGGGGGATTCACCGGCGGGCGCGGCCTCGCTCTCATCGGTCTTGCCGTCGTCGCGTTGTGGCTCGCCAGCGGCATCTACCGCGTGCAGCCGGATGAGCTCGGTGTCGTCATGCGCTTCGGCGCGTTCAACCGGGTCACGCAGCCTGGCCTCAACTGGCACTATCCCTGGCCGATCGAGCATGCCCTGCTTCCGGCGGTGACGCGGATCAATCGCACCGAGATCGGCTTTCGCTCAGGCGCGGCGCAGACGGAGGTCACCGGTGGCGAGCCGGGCGGACGCGACATGCCAAACGAAAGCCTGATGCTGACCGGCGACGAGAATATCATCGACATCAATCTGACCGTGTTCTGGAAGATCAAGCCGAATCCCGCCGACTACCTGTTCAGCACGCGCGACCCGGACAATCTGGTGAAGGCGATCGCGGAGAGTTCGATCCGCGAAGTGATCGGGCGCACGCCGATCCAGCCGGCACTGACCCAGTTGCGTGCGCAGATCGAGACCGACGTCCACAATCAGACGCAGCAGATCCTTGACCGCTACCACGCCGGCATCGACGTGACCCAGGTCCAGTTGCAGCGGGTCGATCCGCCCGATGCGGTGATCGAAAGCTTCCGCGACGTGCAGCGCGCCAACACGGACGCCGAACGCATGCGCAACGAGGCCCAGGCCTACGCCAACGATATAGTGCCGCGTGCCAGAGGCGACGCAGCGCGTATCGTCGCAGAGGGGCAGGGTGCGAAACAGGCTTCGATCGCACAGGCGACAGGGCAGACGCAGCGCTTCCTGTCGGTGTACGCGCAATACGAGCAGGCGAAGGACGTGACGCTGCGGCGCATGTACATCGAGACGATGCAGGACATCCTGACGCGATC
This sequence comes from uncultured Alphaproteobacteria bacterium, assembly GCA_963818775.1. Classification (GTDB taxonomy): domain Bacteria; phylum Pseudomonadota; class Alphaproteobacteria; order Acetobacterales; family Acetobacteraceae; genus JAMXLO01. Next base: position 135,517 of record CAWFUF010000017.1, on the reverse strand, counting down.
GCCGACGCTGGTGGTGGATGACAAGCTGAAGGGCCTGGTGCCGTTCCTGCCGCTCAGTCTGCCGGCGCCGGGAGCGCCGAGGCCGGCGGCGCCGGGCAATTCGCCATCCACCGCCGCATCCCCTGGGCCATCCCAAGGTCAGCCGGGAGCGTCGCGATGAGCCGCCCCCTGATCGCGCTGATCGCATTGTTGGTGGTCTTGTTCGTGCTCGCGGATTCGTCGCTGTTCACTGTCGATCAGACCGAACAGGTGCTGGTCACCCAGTTTGGCGAGGTCGTGCGGCAGATCAGAGACCCTGGCCTGAAGGCGAAGGTTCCATTCGTGCAGAGCCTCATCGAATTCGACAAGCGCCTGCTCAGCGTCGAACTGCCGGGCGAGGAGGTCATTCTGGGAGACCAGCGTCGACTGATCGTCGACAGCTTCGCCGTCTACCGGATCACCGATCCGCTGAAGTACTACCAGGCGGTTGGGCCCGGGCAGTTTGCCATCCAGGGTCGGCTGAATTCCATTGTCACCGCGAGCCTGCGGCGCGTGCTGGGCAACAACCAGCTTCTGGACGTGTTGTCGGCTGACCGCGAACGCATCATGGCGAGCATTCGCGACCAGGTGAATGCGGAGATGCCCGAGTTCGGCGTTTCGATCGAAGACGTGCGCATTCGTCGTGCCGACCTGCCGCCGGAGAACACGCAGGCGATTCTGTCTCGCATGCAGTCTGAGCGACAACGCATCGCCGCCCAGCAGCGGGCCGAGGGCGCGGAAGCGTCCGCCAGAATCCGCGCCGATGCGGAACGCGACCGTACGGTATTGCTGGCGGAGGCTCGCGCCACGGCGGACAAGCTGCGTGGCGAGGGCGAGGGGGAGGCCACCCGCATCTCGGCCAAGGCCTATTCGCAGGATGTGAACTTCTATTCCGCCTGGCGCACCTTACAGGCTTACCGGGATTCATTTGAATCGGGTGCGTCTCGCCTGGTGCTTACTCCTGATAACGATTTTCTGCGCTATCTTCAGTCTCCGCCGACCCCGACGGGTCCCTAGTTGCCAGCCGCCGGGCGCCGGGCCATATCCGGCCAATCCGCTAAGGAATTCTCGCCCATGCGCCTGATCCGTTGCCCATCCGCCGCCGCCGTCGCCCTTGCAGTGGCGCTGGCCGTGCCGCTTGCCGCCGGCGTGCCATCGACGTCGGCCTTTGCCAGATCGTCTCCGGACAGCTTCGCGGATCTGGCAGCGAAGCTGTTGCCGGCGGTGGTGAACATTTCGTCCACCCAGGCGATGCAGGCGCGTGCGGGCGGTCCCGGCGCTGGGCCGGAAATCCCGATGTTCCCGCCCGGATCGCCGTTCGAGCAGTTCTTCAAGGATTTCCTCAACCGCAATCATCCGCCGGGCGGCCAGGGCGGCGGTGGGAATGGCGACAATCAGCCGACCCCACCGGAGCGGCGCATGCAGAGCCTCGGCTCGGGATTCATCATCGACCCTTCGGGACTGGTGGTGACCAATAACCACGTGATCGACGGCGCGGACGAGATCACGGTGACCCTGCAGGACAACACCTCGCTCAAGGCCAAGGTGATCGGTCGCGACGAGACCGGCGACATCGCGCTGCTGCAGGTGAAGCCGGACAAGCCGCTGCCGGCGGTGCAGTTCGGAGATTCGGATGCGGAACGAGTAGGCGACTGGGTGTTGGCGATCGGCAACCCGTTCGGTCTCGGCGGCACGGTGACCGCGGGCATCGTGTCGGCGCGCGGCCGCGACATCCGCCAAGGGCCGTACGACGACTTCATCCAGACCGACGCGGCGATCAACCGCGGCAACTCCGGTGGTCCACTGTTCAACATGGACGGCCAGGTTATCGGCATGAACACCGCGATCTATTCGCCGTCCGGCGGGTCGATCGGCATTGGCTTCTCTATCCCGGCCAACATGGTCAAGCCGGTCGTGGCGCAGTTGAAGGACTTCGGCCATCCGCGTCGCGGCTGGCTCGGCGTCCGCATCCAGCAGGTAACGCCAGACATCGCCGAAAGTCTCGGATTGAAGGATGCGACCGGAGCGATGGTGGCGGGGGTGAACGACGGCGGCCCGGCCGACAAGGCAAAGATCCACAACGGCGACATCATCCTGAAGTTCAACAACCAGGATGTGAAGGAGATGCGGTCGCTTCCGCGGATCGTGGCCGACTCAGACGTGGGCCAGTCCGTGCCTGTGCTGCTATGGCGCGACGGCAAGCAAGTCACGGTGCAGGCGACCCTGGCCGAGAAGCCGGATGACGTACAGGTCGCTGCCGCGACACCCGCCGAGAAGGGTGAGACGCCGACGGAGATTTCCGGTCTTGGCGTGAAGCTCGCGCCGATCACGCAGGAGATGAAGGACAAGTTCTCCCTCGGCACCGACCAGAAGGGCGTGGTGATCACCGATGTCGCGCCGAACAGCTCCGCGGCCGACCGTGGCCTAAAGGCTGGCGACGTCATCGTCGAGGTGCAGCAGGGCGAGGTGTCGTCACCGGCCGACGTTCAGCAGAAGGTCGATATCGTGAAGAAGGAGAACCGCAAGTCGGTGCTGATGCTGATCCAGCGTCAGGACGGGTTGCAGTGGGTGCCGCTGTCGCTGTCGGGTGACAAGGACAAGCAGCCTGGCTAGGCGGTTGCTCGACCCTGCGTATCTGTTCGGACCAGGTCGGTCGCGTCGTCCCAATGTGATGGCGCGGCGCCACGTGGTGGTGTCCGGGCACTATTATGCCTCGCTCGCCGGTCTGCAGATCCTGGAAGCTGGCGGCAACGCAGTCGATGCGGGGGTCGCGACAGGCCTCGCGATCGATGTGCTGGAAAGCGAGTTCGTCGGCTTCGGCGGCGTCGCACCCGTGATGATCCATCTGGGCGAAAGCGCCGAAACACACGTGATCAGCGGCGTCGGTGTCTGGCCGAAGGCGGCGAACGTCGAGCATTTCCATCGGAATTTTGGCGGACGCATCCCCGAGGGGCTGCTGCACACCGTGGTTCCCGCGGCGCCAAGCATCTGGATCACCGCCCTGGCGCGCTTCGGGACGATGTCATTCAGCGAGGTGGCCGCGGCGGCGATCCGCTTCGCACGCGATGGGTTCCCGACCTATCCTTTCCTGGCGGAGCAACTCGACGCGCGGCAGAACGATTTTTCGCAATGGCCCGGCACGGCGACGGTCTTCCTGCCGGGCGGACGCCCGCCCGAGGTGGGCGAGATCTTCGTGCAGAGCGATCTGGGCCGCACACTGCAATACATGGCGGATGAGGAGCGGGCGCACGCGAATGGCGATCGCCTTGCCGGCCTGAAGGCGGCGCGCGACGCGTTCTATCGCGGCGACATCGCCCGCGCGATCCTGCGCCATCAGGCGGAGAATGGCGGCTGGATCGCCGAGGATGATCTCGCCGGCTTCCGCAGTCCTGTCGAACCGCCGTGCCGGATCCGGTTTGGCTGCTTCGATGTTTATGGCTGCGGACCATGGTCGCAAGGGCCGATGGTCCTGGAAGCGCTGAACATCCTGGGCGGCATGGACCTGCGTGGCGCAGGCCACAATTCGGCCGGCTACATCCACGCAGTGATCGAGGCCCTGAAGCTCGCCGCGGCCGATCGCGAGGTCTATTTCGGTGATCCGGACTTTGTCGATGTGCCGCTCGACGTTCTGTTGTCGGACGACTACGCGGCGCAACGGCGCGCTCAGATCGATCCGGGGAAGGCGTGGCCCGGCATGCCGCCGGCGGGCGAGGTCGGTGGCGCTTCGATCCCGGCCTGGCGTCCCGATCCTTCCGCCGGCGCGCCCCTGGAGATCGCCGCGACCAAGCCGGAGACGTCGTTCCTGTGCGTTGCCGACAGCCACGGCAACGTGTTCGCCGCGACGCCGAGCGATCCGACGATTGCCGGGCCAGTGGTGCCGGGTACCGGCATCACGGTATCGATGTGGGGTTCGCGCGGCTACACCGGGCGTGACCATCCGGCGCGCGTTGGGGCCGGGAGGCGGCCGCGCATGTCGGCCAATCCGGCGATCGCGATCCAGGCCGGGCGAGTTGGTGATGCCGTTCGGCTCGCCGGGCAGCGAGGTGCTTGGCCAGGCGATGGCGCAGGTGTTCCTCAACCAGGCGGTGTTTGGCATGGACCCGCAATCGGCCTGCGAGGCGCCGCGGTTCGCGTCGTATTCGTGGCCGGAGTTGTCGCTCCCGCATTCCTACCGGCCGGGGCACCTGTGCGTCGAGGAGGATGTCGGTGCGGCGACATGCGAGGCGCTGGAGCGGCTTGGCCATCGGGTGGAGCGCTGGCCGGAGCGGAAGTATCTCGCCGGGTCGGTGTGCACCATCCAGTCCAATCTGCGGACCGGCGTAAAGTGGGCTGGAGCCGATCCGCGGCGCACCGCCTACGCTGTAGGGTGGTAGAGCACCGACGCACTGGACGGACCCTCAGAAGCGAGCGAGCATTCGATGTGATCCGGGAAATGAGGGGGCATCAGAGATGGGAGAGAAACCGGGCGGAGGCCAGAGCGGTGGTGTCAACATCTCCGGCTCGATTGGCTCCGTCGGGGGCGACATCGTCGGCCGCGACAAGATTACGGAGGTTCCAACCGTTGCCGAACTTGATGGCGTGCTCCGTCCGCTGAGTGAGGCAGTCGAGGCCGCGCCTGCCGATGCGCGGGCGGAAGCAGATGCGAAGCTGGCAGCGTTGAAGCAAGAGGCAGCGAAAGGCAAGAACGCCAACGACCGCACTATCGCCGATCTGGTTGATGGACTTGTAAAGCTTGTTCCGGGGGCGGTGAGTGCCGTGGTAAGCGCCTTTGCGACGCCGATCCTGGGGGGTATTGCCGGCCCGGTCACGAGCTTCGTTCTCGACAACCTGCGGCGCAAATAGGCGATCGTATCAGGCAATGTGCCCGTTCCCAGGATCCGATGGTCAAAGCGGTGGGGTCAATATCTCTGGCCCGATCGGCTCTGTTGGCGGGGACATCGTTGGCGGCAACAAGGGTCTGGACGAGGCGGGCGTCCGTCTCGTTGTTCGCGAGGAGCTTTCGGCGATCGCAACGGCCAAAGGTGTTCCGGAGGCTCCGCTCCTCACGGTTCTCGACAAGCTGGGTGAAAAGCGGGTGAGGCCGGATGAAATCCCTGCACGCCTCGCCGCCGCCGCGAATGAGTTGCTTGAGCTTCGGGCCGAGTTTGCGCGGCTGAAGAACGATCACCCGAACGCTGCGGCGATTAGCAATGAGGCCGTTGGGCTGATCGACAAAGGTGACCTCGACTCCGCCGCAAGCTACTGGACCAGGAACAGAGATGCGATCTTGAAAAATATGCAGGGCGCCACGCCTGAAATGATCAAGAGTTTCGAGGCAATGAACCAGGGCTTTATCCAACTCCTCGAATCTTGAGGCCAGTCGCCATTGGACCGCACCAGCGTAAGAGTTCGCGGCCGTTCCGGTGTCACGAATTAAAAAGGAATCTCGAGTTCCAAACGCCAGCGCAACGTGCCATTGGGGCTGGCACGGGTTGCGCCGAACAGCCAGCCGATTTCGTATTTCACCAGGCCTGCGTGACCGAGCCCAAGGTCGTTGAGCTTGAGCGCCCCCACCGCGACCGGCCCAACCAGCAACTCCTGTTGCGAGAAGCTCGGACTGCTACCCAGTGTGCCCGTGTCGCCGTAGAATTCGACCGCTGGTGATAGCGGTTGCCAGATGTTCCACCGCGTTTGCCACGCGTAAGTGAAGTCCAATCCTTGCGTGGTCTGGTCCGGACCAAGTTGCCGGGTGAGGAACAAATTCACCGTGCTCGTCGTGCGGCCGATATCCTTGGCGATCACTGGCCCGAACGTAACTTCGTTGGCGCTGGCGTTGTGCCCGGTTGTTAGCGACTGGCCGTATTCAATGTAGAAGCCGACATCGGCGAAGTATTCGCCAGGTTCGGTCAATTGGAACATGTTCTCGGTGACTGCCTGCGTCAGCAGGGTCGGCTCGTTGAATCCCGGATTGCGGTCGAAGCCCATTTCGATCTCGCTGTGCCACCAAGTGGTCAGCCCGGTGCCAAGCTCAATCGTATAGCTCTGCGCCCCGCTGTTGGCCGGCAGGCGGTCGAAGGAGGCGGAGCCGTTATGCTCGATCTCGAGCTCGCCAAAATCGATCTCATCCGGAGATACCACATGGAAGTCGGCCCAAGCTCTCAGCGGCGTCAGTAGCGCCAAGGCCCAGCTCAGTGCATAGACGTAGCGGATCACTTCGCGACCAATACGCCTTGAGCGGTGTCCTGATGGAAGTCGCCGAAGAAGTGATATTCGCCGGGATCCAGGGGGCCGAGAAACACCGTGATGGTCTGCCCGGGCGTGACCAATTTTTCGCGGTTGAGGTCCGAGCTCTCGAACTCATCGGCGGTGTTGTCGGTATTTTTCACCATCAAGCGAAACTTCACGTGCGCCGGCACTTCAATGCGGTCCGGCACAAAGCGGTGCTGGCGGAATTCCAGCGTGGGCACATCGTCAGCGCGCGCGCCCGAGCCACCCACCAGCAGAACAGCCAGCGCGGCAAGGACGACCGGCTTCACCACCCGCGGTCGGCCCGCAGCACGCGAGAGGATCGTCAGCATCAGGAGCGTGCCAAGCCAGGCCGCTAGTTGGATGCCTGAGGGGCGTGCAGAGTAGCCGACCAGGGCGTGTAGACTGCGACCGACCCAACTGTCATCGGTGAGGATGAAGCCGGTGTCCCAAAGTTGCTCGCCCCAGCCGGGCACCAGATCTGCTGAATGCAGCACGGCTGCTGCCTGCCCGGCCATGCCGGCGGCGAGCAGGGTAATCAGCGCGTTTGTCACGCCAAACAGGTGGCGCAGCGGGATAGCGACCAGCCCCCGATACAGCAGCCAGGAGACGGCGCAGGCCAGGACGAGCCCTGCGACGCCGCCGGCCGCAAGTGAGACCAGGTCGGTGTGCGTCGCGGCGACGATGCCGAACAGGAACAGCACCACCTCCGCTCCCTCGCGCAGCACTGCGACGGTGACGACGACGGCCAGGGCGGCGAGCGAGCGCTGACCCAGCCGGACGGCTTGGCCGACCTGCTCAACCTCGGCGGCTATGGTGCGGCCGTGGTTGGACATCCACACGATGTGCCAGCTCAGCATCGTCACGGCGAAGATCAGGATCGTTGCCGTGAAGGCCTCTTGGCCGGCACCCTCCAACGCATTGGACAACGCACCGGCAAACGCTGCCACGAGGCTCGCTCCGGCCAGCCCGGCGCCGACCCCGCCGGCGATCCAGCGGGCGCGCCCGACGACCCCCTCGGATGCTGCCAGGACGATGCCAACGATGAGCCCGGCCTCCATCGCTTCGCGAAAGACGATGATCATGCTCACAAGCATGAGGCTCTCTCCCCACCTGATAATAAGAATGACTCGCAATTGAGTTCATACACGGCGGGGTGGGCAGGCGCAAGGGGAGCGCCTGGCACGGTGATATTCCGAAGGACTTTTTTGAAGCGCGGTTGTGCCGGATAGTCGGGCAGCGCGCAGCGCTTGCCAGCCGTGGCATTGCACCGACAAAGCTTTTGGGATGTTCGTCATTACCGAGGCCGATGGAGCCGCGGTCCCGCCACCCTTTGGGCCTGTCAGCTCTCTGTTCTGCTAATTCAAAGCTGGAGAGGATTGGTGCCTTTCAGATGACATTCGCACTCTGACAACATCAGTTGACACGCCTCTCCTTGCCTTCCCAATAGGCCTTCCGCAGTTCAGTCTTCAGGATCTTCCCCGCACCCGACAGCGGCAGCGGCTCCTCACGGAGATCGAGACTGCGCGGGCATTTGAAGCCGGCGATCCGGGTGCGGCAATGAGCAATCAGTTCCTCAGTCGTCGCCGTCGCGCCAGGCTTGAGGCGAACGACTGCGTGCACGCGCCTCACCCCACCTGTCATCCGGCACGCCCACCACGGCGCACTCGGCGACGGCGCCGTGGCTGTAGAGCGCCTCCTCGACCTCGACCGAGTAAACATTCTCGCCGCCGCTGATGATCATGTCCTTCAGGCGATCGGCGATGAAGACGAAGCCGTCCTCGTCCATGTAACCGCCGTCACCGGTGTGCAGCCAGCCGTTGCGTAACGTATGAGCGGTCAGTTCCGGTTGCTTCCAGTACCCCAACATCACCAAGGGACCGCGGCCGCAGATTTCGCCAACGGTGCCGCGCGGGACCTCGTTGTCGTCGAGGTCGACGATGCGGACTTCGCACCCTGCCACGGCGCGTCCGGCTGACCTTGTCTTGCCGGCGTGCGGCCCCTCGAAGGAATGATACCGGTGGTCCAGCAAGGTCATGACGGGCGAGGCCTCGGACTGGCCATAGGCCTGGGTGAAGCGGACGCCCGGCAACACCTGGAGCCCGCGTTTCATCACGGCCTCCGGCATCGGCGAGGCGCCATAGAGCAAACGACGGAGACACGACAGATCGAATTTCTCGATGTCGGGATGATGCACCATCATGTTGATCATGGTGGGTACGATCAGCAGATGGCTGATCCGATGTTCCGCGACCGCCCGGATCAGCTCGGCGGGATCGAAGCGCGGCAGGAAATAGTGCGTGCCGGCGAAACCGGCGACGAGGAATGTCATCGCGTTGTCGGCGAGATGAAACATCGGCGCCGCGTGGATGTAGCGCGAGTCCTCGTCGACCAGCGCACCGGGGAAGGTATTATAGACATTTGCCGTGATGTTGTTGTGGCTTAGCATCACGCCTTTGGAACGACCGGTTGTGCCGCCGGTATAAAATATACCGACCAGATCGTCGTCCGACCCGATTGACTCCGGCCACGCCTCGGCGCCGGCGATCAGCCGGTCATGGGTCGGCATGTCCGGCGGGGTTTTGCCGTCGCCCAGGTAGATGACCGGACGCAGCGATGGCGTTTCCGGCAGTAATTTCGGCAACACCGGCAAGAACGCGTCGTCGACGAACAACGCCACGCATTCGGAATCCACCAGCCAGAACACGATCTCGGGCGGAGCCAGCCTTGTGTTGATCGGCACGAAGACAAAACCGCCGAGCGACAGACCAAACAGACATTCCAGGTAACGGTCGCTGTTCAACGCCAGGATACCGATCCTGTCGCCCGGCCCGAAGCCCAGGCCATGCAATCCGCCAGCGAGACGTTTGGTTCGGTCCTCAAACGCCTGCCAGGTACGGCTTCGGCCGTCGAACACCGTCGCGAGCCCCGACGGGCTGGTTTGCACCGCGCGACGCACGAGTTGCGATAGCTGTGTCATGGTCGTTTCCCCTTCGACCAGCGCAACTATCCCCGCTTGGTTGGGAACGCGTCAATCTCACCGATCACCGTGCCGGGGTCCGCAGTCTGGGCAAATGAGTGAAAAACCGGACGGACTTGGTCCCGAGAGCAGGGAATGTCCGCGTCAGGCTGCGCCCGCCATTCAAACTGTATTCCGGCAAGCTTCGCTTGACAGCCTACCATGGCTTTGTTAATTAACGAACGATCGTTCATTTATCGAGACCCATGCGCGAACCAGGCGGCAAACGTGATCTCATCAGAACACAGGCCATGCGCCTGTTCGTCGAGCATGGCGTGGACGCGGTCTCGGTGCGCGACATCGCCGCGGCCTGCGATATGAAGGCGTCCAACCTCTACGCCCACTTCGCCTCGAAGGACGCCCTTGTGGCCGGACTGTTCCACGAGGGCTACGCCGAATACGGCGCTCTGCTGGCCGAAGCCGGCGCCGGATCCGGCCCGTTCCGCCTCCGCCTGGACCGCATGGTCCGCGCGATCTGCCGCCTGCACGACGAGGACAACGTCCGCTTCCGCTTCCTGATCATGACGCAGCACGGCTTCCTGCGGGATGTGGCGCGCGACGAGAGGAACCCGGTCGAGGTGATCTGCCGCGCCGTCGCCGGCGCCATGGAGGCCGGCGAAATCCCGCGCCGCGAGCCCGAACTCATGGCGATGGCGCTGATAGGGCTGATCGTCCAGCCGGCCACCGCCCGGCTTTACGGCCGCCTGCAGGGCGGACTGCTGCAACGTGCCGATGATATCGTCGCCATGTGCTGGCGCGCTCTGTCGTGAACGAAAGGGACACCGCCATGTCCGTCTCGCCGATCGGATTGCTGAAGACCCGTCGCCTGTGGCCGCTGGTGCTGGCGCAGTCCTGCGGGGCGCTGAACGACAACCTGGTGAAGAACGCCATGGTCGTGCTGGCGCTGTTCGAACTCAGCATTGGCGGCGTCGGGCTGTCGGCGCTCGCTGGGGCGCTGTTCATCGCACCTTACATTCTGCTCTCCGCCACCGCTGGCAAGCTGGCGGACCGGTTTCCAAAGCCGCGCGTCATCCTGGTCTATAAACTGGCCGAGGTGCTGCTGATGGCAGCGGCAGCCGCGGCGTTCCTGACCGAGAGCGTGCCAGGGCTGTTGGTCGTGCTGACCGGCCTCGGCGTACAGGCCACGCTGTTCGGGCCGGTGAAATACGGTCTGCTGCCCGAGCATCTCGCCGAGGACGAACTGGTCGCCGGCAACGGCGTGATCGAGGCGACGACGTTCCTGTCGATCGTCTGTGGCACAGTCGCGGGCGGCGCATTGATATTGCTGCCGCACGGCACCGTCTGGGTCGGCGCGGCCGGTGTCGCGCTCGCCCTGCTCGGACTGTTCGCGGCATTTCTGATCCCCGTATCGCCTGCCGCCGATCCTGCATTGCGCATTTCGCCGAATCTGTTCGCAGAGACTTGGCGCGTCACGCGTCATGCCGCCTCGATCCGACCGATCTGGCTGTCGGTTCTCGGCCTGTCGTGGTTCTGGACCATGGGCGCCACGCTGATGACCGAGTTTCCCGTCGTGGCGCGCGACACGCTGCATTCCGACGGCACGGTGCTCACGCTGCTGCTGTCGGTGTTCGCCATCGGTGTCGGTGTCGGATCGATGCAGTGCGCGCGATTGCTGCACGGCGAGGTGTCAGCGCGACTGGTGCCGTTCGCCGCACTTGGCATTTCGCTGTTCTGCTGGGACTTCGCTTCATCCGCGGCATCGGCTGGCAGCATCGCGACCGCAGTGGAAGCGGTTTCCTCGTTCGCCGGCTGGCGGATGATCGTCAATCTGTTCCTGCTCGCGGCGTGCGGCGGCGTGTTCTCGGTGCCGCTCTACGCGATCATTCAGGATGCAGCGGCACCGTCCGAGCGATCGCGCATGATAGCGGCCAACAACATCATGAATGCGCTGTTCATGGTGGCAGGAGCCGCGGCGGCGGCGGGACTTGCCGCGGTGGGTCTGCGCGCGCCCGCGGTACTGCACTTCGCCGCCGTGGCCAATCTGTTCGTCGCGCTGTGGATCGTGCGCATTCTGCCGCACGACGTCTATCGCGCCATCCTGCGCTGGTATTTCCACCGCTTCCATCGCCTGCAGGTGCATGGCCTGGAGCACTACAAGGCCGCCGGCGATTGCGCGGTCATCGTCGCCAACCACCAGTCCTATCTCGACGCGTGCCTGATCGCGGCCTGTCTGCCTGACAGCCCAACCTTCGCGATCCATACGGCGCAGGCTGCCAAATGGTACTTCAAGCCGTTTCTCGCGGCTGTCGAAACGTTTCCGGTGGACGTGCAATCGCCCTATTCGGTGAAGCGAATGGTTGAGGCGGTGCGCGACCACGGGCGCAAGCTGATCATATTTCCCGAGGGGCGCATGACGCGTACCGGCGGGCTGATGAAGGTCTACGAAGGCGCCGCCATGGTCGCCGACAAGTCGCATGCGAAGGTGGTGCCGATCTGCATCGACGGGCTGCAGTTCAGCCATCTTGGCCGCATGCGCGGAAGGCTGCGGCTCCGCTGGTTTCCGCCGCTTCGGCTGAACATCCTGCCGCCTGTCCTGCTCGCGCCACCGCACAGCGAGGACCTGACACCGCGGCAACGTCGCGAGGTGACCGGCCGCGCCTTGCAGGACGTGATGGTCGACGCGGTGTTCCGTTCGAAAAACACCAGCAAGAGTCTGTTCACCGCACTGCTGGACGCGCGCGATGCATTTGGCGCGCGGACAATCATTGCCGAGGACATCGAACGCAAGCCGATCGGCTATGACCGCGTTGTGGTCGGCTCGGCGGCGCTGGGTCGTGCGCTTGCCGGCGCCGCGCCGGGCGAAACGCATGTGGCGTTGCTGATGCCGAATGCGATCGCCTCGTTGGTGGCGTTCATGGGGCTGCAGGCGTTCGGCATCGTGCCGTGTCTGCTGAACATCTCGGCCGGCGCGGCGGCGATGCTGTCGGCCTGCCGTACTGCTGGCGTGCGCACGGTGATCTCGAGCCGCAGTTTCGTGGAGAAGGGGCGGCTCGCCAGGGTGGTGGAGCGCATGTCGCAGGAGGTGCGTTTCGTCTGGCTGGAGGATGTGCGCGATACGATCGGGCTGCGCGCGAAACTACGAGCCAAACGCGATGCGTGGCGGGCAAGTGGCCTGCCGGGTGCTTCGACGGACCCGGATGCGCCTGCGGTGGTGCTGTTCACCAGCGGCTCGGAGGGCGCGCCGAAGGGGGTGGTGCTGAGCCATCGCAACCTGCTCACCAACTGCGCGCAGCTTGCCTCGGTGATCGATTTCCACGGCGGCGACATCGCGTTCAACGCGATGCCGATGTTCCACGCCTTCGGCCTGACCGGCGGCACGATCCTGCCGCTGGTATCCGGCGTGCGGACGTTTCACTATCCGACGCCGCTGCACTATCGCATCGTGCCGGCGCTGATCTACGACACCGACGCGACAATCTGCTTCAGCACGGACACGTTCCTCAATGGCTGGGCGCGCTACGCGCATCCATACGACTTCTACGCCATGCGCTACATCTTCGCCGGGGCGGAGAAGGTGCGTGAGGAAACCCGGCATCTGTTCGCCGACCGCTTCGGCGCCCGCGTGCTGGAAGGCTACGGTGCAACCGAGACATCTCCGGTGCTCACGCTGAACACCGCGATGCAGTGTCGTCCCGGCACGGTCGGGCGCTTGCTGCCGGGAATCGAATGGCGGCTCGTGCCGGTCGCGGGCATCGAAACCGGCGGTCGCCTGCACGTTCGCGGCCTCAACGTAATGCTCGGCTATCTGCACGAAACAACACCGGGTGTGCTGGAGCCGCCAGAAGACGGCTGGTACGACACCGGCGACATCGTGTCGGTCGATGCCGCGGGTTTCGTGACCATCGTCGGTCGGGCGAAGCGGTTTGCCAAGATTGGCGGTGAGATGGTGTCGATGGGAGCGGCCGAGGCGCTGGTGGCGTCGCTGTGGCCGGATGCCCAGCATGCGGTGATCAGCGTGCCAGATGCGCGCAAGGGCGAGTCCCTGCTGTTGGCGACCACTCGGCAGAATGTGGACACGCGAGAGGTTCTGGCACTCGCCAGGGCGCGGATGATTCCCGAGATCATGGTGCCGCGCGCGGTGTTGAGCGTGGCGTCGATGCCGCTGCTCGGCACCGGGAAGGTTGACTATCCCGCAGTGCAACGCCTTGCCGAAGACGCACGTGCCGGCACACGGGAGGTAGCTATCCTGGCCTGAGGCGGAGCTGATGCTCGCAGCCGGCTGTCACGGTGGAGCAACGACCCGGTAGTAGACGCCGTTGGCTCCATAGGCGGGGGCGAACCACGTCCCGGCACATTCGTATTCGTGGGGCAGGATTCGGTAGATGCAACCGGCCGGCAAACTCGCATAGGCCACCGGCGCGGCGGGCGGCGCATATACCGGCGGCGCGTAGGCCGCGCTGGCCGCGGCCGCACCGACAGCCATGCCGGCGGTTGCGCCAACGACGGCACCGGCGGCCGCCGCGCAGCCGTAACAGCCCGCTGCCGAATAGTACGGCACCGCGACCGGCGGATGATACGCGGGATACCCGGGATATCCACCGTAGCCTGGCGGATGATAGACACTCGCTCCCGAGGCATAGGTGTGAGTTGCCCCTGCACCGTACGCCCCATAGGTGCTGCCGCCGTAAGCATTTGTGTGCTCGGTCCCGCCGCCCCAGGCATGCGCCGTGCTGCCGCCATACATGTTGGTGTGCTCGGTCCCCTCGCCATAAGCGTGACTAGTGCTGCCGCCCCAGGCGTTGGTGTGGCTGGTGGAACCCCAACTGTGGCTCGTGCTGCCGCCCCAGCGGTTGGCGGTGGCCCACGCGTAGGCCGGATCCGGCCGTAGCGCGCCCACCAGCAAGGCCGCGGTCACAACGACGATTGCTTTCATGACGTTCAACCTCTCAGGGTGACTTCGCTGCCGGCTGGGCGGACGCGGACTTGGGCGGCTTCGCGTTCCCCAGCGGCTTCAGGCCAGGCGGCGCGGGCGCATGCGCGGGACTGTCGAACTTCATCGGCGAGGCGGTCTTGGCCTTCTCCGACGTGAAGGTGCCGGCGGGGATCTCCTGATCGATCTGCCAGTTCGACAGGTCCAACTCATGGCGCAAACTCAGCGGATCGGTGCGGTAAACCGCACGCACCCGACGCGGAAGCTTGTCGTCGGCACCGATCCAGATCTGCAGGAACACGTCGCTGTTGGCCCACGCCACCATCTCGGTCTTGGTGCCTCCCACCATGCCCGACGGGCCAATGTAGAACGCGAGGACCGCGCCGTCCGTCAGCGCGGCATAGGGATCTGCAACGAGCAGGTCGGTGAACGGGTAATAAATGTCGGCGGTTTCGAACGCAGCCTTCAGCGCACCGTCGATCGTTGGCGGCGCATCGGCGGTCGCGACCAAATTCTCGACCGGCGCGTAGGCCATCATCGACTTGCCGTCGTAATAGAACTCAGAGGCAGGGCCGTCGCCTGGGATGATCACTCGGAGTTTGTCCGGCCGCGCCATGGTGACGTCGTAGCGCACTGTATAGAGAATCGGTGGCCCGAGCTGGCTTGGATATTCATAGCTTGCGACGGCGGTAAAGGACATCGACTTCGCCGCCGCCAGTCGGTCGCTCGCGGCCTTGAGTAAGGCCATCGCTCGCGGCTCAAGCACCATTTTCGTCGATGTCGGCCGTTTGCTTTGCACTGCCGCCGGCGGCTTGGACGGTGTCGCGTTCTGTGGCTGCGCGACCGCCTGCACGTATACGCCGCCGCCGGTCGCGAGCAACAGACTCAGGCTGAGAGCCTGCCCGATCCGTCGGGAACGTATCATGGTACCTACTCCATCGTGACGCGGGCCTACTCGGTCATGCTGCGGCGGTGGAGGCATTGATTTGGATCAACGCTGAAAGGCGCGGACCGAGGCACGCCAGCACTGATTGCGACGCAGGACCTAAGTTTCGCAGGGAGGGAACGCCAGCGCAACATAAAAGATGGCATCGACGTTATGGAGCACTGCATCGAGGCTCGTCCGATCCCCAAGGTCACCAATGGCGAACGCTACATGGAGAAATCGGCAAGTGCAAAGGTCAGAAACTTCGTCGATGTAACTTTCGCGCTTCATCAACCAACACGCGGACCGGGCGCTCCGAAACCGCTGCCACAGTTCCTTTCTGGACAGTTCCGCCCTGGTTGCGCAATGTTCGGCCGGGGGGCAAAGACTGCCACCGGGGGGCGCGATGGACATCGCGGACTGGCTGCGAGCGCTTGGTCTTGAGCAATATGAGGCGGCATTCCGCGAGAATGCGGTCGACGCAGACCTGTTGCCCAGTCTTACCGCGGAAGACCTGAAGGACCTTGGCATTACCGCTGTCGGTCATCGCCGCCGGCTATTGGATGCAATTGCGAAGCTGCGCGTCAACGGCGCGCTCCCTGATGATCCGAGCACGCCTGCGCAGACCGCTGGTTCCTCCGACGATGAACCTGATCGGCCTCAGCAGTCGGTCGCCGAACGCCGCCAAGTGAGCGTGATGTTCTGCGACATGACAGATTCCACCCAAATGTCGACGCGACTTGACCCAGAGGATTTTGGTGCGGTCATCCGCAGCTATCAGTCCTGCGTTGCTGCGACAATCACACGCTTCGACGGCTTTATCGCCCGCTATGTCGGCGATGGCGTGCTGATCTATTTTGGTTACCCGCGGGCGCATGAGGACGATGCTGAGCGGGCGGTCCGTGCGGCGCTCGCGATTATCGCTGAGATCGGCCAGACGCCCGCATTGAGCGAATGCGTGCGGGTCCGCATCGGCATCGCGACGGGTCTCGTGGTTGTCGGCGAACCGATCGGAACGGGCGAGTCGCGGCAGCAGACAGCGATTGGCGAGACGCCAAATCTCGCCGCCCGTCTGCAAGCCATGGCCGAACCAAACACCGTCGTCATTGCCTCAGGGACGCGCCGGCTGGTTGGTGATCTCTTCGAATATCGTGAGCTCGGCGCCGTCGTGGTGAAGGGCATTGCACTACCAGTGCCTGCATGGCAGGTGCTGCGTCCAAGTGTCGTCGAGAGCCGTTTCGAGGCGATGCACACTGCCACGCTATCGCCACTGGTCGGGCGCGAGGAAGAACTCGACCTGCTGCAACGCCGTTGGGCACGCGCCAAGAGCGGCGAGGGTCAGGTAGTGCTGGTGTCTGGCGAGGCCGGCCTCGGCAAGTCGCGGATCGCCGCGACGTTGCAGGAATGTCTTGCCGCCGAGCCGGCTACTCGTCTGCGCTATTTCTGCTCGCCCTATCACCAGGACAGTGCACTTTTTCCAATTGTAGATCAGCTTGGCCGCGCGGCCGGGTTTGCGCGTGAGGACACGCCCGCGGTCAAACTGGAGAAGCTCGAAGCCTTGGCGGCACGCGCCGCGCCGCTCGACGAGGATGTTGCATTCCTCGCCGATCTGCTTTCCTTGCCTGCTTCGGAGAGTCACCCGCTACCGGACCTCAGCCCGCAGCGCAAGAAGCAACGCACACTGGAAGCGCTGATCAGGCAAATCGAGGGCCTGGCACGCCAGCAACCGGTGCTGATGGTCTTCGAGGACGCGCATTGGATCGACCCGACGACGCGCGAGCTGCTTGATCTCACCGTAGAGCGTGTGCGCAGCCTGCCGGTGCTTCTGGTTGTGACGTTCCGTCCCGAGTTCCAGCCGCCCTGGACCGGCCAACCTGGGGTTAGCATGCTGGCCCTCAACCGCCTGGATCGGCGCGACCGGACCGCCTTGGTGTTGCATGTCTCAGCCGGCAAGGCGCTACCGTACGAGGTTGTCGACCAGATCGTCGATCGCACCGACGGTGTGCCGCTTTTTGTCGAGGAATTGACCAAGAGCATTTTGGAAAGTGGTTTGCTGCGCGAGGAAGCAGATCGCTACGTACTGGATCGCGCGCTGCCGCCATTTGCGATCCCGACAAGTTTGCATGACTCACTGATGGCGCGACTCGATCGCTTGGCGTCTGTGCGGCACGTTGCGCAGATTGGCGCGGCAATCGGACGTGAGTTTTCGGTACTCGCTTCTGAGGAAAGTCTCCCGCCTGGCACCGGATGAATTGCACGCGGCCCTGGCTCGTTTGGTCGCCTCTGAGCTGGTCTTCCAGCGGGGCGCGCCGCCTGACGCGATATATACATTCAAGCATGCACTGGTGCAGGACGCGGCGCACGGCAGTCTGCTGCGCAACGTCCGCCAGCAAATGCACGCGCAGATTGCCGATGCGCTCGAAACCGATTCCCCCGAGCTGATGGACAGCCAGCCGGAGCTCCTGGCGCAGCATTATTCCGAAGCGGGGCTCGTTGAAAAATCCGCTGCCTATTGGGGCAAGGCTGGTCGAAGATCCGCCACTCGTTCGGCGATGACGGAAGCGGCCGCGCAATTGCAAAAGGGCCTGGATCAGTTGGCTCTGCTGCCAGATAGCCGCGAGCGCCAGCAGCAGGAGCTTGAGTTTTTGAGCGCTCTGGGGCCGGCATTGCGATTCGTCAAAGGCCAAGCGACGCCGGAAATGGGTCACGCCTTCGCCCGCGCCAGAGAGTTGTGGGAGCAGTTGGGTTTTCCCTCGCAGTTCCTTCACATTCCCTATGGGCAGTCCTTCTATCACATATACCGCGGCGAATTCGATCTGGCGCAGCGCCTCGACGAGGATTTGCTGCGTCTGAGCCGTCAGCGCAACGACACGGCGGGACTCGTTCTAGGTCACGCCTCCTCCGGGCGAACCCTGATGTACGCTGGCAAATTTGCTACGTCCCGATCCCATCTGGAACAGGTTCTGGCGCTCTATGATCCGAGTGCCCACGCTTCGCTCAGCTATCAAACGGGGAGCCATCCTCGGCTGGGAGCGAGAGGGCAATTAGGAATAGCGCTTTTCTGTCTCGGCTTTCCGGACCAGGCATTGGTTCAGATCGACGCGGCGATCGACGAGGCTTTGACACTGGCACATCCGCCGTCTCTCGCGGCGAGTTTGGCGCAAGGCTGTAGGTTGCTTTCCCTTTACGGCGATAACGCGTTTTTGGATGAGCGGGCGGGCCAACTGATTGCGGTGGCGACAGAGCACGGTTTCCCGTTGTATCGGGCGCTGGGGACAATCTATCGCGGATGGGGCAAGGCAAGTACCGGCGATGTGGCAGAGGGCATATCTCTGTTGCGCAGCGGTTCGAGCGCTTACAGCGCCACGGGCGCGGAAACGCGAATATCCTATCATATCGCCCTCCTGGCCAAGGCTTGCGAGATTGCAGGGGAAGTGGAGGAGGCCTTGTCTCTGTTGGACCATGCCTTGGAGATCACTGAAAGGTTGGGGGAGCGCTGGTTCGCACCGGAGCTCTATCGGTACAAAGGCCAGTCGATGCTGCACCAGGGGCATTCCAACGCCGCTGAGGGACTTTATCGCAAGGCGCTGACAATTGCCGACGAGCAGGAGGCCAAGCTCTGGCAATTGCGCGCCGCAGTCAGCCTCGCCCAGCTGGCCAGCGACCGCGGTCGCTACTCTGAGGCCTATGGCATTCTCGCACCAGTCTACGGCTGGTTCACCGAGGGGTTCGGCACACAGGATCTCAAGGGCGCGAAGGCGCTGCTCGACGAGCTGAGCTAGCATGTGGACGGCCCGTACGCTCGGCGGGTGACCAGTTGGCCCAAGACACTTGCCATGAATGCAACAGTCGTTAGGGTGATTTGGCTATAAGGTCGCTGGTTCCCTGTCGGCGGACGCAAGTCGGGGCAGGGTCTATGGCATGGGAGGATGCGATGGGAGGATGCGTTATAACGACGGGCGATCGCCACATTGTCCGTCAGATCACAGTCGACCAGGCAACGCTTGACAGAGTCGCCGAGGCTCTCGGCATCCCGCTGAATGAGCGCCAGCAATTTATCTCCGGCACCGACTCCATTCTTATCTATCGCGGCCGCCGGCCAGGCACGCCGCCAGCATCGGGCGCTCCGCCTGCTCAGTCGGGCGGGGGCCGACCTTAGCGCAAATGAGCGGCGGAAGCCTTCCCGCCAACATCAAGCGTACATCCGTTCTGCGGCGCGTGCCGTCGCTCGAGGTGATTCAATTCCGGGCGGAATGCGGCGACGAGGGCGATATCTGCGCCTTCGAATTGCCGCGTGATTCCCCGCCGATAGCGGTAGAATCTCCGACCGGTCGCGTGATGACAATCGCTCCGGGCGATGTCTTTCTCGCCACGCCGGGGTACCGTAAAGCGAGGCTGTGGGCCGTTGGTGGCATCCCCGCTGGCGGACTCGTTCCAGGTGACGACTACTGGGTGCTTTCTGATTCCGGAGTTGTCGGTGAACTGATCAGGCACTCGCCACAGGAGATGGGACCCCTCGGGCGCGTACGCTATCTTGGGGCAGTGTACGGGGACCGCGGCGAGACGCTGAACATTCGGCAATTCGCCGTGGCCACCGCCGCGGGAACGGATCATAACGCGCCCTTGTATCTCATGCTCGGGACCTCATCGGAGGTTGGCAAGACCACTGCCGGAGCCGGCATCGTGCGTACGCTGCGCATGAAGGGCCATACGAATGTGATAGCCCTGAAGGCAACAGGCACTTCATCATTTACGGAGCTGGCGAGATACCTGGATTACGGGGCAGCGGAGGCCTTCGATTGCATCGATTTCGGCCTTCCGAGCACATATCCGGTAGGTCGCAACGGGATCAGCGACATCCTCTCCAATGCGCTCGATTTCTGCCTTGCGCTGCCGGCCGACGCGGTGGTGGTGGAATGTGCGGGCGATCCGGTCTCGTCCAATGCACCCGAGCTCCTTGGCTGCCTGAAAGCGCGACGCGCCGATCTCAAGATAATCCTCGCTGCGGCCGATGCGCTCGGCGCGATGGGTGCGAAGCAGGCACTCGCGGAAATGGGGCTCGCTATCAGTCTGATAACCGGCCCGTGCACCGATACGCCGACTCTGCGCGAATGGACTGAGGCGCTGTGCGGTATCCCCGCAATAAACCTGATGCACAGCGCCGATGAGGGTACACAGCCGAATTTGTCGGGCGTCGCCGTGTACTGATGACCCTTGGCCGCGTTCGCGGGATGCTGCCAGCTCGGCGCACTACTCCAGCAAACGGCAATTTCGGTCGCCTCGGCCATACCCTGAGGAGATCTCAGTTCAGGGGGTTGGTCGGCGCCGCTTTCATTGCAGGAATTTTCGGGGTCAACATCATGCCAGTAGCACTAGCCGAACCGATCAGCGAGCAGGAAGCGCACGCGATCGGCGTGAGCGCTTATGTCTATTTCTATCCGCTCATCACCATGGATCTGACGCGGCGGCAGCTCACCAACGGCGGGCAGGCGGCAACGCCAATCCAGGGGCCGATGAACACGTTCGTCAATGTTGGCGCGTATCCGGCGGCTGACATGAAGGTGGTGGTGCGACCGAATTTTGACGCTCTCTAGTCCAGCGCCTGGCTCGATCTGACGAAGGAGCCGGTTGTCGTCTCTGTGCCCGACACCGGTGGGCGTTACTACCTGCTGCCGATGCTCGACATGTGGAGCGACGTGTTCGCCTCGCCCGGTTGGCGCACCACCGGCGCGAAGGCAGGCAATTTCCTGGTCGCGCGCGCCGGTTGGACCGGATCTGTGCCCGACGGTATTACCCGCATCGACGCGCCGACCCCGTATAGCTGGATCATCGGCCGCACAAAGACGGACGGGCCGGCGGATTATGACGCCGTACGCAAGATCCAGGCCGCTCTGAAGGTCACGGCGCTATCGCAATGGGGCAAGCCGCCCCAGCAAGTCACCGCGGCCTTCGATACGGGCGTGGATATGAAGATGCCGCCCAAGCTGCAAGTGGACACGATGCCGGTCGCGAAATACTTCGCTTACGCGGCGGAGGTGCTTAAGCTGCAGCCGCCGCATCTGACGGATCAGCCGATCATCGCGCAGATGAAGCGGATCGGACTTGAGCCCGGCAAGAGCTTCAATCTTGCCGAGGCCAACCCATCGGTGCAGAAGGCGCTCGAAAATGCGTCGGAGGATGCGCAGGCGCTGATGGCATGGAAGGTGCGGACGCTCGCGAGCGTCGTAAACGGCTGGTCAATGAACACCGACACAACTATCTGAAGCAGGCCATCGTTGCCCAGCTCGGCCTAGGAGCTAACCTACCAGAGGATGCGATCTATCCGATTACTGTAATCTTGCTGATGACACCGGCCAGCCACAGAACGGCGCCAACAATTACATGATCCACTTCGACAAAGGCGCGACTCCGCCGGTCGCTGCGTTCTGGTCGATCACGCTTTATGACCAACAGGGCTACCAGGTGGCGAACAGCCTCGGTCGCTTCGCCGTCAGCAGTTGGATGCCCTTCAAATACAATGCGGATGGATCACTCGACCTCTATTTTCGCAACAAAAAACCCGGTCCGGCGAAGGAGACAAACTGGCTGCCTGCACCGAAGGGTCCAGTCAGCCTGACCATGCGTCTCTATGCGCCCAGGTCTGATGCGCTCACGGGCAAATGGGACCCGCCACCGGTCACGAGGGCAGCGGACGCGACGGGCTTGGCGCAGTAGCGATTCAGCGCGGTGGCATGCGCAGCGCGCCGTCAAGGCGGATCGTCTCACCGTTGATGAACCGGTTGGTGACGATGTGCTCGACCAGCGCGGCATACTCCTCGGGCATGCCGAGGCGCTGCGGGAACGGGATGCCCTCTGCCAAACTCTGTTGCACCTCAACCGGCAGTCCCTCGACCATCGGCGTGTGAAACAGCCCAGGCGCGATGGTCACCACGCGTACTCCGCTTCGCGCAAGTTCGCGCGCCGCCGGCAGCGTCATGCCGATCACGCCGGCCTTCGATGCGGCATAGGCGGCCTGTCCAACCTGTCCTTCATATGCCGCGATCGAGGCAGTGTTGATGATGACGCCGCGCTCGCCTTCGTCCAACGGATCCAGCTTGGCCATGTCGGCGGCGGCAAGCCGCAGCAGATTGAAGCTGCCGATCAGGTTGATGCGGATCACTCGTTCGAACGCGGCGAGCGGCATCGGGCCGTCGCGGCCGACGATGCGGCCCGCGGTGCCGACGCCTGCGCAATTCACCAGTAGGCGCGCCGGCCCGTGCGTCTCGCGTGCCTTCACGACAGCGCCTTCGGCGGATGCTGCATCGGCGACATCGCAAACAATGCCGATGCCGCCGATACTCTGCGCGCTCGCCTCGACCATCGGCTGGTTGATGTCCAGCACCGTCACGCGGCAGCCGGCACTCGCCAGTCGCCGCGCAGTCGCGGCACCCAGCCCAGAGCCACCGCCGGTGACGATGGCAGCCTGTCCGTTAAGACGCATTGCAGGTTTCCTCGTGAGATGGCAGGTCATAGTTTGTGCCGGATAAGCCACGAAACGCCAGACAAAGCGAGGAAAACGCCGTGTTCAACCGCATCGTCATCGTGATTCTGCTCATGCTGGGCATGACCGGCGCGCAGGCGCAGGACAAGACGGTGCAGCTCAAGCTATCGAGCTGGGTGCCGCCGGCGCATCCGCTCAACCCCGCGTTGCAGGCCTGGGCCGCGGACATCGACAAGGCATCCGGCGGCACGATCAAGTCCACGCTTTTTCCGTCCGAGCAGTTGGGCAAGGCGATGGATCACTACGACATGGCGCGCGACGGCATTGCCGACTTCGCCTATGTCAATCCAGGGTATCAGCCGGGTCGCTTCCCGATCATTGCTGCGGGTGAACTGCCGTTCCTGGTCGCAAACGCGAAGGGCGGATCTGCGGCGCTCGATGCGTGGTACCGCAAGTACGCGGCGGCCGAGATGAAGGATGTGCATTTCTGCTTCGCCTTTTCGCTGGATCCCGGCACGTTCCATTCACGCACAAAGAAGATCCTGCTGCCGGAGGATATTCGCGGCATGAAGGTGCGTCCGGCAGACGCGACGATGGCGGCGTTCGTGACGCTTCTGGGTGGGACGAATGTGCAGGCGTCTGCACCCGAGGCGCGCGAGGTGCTGGAACGCGGCGTAGCGGATGCCATCACCTTTCCATGGCATTCGCTCCTCCTGTTCGGCATCGACAAGATCGTGAAATATGACATGGACATGCCATTCTTCACCACGACGTTCGTGTGGGTGATGAACAAGGCCAAGTATGACGGCATGTCTGCGGCGCAGAAGGCAGTGATCGACAGCCACTGCACAACCGAGTGGGCGGAGAAGGTCGCCAGCCCCTGGGCGGACTGGGAACATGCCGGCCGTGACCTGCTGGCAGCCGAGCCCGGGCACGATGTTTACAAGCTGACGCCGGATCAGGTTGCCGCGTGGCACAAGGCGGCCGAGCCGCTGAAGGCGAAGTGGGCGTCGCAGGTGAAGGACAGCGATGCGGTGCTCGGCGAATTGCAGGCCGAGCTGAAGCAGCGCGGCGCACTGGCTGAGTGAGGGCTATGCGCGACAGCGACAGGCATCCCCTCCCCCCAACCTCCTCCTGCGAAGGGAGGGGGAGAACCGGTTCCCAGTCCTGGCTATGACTCATCGCAACCGGATGGATCGCTTTATTGATGGCATCGAGCTGCTTGCTGCCTGCTTCGTCGGCATCGTCGCGGCGGACATCTTCATCTCGGTGCTGCTGCGCTATTTCTTCGCTGTATCAATCCCTGACAGCTATGACTTCGGCAAACTGCTGCTGGGGATCCTGATCTTCTGGGGCATCGCCGCGACCAGCTATCGCGGCACGCACATCACTGTGGACCTGGTCTGGGCGGCGGCAAGTCCGCGCGGCAAGCGACTGATCGATATCTTCGCCACGCTGGTACTGCTGTTCGTGGTCAGCGTGCAGACGGCGATGCTGTTCGACAAGGTGCGGCTGACGCGCGACGACAACGTGCTGACATTCGATCTGCGGTTGCCGACATGGCCTTTCGCGCTGGTGGCGTGGCTCGGCGACGTGTCCGCCGTGCTGCTGATCGCGGTGCGAACGTATCGGCTGATCTTTCATCCAGACGAGGTGGCTGACGCCGGTGTGGTACGGACGGTCGAATGATGGAGCTGAGCAGCGATGCCGTCGCAGTCATCGGGTTTGTCGTGCTCTTCACGCTGATGCTGCTGCGCGTGCCGGTCGGCATGGCGATGGGGCTCGTCGGTGTCAGTGGATTCGGCTACCTCGTTGGCGGCACGCCGGCGCTGAAGATGGTCGGGCAGACCTCGATGCGCACGGTCACCGACTACACGTTCGGCGTGATCCCGATGTTCCTGCTGATGGGCGCGTTCGTCTCGCGCTCCGGCATGAGCCGCGAGCTGTTCCAGGCGGCCAACAGGTTTGTCGGCCATCTGCGCGGCGGCCTCGGCATCGCGACGATCGCTGCCTGTGCGGGCTTCGCAGCAATCAGCGGATCATCGGTTGCCACCGCCGCAACATTCTCCACCGTCGCGTATCCCGAGATGCGGCTCCACCACTATCCGCAATCCTTTTCCACCGGGGTGATCGCCGCGGGTGGCACGCTTGGCGCGATGTTTCCGCCATCGATCGTGCTCGCCGTGTATGGCCTGATCACCCAGCAGGACATCGGCAAGCTGTTCATGGCGGGGATTTTGCCGGGACTGCTCGCCGTCTCCATGTACGTGGCAACGATCGCGGTGATCGGTGCAGTGCGGCCAAGCTACCTGCCGGCCGCACCGCGCAGTTCGTGGCGCGAACGGTTCGTAGGCATGCGCCATGTCTGGGCACCGCTGTTGCTGTTCGTGTTCGTCATCGGCGGACTCTACGGCGGCCTGTTCACACCGACCGAGGCCGGGGGTGTCGGCGCGGCTGGTGCATTCCTTATCGGCGTCGCGCGCGGCCGGCTCTCGGGCGAGGACATCCTGGCCTCGCTGCTTCAGGCCACCCGCACCGCCGCCGCCGTGTTCACCATCCTGATCGGCGCCATCCTGTTCGGCTACTTCCTGACGGTGACGCAGACGCCGCAGAAGGTGACCGGGTTCATCGTCGGCCTCGGCCTTGGCCGTTACGGCGTGCTGGTGCTGATCATGCTGATGTACCTCGTCCTCGGCTGCCTGATGGACGCGATGGCGATGATCATCCTGACGATACCGATCATCTTCCCGGTCATCACCACGCTGGGCTTCGATCCGGTCTGGTTCGGCGTGATCATCGTCATGACGGTGGAGCTTGGCCTGATCCACCCGCCTGTCGGGATGAACGTGTTTGTCATCAAGACCGTGGTGAAGGATGTCGACTTCACCACGATCTTCTATGGCGTCATCCCGTTCGTCATCACCGACATCATACGCCTCGCGATCCTTATCGCGTTCCCCGTACTGGCACTGTACCTGCCGAGCCATATGTAGTGGTCCGCATGCGCCGCAGGAACGCAACCGTGGCCACGACTGTGACGCCCAGCGCTATCATCGCAGCCAACAGCGCCCGCCGATCGCCATCCAGGCCTTGGACGGCAAAGTAAACCGCACCCACCACCACGACTCCTGTGCCATTCGCCACCTGCTGCGTGGTGGTGAGGATGCCCGCTCCGGACCCGGCGTGCGTATGTCGCACCTGGGTCAGCACCGCACTGAACAGCGGTGCCAGAACCATGCCCTGGCCGTAGCCGAACACCGCGAGCGGCACCATCAGCATCCCGATCGTTGGATGCGTCACCGAGCCGACCAGCAGCGCCGTGGCGGCAAGCCCGATGCCCTGCACGACGCAGCCTTCGATCAGCCGGCCACCGCTCAGCCGCGAACCGACGACAAATGCGAACGCTAGCGGCATCACCGTGAGTGCCGCGTCGAACGGCGAGAAGCCGAGACCGTTCTGGATGTACAGCGTCAGCACGAAGTAGAACGAAAGGTTGCCGAGAAAGAAGCAGAAGGTTGCGCACATGCCGGGGATGAAGATGCGATCCTCGAGCAGTGCCAGGTCGATCAGTGGCATGCCGCCGCGGCGTTCCACGCGGCGCTGGAGGTTCACGAAGCCGATCAGCACCATGAGGCCTGCCGCCATGGCAACCCACATCCACCACGGCCAGCCGAGTTCGCGCCCGAACATCAGCGGTACAATCAGACCGAGCAGCCCGACGAACAGCACGACGGCACCTTGCAGATCGAGCCGCGTGCCGACGTTGCGTGGCATTGCCGGCATGAGCCAGCCGGCGGCGAGCGCAATACCGATGCCGACCGGCACGTTGACGCAGAAGATGCTGCGCCAGCCGAGGCCTGCGAGGTTCAACGTCACCAGCCAGCCGCCGAGCATGAAGCCGACGGCCGCGCCGAGGCCGATCGCAACCGCGAAGATCGTGAAGGCGCGCGCGCGTGCGCCGTCGGGGAACAGCGTGTGGATCGAGGCGAGTACCTGCGGCACCATCATCGCTGCGGCGCCGCCCTGTGCAGCGCGCGCAAAGATCAGCATCGGTGCCGATCCGGACAGCGCGCACCACAGCGAGGCCAGTGTGAAGCTGAGAACGCCGGTGATGAACACGCGCTTGCGCCCCACGATGTCGCCGAGACGGCCTCCGGTGATCACCAATGCGGCGTAGGCGATCTGGTAGACCGCGATGACCGCCTGGATCTCGGCCGCGCCGGCGTGGAGGTCGATGCGGATCGACGGTATCGCGACATTGACGATGAACGCGTCGACCACGGCGAGGAACTGCGCCGAGGCGACGCTGGCCAGCGCCCACCAGCGGCGAGCGGGCACTTTGTCGGCTTGTGTTTGCACATCCATGATGGGAACTCCGTCTTACGGTTCCCATCGTGGCGAGCCGCCGCGCGCGAAGCGATTACGCGCGGGGTAATGACGGCTACTTCTTCAGCGTCTCCTTCAACCCACGCAGTCCCAGATAATAGCCGACGATTCCGAAGCCGGTGACCATGCCCTGGCTGACGGTCGCAGTCTCGGAGACCGGGCCTCGGCGCACCGGGTTCGACATGTGCAGCTCGATGGTGGGGAACTTTACCTGGTTGATGGCGGCAACGAGTGCCGGATAGCCCCGCGAGAATCCGGCCGGATTGAATATGGCCGCGTCGAAGCCTTGGTCGTTCGCGGCATAGAGCCTGTTGATCACATCGCCCTCGACGTTGGAGTGGAATATTTCAATATCCACCCCGAGTTCCTTCGCATAACCGCGGATACGCTCGTCGTATTCGGGGAGAGTCATCGGGCCAAATATTTCAGTCTGCACCTTGCCGCGCATGTTCATGCCGGCGCCGTGGATGATCAGGATTTTCGCCATGGTGATTTCCCTTCGGTATCAGGCGACGCGGTATTCCGCGAGCGTATCGTAGTTCGGGTCCGCGCCGATGCCAGGCACGTTCGGCGGGCTGACCGTGCCGTCGTCGTTCAGGGTCAGCGTATGGCGGTAGACGCGGCCCCACATCGGATCGACGGTGTCGCGGTAGAACTCCAGGATCAGTCCGTTCGAGATCGCTGACACGAGATGCACGTGGATGTCCTGCGAACCATGCGGGGCGATGTCCAGATCGTTGGCCTGCGCCAACGCTGCCACCTTCATGAACTCGGTGACACCACCGAGGACCTTGGCGTCAGCGTTGAGGATCGCGGCGCACTCGTGCCTGATCAGGTCGCGGAAGCCGTAGCGCGTATATTCGTTCTCTCCGGTCGCGATCGGAATGCTGGTGGCCTGCGCCAGCTTACGATGGCCGTCGTAATCGTCCGGCGCCACCGGTTCCTCGAACCAGAAGATGTCGTATTCCTCGATGCGCTTCGCGAGCTGGATCGCCTCGTAGTAGCGATACGCGCAGTTCGCATCGACCATCAGCTTCACATTCGGGCCGACCGCCTCGCGCGCGACGCGTACCCGCGCCACATCCTCCATGATCGGCACCGCGCCGATCTTCATCTTCACCGCCTTGGCACCCATGTGGACGTTGTCTTCCATCTCGCGCGCGAGTTCGCGCAGCCCCTTGCCCTCCTCGTAGTAGCCGCCGGCGATGTAGGTCGGCACGCGATCGCGGAAGCCGCCCAGCAACTTGTACAACGGCAGGTTGGCGAACTTGGCGCGGATGTCCCACAGTCCGATATCGATCGCCGAGATCGCTCGCGTGGTCAGGCCGCGGCGGCCGATCAGCTTCGGCTCCCACATCTTCTGCCACAGGCGCTCGACGTCGATTGGGTCCTCGCCGATCAGCATCGGCGTCAGGCGCGCGATGGTTGCGCGTTCGATTTCGCCGCCGCCACCCAGGCCGATACCGGTGATGCCCTCGGTGGTCGCGATCTCAACCACGGCGAAGGTCACGTGCGTGTAGGTGTGCTTGCCATTGGCGATCGGCTTGTGCCGGGGCCAGCGGAATTCCTTGGTGGTGATGCCGGTGATCTTCATGGCGCTGCCTCCACTCTGCGCGCCGCATTCAACGTCCTCAGTCCGGCAGGCGCAAGCGCACCGACACTGGACAGTGATCCGACAGGCGTTCCTTCCATTCCTCGCCCGTCTCGCGATAGGTCAGCACGCGCAGCGTATCAGGCTGCAGCCAGTCGCGCGCGGCGTTGCCCAGCACGATGTGGTCGATGAACGCCTCGCCGCCCCAGCATGGGCTGGACCGACCCTCGGTGGCGCGCGTCAGTGGTGCGGTCTGGCGAAGCGCGGACCAGAGCTGATCCTGTCCATCCATATGGCGGTTGAAGTCGCCCATGATGGCGAAGGCGATGCCTTCCGCCTGACGTGCGCGAATCCACTCGATCAGCGGCGGCACCTGCTCGCGCAACTCGGCGCACGAGCGACGCGTGCGCCCGCTCAGTCGCTGGTCGAAGCAACCGGTCTTCAGGTGCACGGCGAGCACGCGCAACGGTGGTTCTAGCTGCAAGGTCACATCGACGCCGCTGCGCAATTGGCGGTCGCGGTCGACATCGAGGCCGGTGAGATCGGGATTGACGCTGTAGTGGATGCCACGCCGCACCACGATGCCGACTCGCTGCACGACATGGTCGTGGCTCATGTGCACCGAGTACTTCTCGGGCGTGAAAACGCGCGCAGCGACCGCGGAACCATCGACCTCCTGAATGGCAATCACATCGGCATCGAGTTCGTCGGCGTAGTGCCGCAGCAGATCGATGTCTTCCGGCTGCTTGGGTCGGACGTCGGCAGGCAGATCACGATCACTCGTGGTGAGCCATTCGAGGTTCCAGGTCGCAAGCTTGAGTTCCGCCGCCGTCGCCCAGCATGGCACAAGCAGAGCGCAAAGCAGCGCTGCAATGCGGCAGTTCAACGGTCAATCATCTGCTGCCAGGAACGCGGCGACGCGGGCGGCGAATGCGGCGGGCTGCTCGATCTCCGGATGATGGCCTGCGCGCTCGATCAGTTCGAACCCCGCGCCGGGAATCAGCTTGCAATATGCGCGCCCATAATCGGGTGTCACCACGCCATCGCTGGCACCCCATAGCACCAGCGTCGGAACCGCGATGCGGCTTAGCCAGCGCGGCAACTTCGGATTGTACATGAATGGCTGCCAGCCGTACAAACACAACGCATCGCGATTGCGGGCATGCACCACGACCGCATCGTCCGACATCGCATTGAAGTCCAGCGCCCACTTTAACGGATCGTGCCATGTATGTCGCTGCACCTCGGCTGGCGCAGTGTTGAACAGATCGAGGATGTCGCGGCTCTCGCGGTCACCGAGCTTGATGCCGAGAGGGTCCACCAAAATCAATCGCGCCAGTCGATGACAGCACGCCGCCGCGATCTCTGCGGCGAGCCACCCGCCGAAGGAAAATCCGAGCAAGGTCACCTTTTCGTGGGGCAACGCCTCGAGCAGGTCGAGATAAAGACGCACCAGATCGTATACGGTGTCGAAGTCAGCGGGCCGCGGCGAGTGGCCGAATCCCGGATGCGACGGCGCGATGATCTCGGCGTGCGCGGCAAGCAGACCGACGAACGGCGCCTCCGGGTCCACCGTGTGCAGGCCATGCAGCAGCAGGATCGGCGAACCTGTGCCCTTGCGCAGGACCTCGAGGTCGATGCCGCGTACCGAAAGCCGCTCGATCCCCATCGCAACCCCTATATGCGTTCGCTGATCCGGATCGCCGCGTGGCAGCCAGCCTTGATTGCTGCGGAAAGCAGACGATAGCCGGGTGCCTGCTCCGCGCCGTGTCGCAACGCGATATCGCGATGCTGCAACTCCTCGTCGCGGAAGCGGCCGAGTGTGTCGCGCAATTCGCCTTCGCCGTCGTCCAGCGCGGCGATCTGAGCGGAATAGTGAGCGTCGATGGCCTCCTCAACTGCTACCGTGCAGGCCATCGCCGCCCGTTCGCCCAGTACCGCCGTCGCGGCACCAAGGGCGAAGCCGGCCAGATGCCAGAGCGGCAGCATCGCGGTAGGCCGAACGCGGCGGCGAATGATCAGATCGGCAAACCGATCCAGATGCTGGCGTTCCTGGTCCTGCATCTCGCGCAGCACTGCCGCCTTGTCGCTACGCCGCAGCACCGCAAGCTGGCCGGCGTAGATGCGTGCGGCGCCATATTCTCCGGCATGATCCACGCGAAGCATACGCGCTACGCCCGCCCCAGGCTGCGGATCCCCGGGCAGATGCCGTCGTTCCTCGCTCATGCAACGCTCCTGTCGCGCCAGAGAAATATGGCGAGCAGCACCGCGAACGCCAGCGCATACAGCAGGTTCATCGCCGCCATGGAAACCGGCAGGCCCGGGATCAGGTAGGTTGGGTCCTCGCACGGTTTCCCCGGTCGCATGGGCATCTGCGCGAGGCGCTCGGCGATCGAGCCGCCGGCGAAACGTGGCGCCGCGCATTCCGGCAGCGGGCTTGCCCAGTAGTGCTGCTCGACACCCACGTGGATGACGGCGAGCGCCATGCTCACGAGCATCGACAGCACCACCAGAACCAGCAGCATCCGCGCCCAGCGGGGCGGCACCACCGAGGCGACCAGACCCAGCGCGATCGCCACGCGATACGGCCAGCGTTCCAGCAGGCACAACGCACACGGCACGAGACCGCCCCAGCGTTCCGAGGCGATCGCCATCCCCAGCGCGAATGCCGCGGCGAGCGCGCTCAGCAGGGCGAGGCTGCGGATGCCAGGCAGCGTCATGCCGGCGATGTGCCCTGCTTCCACCGGGCTTGCAAGCGGCTTAGGGTTAACGGATCAGCGAAGGAGAATGCCAGATGCGCCGCATTCTATGGGGCCGCGCCACGTCCAGCAATGTGATGAAGGTGATCTGGACGCTCGAGGAGTTGCAACTCCCCTATGAGCGCATCGATGTTGGCGGCTCATTCGGCAAGACCGACACTGCGGACTACCGAGCGATGAACCCCACGGGGTTGGTGCCGACATTGCAGGAGGATGACTTCACCCTTTGGGAGAGCAATGCGATCTGTCGCTATCTCTGCCACGCGCACGCGCCGCACTCCAAGCTGTGGCCGCAGGAGCCTCACGCCCGCGGCAACGTCGACCGCTGGATGGACGCGCAGCAGACGCTGCTGGGCCGGCCGATCGGCGTCGTGTTCTGGGGCCTGGTTCGGACACCGCCCGACAAGCGCGACATGGCGGCGATCAAGCAAGGGGTGGAGGATGCGGCGCGTATCTGGGCGATGGTGTCGGCGGAGCTTGCCAAGCACCCTTACCTTGCTGGCGACGATTTGACGCTGGCCGATATCCCGTGGGGGCCGCATTTGCACCGCTGGTTCAACATGGACTTCGAGCGTCCCGAGGTGCCGCATCTGCGCGCCTGGTACGATCGGTTGCTGCAGCGGCCGGCGTACAAGCAACATCTGGCGGGGCCGGTGGTGTAGGTGGCGACAGCGCCGTTCGACCCGGAAGCGGTTCGCGCCTTCGAGCATGCGAGCTGGCAGCGCGCTGCCAGCGTCTACAAGGCGACGTTCGCCAGCGCGACCCGTCCGTTCATCGAATCGCTGCTCGATGCAGTGCATGTGGCTCGCGGCACGCGTCTGCTCGACATCGCCTGCGGGCCAGGCTTTCTCACCTCTGCCGGGCGTGCGCGTGGTGCGGTCGCGCGGGGTCTGGACTTTTCGCCGGCGATGCTCGCGGTGGCTAGCAAGCGCGAAAGGGCGGTGCGGTTCGACGAAGGTGACGCGGAGGCGCTCCCCTATGCGGATGGTGAATTCGACGCGGCAGTGTCGAACTTCGGCATCCATCATGTGCCGCGACCACTGTTCGCATTGCGTGAGGCGCATCGGGTGCTCCGTGCCGGCGGGCGGGTCGCCTTCAGCTTCTGGGCCGAGCCGGGCGAGAACGTCGCCTGGAAACTGGTGTTCGACGCGGTCGCGCGGCACGGCGATCGGGCCGCGGCACGGACCCCTGTGCCCGGCGGTGGCTTCGGAACGGCGGCGCAATGCGCCGATGCGTTGCGCGAGGTCGGGTTTGCCGACTGCACAACGCGTCTGGTGTACGCGACCTGGCAGCATCGCGATGCGCAGGCGCTGGTGACGGCATTGCGGGCGGGAACGGCCCGCATGGCGGCGATGCTCAACGCGCAGCGGCCGGACCCAATGACCGCCATCATCGCCGACATCGCAGAGAACGCCGAGAACTATCGCGGTGCCGACGGCATTGCGGTACCGATCGCGGCGGTGATCGCGTCCGGGGCCAGGACCTGAAGGAGGCGAACCTGGATATCTACCATGCCTGGTGCGACCTGAAGCCCGGCGTCAGTGACGCCACCTTCGCGGAGAATGTCGCGGCCTACATGGGCCAGTTGAAGGAGCAGGCACTGATCGAGTCCTGGCGGCTGACGCGGCGAAAACTCGGCTTTGGCCTGCCGGGGCTGGGCGACTTCCACCTGATGATCGAGGTCAAGGATCTGGCACAGCTCGAACAGGCGTTCGAACGGGTCGCCGGACGGAGCGAGCCGGTGGAGAGCGTGCACTTCGGCGTCAATTCACTGGCGCAGAATGCCGTGTTCGCGCTGTACCGCGACTTTCCTGACCCATTCCGCCATCGTGGGGAGGAGCGATTTTAGCCCAACATATTGGGGAGTCTGGATCGGTTGCCACAAGATGTGCCGTAACCCCTTGCAATAACCAGCGTAATCGCGCTAATTGGGCGTTGGCCGATTTGGCCAATGCCCTACACGGAGACGCAGCATGGACGGCACGATCCGGACCGCCGACGAACATCCTGTGCGGTTCGATCTGCTGACTGAGAACCCGGTCTACAAGCCGTTCCGCTACCCCTGGGCCTATGAGGCGTGGCTCACCCAGCAGCGTGTCCATTGGCTGCCTGAGGAAGTGCCGCTGGCCGACGATGTCAAGGATTGGCACCGGAACCTGAGCCCGGCCGAGCGGAACCTGCTGACACAGATCTTCCGGTTCTTCACTCAGGCCGATGTCGAGGTGAACAACTGCTACATGAAGCATTACTCGCAGGTGTTCAAACCCACCGAGGTGCTGATGATGCTGTCGGCGTTCTCGAACATCGAGACGGTGCACATCGCCGCCTACAGCCATTTGCTCGACACCATCGGCATGCCGGAGCTCGAGTATCAGGCCTTCCTCAAATACAAGGAGATGAAGGACAAGTTCGACTACATGCAGACATTCACGGTGGACTCGCGATTCGAGATCGCCAAGACGCTCGCGGCATTCGGCGCTTTCACCGAGGGCCTGCAGTTGTTCGCGTCATTCGCCATTCTGCTGAACTTCCCTCGCTTCGGGAAGATGAAGGGGATGGGCCAGATCATCTCCTGGTCGGTGCGCGACGAGACGCTGCATTGCAATTCGATCATCCGGCTGTTCCGCACCTTCGTGCAGGAAAACCAGGAGATCTGGACCGAGGAACTGAAGCGCGACATCTACCTGACCTGTGCCACCATCATGGACCATGAGGACGCCTTTATCGATCTGGCATTCGAGCAGGGCGCGGTGGAAGGACTGACGGCGCGCGAGGTGAAGGAGTACATCCGCTACATCGCGGATCGCCGGCTGATGCAACTGGGCCTCAACCAGCTCTATCATGTCTCGAAGAATCCGCTGCCGTGGCTCGATGA
Source organism: uncultured Alphaproteobacteria bacterium (assembly GCA_963818775.1). Classification (GTDB taxonomy): domain Bacteria; phylum Pseudomonadota; class Alphaproteobacteria; order Acetobacterales; family Acetobacteraceae; genus JAMXLO01. The sequence continues at coordinate 101,348 of CAWFUF010000017.1, read as the reverse complement.
GATGTTGAACGCCGTGGAGCACGCGAACTTCTTCGAGAACCGCGCCACCGAGTACAGCAAGGCCTCCACAACCGGCACGTGGGAGGAGGCATTTGGCGACCCGATGCCTGCCGAGGCGACGGTCGCGGGCGCCTAGACGCCGTCCCAAATTAGCGACGATCTCCTGCTCGCAAGACAAAGCTTGTCTGTCGCCCGAAATTGCGCCATAATTTGAAGGCTAAAAGCGAAGCCGAGTCCAAATTCGGCAATGTTGAGCAAGTAACGAGAATATAACGCGCTAATGACGGGCTGTCGCGTGCGAGTGCCAAATGTTGACCATCGCGCGTCGGAGCCAGGACGGGACGGGCCACATGGCGACCACGACAGGGGACACCGTGAACCAGGCCGATGAAGGTGCGGGACGCGAGCCTGTTGCCGGCGCGCAACCACGCTATACGCGCCGGCTGTCGGACAAGATCCTGATCGCCTTCCACCACGCCTGCGACCAGTCCGATTTTGAGGTGGCCGAGCAGCTGCTGCACATTCTTGAGATGATGCTGACCCGTCGTCCATTGACGCCGGATGGGACGCGGCGGCGCAACATGGAGAGCCTGGTTGCCGCGCACGAGCGGCTTTGGCATCTGCGTCATCCGCATATAGCAGACGACATCTAGCTAGAGATCCAGTGCGCTTCCACCGCGGAGGATTGCGTCGGCCTCCGCCGTGAAGGAGCCATCGGGCCCGTGGAGCACTAGCCCGGGCAGCACGCGGAACGCCGCTCGGCTGCCCCTGATCCCACGCAGCAGGAGCAGTTTCGCTGGATGCTGCGCTTTCGGCCACAGGGGCAGCATGGCGGTGGGAGGACAGCCCGCGCCGGTGAACGCCGCGGCGGCCTGTAGGAGCAATGCGGCTGGCAGGATGAAGGTCAGGGTGCCACCCGACCGCAGAGGCCGCGCGAGGGCTTCGGCCCAGACCGCCAATATCCCCGCCGCCCCGTGCTTTGCCGTCCGACGCGATGCATCTGGTGACGGCGTTCCGGTCTCGCTGTGATACGGCGGATTGGCGCAGGCGTGGTCGAATGCGCCCAGGGCTGGCAGCGATGCGATTTCGCCCGTCAGGAAGCGGAGATTGGGCCAGCGGTTGGCGCTGGCGTTCTGGCGGGCGAGCGCAACCAGGGCCGGGTCTCGATCGATGCCGAGCCCCTCCACGCTCGCTATACGGGCGGCCAGGCAAAGCAGTGCGGCGCCGGCTCCGCAGCCGCCCTCTAACACGAGCGATCCTTGTCGTGCCGGTATGGCAGCCGCCAGAAGCACAGGCTCGATGCCGCTGCGGAAGCCGCGTCGGGGCTGGGCATACTGGATCTGGCCGTCGAAGAGATGGCCGTGGGTGATGTCACCTTGGTCCGTCGAGCCTATCGGGAATTCACCTGTCGGGAATTCAGTCACGTCCATCCTCAAATCTTGTCAGGCCGGCACTTGGACGCGCATTGCCGCTATTCCTCCTCCGAGTTACGCTTCCCGCGATCGCAATCAATTACTCTGCAGCGAATAGCAGAGAACTGGCCGCGTCGCCGTCAGGCGGACGCGCATAGGGAGGTGTCAGTATGCTGGAGCTTCTCGATCGGCAACAGAAGCTGACCGCGAACCAGTGGAAGATCGCCCTCGCCGCCACGATCGGCGACATGCTCGATTTCTTCGACTTCTTCCTGATCGGGTTCGTCCTGGCATTCATTGTCGCCGACTGGCATCTGACCTACGGACAGTCGGGGATGATCCTCCTTGCCTCTGGCATCAGCGCGCCCTTCGGTTCGCTCTTCTACGGCTGGCTCGCGGACAAGATCGGGCGGCGCAAGGTCATGATCCTGACCGTGCTCAACTTCTCGCTGGCCACCGGCGCGATGGCGATGACACCCGATGGTGCATGGATCTACCTGGTCATCTGCCGTCTGCTCGTCGGGCTCGGCGTGACCGGGCTTTACTCTGTCGATATTACGGTGGTGCAGGAATTCGTGCCCGCCTCCAAGCGCGGTTGGATAACCGGCCTGACCACGACGATGCTTCCGGTCGGCGTCCTGCTGGGCGCGGCGCTCGGTGCGTTCGCGACGCCGTACATCGGCTGGCGCGGCATGTTCGCGGTCGGGCTGCTGCCTGCACTACTGACACTCTACGTCCGCGCCTGGGTTCCCGAATCGCCGCATTGGCTGATGCGCATGGGACGGCCCGAAGAGGCGCGGCGCTCGATCGCCTGGGCCTTGCAGATAGATCCCGCATCGATCGCGCTGCCGGCGACAATACCTCCGGTCGAGCACACCCGCTGGCTCGAACTGTTCAGGTATCCGCGCAGTATCATCGTGGGCTGCCTGACCGGTCTGACGCAGACCGGTGGGGTTGGACTGACCTTATGGATGGTGACGCTGTTCGTCATGGTGCTCGGGATCACCGCGCCCGAGGCCTCGCAACTGGCGATCTGGGTCAGCCTCGCGGCGGTGGCCGGCCGTTTCTTCTGCGCCTGGATCTCCGACGCCATGGGCCGACGCGCATCGGGCGTGCTGAGCTGCCTTGTGGCCGCGCTGTTCATGTCGCTCGCCGGCTATATGCACAGCGTGTTCGTCGGTGGCGTCTCGATGTTCTTCGTGATGATCGTGCTGCAAAACTTCTTCGGCAGCGGCAACTACTCGATCGTCGGACCGTACATGGGTGAGCTGTGGCCTTCGCGGTTGCGCGGTAGCGGCATGGGCCTGGTCTATGGGGTGGGCAATCTCGGCAAGTTCATCGGCCCGGCCGGCTTGGCGCTGATCGCCGGTTCGGCGAACTTCGTCGCGCCGAAGGCGACGCTCGATGCAGTGATCCCGGCGTTCAACTACTTCGCCTTCTGGTATGTCCTTGGCGCGGTTGCCTTCTGGTTCATCGGCTTCGAGACACGCGGCCGCACGATCGAGGAAATCGACGCCACATTGTCCGCTTCCGCCCCGTCGCCTGCACACGTGCCGGTCGGTGAAACAAGGTGAAGGAGGCAACCATGCTGCAGATCAGGCAACTCGACCATGTGGTCCTGAGGGTCACCAACCTGCAGGCTATGATGCATTTCTACGTCGACGTGCTGGGCTGCACGGTGGAGAAGGTGCAGGAGAAGATCGGCCTCTGGCAGCTCCGCGCCGGGGTCGCGCTGATCGACCTGGTGCCGATCGACGGGCCGGCCGGGCAGAAGGGCGGCGCGGCGCCAGGACGCGAGGGCCGCAACATGGACCATTTCTGCCTGCAGGTGGAACCGTTCGATGGCGAGGCGATCATCGCGCATCTGAAGCAGCAGGGGTGCGAACCGGGGCCGGTGGAATCGCGCTATGGCGCGAAAGGGCAGGGGCCGTCGATCTACGTGCCCGATCCCGAGGGCAACATGGTGGAGCTGAAAGGTCCGCCCTGGGAAACCTGAGCCGGGGCGAACGACCAGTCGGCGTGCTGAGCGCGACGTCGGCACTGGTCACATCGATGGCAGGTCAGCCGGTCGAAAGCCGAGGAGCTCGGCAAAGCGATCGGCGTAGCGCGGCCACACTTCGGGATTGACCAGCCGCGGCGGCACGCCGCCATCGAAGATCGTCAGCCATTGCAGAGCGGTCGCCTCGCACATCTCCACCATCGTCTCGACTGTCATGCCGGCGATGTGCGGGCTGGCGATGACGTTGTCCATGTTCAACAGCGGGTGCGCCGGATCGGGCGGTTCCTTCAGAAACACGTCGAGTCCCGCGCCGGCAATGTGCCCCTCACGCAAGGCCACTTCGAGCGCCGCCTCATCGTGAATGCCGCCGCGGGCGGTGTTGATGAAATACGCTGTGGGCTTCATCGCGGCGAACTGCGAGGCACCGAACATGCCGAAGGTCTCGGCGCTGCGTGGGCAGTGCACGGTCACGTAGTCCGAGCGGCGCAGCAGTTCGTCGAGCTCCACCTTGGTGGCGCCACGTGTGGCAATCTGGTCCGCGGTCAGATAGGGGTCGTAGGCGAGCACCGTGTTGTTGAACAACACGCCGCACAGCTCGGCGACGCGCCGGCCGATATGACCGAGCCCTACGATGCCGACCGTCTTGTTGCGAAGGTTGTTGCCGGCGTAGGCGCGGCGGTCGAGGTCGGGCGTGCGCTTCATCGCCCGCTCCGACAGTGCGATCCGCTTCGACAGCGACAGGATCATGCCGAGCGCATGTTCGGCGACGGGCTCCCAGTTGGTGCCGGACTGGTTGACCACGATCACGCCGGCCGCGGTGCAGGCATCGACATCTATCATGTCGTAGCCGGCACCGGTCGAGCTGAGCGCCAGCATGTTGGGGCAACGCGCCAGCAACGCGGCATCGCCGAACCATGGTTCGCGCAGCTCGCCGCGCGGCTGGACCTGGTAGCCGTGCGCCTGGCTGATCTCCGCCCAGTTCTCTGCCACGGCCGTGGCGTATTCAAGCCGCACAAGATCAATATCGTCGCGCCGCCCGATGATCGCGTTGGCGATCGGGTCCATGAAGCTGTCGAAATACACCAGCCGCTTCAGGTTTACAGCCATGACCTGTCTTCCCCGTCGAAATTGCTCGCGTTCGGTCCCTGGCCTAGCATCTCCCGCATGGATGAAGAACCCGCACAGAAACGCGGCCTGGCCCGCAACACCGCCAACTACGGCGACCGCGACTTCGCGCTATACCTGCGCCGGTCGTTCGCCAAGTCGATGGGCTATTCGCAGGCGATGCTGGATCGCCCCGTAGTTGGCATCGTCGATACCGGCTCGGACTTTAACAACTGCCACCGCACGGTTCCCGAGCTGATCGAGGCGGTGAAGCGCGGCGTGCTGGCCGCCGGTGGACTGCCGCTGGCATTCCCCACCGTGTCGCTCTGCGAGCCGTCGCTGTTCCCCACCTCGATGCATTACCGCAACCTTGCCGCCCTCGACACCGAGGCCATGCTGACCGCGCAGCCGATGGACGCCGCGGTGCTGGTTGGCGGCTGCGACAAGACGGTACCCGCGCAGCTGATGGCGGCTGCATCGGCCGATATACCCGCGGTGCAGCTCGTCACCGGCCCGATGTTGGCCACGCCATATCAGGGGGAGCGGCTGTCCGCCTGCACCGACTGCCGCCGCTATTGGGCAGCGTATCGTGCAGGACGCGTGACCGAAGGAAGGATTGCCGAGATCGAGGGCCGGCTCGCGACAACTGCCGGGACCTGCGGCGTGATGGGCACCGCGTCCACCATGGCCTGCATCGCCGAGACACTTGGAATGGTTCCATTGGGCCATGGCTCGATCCCTGCGGTGCATGCGGATCGTCTGCGCGCGGCCGAGGAAGCCGGCACGCTGGCGGTCAAGCTGATCACGGCACCGATCCGGCCGTCCGAGATTATCACCCCGGAGTCGGTGGAGAATGCACTTCGCGTCTTGCTCGCGCTCGGCGGTTCGACCAATGCGCTGATCCATCTGACTGCGATAGCCGGTCGGCGCGGCGTCCGCGTCGATCTGCACCGGCTGAACGAACTGTCCGACACTACGCCAGTATTGGTGGATCTCAAGCCGACCGGCGAAGGCTACATGGAGGACTTCCATGCCGCCGGCGGCATGCCGGCGCTGCTGTGGGAGCTGCGCGATCTGCTGCACCTGGAGACGCGCGATGTCACCGGTGCGCCGCTGCAACAACGCCTGTGTAAGCCGGTGTTTGTCGATCGCCGCTACATTCGCGCGCGCGACGAGCCGGTGTCGCCGGTGGGCGGACTGGTGGCTTTGTTTGGCTCGCTGGCGCCCCGCGGGGCGATCCTCAAACGCAGCGCGGCGACGCCGGCGATGTTCGAGACCGAGGCGCGCGCCGTCGTGTTCGACGGCCTGGAGGACCTCGCCAACCGCATCGACGAGCCGTCGCTGGATGTAAGTGAGCAGGACATCCTGGTGCTGAAGAACGCCGGCTCGCTGACACCGGCGGGGATGCCCGAGGCGGGCTATCTGCCGATCCCGCAGAAGCTGGCGCGCGCCGGGGTGAAGGACATGGTGCGCATGAGCGACTGCCGCATGTCCGGCACGGCGTTCGGCACCATCGTGCTGCACATTACGCCTGAGGCGGCGGCGGGTGGCCCGCTTGGATTGGTTGAGAGCGGCGATCGGATACGCCTGTCGGTGAAGGAGCGACGGCTGGATCTTCTGGTGGCAGATGATGTGTTGACCCGCCGCCGTGCTGCGTGGCGTCCGCCAGCCAAGCCGGTGCGCGGCTGGGACCGCATCGTTGCCGAGCAGGTGTTGCAGGCGGACGAGGGCTGCGATCTCGCAGCACTTCGCGCTGGTGGCTAGGCTCTCCAGCCTGTTCCGCGCTGTTGCGGCGATCCTTTTTGCCGCTACCGGTGCGGCCATGGCGCAGCAGTACGATCCCGGTGCGTCCGCCGCAGAAATCAAGCTCGGTCAAACCGTGCCGCTCAGCGGTCCGGTTTCGGTCGCGGGTGTGGTGGGATATGCTTCCCGTGCTTATTTCGATGCGGTCAATAAAGCCGGTGGCATCAATGGCCGGCAGGTCAAACTAATCGTACTCGATGATGGCTACAGCCCGCCGAAGACTGTAGAGGCGACACGGCGGCTGGTCGAGGACGAAAATGTCTTGATGATGTACGGGTCCGTGGGCACACCGACAAATGCTGCGGTGCAGAAATATCTCAACCTGAAGAAGGTACCGCAACTGTTCATCACCACTGGGGCGAGCCGCTTCAGGGATCCCAAGGTGTTTCCCTGGACCATGGCGTTCATGCCGGGCTACGCGGCGGAAGGCCGGGCGATGGCGCGCTACGTCCTTGAAGCCGTGACCTCACCCAGGATTGCGATCCTTTACCAGAATGACGATCTGGGAAAGGACTTTCGCGCGGGATTCAGGTCCGGTCTTGGTGACAAGGCGGCTTCCTTGATCGTCAGCGAGCAAACCTTCGAGGTCGCGGACCCAACGGTTGATTCGCAGATGATCACGGCGAAGGTCTCGGGCGCCAACGTGTTCTACTTCGCCGGAACACAAAAAGCCGGTGCGGAGCAAATCCGAGCAAGACATAATCTTGGCTGGACACCGCTGCATCTCGTCTGCAGCATAGCGAGCGGCGTCGAGGGGGTGCTCAAGCCCGCTGGGCTGGAAAACGCGGAAGGCCTGATTTCGACAGCGTATGCCAAGGACCCGTTCGATCCGACATGGGCGGACGATCCGGATGCGAAGGCTTTTCTGGAATGGGTGAAGGCCAATCTGACTCAGGGCAATCCGCGCGACAGCGGTGTTGTCGTCGGCTACATCGCCTCCTTTCTGGCCGCGTACGTGCTCGACAAGGCCGGTTCGACACTGACTCGGGACAATTTGTTGAACGTCGCCACGCATCTGAACAATGTCAGTGTACCGATGCTGCTTCCTGGCATCACGGTAACCACGAGTCCCACTGACTACAGCGTGATCAACAAGTTTCAGATCCAACGATTCGAGAGCGGCCGTTGGGTTCCGGTCGGAAAGACGATCTCGGGAGAATAGATCGGCCGTCGGTGGAAAGCTGTTGTTGCTTTATGCCTTGATCGGCGCGAATGCGGCGATCTTCTCGGGCAGCTCAGTGATCGCGAGGCTGACGGCGAAACCGACGGCGAACGCCTCAACATAGTCGAAACTCTTCTCGCCGAGGGCTTTCTTTCCCGAATTGAATCGCCAGTAATAGACAACTGACGCAACCAGTAGCGCCAATGCGAAGCGCGCATTCAGAAATGCATCGGCGAGCGCTTGCGCGCCTGTAATGGGCGACGGACCAAGCAGCAGCGTCGTATCACCGTCGCCGAGTACTCGTCCCTGCGGCGTCAGAGCCGGGTCGATGTGCTCGGCGACCAGCAGGCGCGGATGCAGCGTGCGCGGTGCATCGTACTCGTGCTCGATTGGGCCGTTCTGCCGGATCGCCTCGACGCTGGTGATCAATGGGCGGCTACCGTCCTGGAAATCGACCCCGATCTGGATGCCAGAACCCCAGAGCGGATCGAGATCTTCCACCTCGAAGACAATTCGGCGCCGGACGGTGCGCTCCTCGGGCGGCGTGCGGATCTTCAGGGTAACTGACCGCGGTTCGGTCGCGAGCTGGCGCGTCAGAGTGATCGCCTCCGCGACGCCAGAGAGTTCCGCTGATGCAATGCGTGCGGACGCAGGGATCGGAGCGTTGGCCAGCATCGCGACAAACACGTCGCTGGACAGGGCAATACGTCGTTTCTCCAATTCACCCAGAACATCGAGGCAGTGCTTTGCCGGATCTCCATCGATGTCTGCCTGTAGTGTCTCGAAGCGGATGCGATCCAGATCAGCCTCCCAGCCAACCTGCTTAGGCCCCGCGGGTTGGAGGCGGATGTTCTCTTCCGTCCCGGCCACGTTGCGCAGCAGCGCATCGCGCTCCTCGGTGCATTCGGCGCGCAAAATGGGCGTGGTCAGGGCGCTCACATGCTGGGTTTGCCAATCGCTCCAGGCATTCAACAAGGCGCGGTAGAGCGGCGGTGTTGCTTTCAGATCGCCCGAGGACAGCGCTTGTCCGATCGCGTCGGCGCGTGCCTTCAGCACATCGCGCATATGCGCGTCCGGCACGCCGGCGATCACCTCGCGCCACGCGGTGAGAATCCGGGTCGACCCGGCAATTCTGTCCTGCGGCGAGGCCGGCTTCTCTGCCACCACCGCGTCGACCACGTGCTCAACGCGATCGGAGCTGGTCTCCGCCATTGCCTGGTCTGATGCCGCTTGAAAACGCTGCTTCATTTGCGCAGTGCGCGCGCGGATCAGCGCTGTCTCGGCGGAATTGATCGCCATGTCGGCCGCAACGAAGGAGGCGGGCGTAGCGTTGTCGCCAAGCTTTGCCGAGGCTGCGTCCAGTTGATCCTGAATGGCGATGCGGTCGGTTTCCGTCAGATCCGCAGCAGAGAGCCTCTGGCGCATGGACAGGTCCGCAACGGCGATCGCACCGGCTGCACCAGCGAATGCGATCCACGTGTGCACCCGTTCGTCCAGCATCGCGGCTGCGCGTCGGATCCAGCGCCGCACTGCGATAGCCTGCACCCGCGCTGCATCGTCCTGTCCCGCCGCAAGCAGGAAATGCACCCGGTCGAGTTGCGGTGTCAGTTGCAGCGAGACCCATTGCATCGGCACGCCAATGAACTGTTGCTTCCAGTCGTACACAAAGGTTTCGAGCCGCGCGGCGAACCCGGGCGTGCTTGGCGCATTGGGCCTCGCCTCACTTGCCGTGGCCTTCATCTGTGCCTGTAGGGCCTGCCAGTCGCGCGAGAGGTCTTCCACCTCTGCTTCCGCCGGGCTGGCATCCTTGATGGATGTACGTAGCGTCGCCGCGGTTGCCAGCGCGGTCTGCAGGTGCTTACTCGCTTCCTCCGGCCGATGATCAACGATTGACCAGGCATGCGGCTGGCTGAGTGCCGTCACCGCCGCATCGAAGTTACGGTCCATGTCGTCGATATCACGGCTGAGACGCTCGGGTGGTGGGTGACGCTCGAGCCATTCATGCGTGAGTTGCCGTGCCGTCAGTGCTTCGCGCAACTGGGACGTCACGCTACCCGCGCCGGTCAGTGCGTTTGTTGTGCCGACGACCGCCAGGCCGAGCAGCATGCAGGCGATGCCCCACAATGGGCTTGCGGACACGGCCGCCGTGAGCGGGATCGCCAGAGCCCCAACACCAGCCGTTCCGAAGCGAGCCGTCGACGCATAGATGCCTGGTCGTCCGGGGACAGAGCCGCTAAGCTCGATCAACGCTTCTTCGCCCGGCGCCAATACCCCGCTTGCAGGGGAGATCACGGCGCTGCGCAGGCCGCCCTCCGCACCGGCACCCTCATCACTGCGTCGCAGGCGGTCGATAAGCGGTGGCGAGAGTGTCAGCGCTTCGGTGCCGATGTTGGCGACGGAGAATTTGATCGGCCGGATCGGCACAAGGGTGAGGTCGCTGGCGAATGGTCCCCAACGGCTCGTAGCCGACAGTGCAAGCGATCCCGGACCCGATAGGGTGCCCGTCGGTGCCGCCACGGATTCCGTTCCGCTCATGCGTGCACTCTAAAGTGCTGTGGGGCACGATCACAACAGGGGCCGACGCACATCACGCGGCTGACGCAAGGAACCAGTCCAGCATTCCGCTGTTCTCTTCTCGCGGGTACGCGTGCGACAGGTCGGCGATCTCGCGATAGACCACCTTTGCTCCGGCCATAGCCAGCGCGCGCTGTGCGGTGCGCGCGTTCGCTACCGGGAACATCCAGTCCAGTGCGCCATGCACCAGATAGACCGGCAGTCCCTTCACACGACGTGGATCGGTCATCGTCAGCAGGAGCGGGTGGAAACTTGCAGCGACCGGTGCGAGGTGGGTGAACGGCGACCCATCGTCGAACCCGCTCAGCAGCGTGAACGTGCCGCCGTCGCTCATGCCGGTCAGCAGCAGGCGCGTCCGGTCGATATGCCAGCGCTGCGCGATCTCCGCGAGCACCCGCACCAGATTGTCGCTGTCCACCTGCGGTTCCATCAGCGACCAGGTGTCGCCTATCGCCGTGGGCGCCACCAGGATCACACCGCGACTGCGTGCCTCACGCAGCCAACTCCAAAGGAACAGCCGACCGTGTCCGGAACCGCCATGCAGAGCCATCACCAGCGGATAGGCGCGTGCAGGGTCGTAATCCTCCGGCACATACAACGAGAAACCGCCGCGCTCGCTGGTCTCGTTCGCTGCATGCAGCACGCCGGTCGGCACATCGGTCCGTGCCGCGCCGATCGCCGCATTGTCTGCTGCGAGGAACCAGCGGCTTACCGTCGGCATCACCGATGCCAATGGATACAGCGCCTCCAGTGCACGGCTCACCTGCCGCAGCGCGCGAAGCGCCTGCCGCAATTCGCTCGTCGAACCAACCGCCGCGCGCAGCCCGTCGCAGGCACGCAACGTTGCCTCGGCCGCGCGCTCGACGTGGTCACGCAATTCGTCGGGCCAGATGGCATCGGCCAACGCCTCGCGCAACGCCGCATCGCGATCGCCCAGCGTCGCCACCAGTCCTTTGAGCCGCGGCGGATGCAGATGCCGCGCGATGAACCCGAGTGCGTCAAGCGTATCCAGTAGGCGTGCGATCGCCATTGCCTCGCTCATGGTCAGCTCACCTCCCGTGCTCAGCATTGCAGATTGGCGGCGCCGCGGCAGCCATCCAGGCAGTCTCACCATCCAGCAGCAGTGTCCGCACTTCATCGACCGTGGCGTGCGTCGCGACGCACGCGGACGCCGGAGGAGATCGAAGCGCTGGTCCAAGGATCCTGGCAATTGCTGCCGGAAGCGCTGCTCGCGAGGCGAGTCTGCCGCCCTTCACCGAGGGACGATCTGTACGACGAAAACGGCCTGTAGCCGTGATCGCCGCCGCCATCCTGGCGGCTCGCGAACGCGCGCGAACCGTGCTGATCCGATTGGCCTTCGATGGGCTTATGCGCCGGCGACGGCAGCACCTCTGGAGTCCGGGCTGTCCACCACTCTTCCGGCGGCTCGGCGCCGTCGCAGATGGCCCTCGTAGAACTGGTTGGCGATGTCGCCGATCAGGACCGACGAGGCGACGCAACCCCAGACCACCGTCTCGGTGATGTGCCAGTCGAGTGGCTGGTCCAGGCCGAACACGCCAAGGATGACGCGTATCTCAAGGAACGTCAGCGCGACCGCGTAGCTGCGGATCATCCACTGCCGGTGAAACGTGAATTGCCGCTTCAGTGCGAAGTAAAGGCCGAACCCCGTCGTGATCATGAGCGATGACGACTGGATCATGGTCTCGATAGTGAAGGACCGCGCGGCGCCCTGCGCTTCGTCGAGATACTGGATGTAGAGCCCGATCGGCGCCAGGATAAAGCAGCCGACGACATACAGCGTGCCTATGGTCCGATGCACCGCCGTATGGCGGCGACGGAAGCCCTCGGCGAACTGCATCGGCACCAGCAGCAATGCGCAGGCGCCGGCGAGACCGTGCGGCAGCAGCCACCACTTGAACGGATCATAGTGCGTCCAGGCCGGATGCGTCGCATCGATCAGGAAGCGCTCGTTATGGTAGAGCACATAGGCAGCCATCGCCGCGATCACGGCGAACACCAGATGTTTCATGCGAAACGGTCGGACGGTCGGCGCCCGCATGGCGCCTGTCGCGTTGGACATCGCTTCCCCCCTGTGACGGCATGTCTGATTGGCCGGACCAGTCGTTCCCCGGTTTCCGGGTGTTTGTGGGCGTGACGGCGAGCGCTCAGGATCGCTCCGGCAGTATGCAAATCTGTAACCAACGGCCGGCACCGAAGGCAAGGATATTCGCCTCGCTGTCTTGAAGCGGGTAGATGGCCTATGATATGAAGTGATCATGCTGATCACGCCTGACCAGATCCGCGCCGCCCGTGCCCTGCTGCGATTGGAGCAGGACGAATTGGCCAGACGCGCGAATGTATCCGTTGTGACGGTCCGCCGATTGGAGGGACCTGGCGGGCTGTGCAAGGTCGCGCCAGGCACCGTGGATGAAGTCCGGCGTGCGCTGGAGACCGCAGGGGCGGAGTTTGTCGAGCGCGGCGTACGTCGTCGCGCCTGGACCCCCGAAGAGGTCGAGGCGCGCTATCAGGCCGGCTTGGCGATAGCCAAACGCAGTGCAGTCCGCCTCAAGGATACGCCGCCGTTCACCGAGGACGATCTCTACGATGAGCATGGCTTCCCGGCGTGATCGCCGTCGATACATCGGCGATCATCGCGATCCTGCAATTCGAGCCTGAGGCTACAGCTCTTCTGCGCTGCATCAGCGAGGCGGACATGGCTTGCCAGTCTGCCGTCAGCCTCCAGGAGGCCTCGATGGTGGTGGCCGGTCGCACGTCGGACGCCGAGGCGTGGCAGGACCTCGATGCTCTCATCATGACCTATTCGATGGCGACCGTTCCGTACACGCAGGAACTCGCATTGATCGCCCGAGAAGCCTTCCTTCGCTTTGGCAAGGGCCGTCACCCCGCGCGGCTCAATTGTGGCGATTGTGCCTCCTACGCGCTGGCGAAGTCACTCAACATCCCCTTGCTCTTCAAGGGCGCCGACTTCGCCAAGACAGATATCGTTCCGGCCCTCGCCACGCCCGCTTGACCACCCGCCACCCCGATGACCACACTCCGGCCCACGCGACAAGGGAGGGACTGCGCATGCCTCAGGTGACCCTGACGGTGAACGGCAAGCGGCACACGGTCGAGGTCGAAGGCCGTACGCTGCTGGTGGAATTGTTGCGCGAGAAGCTGGGGCTGACCGGCACCCATGTCGGATGCGACACGAGCCAGTGCGGCGCCTGCGTCGTACATGTCGATGGCGTATCGGCGAAGTCCTGCACCATGCTGGCGCTACAGGCGGACGGCACGTCGGTGCTCACGATCGAAGGGGTGGCGGCGGCCGACGGCACGCTGCACCCGATGCAGGAGATGTTCCGCGAGCATCACGCGCTGCAGTGCGGCTTCTGCACGCCTGGCATGGTGATGAGCGCCATCGACCTGGTGAACTCGCATCCTGGCGGGCTGACCGAGAAGCAGATCCGCGAGGGCCTCGAAGGCAATCTCTGTCGGTGCACAGGCTACCATAATATCGTCAAGGCTATCGCAGCCGCCTGGCCACTGATGCACGGCAAGGCAGCGGCAGCAGAATAAGACGAACCAACAGGGAGGGGCGCCGATGCCTTTCGAGGGAATAGGAGCCGCTGTCCGCCGCAAGGAGGACGCGCGCTTTCTCAGCGGTCACGGCAGCTACACCGACGACATCAACAGGCCCGGCCAGCTCTATGCGTTCGTCCGTCGTTCGGACCGGCCGCATGCGAAGATCAGGAGCATCGACACGTCGGCCGCGGCGACGGCGCCGGGCGTGGTGGCTGTATATACCGGCGCGGACATGGCGGCCGAGAACATCGGTGGCCTGCCATGCGGCTGGCAGATCCATAGCAAGGACGGCTCGCCGATGAAGGAGCCGCCGCATCCGGTGCTCGCGGTGGACAAGGTGCGCCATGTCGGCGATCCGATCGCGGTCGTCATCGCCGAGACGAAGCAGGCGGCGAAGGACGCCTCCGAGCAGATCGTGATCGACTACGAGGATTTGCCGGCGGTGGCGTCGCTGCGCGATGCGATCGCGCCGGGTGCCGCGCTGGTGCACGACGATGCGCCGGGCAACATCTGCTACGACTGGCATATCGGCGACAAGGCGGTGGTCGATGCGGCGTTCGCCAAGGCGGCGAAGGTCGTGAAGCTCGATCTCACCAACAATCGCCTGATCCCCAATGCGATGGAGCCGCGCGCCGCGATCGGAGAGTTCGACGGCTACAGCGGCGACTATACGCTGTACACCACCAGCCAGAATCCCCACGTCATCCGGCTGCTGATGGGCGCGTTCGTGCTGCACATTCCGGAGAACAAGCTGCGCGTCGTGGCACCCGATGTGGGCGGCGGGTTCGGCTCGAAGATCTACCACTATGCCGAGGAGGCGATTGTCACCTGGGCGGCGGGGAAGGTGCGGCGGCCGGTGAAGTGGACGGCGGAGCGCACCGAGAGCTTCATGTCGGATGCGCATGGCCGTGACCATGACACGACGGCTGAGATGGCACTGGACGCGGAGGGCAACTTCCTCGCGCTGCGTGTTTCGACGCTTGCGAACATGGGCGGCTATCTGTCGACGTTTGCCCCCTGCGTGCCAACCTATCTGTATGCGACGCTGCTCGCCGGCGTCTACAAGACGCCGGTGATCTACTGCGAGGTCAAGGCGGTGTTCACCAACACCGTGCCGGTCGACGCGTATCGCGGCGCTGGGCGGCCCGAAGCGACATTCCTGCTCGAGCGTCTGGTCGATGCCTGCGCCTATGACACGAAGACGGATCGCGTCGCGATCAGGCGGAAGAACTTCATCCCGGCCGACGCCTTTCCTTATCAGACGCCGGTCGCACTGCAATACGACAGTGGCAACTACCAGGCGACGCTGGATGCCTGCCTGAAAGCGGCGGATCATGCCGGCTTCGAATCACGCCGCACCACCGCCGCTGCCAAAGGCAAGCTGCGTGGCATGGGCGTTTCCACCTACCTCGAGGCCTGCGGCATCGCACCCTCGGCTGTGGTGGGATCGCTCGGCGCGCGTGCCGGCCTTTACGAGGTGGCGAATATCAAGGTGCATCCTACCGGCAGCGTCACCGTCTATACCGGTACGCACAGCCACGGCCAGGGACACGAAACGACGCTGGCGCAACTCGTGTGCTCGCAGCTCGGCGTGCCGCTGGACCAGGTTGACATCGTGCACGGCGATACCGCGAAGATCCCGTTCGGGATGGGGACCTATGGCAGCCGCAGTCTCGCAGTCGGCGGCAGCGCGATGGTGAAGGCGATGGACAAGATCATCGTCAAGGGCAAGAAGATCGCCGCCCATCTGATGGAAGCCTCGGTGGACGACATCGAGTTCAAGGACGGCACGTTCAGCGTGGCCGGCACCGACAAGACGAAGACGCTGACCGACATCTCGCTTGCTGCGTATGTGCCGCACAACTATCCAATCGAGGAGCTGGAGCCGGGCCTCGACGAAACCTCGTTCTATGATCCGAAGAACTTCACGTTCCCTGGTGGTTGCCACGTCGCGGAAGTGGAGATCGACAAGGATACCGGCGTGGTCGAGGTGGTAAATTTCGTTGCGGTGGATGACGTCGGACGCGTGATCAATCCGATGATCGTCGAGGGCCAGGTGCAGGGTGGTGTGGCGCAAGGCATCGGCCAGGCGTTGCTGGAGCACGCGGTGTACGACGAGAGTGGGCAACTACTGTCGGGCTCGATGATGGACTACACTATGCCGCGTGCCGATGACCTGCCGAACATCACGGTTGGCACCGAGATAACTCTGTGCACGCACAATCCGCTCGGCGTGAAGGGTTGTGGCGAGGTGGGCGCGATCGGCTCGCCGCCGGCGGTCATCAATGCCATCATCGACGCGTTGAAGGCGTATGACGTGCGGCATATCGACATGCCGGCGACGCCGCAGAAACTCTGGTCCATCATGGCTGCGAAGTAATCGGACGAGGAACAGCACGATGTATGATTTCACATATCAGAAGCCATCGAGCCTCGCCGATGCGGTGAAGGCTCTGAGCGCCGATCCGGACGCGAAGGCACTCGCCGGGGGTATGACGCTGATCCCGGTGCTGAAGCAGCGGTTGAACAAGCCATCGCTGCTGGTGGACCTGGCGAAGCTTGGGCTGACAGGCGTGTCGACCAACAATGCCATTATCATCATTGGTGGCATGACAACGCACGGCGCGGTTGCCGCAAATTCCGACGTGAAGGCCAAGATTCCGTCACTGGCGGAGCTTGCATCGGTGATCGGCGACGACGCGGTGCGGCATCGCGGCACGATCGGCGGCAGTCTGGCGAACAATGATCCGGCCGCCGACTATCCGGCTGCCGCGCTGGCGTTGGGCGCGACGATCAAGACCGACAAGCGCTCGATCAAGGCGGACGACTTCTTTCAGGGGATGTTCATGACGGCGCTCGAACAGGGGGAACTGATCACGTCAGTCGAGTTCCCGGCGCCGGAGAAAGGGGCGTACGAGAAGTTCCGCAATCCGGCGTCGCGCTACGCTATCGTCGGCGTGTATGTGGCGAAGACCGCGGGCGGCGTGCGCGTCGCGGTGACCGGCGCAGGGCAGAACGGCGTATTTCGCCATACCGCCATGGAGCAGGCGCTGAGTGCCAACTTCTCTGCCGATGCGATCGCCAACATCACGACGCCGGCGGACGGATTGAACAGCGACATCCACGCCAGCGCCGAGTATCGCGCGCATCTGGTGGGCGTGATGGCTAAGCGCGCCATCGCACGGGCGCACTGAGTGCGGCCGGTGCGGGGGATCGGCGACAATGGCGGCCCCCCGCTCGATCCGGAAATCGACCCCAACGAATCGTGGCGCCATTGGTGCTGGAAGCGTGCGGTCAAGCGCGCCTGGAAGACGCCGGGACGCGAGATCGCGCTGCGACGGCTGGCGCGGGCCGAGGCGCTGGGGATCAGCTATCGGTCCTATGCACTCGAGATCCTGGAGCGCGGCGTGTATCTGTGACGATGTCAAACCCGATCGTACTACCCACGCTCATCGGAGCGCGAGTCACTCCGACATTGTCATTGCGAGTTCCTCAGCCGCCTGGCGGCGGACCCGCGCTGGATGAAACCGGCATTCGTCATGGCCGGCGAAGGCCAGCCATCCACGTCTTCCCTTGATTCGTGCGGAACAGTCTGCTCATGATTTCTTGTTAGGAGCGTCGCGACGAAGCAGTCCCGTTGGAGAGGGTGCGCTTACGACCGAGATTGCTTCGTCGCTGCGCTCCTCGCAATGACAGCACACCCGTCTCGCCGTCGTGTGGTGCTCTGCAATCGCAATTGGCATCGGTCATCTGGCCGGGGCAAGGAAGCGGAATGCTTGCGATGACGGACCTTTCATCCTTGGTCGATTCACCTGGCGGACATACGCTGGTGTATACCGACCCGGCGTTTCCAGACCGGCCGCTGCTGCTGCACAGCGCGCGACCGCGGCGCTACGATACCGCAACACCGGTGCTGATCGTGCATCACGGCGTCGCCCGCAACGGGCGCGACTACCGCGACTACTGGCTGCAGCTGGTGGAAGAGGCCGGCATCCTGGCAATCTCGATTGAGTTCACCGAGACGGCGTTCCCCGAATACCTCTGGTACCATTTCGGCAACCTGCATGATGAGAACGGCACGCGGAACCCGCGCGAGCAATGGACCTATGGCATCGATGAGCGGCTGTTTGCGGCAATGCAGGATCAGGGTCTGACGCAGCGGCAGCGCTATGGGCTGTTCGGCCATTCTGCTGGCGGGCAGTTCGTCCACCGCATGCTGTCATTCGGCTTTCGCGATCGCGTCGCCGTCGCGGTTAGTGCGAATGCCGGCACCTATGCCATGCCGAGTCTGGAGGTTGCCTGGCCGTTCGGGTTGGGCGAGACCGAACTCGACGCTGATACGCTGCGGCCGCTGCTGGAATTCCCGATCACGGTGATGACCGGAACGCGCGACACCAAGACGACGGGCAGGTATTTTCCGAAGGGGCCGCGTTCCATGCGCCAGGGTGCCACGCGGCACGAGCGCGCGCACAACTATGTCCGTGCCGGGCACGCGGCGGCGGAAGCGTTGGGGGCTCGCTGTGCGTGGACGGTGATCAATGTTCCCGACGTCGGGCATGACGGCGAGCGTATGTCGATTGCGGCGGCGCCGGTGGTGGCTGCTGCACTCCACGCTTCGGAAGACGCCTGACGGATCGGCGCCGTTTTCCACCACCGTGAACCTGCGCTAGCATGAAGCAATCCGTTGGGGGCACTGCATCTCATGAAACGTCGTGATGTCCTGAAGACCGCGCTCGCCGGCGCGACGGCATTGGCTGCGCCTCGTGTCGTGCACGCCGATGCCGCCAAGACCATCGTCTTTACCCCCCATGCCGACCTCGCCTCGCTCGATCCGGTCTGGACCACGGCGGACATCACGCGCAACTTCTCGCTTGCCGTGTATGACACGCTGTATGGCTATGATGCGGACTTCAATGTGCAACCGCAGATGGTGGAAGGCCATGCGGTCAGCGACGACGGCAAGCAGTGGGATCTGACACTGCGCGAAGGGCTGGCGTTCCACGACGACACGCCGGTGCTGGCGCGTGACTGCGTCGCGACGATCCAGCGCTTTGCCAGGCGTGATCCATTCGGCGGCGCGCTGATCGCACGTACCGACGAGCTTTCGGCGCCCTCGGACAAGGTGATCCGCTTCCGGTTAAAGAAGCCGTTCGCGCTGCTGCCGAATGCGCTTGGGCAGGTGTATTGCGCCATCATGCCGGAGCGGCTGGCGAAAACCGATGCAATGCAGCAGGTCTCCGAGGCGGTAGGCAGCGGTCCCTTCAAGTTCGTCGCGCCGGAGCGCATTCCCGGCCAGCGTGTCGTCTATGTGAAGAACGACAAATATGTGCCGCGCAAGGACGGCAAGCCGAGTTTCAATGCCGGACCGAAGATCGTCTATGTCGATCGTGTGGTATGGAATTTCATTCCCGATCCGGCCACCGCATCGGCGGCCTTGACGCAGGGTGAGATCGACTGGTGGGAGAATCCGACAATCGATCTCGTGCCGCAACTCAAGCGCAACAAGGACCTGACACTGACGGTGAAGGACCGCACCGGCGAAATCGGCTGCCTGCGCTTCAATCATCTGTTTCCGCCGTTCGACAACGCCGCGATTTGTCGCGTGGTCGTGGAGGCGATGGATCAGAAGGAGATCATGGAGGCGGTGGCAGGAGCCGACCCGAGCCTGATCAAGACTGATGTTGGCATCTTCGTTCCCGGCACGCCGATGGCGAGCACAGTCGGGGTCGAGATGACGCGCGGCCCGAAGAACTACAACAAGCTGAAGCAGGATCTGATCGCGGCCGGCTACAAGGGCGAGAAAGTTGTGATCCTTGCCGCCTCGACGATCCCGACGATATGGGCGGAGGCGCAGGTGGCCTCCGATACGCTGAAGAAGATCGGCATGAATACCGATTTAGTGGCACTGGAATGGGGCACGGTGGTGCAGCGTCGGGCGAGCAAGGAGCCGATCGACAAGGGTGGCTGGAACATTTTCTATACCTATCTTGGCGGCTTCGGGAACATCACCCCGGCGCCGGCGATTCCGATCCAGAGCAGTGGCGTAAACGGCAGCTGGTTCGGCTGGCCGACCGATCCGAAGATGGAGGAGTTGCGCGCTGCCTGGTTCGACGCGCCGGATATCACGGCGCAAAAGAAGATCTGCGAGGCGATGCAGGTCGAGTTCTGGCAGAGCCCGCCTTATGCGCCACTCGGCATGTATGACCAGCCGACGGCGTTTCACAACTACCTGACGGACATTCGCGATGGCTGGCCGCAGTTCTACGGTGTGAAGAAGAACGCTTAGCACGGAGTCGCTGACATGCGGCGACGCGATATTCTCAGGTCGGCGCTGATCGGCGCGACAGCGCTCGCGGCGCCGAATATCGTGACGGCGGAGACGCAGCGAGTTCTGAAGTTCCTGCCGCAGGCGGACCTCGCGACACTCGATCCGGTTTGGACCACCGCGGATGTCACGCGCAACCACGCGCATCTGGTGTTCGACACGCTGTACGGTCAGGACAACAGCTTCCAGCCGCATCCACAGATGGCGGCCGGCCACACGATCAGCGCCGATCGCTTGCAGTGGGACATCACGCTGCGCGACGGGCTGAAGTTCCATGACGGCACCCCGGTGCTGGCACGCGACTGCGTGGCCAGCATCCAGCGTTGGTGGCAGCGCGACGGGTTTGGCGGCGTGTTACGCGCCGCGACCGACGAGGTGTCGGTGCCGTCCGACAAGCAGATAAAATTTCGCCTGAAGAAGCCTTTCCCGCTGCTGGCCGATGCGCTTGCTGCGACCACCAGCATGTGCTGCATCATGCCCGAGCGCCTGGCGCTGACCGATCCTATGAAGCAGGTGAGCGAGATGGTGGGCTCCGGCCCCTATCGCTTCATCGCGTCGGAGCGCGTTGCGGGTTCACGCGTCGTGTACGAGAAGTTCGACGGCTACGTGCCGCGCAAGGACGGGCCGGCCGAGATGTCTGCGGGGCCGAAGACGGTGCATTTCGATCGCGTGCAATGGGATGTCGTGCCGGATCCGGCGACCAAGGCTGCAGCGATGCGCGCCAGCGAATTCGACTGGTGGGAGAACCCGACGATCGATCTGCTCAGCACGCTGAAGGGACAGGCCGATCTGACAACTGTGGTGAAGGATCATGCGGGTTCGATCGGCGTGATGCGGTTCAACTGCCTGTATCCGCCGTTCGACAATCCGGCGATCCGCCGCATCGTCCTGTCGGCGATTGATCAGCGCGAATTCATGGAGGCGGTGGCGGGCGCCGATCCCGGGCTGATCAGAACTCGCATCGGCCTGTTCGTGCCTGGCACGCCGCTGGCGAGCGATGTCGGCGTGTCGATGATGCAGGGGCCGAAGGATCCCGCGAAGCTCCAGGCGGAGTTGGCTGCTGCCGGTTACAAGGGTGAGAAGGTGGTGTTGCTGGCGGCGTCCGACTTCCCGGTGATCAGCGCGCTGGCGCAGGTGGGCGGCGATCTGCTGAAGAAGATCGGCTTCAATGTGGACTATCAGTCGCTCGACTGGGGCACCGTGGTGCAGCGTCGCGCGAGCCGCGAGCCGATCGACAAAGGCGGATGGAGCGTGTTCTTCACCTATGGCGGCGGCACCGGCAATGTCTCGCCGGCGTCGCTGACGGTGATCCGTTCCGATCCGGCCACGGCATGGTTCGGCTGGCCAAAGGATCCCAAGATGGAGGCGCTGCGGTTGGCCTGGTACGACGCGCCAGACCTCGCGGCGCAGCAGAAGCTATGTGCGGAGATGCAGGCGGAGCTGTTCGACAATCCGTCGTACGCGCCGCTGGGATTGTTCTATCAGCCGACGACGTTCCGTTCGGACCTGCACAACATTCCTGAGGGCATCCCGCAATTCTATCGCGTACGCCGAGCCGCCTGATGGCAAATGTCGTCGTGATCGGCGCCGGCGTCGTCGGCGCGGCAACCGCGATCGAGCTGCAACGCGACGGGCATCGCGTGACGATCCTGGAGCCAGGCGAACCTGGCGGCGAACAGGCGGCGAGCTATGGCAACGGCACGCTGCTCAACCCGAGTTCAATCCTCCCGATGTCGTCGCCCGGCATCTGGCGGAAGGTGCCTGGCTGGCTCGCTGATCCGCTCGGGCCGCTGGCGATCCGTTGGCGGTATCTGCCGCGGCTGCTGCCATGGCTCACCCGCTTCCTGCGCGCGGGCGCCACCGAGGCGCGGGTTGCGGCGACGGCGCGCGCGCTACGGCCGCTGCTGCTGAACGCACCCGAACTGCATCGCCGCCTCGCGGAGGAGGCCGGCGTCAGCGCGCTGATCTCGCGGCAGGGGATGCTGAGCGTGTTCCCGAGCCGCGCGGAGTTTGTCGCCGAGGAGCTGGAGTGGCGACTGCGGCGCGAGAATGGTGTGCGCTGGCTGGAGCTGTCGGCGGATGAACTGCGGCAGCGCGAGCCAACGTTGAGCCGGCGCTACTCCTTCGGCGTGCTGGTCGAAGAGAACGGTCAGTGTCGCGATCCTGGCGCCTATGTCGCGGCGCTGGTGCGTCACGCGGTGGCACAGGGGGCAGAACTGCGGCGTGCGAGAGCGCTTGGCTTCCGCATCGAGGGGGCACGGCTGCTTGCGGTGCTAACGGACGCGGGCGAGATCGCGGCGGATCGAGCGGTGATCGCGGCAGGGGCACGGTCGCATGTGCTTGCCGCCGCGGCGGGCGATCGGGTGCCGCTGGAGACCGAGCGCGGATACCACGCGGTGATTGCTGATCCCGGCATCGCGCCTCGGTATCCGGTGATGCCGAGTGACGGCAAGATGGCGTGCGTGATGACGCCGCAGGGGCTGCGTCTGGCAGGCCAGGTTGAGCTTGCCGGGCTCGATGCTGCGCCGAACTGGCGGCGGGCCGAAGTTCTGCGTGACTTTGCCCGGCGGGTGTTTCCCGACGTGCCGGCTGATCTCCCGGCGTCACGAGTTAAGGTCTGGATGGGACACCGGCCTTCAACACCGGATGGGCTGCCTTGCATCGGGCCGGCGAGCGGATGTCCGGATATCGTGCATGCGTTCGGTCACGGCCATGTCGGCCTGACCGCCGGGGCGGCGACGGGAAGATTGGTGGCGGATCTGATCAGCGGCAGGCAGCCTGCAATCGATATTGCGCCCTTCGCCGCCCAGCGTTTCTGATCAGTTCGCCGACACGGTCTGCTTCTCGCCACGCTCCAGCAGCATGCGATCGAAATAGGCGATCGTGCGGGTCAGGCCGTCGTCGAGTTCCACGTGCGGTTCCCAGCCCAACGTGCTGCGCGCGAGCGTGATGTTCGGACAGCGCTGCGTTGGATCATCCTGCGGCAGCGGGCGATACACGATGCGCGACTGCGATCCGGTCAGTTTGATGACCCTGTCAGCCAGTTCCTTGACGGCGATCTCGTGCGGATTGCCCAGGTTCACCGGGCCGGTGAAGTCTTCGCCGGTGCCGACCAGACGCACGAAGCCATCGATCAGGTCATCGACATAGCAGAAGGCGCGCGTCTGGCCGCCGTCGCCATACAGCGTGATGTCCTCGTTGCGCAGGGCCTGAACGATGAAGTTGGACACCACCCTGCCGTCGTTCGGGTGCATGCGCGGTCCGTAGGTGTTGAAGATGCGCGCCACCTTGATGCGGGTGCGGTGCTGCCGGTAGTAGTCGAAGAACAGCGTCTCCGCGCAGCGCTTTCCCTCGTCGTAACAGCCGCGCGGGCCGAGCGGATTGACGTTGCCACGGTAATCCTCGGTCTGCGGATGCACCGTGGGATCGCCGTACACCTCGCTGGTGGATGCCTGCATGATCTTCGCGCCGACCCGCTTCGCCAGACCCAGCATGGTGATCGCACCGATCACACTGGTCTTGGTGGTCTGCACCGGATCGTACTGGTAGTGCACCGGCGAGGCGGGGCAGGCGAGGTTGTATATCTCATCGACCTCGACGTAGAGCGGGAAGGTGATGTCGTGCCGCATCGCCTCGAAGTGCGGATCGCCGATCAGGTGAGCGATGTTGTCCTTGCGGCCGGTGAAATAGTTGTCGACACACAACACATCGTGGCCGTCGCGCAGCAGACGTTCGCAGAGATGCGACCCCAGGAAGCCGGCACCGCCGGTCACCATTACCCGTTTGCGTGTCAGAGCCATCAGAGACTTCCTCCGAGACAGGTCGAGCGGTCGGCGGGCGGCCCGAACTCGCGTGGGCGCAGCCCGGCGTGCAGCCAGGTGATCATTGTATATATGTCATAAACCGGCAGGCCAAGCACTTCGCGAAGTGCGAAGGCGTAGGGCGGCATGTTGGTGCACTCGAGCACGATCGCACCGATATCGGGGTGGCGCGCGACGAGCGTACGTCCGGCATCGAGGATGTCGGCGGCAGCCCGCGCCACATCCATATCCTGCTTCTCGCCACGGATCAGCACGCGGAAGAATTCGCGGCCGTTCTCGGTGCCGACGAATGGCGTGTCGGGCGGAACGCCGGCTGCCGCCAGATGGCGCGGGGTCAGCGATCCGGCCGACACAGTAATGATGCCGACGCGCTGACCTGGCGGCAGCATCGCCTGCACCCAGGGCATCTGGATCAGCGCGCTGGTGGCGACCGGCACCCGCACATGCGCCGCCAGTTCCACCTGGAACACCGACAAAAAACCGCAGTTGGTGGTGATCGCCTCGGCACCATGCGCGACGAGTTCAGCGGCGGCCGACAGGAAGTCGTCCAGCAGGCCGGCGGCGGCATTCAGCACCACGCGTTCCGGCGTCGCACCGCCCACCACGCGGTACAGCACCGGGAAAGGCCAAGTGGCGGCATTGCCCATGTCCCCAGGGATGCGGGGAAACTTCGCCTCCAGCATGAGGATTCCGAGCGGCGCGCCGTACAGCGCCTTGCCGCCTCTGGCGATGACCTTCATTGTGCCCAGCATGCCCCAACTGGACGACAGGAGGAAGTAATGGCCGAGCGGCCGTTTACCCAGGCTGACCTTGACGTGCTCGCCCAATGGGACACGCCGACGATCTGCAATGGTCTTGAGATCACGTCACCGGAGCGGCGTGCCTTCGGCTACACCGTGGAGCCAATGGTCTGCATTGACCCGAAGGCGAAGCCCATCGTCGGGCTGGCGCGCGTCGGGATGATCCGGTCCACCGAACCGCCGCGCGGCAAGGTGACGGACCGGGCGGACTGGTACGAGTATGTCGCCGCCACGGACTTCCCGACCATCGCGGTAATCCAGGACATCGACGGCCGCATTGGCTACGGCGCGTATTGGGGCGAGGTGCAGTCCAACATCCACAAGGCGCTCGGCTCGATCGGCTGCGTGACGAATGGTTCGTTCCGCGACCTGGATATGTGGGCGGAAGGCTATCAGATGATCGGCGGCCGTGTCGGGCCGAGCCACGCGTGGGTGCACATGGTGGAGTTTCGCAGGCCGGTGAACATCTTCGGCATGCAGGCGGGACATGACGATGTGATCCATGCCGATTACCACGGTGCGGTCGTCGTGCCGGCGGATGCGGTGAAGAAGCTGCCGGCGGCGATCGATCTGATTTCGCGGCGCGAGAAGGTGATTCTGGACTTTTGCCGCTCGCCTGATTTCTCGCCCGCGAAGCTGCGCGAGGTGCTGAAGCGGTCGGCGGAGATTCATTGAGCGAACCGCACGCTAATTCTCCCTCTTCCCTTGCGGGAAGGGGGCGGGGGGAGGGGGCCCCTGGATCTCGCACCGCCCCCGCTCCCCAACCCTCCCCCGCGAGGGCGGAGGGGGCAGCCTCTCCTCTGCTGGCAATCTCCTCGCTTCGCACCGTGTTCCGTACCGCCGCCGGCGATGTCGCGGCGGTGGATGGCGTCGACATCTCCGTTGGTCGTGGCCGCACGCTCGGCATCGTCGGTGAGTCCGGCTGCGGCAAGTCGGTGCTGTCGCTGTCCGTGATGCGTCTGGTGCCGCCGCCGGGCCGCATCGCCGCTGGTCGGATCATGTTTGATGGTCGGAATCTGCTCGACCTGTCGCCGGCGCATATGCGCGACATCCGCGGCAATCGCATCGCGATGATCTTTCAGGAGCCGATGACCAGCCTTAATCCCGTGTTCACCGTCGGCGACCAGATCACCGAGGCGATGCGTGCGCATGACCGCGCCGCCTCTGCCGCAGCACTGCGCAGCCGTGCCATCTCCGCTTTGCAGCGCGTGCGCATCCCCGCGCCGGAACGCCGTTTCGACGAATACCCACACCAGATGTCCGGCGGCATGCGTCAGCGCGTCATGATCGCGATGGCGCTCGCCTGCGAGCCGGATCTGCTGATCGCCGACGAGCCGACCACCGCGCTTGATGTCACGGTTCAGGCACAGATCCTCGACCTGCTGCGCGAGCTGCAAGCCCAGACCGGCATGGCGATTATCCTGATCACTCACGATCTCGGCATCGTTGCCGAGATGGCCGATGAGGTCGCGGTGATGTATGCCGGCCGCGTGGTGGAGCGTGCGCCAGGGCCGGCGATCTTCGACGATCCGCAACATCCCTACACACTCGGCCTGCTCGGCAGCATTCCGAAGATCGAGGAGAACCGCGATCGTCTGCTGGCGATCGAAGGCACAGTGCCGGCGCCATTCGACCTGCCCCAGGGCTGTCGCTTTCATCCGCGCTGCGTGTTTGCCGACGCGGCGTGCACTTTGCAGGACCCGGAGCTCCGTCTGCTCGCTGAGAACCATCGCGTTGCCTGCATCCGTGCGCCGGTGGAAGCAGTGGTGTCATGAGCGCGCTGTTGGAGGTTCAAGACCTCACCAGGCACTTCGACATCAAGCGGGGTCTGGTGCTTGGCAAGATGGTGGGCGTGGTGCGCGCGGTCGACGGCATCTCCTTCACCATCGACCGGGGCGAAACGCTGGCGCTGGTTGGAGAATCCGGTTGCGGCAAGTCAACCACCGCACGGCTTGTGCTGCGGCTCATCGATCCGACCGCAGGAGCGATCTACTTCGAGGGCACTGACATCACCGAGATGCGCGGCGATCCGCTACGCCGGCTGCGGCGTCGGATGCAGATCGTGTTCCAGGATCCGTTTGCCTCGCTGAACCCACGCATGACAGTGGGCGAGATTCTGGAAGAACCGCTCATCGTGCACGGTATCGGCGACCGCGTGGCACGGCGCGCGCGGGTGAACCAGTTGCTCGGGCTGGTCGGGCTTGCGCGGTATCATGCGCAACGCTATCCGCATGAGTTCTCCGGCGGTCAGCGTCAGCGCATCGGCATCGCGCGCGCTCTTGCCGTCGAGCCGGCGCTGGTGGTGTGTGATGAACCGGTGTCCGCGCTCGATGTGTCGATCCAGGCGCAGGTGGTCAATCTGCTGAAGGACCTGCAGGCGCGGCTAGGCTTGTCTTATCTGTTCATCGCGCACGATCTCGCGGTAGTGAAGCATATGGCTGACCGCGTGGCGGTGATGTATCTCGGGCAGATCGTCGAGATTGCGCCGAAGGATGTGCTGTTCTCCGAGCCGCGCCATCCCTACACGCGCACGCTGCTGACGGCGATCCCGCGTCCTGATCCGCATCGCCATAGTGTACGGCAACTTCCGGGTGGCGATGTGCCGAGCCCGATGAACCCGCCCGCGGGCTGCCGCTTCCATACGCGGTGTCCGTTCGTCGTCGATCGCTGTCGCGAGGAGATGCCGCTGCTGCGGAAGTGGAGCGAAGGCCACTTCACCGCCTGTCATCGCGCAGAGGAACTGCCGCCGGCTGGCGAAGTGATCGAGCCCGGCCATGTTGCGCCGATGGCGGCGATGCGGTTGGCGCTGTACGCGAAGCGGCGAGCGGAGATCAACGCGGCAGCGGGCTGATTCCGCGCCGCGCGTTCAGTGTCGCGCAAGCGGCGAGGGCAGGTTTCGACTATCGTTGGCGCGCGAGCCGCAGCAATGACAGTGCAGACGTGGATCCACGGCGTTCCGCCACTTCCGGTTCGCGAGGCTTTGTGGTGAAGCTTGCCCTTTCCGGAGAGGACCGCGTCATGACAGCAGTGAACGCCAACATCGCCGCGCCCCGTATGCTGCAGGTGGGCGGTGGCGCCGTGCGCCAGATCGTCGAGGTGCTGGCGAAGTTCGGCCTGTCGCGACCACTGGTGGTGACCGATCCCTTTATGGTCGCTTCACGGCACGTGCAGCACTGCCTCGATCCGCTTGCCGCCGCCGGCATTGCCGTCACGGTGTTCAGCGACACGGTGCCTGATCCGACCGACACGGTGATCGAAGCGGGCGTCGTCGAACTCAGGCGCGGCGATTTCGACTGTCTGATCGGCTTCGGTGGCGGGTCGCCGATCGACACCGCAAAGGCGATGGCGATCCTCGCCGCGGGCGGTGGCAAGATGCGTGACTACAAGGCGCCGTTTGCTGCCGACAAGGGTGCGCTGCCGGTGATCGCGATTCCCACCACCGCCGGCACCGGCAGCGAGTGCACGCGCTTCACCGTCATCACCGATACAGAGCGCGACGAGAAGATGCTGATCGCAGGGCTCGGTGCGCTGCCGCTCGCTGCCATCGTGGATTACGAGCTCACATTCTCCGTGCCGGCGCGCACCACCGCGGATACGGGGGTGGACAGCCTGACGCATGCGCTGGAGGCGTTCGTGTCAAAGCGGGCCAATCCATTTTCCGACGCGCTCGCCGTTGCCGCGATGGCGCTGATCGGGCGGCATATCCGCACGGCCTATGCCGAACCGCGCAACGCCGTGGCGCGCGAGGGCATGATGCTCGGCGCCACCCAGGCCGGGCTGGCGTTTTCCAATGCCTCGGTCGCGCTGGTGCATGGCATGTCGCGACCGATAGGCGCGCATTTCCATGTGCCGCACGGCCTGTCGAATGCGATGCTGCTGCCGGCGATCACACGGTTCTCGATCGGTGCGGCGGAAGGGCGTTATGCCGAGGCTGCGCGACGCATCGGCTTTGCCGAGGAACGCGACGCCGACGCGACGGCCTCGGCGAAGCTGGTCACGGGACTGGAGGTGCTGAACAAGGAGCTGTCCGTGCCGGGTCCCGCCGAGTACGGCATCGACGAAGGCGTCTGGAACGGCAAGATGGAACTGATGGCCGAGCAGGCGCTGGCCTCCGGCAGCCCGGCCAACAATCCACGCGTGCCCGATAAGGCGGAGATTGTCGCGTTGTATCGCGAGGTGTGGACAGGCGCGCCGCGCAACGCCTGAGTTCGCTGGTTTGCGTTCAAGTAATTTCACTTGTTAAGATTTAGGGAACGACACGAGCGCCGGGAGGATAAATGATTTCGACGATCGAACGGGTAACCATGCGAAAGGTGTATTTGCGGCTCCTCCCGCTCGCCATGGTTGTTTATTTCTTTTGCTATCTCGACCGTATCAACGTGAGCTTTGCCGCGTTGCAGATGAATCACGCGATCGGGCTGACCGCAGCGGCCTACGGTCTGAGCTCCACGGCATTCTATCTCGGCTATTGCCTGTTCGAGGTCCCGAGCAACGTCATCCTCGACAAGGTCGGCGCGCGCATCTGGATCGCGCGCATCATGATCACCTGGGGGATCGCCTCCGGTGCCACCGCGTTTGCCACCGGACCGACAAGCTTTCTGATCGTCCGCTTCCTGCTGGGCCTCGCGGAGGCTGGGCTGTTCCCCGGCATCGTGCTGCTGTTCACCTACTGGTTTCCCGACCATCATCGCGGCCGCATCATTTCCAGGTTCACGCTGGCTCTGCCGGTTTCCGTGGCCCTCGGCGCACCCATTTCGACAGCGATCCTTGGATTGGATGGCTTCCTTGGCTACGCCGGATGGAAATGGATCTTCCTCATGGAAGCCGTGCCGACGGTGCTGATCGGCATCTTCGTGTTGTTCGCATTGACCGACAAACCGGCCGGCGCGAGCTGGCTGAGCATTGCCGAGAAGCACTGGCTCACCACGACACTTGAGAGTGAGCGTCGCGCGGTGGAATCCGCCGGCAAGATCAGCCTCTGGCAGGCATTGGTGAACCCGAAGATCCTGCTGCTGTCGCTCAACTACTTCGGCATTGTCACGGCAAGCCTGGGCCTCTTGCTGTTCGTGCCACAGATCATCAAATCGCTCGGCGCGACCAACATGGGCACCGGCTATGCGACGACGCTGGCTTACGCCTTGGGCGCGATCAGCATGCTGGCCTGGGGTTGGTTGTCCGACTGGATGGGCGAGCGGCGCTGGAACCTGTTCTGGGCCTGCACGCTCTCGACGGTCGGGCTGGTGGTTGCCGGCATGACGATGGGAAGCTGGTGGTCACTGGCAGGCATGTGCGTTGCCACGGCGGGGTTCTACGGCACCAAGGGGCCATTCTGGTCGATGCCGTCGATGATGCTGACCGGCGCCGCGGCGGCGGCCGGTATCGCCTGGATCAACTCGATCGGCAATGTCGGCGGCGCGGTCGGGCCGGCGCTGGTCGGCTGGATCAAGGACTTCACCGGCAGCTACTCCGGCGGACTTTATGGGCTGGCGGCCTTTACCGGCCTATCGGCGCTGATTGCTGCGTTCGCGTTGCACATTCCGCGCCGCGTGCCGGTGCGCGGCGGCGCCGAGGTGCCGGCAGAGTAGGGCGCACCTGCTCGCTTTCGTCTCGCGCCGCCGCCGATAACGTTGGTGCCGTTTCTCCCAGATCGCCACGGTGCGATCGTCATTCTGCCACGCGTCCGCCACTACCATTCCGGGTGTATCGCCATGCCGGGTGACATCAACGCAGTGCCCCTGGATAGCATCGCTCACGTCATACAGGTGGCGTTGACGCCGGTATTCCTGTTGTCGGGCATCGGCGCTCTGCTCAATGTGTTCAACGCGCGGCTGGCACGTGTCTCCGACCATGTCTCGCATACTGCCGACCTCCTGGCAGCCGACCCGCAAGGCGAGGATGCCGCACTGATGCGGAGCCATATTCGGCGGCTACGGTGCCGTGTCTTGGCGCTGGATGCCGCGATCGTACTGGCCGCGCTCGGCGGCGCAACCACCTGCGGCGCCGCCTTCACGCTATTCGTCGGCGCGACACGGAATGCCAACGCCGCCTTCGTGTTGTTTCTGCTGTTCGGCTCGGCCCTGGGCTGCACGGTCGCCGCGCTAGGCGTCTTCATCGTCGATGGATTGCTTGCTTGGCACGGCCTCCGGAAGGAGGGCCCTCTACCTGCAATGCCGCGGCAGTAAGCCCGCGGTTGGACCTGGCTCGGGCGCTGCCCCCAGTTCCGGGGCGCTTTTTCGCGGCCGCCGACCGCTATTGCGAATACCCAACTTGTGGTAATATGTGTCGCAACTGAGGTTTATTCCACCGCCGGATCGCTGTGCGGCTCCGCAACGCCCTGACCGCCACCACTACCGTCTGCGCGATAGCAGGTCTGTGCGCGTGCACCCCGGCGCCGCCCCCGCCGCCGCTGGTACCGGCAGCCGGCGTGGGTTCGATTGGTGGCGCCGAGCCGTATCGCATTCAGGCTGGCGACGTGCTGGGCGTCCGGCTGCTGCTGAACCCCGATCTGAATGAGGATGTCGTGGTTCGCCCCGACGGTCATATGTCAACGACAGTCGTGAAGGACGAACGCGCCGCTGGCCGCACCGTGGTGGAGTTGGCTGATGCGCTGTCACACGACTACACGTCGATCATACGCAACCCGCGCCTCACTGTTGAGCTCAAGACCTTCTCGCCCGCTCGGATCTATGTCGGCGGGGAGGTCAACAAGCCCGGTGAATTGGTCACGGCGGGTCTTGCTCCCACGCTGTCGCAGGCGATCGTGCGCGCCGGCGGACTGAAGGCTGGCGACACGGACAGGGTGTTCATCATCCGCCGCGGACCCAACGATGTGCCGCAGCTCTTCTCGGCCCGATTGCGGGATGTGATGCGGGATCAGGATTTGGAGGCCGATGTCCGGCTTGCCCAGTACGACGTCGTGTATGTGCCGCGGGAGGGTATCACCGAAGTCTACAAGTTCCTGAACGAGAATTTCGCGCAGGTGGTTCCGTTGATGTGGGGCTTCTCCTATGCCGCCAGCGTCGGTCCCGAGACGGGGACCGATGCCGCACATCCGGAGGCGCCAAAACCGCGCTAGCCCAGGCGGAACGCCGGCTTTCGTTTGTCGGCGAACGCCGCCATGCCTTCGCGCTGATCGTGGGTGCCGAACAGCGACATGAACAGCGCGCGCTCGTGGCGGACGCCCTCAACCAGGGTGGTCTCGAATGCGCGGTTCACCGCCTGCTTGGCGAAGGCAACCGCCACTGGTGACAGTTCGGCGATGCGCCCGGCAATCTTCAGCGCCTCGGGCAGAAGCTGGTCGGCCGGGAACACGCGTGACACCAGATTGGCGCGTTCGGCCTCGGCGGCGTCCATCATCCGCGCGGTCAGTATCATGTCCATGGCCTTCGACTTGCCCACCGCGCGGGTCAGGCGCTGGGTGCCACCGGCGCCAGGCAGAACACCGAGATTGATCTCGGGCTGGCCAAACTTCGCGGTATCGGCGGCGAGGATGAAGTCGCACATCATCGCCAGCTCGCAGCCGCCGCCGAGGGCAAAGCCGGCGACCGCGGCGATCACCGGCTTCCGAACGCGCAGCACCGTCTCCCAGCGCTTGCCGATGAAGTCCTCCAGCGCGGCCTCGGGATGGGTGCGGTCCTTCATTTCCTTGATGTCGGCACCGGCCGCGAAGGCGCGCTCATTGCCGGTCAGGACGATCGCGCCGATCGATGCATCAGCGTCGAACGCGAGGAGCTGCGTGCCCAGTTCGTCCATCAGCGCGTCGCACAGGGCGTTCAGCGCCGCTGGGCGGTTGATGCGGATCAGTCCGACCCGGCCGTGTGTCTCGACGATGATGTTCTGCAAGTCGGCCATCTTCGCTCTCCCGTTGGAGGTGGCCGGGGCTTGTAGCTATCGCTGGGTACGCGGGCAATAGAACGTGCTGCGCGCCGACTGGGTGATGCGGCGGATGCCGGGGCACGCAGGGCGGCCCGGGCAGCGCTCGCAGGCCTCGCCTTCACGGCCGTAGACCTTCCAGGCGTGCTGGAAGTAGCCCAATTCGCCGCCTGGCTGGACGTAGTCGCGCAAGGTGGAACCACCAGCGGCGATCGCCTCGCGCAGCGTGTCCTTGATCGCGGGCACCAGCCGGCTGGCGCGGATGCCCGGGATGGTATGCGCCGATCGCTGGGGGCTGATTCTGGCGCGGAACAGCGCCTCGCAGACATAGATATTGCCGAGACCCGCGACGACCTTCTGGTCGAGCAGCGCGGCCTTGATCGGCGTACGCTTGCCGGCCAGCGAGGCCGAGAGGCGGGCAGGGGAAAAGGTGGGGTCCAGTGGTTCGGGCCCGAGGTCGGCCAGCAGCCTGTGAGTGTCCTCTTGCGGTGTGGGCACGAGGTCCACCGAACCAAAGCGGCGTGGATCGACGAAGCCGAGCCGCCAGCCGTCGTCGGTCTCCAGAACGAGATGCTCGTGCAATGTCGGCAGGTTGGGCTGCAGTGGAGTGAGCACCATGCGGCCCGACATCCCGAGATGCAGCAAGACCGAATCACCGTCGGCGAGGCGCATGAGGATGTACTTGCCACGCCGCCGGAACCCGGTGACACGCGCGCCAGTCAGGCGCTTCTGCAGGCCTTCGGGCAAGGGCCAACGGAGATCGGGGCGATGGGCAGTGGCCCGCACGATGACACGGCCCTCCAGGCGCTGCTGGAGGCCACGCATCACGGTCTCGACCTCGGGGAGTTCCGGCATGGGGGTGCGGCACGCTATAGATGGGGCGGATGAGCGACAACCCGGGATCGACCGAGACCACCGACTTCGGCTTTCGCCGCGTGCCGCGCACGGCGAAGGGCGGCATGGTGCGCGCCGTGTTCGACAGTGTCGCACCGCGCTACGACCTGATGAACGACCTGATGTCGCTTGGCATTCATCGTGCGTGGAAGGATGTGCTGGTGACGGCGCTCGATCCTGGGCCGCGGCATTCGCTGCTGGACCTTGCCGCGGGCACCGGCGATGTGGGTCTTGCGTGGCTCGAAAAAGGCGGCGGCCCGGCGCTGCTGAGCGATGTCAATGCGTCGATGCTCGACGTGGCGCGCGATCGGGCGCTGTCGCGCGCATTGATCGGCGGCGCGTCGCTGCTGGTCGCCGATGCCGAGAGGCTGCCTTTGTCAGACCGTATAGTGGATCGCGTGTCGATCGCGTTCGGGCTGCGCAACTGCACCGACAAGGCGGCGGTGCTGGCCGAGGCGCGGCGCGTGCTGCGGCCAGGCGGGCGGTTCTTCTGCCTCGAGTTCTCCCACGTTCAGGTGGCAGTGCTGCAGCCGCTGTACGATGCGTGGTCCTTTCGCGTGCTGCCGGTGCTTGGGCGATGGGTCGCGCGTGATGAGGCGAGCTATCGGTATCTCGCGGAGAGCATCCGGACGTTTCCAGATCAGGATGCGCTGGCTGAGATGATGCGCGATGCGGGATTTGCGCGCGTTGCGGTGCGCGTTCTGTCAGGGGGGATCGCGGCAATTCATTCGGGATGGCGGCTGTGAACGGGCAAGCCAATGTCCTCCCCCTCCCCTCGCGGGAGGTGGTTGGGGGGAGGGGGCCGTGCGTGCATCCCCTGGCCCCCTGCCCCCAACCCCCTCCCGCAAAGGGAGGGGGAGGATGGATGCAGTGACGGACCTCTCGTCCAGGCGCGTATTGCTGATCGTGTCGGGCGGCATCGCCGCGTACAAGGCGCTGGAGTTGATCCGTCTGCTGCGCGGGCGGGGCTGCGGGGTTGGCTGTGTGCTGACCGAGGCGGGCGCACAGTTCGTAACGCCGCTGTCGCTCCAGGCGCTGAGCGAGAGCAGGGTTTACACCGACCTGTTCTCGCTGACCGATGAAAGCGAGATGGGGCACATCCAGCTATCGCGCAGCGCCGACCTCGTCGTGGTTGCACCTGCTTCGGCCGACATACTGGCGAAAATGGCGGGGGGCCTTGCGGGCGATCTGGCCTCCACATTGCTGCTGGCCACCGACAAGCCGGTGCTGGTCGCGCCGGCGATGAATGTTCGGATGTGGCTGCACGCGGCGACGCAGGCGAACATGGCGCTGCTCGGTGCGCGCGGCATCCATGTGGTGGGGCCGGACGAGGGTGCGATGGCGTGCAACGAATTCGGTCCTGGCCGGCTTGCCGAACCACCGGCGATCCTGTCGGCGATCCAGGCACTGCTCGCCCCGGCGGGGCCGCTTGCCGGGAAGCATGCGTTGGTCACCAGCGGCCCGACGCACGAGCCGATCGATCCCGTGCGCTACATCGCGAACCGCTCCAGCGGACGGCAGGGTCATGCGATCGCAGCGGCCCTCGCGGAACTGGGGGCCCGCGTGACGTTGGTCAGCGGGCCGGTGTCGGTGCCCGATCCTGCCGGTGTGGCCATCACGCATGTGGAAAGCGCGCAGCAGATGCTGGACGCCTGTCAGTCGGCGCTGCCGGCGGACGTCGCGATCTTCGCTGCCGCGGTCGCCGACTGGCGGGTGGTCGGTGCCGCTTCCGGCAAGATCAAGAAGGTGCCTGGTGCGGCGCCAACTGCGCTGGAACTCGTGGCCAATCCTGACATTCTGGCCACCATCGCGCAGCAAGGTCCGCGGCGTCCGCGGCTGGTCATCGGATTTGCCGCGGAGACGGACGATCTGATGGCGAATGCGCAGGCCAAACGTCAGCGCAAGAACGCCGACTGGATCGTCGCCAATGATGTGTCGCCGGCCACCGGCATCATGGGTGGCGAGGAGAACGTGGTGCATCTGATCACCGCCGATGGCGTCGAGGACTGGCCACGATTGGCAAAGCAGGACGTGGCGCGTCGGCTGGCGGCGCGTATCGCGACGGCGCTGCGGTGACGTACGAGATCCGCGCACTCGGGGTTGCGGATGTCGACGAGTATCGCCGCATCCGTCTTGAATCGTTGCGGCTGCACCCCGAGGCGTTTGGTGCCGACCATGATGAATCGGCCGCGCTGAATCGAGCGCAGTTTGCTGAGCGTATGGCCACACCGGGCCTCACCCGGTTCGGCGGGTTCGACGGCAGTCATCTGGTTGGGTTGGCGGGTCTGCAAATCCGCTCGGGTGCCAAGGAAAAGCATAAGGCCCATCTTTTCAGCATGTATGTCGATCGCGCCCATCGGCGCACCGGGCTGGCAGAACAACTGGTCGGCGCGGTGATTGCCGGCGCACGTGAGGCGGGCGCGGTGGTGCTGCACCTTTCGGTGACGGTAGGCAATGCTCCGGCGCAACTTCTGTATCGCCGCTTGGGGTTCGCGGTCTATGGCGTCGAGCGGCGCTCGCTTCTGGTCGATGGCGTATTCCTCGACGAAGAACTGATGGAACTGAATTTGGATTCCGATCCGGCGCCGGTCAGATCGCCCGCCACAACGGACGGGTCAGCAGCATCATCATCAGGCCGGTGACCCCGGTTGCGGCGGTCGCCCATGGCGCACCGATTGCATCCGCCAGCCACCCAAGCGCCACGAAACCGACCGGACCGGTGCCGATACACACCGACAGCACGCCAAGCACGCGACTTCGCATCTCTGGCGGTGCGGACAGATAGACCAGCGTCGCCTGCATGATGCTGAAGCCCGCGCCGCCGAGGCCGGTGAACAGCAAAGCGAAGCTCGCGATTGCGGGCACTGGAACCAGCGCGAACACAGTCAGCATCACCATGTACAGCGTGACACCGCCGACATAGACATGCCGGTAGAAGCGCGGCCGGCAGAGCATCGCCATCAACACCGCACCGACGAAAGCGCCAACACCGTCCATGCTGGCAAGAATGCCGATGCCCTCGGGTCCCAGCAGCAGGCGGTCCTGACCGATCACCGGGACCATGCTGGTGAATGGCCAACCGAACACGTTGTAGATCACTGTCACGGTCAGTGTACCGATCAGCCGTCGGTCTCGCCGTACCAGCCGCAATCCCTCGGCGATGCGCGCAATCACTGAGTCCGCTGTGCTCGGGGGATAGCTGTTCCGATAACGCACGCGGCACGCAGCGACCACCGCAATGGCGTACAGCACAACGCTCAACGTGAACACGCCGTCGATGCCGACGCCGGCGAGCAACAGGCCGCCGATCGTGGGGCCTACCATCCGGCTTGCATTGTTGGCGCCAACATCGACGGACATGGCGGTGCCCATCTGTGCGGCGCCGACCGCCTCGCCGATCATCACCCGCCGCACCGGATTGTCAGTCGCCCACCCGATGCCGTTGATGAAGCTCGCGACCGCGAGGTGCCAGACGGCGAGCAGATGCAGATGCGCCAGGGTCGCCAGTGTGAGCGATGTGATCACCATGCTGACGACGACAATGATCAGCGTGGGGCGCCGCTCCATGCGCTCGGCGATGGCGCCGAGGAAGGCGCCGAACAGACCCATCGGCAGCAGCCGCAGCATGGTCATCATGGCGACGATGAACGGCGAACCGGTGTGCTGGTAGACGAAGACCCCGACTGCGACTGTCTCCACCCAGCGGACGATGAACACGACGAGACCGACGAACCAGAGGCGCCAGAAATCCGCGCTGTCGATCAGCCAGGCCGGGCGGCTGGCCGGTCTGGCGACACTTGTTTCCTGCACGGATGGGCGTTCCTCGGGCGTTTCTCGTTGCGACTGTGCCTCGGATGGTGAGATGCGGCAACACTATTGCGGCCACCATGCGGCTGGTGGACCATGCCGGCGAGTGGAGAAGCGCGATGGAACCTGATGTTGCCGAACTGCGACGGATGATCGACGAGGCGCGGCGGATTGTGATCTTCACCGGTGCGGGGATCAGCACGGAGTCGGGTATTCCCGATTTTCGCAGCCCCGGCGGCATCTGGACGAAGATGCGGCCGATCGATTTTTCCGACTTCCTCGCGTCAGACGATGCGCGGCGCGAGACGTGGCGGCGGCGGTTTGCAACCGATGCGACGATGCGCAAGGCGGAACCCAACCGTGGACATCGCGCGGTGGCGTCGTTGGTGAACCGCGGCAAGGCATCCGCAGTGATCACGCAGAACATCGATGGTCTGCACCAGGCTTCGGGCGTGCCGGCCAATCGGGTGATCGAGCTGCACGGGAATACCACCTACGCCCATTGCCTCGATTGTGCGCAGCGCTACGAGATCGAACATATCAGGGTGGAGTTCGAACGCACCGGCGAGGCGCCGAACTGCGTGTCGTGCGGCGGCTACGTCAAGACGGCGACGATTTCGTTCGGCCAGTCGATGCCGGCTGCGGCGATGATCCGTGCCGAGGAGGAGACGCTGGCGTCGGATTTGTTCATCGCGATCGGTTCGTCGTTGGTGGTGTATCCGGCGGCAGGCTTTCCGGAACTTGCGGCACGCAATGGAGGACGGCTGGTGATCCTGAACCGCGAGCCAACGGGGCTCGATCCCTACGCCGATCTGGTGCTGCACCGAGAGATCGGCGCGACGCTGGGCGAGGCGGTGGGCAACAACTGATAGGAGACGACAGTGGCACGCAACATCGCCGTCGGCGTTGGGCTGATGGAGTTTCCGTTCACCACTACCGACGGGTTCTGGCGCTGGGTCGATCTCTGCGAAGCGGGTGGCATCGATTCAATCTGGCAGACCGATCGCATCGTCAGCCGCCAGCCGATTCTGGAATGCATGACGGCGCTTGCGGCGATTGCGGGGCGCACGCGGCGGATCAAGTTCGGCGTCAACGTGGTGTCGTTGGCGTTGCGCGATCCGGTGCTGCTGGCCAAGCAGTGTGCGACGATCGACGTGCTGTCGCAGGGGCGGCTGCTGCCTGGCTTCGGCATCGGCAGTCCGCAGGGGCCAGAGTGGACCACGCTGCACATCGACACCGCAACGCGTGGCCGCAAGACTGATGAGGCGTTGGAGATCATTCATCGGCTGTGGTCCGAGGACAGCGTCGATTTCGAGGGGCGGCACAATCATCTGACTGGCGCGTCGATTTCGCCCAAGCCGGTGCAGCCGGATCTGCCGATATGGATTGGCGGTTCGTCAGCCGCGGCGGTGCGGCGGACGGCGCGGTACGGCACCGGCTGGCAGGCGGGAGCGGAGACGCCGGCTGATGTCGGGCGCGTGATCGCGGAGATCAAGGCGGCGCTGGTGGAGAGTGGGCGCAGTATAGACGAGGATCACTACGGCGCGGCATTCGCGTATCACTTCGGGCGAGTGGATGATCCGGGGGTGGCGCAGGTTATGGAGGCGTATCGCAAGCGCACTGGACGCGATCCGGAACGGCACTTTGCGATCGGAGATGCGGGTATGATGGTGGCGCGGATTGCCGAGTACGTCGAGGCGGGGGCGTCGAAGTTCATTCTGCGGCCGGCGGCGCGAGGCGACGAGGGCATGCTCGATCAGACGCGACGACTGATCGAGCAGGTGCTGCCAATGGTGGCGGCCCGCTGGCCGAAGCGCGCGAAGGCCGCCTGAAATTCAGGCGGTCTCCTGCGGCCGCCGTTCCAGCGTCTCGGCGAGTGGGTCAGGGATTGCGGCGTCCGGCTGGATTTCGTCTGGGCTGATTACAGACAAATCGTCCGGAGACTCGGCGACTTCGGCCACAACGAACTCCACGGCGGTGACGATATGGGCGAGATTGACGGTCGCCATGGTCGCGCCCGGTACCGGAGCACCGAGATAATGCTTTGTCCGCCACGCCAGATCGACGCCATCGGGCACTCCCGGATGGTCGAGCAGCACGTCGAGCAGGATCGCGCCGGCCGATGACTCATGCAGCGCAGTGACCGAGGTGATCCTCAGCACGTCACCGGTCGTCAACAGCAATCCAAATTTGCCGCGCAGCCCGATCATCCGGGTGCCGAACCAGACGGGCAGGAACTCCACGGCCTGTTCTGAGTCGGTGATCCGCGTCCACGTCACCTGTCATCCTCCATTGCTGCCGGTGCCAACGCTGCGTGGTCGTCGCGAGTTCCATCCGCGACCGGACAAAGTTACAGCAGCACGCAATGTATCGGAGCGAATGATACGGTGACCTCGCTGCCTTCGTCGAACAGCTCGGTCGGTGGGCGGCGGACTATCAACTGGCCGGCGGGCCAGTCCACGACGTACTGGATGAAGTCGCCGTGGAACATGCGGCGATGGATGCGGCCAGGAACAGCGTTGTGCGATCCGGGCATGCTCCCGAGATGGATGTAGGACGTGCGCAGCGCCACGGTGTCCCGCTCGGTGGATGCGTCTGATGCGACGACCTCGAGTTGCACGCCACCCTCTGCCTCGAACAGCAACGTGCCGTTCGAGCCGGGGCCGCGCACCTTGCCGGCGATGAGATTGGCCGACCCGACAAAGTCCGCGACGAAGCGCGTGCGTGGACGATTGTAGATATCCTCCGGCGTGCCGATCTGCTCGATCTTGCCGCCGTTCATCACGATCACCCGGTCGGAGATCGCCAGCGCCTCCTCCTGGTCGTGCGTCACGTAGAGCGAAGTGATGTCCAGGCGCCGCTGCAGTTCGCGCAGTTCCACGCGCATTTCGGCACGTAGCTTGGCATCCAGGTTCGACAGCGGCTCATCGAACAGCAGCACACTCGGCGAGAACGCGATCGCGCGGGCCACCGCCACGCGCTGCTGCTGACCGCCCGACAGTTTCGACGCCGGACGGTCAGCGAAAGCCTGCATCTGCACCAGGCCCAGCACACGCTGCACATTCTCCCGCACCTCGGCCGCCGGCAGCTTGCGCACGCGCAGGCCGTAGGCGACGTTGTCGAATACCGTCATGTGCGGCCAGATCGCGTAAGACTGGAACACCATCGACACGCCGCGCTTCTCGGCCGGCACGTTGCGGCGTTCGCTCGCTGAATACACGGTTTCGCCGTTCAGCCGGATGTTGCCGCCACTCGGTGTCTCCAGCCCGGCGACCGCGCGCAGCGTGGTGGTCTTGCCGCAGCCGGAGGGGCCGAGCAGCGTCACCAATTCGCCGGATGCGATGTCGAAGCCGATGTCGTCCACCGCGGTGACATCGCCGTAGCGCACGGCGAGATTGGCGACCTCGATGCGCGGGCGGTTCATTGGGTTACACCGGAGACACGACGCGCCAGGCTGAACATGATGGCGACGGCGATGAAGACGGTGGCGGTCTGGATGAGCGCCATCGCCGCAGACAGCTCTGAACTTGAGCTTAGCCAGGAATTGACGATGGCCGGCGCGATGACTTTGGAGTTCGGTCCCATGAGGAAGATCGATACGCCGAGTTCGCGCACCGAGGCGATGAAGATCAGCAGCCATGCGGCGACCAGGCCCGGGCGCAGCAACGGCATGGTCACGGTGCGCATCTGATAGACCCACCCGGCGCCGCAGACGCGCGCGCACTCCTCCAGGCTCGGGTCAACCTGGAGCACGACGCTCGCGATGGTGCGCAGGCCGAGCGGGAGGAAGACGGTGAAGTAGGCGAGTCCCAGCAGCCACAGCGTACCGTAGATCGGGATCGGCATGTTGATCCACGCCCAGAGCAGGCCGAGCCCGAATACCAGGCGCGGCACCGCCTGCGGAAACATGATGACGTATTCGGCCGCGCCCCTGCCGGGCATGCGAGAACGATAGATGATCCAGGCCAGCACGCCGATGACCACCACGCCGATCGTCGATACGGAAACACCCAGGATCAGGCTGTTGACGAACGCTGGCCCCACCGATCCCATCTGCAGCGCCGTTTGGTAGTTCGCCAGTGTGAAGTGCATCTGCGGAAGGATCACTGTGGCGAAGCGCTCGAACGAGGTGAGCAGCAGCGCACCCAGCGGCAGGATCACGGCCACGACGATGTAGCCCCAGGCGATGGCGAGCAGCGGCCAGCGCATGGCGCCGACATCCATCTCGCGCGGGCGGAACGCCTTGCCGGTAATGGTGGTGTAGGTGCCGTGCTTCAGCACGAAGCGGGCGATCGTCAGCGTGATCAGCATGACACCGAACAGCGACAGGCCCATGGCGGCGGCGCGGCCATAGTCGGGCGGGAATGACAGGGTGGCCTGCCAGATCTCCGTGGTGACCACGTAGAAGCGGCCCGGAATGCCCAGCACGAACGCGGCGGCGAACGAGCCGAGCATCTCGGCGAACACGAAGATGGTGGCGCTGAGCACGCCGGGCGCGACCAACGGCAGTGTGATGCGCAGCGCGGTGCGCAGCTTGCCGGCACCGAGCACGCGCGAGCTTTCCTCGAGCGATGGGTCCATCGATTTCATCGCCGCTGAGATCATGACGAACGCGACGGTGCCCTCGAACAGCGCCATCACCCAGGCGATGCCGTAAGCCGAGTAGATGTTGAACAGATCGCCG
Organism: uncultured Alphaproteobacteria bacterium; assembly: GCA_963818775.1. Classification (GTDB taxonomy): domain Bacteria; phylum Pseudomonadota; class Alphaproteobacteria; order Acetobacterales; family Acetobacteraceae; genus JAMXLO01. Next base: position 59,506 of record CAWFUF010000017.1, on the reverse strand, counting down.
GGTGCGCCCAATGAGCGCCACGCCTGATTGACCAGTCCGGTTTTCGGTCCAAGCAGCACACCCCAAGCGAGCGCGCCGATCAGCGGAGTCATGTAATACGGCAGCTCCATCAGTCGTTCCAGCCGCTGGCGGCCGGGAATGTTGGTGCGTGTCAGAATCCAGGCCTGGAGGAAGCCGAAGATCACTGCGAGCACGGTCGCGATGCAGGAAACCAGCAGCGTGTTGGCCAGCGCGCGATAATCGTCCGTGAGGTTCGTGAAATTGTCGAACCCGTACTGTTCCGGCGGGAAGGTCGACGGATCGCCGACGTTGAGCGACTCGTTGATCAGGAAGGCGATAGGATAGATTACCAGCGCCCCGCACACCAGCACGACGAGCGGCATTACGATTTGTCGCGGGGTGATTGCGGGGAGGCGCATCGATTTCAGCGCAGGCCGGTGATCTTGTTCCACTCACGCACGAACTGGGCGTGGGTCTGCTCGAAGGCGTGCCAATCCGTCGGGGTCAGTACCTTGAACTCATTGATGCTGACGCCACCTGGCGGTGGCGGCACGTCGCTTCGGGCCGAATGCGTGAGCAGCACTTCGGCATTGCCGGTCTGTCCTGGCAGGCTGAGGAACCAGTCCATGAACAACTGCGCTGCGGCCGGATGCGGTGCCTCCTTCACGATGCCCCAGGGCTGCGGCGCGGCGACCACGCCGTCGGGCGGAATGACGAACTCCACTGGCGCACCCTTCGCCTTCATCATCAGGTAGCCGGAATACTGCGCGGTCAGCGCGACCTTGTCCTGGCCGTTCACCAGGCGGTCGAACTGCTGGACGTAGGAGTCGAACGCGTGCGGCTTCAGCGGCGCGAGCTGTGACCAGAAGTCGTTGCCGTAAAGCTGCCGCAGCATGTACCACTCGACGTGCTGCAATCCGGATATCGTCACCTTGACCGAGATCGCGTCGGTCCACTTCGGATCGAGCATATCCTTCCAGGTCTTCGGCGCCTCTTCGCGCGACACTAGATTCGGGTTGTAGGCGATTGCTGCCATCACCAGCGCGCCCCAGGTCCAATAGCCCTCGGGCGAGCTTTTGTATTCGGGCTTGTAGGCTGCCATCTCCGGCGACACGTACTGCATGTAGCCGCCGCGTTTCTGGAAATCGAGCGCGAAGCTCATGTCTGCAAGTTGCGTGACGTCGGGTAGGTAGACATTGCCTTGACGTTCGGCCAGCAGCCTGGCGTAGAGCGCGCCGGCCTGGAGCCGCAGATAGTTCGGCCTGATCTTCGGGAACAGCGCGTGGAACCTCGCCAGTTCCTGCTCGGCTGCTGCCTCGGGATCGGTGGAGTAGACCACCAACGTGCCTTCACTCTCGGCTTTAGCGACATCGGCGCAGGTCTTGAAGCCTTCCATCTGGCGCGGACTATCACAGGCGATCGCCGCGGGGATGCCGGCAAGCAGACCGATCAACACGACCATTGAAGTCGGCAGTGGTCCCCTCGTCATGGCCGCACAAGCCCCATATGCGCCAACATAAAGCCGCAGCTCTGCGTATTATCGTAATGGCCGGCCTCGTGCCGACGATCCAAGTCTTCGTTGCGCGCATCAGACACAGCCGTGGATGGGCCGGCCAAGCCCGGCCATGACGAAAGAAGGGCCAATGCGTCTCTCGATCTCACTGAACGGCGCGCACCAGTTTGCGCACGCGGTGGTTCTCTGAATCGCCGATATACACCGCGCCATCAGGTCCAACGACAGCGCCGTGCGGCCGCGCCAGCGCATCGGGGCTGGGTTTGCCATTTCCGGCAATCGTGGTGACGATCCGGCTCTGCGCGTCGATCAGGCGAATCACGTGGTTCTCGGTATCGACGATGAAGATGTTGCCGGCGTCATCGACTGCCATCTCCTTCGGCGCATTGAACACCGCCTGCCGCGCATCCTGTCCGTCGCCCGCATAGCCGCGCGCACCAGTGCCGGCGATGGTCTCGATGATACCATTGTGGATACGACGCACGCTGCTGCCCTGCCGTTCCATCAGATAAAGCGAATCATCGGAGGCCAGCGCGACCGCACGGGCGCCGAAGACGTCGGCCGATGTCGCCGGGCCGCCGTCGCCCGCGTGACGACCGTTGCCGGTTCCCGCAAACGTGGTGATGACGCCGGAACCAAGGTCGATGACTCGCACGCGATGATCGGCGACATCGGCGATGAACAGGCGGCGATGTTCGCGGTCCAGCGCGAGACCGTTCGGCTCGGCAAGTCCCGCGCGATCCGACGGTCCGCCGTCGCCGCTGAACTTGCCGGAACCGTCGCCGGCGAGCGTAGTGATCACGCTGTTGCGGCCGTCGATCCGCCGCACGCGCCCGTTCAAACGATCCGCGACGTAGATGTTGCCGGCGCGATCGATGACGATGCCGTACGGCTGATTCATCTGCGCCTGTGTTGCCGGCCCGCGGTCGCCAGCGAAACCGCTTTCACCCGCGCCGGCAATCGTGGTGATGATTCCGGTGAGTGTATCGATACGACGAATGCAGTGATTGTAGGTATCGGAAAAGCACAGATTGCCGGCGGGATCGAACGCGAGATCGAACGGATTGTTCAGCAGCGCCTGCGTCGCGGGGCCACCATCGCCGGCATAGCCCTGTGCGCCCGTTCCCGCGACCGTGCTGACGATCCAGTGCGTGTCTGACATCTTCGTATCCCTCCCGCTGCGGCCACCATGGTTGTCGGAACCGGTCTGTCAAGCTTAGGATAAGCCAGCAAGTTACGGAGGTATCGACAATGGACGTGCAGGTCGACCGCGCCACGAGTACTCTCTACGGCAGGCTGGAAGATCGGGTCATGGCGCGCGACCAGGTGGGGGCAAGCCAGGTTTATTACGATCTCGTGCGCGCCGGGCGTCCACTGAGGGAGATCATCGCCGAGGGTGTGCGTATCCATGCGCCCTACACGCATGTGCCATACCATGAGCGCATTGACGACGGCTATCCGAACTTCGTCAACAACGACCATTGCCTGCTGAGTGCGCGGGCGACGGTCAATCTGACGAAGATGGTGCCGGAGCGGCTGGCGATGCTGCCGATGGCGCAGACGATCTGGTACATCCCGAGCGGCCTCGATATCTGGAACCAGAAGATGGACAAGGCGCCCGGGCACTACACGCGTGCGCGCGGCAACCTCGGTGCCATCGATAAGCCGCCGGAGCCGGTCGTCTATTGGCCGGATCAGGAGCCGCTGCGTCAGCCAGGCCCCCTGAAGGAGCGGCTTTCCAACTGGCTGACGCTGGTGCATCGCGGCCAGGTGCTGGATGCCTACCGCACATTCCTCGGGCTGATGGAGGACGTGCCGAACCGCAAGGCGGTGTTGGCCGAACTGGTGTTCGCCGGCCTGATCGATATGCAGGATCGGATGCTGTTCAACCGATCTTACACGACGGGCCACAAGGCGTATCGCGCGCGCTCGACGGTGGAGATCGGCAATGCGATCGGCTGGGACGATCCGGCAGCGCACCATGTGCTGTACGCCGGCGCATTGGATATCGCGGTCGGGCCGCGCTGGTACTCGACGTATGAGATGGCCTGCAACCTGGTGAAGATGAACATCGAGGGCGAGACGCTGCACGCGGTGCCGTATGGCGGGGTCGGCGAGGCCGAGCTGGCGGTGCTGCGCAACAACAAGGAGGCGCTCAATCAGGGGGAGGCCGTCGAATTGATCGAGGCGATCATTCGCGGCCCCGAGCCTGACAACCTGCACCATGTGACGAAACTGCTGAAGGCGGGGAAGGATCCGCGGCGCATCCTCGACGTCATGCAGATCGCCGCCGCGCGGGTGGTGCTGGAGACGAACGAGCCGAACAACTTCTCCATGCCGCACCATTGCTACGAGTACTGCAACACGCTGGCGTGGTTCTACGACAATTTCGATCATCCGCGGCGGTTGCGGCTGATCTACCTGCTGGCATCGTACCTGAACCGCGTCGCGGGGCACCAGCGTGGCATCGGCGACTCCAATCCTGCGTCGATCAAGGCGCCGAGTGGCGCGGACAGGCTGACGGCGGGGCAGTTGCTGGAGCGCGTGGACAGCGCTGTATGCGCGCTGAGCGGACCGGAGAGCCTGGCCTGGACGCAGGCGTATCTCGATAACGTTGGCGACCGCGGGCCGCTCGTGGAGCGCATCGCAGTCGCCGCGACCAAGCTGGGCAACGATCCGCACAATCAGGAGATCGCCCAGTGCATGCTGATGGATTACGGCACCAACCGGCATCCGGAGCGCGACAAGCTGCTGCTGGCGGCGGCATATCACACGGCAATGCATCGGAAGTACGGCGATCCGCTGGAGCCGGCGCGGCGGTTTGGCGAGGCGATGGGGGTTGAGTTGCAGTAAATACGCCACGGCCTGTGCGCCACGTGGCTGACTCTTATTTACCACGGAGAAGGCAAGTCGAGGGCCACGGAGGACACGGAGAAGGCAATCTATGCGCTTCGCGCGAAGCGCCCTTTTTACTTCCTCCGTGGCCCTCTGTGGCCCTCGACTTGTTTTCTCTGTGTTGAAATTTGGGCAGCTACCACGTGGACGAGCGCATCCAGCGTGACCTCATCTGGACGTAATACGCTGCGAAATCCTCCCACTCCTTCTGCTCCTACTTCGTGGCGTGCACCGACATCGCCTGAGTCACGTCCATGATGCGTGGCTCATAGCTGAGGCCCTTGCGGGTGGCCCAGGCGTTGACCTGCCAGAACAGCGGCACCACCGCGACGTCGTTCATGTAGCCGCGATCGATGTCCCACAGCATCTTCTCGCGCCTGTCCGCATCCATCGTGCGCATCGCCGCATCCAGATACGCATCGAGCCTCAGGTTCGAATAGCCGCCGACATTGGCGTGGCCGAGAGCGAGCTGCTTGTTCGGGGTGTGCAGCAGCATCCAGTGCTGTGACATGGTCTCGCCGGTGGCGGTGCCGAACCCGTACAGCGTCGCGCTGTAGGCAGGCACTCCGCGTTCGCCGCCGCCCATCTGCTGACCGGCGAACACCTGCCATGGCTGCGCCACCACCTCGGTCCTGATGCCGATGCGCGACAGCATCGCGCCGATCGCCTGCGCCGTCTCCGCATCATTGACGTAGCGATCGTTTGGCGAATGCAGCGTCAGATGAAAGCCCTCGGCATAGCCCGCCTCGGCCAGCAGCTTCTTCGCGCCATCAGGATCGAACGGCTCGGGCTTGATGTTCGGGTCGTGGCCGAACATGCCCGGACTGGCGATCTGGCCGGCGGCGACAGCGACGCCATCCATGAGACGCTCAGCCAGCGCGTCGCGGTTGATCGCCTTGGTAATTGCCTTGCGCACGCGCCAATCGCGCAGCGGATTCGGAAACGCCTTGCCGTCATTATCCGTCACGAATGGCGAAATGTCGCGGCTGCTGTCGAGCGTGAGCAGCATGATGCGCTCGCCAGGGCGCATGATGACGTTCACCTTGGGGTTCGTCTTCAGGCGGCTGATGTCAGCCGGCGGCACATCGTTGATCATGTCCACTTCGTCGTTGAGCAGAGCTGCGATGCGCGTCGGGCCGGCGCCGATTACCCGGAAAATTACTCGATCCCAATCTGGCGCCTTCCCCCAGTAATCGGGATTGCGTTCCAGCACGATCTGGCCGCCCTTGACCCATTCGCGCAGCTTGTACGGCCCGGTGCCGATCGCCGCCGCGCCTGAATTGAACTGCTCGACTGGCGCGGCGCGCGGATAGATGTACAGCACGGTCATCTCGTTCGGCAGCAGCGGCGACGGCTGTGTGGTCGCGATGCGGACCGTGTAGTCATCCACCTTGGTGTAGGTCTTGCCACGCAGATAGGCGCCAGCGGACGCGCCGACGCCCTCGATCGTTTTCGATTGGTCGAAAGTGGTGAGCACCTGATCGGCGGTGAAGGGCGTGCCGTCGTGGAACTTCACGTTGTGCCGCAGTCGGAATTCCCAGGTGTGATCATCAACCGGCGACCAGCTTTCAGCCAGGCCTGGCTGCGGGATGCTGTTGGCATCCATTTCGACCAGGTTGTCGAAGATGTGGCTGGCGATCTGCTGGTTGCCCGTCGTGACGAACCAGTTGGGATAGAGTGACGTTGTCTCGGCAGACAATCCGACGCGCAGCTCCGCGGCGGACGCATCGGCGACCGCCGCGAGGCAGAACAACGAGACAGATAGCGCCGTCCGCAGAAGGCGCGATCGCGCGATCACTCCGCGAGACGCGTGGATTGCCAGGTCACCATCTGCCACTTGCCGCTCTTGTTGGCGTAGACGTCGGTGAAGCGCACCGCGAAGGCGTTCGGCTTGCCGCCCGAGGTGACACGGATGCGCGCGACGCCGGTCAGCACGACGGCGTTGCCGAGGTCCTGCGCCTTCACGTCGGACGGTTCGACAGCGTTGTAGACCGTGGATCCGGACTGCATGTTGCTGATCAGGCTCTCCTTGGTGTCGAGCCGCGCCGATGAGTGAGTGTAGATCAGGTCGTCGGCGAGAAGTGTGTTCAGCGTTGCGATGTCCGTGTCCGCCATCGCCTGCATGCGCTTGCGGTCGAGGTCGATGATCATCTGTGCATTGTCGGCCATGTGTTTCGCTCCGTTCGGTCCGGGAGCATTGTAAGGCACGCGTCCGCGTCCGTCACACCCACCGCAAGCGAGCGAGAACTGCCGATGCCCGATGCGAATGCCTTCGTCCCTGATCCGCGCGTCACAATCGAGGGCGCGCCGCACGGCCCATTGCGCGGCCTGACCTTTGCGGCGAAGGACCTGTTCGATGTCGCCGGCCATCCCACCGGCGGCGGCAATCACGATTGGGCGCGTACGCATCCTGTGCCGACGCGACATGCCTGGGCGGTGCAGGCTCTGCTCGACGCCGGCGCGACGCTGATCGGCAAGACCATCACAGACGAGGTGTCCCTGGGCATTTTGGGCGAGAACGCATTCGACGGCACGCCGCTCAACACCCGCGCGCCCGACCGAGTGCCCGGTGGCTCCTCGTCCGGCTCTGCTGCCGCGGTCGCCGCCGGGCTGTGCGACACGGCACTTGGCACTGATACCGGCGGCTCGGTGCGCGTGCCGGCGAGTTTTTGTGGACTTTACGGCATTCGGCCTACGCATGGGCGGCTCGACCTGACCGGCATGCTGCCCCAGGCGCCGAGTTCGGACACCACGGGATGGTTCGCCCGTGATACCGCGACGCTCGCACGCGTCTCCAGCGTGCTGCTCGGCGAGTCGATCCCATCCGTTCTGCCCACCAGCCTGATCGTAGCCGTCGATGCGTTCGGTTTCGCCGATGCGGAGGTGGCCTTGGCGTTGCGGCCGATGGTGGACCGGCTGGTGTCGTTGATCGGCCGCGTGCGCGACGAGGTGATGGCGCCGCAGGGGCTTTCCATCTGGTCGCGTGCTCAACGCACGTTGCAGCCGGTCGAGGCGTGGCAGACCTTCCGGCCCTGGGTGGAGCGCGACAATCCGCGCATGGCGTTCAACGTGGCGCGTGGCCTTGTCGCCGGCGCGCTGATCGGTGAGTCGGAGTGCGGCTGGGCGGAACTGATGCGGCAGGAGGCGCGCGGCCGGATGGCCTATCTGCTACCGCCCGGGACGATCCTGTGCCTGCCGACCACGCCGTTTCCTGCCCCGCGGAAGGGTCTGCCGCTGCCGGTGTTGGGGCCGCTGCGCGATCGCATCTCATGCCTCTGTTCGCATGGCGGTCTGACCGGGGTACCGCAGGTGAACCTGCCCGGCGCCGAGGTCGATGGTCTGCCGATCGGGCTGTCGATCGTGGGCGGCCGTGGCAGCGATGCTACGCTGATCGCGGTGGCGCGGGCGCTTGCGGAACCCTAATTCTTCAAAGGCGGCTACCATGGAACGCATTGGCGGAGAGAGCGGAGGCTGAACAACCTGAATCCGGACTGCGGGCCTAGCGGAAACTCGTGAAGCCAGGTTGGCGGATCGTTGCGGCTGAGCCGATCCCACAGCGTGTCGGGCGGAAGATCGCGTACCATGGGGCGTGCGGCCTGCCGGCAAAACAGGACCAGCGAGGCGCCGGTCGCTGTCACCTCCGGGGGAACTCGATCCAGTTGCTGGGTCCGCCAGGCGTCGCGAAGTCGCAGATATGCCCCGGCATTGCTGTGGTACAGCGAGCCGACCGTTTGCAATTGCGTGCGGTACAGCAACTCGGGCGTGTCGTTCACGTCGGCCAGCACGATCTGTCCGGCAAATGGGCGAAGCTCTCGGGCCACGGCCTGGATGCTGCACGCGCCGGCGATATCTGCCCCGGGTTCGCTTGACCTGGCCGCAAGGCGCAGAACAGCAAACGGCGTGATGAGCAGAAGCAGTAGCAACGCGAGACGGGCGGAAGTGGGCCAAATCGGGCGGCGGGTCCTGAGGCGGTTGCCGATGAGTGTGATCGCCACCGGCACGCCGATGGCGCCCGCACAGGCTCCGTAAATCGCGAAGCGCCGGTGCGTTGCTGCAGCCATAACCAGCAGCAGGACGCAGGCCGCAACGTAGGCGAATTCCAGCGACCTGCGCCGGATCGCCAGTGTCATTGCCACCAATGCGCCGAATGTTCCCAGCAGGAGAAAGATGATTGCATCGGGCAGCGACCTGACAGGAAGCATCTCTGCAATGCCCGCGAAGAAGGCGTGCGGGTCCGCGCCGCTTACCAGCCCACCGGTGCCGCGCAGCGCGGCCGGAAACATCGCGAGCCATATGGTTGCCGCGATGACGGCAATCGCGCCGCCGATAAGGGCGCGTGCAACCAGCGAAACAGCCTTTCTGCCGATCAGCCAGAACGACAACCCAACGGCCGCACCGAGCACACTCAGCACGAGCCAAGTGACCGAAAGCCGATCCATCTCGCTGGCGATCGGACTGGCGTGCGGCGGATCGACTGCCAAGGCTAGACCGGCCAGCACGGCAAACGTGATTGTGGCGGTTGCGAGTGTCGATCCCCAGCGTGGTTCGTCAGGGTGCAGCAGCCAACCGAGACCGACGGCGCCAAGTGACATGAGCACGATCGGCATCACTTCGGGGCTCAGCCACAACCCGAAGCATGCCCAGGCGCCCAGCCTTCTGCCGGCGCGGGCTCCGGCGAACCCGGAACGTCCCGCCCAGCCAGCGCACATCACCCCCGCAAGCGCGACAAGCGTGTGGTGATGCACGACACCGGGCAGCGAGTACGCAATTACCGGTATGGCGAGTGAACCGCTCAGCGCGGCGGTCCATCGCCGCGCCGGCTCGCTCAGGGGTGCCGCGGCCCAGGCGAGAGCCATGCCCAGCAGACCGGCGCTGAGCGGCCCGAGCAAGACGCCGGCCCAGCGCAACGCCTCGTGTTCACCCAGGAATGGCGCCAACGGCACGGCGAGGACCAGCAGCAGAGTGTCCAGCAGGTGCGACCAGTACAGGACCGTCCCAGCTCCGGATCCATCGCGGGCGACGACATCGATCGGTGCATGCGCCACCAGTATGTCGTCCAGCCGCGCCAGGCGCATGTAGCTGTCCGGATTGAACAGCGCGCCGTGGAACACCGACGGCAGCCAGTGGGCGCCGATCGCCACATCGACCAGTGTTGCGATCCCCCCGCAAACCAGGGCTTGCCGCAGCGGAAAGGCGGGCAGCGGTGCAGCGCTCGACATCGAGCGAATGATCGGGGGAGTGCCGTTAACACGCGTTGAATGGACCTTGCGGTGAGCTGGCAGCGATCGTCCGGCATCGCCACCCCGCGGCGCGGCGCGCTATAATCCGCGCCCAGGAGGTAACCGATGTCCGGCAACGGCAACGCGGTCGATTGGTTCGTCGATCGGCACGAACGAGAGGGCCGCGGCGATGCGACGGCATTCCGCGACCCCTGGCGATCGCTGAGCTATGGCGAGCTTGCCGCGGCCACTCGCCGCTTCGCCGATGCCCTGCGCGGGGCCGGCGTGGCACGCGAGCGTCGTGTTGCGATGCTGCTGCTCGATACGGTGGATTTCCCGATTGCCTTCTGGGGAGCGATCCGTGCCGGCGTCGTGCCGGTGCCCGTCAACACGCTGCTGACCCACGAGGTGGTCGGATACATCCTGGCCGACAGCCGCGCCGACGTGCTGGTGATCTCTGCGCCCCTGGTCGCGCCGTTGCTGCCGGTGCTGCACAGTATGGCGGAACTGCGCCGCATCATCGTGGTGCAGCCGAACGGTGGCGCGTTCGCGGCGATCGACGATCCGCGCGCGGTGGGGTTTGCCGAATTCGTCGCTGCCGGCGACGCAGCCACGCCGACCACGGTCACCCCGGCGGACGAGGTGGCGTTCTGGCTGTATTCGTCAGGCTCCACCGGGGCACCGAAGGGCGTGCGGCATGTACACGGCAACCTGCGTGCCACGGCCGACACCTATGGCGCGCAGGTGCTCCAGATCCGCGAGGACGATCTGATCTTTTCCGCCGCGAAAGCGTTCCATGCCTACGGGCTCGGCAATGCCATGACCTTCCCGATGTCGGTCGGTGCCGGCGCCGTGCTGCTGCCTGACCGGCCGACACCCGATGCGGTGATCGACACGATGGAGCGCCACCAGCCGACGATCTTCGCCGGCGTGCCGACGTTGTTCGCGTCGATGTTGGCCAATCCGCGGATCGGGCCTGGTGCCGGGTCGGCGCGGCTGCGCCGCTGCATCTCGGCCGGGGAGGCGTTGCCCGCCGACATCGGCAGACGCTGGTCCGATATGGTCGGCGTGGACATTCTCGACGGCATCGGCTCGACCGAAATGCTGCATATCTTCGTCTCGAACCGCGCCGACGACATCCGCTACGGCTCATCAGGCAAGCCTGTGCCAGGCTACGATGCGATGATCCTGGACGAACGCGGCGGCCGCGTACCGAATGGTGAGGCCGGCGAACTGGTGGTGCGAGGTCCGTCCGCCGCAGAGGGCTACTGGAACCAGCGCCACAAGACGCGGCATACGTTCCGCGGCGAGTGGACGCATACCGGCGACACCTATATCCGCGATCAGGATGGCTATTACCGCTTCTGCGGCCGTACCGACGAGATGCTGAAGGTGAGTGGTGTCTGGGTGTCGCCGTTCGAGGTGGAGGAGGCGCTGGTATCGCATCCGGCGGTTTTGGAGTCGGCTGTGGTCGGCGCGGAGGATCGCGACGGGCTTACCAAGCCCAAGGCATTCGTGGTGCTTCAGGACGCGGCGAGGCAGCAGGACGCCGAGACGGTGAGGGAACTGCTGAAGACGCACGTGAAGGAGCGGATCGGCGTGTGGAAATACCCGCGCTGGATCGAGTTCGTCGATGGCCTGCCGAAGACTGCGACCGGCAAGATCCAGCGCTTCCGACTGCGCCATGATCATCGACCATAGGTTCCTGGAAACGCAATGGTGGGGCCCGCGCGTAGACGAGGCGCCGACGCTCCTACTGCTGCACGAGGGGCTTGGCTGTGTCGCGTTGTGGCGCGACTTTCCTGCAGGCGCTGGCGGAGGCGACTGGCTGCGGCGTGTTTGCCTTCTCGCGCTTCGGCTACGGCGGTTCGGATCCCGTTACGCTGCCGCGGCCGATGCACTACATGCACGATGAGGCATTGCAGGTGCTGCCGCGCGTGTGGGAGCAGGCGGGGATACGCCGCGCGGTGCTGATCGGGCACTCCGATGGCGGGTCGATTGCGGCCATCCATGCCGGCGCGGTGCGCGATCCGCGCGTGACTGGCGTGGTGCTGATCGCGGCTCATTTCTTCGTGGAGGACATCAACATCGCCGCCATCCGCGCAATCAAGGCAAACTATGAGCAGGGCGATCTGCGTCCTCGGCTGGCGCGGTATCACAGCGACGTCGACATGGCATTTCATGGCTGGAACGACGCGTGGCTCGATCCGCGGTTCCGCGCATTCGACATCACCGAGCAGGTCGCGCGCATCGAGGTGCCGGTGCTGGCATTGCAGGGCGCCGACGACCCCTATGGCACCGAGGCGCAGCTTCGCGTGTTGGAACGCACGGCCACATGTCCGGTGGGAACCCGGCTGATCGCGGACGCCCGCCATGCGCCACACATCGAGGCCAGGCAGGCTACGCTGGACGCAATCGTGCCGTTCGTGCGGAGTGTATTGATGGAAGCGACGGCATGATCGACTTTCAGACTGATCCGAGCCGCTATCGCCACTGGCGTGTGTCATTCGCCGGAGCGGTGGCAACGCTGACCATGGACGTCGATGCCGATGCCGGCTTGTTCGAGGGCTGCGAGCTGAAGCTGAACTCGTACGATCTCGGCGTCGATATCGAATTGGCAGATGCGGTCCAGCGGTTGCGCTTTGAACATCCCGAGGTGCGCTGTGTTGTCCTGCGCTCCGGCAAGGAGGGCGTGTTCTGCGCCGGCGCCAACATTCGCATGCTCGCCAAGGCCTCCCACGGCCACAAGGTGAACTTCTGCAAATTCACCAACGAGACGCGCCTGGCGATCGAGGATGCGAGTGCAAATTCCGGCCAGGCTTGGCTGGCGGCGGTCAGCGGCAGTGCCGCGGGCGGCGGCTATGAACTGGCGATGGCCGCCGAGTACATCATGCTGGTCGACGACCGCCGTTCCGGCGTGTCGTTGCCGGAGTTGCCGCTGCTGGGTGTGCTGCCGGCCACCGGCGGACTGACACGGCTCACCGACAAGCGCATGGTCCGGCGCGACCGTGCCGATGTGTTCTGTTCGACCGAGGAAGGTGTGCGCGGTCGTCGTGCCGTCGAATGGCGGCTGGTAGACGATGTGGTTGCGCCGTCTTCCTGGGAAGCGAAACTGAACGAACGTGCATCGGCCATGACCGCGCTGTCGGACCGGCCGGAGTTTGCCGACGGTGTCGTGCTGACGCCGTTGCAGCGTGACTTCTCCGACGACGGCGTGACGTATTCGCATGTGCGTGTGACCTACGATCGCGCCGGGCGCCGCGCCGATATAACCGTGCTGGCTCCCAGCGGGTCGCAGCCGCGTGATGCGGCAGCAATTCACGCCGCCGGTGCGTCTTTCTGGCCGCTCGTGGTGGCGCGCGAACTGGACGATGCAATCCTGCATCTGCGACTGAACGAGCCGACGTTGGGGCTGATCGTGCTGCGCTCCCTTGGCGATGCGGCGGCGGTCATCGCGGCGGACGATCTGCTCGAGGCGCACAAGGATGACTGGCTGGTGCGCGAGATCCGCCTCTACTGGAAGCGCGTGCTGAAGCGCATCGATATGACGTCGCGTAGTCTGATCGCACTGATCGAGCCGGGCAGTTGCTTCGCCGGCACGCTCGCGGAGCTGCTGTTTGCCGCAGACCGCTCCGTGATGTTTGCCGGCGTGCGCGATGGTGACAATCGCGGGCTGGCACATTTGCAACTGTCGACGCTGAATTTCGGCGCGTATCCCATGGGCAACGGTTTGACGCGCCTGGCGACACGTTTCCTCGGCGAGCCCGACAGCTTCGCTGCGGTGCGCGAACGCACGGGCGAGGCATTGGATGCGCAGGCTGCCGAGGCGCTGGGGCTCGTCACCGTGGGGTATGACGACGCGGATTGGGATGATGAGGTGCGGTTGATATTAGAGGAGCGCGCGTCGTTTTCGCCCGATGCACTGACGGCGATGGAAGCCAATCTGCGGTTCGCCGGACCCGAGACGATGGAGACGCGCATCTTCGGGCGACTGACCGCATGGCAGAACTGGGTGTTCCAACGGCCGAGCGCTGTTGGTGAGGAGGGTTCGTTGAAACGCTACGGCAGCGGGCTGCGGCCAAACTATGATACGGAGCGAGTGTGATGCCCGATGGAACAGCGGTCGATTACAACGGACTGATCCCGAACAACGTTGGCCTGAATGACGATCAGCGTGTGCGTAGGGCGCTGGAGACCTGGCATCCCGGCTACATCGACTGGTGGCGACAGATGGGACCGGAAGGCTTCCAGGACAGCCTGGTATATCTGCGTACTGCGGTCGGTGTCGGCTCGGAAGGCTGGGCGAAATTCGGCTATGTCCGGATGCCGGAGTATCGCTGGGGCGTATTGCTGGCGCCGGCAGTAGAGGGGCGGACAATTCCGTTCGGCGCGCACAAGGGCGAGAAGGCGTGGCAGGAGGTGCCGGGCGAGTACCGCGCGATGCTGCGCCGGCTGTTGGTCATCCAGGGCGATACCGAGCCTGCGTCGGTGGAGCAGCAGCGCCATCTCGGTTCCACCGCGCCTTCCAACTATGACCTGCGCAACCTGTTCCAGGTGAATGTCGAGGAGGGCCGTCATCTCTGGGCGATGGTCTATCTGCTGCAAAAGTATTTCGGCCGCGACGGACGCGAGGAGGCCGAGGAGCTGCTGCGCCGCCGCTCCGGCGATCAGGACAGCCCGCGTATGCTGGGCGCGTTCAATGAGGTGACGCCTGACTGGCTGTCATTTTTCATGTTCACGTTCTTCACTGACCGCGACGGCAAGATGCAGTTGGCCGCGCTGGCGCAGTCGGGCTTCGACCCGCTGTCGCGCACCTGCCGGTTCATGCTGACCGAGGAAGCGCACCACATGTTCGTCGGCGAGACCGGCGTGCAACGGATCGTGCAGCGCACCTGCCAGGCGATGCAGGAGGCCGGCATCGACGACCCCACAGACATCGAACGCGTGCGTGCGCTAGGCGTGATCGATCTGCCGACATTGCAGAAGAAGGCGAACCTGCATTTCTCGCTGACGCTCGACCTGTTCGGCAATGAGCTCAGCACCAATGCGGCGAACGCCTTCAATGCCGGCCTCAAGGGACGTTATCGCGAGGACAGGCTGACCGACAATCACGTGCTGACCGATGCGACCTATCCGGTGTTGCGGCTGAGGGACGGTGCGATCGTGCAGGAAGATGTGCCGGCGCTGTCGGCGCTGAACATGCGGCTGCGCGACGATTTCGTCGAGGACGCCAATGCGGGAGTGACGCGCTGGAACCGTGTGCTGGAGCGGGCCGGGCTGGAATTCCGCTTGCGGCTGCCGCACGTCGCATTCAACCGACGCATCGGCGAATTCGCCGCGATCCATGCCGACACCGACGGCAACCTGTTGTCGAGCGATCGCTGGTTGGCGCGCAAGGAGACGATGCTGCCGGCCGATGATGACAACCGGTTTGTGGAAAGCCTCATGCGGCCGGTGCACACGCCGGGTTCATACGCCTCCTGGATCGCGCCGCCGCGTATCGGCATCGACAGCAAACCGGGCGACTTCGAGTACGTGAAGCTGGAGGCGTAGAGCCTCGGGGTCAGTGTCATTGCGAGGAGCAAAGCGACGAAGCAATCTCGGTCAAGTTTGGGAACATGACCGAGATTGCCACGTCGTATTCGCTCCTCGCAATGACAAGGTAACGGGATCTCCTTAATGACGGTACCGCCTGCGGAACGCTACTTCGAGGACTACCACGTCGGCCTGGCGGACGAGTTCGGCGAGATCATGGTGACGGCCGAGGAGATCGTTGAATTCGCCAGCCGCTACGATCCGCAGACGATGCACGTCGATCCGGAGGGCGCCGCGCGCGGACCGATGGGCGGATTGATTGCCAGCGGCTGGCACACGGCCGCAATGACGATGCGTCTGTTCGTCGAGCACTATCTGTCGAAGGTCGCGACGCTGCCTTCGCCGGGTTTGGATGAGCTGCGCTGGCTGCGTCCGGTGCGGCCGGGCGACAAGCTCCGCGTGCGTGTGACGGTGACTGAAGCGAAGCGATCGCGCTCGAAGCCAGATCGAGGTCTGGTGCGTGGCCTGGTTGAGGTGCTGAACCAGAACCGTGAAGTGGTGATGAGTTTCAGGCCGATGAACCTGATGCGTTGCCGCGACGCGTCAGTTCCCTAACGCCTCGGTCGCCTCACGCAGCGCGTGAGCCAGCCGGTTGCGTGCACGCGTCGCACTGACCGTCAGGAAATGCGCACTGTCGGTGCCGGGGGCCACCTTCGCCAGCTTGCGCAGCGGATCGAGCACCGGCCATGCCGGCAACGGCAGCGCCGGATCATGCGTAAACCGATCGCCGCTCGTGTAATACGCCGGCGCCAGTGCACGCGACGCACGCACCAATGCAGCATCTGAATGCCCGCCGGCCGTCGCCTTGTCGCGTAGCATCTCCGCCGCTGCGACCAACCCATCCAGCGAATAGCGCTCGCCGAGCGACGAACGCAGCGTGGCCAACTCATCCAGCAGCACGCACGCATGCGTGGCAAAGTCGAGCGGCAGCACCGGGTCAGTCAGCAGTCGCCACAGCGTGTGCACGTAGACGCGCGTGTCGCGCACCAGGTTTTTCTCGTCGATCTTGTCCAGCAGGTCGTGCGGCGTGTGCCACCACCAGCCGAGTGCGTTGCGCATCTTCACCGGCGCCGGCGGCTGCTCGCTGAGCGCGCCGAACATCGCGGGAATGCCAATGCCCCAGAACGATTGATCCGAGGAACGCGACATGCGTTTGCCGGCGTATTCGGAACCCGCCTGTTCGCCGATCGCATCGCCGGCCAGCGCTATCAGTTCCGGCGCGGCCGCAGCATTCTTCAGGACCGTCGCGCCGACGCCGCCTGTGGAATTGACATTCACGTGCACCGCACAGCGTCTTTCCAGATCATTCCAGTTCTGATCGGCGTACCAGGTGGAACCGGAATAGCGGCCATGCGAGTGACCCGACCAGAAGCACAGGCGCAACCCGCGTCGCCATTTCGCGCGCTCGCGTGCGGTGAGACGCGCCACCTCCAGCATGGTGGCGTTGGCCGCGCCGTTGTCCATCACGCCGTAATACCAAGTGTCGTGATGGCCCGAGTACAGGATGAACGGACCATCCGCGTCCGGTCCGCCGATCTCGGCCTCAAGTATTGGCGTCTGCCGCCAGCCGGTGTCGACCTCGGCATGCAGCGTCACCTTTGGCTGCTCGCCGCGCGCCAGGCGCTCGCGCAGGGTGCTGCCATCGGCGTTGGACACCGTGCACACCACGGTCGTCGGGAGATCGGACTGCGTCTGACCGGAAGGGCTCCCCCATACCGGCGAGACGCACATCTCGTGCAGATGCTCGTGCGGGCTGATCTGCACCTGACCTACGGCGCCGGCCCGCGAGGCGTGCGCTGCCTGGCCCGGACTGGCGATGCCCTCCATCAATACGATCGCGCCGCGCAGGTCGCGCCCGGTGAAATCGGATGCGTCGCCATCGCCGACATAGACCAGCCGTCCCGTCACGCCATTGGCCGGTGAACTGCGCGAGAAGGAATGCGTGATGGCGGTCAGTGTATGGTTGTCCACATCGACACGCGCCTTGCCTGGCAGACTGATATAGGCGTCGTGCATGATCAGCCTGGTGCGGTAGCCGTACTCGTCCAGCTTGGCCTGAAAGTAGCCGAGGCTTTGCAGCTCATCCGGCGTACCGGAAAGCTTCACCCAGCGGGCGAGCTCCTGCATGTGCCCCATGAGGATCGAGCCATCGACGGCCTCGCACAGCGACTGACGCACTGAATTGTTCATCGCTCATCTCCTTCCGGCTTGCCGCGGTGGCGAAGCGTGCCGGGCGTGGCAGGCGATGGCAAGCTCGGGTACGTTGCGCGCAACCGGGCGAGGGAGGCTCTCATGGTCCCGTGCTTCCGCGGCGTGGTACACGATCTGGGCCGGCGCGGCCGCGCGGTCTACACCGAGTCAATGCACGCGCGCGCTGCGCCGTGGCGAGCCGACCCACGACACCGCAGGCTCTAGTGCAGCGCTTCATCGTCATGGGCGGCCTCGTGCCGACCATCCACGTCTTCCTTGCCCGCATCAGACAAAGTCGTGGATGGCCGAGCCAGGCTCGGCCGTGACGGAAAGAGCGGCCAGCGAATATCCTGATCTATCCGGCCGCGCGGGACAGGTCGCCGGCATCAGCCATCCCTTCGATTGACCAGCATTGATCCACCAGCCGTTGCGTTCGCTCCGCCCCTATGATCGGCTGAGCGAGGTCGGTGAACTTGCCGGTCAACTGCGCGTCGGTCATCGGATTGCTCGCGCTGCCGGTGCAGTGATCGATGCGGCAGGTGTGACTGCGACCATCCTTCAGCGTGATGGTCACGACCGTCGCATCCGCCGCCACGGCGGGATCGCCAACGGCCTCCACCTTGTCCTGAAATTCCATGATCGCGGGATCCTGCACCGTCGGATCCCGCAATTCGTCGATACGTGCCACACCGCGGATCAAGGCCGCAGCCGTCCAATGGTAGAGGCTGACATGGGCCTGTAGCTCATTCTGCGGATTGCGCCGATCGCACAACGCCATCGCGCCAGGCGAGGCCTTGATGCGCACTGTGCTCACCTGCGCCGGATCGATTGCATGCTCGCGCCGCAATTGGAGGCATGCATCGATGATCGGATGGATCACGATGCCGCACGGGTACGGCTTATAGGTATTGCGCAAAATCTCGAAGCGCTCACCGAGACCATCGACCAACGCCGGAACATGGGGCGTGTCAGCGAACACATCGAGGAATCCGTAGCGGCCTTCCAGCGCCGCCGGCGAGGCAGTGAAGCCTCGCTCCGCCAGCACGGCCGCACGCAATCCCGTCTGCGCACCTTGCGCCGGCATCAGCGATGACACCATCGTTGCATGCATCACGCGGAATCCAGCCGCCTGCGACAGGGCAATGCCGATGGCGTATTGCAGCCGTGTCGCATCCAGGTTCAGCAATTTCGCCGCGGCGACTGCCGCGCCAACGCCCGCAGTGATGCCTGTCTGCGACCACGCGACCGTTCCGCGCGCCGGCGGCACCGAGATCGCCTTCGACAGTCGGCACGTCATCTCGATGCCAAGTGCGACGGCCAGCAGCAGATCAGCGCCATTGACCGGCCGTCGCTCTGCCAACGCCAGCGCCGCGGTGGCGACCGGACCCGCTGGATGTACCACCGCCTCGGCGTGCGTGTCGTCGTACGAGTAGATGCTCGATGCCAGGCAATTGATCAGACAGGCGTGCAGCGCATCGGCCTTGTGGCCGCGGCCGATCACCGTGGCATGTGGGTCGCCGCTGTATTCGCCCAGCGTCGTGTCGGCCAGCTCCACCACCTCGTGCCGTGCGCCGCCGACCGTGCAGCCTACGATGTTGATGAATGAACGCAGTGTCTCGCGCCGCACGTCCGCTGGCAGATCGGTCCAGCGCGCCGCTACGATATAATCGGTCAACCGTGCCGTAACGTCGCCGGGTGCATTGATAAATGCGTTGGGCATGAGAAGCTCCTGGTCAAAGCGAACGCGTCGCACCACCGTCGATGTCGATCACGCAGCCCTGGATGAAGTCGGACTTTTCCGAGGCGAGATAGGCGGTCAGCCAGCCGATCTCCTCCGGTCGGCCGACGCGCGTCGTGCCGTGCGAGGACAGCAGGAATTCGATGGCCTGCTCGCGGTTGAAGCCATGCTCGCGTGACACGCGTTCGATGTTGCGGCCGAAGCGTTCGGTCTCGATCAGGCCCGGGTTGATCGCGTTCACCCGCACGCCCTCCTTGACGCCGATATCCGCCATCGCCTTGGTGAAGTTCAGCAGTGCGACGTTGACTGAACCGCCGATGGTGAATTCAGCCGAGCCGGAGCGCGAGCCGATGCCGACGATGTTGACGATGCAGCCGTGGAATTCGCGCAGATGCGGCCATGCGGCGCGCGTGGCGCGGACATAGCCGTGAAACTTCAGCGCGAAGCCGTCCTGCCAATCCTCCTCGGTCAGGGCGAAGAAGTCGGCGCGCTTGGTGGCGCCGGCGTTGTTCACCAGGATGTCGAGGCGGCCGAACGCCGCAATCGCCGCATCGACAGCGGCCTTCACCGCAGCGGGCTCGCGCAGGTCGCCGGCGATGACGGTGGTGCGATTGCTGCCTGATATCGTCGCGATGCTGGCGGCCACCTCATCGAGTTTCGCCCTGTCGCGAGCGGCGAGGCAGACATGCACGCCTTCCCGCGCGAGCTCAAGAGCAACCGACGCGCCGATCCCGCGGCTCGCACCGGTCACCAGTGCAGTCTTGCCGCTGAGATTGAGCTCCATATCGTTTCACTCCCGCCGCTTGCCGGGAATGATGCAAGCAATCACTCCGGTGGGCAAACGGTGAGGTTGCCCCAGCTCGTCACGCGTTCGATGCGCAGCGCAATGACCGGCAGTTCCGCTAACTGCATGGCACGATACTGCGCATAGCGCTCGCGCAGCAGCACCTGCGCCCGGTCGTGCTCAAGCCCGTCGGCCAGAATGTCAGCGCGTCCGCGCAGCATGACCCATCCGAGCTGGCGCCAGTCCTCGTCGTAGCGGTCGGCGACGAAGGCGACGGAGGGATTGTTGATCACGTTGCGCAGCCGCTTTAGTGGGCGGGTGGACGCGCGCTTCGGCTTCTCGTCGATCGTCACGTATAGTGTGCCATTGTCGATCGCAAAACATACCGGCACGACGTGCGGATTGCCGCGCGTATCGGCGGTCGCCAGGCGGCCGACGCGCTGTGACGCCAGGAATGCGACGTGCTCACCTGACAGCATCGAAAAGCCCCTTTGCTCAATGTCCCCATCCGGTTAGCACAGGCCGCTCGCAGAACGCACGCTTAGTTCGGACTGTTCTCCAGGATAGAACTCCATTAAGGAGAACGTGGACTTTATTCAAAGGGGCGTGAACTATGAGTAAGACGCGCATCCTTATTGCTGGTGGTGGTATTGGCGGGCTCACTGCTGCCCTCGCCCTAACGCGGCGCGGCTTGGAAGTTGCTGTGTATGAACAGGCTCCCGAGCTTCATGAGCTTGGAGCAGGCGTCACGATCACGCCGAATGGTTCGCGTGTGCTGACCGAGCTTGGATTGCGGCCTGCTATCGAGCGAATTGCTTCGCCGCCAACAAGTCGGGCGATGCGGTTATTCAGCACAGGCCAGACTTGGCAGCTGCCGGCGACGGATACGTCTGCAATCGGCGCGCCCTTCTGGCTGGTGCATCGGGGCGACTTGCACCAGACCTTAGCGAAGGCGTTGGAGCGACGCGCACCGGGAGCGATTCATGTCGGTACTCGTTGTGTTGGCTTCGACCAGGATACAGGCGGAGTGACGTTGCTGCTGGAAAGCGGCGAACGGCTCTACGGGGACGTTCTGATCGGTGCTGATGGAGTTCATTCTCGTATTCGAGCCGATCTGTTCGGTGAAGGCAGCGCTACCTTTACAGGGTTCATGGCATGGCGGGCGGTTGTACCAATCGAGCGTGTGCCCGTCAGGCTCAGACAGCAAACCTTTACGGCTTGGATGGGACCCTCTGGCCAGATTGTCACCTATCCCTTGAGGGGAGGTACGCTGCTGAACATTGCCGCAACTGTTAGGCGCGATGATTGGTTGATCGAGAGTGGTCAGAAGCTGGCACCGTGCAGGAGTGTCGAGGTGATTTCGCCAAGTGGCATGAGGATGTGCTTGAAATCATAGACGCCATCGACATTCCTTACAAATGGGCGCTAATCGGCCGTCCACCGTTGCAACATTGCTCAGCCGGGCGCGTGACGCTATTAGGTGACGCCTTCCATCCTACCCTTCCAATCCTTGGTCAGGGTGCCAACATGGCGATAGAGGATAGCATAATCGTCGCGCGGTGCCTGGAAGCATCGTCTGATATCGCCGAGGCATTGCGACGCTACGAAACCGCGCGCCTGGACCGAACATCACGCATCGTGCGCGGCTCCTATGAGCGTATGGCACGAATCAGCAACGAGCTTACCGATCCAGATCGGGCGCAGGCATACATGGAGCGACAGTTTGCGTCCGCATCGGCTGAGACTTACGCCTGGATCCATGGATATGATCCGATAATCGCGCCTATCTAAGGCCGCAAGGGCGCGCGCCCCGATCGAGGTGAGGCTGAGGCCGGGTATTCGGCGCCGGCTGGCGCTCTGGGAGTTCCCGCGCCGGTATCAGCCGAATGGGCGAATGCTGAATTCACTTCGGCGTCGGCCGAACTATGACCGCACGCACAGGCGCTCGCTGGCGCCTATGTTGAGCCAAGGCCAAGGAGAACGCCATGAGTGACTCCACTCGCATTGCCGCGACCGCCTCGCTGCTGGGCGATCCGGCGCGCGCCAACATGCTGGCGGCATTGATGGACGGACGCGCGCTGACCGCGAAGGAGCTGGCCTATGCGGCCCACGTGACGCCGCAGACCGCCAGCGGCCATCTGGCAAGGCTGGCCGATGGTGGGCTGCTGGCGGCCGAGAAACAGGGGCGCCACCGCTACTTCCGGCTGGCCTCGCCCCTGGTGGGATCCATGCTGGAGGGCGTGATGGCGGTGACCGGTCCGGAGCCTGCGCGTCCGACCACTTGGCGCGGCGGTGATGCGCTGCGAACGGCCCGCACCTGCTACGACCATTTGGCCGGGCGGCTCGGCGTTGCGCTGGCCGATGCGCTGAGCGACCGCGGCCATGTCGCGCTGGGCACAGATGGAGGCGAGGTCACCGAACTGGGGCAGCGATTCCTCGATGATTTCGGTGCCTCGCCGGCACCAGGGCGGCGGGTGTTCTGCCGGCCATGCCTGGATTGGAGCGAGCGTCGTCCGCACCTGGCGGGACGCGTCGGCGCCGCACTGGCTTGCCGCTGCTTCGAGTTGGGCTGGATTGCACGTCAGCGCGACACGCGCGCGGTGAAGATCACAGCGGCCGGGCGCGACGGCTTGCGCGATACGTTCGGAATCGCCCTCGAAGCCTGACCGGTCACTCCTCGATGCGATGCACGATCCGGGTCGGCGAGCCGTGGATGCCGAGGAGCCGCAACTGGCCCTCACCGGCATTGCGGAACACGTGCGGCACACAGGCGGGCAGGGCGATCATGTCGCCGACCTGGAGTTGCGCCGGGCTATCCTCCTGACCTTCCAGCCACGCCTCCATCGTGCCTTCGATGATGAACAGGCATTCGACGTACGGATGCCAGTGTAGCGGCGTTTGGTAACCGGGTTTGCAGGTCTGCACGCCGGTGAAGATCGGCAGACCATCGTCGCCGGTCAGCTTGTTGTAGTGCGCGAGCGGGCCGAACGATACCGCTTCGGATTCCGACAGACGGGCGATCTTTGCTTCGGCGTGCGGTCGCATGGTTTGCCTCGCATTGTCACATGTGGCGATAGAGCCAGGTAAGGCCTGGCGATCCGTTGGCGCCGACGCTGCAGCCACCGAGGAAGCCGGTTACCACCAATGGAACCAGGAGCAATGGGTTGGTCTCGCCGGTCGCCGCGATGGTCAGCACATCGCTGTAGTAGAACACGGCCGCGCTGCCGAGAACCCCTGCCCACAGGCAGCTCACGCCCTGCCATTCCGACATGGACATGCCGTCGGGTCCTATGGCGGGTGGCGAGGCGACAGGGGGCGTCGTCTGCGCCAAGGCGCTTTGCGGGAGGGTCAGCGTGGCGACGCACAGCGCTATCGCCAAAATGGCTCGACGGTTCCGTGGGAGCACGATGCTGTCCTCCTCAGGACGTTACGGTACTGACATCGTAACAAGAGACCGATCCACAGCCAAGCTTTTGTCGCGCGAAGCCTGATCGCGCTAGGCTGCACCACCAGGACACCCAATGGGAGGGAACAGGCATGGCAATATTCGTCATCGGCGGCACGGGGTTCATCGGCACACGGGTGATCCGCCTGCTGGCGGCGCGCGGCGAGGAGATCGTCTGCATGGACATCAATCCCGGCGCCGCTTCGTTCGAAGACCTCGGCAAACAGGTGCGCGTGATGCGCGGCGACGTGACGCAGTTCGACGACGTGATGGCAGCGACCGTCAGCGCCAAGCCGGACCGCATCATCAACCTGTCCTATTTCCTCGGCAGTGAGCATGCGCCTCATGTCGCGATGAAGCTCAACATCCTCGGCATGGACAACTGCTTCGAGGCGGCGCGGCTGGTCGGTGTGCAGCGTGTGGTGTTCGCCAGTTCGCTGGCGGTGAACGGCATGCAGAAACACTACGGCGACCGCATGATCACCGAGGATGACTACCGCCATGGCGAAGTGCAGTACGCCATGCACAAGATCTTCAACGAGTGGCAGGCACAGGACTATAACGAGAAATACGGCATGATGATCACCGCCATCCGGCCGGCCAACGTGACGGGGCCCGACAAGGTGCGCGGCTCGGTTGATCACGTGAACATCATCACCCAGCCGGCGCAGGGCAAGGCAATTTCGTTTCCTTACAAGGATGCGATGCGCTGCCCGATCCATGTCGATGATATTGCCGAGGTGTTCACCCGCGTGCTGCTCACGGACAAGCCGAAGCATGCGGTGTACAACTCGGGCGGCATCGCGATCAGCCTGGGCGAGATTGCCGACATGGTGCGCGAGTTCCTGCCCGATGCGCGAATCAGCTTCGAGCATGACACGGGCGGCAAGGCCACGTCAGGCAACTACCTGATCGACAACGCGCGCCTGGTGCAGGAGTTCGGTGTGCAGTACCTGCCGTATCGCCAGCGCGTGCTGCAGATCATCAACGACATCCGCCAGCAGGTCGGCCTGCCCACCGTCTCCGGCTGACAGTGACGCGACTGGTCGTTGTCCTGTGCGCGCTGCTGCTCGCCACTGCGGCGCGCGCGCAGCCGGATGTCGACTGGTCGAAGGCGCGGACGGTCGATCTGCTGATGGTGGACGACAGGTTCGAGCCGGATCACCTGAGCTTTCGGCACGGTCTGCCATACCGCCTGCATATGGAAAACCACGGCAAGGACCTGCACGAGTTCACCGCGCCGGAGTTCCTTGCCGATGCCCTCGTGCGCGATGCGCGCGTGCTGGCGAACGGCGGAAAGGAGGTGGTGGTGCAGCCTGGGGCAGAGGTCGATGTGTATCTGGTGCCGATGAAGGCTGGCACATACCGACTGATCTGCGCAGACCACGACTGGGACGGGATGGTGGGCGAGATTACCGTCGAGTGACTGGTTGGTGCGGTTGACGCGCACTGGGCGCAGTCGCCAGACTCGCCGCAATGGGTTTGGGAGACTGAGATGCGGGTTTGTGTCTATGGCGCCGGCGCGATCGGCGGCCACTTGGCAGTGCGTCTCGCGCGCGGCGGGGCCGAGGTTTCGGTGCTCGCGCGCGGCCCGCACCTGGCCGGGATCCAGCATGGCGGACTGACCGTGCACACCAGCGAGGGCCAGTTGCACGCGCGCGTGCAGGCGAGCGACGACCCGAGCGCGCTTGGACCGCAGGATGCAGTGCTGGTGACCGTCAAGGCGCCGTCGCTGCCTGCTGTGGCAGCCGGGATCGGTCCGCTGCTCAAGGCCGATACCTCCGTTGCGTTCGTCATGAACGGCATTCCGTGGTTCTATTTCCACGGCATCGGTGGCGCTCTGGAAGGCCGGAGGTTGCCCAAGATCGATCCGGGCGATGCGCTGTGGCGCGCCGTCGGGCCGGAGCGGGCGATTGCCGGGGTGGTCTATGCTGCGAGCGCGGTGATCGCGCCGGGGGTGATCGAGCTCGAAAACCCCAATTCGCGCGTGGTGCTGGGCGAGCCGGACGGTCGCTCCTCGCAACGCGTGCAGGTGATCGCCGCGCATATCAACGGCGGTGGCATGAAGGCGGTTGTGTCTGCCGCGATCCGCGACGAGATCTGGAACAAGCTGCTGGGCAATCTCGGCAACGCTCCGATGGCAGTGCTCACTCAGGTGAGCATCCGCGATCTGTTCCAAGAACCGGAGTGCGTGGCGGCGGCGCGGCGCGTGATGCAGGAGGCCGCAGCGGTGGCGAATGCCCTCGGCGCGAACCCCGACTCCGATCATGACAAGCGCATCGCGCACGGCCGCAGTCTGGATCACAAGCCGAGTATCCTTCAGGACCTGGAACTCGGGCGACCAATGGAGATCGATGGCATCTTCGATGCGCCGCTGGAGCTCGCGCGCATGGTGAGTGTGCCGACGCCGACACTCGATCTGCTGGTGGCGATGGCAAAGGTACGCGCGCGGGCGGCGGGACTGTATCCGCGGTGACGACGGGGAGGATGTGACAATGGAAATGCGGACGTTCGGACGGACAGGACTGCAGGTCTCGATCCTGGGCTTTGGCTGTGGCGCGGTGGGTGGCCTGATGGTGCGCGGTACGCCGGCGGATCAGGAGCGTGCCGTGGCGCGCGCGCTCGAGGCTGGTGTGAACTACTTCGACACTGCGGCAATGTACGGCAACGGTGAGTCGGAAAAGAACCTGGGTCGCGTGCTGGCCAAGCTGAAGCCGGATGTGGTGGTGGGCACCAAGGTTCGCATCCCGTCCGCATCGTTTGGCCGCATCGCTGAGGCGGTGGCTGAATTGCTCGAGGCGAGCCTGAAGCGCATGGGGCGCGAGCAGGTCGACATCTTCCATCTGCACAACGCGATCACCGCGAGTGGCGGCGGTGAATCGCTCTCGGCGAGGATCGTGCTCGAGGAGGTCGCGCCGGCATTCGAGAGGCTGCGCGGTGAGGGTAAGCTGCGGTTCCCTGGCATAACCGCGGTGGGTGACACACAGGCGCTGCATCAGGTGATCGATTCGCGCGCCTTTGTCTCCGCGCAGGTGAGCTATAACATGCTCAATCCGAGTGCGGGCGAAGCGCTTCCGACCGGTTATCCTGCACAGGACTACGGCAGGATGTTCGATCATACGCAGGCGGCCGGTGTCGGCGTGGTCGGCATCCGCGTGCTGGCCGGCGGTGCGCTCAGCGGCGTGGCGGAGCGCCATCCGATCGCCAGTCCGCCGCCCGACCCGATCGGTTCCGCCAATTCGTACAACGCAGACATGCAGCGTGCGCAGCGGCTGATGCCGCTGGTGCAGCAGGGGCATGCCGGCAGCCTCGCAGAGGCCGCGGTGCGGTTCGCGATCACGCACAGGGGGATGGGCACGATCCTGGTCGGCATGGCAACGCCTGCCGAATTCGAGCAGGCCCTGTCGGCGGTGAACAAAGGCCCGCTGTCGCAGGCCGCGCTGGACAGCCTGGCAACGTTGCAGCGCGGCTTTGCCGGCGAAGCGCGTTGATGGCCTGACGCCGCGCCATGCGACATCTCGCTATGGTGGCGCGGCGGATTGTCTGGATGCCGCCGACATTGTTCGGCCTCGTGCTGATCGTGTTCGCAATCTCGCACATCGTGCCCTCCGATCCGGCGCGCGTGATGGCGGGCGAGAATGCGCCACCAGAGCAGGTCGCCGCGCTGCGCCACCAGTACGGCCTCGATCTGCCGTTGCCCTGGCAGTTCGCGCACTACGTGCAGGACGTGGCGACCGGCAACATGGGCACCAGTTTGTTCACTCAGCGCCCGGTCGCCGAGGATCTTGTGGAGCGTCTGCCGGCAACCTTCGAGCTTGCGCTCTGCGCCATCACGCTCGCCATCGTCATCGGTGTGCCACTCGGCGTTGTGGCGGCACTGTCGCGCAATTCGCTGCTCGACCATGTGGTCCGCATCGTCACCATCAGCGGGCTTGCGATGGCCGCGTTCTGGCTGGCGATCCTGCTGCAGCTTGTGTTCTCGATGTGGCTCGGGCTGACGCCGGTACAGGGTCGCATCGACGGCTGGGGTCCCGATCCGATCACCGGCTTCTACACGCTGGACGCGCTGCTGCGAGGCGATTGGCAGACGTTCGGCGAGGCACTGCGGTATCTCGCGCTGCCGGTAGCGACGCTCGCGCTGCCGGCGATGGCGACGATCGTTCGGTTCACCCGGGCTGGCGTGCTCAACGTGATGTCGTCAAACTTCGTGTTCTATCAGATGGCGATGGGCATTCCGCGCCGGCGGGTCGTGTGGAAATACATCCTGCGCAGTGCCCTGATTGGCACGCTGACGCAGATCGGCCTGATCTTCGGCACGCTTATCGCCAACGCGGTGGTGGTTGAGGCAGTGTTCGACTGGCCCGGTCTCGGCAGTTTCGCGGTGCACTCGATCCTGCAATCAGACTACAACGCGATCATGGGTTTCACGCTGTTCGTCGGCGCGGTGTTCATCCTTGTGAACCTCACCGTCGACGTCGCCCAGGCCGTGCTGGATCCGCGCGCGCAATGAAGCCGGTACTGCTTACAGATCTCAGCGTTGCTCCACGGTCATGAACACGCTGCGCCGCCTGATCCGCGACCGTGCAGCACTGCTTGGGCTCATCATCATCGCTCTCCTGATACTGGCGGCGGTGTTCGCATACCCGCTATCCACCTTCCCGCAGGACGTCACCAATTACGATCCGCCGCATCGGCTGCTGCCGCCGGATGGCACCTACTGGTTCGGCACCGATCGTATGGGCGGCGACATATACAGCCGGCTGCTGTTCGGCGCCCGTCTGACCATCCTGATCGCAGTGGTAGCCACGTCGGCGGCGGTGCTGATCGGCGTGCCGGTGGGTCTGGTCGCCGGCTACTACACCAACCGCGTCAGCGACCTGCTGATGCGTGTCTCGGACATCTTCCTCGCAGTGCCGCAGATCGTGCTTGCGATAGCCATCGCGCAGACACTGGGACCAGCGATCCAGAACGTGATCCTTGCGCTCTCCGTCACCTATTGGCCGTTCTGGGCACGGCTGGTCTATGCCGAGACGCGCAGCGTGAAGAACGAGGTGTTCATCGAGGCGGCGATCGCGCTTGGCGCCTCGCCACTGCGCGTCATGGTCCTGCATGTCCTGCCGTCGATCGCATCATCAGTGATCGTGCGGACAACAATCGGCATGGGTGGCACGATCCTGGTCGCTGCTGCACTGGGCTTTCTCGGCCTCGGCCCGCCACCGCCTACCCCGGAGTGGGGTCGCATGATCGCCGAAAGCCGTGAGTTTCTGCCGCAGGCGTGGTGGTACGCCGCGGCGCCCGGAGCGGCGATCCTGCTGGTGGTGATGGGCTTCAATCTGCTCGGCGACGGTTTGCGCGACGTCCTGGACCCACGTTTGCGACGTGACGTCAGTGCGCGCTGATCTGCTATCGGTGCGTGAACTGTCGGTGTCCTTCGTCACCGAGGGGGGCATGGCGCGCGTGCTCGACGCGGTCAGCCTCTCACTGGCACCAGGCGAGATCGTGGGACTGGTGGGGGAGTCCGGCTGCGGCAAGACAACGCTGGCGCGAGCGATCCTCGGTGCGTTGCCGGCCAACGCGAATGTTCACGGCAGCTCGTTGATGTTCGATGGGCGGGACCTGCTGACTCTCGATGCCGCATCTCTGGCCGAGCAGGTTCGCGGCCGCGCGATCACCTTCGTGCCCCAGGACCCCTACAGTTCGTTCAGCCCGCTGTTCACCGTCGGCGATCAGATCATGGAGCTGATGCGCTGGAAGTCACCGGATCGTCGTGTCGGCGCGCAGTTCTATTCGCGACGGCGTCGCCGCAGCGATCGCGAGCGCGTGCTTACGCTGTTGCGTGCCGTGCAGCTTCCCGATCCGGAGCGGCTGCTGCGCAAGTATCCGCACGAGTTGTCGGGTGGGCAGCGCCAGCGTGTGATGATTGCGATGGCGCTGTTGCCCGAGCCGAATCTGGTGATTGCAGATGAACCGACGACGGCGCTCGACGTGACGATCCAGGCACAGATACTGAGGTTGCTGCGTGGACTGGCGACCGAGCGCGGCGTGTCGGTATTGTTCGCCACGCACGATCTGGGTACGGCATGGGAGATCTGCGACCGCGTCACGGTGATGTATGCCGGCCAGGAGCTGGAGACTGCGCCGATCGCCGACTTCTTCCGAGTGCCGATGGTGCCTTACACGCGGCTGCTGCTGGATAGCCTGCCGTCAAGTGGTTCGCCGCTCCGTGGCATTGCCGGCGACGTGCCAAACCTTATCGCACCACCAAACGGCTGCCGCTTTCATCCGCGTTGTCCGTGCGCCAGCGATGCGTGTCGCGACGAGCATCCGGCGGCACACGAGCCGGAGCCAGCGCATCAGGTGCGTTGCCATCATCCGCACGTCGAGGCCGTTGTCGCGGCATGAGCGATGTACTACTTGCGCTGCGGGACGTGCACATGCATTTCCCGATCCGCGATGCATGGGGACGTCGCACAGGATGGCTGCGCGCGGTCGATGGCATAACCCTATCGGTGCCGCGCGGTGACATTCTCGGCGTCGTCGGTGAGTCAGGCTGCGGCAAGACGACGCTGGGCAAGACGATCGTCGGGATCCATCGCGCAAGTAGCGGCGCCATTCTGTTCGAAGGCAATGAGGTCGGTGCACTGTCCCCGCGTGAGGGCAGAGCGCTGCGGCGAACTTTGCAATACTGCTACCAGGATCCCGGAGCGTCGCTCGATCCGCATTGGAAGATCGGCCGCGCACTCGCAGAGCCGCTGGTAATTCATTCCGGGCTGTCCGCCACCGAACGGCGGCAACGCGTGGGTGAGGTGCTGGCAGCGGTCGGGTTGCCGGAGACGCATCTCGATCTCTATCCGCACGAGATCAGCGGTGGACAGCAGCGCCGCGTCGGGCTGGCGCGCATTCTTATGCTGCGGCCAAGTCTCGTGATCCTCGACGAGCCGACGTCAGGGCTTGACGTGTCGGTGCAGGCGACGGTGTTGCGGCTGTTCCTCGAGCTACGCGAACGGTTCGATCTGACCTATGTGTTCATCAGCCATGACCTTGCGGTGGTACGACTGGTGTCGCGGCGGATCGCGGTGATGTATCTCGGTCAGGTGGTGGAACTGGGCGATACCGAGACGGTGTTCACCACCCCGCGCCATCCTTACACGCAATCGCTGCTGGCCGCGGTGCCGGTGGTCAGCGGGCGCCGCGTGACCGACGAATTCTGGCTGGAAGGCGAGCCGCCCAGTCCTGGAAATCTGCCGTCAGGCTGCCGGTTCCGCACTCGCTGTCCGCGTGCCGAAGCGCGATGCGAGGCGGAGGAGCCGGAGTTGCGGGCGCTGGACGACGGCAGGCAGGTAGCGTGTCACTTCGCCTAGCGCGCACAATGACATGGTCCTACGTCATGCTCATCCATCGGATGTCCTGCGCATCGCCGATAGGGCAGAAGCGCACATCATGCACGTTCTTGGTAAACGGACCGAACCACCTCGTATTGTAGATGAACAAACCCGCCGCATCCTCGACAAGAATACGGGAAGCCTCCTCGTACAGCGGCTGCCTCTCTTCCTGCTTCGTCAGTACCAGAGCCTTGTCGGTCAGCTCATCGAACTTCGCATTCTTGTAGAAGCTCGAGTTCCCCGCGCCGATATTGCGGCTGTTGTACAGATAGCCGGTCCAGTTGTGCGGATCGGCGAAATACGCGCTGCGCCACAGCGGCACCAGGTCGTGCGTCTTGTCGGGATCGCCGAACTTGCCGGAGATCACCGGCCAGGGCTCGGTCGTCAGCTTGATGTCGATGCCGATCTTCGCCGCACCCGCCTGTAAAAGCTGCGCCGCTGCCTCGCTCTGATCGAAACCGGCCAGCACGCCGATCTCCAACTGACGCATCGGCGCCTTGACCATCGCGAGATGCTCTTTCGCCTTGACGAGGTCGTAGGTGTAGCCTTGCAGGTCCCTCGGCGCCCCCCACAGGTTGGCCGGAATGATGCCGGCATTCCGACTGACCGAGCCGCTCAGTATGTTGTTGATGAATCCGTCATAGTCGAACGCGCAGCACAGCGCCTTGCGCAGGTTCACGTCGGTCAACGGTGGCCGCGCATTGTGAATGACGAAATACATCGTGCGCAGCGAATCGGCCTCCAGGATCTGCACGCTGTCCACCTGGCGCAGCCGCTTGATCTGGTCCTGCGGCAGATATCCGTCGGTGGTGTTGAACTCGCCCTTCTGCAATCCGAGCGCCCGGCTCGCGGTCTCCAGCACCACGCGAAATTCGGTGGACGTGATGTTCGATTTGCCAAAGCCGGCGAAGTGCTCGTCGAACCGGTCGGCCTGGAAGCCGATTGCCGGATCATAGCGCCGCAGCTTGAAGCCCCCCGAGCCCGCCTCGTTGCGCGCCAGCCAGCCGGCGCCCATGTCGCCCGACTTGTCGTGCTCGCGCAGCAGCTTGCTGTTCACCACCCAGAGTTCGGACAGTGTCGAATTGAACACCGCATATGGCTGGTTGAGCGTAAACTGCACGGTGTGCGCGTCGAGCGCCTTGGTCTTCCCCGGATCGATCACGCCCTTGAACAGCCCGAAGGCGCCCTGCTTCATCGCCAGGATGCGCTCCATTGAGAACACCACATCGTCCGCGGTGATTGGACTGCCGTCGTGGAATTTCGCGCCTTGCTTCATCGCCACTGTATAAGTGACGCCGTCGGGTGCGATGTCGATCTTGTCGGCGAGCCACATTGCCAGCTTGGGCGGATTGTCCACCCAGCGCACCAGGCAGTCGTACATGTTCAGCCGCGAGCCGATGCGGCCGATGTCGAACACGACATGCGGATCGAGCGTATCGTAGCCGCTGTTGTTCGCGGTGACGAAGCGCTTGCCACCCTCGGCATGTGCGCCGCGCGCCATCGCAGCCGCGCTGCCAAGTGCCAAAACTCCCCGACGGGTGACATGTGTCATGATGCAGCCCGAACTCCCAGTTCCACACGCAGGTCCTCCACCACCTTGTCCCGCGTGCGCGTCTGCCAGCGCGAGCGTCGTCCGATCGGCGTGTTCTCGACTTCTGGCAGCACCTTCAGCGCGACGAACACCGGTCCCGGCTGTGTCAGAATCTTCGGCAGGTTCTGGCTGAATTCCGCAAGCTCGCTGAAGGCGAAGGCACTCGGGTAACCGGCACCGCGCGCCAGCACGTCATAGGCGACGGCCTTCGCGTTCGGCACAGGCTGTCCGCCGGTCGTCGCATAACACTCATTGTCCAGCACGAAGTGATAGAAGTTCGTCGGCGCCTGCTCGGCTATCGTCGCCAGCATGCCGAGGCTCATCAGGATATCGCCTTCGGAGTCGAACAACACCACGCGCCGCTTCGGCTGCGCCAGCGCCAGACCGAGGGCGAAGCCGGCGTGGCCGCCCATCGCCGGATCGCCAAGCGGCACGTCGAGCGTCTCGCGCGTGGTGAGCTTCACCCAATGGCGGCCGCCGCGTCCCGGCACGACGATCGCGTCGCCGCGGTGTTCGGCAAACACGTTCAGCAGTTCAGCTGTGTGCATCATGACGCATGCCCCTACCGGTTGAAGCCGTGGTATTCGTCGCCGACCAACACCACCACCGGCCGCTGCGTCCGCTGCGCCTCCTCGAATGCAGTCGAGATGCGCGGCGCATCGGCGTCGCTCTCCACCAGGTAGTAGTTGATGCCGAACGCCATCAGGAACCGCTCGGTATAGGTTGCGGCTGTGTCGGTGTTGATACCGTGACGTGTCCAGCCGCGATAGCCCACCATCAGCACCACCGGCACGTGCATCCCGAGCAGCCAGCCGCGGATTGAATTGCCCGACTCCATCATGCCGGTGTTCTGGATGAGGATCAGCGGCTTCCGTCCGCCGGCATGCAGCCCTGCGGCGATGGAGCACGTGTGCCCCTCCCGCGTCACACCGATCAGCCGCAACGACGGCTCCGCCTGCATCAGTAGATAGAGCCAGTTGGTCTCGCTGTCCGGCAGCCAGACGACGTCGGTGACGCCGTTCTGCTTCATGTGCTGCAGCACGGTCTCCGGGCTCAGGGCCACTGTGGTTGCGTCGTTCATCAGAGCCTCCCAGGCGGGGATTTGTCGCAGGCGGGGCGGCTAGGTAACATCATCCCGACGAACCATCCAAGGGAGCGAGCCAATGGCCAACACGTTCCGCGTCGGCGACATGACGATCCACCGGATCGTCGAGATGGAATGCGGCTTCACCCCCGCCCTGGAGTTCCTGCCGCAACTGAAGCCCGACGTCCTGGCGGAGAACCGCTCGTGGCTCGCGCCGGCGGCGCTGGATCCGCAGGACAACCTGGTGCTGTGCTTCCAGTCCTACATCGTGCAGACCGGGCGCCACAACATCCTGGTGGATAGTTGCATCGGCAACGACAAGGACCGCGAGGCGCGTCCGCTGTGGCACAAGAAGAAGGACGACGCATTCATGCGCGGCCTGGGGGCGGCCGGGTTGACGGTGAACGACATCGACTTCGTGATGTGCACGCATCTCCACGTCGATCATGTCGGCTGGAACACCAAACTGGAGAACGGCCGCTGGGTGCCGACCTTCCCGAAGGCGCGCTACCTGTTCTCCAAGACCGAGTTGGATTACTGGCTGGCGGAGAACGACAAGACCACGCTGCCGCCGATCGTGGACAGCGTCATCCCGATCGTCGAGGCGAAGCGCTGCGACCTGATCACCAGCGATCATTCGCTGGACGACACGGTGGCTCTGCTGCCAACGCCCGGCCACACGATCGACCACTATGCGGTGGCGCTCGGCCGTGCCGGCAAGGATGCGGTGATCACCGGCGACCTGATCCATACGCCGCTCCAGGCGCGCTATCCGGAGCTGGCGATGCGCGTTGACTACGACCCGCAGCAGGGCGCGGATACACGGCGCAAGTTCCTCGAGACCTACTGCGACACCAGTACGCTGTGCTGCTTCGCACACTTCCCGTCGCCGTCGCGCGGCCACATCAAGCGCTGGGGCAACGGGTTCCGCTGCGACTACGTTACCGACTGACCTTGCGTGCGGCTGCTCGCCTGGAACATCCGCCAGGGCGGCGGATCGCGGCTGGTCGGCATCATGGGCGCGATCATGCGCCATGATGCCGACGTGCTGATCCTCTCAGAATATCACGGCGGCGATTCAGCCGAGCGGCTGCGGGTGGCGCTGGTCGCGGTGCGCCGGCGAAGCGGTGCACCGGCGTGAGTGCGAAGCGGCGTGCCATCCTGCTCGATCTCGACGGAACGCTGATCGATTCGCGGCCCGGCATCGCGGCGAGTTGCGAGGCGGCGCTGCAAGCGCTCGGGCACACGCCCGATCCCGCCTTCGACATCACCCCGTTTATTGGCCCGCCTCTGCCGCAGGTTATCGCACGCGTGCTGGCGCGCTATGGCGATGATCGGGTCGATGCAGGCATTGCAGCGTATCGCGCGCACTACGGTGAGATCGGGTTGCTTATGGCGACGGTCTATCCGGGGATCGCGGAAGCCGTGCGGCGTCTGTCGACCGACGCCCGGTGCTTCGTCGCCACCTCGAAGCGCACGGTGTTTGCCTCGCGCATGGTCGGCGCGCTGACGTTCGCCAGCGAGATATGCGGCGTTTATGGCACGGAACCGGGTGGCAATCTCGACGACAAGACACGGTTGATCGCCGCCGTGCTGCACAGCGAGAACCTGGAGCCGAACGATACCATCATGGTCGGCGACCGCTCGCACGACATGATCGGCGCGCGTGCCAACGGGTTGCGCGCGGTCGGCGTGCTGTGGGGCTACGGCAGTCGTGAAGAGCTTCAGGCGGCGGGCGCTGACCTTCTGCTAAAGGCGCCGCGGGACCTGGGCAATCTGGAGTAATCCTGCGCCTGTCTGGCCAGCGCCTCGCGCGCCCGCTCGAGTGCCGCGCCGGTGACCACCAGAGGCGCGTATCCCTGCGCTTCCCACAGTATCGTGTAGTGGTCGAGCGGCGGGGCAAAATCCGGATGAAGCTGCAAGGCCCCGCCGCCATTGGCGAAAGCGTCGCGCGCGCCAGCCTCAAGGTAGCTCTCCGCCGGCATTCCGTTGGCCAGCAGCACATCGTGGCGCGGCAGCTCGATATGGTAGTAGGTGATCGCCTGACGGGTGATCTGCGCGACCGTGGTGCCGTTGATCAGGTGGCGGATCGGGATCAGCACGTCTTCGACGAACACCGCGTGGTCCGGTGACAGCAGCAGTTCACGCCGCGGCCGATCCGGCCCGAACGCGTGCGCGGCGATACGCACGGGCAGGACTCGATGGCGGTTCGGATGACGCCGGAAATCGACGCGCCGGTGACCGATCCAGTCTACCGGCTGGGCGCGGCCCGATATGGTCTCCACCAGGTCGCCCTCACGCAGACGCTCGACGGCGATCTCGCCGCGCGGCGTCAGGATGCGCGTGCCTGCGGCATAGCAGGTGGCGGTGACCGTCACTTGCGATCCGCCGGTGTTGTCGGGTGCCACGTTGAACAGATCGTCGGTGTAATCACCCGGCAGCGACAGCGCTGCCACCGAGCCGCCAGCATTGCTGATCGTCAGGGTGCCACCCAACCAGGTGGCCGCGTCTGCCGCGATACCGGCGAGATCGATCGTGTTGCCAATCGCGAAGTTGTCGATCGTTGCGGCAAAGCTGGTGGGCGTGTGCAGCGTGAGGATGCCGGTGGTGTCGGTGAAAACGAGTGCCTCGCCGCCGGCCACAGCGCCAGCGAAATCCGCGACACCGCCGCCCCCGACATCGATCGTGCCATTGCCCGTACCGGCGTCGATCGCGGTCGCCGCGTTCAACGTGTCGCCGTTGCTGACGATGATCGAGCCGTCGTTGGTGAACGTGCCGCCGCCGTCGGCGAGGGTGAAGGTGCCGCCGTTGCTGAACGCATCCAGCGTGCCGTCGAGATCCAGTGCGGCGCCGCTGCCGGCAGCGAGCGTGGCAAGCGCGCCAAGATCATTACTGACGATGGTGGCGCTCGAACCGATGACGAGCGAGCCACCGTTGAAACTCGCTTGCAGCACATCGGCCGACGTGGCGTTGCCGATGTTCACCGTCACGTTGTCGAGCGTCTCGGTTGTCGCAAAGTTCAGCGACGCGCCGGCGCCGGTCAGATCGATCGTGCCGGGCAAGGAACCGCCGGTTCCCGTCACGGCAAGCCCATTGCTGATGATCGCCTGCGCGGCCTGGTTAGTCAGCTCGAGCGGCCCCTGGTAGGTCACATTGTTCAGCGTGCCGCCGCTGAACACGAAGCCGCCGCCCTGATCGACGATGGTGCCGCCACCGACCATTCCGCCGCTCGTCAGCGTTACCGTGACGAGTTGGGTTCCTGAGCCCGCGTTCAGCGTGCCACCGGTGTTGTCCAGCAGGCCGGCCTCGGTGATACCGCCTGAGCCCGTGATGATGCCGATGTTGGCCGTGGCCAACGAACCATCCATGATAAGCGAGGCGGCATTCGAGATCGTGCCGCCGTTGTTGCTCCAGGAGCCGAGCATGCCGGCGCCGTTGTCGTAGCCGATGGTCAGTGTCTCGCCGGTAGCGTCGATGCTCCCCTGGTTGAAGAAGTTCAGCGGGGCGATCGTCATGCTGCCGCCGTTCGCGTCGATAGTGCCCAGGTTGATGACGGCGTTCTGGTCATTGTCGATGCTGCTGGCGATCAGCGCGTTGGCGCCGTCCTGGGTGACGATTTCGCCAGGACCGAGCGTGAGCGTGCCCGCGATACCGAACGCGGCCGACACCAGCAGGGTGCCACCCAGGAACAACGGCGTGTTGTTGAGCGTTTGGGTGGCGTCGGTAATGATGTTCAGCACACCGTTGTCGATGATCTGCGAAGCTGCGAAGCCACCGGTGTCCGCGAGTGTACCGGCGTTGATCGTGATGGTTCCCGTCGCCTGGAGAAGTCCGCCGCTGATGACTGCAACCGTGTCGTTGGTGCCGTTCAGTGTCAGGTTGGCGATGTTCGTGGTGCTGTCGATCGTGATCGTGTTCGTGGCTGCGTCACCGATGATCGCGCTGTCGAGGCTGGTCGGCGCGGAGCCGAGGTCCCAGGCGGTTGGCGTATTCCAGTTGGCACTCCCGTCCGTCCAGGTAAAGGTTCCCGGCGCGGCCGCCCAGGTCATGTCGGTGCCACTGCCGCCGTCTGGCGTAAGCACGAACTCGTTCGGGTTGAACGGTCCCTGGATGTTCAGTTTGATGCCGCCGGAGAGCGTCAGCACATTGTTGGCAAAGCTTACAACGGTGCCGGTGAAGTTGGTGAGATCGATGGTTGAACCCAGGTCGAAGCCGGTGATCGTGCCGGCGAAGCTGGCGGGATCGTTCAGTTGCAGCAGACCGGACCCATCGGCGAAAGCGAGCGTCTGATCGGCAGCGACCGCTGCGGAGACATTTACCACCCCGCCGTTGCTGACGTCGATCGAGCCACCCGAACCGACGGCGAGGGGCGTGTTCACGTCGATCGTGCCGCCGTTGACGACGATCGAGCCGTCATTGCTGAGCGTGCCGCCGCTGTCGGCGAGTGTGACCGTCTCACCACTGAGCGCGCTCACAGTGCCGGCGAGATCTAGCGTGGTGCCTGTTTCGGCGAGCAACGTGGCGAACGCGCCAAGGCTGTCGATGCTAGCGTTGCGGCCGAGGGTGACCGTGCCGCCTTGGTCGGCGCGGAGCACGTCACCGTCGGTATTGACGGGGCTGATATTGCCGATGTTGAGCGTGACGTTGTCGAGTGTTTGCGTCGCGGCGAGATCCAGCGTCGCGGCGGTGCCGGTCAGATCGATCGTGCCGGGTGGGGAACCGAGGGTTCCCGTCACGGTCAGCCCGTTGGCGATGGTCACGTGATCGCCCTGGCTGATCAGGTCGAGCGGTCCCTGGTAGGTCACTCCCTCGAGCGTGCCGCCATTGAACGCGAAGCCGTCGCCGTTGGTATCGACGATGGTGCCGCCGCTGACGGTGCCAGTGCTGTTCAGGCTGATCGCGGTGAGCAGCGTGCCGCTGCTGCCGACCGCCAGGGTTGCGCCGGTATTGTCGAGCAGGCCGCCCTCGGTGATGCCGCCAGCACTGGTGATTGTGCCGATGTTGGCGGTGGCTAACGAGCCGTCCAGCACCAGCGAGGTGGCATTCGAGATAGTGCCAGACTGGTTGCTCCAGGAGCCGAGCGTGCCGCCGCTGTCGTAGCCGACGGTCAACGTCTCGCCGGTGGCGTCGATGGTGCCGTCGTTGGTGAAGCTCAGCGGCACGATGTCCAGCGAACTGCCGCTATTGGCATCGATGGTGCCCTGGTTGACGATACTCTCGCCGCTGGCCGCGGTGCCGTCGATCGTCGCGGACGGACTGGTCTGGTTGATGGTCTCGCCTGTGCCGAGGGTCAGCGTGCCGGCGTTCTGCACCGCCAGCGTGCCGCCGAGACTGAGCGGCGTGTTGTCGAGCGTTTGGTTGCCGGTGAAGGCCAGCAGCCCGTTGTCGACGATCGCCGCCGCGCTCAGTGTTCGATTGTCGATCAGCGTGCCGCCGGCGTCGATGGCGGCCGTGCCGGTGACCACCAGCGAGCCGTCGACCGCCAGCGTATCGCCGGAGCCGATGGTCACGTTCGCCACGGCATTGTTCGCGGCGGCGGCCAGCGTCACGGTGCCGGGGTTGGCGATGGTGGCGGTATCGAAACCGGTAGGGACGGACTGCGGCAACCAGTTGCTCGCGTCGTTCCAATCGCCGCTGCCACCGGCCCAGGCCAAGGTCTGTCCGCTGCCTGCCCCCGCGATGTCTGTGCCGCCGTGGCCGTCGGGGGCGAACGCGAAGTAAGTGCTATCGGGCGCGTTCGGGAAGTTCAGCGTCGTCGCCGCGCTCGCGCTGTTGGTCAGCGTCAGCACGCCAGATGCGAAGGTTTCGCCGGTGGCGGTCGCGGCGAAGTCGGTGAGGTCGATGGTGTCGCCGGCGGCGAGGCCGGTGATCGTACCTATAGCGGCGAAGCCGGTGGCATTGCCGGATAGGCTCCAAGGCGCGCCGTCGAACTGCAAGCTGGTGAAATTGGTGATGCTGGTGCCGATGCCGGACAGCGAGCCGGCGCTGCTGCCGCTCGCCAGTTCCAGCACGCCGGCGCCACCGTTGATGCCGCCAACGAACACTGCGCCGGGATCGGCGATCAGCCGGTAGCTGGATGCGCCCTTGTAGGCGGAGAAATTGACAGCATCGCCGCTGGTCCCGATTACCGTGCCGGCGTTGGTGACTGTGCCGCCATTAAGGCCGAAGTAGATCCCGACACCGCCAGAAATGGTTCCGCCGGCGAGATTCTGGACCAGGCCGCCTTCGTAAACTTCCGCGCCAACGCTTGTCCCACTGATCGCCCCGCTGTTGACCAGAGTGCCATTGCCGTCGAGGAAGACGCCGAAGTTGGTCTGACCGTCGATGGTGCCGGCCGAGGCGTTGGTGACCGACCCACCCAGGAACTCCTCGACACCAGTGGCGCCCGTCAGTGATCCGGCATTGTAGATCTGAACGTTTGGCTGGTCGCCGGCCGCTCCCGAGCCATAGATGAAGACGGCAGCAGCATTGGTGCCGCTGGAACTCGTGCCGATTATCGAGCCGCCGCTCATATTGCTGACTGTACCGACCCCACTGACCGACACGCCGTAATTGCCGCCGGCAATCACGCCGCCCGTGTTGGTAACCGTCGCTTGAGACGTGTCATTGATTGCTACGGCGATGCTTCCGCCAGTAATCGTCCCGCTCGAACGATTGGTAACGACGCCGGCGGCCACGGCACTGCTGCCCCCCAACAGAATGCCGTGGCCGCTCGCCGTGTCGCTGGCGCTGATCAGGCCGGCATTGTCGATGGTCCAGCTATTGGTTCCGTCACCCGGACCATAGAGCGCGATGCCGCTCGTCGGCGTGATCGTGCCGGTTACCGAGACCGGATTGTCGCTCGGGCTGAGCACGATGCCGATGCTGGTGATGGTCGAGATAATCGTCGCCATGGCGGCCCTCGGCTGCGCGGGGAGCCTCGATAGCGGGCGCCGATTAATGAATGATGAAGCGGCCCGTGTTCAGCGCCTGAACCGTCCGCCGCCGCCGTATGAGCGTCCCTCTGGGGCGGAGAACTGCCGTCCTCCCCATCCGCCCTGCGACCGTGCGAAGCGATCCTGTTCCAACTGATTGTAACTGCCTGTATTGAGCGTCTCACGGTCCGCTGTCGGCGAGCGCGAGTCCGTCGGCGGCTTCATCGGCTGCCACCCGCCATCGTTCCACTTCGACCAGCCACTGTCCGTGTGTCTGTAGG
Source organism: uncultured Alphaproteobacteria bacterium (assembly GCA_963818775.1). Lineage (GTDB taxonomy): Bacteria > Pseudomonadota > Alphaproteobacteria > Acetobacterales > Acetobacteraceae > JAMXLO01. The sequence goes on along the minus strand of CAWFUF010000017.1, from coordinate 18,875 downwards.
CATTGCCGTCGGCTCCGGCATACACGTTGCCGCTGGCGGTGCGCCCGATCGCCGCGTTGTTGCCTGCCGCGGTGTGCACGCCCGCCGCGGCCGCACCGGTGCTGGAGCTGATCGCCCCAGCCGAGCCGCGCGCGTTGCTGGCGCTCGCCGTATTGACGGTTCGGTTGGGGCCGCTGATCGTGCTGGAGCCCCAGCGTGAATAGGCGTTGGCGTTCTGTGTCGTGCTGCCCGACACACCGTAGCGTGGATTGTAGAAGCTGGCGTTGGCCGTGCCTCCGTGCGGTCCCCATGCGGCGCTGCCGTGCGCGTAGGTGCCAGTGCTCGGGTTGTAGGCCGACCAGGCGCCGGCGCCGCCATATGGCCCATAGACAGCTGCGCCATGTGCCCAGGCACCCGTCGCCGGACTATAGGCCCTGCCCGCAGTGACCGCGCCACCATACGGACCGTAAACGGTGCCGCCACGCGCCCACGCGCCACTGGCGGAGTTGTACCAGACGCTGCCGGCATAGGAGTAAGGGTATGGAAAGTAGACCGGCACCACACCCGGCACGACATAGGGCGGATAGTAGTAGCCGGTCCCGTAGACCATGACGCCAGCCGCGACATATCCCATTGTATAGCCGGTGGTGTAGCCGTAGGTGACCGTCTCCGGCGTCGATCCGTAAACGTTCACATAGCTGACGTTGTACACCGGGCTGCTCGGTGGGATGCTGTGAACGGCCGGCGGCACGCTGTCGGCCAGTGCCCATGGACCATTGGGCGCAGTGCCGACGAACCAGGCACCCTGATAGCAGACATAGTATTTGCCGCCCGTTTCGATCACTTCGAACGCGGTGTTGACCGCATAGGCCAGATCGGTTCCGGGGATGGGCCTGAACTCCGGCTTCCCGGCATAGCTGACGGTCAGCTTCGCATCGGCTCGCATCAATGTCGCCTCTTGCGGGATCTGCGCTTTCAGCACGGCGAGCTGCGCATGTGACGTGCCCGGCACCGACGCGAGCACCTGGCCGTGCTCGCTGTCCGGCGGGATCAGGGCGAAGTCCGGCGGTAGGTCGTTCGAGGCGAATGTCCATGGGCCGTCGAGACCAGGTGCCGCAAACCAGCGACCCGAGGTCAGGTAATAGTACCTGCCTTGCGGCTTATCGAAGAACAGATCGCTCGCCGTGTTCTTCACATATTGCAGGCCGGTCCCGGGAATTGCGGCGAGCTGGACCGGTCCGTCGATGACGATGATCTCGGCTGGCCTGGTGCTGACGAAGATGCTGGGGACCTGAGACGCGCCGACCGGCCTTGCGGGTATCGCCTTGCGGGCGTCGGCGAAGTTGGCGTCGGACGGCAGCTTCGCGAAGGCGGCCGGCAGCTGGCTCACCGGCTTGTAGGTGCCGGTGGCGGCAAGTGCCGCCAGCCAGATGCCGTTGTTCAGTAGATACCAGGTGCCATTGCCGGCGGGATCGAAGAATACGTCCCAGTTGGTGTTGACGGCGTACTTGAGTTCGCTGTCGCCGGCCGGTGCCAGCACCGGGTCGCCGTCGAACACAACGAGGCTTGCCGGGCTGTCGGCATGGAAGATGGTCGGCGGATCGTTGTTGACCGCCACTGGCTGCACTGTCTGCGGCAGCTCCTTCAGACTGAGGACGATGGCATCGAACGGCACCTGCTTGAGCTGCAATGTCGGCAGCGCGGCTGCGATCCGGTCATTGACCTGCTGCGCCTGCGCGGTGTCGAGCGACGGGAAGTGCGACGAAGTCAGCTTGGGATCGGTGAGGGTAACCAGATGGGTGGCGTTGTCGGTGGCCGTGGCGAAGGAAAGCTCGATGGTGCCGAGGATTGGTGTCTTCGACCCCGGCGGGGTGATGGCGAGCGCCATTCGCGCAGCCAAGGTCTTCTGATCGGGCCAGGAGATGGCCTGCGGCTGATACACCACCACCGTGGCGCCGTTTGGGCTTGTGACAGTGTGCGGCCAGGACGCTGCATCTTGTGCATGCGCCGGCATGCGGCCAATGAACAACGCAACGAAAGCCAGCAGCAACGCCATGCGCATGCCAGTCATTCTCCCCATCAGCCAGTGTATGTTGGGTTTACGAGTCCGCTGCGGCCTTGCGCGCCATCGCCTCCTCGGGCGATGCGATGCCGCCATGCGCGGCCGACCACGCCACCGGGTTCTCCAGGAACCGCCGGACCTCGGCCAGCGCCGGCTCGGCGAAGTACGGCCGGTCCTTGCAAGCCTCCAGCACGTCCCACCAGGTGCACAGATGGTGCAAAGCGATGTCCATCCGAGCGAGCGTCTCGAACGCGCCAGGGAACACGCCGTAGAAGAACACCACGAAGGTGTGGTTGACGATGGCGCCGGCATCGCGCAGGGCCTGGGCGAAGCGGATCTTCGACTGGCCGTCGGTCGTGAGGTCCTCCACCAGAAGGGTGCGCTTGCCCTCCGGCACGTCGCCCTCGATCAGCGCGTTGCGGCCGAAGCCCTTGGCCTGCTTGCGCACATACGCCATCGGGGTGGACATCCGGTCGGCAATCCAGGCGGCGAACGGGATGCCGGCCGTCTCGCCGCCGGCCACCGCCTCGATGGTCTCGTAGCCGATATGGCGGTGGATCTTCTCGACGCTCAGTTCGCAGATCTTGGTGCGCGCGCGCGGGAAGAAGATGATGCGGCGACAGTCGATGTAGACCGGCGACTTCCAGCCGGAGGTGAAGGTGTACGGCTCGTCCGGCCGGAAGTTGATCGCCTCGATCTCCAGCAGAATGCGCGCGGTGGTCAGCGCGGCGTCGCGGTCCCAGTCGCTGGTGGCTGAATTCGGCATTGCCTGCGCCTGTCTGGCCATGTCGCCGCTCCCCCTCGCACCCATCACGGATCGCTGATAACTGATCACCAGCGAAGGAGATAGTCCATGGCGAAGACCCACAGGATTGCAGTGGTGCCGGGCGACGGGATCGGCAAGGAGACTGTGCCTGAGGCGCTGAAGGTGCTTGACGCTGCGTCCCGCAGATACGGCTTCGGCCTGGAGTTCGCGCATTACGACTGGTCCTGCGAGACCTACAAGAAGACCGGCGCGATGATGCCGGCGGACGGTATGGAGCGGCTGGCGCAGTCGGACTCGATCCTGCTCGGCGCAGTGGGGTGGCCTGACGTGCCGGACCACGTGTCGCTTTGGGGCCTGCTGATCCCGATCCGCCGCGGCTTCGACCAGTACGTGAACCTGCGCCCGTGCAAGCTGATGCCTGGCGTGCGGACGCCGCTGGCCGGACGCACCGAGGCCGATATCGACTTCTACGTGGTGCGCGAGAACACCGAGGGTGAGTACTCGTCGGTTGGCGGGCGCATGTTCGAGGGCACTGACCGAGAGTTCGTCAGCCAGCAGAGCGTGCTTACCCGCCATGGTGTCGATCGCATCCTGAAATACGCCTTCGAGCTCGCGCGCACGCGGCCGAAGAAGCACCTGACCTCGGCCACCAAGTCGAACGGCATCACGTTCACCATGCCGTACTGGGACGAGCGGTTTGCACTGATGGGAAAGTCGTATCCCGACATCCACACCGACCAGTACCACATCGACATCCTGTGCGCGCACTTCGTGCAGCATCCCGACTGGTTCGATGTCGTGGTTGGTTCCAACCTGTTCGGCGACATCCTGAGCGATCTTGGTCCCGCAGTGGCGGGATCGATCGGTATCGCGCCCTCGGCCAACATCAATCCGGAGGGCAAGTTCCCGTCGATGTTCGAGCCGGTGCACGGTTCGGCGCCCGACATTGCCGGCAAGTTCATCTGCAATCCGATCGGCCAGGTCTGGTCGGCGGGGTTGATGCTGGAGCATCTTGGCGAGGCGGCGGCGGGACAGGCCATCGTCGCCGCGATCGAGACACTGCTGCGGGAGAGCGGACCGAAGACGCGCGACATGGGCGGACAGGCCGGCACTGCCGATGTCGGCAAGGCGCTGGCGGAGATCGTGGCGGGGTGACGTCGCTGTTCTCTCGATTGTTCGGTCACCGCGCGGCGCAACCGGCGTGGATCGAGGTGGCAGAACTGCAGCGTCGGCTCGCGAGCGACAGCGTGCTGCTGGTCGATGTGCGCCAGCCCGAGGAGTTCATCGCACCGCCTGGTCATCTGCCCGGTGCGATCAACGTGCCGCTCGATACTCTTGCGGGCCGCACAGTCGAGCTTGCGGCACGCCGGCAATCGATCGTGCTGGTTTGCAAGACCGATCGGCGCTCGGCGCGCGCCGCCGCCGAACTGCTGGCCGCCGGGGTAAGCAATGTTGCGGTGTTGCGGGGTGGCACGGATGGCTGGCACGCGCGAGGTCTGGCGTTGGAATAGGGGCGCCTTGCCGGGGGCAGGATGGCGCAAATACACTGGCGCCACATCAACGTCCCTGGAAGCTCGAACTCATGTCCCAATCGGTTGTCGCTGAACTTGCCCCGCACGGCGCGCTGCGCGCCGCCATCAACATGAGCAACTTCCTGCTGGTCACCGGAAAGACACCGTCGGGCGATCCGGATGGTGTCTCGCCTGACATGGCGCGGGCGATCGCGGACCGGCTGGGTGTGCCGGTGAAATACGTGCCGTTTCCAAAGCCGGGCGAACTGGCGGACGCGGTCGGCAGCGATGTTTGGGACATCGGGCTGATCGGCGCCGAGCCGGCGCGGGCGGAGAAGATCGCGTTCACCGCCGCGTATGTGGAGATCGAGGCGACGTATCTGGTTCCCGCGGGCTCGCCGATCCAGAGCATCGCCGAGGTGGATCGGCCGGGCATGCGGATCGCTGTGACCGCGCGCAGTGCGTACGACCTGTGGCTCGAGCGAAACATCAAACATGCCGAACTCGTGCGCTCCGACAGCCTTACGAGTGCCACGGAGAAATTCGTGCGCGACAAGCTCGACGCGCTGGCGGGACTGCGGCCTGGGCTACTGGGCGACATCCAGAAAATGCCGGGCGCACGCATCCTCGATGGCCAGTTCACCGCGGTGCAGCAGGCGGTGGGTACCGCGCGCTCCAACGCGGCGGGTGCGGCGTTCCTGCGCGGTTTCGTCGAGGAGGCGAAGAAGTCCGGTCTCGTCGCCGGGTTCATCGAGAAGCATAAGGTGGTCGGCCGGCTTTCGGTTGCGCCACCCGGCTGAAGAGGCGGCGACCGGTTAACTGGGGAGGACAGAAGAATGCCCACGAACCGCTACGTCAGGCCGACGGCTTCCGCACCGCCGGCGATGCCTCCGCTGCTCATGCCGCAGCCGCCGATCGCGCCACTGATACCGCCGGCGCATGTGGTCGATCTGATGACCGTCGAGGGCTCCGCGGCGTTCGGCGCGCGGTGGAAGGCGAAGGAGGCTAAGCTGGTCGAATGTGCTGCGCTGTCTGATGCCATGCCGGAATTCAAGACGACATACGATGTCGATCCGCATGCCGAGCTGCGTGGCTTCGATGATTCGGATTGGGCGGAGGTGCCGCCGACGGAGCTGGGTGCCAAGCGGGGCGGCGGGATGGTGTCGTTCTTCTGGTTCCGTGCGACGCTGACGATACCGGCGAGTGCGTCGGGCTTCGCGACGGCAGGGGCGAAGACGGTGCTGACGGTGAACGTGGATGATTATGCCGAGGTGTGGGTGAACGGCGAGATGCCGCGCGCAGCGGGGCGGCCGAGCCCGGCGGCGATCCAGGGCTTCAATATGCCCAACCGTCTGGTGCTGCGCGATACCGTTGAGGTGGGCGAGAGGTTCGAGGTCGCGGTGTTCGCGATCAACGGGCCGATCTCGGCGGCACCGGCGAATTTCCTGTGGTTCCGCGAGGCGAAGGTTGAGTTCTACCGCTGAGGTGTCTCATCGGCGTCTCGTTGCCCGGTGTGCGAGACGCTGGCGCGTGGGGTAGAGGCGGCGGGTTGGCGGGGTTCATGAGTTGGTGGAGCGGGTTGCGGTTCCTGCCCACGTGTTGGGCACGTGGAGCAAGGGAAGACGTGGATGCCGACCTTCGCCGGCATGACGATTGGGCGGCCTGGTCGGCACGACGATTAAGCGGGCTCGTCGGCATGACGATTAAGCGGCTTGGTGGGTCATTCGATTCAGCCTAGGCCGCGGCCTGGCTGTCCAGGGCGCGCAGGGTAGGGCTGTCGCCGGTGATGATGGCCCGCACCAGTTCCGGTGAGGGTGGGCCGAAGTCGAGGGGCTGTGGCAGGCCGCCGAGGACACGGATGCGCGCGGCGCGTTGAGGGTAGATGATGGCGTATTGCTCGGCTTCGGCGATCGGGTCTGTTACGGGCTCTTCGGTCGGCTGTTGCGGAGGGGGTGGGGGCGGTTCCGCCACCGCCGCGGGTGGCGCGGTGCCCAGCGCGGCGGTCATCAGCTCGATGGCGCAGTGCTCGGTCCAGGCGGCGCGGTCGGCGGCGGCATGGTCCGCCTCACGCGCGCGGCGCTCGGCCTGCACGCGCAGCAGCAGCGCCCTCGCCGAGCGCGCCTGGCGCATCATGCTGACGGCCCAGGCGTTGCATTTCAGGAAGAACGAATGATCCGCCGTGGCGTACTCGCGGGCTACCCGCAGGCAGTCCATCGCGTAGGCGTCGGCGGCGACGTGCTGGGAGGCAAGGTGGGCCTCGTCGGCATTGGCCGGGAGCAGCGAGGCCACGTGGGCGATGGCGGCGTTGTCGCGGCGGGCGAGGTCCTCCGGCGTGGCACCTCCTTTACCGAACAAGTTTGACCCCGCCCGAAATGTCTAATGGCGTTTCCCGCAGATGAAGATCCGGAGGTGGGTCTGCCGACGGAAATATGCTGGCCGGTCAAAGTGGTTGCGGGGGCACGCAACCGACGATGCCATCATTCGACGGTGGCGATATGGGACCGTATATCGCCGAGGGTCTGACTCTATAGGGTGGGGCCGTGCGACGGGTTCGACCGTTCCGCTGCGTAGCGACCTCATCGCCCATCAGCTTCCCGCCTCGTTGGGACACGAAGGACGCGGCGCAGGCACGGCCGCTTTTGGCGATTGAGGTGCGGTTCGCGGGTTCGCGGCCAGAGAGACCCATCGAAACAGAATGCAGCCCCACTTCCTCTTCCCCACCTACCTGTTCAATGAGCGCAGCCATCCAGCACTCGGCTTGAATAAGCTCCTACTGCGGGTGGTGCAGAAACGAACGGACGTTCAGGAGTTGCTGATCGGGGGCGCCTGATAGGCTGACCGTTTCAATAGCGCCAACCCACTGGCCAGAAGGGCACGGGATCGCGAAGGTTTGGCCGTCGGCGTTTTGGAGCTGGGAGACGTTCATTGCTAGCTCAGAAATGTCGGTCTGTATGGTGCGGTCGGTGTTGTCGAAACCACGCTGGTATCGGCGGGCGATGGCATGGATTCCGAGGATCGCGATTGCAAGCCGCTTACATTCGAAAGCTGCGGGCGTCGTGAGTTGGAACGTGCACAGCATGAGACCTACAGAGTCTTCCGGGAATGGATGCGACCATCTGATGTCTTCATAGCTTGAGCGGGTCAGCCGAAACTCGGTGATGATCAATGCGCGCTTGCTGCGCGCAATCTCTAAGCGGATCCGGCCTTCGTCGGGTATGGTCCGGCGCCATTGCCGCTCGAAGCCGGGGAAATGCTCGCCGCGCCAAGTCGACCGGCGCTGGATGACGGCGCGTGCGTCGGCGCATATCTGTAACACGGCGGCGCTGGCGAGTTTGGCTGCCGCATCTATGCGGGCGCAGAACAGTCGGGCTTGCCCGATAAACTCGTGCGGGACGTTCGGGGCGGTGCAGGGCGCCAGCTTCGTCAGGGCGTTGGCTATCATAATGGTCTGAACCCTGTGCTCGTTACGCCTCGCCACCTGATATGACAAGACAGTGCCGGCCTCATCGGCCGCGTGTTTGCCGCCTCAATTCGTCTGGGTAACGCCCTGTGCCGACACCCTCGAAGTATCGAACACCACCTGGTCCCATCGCCAAAGTTGCTGGAAGAGGGTACGCGCGACGGTCCGGTCGCCCTGCTCGCTGCAGATCTCCGCGATGGTGCGCTCCCCGTCGATGGCGTCCAGCAGTCGCTTTTGTTGCGCGTCGATGGGCAGATAAAGGTCGGTGTAGGTGTGATTGCGATTAATCAGCACCGCCGCCGCTCCCGGCGGCAGCCGGTCCTGCACAGCCAGCGTATCGGGCAGCCGAATGGGCGTGTAGCCGAGCCAGGCTGCGCCGTCGAAATCGACGGGTGCACTCTGCGTCGGTCGATCCTTCCTGTAAGCGACAACGCCATGGCGGACCATGGTCCCCCTGAACAGTTCGATGGCGGCGTATTGCGCGTCAGCCGTCAGCGCAATGAGCCTGGATTGGTGAGGCGTGAACGCCAGCGCCCCACACCAAGGCAGATAAGGCGCTTGGCGCACCCAGCGACCGAACGCCAAGTCTGCGCGGTCCAAGAAGTCCAGCAGCTCCGGAACCGAGTAAGATCGGTCCTGAGGATGGAGCAAGGCATCGGCAAGCCCGGCTCTGTCCGCGAAGTCGGGTGAGTTGCGCAGGAGTGGCGCAAGGGGATGGTCCGGCGGGAGCGCCTTGAGGCTCGCGGCGAGATCGCGGAGCTCAGTCGCCGTCCCGGCGATGCCGAGGCGCCGACAGTAGTCCTGAAGCATGTAGACCCCCCCGCGGCCATAGGGCGCGTACACCATCACATTGACTGCGCCAGTCGGCTCAAGCACGTCGTGCAGGGCCCGCAGGCCCGCGTCGGGGTCGGGCAGATGGTGCAGCACGCCGGTGCAGACTACGTGCGCGAAGCCTTGGCCGAGCTCGGCGGCGCGCTCCACGGCCAGTTGGCGCACCTCGAGGTTGGCAAGAGCATGCTTGCGTTTCAGCCCTTGCGTGAACGCAATGCTCTTGGCGCTGACGTCGATTCCGACGACCTGCGCGCGGGGCCAGCGCAGCGCATAGTGGGCGGCCTGCGTGGTGCCGCAGCCGGCAACCAGTATGCTCCGGTCCTCGCGATATGGCTCGGTCGGCCAGAAGAGATGGGACTTGGCGCGCCGGCGCCGGTTGTCCCAAGACTTGCGATAGGCTTCCAGGTCGTCCACGGGCGGCGGATAGGGATGACGATCGTAAAAGGCCCTCACCTGCGCGGCGGTGGTGGCGCCAGTCGCCTCTTCGTTGTCGTTCATGACCGACAGGACCCTTTCTCTACCGAGTTGCATCAACTCGATAGAGGCGGAAAGACTCTATTCCAAACACGGAACGCGCCTCCCGATCGTAAAAGCAGTTCCCACTCGTGCCGAGAAAGCTTCCAACCGCAAGGAAGAGGCCCATGCACGGGAGGATTCCATGCATGGGCCGATTAGACCAAGGCCGAGCGAACTCGTGCCGGACGCCTGTTCTTTTCTCAAGCGTCGGAGACGCCGTGGCTCAGGTGTGGGGCTTTGACACCTGCGCCAGCACCGCGTCCAGGTTGAACGAGGCAGGTTTCTGCCGCGGTGGGAACTTCACGAAGCCCGCGATCTGCGCTGCGATCACCGCTTGCATCTCGTACATCTGGGGCACGTGATCGACCATCCAGTCCATGTAGGTGTTGGAGTTGAAGTCGGCCCGTTCGAACGGGTCGCGACGGAGGCTCATGATATACGGCACCCGAAGCTTCACGAACGGCTCGGCCCATTGTCGCATCGTATCGGCGCGTTGGACCGCCAGATGGAACTTCCAGTCGCCAACTCGCACCGCGATAAGTTCGCCGTCGTCGCTGAAGTATACGATGACATTTCTCGCGCTCTCCGCCGCCTCGCCGGTGAGGTATGGGACCTGGTTGTAGCCGTCGAGATGGACGTGGAACGGTTTACCATCGACCGTACAGCCGTTGAGGAGCTGCTCGGTGACGTTGGGGTTGCCTGCTGCGGCGAGCAATGTCGGAAACATATCGATATGCGAAACGATGCCGTTCAGGACGGAGCCGCCCTTGATCTTGCCCGGCCAGCGCATGAAGCAGGGCACGCGCCAGCCGCCTTCCCAGCCAGTATCCTTCTGGCCACGGAACGGGCTATTGGCGCCATCCGGCCAGGTGTCGTTCTCCGGCCCGTTATCGGTCGAGTACATGACAATTGTGTTGTCGGCGATGCCCAGTTCATCGAGTTTGTCGAGGATCTGGCCGATTTGCTCGTCGTGGACGACCATCCGATCGCTGTAGGGGTCCTGGCCGCTCTTGCCGAGATTCTTTTCGGCGACGTGGGTCCGGAAGTGCATGGCCGTCGAATTGTACCAGAGGAAGAACGGCTGCTCCGCCTTGGCCTGCGTCTCCATCCACGTGATGGCGCGATCGGTGATTTCCTCGTCGATGGTTTCCATGCGCTTCTTGGTGAGCGGACCGGTGTCCACGACCGTCTGACCGCCCTTGCCGTCGGACTTGCAGTGGAGGACGCCTCGGGGGCCGAACTGCTTCTTGAACGCTGGATCCTTGGGATAGTCAGGTAGTTCGGGCTCCTCCTCAGCGTTCAGGTGATAGAGATTGCCAAAGAATTCGTCGAAGCCATGTACTGTAGGCAGAAATTCATCTCGGTCGCCCAGGTGGTTCTTGCCGAACTGGCCGGTGGCGTAGCCCAGAGGCTTGAGGAGTTCGGCGATGGTCGGGTCTTCCTTCTGCAGGCCGACGGTGGCGCCGGGCATGCCGACCTTGGTCAGGCCCGTGCGGATCGGGTTCTGGCCGGTGATGAAGCACGCGCGACCGGCGGTGCAGCTCTGCTGGGAATAGTAGTCGGTAAAGGTGACCCCTTCGTTCGCGATGCGGTCGATGTTGGGTGTGCGGTAGCCCATCATGCCGAGGCTGAAGCGGCTGATGTTCCAGATCCCGATGTCGTCGCCCCATAGTATGAGGATGTTGGGTTTATCTGTTTTGGCCATCTCGATCTCCTTTGACCTGGTTGCTAATTTCAGAACGGCTTCGCGATTGCTCACCCGCCATTGCAGGCGGTTACACGAAACGCAGCAGCACGGCACCGAAGGCGAACACGCCGATTAGCATGAGGGCGAACGCGACCGCATAAAGCGGTGTTTGCATTCCCTCCTTTGTCATCCCCGCGATCGGCGCGAAACTTCCGCTCCACAGGTACCGAATTGTCCAATGATACTGCCAAATTGAAACGACAAGGGCCAGGATGCCACAGGCAATCAATGCAAGCCCTAGGTATCGCGGCGCGGTGGGATGAAGTGCCAGATTGACCCCAGGAAGCTCCTGCATGCGCTCGAAGAATTGGACGATCGTGAAGCCGAAGCCGATCAGCGAGACAGCCGTGCGTATCCACGACATCAGCGTGCGCTCGACGCTGGCGCGGGTGCGCAGCCAGGAGAAATGATCTGATGCAGTTGCCCTTACTTCGAACCTGCCCGTGATTGGACCGGCGATGGGCGGCCCACTTCCGGACAGCGTGCCGTCAGTCTGCGCCCGTTCGCTCACGCCGGATCCTCCCACAATGCGCCACACAGACAGACTTGTTCCGGTTGCCCGAGGCACTGCCGTGCCACCAGCGCACGATAAGTGTGGCCGGCCCGCGGATCAGCAGGCAGGGAATAAAGGCTAGCAGGAGGGCGATGAGCAGCGCCTGAGCCGGATAGAACGTCTTGAATACCAGGAACTGGTAAATCACGTCCATCGCCATCCCGAGAAGGATGGTTCTGGCCGTCGCAATCAACCCTTCGGGCAGACGTCCCATGCGCTCGCGGATTACCCGCGACTGTCCAGAAATGCCGCAAGCGGCCGGCCCGCGCGTCCTTGACGCTATCATGGATGGCGACAATCGCAGACATCGACGGTTGCAGGATGAAGCGAAACGATATCGGCGCCACTCGGCGCGTCGAGCAGGTTCGCCGGAGGCGTCCAAGAACCTCCACTCTAATGGCATGCCAAAGCACGCCGGCCGCAACCAGTAAAATGCCGAGCACGACGACCAGCTTGGGCATGAGCCCAAGTTGTTGTGGATTCGACTCGGTCATCGCGATTCTCGCACCTGACGAACAACGCAGCGGAAGCCTACATGGCTCGTTGACGTATCCACCGGCTCTAGATGACGTGCGGCCGGGCGGTAGCGACGGCAATAATTCGGCGCACATAGGTGCGAGCCGCCCTTAAGCACCTTGCGAGGGATCTTGATGTTGGGCAGGCAGGGGTCGTAGCTCGTCTCCTCGCGGCCACCTCGCGGATTTTCCGGGATACAGCAGGCCTTGGGGACGTCCGCCTCGTGTTTGGCCGAGTACCAATCGGTGGTCCATTCCCACACGTTGCCGATCATGTCGTAGACGTTATAGCCATTCGGCGAGAATGCGGTCACCGGCGAGGTGCGCTCGTATCCATCAAGCTTGAGATTCTCGTGCGGGAACGTGCCTTGCCAAGTGTTCGCCATCTGCTTGCCATCAGGCGTGAACTTATCCCCCCAGGCGAACTCGGTGCCGTCGAGCCCGCCGCGAGCCGCAAACTCCCATTCCGCTTCGGTCGGCAAGTCCTTGCCGGCCCATTTCGCGTAGGCTCGGGCATCCCTGAACGCGACGTGAACGACGGGATGATCATGCAGCCCGCTGATAGAACTGCGTGGTCCGTAGGGCCGTCTCCAGTTGGCACCGAACTTGAATGTCCACCACTGGTTCCAGCTGTGGGTATCGACTGCATGCTTCGGTGGATCGAAAACCAGCGAGCCCGCCTTGAGCATGTTCGGCAGAGCGCCCGGATAATCATTCAGATCTGGCACGATCTCGGCGAAGGTGACATAGCCGGTCGCATTGACGAATTTGCGGAACTCGCGGTTTGTAACTGGAACGCGATCGATCCAGAACGCGTCGACCGTCACGCGATGAACTGGCGCCTCGTCCGCATAGTGCCTGTCCGATCCCATACGGAACGTACCGCCGGGAATCCAGATCATGTCAGCGCGGCAGGAGAACTCTGCTGCCGAGTTCTGGCGGCTGCTTCGGCGCAACAGCGTCAAGCTTCATCGTCGCTACGTCCAATTGGCAATCCGACCCAACCACCACCGCGCTGGGCAAGCGCCTTCGGCGATAACGACACGACAAGGCGAAAAGCCAAGCAGATCACGAACAGCCCCTCCTTCCGAAATGCCTCTACGGCTATGTGTTGTGCAGGCGCGTTTGGCCAATGCGCGAAGCAGACCAATGATCTGGCTGCTCCGCACGCGTGTCACGCCCTGCGATGACAACTGACAACATGACAGAGGATGGTAAGCGCTTCGACGACGAGTGCAAAGCACGGCTCTCCTATAATCGCGAGTCCGGGCGTACAATTCCGCAGGGTTGTTCAGTTGAAGAAAGAATCAAATTCCTACCGTCCAGTCATGGCAAGGCTCGAGTAATACGCGGCCAGCATTGCTATCTCGTTCTGCGTCAGATGGCGCGCGACGCTGCGCATCTGCTCGCTGATGTCGTTGTGCCGGCTACCCGACCGCAACGCCTGCATCTGCTGTTCGAGGTAGGCGCGCTGCTGGCCTTGCAGGTTGGGCGCGTCAAACGTGAGGCCCAACGGCCCATGACACGCGGCGCACGACGCAACACTCCGCATGGGACTGCCGCGTTCAACCAGATTGCGCGCAACGGGATAGGCGGACTCCGATGTCGTCGTTGCTCCCGCGAAGGGGTTGGGCAATGAGGCATAATAGGCGGCGAGGTCGACCATCGCCACTCGCGACAACGAGTCGACATAAACGCCCATGACCGCCGCACTGCGCCGGCCTTCCTTGAAGTCAACAAGTTGCTTGTAGATCGCGGCAACGGTTTGGCCGACGAGGTTCGGGATGGCGGCATCGTTGCTGAGACCGTTCGCGCCATGGCAGTTGTTGCAGGTCGTCGCCAAGGCGGCACCGCGCGCGGTGCCGCCTTGCGTCAGAAGCTCGCGAGTTGCAACGGTCCAAGCGACGGTCGATGCCGGTTGCCCCGCGATCGGGGAGCCAGCAGCGCGGCCGTTCTCGCTCGGCAATCCGACAGCGCGGCAGATCGCGCTCCAGAGATTGAGGGCACCGGGTTGCGCCGAAGGCAACAGGATAAAGCCAACGAAGACCGCAACGATGAACAGGGCGATCGTGGCGCCGATCCAGATGGTGAATTGCGGGTCCGGCGCAGCTTGTCCGCCGTCGCGTGTCAATGGACTTGCACCAGATAGGCTGGCACGCCCGTGCTCTGAAGATAAAGAAATTGCGCGATTGGGTAGCCGTAGTTCGCGACGGTCAGGCCCACCACCAGCAGTATCCACACTCCGAACCCATTCAAAGAGGCCGGCAGCCAGCGCGGCGGATCGACCGCGAGCGAGAATGTGAGGGGTCGGACCGAGGCCCGCCGTGCGGCGTGCGACGCGAGGAGAACGCCGATCAGCAGGACGGCGGAGACAACGAGGACGAAACCGCCAACGGCCGAGGTGCTGACCCAGATCGCCTGCGGCGCCAGCGCCGGATCATTGAAGTCGTAGTAGGCCATGCGCCGAGGCTGACCCATGACGCCCACCACGTGCCATGGCAAGGTCACGACGAGCATGCCGACGAACCAGCTCCAAAGTTGCAGCGTGACGATCAGCGGTGCGATCAGCGGTCGCCCCGTGAGCCTTGGCCATAACTCGTACGCAATGGCGAAATACATGATCACCACCGAGCCGCCATAGATCAGGTGGAAATGGCCGGTGACCCACTGCGTGTTGTGAACGGTCGAATTCAGCGCGTAGCTCATGTTGATCAGGCCGCTCGCGCCACCGATGCCCAGCATGACCATCGAGAATCCCGACGCCAGCACGAAGGGGCGATCCCACGGCAGTGCCGCTATCCATCCGAACACACCGGTTCCGCCTCGCAGACGGCCGGCGATCTCAAGCGACGCGCAGATGGTGAAAATCGTGAGGAGCGTGGGCACGGCAACCATGCCCGTGAACACGGTCTGGAGAAACTTGATGCCGGCGCCGACCTGCGGATCAGCAAACAGATGATGAATGCCAATCGGCATCGCGAAAATCAGCAATTGGAGGAAGGCAATGCGCCCCATCTTGTCGCTGTAGAGCCGACCGCCCGCAGCCTGCGGAAGCAGCACATAGAACGCGGTGTAGGCGGGGATCAGCCAGAAATAGACGATGCCGTGCAGGGTCCAGGAAAAGAGCACGCGGGCTAGGCCGGCATCGATCGTGGGCGTTAGACCGAAGGCGTTGGGCAGGATCAAGAAGATAATCTCCGACCCGACGCCGAGCGATGTCCACGCCCAAAGTAGCGCGCCCGCCGTGGTCGCGAACATGGCAAGCGGAACCGGCAGGCCGGGATTATCGCGCTTCCAACGCTCGAAATGCGAGACCATGAGCCCGATCCAAAGCCATGAGCCGAGCACCGCGATCAGAATGCCGATGTAATAGAACGGGCTGCCCTGTAGGGGCGGATAGAACGTGTAGAGCACCGTCGCGTCGCCCGCGGCCACCGTCGCAATCGCGATCAGCGCGCCAACGATGACGAGCCAGAGCGAGGCCCATGCCAGCCGCGTTCCGTGCATCGGGCGCCCAAGCGAAACCGCGCAAACCGCGTAGCCGAACCCCATCGCGAATAGCGTGGGGAAAACATAGGCGAGCACCGTGCCGTGCGCCGTCACAGCCCGATAGTACTGCTCCGGGTCCACCCATTGATGCAGTGGGCTGCGCACCAGCATCTGCCAGGCCCCGAGCGGAATCGCGACCGCGAACGCCGCGAAGGCCGCCCAGAAATGCGCGAGGACCAGGCGGCTACTGCCCTGCACAGGACGCTCGCTTCTGGCCGCTATAGCTGCGGGCAAACTCGGCGGTATCGACGACCTTGACCCGCGCCCACATCGCTTCATGGCCGACGCCGCAATACTCATGGCACGGCATCAGGTGATCGCCTGCCTGTTCGAAGCGTGTCCGCACCTCGGATATGAACCCCGGTACGACCATGGTGTTGATGTTTGTGCCGGTAATCAGAAAGCCGTGCACAACCCCGGGAGTTGTCACGCGGAAAACGACCGGGGTGCCGGTCGGCACAACGATGCATTGCGGAACGAAGGTATATTGTTGTGCGATGACGCGGACCACGACCGATCCGTCCGGCTGTACCGCGGTGCCGAGGTTGGCTTCGGTGAACTCCCCCGACAGATGGATGCGGCTGGCATCGATCGTTTCCACATTCGACGGCGGCTCGGCAACCCAATGCAGGCTGGTGAAGGTGATCACGGCGAAGATGAAGGCGATTACGCCCGCGACGACATACGCCCATCGCCGTTCCGACGGATCGACGACATCGCCGGTGGGTGTGATCGACTCAGCCAACGGGACCTCGCGGCAAGAAGACGAAGACGAAGAACGCAGTCCAGATTGCGATCAGCATCGCCACGGTCGTTGCCGCCAAAGCCATGGCACCGCGAGGACCCATCACGACGATCCTCCGCACCTCTTCCTGGGTACCGATCAGTGCGACGTTTTCCCTGAGGGCCGCTGCGGAGACGTGGTCTGCAACTGGATCGTCGGCGGTTGGCATGGGCGCCATGACCTCTATCGGTGCTATTGGTTGTTCAAGGCGGCCAGCACCATGCCAGGCCTGAAAGGCACGGATCGCAAGCGTGCGCCGCTCGCATCGAAGACCGCGTTCGCGATCGCAGCGGGCACAACCGAGGTGGTAGGCTCTCCGGCCCCCCAAGGCACTTCGGTGGGCCGGTCGATCAGTTCGATGGCGACCTCGGGCACATCCGGGAAGGTCAGAATGGGGTAGCTTCCCCAGTTGAGGCTGGTGACCTCGGTGCGGCTGAATGTCAGCTTCTCGATCAAGGTTCGGCTGACCGTTTGCACGACGTTGCCTTCGATCTGGTTCTGCAGACCGTCGGGGTTGATGATCTGGCCGCAGTCGTGAACGACCCAGACGCGATTGACCCTGACCGTTCCGGTCGTTCGATTGACGGTAACGTCGGCGACGACACCGACATAGGTTCGCACCAACTCGTATTTCGTGTAGGCCACGCCGCGACCACGCGCGCGGGCGCCGGTGTCACGCGGGCGAGATCCTCGCGCCTCCCACTTCGCGAATTGCCGCAGACGATCGAGAAGATGAAGGCCGCGCTGATCGTCAAGATGGCGAAGCCGCATCTCGAAAGGATCGACGCCAGTAGCCGCAGCGATTTCGTCGAGGAAGCATTCGTTGCCGAAAGTGTTCTGCATGCGCGCCGGCGCGCGTATCCAGGCCGCCGGCAACGGCATCTCCGTGATCCAGTGCGCTGTCAACTTACTGTTCGCAAGCCCATACGGAATCCCGAGGCCCGGATTGTAGAAGCCGGGCGTCGATGGGCCGTAACGAGGAAGGTCCGCCAACGTGGCCGCGAGCAGCGTCACACCTGATCGTTTAGTTGGCTGCTCGGCCAGGAACATATCTGCTTCCCAGGCGACGATGTCTCCTTTGGCACCGACAGCGGCGTGATAGTCGAGCACGGTCGGTGGCCCTTTTGGGTCCCAACCGTGCTCATCGGCGCGCATCCATTGCAGCCGGATCGGCCGGCCGATTTCCGCCGCGACCAGCGCCGCCTCGGACGAGCAGTCGTCCGAGCCGTTACGGCCATAGCATCCCGCGCCCTCGACATAGATGCAGCGGACGCGCTCGGGCGGGAGTTGCAGCATCACGGCCAACTGCTGGCGCAGCAGGTGACTGGCTTGCGACGGCGTCCAGACCGTGAGCTCGCCATCCTTGAAGTCGGCAACGGCGCATGACGGACCGATCGATCCATGCGTGTTCATCGCGAGTTCATAGCTTGCCTGAAACGCCTTGACGCCTGTCTTCCGCGCCTCGGTCGTGTCGCCGATGCTTTGCAAGACCTCGTTGCGGTCGATCTTGGAGGCTCGCACGAATTGGTAGAGATGCGCCTCGTCGGGCAACTCTGCCGCGGCTGACCAGACAGCGTTGATCGCTGCCATTGCGCGGATGGCGGCCCATTCATTGGTCGCCACCACGGCCAGGAAGTCGCGTTTGCACACGGCGCGCAGATAACCGGGGATGGCTCGGCAGGACTCGTCGTTCCAGCTTTCCAGTTTCGCCCCGACTGCGGCCGGGTGGATCGTCCGGGCGTGCAGCATGCCGGGCAGCCGGACGTCCTGTACGAAGGTGAACGTCCCCATGATCTTCGCAGGAATATCAAGCCTGGGCATGGGGGTACCGACGATCGTGTAGTCCTTCGGGTCCTTCAGTGGAGCCGCGGGATCGACCTTCACGGTGAAGGATTTGTCGCCCAGCAGTTCCGGATAGGTTAGCCCTGATCCGCGCGACCGAAGGCTGACAGTTCCGTTCCGTGTTGCAAGCTGGGCTAGCGGGACGCCGAGCCGGCTGGCGGCGAGATCGAGCAACGCCTCACGCGCGGTCGCCGCCGCTCGGCGGATCTGCATGCCGCCGTTCTGCACCGTCAAGCTGGCGTAGGTCGGTTCCTGGTTAGGCGTAAGCTCGGTATCGCCCTGAACGATGGCGACCCGGTCGAGCCGCACGGACAGCTCCTCCGCGGCAATCTGTGTGATGGCCGTGAGCACACCGGTGCCCAACTCCACCTTCCCGGAATAGATGTACCAAGCCGTCGCTGTCGATCGCGATGAAGCTCCCGACCTCGTCGACGGCGAGGCTTTTCTGCTGCGGGCCGGAGGGCGCCGCCCTGGTGGCATGCGCCGTGAGGCGAACGTGACGATTAGCGATCCGCCAGCCTTCAGACAAAAGCGGCGTGAGAGTTGCCTGTCGAGCATGGCGCTCAGCCCATCTGCTCGGAGGCGCGCATGATGGCGCGCAGGATTCGGATGTGAGTGCCGCATTTGCAAAGATTGGCGGCGAGCGCCTGTCGGACTTGGTCCTCGGTCGGCCGCTTTGTCTTCGCGAGCAGGGCGGCAGCCTGCATGATCATGCCGTTGATGCAGTAGCCGCACTGGGCGGCCTGCTCGTCGATGAACG